>NZ_FOMS01000006.1 GCF_900112685.1 Roseivivax sediminis
CGCACTGCACACCTAACCAGGCCACGCGAAAGATCTCCCGATCGCGGTACGAGCACGCGCGCCAGAAAGCCCGAGAGATCGCCAAGACCGATGCCTATGTCACTTCGGGATACGCCCGGAAGAAAGTCGAGATGCTCTTCGCTCACCTGAAGCGCATTCTTGGCCTCGACCGCCTTCGCCTCAGGGGACCAAATGGCGCCAAAGACGAGTTCCACATAGCCGCAACCGTCCAGAACCTCCGCAAACTCGCCAAGCTGAGGCCTTCAGTGGCCTGAGAAGTTGGCAGGACCGCAATGGCTATCCAGTCCACGGGAAAACTGAGGCGAGTTTTTCAACAACATCTCCGCATAGCGGTCACGCGGCGAGCAGATCTCGGCGATACACCAGACCTCTCGCCAGACCGATCTTCATCGCGGGTGTTGCGCCGCTCCGGTCCGAGGCAGGTAGCATGTAGTTGTGATAGAAGCGCAGGATGTTCGCGACGCGCGGCACCATGGCCGGCTCGTAGAAGCTCCAAGGGTAGATCGAAGTTCGGACAGGACTCGGTTCTACAGGACAGGAAAAACTTTTTCCTATACTGACGGGACAGCCGGAAGTACTCCTCGGTGATAGCGGTGTTCGACTTGAGGATGTTGAAGCCGTCGCATGCGGGGCACCGAAATGTTCGGTCTTCGCCCGAGCCAACCACCCGACCGTGATCCTGGTCGCCGCCTCGGCGTCCTTGGACAGAAAACGGGTGAAGAAGAAGGCCGAACCGGTCGCAATGCGGGTTGCGGCAAGAGTTGACGCTGAAGCCGCCGACCAGTCGGGGAAGGCGTCTTTTCGGCGTCGAAGAATTCATCGGGACGTTCTTGGCGGCACCAACTCCTCAAATGTCAGTAATTTAAAGCTCGAGAGCCGCCCACTTAGGGGCGGCTCTGCGAACTATCAACATTTACCTGAGGGGCTGGTCGCTTGCGGCGCCCTTTTTCTTTACGCGGCGGCCCGACGGCCTTGGTTCCGCGCGGCGGGCTTCGTTCGAGTGCTGCACAAGCCGCTCAGGGGTATCGTGCACACCGCGCCGACAAACAGCAGCTTTCGGGTCGCCGCACCACCGGCCCTTCCGCATGATCGGGCACATGACCCAAGCCACCGACATCCCTCCCCGAGCGTGGTCCCTGCTCGTCGCGCTCGCGCTGATCTGGGGCGCCTCGTTCCTGGCCATCCGCACCGCGCTGGACGAGATCGCACCGCTTGCCTCGGTGCTCTACCGCACCGGGCCGGCGGCGCTCGCGCTCTGGCTCTGGGTCGCGGTTCGCCGCCTGCCGGTAACGCGTGATCCGCGGCTCTGGGTGGCGTTTCTGGGCATGGGCATCCTCAACAACGCGATCCCGTTCTCGCTCATGGCCTGGGGGCAGCTTCACATCCCGACCGGGCTGACCTCCATCCTCAACGCCGCCACCGCGATCTGGGGCGTGCTGGTCGCCGCGCTGGTCTTCTCGGACGAGCGGCTCTCGCCGCGCAAGGCGGCGGGCACGCTGATCGGGTTCGCCGGCGTCGCCACCGCCATCGGCTGGCGGGCGCTGGTCGCGCTCGACGTCACCAGCCTGGCGCAGCTTGCCGTTCTGGGCGGCACGCTGTCCTATGCGGTCGCGGGTGCCTGGGGCCGCCGCTTCCTGCGCGGCCTCACGCCCGAGGTGGCCGCCGCCGGGATGCTCACCGCCGCGACGCTGGTGATGCTGCCTGTCACGCTTGCCGTCGAGGGCATGCCACCCGCCCATCTCGGCCTGCGCACCCTCGCCGCCATCGGGTATTACGCGCTCGTCGCGACCTCGTGCGCCTACCTGCTCTATTACCGCATCCTCGCGCTCACCGGGTCGGGCACGCTCCTTCTCGTGACGTTGATGATCCCGCCGGTGGCGATCACGCTCGGTGCGCTGGTGCGCGGCGAGACCCTGTCGTCCTCGGCCTTCGGCGGCTTTGCGCTCCTCGCGCTGGGCCTCGCGCTGATCGACGGGCGATTGTTGCGCCGACGGGACGCGCGCAGCGTTTGACGCGCGCCCCGGCCCCGGCTAGCAACCGCCAAAACCCGAGGGGAGGTGCGCCATGATCTATCGGACCGCGGAAGACTGGCGCGCCGCGCCGAAAAAGCGCGTGCTGCTCTTCGCGATGTCGGGCCTCGGCAAGACCCACCTGTCGAACATCCTGCGCGAGAGCCGCGACTGGTTCCACTACTCGATCGATTACCGCATCGGCACCCGCTACATGGGCGAATACATCACCGACAACGCCAAGGCCGAGGCGATGAAGGTGCCGTTCCTGCGCAACCTGCTGATGAACGACTCGATCTACATCGGCTCCAACATCACGTTCCACAATCTCGGCGCGGTCTCCGCCTATCTCGGCAAGCCGGGCGATCCGGCGCAGGGCGGGCTCGACATCGACACCTACAAGCTGCGGCAGGACCGGTTCGCCCGCGCCGAGGAACAGGCGCTGCTCGACACGCCATATTTCATCGACCGCGCCCAGATGCTCTACGGTTATCCGCACTTCGTCTGCGACACCGGCGGGTCGATCTGCGAATGGGTCGATCCCGAGGACCCCGAGGACCCGATTCTGACCACGCTGTCGCAGCACTGCCTGATGGTGTGGATCGAGGGCACCGAGGCCCACACCGAGGAACTGGTCCGTCGCTTCGACCGCGATCCCAAGCCGATGGCCTATCAGCCCGCCTTTCTTGCCCGCGCGTGGGACGATTACGTCGTCCAGATGCAGGTGGCGCCCGACAAGGTCGACCCCGACGCCTTCATCCGCTGGGTCTATTCGCAGGCGCTGTCGCATCGCCAACCGCTCTACGAGGCGATGGCCCGCAACTGGGGGGTGCGCGTTACCGCCGAAGACATGGCCCGCGTGAAGAGCGGCGCGGACTTTGTCGAGGCGATCGCGGACGCCCTGCCAGACTGAGCCGCGGGCCGCAAAGCTTGAGGTTCGGCGCGCACCGTCCTATTTGCGACACTCGCACGCCCCTTGGCCCGGACCCGTTTCATGCCCATTCGCTTGCCCGCCGATCTTCCCGCCTTCTCCGTTCTCGACCGCGAGGGGGTGCTGGTGATGTCGGAGGAGCTGGCCGAGCTGCAGGACATCCGCCCCCTGCGCATCGGGCTGGTGAACCTGATGCCCAAGAAGATCGCGACCGAGAACCAGTTCGCCCGGCTGATTGGCGCGACGCCCTTGCAGATCGAGCTGTCGCTCATCCGCATGTCGAGCCACGAGACCAAGAACACCGCCGCCGAGCACATGGAGAGCTTCTACCGCCCGTTCAACGAGGTGGAGGCGACGGACGAGAAGTTCGACGGGCTGATCATCACCGGCGCCCCGATCGAGCATCTCGACTTCGAGGACGTGACCTACTGGGACGAGCTTTGCCGCCTCTTCGACTGGACGCAGAGCCACGTTCATTCCACCTTTGGCGTCTGTTGGGGCGGGATGGCGATGATCCACCACTTCCACCGCGTTCCCAAGCACCTCCTGGACGCCAAGGCCTTCGGATGCATCCGCCACCGTTCCTGCAATCCCGCCTCTCCGTACCTGCGGGGCTTCTCGGACGACATGGTGATGCCGGTCTCCCGCTGGACGGAACTGCGGCGCGCGGAGATCGAGGCGGCGGGCCTGAAGATCCTCATCGACAGCGACGAGACCGGCCCGGCGCTGGTGGAGGACCCGGAACACCGCGCCCTCTACATCTTCAACCATCTGGAATACGATTCCGGCACGCTGAAGGAAGAGTACGACCGCGACGTCGCCGCAGGAAGGGCGGTGCGCGTGCCGTCCAACTACTATCCCGACGACGACCCGTCGAAGACCCCGCAGAACCGCTGGCGCAGCCATGCACACCTGCTCTACGGCAACTGGATCAGCCAGGTCTACCTGACCACGCCCTTCGACATCGAAAGCGTCGGGACCGACCTGACCACGCCGCTGGGCCTCGCGTTCGGGTGAGCGTGAAGTTCGCACTCGGCCTTCTCGTGCTGATCCTCGCCGGCTGTGCCGCGGCGGTCGACAGGCGCGCGGACGTTCGCGGGTCGCGAGCGGAAGATCGATGGCCCCCGATCGGGCAGTTCGTCGAGGTGGACGGCACGCGCGTTCATGCGGTCGTGACCGGATCGGGACCGGACCTCGTGCTGATCCACGGCGCCAGCGGCAACGTCCGCGACTGGACCTTCGATTTCGTCGACCGGGTCAAGGATCGCTACCGGGTGATCGTGCTCGACCGGCCCGGCCACGGTTATACCGACCGGATGGACGGGTATGGCGGCGCCTTTCAGCGCGAGGGCGAGAGCCCGGCCGAACAGGCCCGCCTGCTGTCCCGCGCGGCGGCGGAGCTGGGCGTGGAGCGGCCCGTGGTCGTCGGTCATTCCTACGGCGGCGCGGTGGCGATGGCCTGGGGGCTCGATCATCCGGCCGCCGCTCTGGTCGTGGTGTCGGGCGCGACAATGCCCTGGCCCGGCGATCTCGGCGCGCAGTACACGGTGCTGGGCTCCGCGCTCGGCGGAGCGCTGGTCGCGCCGGTGGTCGCGGCCACCGCCGGAACGGACCGGGTGCAGGGCGTGCTGGCGTCGATCTTCGAGCCGCAATCGCCGCCCGAGGGCTACGTCGACTATGTCGGCCCGGGCCTGACCTTACGGCCCGCGTCGCTGCGCGCCAATGCGCGGCAGGTCAACACGCTGCGGCCCCACGTCGTGACGATGTCGGAGCGCTATCCCGGCTTCGCACTCCCGGTGGAACTGGTCCACGGCGACACCGACGAGATCGTGCCGCTCGACGTCCATTCGCAGCCGCTGTCGCAGCGCCTGCCCGACGCGCGGCTGACCGTGCTGGAGGGCGTGGGCCACATGCCCCACCATGTCGCCCCGGACGCCGTCGAGGACGCCATCGACCGCGCCGCTGCCCGCGCCGGGCTGCGCTGACCGCACGTGGGCAATTGCGTTAATTCCCTTAACATCC
This sequence comes from Roseivivax sediminis, assembly GCF_900112685.1. Lineage (GTDB taxonomy): Bacteria > Pseudomonadota > Alphaproteobacteria > Rhodobacterales > Rhodobacteraceae > Roseivivax > Roseivivax sediminis. The sequence goes on from NZ_FOMS01000006.1 coordinate 4,984, forward strand.
TAGACCCGGGCCGTTGGCCCTATCGGGAACCTCGATGCAAGACCGCGACACCCTGCCGTTCGGCGGCGCGATCAGCGCCTTCCACGACCACGCGGCCCCGCCCGAGGTCCGTGCGGCCATTGCTGCGGCCGCGCCCGACGACATCGCCTCGGACAGCTATCCCTACGATCGGCGGCTGGAGCGGGCGATCTACGAATCCGAACTCGAAGCCCTGCAGATCGAACTGGTAAAGCTGCAGGCCTGGGTGAAAGAGACCGGCCAGCGTGTCCTCATCGTGTTCGAGGGCCGCGACGCCGCCGGCAAGGGCGGCACGATCAGGCGCTTCCGCGAGAACCTCAATCCGCGCGGCGCCCGCGTCGCGGCGCTGGCCAAGCCGTCCGAGACAGAGGCCGGTCAGTGGTATTTCCAGCGCTACGTGTCCCACCTGCCTGCCGCCGGAGAGATCGTGCTCTTCGACCGCTCCTGGTACAATCGGGCCGTGGTGGAGCATGTGTTCGGCTATTGCACGGAAGGCCAGCGCGAACATTTCTTCGCGCAGGTAACGAATTTCGAACGGATGCTCACCGACGACGGTATTCACCTGTTCAAGCTTTGGCTCAATGTCGGCCGGGCCGAACAGCTGCGCCGTTTTCTCAAGCGTGAACGCGACCCTCTCAAGCAATGGAAGCTCTCCTGGATCGACGTGGAGGGGTTGAACCGCTGGGAGGCGTACTCCTCTGCGATCCGCGAGACCTTCGCGCGGTCGCACACCGAATTCGCACCGTGGACCTTGGTGCGCGCCGACGACAAGCGACGCACCCGGCTCGAGGCGCTGCGCACGGTGCTCGCGCCCCTGCCCTATGCACGGCGGTCTTCAGACGCGGTCGGCCGAACCGACCCTGCCATCGTCGGCGGTCCGGACATCTGGCATGGGTAAGCGCGGCTATCATCACGGTAACCTGCGGCAGGCGCTGGTCGAGGCCGCGCTGGAACTGATCGAGGAGAAGGGTCCGACCGGCTTCACCTTGTCAGAGGCCGCCAAACAGGCCGGCGTCACACCGGCCGCGGTCTACCGCCATTTCGACGGGCGCGAGGACCTGATCGCCGAGGCGGCGCGACAGGGCTACGAGATCTTCAGCGACCTGATGGAATACGCGTACGAGAGCGGCCAGCCCTCCGCACTTGCCGCATTCGAGGCGACCGGCCGCGCCTACCTCGCCTTCGCGCGCAAGTATCCCGGCCACTACATCGCGATGTTCGAAAGCGGTATCTCGGTCAACCGCAGCGCCGACCTCGCCGCGGTCGCCAACCGGTCCTGGGGCGTGCTGGAGCGTGCCGCCGCGGACCTGTCGCAGCACATCCCTGCCGACCGCCGCCCGCCGGCCTCGATGTTCTCGGCCCATATCTGGGCGCTGAGCCACGGCGTGGTGGAGCTTTTCGCCCGCAACTCGCCCGGCAACCGTTCGCCCTTCCCGCCCGAGGACCTGCTCGAGACCGGAATCGGGGTTTACCTGCGGGGATTGGGGCTGATCCCGGGAGACAAATGAAAAGATTTGCGCTCCAAACAATACCAAATGGAAGTCGAGCCAAAATTGTTCATATTCTACTCGGATGATGGGTTCCGTTTGCCCTGCGCTGAACGAATGTCCATTTCGGACTGTATTTTTCTGAACTTATAGCCAATACGTGAGAACGTAAAAAGCTTCGGCTTCCGGTCCGACACCCGCAAGAGGCGGGTCGCGCGGTTGCGCCGTGGAATTGCGGGCCACGTCACAAAAGTGGAGAAATGTTCAGGGCTGCGCGCGAGTTTTCGCCCGAGCGTATGCTCAACAAGCGGTAAAGCCAATTGATCGCGCGCAGGTAAAGTCAGGAATACCTCATACCACCGTTCGTTGAGCTCATCTGTGGCGTCGTCCCCCATCTTCTGAACCAGGATGGGATTCATTGTCAGATCGTCGCTTTGGAGGCCCGCAGACAAGAACAGATCATTCGTCGTCTTCCAATCCGATCTTGAGATGATACCAATGGAATATAAACGATCCAATTCCTCGAATGGTGTTTTGCGAACGGAGTGTCGGAAGGCCATCCGTTTGACCGTTCGGCTGTTCGTGGAGAATTGCGTCTGTGCGTGCCGCACTATATCGACCGGGCGTACGTCAAGCGTCAAACGGTTGTCGACGTAGATACACCAATCGGCGTCCGGGAAGTATCTATGCGGCATCAATTTGGCGCGCCGGGACGCGCGCACCGGACTCAACGGTGCAAGATCGTCATACACCATTTCTACCGACGGAACCCTGAGATCCGGATCGTCCGTCACAATTGCCCGCCTGTAACCGCGGCCCTCCCCCATACTCGCCATGTTCAGGCTCTCGGGCTCTCCGAAGAAACAGGAGTAGACAACAATTTCGCCAAACTCGCTCACGATCTATCACCTTGCATTCATCGCGGCCGATATGATCTCGAATAGATCCACGGCAATCTTCTGATTGTTAACCTCGCGCCGGATAGATCGCATCCGATCAACTGCCGCCTCCCATACCTTTGTCTTGTATGTCTCGTCTGCGTAGGCAATCCCGTTCAAGACAGATGTCTCGTCGAGAGTTTCGATGAGATACGGATAGTCGTCTCCGAGAAAACGCATTGCTTCTGGATCGTGACGCCATGCGAGGACCGGCGCCCCGACATGCGCCGCCAGGAACCCCTTGGTGAATGGTTTCAAGACGTTTCCTTCATCCCGCATGACGGGGTTGCGGACACAAATGTGGAAATTGCTATTCGCAATCGCTTCGCGAACCTCTTCGACCTCGGTCGAACGTTTGAAGGGCACAAAACTCACAGCATTCGCCAAATCCGGGCTGCGAAACGTGTTGCGTGGATCACCTATGTATACGGGCCGCAACGACTCCAGGTCACGCGTCATGGCGCTTTCGAGTCGAGTGTCTGTATTATGATGGAGCAGCCGCACTGCTTCCCGACCCCGATTGGGTTTCTCATTCAGCACAAGATTCAATTCACGCTCCGCGCCGTAAGAGGCCGCGAGGTGAAGGTCCGGTGACAAGTGCCGTGCCATGCCGAGGTCCCCGTCGACGTAGTCAATCAACGTGACAAGACCGCGTAGTCTGCAAATTCCCAATGTACTCTGCCGAACGTTCTTGAGGCACGACTTAGAGAATAGGATTGCCGTGTTTCCTGGTCTGGTGAAGGCCCAGCCTTCTTGGAGATACCATTGCACCTTATCGAACGGCACCAATCGGACAGAAACACGGTCACCCAAATAGCATTCCAGCATTTCGGCTAGCTGAATCACTCGCAACTCGACGCTGCCGTAGAGCTGGTGGCGTGATTGATAAACAATCTCCAGTCGGAATTGGCGTTCACTCATTCGAATGCGCTTTCCACAGAAAGCCCTAACTTGTGGCTACACGTCCTGAGAGTTCGAGACGCACGAAACATGTTTCGCCGCACACCTCAAGGCGACCCGATATACAGCATCGTATAGGGATCATGGAGACGAGCCGATGTCTGATGCTCTCGCATTCCTCTTGGCCAGAAGACCATGTCGGCATCCGCATCTTCATTGCAAGCACAGAAAAACCGGAGTGGGAAGCGGCGTTGCGCGGCATCGATCCAGCTCAGTGTCATGTTGTCGGGCCGCCGTCACGTTCGGTATATGCGCAAACTAAAGGGCCCGCATACTGCGGGCCCCTAACCGTACACGATGCGTCCGAAAGACTCAGCGCTTGGAGAACTGGAAGCTCCGGCGCGCCTTGGCGCGGCCGTACTTCTTGCGCTCCACCGTCCGGCTGTCGCGGGTCAGGAAGCCCGCGGCCTTCAGCGCCGGGCGCAGCGACGGATCGTAAAGCTGCAGCGCCTGGGCGACGCCGTGCTTCACCGCGCCGGCCTGGCCGGACAGGCCGCCGCCCTTCACGGTCGCCATCACGTCGAATTCGCCCTCGACCCCGGCGACGGTGAACGCCTGGTTGAGGATCATCTGCAGCACGGGACGCGCGAAGTACTCGTTCAGCGGCTTGCCGTTGACGGTGACCTTGCCCGAGCCCGGCTTGATCCAGACGCGCGCGGTGGCGTCCTTGCGGCGGCCCGTGGCGTAGGAGCGGCCGAACTCGTCGCGCTTCGGCTCGCGGGTGATCTCGGGTGCCGGCGCGGCGGTTTCGACGCCTGCGGCTTCGCCCAGCTCTTCGAGGGAGTTGATCTGATCAGCCATGGTTTACTTCGCCACCCGGGTGTTCTTGGAATTCATCGCCTTGACGTTCAGCGCCTCGGGCGTCTGCGCCTCGTGCGGGTGCTCGCTGCCGGCATAGACGCGCAGGTTGGTCAGCTGCTGCTTGGCAAGCTTGTTGCCCGGCAGCATCCGCTTGACCGCCTGGAAGACGACCCGCTCGGGATGTGCACCTTCGAGGATCTGTTCTTTCGTGCGCGACTTGATGCCGCCCGGATAACCGGTGTGCCAGTAGAAGTGCTCCTGCCGCTTCTTGCCGGTCAGTTGCACCTTGTCGGCGTTGATGACGATGACGTTGTCACCGATGTCCATATGCGGCGTGAATTGCGGCTTGTGCTTGCCGCGCAGCCGCGTCGCGATAATCGAGGCGAGGCGGCCGAGAACGATGCCTTCAGCGTCGATCACGATCCACTTCTTGTCGATATCCGCGGGCGTCGCAGAGTAGGTCTTCATGTCGGGGTGTCCCCTGGGGTTCATGGTGTGGTGAGCTGCGGCAAACGGTGCCGCCAAATCCGATGGGCGGGTTATAAGCGTGTCGCACACACGGTCAAGCGCACGTTCCGCAAATTTTCCGCGTTATATCAATCACCTGCAAAATAGGTATCAAAATACCCCACATTCTCACACCGCGATGCGCTCCGGCGGCTCGTCCAGCAGCGCGCGGAGCCGCCCCATCGCGGTCTCGAACTGCTCCAGCGGCACTTGCGCGTTCACGGCGATGCGCACCGCATGCGGGGCAAATCCGTCGCGAGCGGCGAAATCCTCGGCCGTGCGAAGCTGTACGCCACGCGCCTCGGCCGCCTGAACGAAGGACGCCGCGCGCCAGCCGGCCGGCAGCTTCAGCCACAGGAACGGGATCTCGGGGCGCCATGTCACGTCGAAGCCGCCGAGCGCGTTGACTGCGGCGCGGATGTAGCGGCCGTATTCGCTGCGCACCGCCGCCATGATGCGCCGCGTCTCACTCCGGCTCAGCAGGTCCTCCACGAGGTCGGCGAGCGGCCTGGCGAGCCCGAAGAAGCCGTGCTCGGCCGAACGGCGCAGGCCGGCCGCCTGGTCGCGCGGCGCCACGGCAAAGCCCACCCGCAGCGCAGGGGTCAGCCCCTTGGACAGCGAATTGACGTACCAGCCCGTGTCGGGCAGCAGCGCGCGGTAGGCCGGCCCCGCCTGCGGACCGAGCCGGTAGCAATCGTCCTCCAGCACGTGCAGACCGCGCCGGCGGGCGACTTCGGCGATCGCCTCGCGCCGCGACGTCGGTGTGACGATCCCGGTCGGGTTGTGCACCTCGGCGCTGGTACACAGAAGCTGCGCCCCGTGCTTCACCGCGATCTCGTCCAGCGCCTCCGGCACGAGACCCTGCGCGTCCATCGGTACCGCCACGACCTCGGCGCGCATCAGGTCGGCCGCGCGGCGGAAGCCCGGATAGGACAGCTCCTCCACCAGCACCACGGGGCGCGCGCCGCTCAGGACGGTCTGCATCACCAGCGACACGCCCGATTGCCCGCCATGGCAGAGCACGAGATCCTCGTGTTCGAGCGGTCCCAGCGCCGCGCCGCTCAGCCAACGCACGACCGCCGCCCGCGCCGGGGCATAGCCGGTCCGGGACGGATAGTTCAGCAGGTTATGATGCGGCCGGTCGGCCAACCGGGCGAGCGCGTCGTGGATCAGGGCCACCTGCCCCATGTCCGGCACGCTCGGCCCGAACAAGGCGACGCGGTCGGTGTCCTCCGCTGGTGCGACCTGCGGGACGGGCCATTCACGCTCCGGCGCCGCCGGCCGTTGGCGCGCGGCGACGAAAGTGCCGCGCCCGACCTCGCCGGTGGCGGTGCCCTCGTCGGTCAGCAGCCCGTAGGCCCGCGCCACCGTTCCCGGCGTGATCTTCAGCGCCCAGGCGAGGTCCCGCACCGGCGGCAGACGGTCGCCGGTTTCCAGTGTCCCGGCGCCGATGCATCGTCGGATCGCTTCTGCCACCTTGCGGTATTTCGGCCCCGCCCCGGCCTCGTCCGCATAAGCAGACAGAATTGTATCCATCACAATTTTTCCATCGACCCGTTAGTGCCCGCAATGTACCAAGATATCCATGGCAAAGTCGCCATATTGTGTCAATACAATTTCGGAAGGAAAGGAACAGACCGATGTCTTCCGCCCCCCACCTTGCGCAGACGGCATTTCTGAGTCGTCAATCCCGGCTGCCCGCCCCGGCTTCAGTCGCGCTTTCGGTGGCAGTGGTGCTCGCGAAATGGTCCGAAAGACGCCGAACGCGCCGCGCGCTGGCCGATCTCGACGACCACCTGCTGAGCGACATCGGCCTCGATCGGTGGACCGCCCAAGCGGAGGCCCGCCGAAAGTTCTGGCAGGACTGATCCCTGACCTGTCGGAACCTCTTCCCTGGAGCCGCCTTCGGGCGGCTCTTTTTTTGCAGCGGTCCCGGCGAGGACGCCCGCCACGGCGGATCGAGCCCTTTCCTGTCCGGCCGCGAGGCCTTAAAGACCCGTCCGACAGACAGGACAGGAACGCCGCCATGCAGGATCCGGAGATCACGCCCGAGCTCATCGCCGCCCACGGCCTGAAGCCCGACGAATACGACCGCATCCTGCAGATCACCGGCCGCGCGCCGACTTTCACCGAACTCGGCATCTTCTCGGCCATGTGGAACGAGCATTGTTCCTACAAGTCCTCGAAGAAATGGCTGCGCACCCTGCCCACGGACGGCCCGCAGGTCATCTGCGGGCCCGGCGAGAATGCCGGCGTCGTCGATATCGGCGACGGCCAGGCGGTGGTCTTCAAGATGGAGAGCCACAACCACCCCTCCTACATCGAGCCCTACCAGGGCGCCGCGACCGGCGTCGGCGGCATCCTGCGCGACGTCTTCACCATGGGCGCGCGGCCCGTCGCGGCGATGAACGCGCTGAGCTTCGGCCATCCCGATCACTTCAAGACCCGCCAGCTCGTGCACGGCGTCGTGGAAGGCGTCGGCGGCTACGGCAACGCCTTCGGCGTGCCCACGGTCGGCGGCGAGGTCCGCTTCGACAGCGCCTATGACGGCAACTGCCTCGTCAACGCCTTCGCCGCCGGCCTCGCGGACGCGGACGCGATCTTCTACTCGGCCGCCTCCGGTGTCGGCCGGCCCGTCGTCTATCTCGGCGCCAAGACCGGCCGCGACGGCGTCGGCGGCGCCACCATGGCCTCGGCCGAATTCGACGAGGGCATCGAGGACAAGCGCCCCACCGTGCAGGTGGGCGATCCGTTCACCGAAAAGCGCCTGATGGAGGCCTGCCTCGAACTCATGGCCACCGGCGCGGTGGTCTCGATCCAGGACATGGGCGCCGCGGGCCTGACCTGCTCGGCCGTGGAGATGGGCGACAAGGGCGGGCTCGGCATCCGGCTCGACCTCGACCGCGTGCCGACGCGCGAACGCGCGATGACGGCCTACGAGATGATGCTTTCGGAAAGCCAGGAGCGGATGCTCATGGTACTCGACCCCGAAAAGGAGGACGCCGCCCGCGCGGTGTTCGACAAGTGGGACCTCGACTTCGCCATCGTCGGGGAGACCATCGCCGAGGACCGCTTCGTGGTGATGCACGGCGGCGAAGAGAAGGCGAACCTGCCGCTCTCGGCGCTCTCGGGCAACGCGCCGGAATACGACCGACCCTTCGAGGAGTCGGCGCCGGACCGTGATCTCTGGGACGTGCCGCAGATCGACGGCATCGACGGGCTGCGCCATCTGATCTCCAGCGCCAATTACTGCGGCCGGTCGTGGGTCTACGAACAATACGACAGCATGGTCATGGCCGACACAGTGCAGGGCCCGGGCTGGGGCGCGGGCGTGATCCGCGTGCACGGCACGGACAAGAAGCTTGCCTTCACCGCCGACGTGACGCCCCGATATGTCGCCGCGAACCCCGAGGAAGGCGGCAAGCAGGCGGTCGCCGAAGCTTTCCGGAACCTCTGCGCGGTCGGCGCGCGGCCGCTCGCCAGCACCGACAACCTCAATTTCGGCAACCCCGAGAAGCCGCAGATCATGGGCCAGTTCGTCGGTGCGATCCGCGGCATCGGCGCCGCCTGTACCGCGCTCGACATGCCGATCGTCTCGGGCAACGTGTCTCTTTACAACGAAACCGACGGCCGCGCGATCCTGCCGACCCCGACCATCGGCGCCGTCGGCCTGATCGCCGCGGACGAGGAGCCGATCCTCGACCGCGCCCGCGAAGGCCATGTCGCCCTTCTGGTCGGGCGCAGCGGATCGCATCTCGGCCGCTCGGCGCTCCTGGCGGAGGTCTTCCTGCGGGACGACGGCGACGCGCCCCGCGTCGATCTGGAGGAAGAGCGCCGCAACGGCGAGTTCATCCGCGACAACCGCGCGTTGATCCGCGCCTGCACGGACCTGTCGGACGGCGGCCTCGCGCTCGCCGCGTTCGAGATGGCGGCCGGCTCCGGGGTCGGCGTGAAGCTCGACAGCAGCGACACCCCGACGCTGTTCGGAGAGGACCAGGGCCGCTACCTCATCGCCTGCAATTTCGACTGCGCCGAAGAACTGATGACCCGCGCCGGCGCCGCCGGGGTGCGGCTCGAAAGCGTTGGCCGCTTCACCGGCGACACGGTCGATTTCGGCGGCAGCGCCGCGCCGCTGGACGAACTGGTGGAGGCCCACCGCAGCACCTTCGCCACGCTCTTCGGCTGAGCTTAACGGGCGGCGCGCCGCCGCCCGGCCTTGCCTAGTCCCAGCAGCTCACCAGCACGGTCATCGCCATCGCAACCCGGGTGAGGTCCTCCGGAGCCATCGCCCTCTCTCCGTTCGCTTCTCCGACCGACAGACCGGCGGAGGCCACGAGTTCGCGCAGTACGTCGGCCTTGGCGGCAAAGTTCACGCTGTCGGGCAACTGCCGCGTGCCGCCGTCGCGCGGCAGCAGCATGCCCAGAACCGCACCGCCGCTGTCGAGCACCGGACCGCCGGCATCGCCCGGCTCCGCCGCAAGGGCGAGGCGCTTGACGTTCTCCTGCCCGGACAGATCGCGCAGATCCTCGAGCGAGCCGAAGGTCAGGGTCGGGGCCGGCAGCACGCCCCCGAAGGAATAGCCCGACACCGCGACTTCGGATTTCAGGCGTGGCGGGTCCATCCGGAAGGACGCGACCTGCCGCGGGGCGAGACGCCCCTGCGGCACCAGCAGCGCCGCGCCAAGCGCTTCGTCGCGTGCCGCCACGCGCGCCTCGTGCGCGTCGTCGAGCGTGATGCGCCCGCAATCCTGCACCGCGTCCAGAGCTGTCACCACCGCGCCCGAGCGATCCACGTAGAAACCCGAGGCGGTGGATTTTGGCTGTCGGACCTGAAGGCCAGACACGAGGTCGACCGCCTGTTCCTCCTCGGCCACAGTGGCGGGATCGAGCACGATGTCCTCCACCGATGCGAAACTTGCCTGCATCTCGGCCAGCACGCGCGTACGCCGCTCCTCGTCGTCCGCGGGCCAGATCAGCGTGAAGCCCTTGATGGCCCCGTCGATCAGCCGCGCCTCGGTGTGGGACACCATTCGCGCGTTGCGCCCGACAAGGGTGAACCCGTCCGCGCGGCGCTCGCGCTCGCCCTCCTGTGGCACGATCTCGAGCGTCTGCATGATCTCGTAGAGGCCGTTTAGCGTCGTGCGGTCGCCGGGCTCGGAGATCAGCAGCACACGGGCCGGCAGATCGCCCGTCGGCTCGTAGCGCACGAACGGGCTCGCCGCGCTGTCCTTGTCGACGACGCCGAGCGGGATCTGCACCGACACGCCCGCGTCCCGGTCGACGACACGCTGCAGGTCCAGCCCCTCCAGCACGGCGTTGTACTGACCCAGCAGGGCCGCGCGCTGGCGGGTGGTCAGCACGCCGGTGACCTCGTAGCCGTTGTCGCGCTGCCAATCGGCCATCGAACCGCGGGTGCCGCGGCCGAAGGCGGCGTCGATGGGGCCGTCGTAGAAGCCCGCCCATTGCAGCGCGACCTGAAGCTGTTCGCGGGCCGCGCGGTTCAGCTCAGCCTCCGAGGCGCGCGCCTCGCGGACCGTCTCCTGCGGTTCGGGTTGCGTCTGGCCTTCGGCCTGCGGCGCCTCGGCACCCTCGTCCTGCGACTGTTGCGGGGCGTCGGGCTCGGGCGCGGCGATGGCCCCTGCGCCGACCGGGAAGAAGCGCGACCGGTAGCGGTTCGCCTCCTCCACATAGGCATCGCGCGGGATCTGCCCATTGGAGCGCAGCTCGCGCAGCCGGGCCGCGGCCTCCTCGGGCGAAAACGGGCCGAGCGCAACGCCGTACCAGCCGCCGCCCAGGGCAAAACCGTTCACGTTCGACAGGTAGCTGGCGTAGTCCCGCACCCGGTCCTCGGCCCGCGACAGCGATCGCTGCGCCTCCAATTGGATGAAGGAAGCCTGCTGCGCCGACGCCATGTTGCCTGCCAGCAGCGCCGCCACACCGATCGTCCAGATACGTTTCATGCTGGTGTCTTGTCCCTCGTAGGCCATCGGTCCGTTTGATCCCGGAACGCTTAGCAGAGACCGCCGGCAGCGCACGTCAAAATGTGGGGAGCGGCGCGATTGACCCCGGCCCTGTGGCCCCATAATCAACGTGCGGATCACAGGACGGGATGAACGGCATGGCCGCCAGCGACAGACCGCGCAGCTTCCAGGAGATCGTGCTGCGGCTCCAGACCTACTGGGCGTCGAAAGGATGCGCGGTGTTGCAGCCCTACGACATGGAGGTCGGCGCCGGCACCTTCCACCCGGCGACGACGCTGCGCGCGCTCGGCTCGCGCCCGTGGGCGGCGGCCTATGTGCAGCCCTCGCGCCGCCCGACCGACGGGCGTTATGGCGAGAACCCCAACCGGCTGCAGCATTATTACCAGTTCCAGGTGCTGATCAAACCGTCGCCGCCGGACATGCAGGATCTCTATCTCGGCTCGCTCGAGGCGATCGGCATCGACCTTACCATGCACGACGTCCGCTTCGTCGAGGACGACTGGGAAAGCCCCACGCTCGGCGCCTGGGGTCTCGGCTGGGAGGTCTGGTGCGACGGCATGGAGGTCTCGCAGTTCACCTATTTCCAGCAGGTCGGCGGCCACGACTGCCACCCGGTGTCCGGGGAGCTGACCTACGGTCTGGAACGGCTGGCGATGTATGTCCTCGGGATCGACCACGTGATGGACATGCCTTTCAACGATCCGCAGACGCCCATCGCGCTCAGCTACGGCGACGTCTTCCGCCAGACCGAACGGGAATATTCGCGCTGGAATTTCGACGTCGCGGACACGGATACGCTTCTGCGCCATTTCGAGGACGCCGAAGCCGAGTGCCGCCGCATCCTCGAGACGGACGAGACCGACCCCAAGACCGGCCAGCGCATCGTCATGGCGCACCCGGCCTATGACCAGTGCATCAAGGCGTCGCACCTGTTCAACCTGCTCGACGCGCGCGGCGTGATCTCCGTCACCGAGCGGCAGGCCTATATCGGCCGCGTCCGGGCGCTCGCCAAGGCCTGCGCGGACGCCTTCGTGACCACCGAAGCCGGGGGCATGGTCGAAGCATGACCGGCAAGATCCTCGCCCTCGCGATCCTCGTCTGCGCCGTCGTCGCGGGCGGCGCGATGTATTACCTGCAGGTCTACGCCTTCTACGAGGAAGTCGCGGAGAACGACGTCGAGATCGCGCTCGTGCCTCTCGGCTCGGACACCGCCGAGCCGATCCCCTACGAGACGTTCGAAGGGATCGACGCCAACAGCTCCCCGATCCGCTTCCGCGCCTGCTTTCACACCGAGCTGACGCTCTCCGAGGCGGCCGAGACCTACAAGCTCTACCCCGACGCCGCCCCGCGCGTGGCGCCGGGCTGGTTTTCCTGTTTCGACGCGGACGCGATCGGCGAGATGATCGAGGACGGCCGCGCCGACGTCTTCCTCGGCCAGCGCAACATCGCCTACGGCGTCGACCGGGTGATCGCGATCACCGAGGAGGGTCGCGGCTATGTCTGGCACGAGGTGAACGAGTGCGGCGACAAGGCCTATGACGGCACGCCGCTGGGCGAGGATTGCCCGCCGCCGCCGGAAAGCTGAGACCGGCAAGGAACCGCCGACCGGCTCCATGCGCTGTCCCTTCGGAACAGGAGATGCAGCCATGGCCTCGAATGCCCCCGCCTGGGTGGTACCCGTCATGCGCGCCGGCTACACCGCGCGCGCCATCGTCTACACGGTTGTCGGCAGCCTCGCGCTGACCGCGGCGCTCGACGGCGGCAGCGCCGAAGGCACGACCGGCGCGCTCGCCGACCTGAAATCCGAACCGTTCGGGCTGGCCCTGCTCTGGGTCATCGCCGCCGGGCTGATCTGTTACGCGATCTGGCGCTTCATCGCCGCCGCGCTCGATCTGGAACGGCGCGGCGACGATTCCTCGGGGATCTTCGCGCGCGGCGGCCTCGTAATCACGGGCCTCATCCACGCCGCGCTCGGCGTATCGGTCGCGGGCCTCGCGCTCGGCCGGTCGAGCGGTGGCGGCGGCAGCGGCGCGCAGGACTGGACGGCGCGGCTGATGCAGCTGCCCTACGGCAAGTGGATCGTCGCGGCGATCGCCGTCGGGATCGTCGGCGCCGGCGCGTATTACGTCTGGAAGGGCATCAAGCAGAAGTACAAGCGCACCATGCGGGTGACGCCGACCACGCAGAAGCTCGACCCGGCGCTGCAAGCCGGGTTCATCGCCCAAGGCACGCTGGTGGCCATCGTCGGCCTGCTGCTCGGCGGCGCCGCGCTGACCACCGATCCAAGTCAGGCCGGCGGCATCGGCTCCGCGCTCGATCAGGTGCGCTCGGCCCCGTTCGGGCGCGTGGCGCTCGGGATCATCGCAATCGGTGTCCTGGGCTTCGCACTCGAGAATCTCGTGGAGGCGCGCTACCGCATCGTTCCGGCCCGCGCCGGCAGCGACGTGGAGACCCTGGCGATGCGCGCCAAGGCCAAGGCGAAGGCGGCGGCTGGCTAGCTGCTGGACGGCGAAGCGGCAGGCCGGTATCCCCTGCCGCGACCGACCTCTAGCGCCCGTGGATGCCATCGATGCCCGATCTTCTGATCGAACTCTTCTCCGAGGAAATTCCCGCCCGCATGCAGGCCCGCGCGGCCGCCGACCTCAAGGCGCGCGTGACGGACGGCCTCGTGGAGGCGGGCCTGACCTACGCCCACGCAGCCGCCTTCGCCACGCCCCGCCGCCTGACCTTGGCGCTGGAGGGGCTGACGGGCGAATCGCCCACCCTGCGCGAAGAACGGCGCGGCCCGCGCACCAATGCGCCCGACAAGGCCGTGGAAGGCTTCCTGCGCGGCGCCGGCGTTGCCCGCGAGGATCTGATCGAGCGTGACGAGAAGAAGGGTCGTTTCTTCTTTGCCGTGGTGGAGACGACCGGCCGCCCCGCCGACGCGATCGTCGCCGAGGTTCTGGAGCGCGTGGTACGCACCTTCCCGTGGCCAAAGTCGATGCGCTGGGGCGACGGCACCCTGCGCTGGGTGCGCCCGCTGCACCGGATCCTGTGCGTTCTGACCGACGAGGCGGAACATCGCGTGGTGCCGCTGGAGATCGACGGGATCGCCGCGGGAGATGTGACCGAAGGCCATCGCTTCATGGCGCCAAAGCCGATTTCCGTAAGCGGGTTTGACGATTACGTGGCGAAGCTTAAGCGCGCACACGTGATCCTGGACCCGGCGGAACGCGCCGAGATCATCCGCAACGACGCCGCCAACCTCGCCTTCGCGAGCGGGATGGAGATGGTGGAGGACGAGGGCCTGCTGGCGGAGGTCGCGGGGCTTGTAGAATGGCCAGTGGTGCTGATGGGCGAGATCGGCAGCGACTTCATGGACCTGCCGCCCGAAGTGCTGATGACTTCCATGAAAGAGCACCAGAAGTTCTTTTCCGTGCGCAACCCCAAGACCGGGCGGATCGAGCGCTTCGTGACCGTCGCCAACCGCGAGACGGCCGACGACGGCGCCACGATCCTGGCCGGGAACGGCAAGGTTCTGACCGCGCGTCTGTCGGATGCGAAATTCTTCTGGGAGAACGACTTGCGTGTCGCGGTTGATGCAAAGATGCAGCCGTGGATCGAGAGCTTGTCGCAGGTCACCTTCCACAACAAGCTCGGCAGCCAGGCCGCCCGTATCGACCGCATCGCCGCGCTGGCGCGCGAGCTGGCGCCGCGGGTCGGCGCGGACGCGGACCTCTCCGAGCAGGCGGCGCGCACGGCCAAGGCCGACCTGTCCTCAGAAATGGTCTATGAATTCCCGGAACTTCAGGGGCTTATGGGCCGGTACTACAGCGAAGCCGCTGGTTTGCCCACCGAGGTAGCCGCTGCCTGCGAGGAACATTACCAGCCGCTCGGCCCCTCGGACGCGGTGCCCACGGCGCCCGTCTCGGTTGCCGTCGCGCTGGCCGACAAGATCGACACGCTCACCGGGTTCTGGGCCATCGACGAGAAGCCGACCGGCTCGAAGGACCCGTTCGCCCTGCGCCGCGCGGCGCTGGGGGTGATCCGGCTGCTTCTGATCAACGATCTGCGGCTGCAGCTGATGGAAAACGATGGGCCATTTTCTGTTGGATTCGCTCAACAGGTCGATCCGGAGGGAAGCTTCGAGAAGGCGGTGGCAGACATCTCTTCCAACGAAGCGTCACCAGCTTGGGCGGCGTCACGCCACCTTCTCGATTTCTTCCACGACCGCCTCAAGGTGCACCTGCAGGGCGAGGGCGTGCGCCACGACGTGATCGACGCCTGCCTTGCGATGCCGGGCGCCGACGACCTGACGCTGCTCGTCAAGCGCGCCCGCGCGCTGCAAGGCGTGCGCGAGACCGAGGACGGCGAGAACCTGATCCAGGGCTTCAAGCGCGCCAACAACATCCTGACGCAGGCCGAAGAGAATGACGGCGTCGAATACAGCTTCGGTGCCGACCGCAAGTTCGCCGAGGCGCCGGAAGAGACGGCGCTGTTCGACGCGCTCGACGCGGCGGAAAAGCGCATCCTTCCGGCGATGGAAGCGGAGGACTTCGCCGAGGCGATGGCGGCGATGGCGGCGATGCGGCCGGCCGTCGACGCCTTCTTCGAGGCGGTCCAGGTCAATGC
The DNA here is from genome assembly GCF_900112685.1 of Roseivivax sediminis. Lineage (GTDB taxonomy): Bacteria > Pseudomonadota > Alphaproteobacteria > Rhodobacterales > Rhodobacteraceae > Roseivivax > Roseivivax sediminis. The sequence goes on from NZ_FOMS01000006.1 coordinate 20,290, forward strand.
CGAGAACCCGATCCTGAGGCGCAACCGGTTGAACCTGATCAGCCGGATCCGCCAGGTCTGCCTGCAGGTGGCCGACCTCACCCGGCTCGAAGGCTAGCCTGCGTAGGTGGGCAATCTGCCCACCCCCACCAGAACCTGACGCGACGGCGCCAAACGCGCCCTTGCCTGTGACGGCGGCGGGCGTATCCTGCGCGCGACATGGACGATGCCGCACTGCAGAACCCCGGGATCGAGGACCGGGACGTCACGCCGATCACGCCGACCGCGCCCGTGCAGTCGCCGACCCATGGCGGACGTGCCAAGTGCCTGCAACGGCTCGTCCGGCTCGATCTGCCCGTGCCGCGGACGGTGGCACTGTCCTTCGAGACGGTGCGCGGCATCGCCCACGGCAAGATGCCGGACATCCACGCCCTGCTGGAGAGCTTCAATCCCGGCGCCGTTCTCTGCGTGCGCCCCTCGTCCGAGGATCCCGACTGGGGCGGGCCGGGCGCGATCCTCAATGTCGGGCTGAACGATGAACGCCTCGCGCGCCTCGCGCGCAGCATCGGCGCCGAGGCGGCGACGCAGCTCTATACCCGCTTCGTGCACGCCTACGCGGTGGAGGTCGCGCGACTCGACCCGGATGTCTTCGCCGATATCGACGCCGAGGGGGCCGCCGGCCTCGCCGCCGCGCTCGCAGCCTACGAAGAGGAGGCCGAGGAGCCGTTTCCACAGGACCCGGCGGTGCAACTGTCGGAGGTTCTCCGCTCGATGGCGCGCGCGTGGGAGGGCACGACGGCGCGGCTTTTGCGGCAGGCCAAGGGCGCGCCGGCGGATGCAGGGCTCGGGCTCGTGGTGCAGGAAATGGCGCTCGGCCTCGGGGTCGGCGAATGCGGTTCGGGCGTGCTGCAACTGGTGAACCCCGCCACCGGCCTGCCGCAGATCACCGGGCGCTATCTCAGCCAGAGCCAGGGACGCGAGGCGCTCGAGAAGGGGGCCGCGTCGCTCTATCTCGAACGGGACCCGCGCGGGCCGTCCCTGGAGGAGCTGGCGCCGGAAGCCTTTTCGGAGATCCTGACCCATGCCGCGCGGATGCGCCGGCGCCTCCGCGCCGAGATGCAGGTCGAGTTCACCATCGAGAACGGGCGGCTCTTCATTCTCGATGGTGTCATGGTGACCGGCTCGTCGCGGGCGGCGGTGCGCATCGCCGTGCGGCTGGCGGGTGACGGCATCATCACCCGGCAGGAGGCGCTGATGCGGGTCGAGCCGCGGGCGCTGTCGGAGCTTCTGCACCGGCAGGTCGACCCCGAGGCCCTGCGGGACACGATCGGGCGCGGGGTCGCGGCCTCCCCCGGGGCGGCGACGGGCCGGATCGTCTTCACGGCGGCCGAGGCGCAGGCCAGCGCGGCGCGGGACGAGCCCTGCGTTCTGGTGCGGCGCGAGACCTCGCCCGAGGATGTGCGCGGCATGCACGCGGCGGTCGCGGTGCTGACGGAACGCGGCGGCATGACCAGCCACGCCGCGGTGATCGGCCGCGGGCTCGGCCTGCCCTGCGTCGTGGGCGCCGGGCGCATGGCCTTCCATCTGCGGCGGGGCGAGCTTCGGGCCGAGGACGGGCGCGTCTTCCGCGCCGGCGACACGATCACCGTGGACGGCACACAGGGCGCGGTGCTGGCCGGCGCGCCGCCGACGGTTGAGGCGATGCTGGACGATTCGTTTCGCACGCTCATGGCCTGGGCGGACGCGGAGCGCGACATCGGCGTGCGCGCCAATGCCGACACGCCGGCCGATGCCCAGACCGCCCGCAACTTCATGGCCGGCGGCATCGGGCTGTGCCGGACCGAGCACATGTTCTTCGAGCCCGGCCGCCTGACGGTCATGCGCGAGATGATCTTCGCCGATGGCCCCGAGGACCGGCGCGACGCGCTTCGGCAGCTTCTGCCCATGCAACGCGCGGACTTCACGGAGCTTTTCGGCATCATGACCGGCCTGCCGGTCTGCATCCGCCTCTTCGACCCGCCGCTGCACGAGGTCCTGCCCGTCGACCGCGCCGGCGTGCGCGACCTGGCCGAATCGCTCGGCCTGCCGATCTCGGAAGTGAGCCGACGGATCGAATCCATGGGCGAATACAACCCCATGCTCGGCATGCGCGGCGTCCGGCTCGGCGTGACCGTCCCCGAGATCTACGACATGCAGGCGCGCGCCATCTTCGAGGCGACGCTGGAGGCCAGACGCGACGGCGCCCCGGTGGTGCCCGAGATCATGATCCCGCTCGTCTCCACCCCGCGCGAGGTGGAGCACGTGCGGACGCGAATCGACGCCGTCGCCGCGGCGGTGCGCGCCGAACGCGGGCGCGACTTCGACTACAAGCTCGGCGTGATGGTGGAGACGCCGCGCGCCTGCCTGCTGGCCGAGGAAGTGGCGCGGCACGTGCAGTTCCTCAGCTTCGGCACCAACGACCTGACGCAGATGACCTACGGGCTGTCGCGCGACGACGCGGGGCGATTCATGTCCGAATATGTCGCCCTTGGCATGTTCGAGGAAGATCCGTTCCACGTGCTCGACGCCGAAGGCGTGGGCGAGCTTCTGCGCATCGGGGTTGAGCGCGGCCGCCGCGGTCATCCAGGCCTCAGCCTGTCGCTTTGCGGCGAACATGGCGGCAACCCGGCCTCGATCGACGTGTGCCGGGCGATTGGACTGGACTATGTCAGCTGCTCGCCATTCCGGGTGCCGGTGGCCCAGCTGGCCGCGGCGCAGCTCGCCATTCGCGACAGGATCGAACGCGGCTGACGCTCCGTCGGCAATTTTCACAAATTCGGAAAACGGAATAAGCAGAGTATTGCCGACCGCCCTGCCCCGATCTGGACAGGCCGCTCCGGTTTCTCTAGCCGACCCCGGATGCGTGCCGCCCGGCTGCCAGGGCATCGCGCACGCAAGGGGATAACATCACGAGGTGTGTCAATGTTCCGTGTCCTGGTTGCGACACTGGCTGCGCTGGTCTGCGCGGCACCGATCCACGCGCAAGGTGACGACGATGGCGTCACCAAGGTCCTGCGGCAGGAAACCCGCGCGCTGAACGCTGCGAGCGCGGCGCATCTGCAACGACTGGTGACGCCCAAGAGCGTCGTCAAGGATCTGCGCTACAATCAGGCCTGGCTGGCCGGCCAGCCCTTCGAGGCCGGCGGACGCGACTGGCAATGCCTGACCGAGGCGCTCTACTTCGAGGCGCGCGGCGAGACCGTAAAGGGCCAGTTCGCCGTAGCCGAAGTGATTCTCAACCGGGTGGATAGCCCGCGATACCCCGACAGCGTCTGCGGCGTGGTGAACCAGACCTGCCAATTCTCCTACACCTGCGACGGCGCCTCCGAGGCGATGCACGAGACCGGGGCCAAGCGCCAGGTCGGCAAGGTCGCCAGCCTGATGCTGGAAGGCGTTCCGCGCGAGTTGACCGAGGGCGCGACGCATTATCACACCGTGGCGGTGTCGCCCCGCTGGGCCAGCCGCTTTCCGATGACCGCGCAGATCGGCGTGCATCGCTTCTACCGCCAGCCGCTGCAACTCTCCATGAAGTGACGGCGGGCCGGACGGCCGGCTCCGCCGGTCGTCGCTCATGCACGTCGCCTTTCGCAACCGTTCGGCACAGGCGCGCGGCGAGGGGTGGCGGTCCGCCGCAAAGCGCGTTTACAGTCCGGAAACTTCGGCACCGGGAACACGCGCCATGGCCTCCGAAATCCGCCTCGCCTTCGCCCATCCGACGGAGCGCAGCCTCGCCACCGCCGGCGACGCGCCGCGCGACCGCATTTCTCTGCGCGACCACATCCGCGAGGTCGAGATCGGCGCCTTCCAGGCGGAGCGCGGCACCAAGCAGCGCATCAATTTCAACGTCGTGGTTGAGGTGGTGCCGTTCACCGGACCGCTCGACGACGACGTGGACCGCATCCTGTCCTACGACCGCGTGACCGAGGCAATCGCGGCAGAACTGGCGACGGAGCGCGTGAACCTGCTGGAGACGCTCGCCGAACGCGTCGCGGAGCGCATCCTTGCCGAACCGCAGGCCCTGCGCGCCTTCGTGCGGATCGAGAAGCTCGACCGCGGCCCCGGCGCGCTGGGTGTGGAGATCGTGCGCTCGCGCCGGGAGCTCGAATCGCGGCTCGACGAACGGGTGCAGGAGCGGCCGCATCCGCGCGTCGTCTTCCTGTCGAACGAGGCGATGGAAGCGCCGGGCCTCGGCGCGTGGATCGACACGCTGGAGGCCGAGGGCGCACCGATCATCTTCTGCGTGGGCCCGCACGATCTGGCGGTGCCGCGACTCGACCACAAGATGGTGCAGCGGCGGATCGACCTGCTGGCGATCGAACAGAACGGCTGGCGCCTCGCCGCGATCGACGAGCGCGGCAAGGTCGTTTCCACCCGGACCGAACTCGACTGGGCGATGAAGAACGGCCAGATCTGCATCTGGGCCCCGTCGAAGATGGTGCTCGACGCCACCGACGGGCCGAAGGGGCGGACGCGCGACGCGCTCGGCCTCGCCGCCTGGTTCGCGGCGGAGATGACCGCGCGCGAGTTGCTGGTCGTCGGGGCGGACGCGCCCGACGCACCGGGCGTTCCGGTGCGCGCGCTTGAGGTCGGCCCGACGCTCGGCTAGGGGCTTGCCTTCGGCGCGAAGCTCTTACATGCCCTTGCCCATGACCGAATATTTCCGTCCCCTCGTCCAGCACGGGCCCGCCCGCCCCGACGCCGCGCTGCCGCTTGCCGGCGGGGCGCTCTGGTTCACCCACGCGCTGCGGCTGGCGCGGGGCGCCGCGCCCGAAGTGGTCGATGCCGCCACCCTGCCGGACGCCTGGACGGAGGCGCTGACCGGGCCGCGCGCGCCGGTCGCGGGGCTCGACATGAGCGCATCGCGCCTCATGGGGATCCTCAACGTCACGCCGGACAGTTTCTCGGACGGCGGGCGCTTCGACGCGTCGGAGGTCGCGGTGCGGCACGCCCATGCCATGGCCGAGGCCGGGGCGGAGATGATCGACATCGGCGGCGAATCGACCCGGCCCGGCTCCGATCCCGTGGACATGGACGAGGAACTGGCGCGCGTCGTGCCGGTGATCGAGCGGATCGCGACGGGCGCCCTGCCCCCGGTGTCGATCGACACCCGCAAGACGCCCGTGGCCCGCGCGGCGGTCGAGGCCGGCGCGGCGCTGGTCAACGACGTGTCGGGCTTCACCTACGATGACACGCTCGCGCCCTACTGCGCCGAGGCCGGGCTTCCGGTCTGCGTGATGCACGCCCAGGGCGATCCCAAGACCATGCAGGAGGCACCGCATTACGACAACGTGCTGCTGGACGTCTACGACCTGCTCGCCGGGCGGGTCACGGCGCTGGAGGCGGCGGGCATTCCACGCACGAAGATCGTGGTCGATCCCGGCATCGGCTTCGGCAAGACGCTGGCGCACAACCTCGCGCTTCTGCAGGGGATCGCGCTGTTCCACGGCCTCGGCTGCCCGGTCCTGCTCGGCGCGTCGCGCAAGGGTTTCATCGGCGCGATCACCGGTGAGCGGGACGCCGCCGCCCGCGCCCCCGGCTCCGTCGCCGCGGCGCTTGCCGGGGCGGCGCAGGGGGTGCAGATTCTGCGGATACACGATGTGGCAGAGACAAACGCCGCACTGAAGGTCTGGCAGGCGACCGTAAAGGGGCAGAACGATGGGACGTGAACTATTCGGAACGGACGGCGTGCGCGGGCGGGCGAACGTCCACCCGATGACCGCCGACATGGCGCTGCGCATCGGCGCCGCGGCCGGGCGCTATTTCCGGCGCGAGGCGGGCGGCGTGCACCGCGTGGTGATCGGCAAGGACACGCGCCGCTCGGGCTACATGTTCGAGAACGCGCTGACCGCCGGGCTGACCTCCACTGGCATGAACGTCCTGCTGCTCGGTCCGGTGCCGACGCCCGCGGTGGGGCTGATGACGCCCTCGATGCGCGCCGATCTCGGCATCATGATCTCTGCCTCGCACAACCCGGCGCACGACAACGGGATCAAGTTCTTCGGCCCCGACGGCTTCAAGCTCTCGGACGAGGCGGAGGCGGAGATCGAGGCGCTGGTGGCCGAGGGCGTGGAGCCCGCGCAGTCCGGCAATATCGGCCGCGCACGCCGCATCGACGACGGCCGCTTCCGCTACCAGGAGCGGGTGAAATCGACCGTGCCGGACATCCGGCTCGACGGCATGAAGGTGGTGATCGACTGCGCCAACGGCGCCGCCTACCGCACCGCGCCCGAGGTCCTGTGGGAGCTCGGCGCCGACGTGGTGCCGCTGGGGGTGCAGCCCGACGGATTCAACATCAACCAGGATTGCGGCTCCACCAAGCCGCGCATCGCCGCCGAAACGGTGGTGGCGCACGGCGCCGACCTCGGCATCTGCCTCGACGGGGACGCCGACCGGGTGATCCTGATCGACGAGACCGGCACCGTCGCGGACGGCGACCAGCTCATGGCGCTGATGGCGACCCGCTGGGCCGAGGAAGGCCGGCTGAAGGACGGCACGCTGGTGGCGACGGTGATGTCGAACCTCGGCCTCGAAAAGCACCTCGGCGCCCGCGGTCTGCGGCTCGAACGGACCGGCGTGGGCGACCGCTACGTGGTGGAGGCGATGCGCCGTGGCGGTTGGAACCTCGGCGGGGAGCAGTCGGGCCACATCGTGATGACCGACCACGCCACCACAGGCGACGGGCTGATGGCGGCGCTGCAATTCCTCGCGGAGATGGCCCGCACCGGCCAGCCGGCCAGCCGCCTCGCCCGGAATTTCGAGCCGGTGCCGCAGCTTCTGAAGAACGTGCGCTACACGCCGGGGCGCGCGCCGCTCGAAGTCGCGGCGGTGCAGGCGCGCATCCGGGACGCCGAGGCGCGCATGGGCGGCCAGGGACGCGTGCTGATCCGCAAGTCGGGGACCGAGCCGCTGATCCGGGTGATGGCCGAATGCGAGGACGAGGGGCTGCTGGCCCAGGTCGTCGACGGCATCGTCGCCGAGGTCGAGTCTGCGGCCTGACGATAAGGTCGAGCCGCACGCCCTGGATTGTCTGCCTTGCACGCTCGCGCGGAGCGTCCGACCAGCCGGGATATCGGCGCGGCCGGGACGCCTCCGGCGGGAGTATTTGAGGCCCAAAGAAACCGGGAGGCGCGATCGGGCGGCGCCGGCAGCGCCCGGGATCAGAGCTTGCCGGCGTAGATCTGCGCGAGGCGGGTGACGGCCTGTTCGGGGGGCAGTTCCTCGCTCTCGCCGGTGCGGCGGGAGGTGAGTTCCACCACGCCGTTCTTCAGGCCGCGCGGGCCGACGGTGATGCGCCAGGGCAGGCCGATCAGGTCCATCGTCGCGAATTTCGCGCCGGCGCGGTCGTCGGTGTCGTCGTAGAGCGGCGCGAGACCCGCCTCCGTCACCGCGTTGTAGATCTGTTCGCACGCCAAATCAGCGGCTTCGTCGCCGGTCTTCAGGTTGACGATGCCGACATGGAAGGGCGTCACGCCCTCCGGCCAGATGATGCCCTTGTCATCGTGGTTGGCCTCGATGATCGCGCCGAGCAGGCGGCTCACGCCGATCCCGTGGGAGCCCATGTGGACCGGAACGCGGTTGCCTTCGGGATCGACCACGGTGGCGCCCATGGGTTCCGAATACTTGGTGCCGAAATAGAAGATCTGACCGACCTCGATACCGCGGGCGTGGCGGCGGCGCTCTTCGGGCACGCGCTCTTCGAACACCGCTTCCTTGTGCGTGTCGTCGGTACGGGCGTAGCGCGAGGTGAATTCCTCCAGCACCGCCTGGCACTGGGCGCGGTCGTCGTAATCGATGGCGCGGTCGCCGAATTTCAGATCGGTGATCTCGCTGTCGTAGAACACCTCCGACTCGCCCGTCTCGGCCAGGACGAGGAATTCGTGGGTGTCGTCGCCGCCGATGGGGCCGGATTCCGCGCGCATCGGGATCGCCTGCAGGCCCATGCGTTCGTAGGTGCGCAGGTAACTGACAAGATGGCGGTTATAGGCGTGCATAGCATCGTCGTAGGTCAGGTCGAAATTGTAGCCGTCCTTCATCAGGAACTCGCGGCCGCGCATGACGCCGAAGCGCGGGCGCACCTCGTCGCGGAACTTCCACTGGATGTGGTAGAGCGTCATCGGCAAGTCGCGGTAGGACGACACGTGGGACCGGAAGATGTCGGTGATCATCTCCTCGTTCGTGGGGCCGAAGAGCATGTCGCGGTCGTGGCGGTCGCGCATGCGCAGCATCTCGGGGCCGTAGGCGTCGTAACGTCCCGACTCGCGCCACAGATCGGCCGATTGCAGCGTCGGCATCAGAAGAGGGATATGGCCTGCCTTCTGCTGTTCTTCGTGAACGATCTCTTCGATCCGCTTCAGCACGCGGTAGCCCAGCGGCAGCCAGGAATAGATGCCCGCGGATTGCTGCTTGATCATGCCCGCGCGCAGCATCAACCGGTGCGAGGCGATCTGCGCCTCCGAGGGCGTCTCCTTCAGGACGGGCAGGAAATAGCGGCTGAGGCGCATGGGGACTCCGGGGCGTCAAGGACTTGTCCGGGCCGATGTAGGCGAAAGATCCGGGCGAGTGCAATGGACCGGAGCGTACGGACCGTATGCGCGCGCCGCCGGTCCGTCGGTCTAATATACCGAACGCCGTCGCGCGCGCCCTGCCCGGCCGGATCGGACGCCATGACCGCCCGCCGCCCCGGGGCGCTGCGCCGAAGAACCGCGGCCCCGGTTGTTGCCGCGAGGCAGCCGTGCGAGGCCCCCGGACCCGCCTCGTGCCCTGAGCCCGCCATCAATTTTCCCGTCCGCGGCCACGCCCCGCATGGCAGCCGGTGCAAGGCTGACCTACAAGGGGGCAGGCGAAAGGATACGACACATGACCCTGCCCGTCCGCACGCAACTGAAATACTGGGGGATCGCGGCGATCGTCCTGACCGTCGTGCTATGGGTCATGGGTGACGTGCTCCTGCCTTTCATCCTCGGCGCCGCGATCGCCTATTTCCTCGACCCCCTGGCCGACAAGCTGGAGCGGCTGGGCGCCTCGCGGGCGATGGCGACGGCGATCATCACCATCTGCGCGATCCTGATCTTCATCGTCGCGGCGCTGCTGGTGATCCCGACGCTGGTGCAGCAGACCACGCAGTTGATCCAGACGGCGCCGGAGCTGTTCCGCAACCTCCAGGATTTCCTCGCGCAGCGCTTCCCGCAGGTGCTGGCCGAGGACAGCGTTTTCCGCGAGACGATGACATCGCTGGGAGAGACCATCCGTCAGAAGGGCGGCGAGCTGATCCAGACGGCGCTGACCTCGGCGGCGTCGCTGGTGTCGATCCTGCTGCTGTTCGTGATCGTGCCGGTGGTGGCGGTATACCTGCTTCTGGACTGGGACCGGATGGTGGCGCGGATCGACGAGCTGCTGCCGCGCGAACACGCGCCGACGATCCGGCAGCTGGCGCACGACATCGACGACACGCTCGCCGGGTTCATCCGCGGGATGGGCACGGTGTGCCTGATCCTCGGGGCCTACTACGCGCTGGCGCTGATGGCGGTGGGCCTGCAGTTCGGCCTCGTCGTCGGGGTGATCGCGGGTCTTCTGACCTTCATTCCCTATGTCGGCGCCATCGTCGGCGGGGCACTGGCCATCGGGCTCGCCTTCTTCCAGTTCTGGGGCGACTGGCTGTGGATCGCCGCTGTGGCGGCGATCTTCCAGATCGGCCAGGTGATCGAGGGCAATGTGCTCACGCCCAAGCTCGTGGGCGATTCGGTGGGGTTGCACCCGGTCTGGCTGCTGCTGGCGATGTCGGTCTTCGGCACGCTTTTCGGCTTTGTCGGGCTCCTGGTCGCGGTGCCGGTGGCCGCGGTGTTGGGCGTGGTCGCGCGGTTCCTGGTGGCGCAATACAAGAGCTCGCGGCTCTATCTCGGCGACACCGACACCACGCCGGGAGGCCACCGATGACAGGCCCTGAGCGCGAACAACTCGTCTTCGACCTGCCGGTCCGGCCGGCCTTCGGCCGCGAGGACTTCTTCGTCGCCGAGGCCAACGCGATGGCGGTGGCGCAAATCGACATGTGGCGTGCCTGGCCGGGATCGAAATTCTCGCTGGTCGGCCCGGCGGGCGCGGGCAAGACCCACCTTGCCCATGTCTGGCAGGAAGAAAGCGGGGGGCGTATCGTCGCGGCGACAGCCTTGGCGCAGGCGGAGATCCCCGATCTCGCCGACCGTCCGGTCTGCGTGGAGGATGTCGGCGCGATCGCCGGTGACGCGGACGGCGAGGCCGCGCTATTTCACCTGCACAACCTCGTCCTGGCCGAGGGGCACGCGCTTCTGATGACGGCGCATGTGCCGCCGGCTCAGCTCGGTCTTCAGCTTCCGGACCTGGCGAGCCGGCTGATGGGCACGCAGTTCGTGCGGCTCTCGGCACCGGACGACGCGCTGCTGGGCGCGGTGATGGCGAAGCTGTTCCACGACCGGCAGCTCGATCCCGCGCCGCAGGTGATCCCCTACCTCGTGCGGCGGATGCCGCGGTCTTTCGCATCCGCGCGGCGACTCGTCGGGGAAATCGACCGTCAGGCCCTGTCCCGCCGATCCCGCGTGACGCTGCCGCTTGCGCGTGAGACACTGTCACGCCTCGAGCCGGAGACCGACGATGACTGACCCCAAGACCGCACAGAGTCACGAAACTGTCACGGCAGGCGCGGATACAGCGGGCATGACCCAGGCTGATTTTCTCAAGGCGCCCCTGCCCGATCCGGTCGAGATGCCCGACATCGACCCGACCGGCCCCGGCCGCTTCATCAACCGCGAACTAAGCTGGCTCGGCTTCAACTGGCGCGTCCTCGAAGAGGCGGAGAACCCGCGGGTGCCGCTGCTCGAACGGGTGCGGTTCCTGTCGATTTCGGCGTCGAACCTCGACGAGTTCTACACCGTGCGCGTCGCCGGCCTGCGCGAGCTGACCCAGGCGGGCAACACCACGCCGGCGGCCGATGGGTTGACCCCGGCGCAGCAACTGTCGCAGATCGACGCCGTCGCGCGAGAGCTGATGGCCGCGCAGCAGCGCGTCCTGGGCGAGCTGCGGACGGAAATGGATGCAAAAGGCATCCACATCGTCGGGCGGCCGGACCTGACCGATGCCGACCGCGCGCATCTGCGCGAGGTCTTTCTCGACCAGGTGTTCCCGATCCTGTCACCGCTTGCGATCGACCCCGCGCACCCGTTCCCGTTCATCGCCAATCTCGGCTACTGCCTCGCGCTGCAGCTGGAAAAGCCGCGCGGCAAAGAGGGCGGTCTGCAGGCGCTTCTGCCGATTCCGCAGCAGATCGACCGCTTCGTGGCGCTGCCGGCAGAACCCGGGGAGCATCGGTTCATCCTGCTGGAGGAATTGCTGCTTCTGCATCTCGACGCGCTCTTTCCCGGCTACACCGCGTCGGACCATTTCGGCTTCCGGGTTCTGCGCGACAGCGACCTCGAACTTGAAGAAGAGGCCGAGGATCTCGTGCGGGAATTCGAGGTCGCCCTGAAGCGCCGCCGCCGCGGCGAGGTGGTGCGGCTGACGATCTCGGCCGGGGCGCCGGAGAAGCTCAAGGGCATCGTGATGCGCGAGCTGCACGTGCGCGGCGACGAGATCGTGGAGCTCGACGGCATGGTCGGCGTCGTCGACACCAAGGAGCTGGTGCTGGACGCACGGCCGGACCTTCTGTGGCCGTCCTACACGCCGCGGGTGCCCGAACGGGTGCAGGACCATGACGGCGACATGTTCGCGGCGATCCGCCAGAAGGACATGCTGCTGCACCATCCCTACGAGACCTTCGACATGGTCATCCGCTTCCTGCGGCAGGCGGCGATGGATCCCGACGTGGTGGCGATCAAGAACACGCTTTATCGCACGTCGCGCAACTCTCCGATCGTGGAGGCGCTGTGCGAGGCGGCCGAGGATGGCAAGTCGGTGACCGCGCTGGTGGAACTGAAGGCGCGCTTCGACGAGGCCGCGAACATCCGCCAGTCGCGGCGGCTGGAGCGCGCGGGGGCGCATGTCGTGTACGGCTTCCTGGAATGGAAGACGCACGCCAAGATCGCCCAGGTGGTGCGCCGCGAGGGCAACCGGCTGGTGACCTATTCGCATTGGGGGACGGGCAACTACCACCCGATCACCGCGAAGATCTACACCGACCTGTCGCTGTTCACCTGCGACGCGGCGCTGGGGCGCGATGCGGCCAAGGTGTTCAACTACCTGTCGGGCTACGCCTATCCCGAGGGGCTGGAGAACATCGCGATCTCGCCCCACACGCTGAAATCCTCGCTGCTCGAGATGCTCGAAAAGGAGATCGAGCACGCCCGCGCCGGCCGGCCGGCGCAGGCTTGGGTGAAGATGAATTCGCTGATCGAGCCCGACATCATCGACGCGCTCTACCGCGCGGGACAGGCGGGCGTGAAGATCGACCTGGTGATCCGCGGCATCTGCGGCATTCGGCCCGGCGTGACAGGCCTGTCTGAGAACATCCGGGTGAAGTCCATCGTCGGGCGATTCCTGGAACACAGCCGCATCATCTGTTTCGGCAACGGCCACGGGCTGCCGCATCCCAAGGCGCGGGTGTTCATGTCCTCGGCCGACTGGATGGGGCGCAACCTCAACCGCCGGATCGAGCACCTGGTCGAGATCCGGAACGACACGGTGAAGGCGCAGATCGTCAGCCAGATCATGGCGGCGAACCTCGCCGACGTAGCGCAGAGCTGGGTTATGCAGCCCGACGGTCATTTCGTGCGGGAGCCGGTGCCGGAGGGCGAGTTCGCCTTCAACTGCCACCGTTTCTTCATGGAGAACCCGTCGCTGTCGGGCCGCGGCTCGGCCGGCGCGGCGGACGTGCCGGTGCTGACACACGGCCGGGACGACTGAGCGCGAGTGAAGCCGGGCCATAGAGGGCATCGTCCGAACAATGTCGCCCGTTTCCGGCCTTCCGACCATGGTTCTGGGCCCCGCCAACCCCCTGCTGACGCAAGGGCGCCGGCCCAAGGGAACTTGACGCCCCGCAAGCCGCTTGTCAGACACCGCGTCGTGGCACGTCACCCGAGGGACACCGACACCATGGATGCCGAGGCGGAACACGCCGATTGGGGCCCGTTCGGGCGACCGCTCTTTGCCGACCAGGACGCGCGCGCTCTGTCGCGCGTCGGTGTCGTCGACATCGGATCGAACTCGGTCCGGCTGGTGGTGTTCGACGGGGCCGCCCGCTCACCTGCCTATTTCTACAACGAGAAGATCATGTGCGGCCTGGGCGCCGGCATGTCCGAGACCGGACGCCTGAACCCCGAGGGACGCGCCCGCGCGCTGGCCGCGCTGCGCCGTTTCGCGCTTCTGTCCGAGGGCATGAACGCGCCGCTGACGCTGGTCGCCACCGCCGCTGTGCGCGATGCCGAGGACGGGCCGGACTTCCGCGCCGAGGTCAACGAGGAGACCGGGCTGACGATCTGGGTGATCGACGGCGAGGAGGAAGCGCGCCTGTCGGCACAGGGCGTACTGCTGGGCTGGCCGGGCAGCTACGGCCTGGTCTGCGATATCGGCGGCTCCTCGATGGAACTGGCGGAAATCTCGGGCGGCAGCGTGGGCCGGCGGGTGAGCTCGCCCCTCGGGCCGCTCAAGCTGCGAGATATGGACGGCGGCAAGAAGGCGCGCGAGAAACACATCAAGGAAGTGATGTCCGAACTTGCCAACACGATGGGCACGCAGCGCGACCGGCTTTTCCTCGTGGGCGGGTCGTGGCGGGCGATCGCGCGGATCGACATGGAGCGGCGCGGCTACCCGCTGCACGTGCTGCATGAATACCGCATGGATGCCGACGCCGTCGCCGATACCGCGAAATACATCGAGAAGGCCGACATGGAGGAGCTGCGCGGGCGCTGCGGGCTGTCTTCCTCGCGCGCGGCGCTGGTGCCTTACGCCTCCGAGGTGCTTAGGCGGCTGGTCAGCCAGTTCACCCCGGCCGACATCGCGATCTCGAGCTATGGCATCCGCGAGGGTCTTCTCTACGAGCAGATGCCGCAGCGGCTGCGCGACCGCGATCCCCTGATCGAATCGTGCTATTTCGCGGAGGCCAAGGACGCCCGCCTGCCCGGCTTCGGCCGGCGGCTCTTCGACTTCGTGCGCCCGCTCTTTCCCGATGCCGGGCCGGCGCGAATGCGGCTGGTGAAGGCCGCCTGCCTGCTGCACGACGTGAGCTGGCGCGCCCATCCAGACTACCGCGCCGAGACCTGTTTCGACAACGCCACGCGCGCCAATCTCGGCGGGCTGAAACATTCCGAGCGGGTGTTCCTGGGGCTCGCATTGCTGCACCGCTACCGCAACAAGCGTGAAGGCTCGCGGTTCGAGCATCTCGGCACGCTTCTGGACGCAGACGAAACCCGTGGGGCGGAGATCCTCGGAAAGGCACTGCGATTCGGCGCCATGCTGTGGATGTCGGAGGAAAGCACCTCGGGTGCGCGGCTGAAATGGGATCCCCTTGCGCGGATATTACGGCTGGAACTGACCGAGGGCGCGGCGGCGCTTTTCGGAGAGGTCGCGGAAGCGCGGTTCAAGTCGCTGGCAGGCTCTCTAGACGCCGAGACGGAGGTCCGGGTCGGGTAGCCTGTGGGGTGGACAATCTGCCCATCGGGCCCGCCACACGCGTCAGATGTCGACGTCATCCGAGGGATCTGCGAGCGGCGGACGGTCCGCCTTGCGGCGCATGATGATGTCGCCGTTGTCCAGGATCTCGGGCGGATGATAGGCGGACCAGTCCTCCACCCTCTCCAGCACGCCGCGCAGCGCCGGCCCCATCTCCGAGACGAAATCCTGCAATTCAGGGCCAAGATCTTCGGCCAGCGCGCGCAGATCGCGCAAAGCCGGCTCCATCTCGTCCATCATGCCGCGAAAGAACAACTGCGCCCCCCGCTCCATCAGCGAAAAGCCGCGGCCCTCGTCGTCTTCCACGGCGTCCTGCGACATAGCGGGGGCGGCCAGAAGCGAGAGCGCAAGCGGGATGGCGATCAGATGGCGCATGTCTCACAAATAGGGGCGTCCGGCGCCGCTGCAATGGCGCGCACGTCTTCAGGCGGCGTGGCGATCGGCAATCTCTTCCCATGCGCGATTGATCGCCACGAGTCGTTTTTCCGACATCTTGACCGCCTCGGCGGGCAGGCCGCGCGCCACCATCCTGTCCGGATGGCTGTCGCGCACCAGCCCGCGCCAGACCCGGCGAATCTCTTCCAGAGACATCGAGGGATCGACACCGAGCACAGTATAGGGATCCGGTTCGGCATCCGGCACGTACCGCGCGCGCAGCGCCTGGAAGCGCATGTCGTCTATGCCGAAGATCTCGGCCACCTTCGACAGGAACCTGTCCTCGGCCGGGTGGTAGCTGTCATCGGCAAGCGCAATGTGAAACAGCCCCTCCATCAGGTCGCAGAGAGTGCCGGTGTCCTCACCGAACATGTCCTTGATGCGGCGGGCGTATTCCTCGTAGCCCGCCACGTCCTGCCGGGCGAGGTTGAAGACCCGCGCGGCACCGGCCTCGTCCTCCGGCGCGATGTGGAACACCTCGCGGAAGGCCGTAACCTCGGCGCGGGTGACGAGCCCGTCCGCCTTGGCCATCTTCGCCGAGAGCGCGATGACCGCGATGGCAAAGGCCACCGACCGTTCGCGCGGTCCGCGCAAACGGTCGAAGACCGCGGCGAGGCTCTCGCCGTTGGCGAGGGCTGAGAGCGCCTCGATGATGCGGGTCCAGATCGACATGTCGCGAGTGTAGGGCAGCGTGACGGGGATGTCAGGCGCTGCCGTGCAGCATTTTCTGCATCAGCACCAGATCTATCCAGCGGTCGAACTTGTGCCCCGCCTGTGCCACGCGCCCCACCTCGGTGAAATCCAGCGCTGCGTGGAAGTGCAGCCCGCCTTCGTTCTCCGCGCTGATCGCGGCGACGAGCGACCGGCCGCCCGCCGCGATGGCATGGGCTTCGAGGGCCGTCATCAGCGCCCGGCCGAGCCCGGCTCCGCGCGCGCCGGACGCCAGCACGACGGTATGTTCCAAGGTGCGCGCGTAGCCCGCGCCGCCGCGAAACGGGGTGTAATTGCAAAAGCCCGCGACCGCGCCGCCCTGTTCGACGACGAAATAGGCGCCGCGGCTGGCGGCAATGGAGTCCCGTATCTGCGACGGTGCGCGCGGGTCCGCCGCGAAGGTGATCGTTGTCCCGGTGATGATCGGGTTGATGATGGCGGCGATGGCGGCCGCATCGCTGGCGGTGGCCGGGCGGACGGTCATTGCAGGATCCGGCGCCGCCCCTGCCGGACGAGGTCCGCGCGCAGCCCCGGCACCGGGTCGGCCGCGAAGCGCACCGGCGCCGCGCCCAGGCGCGGCGCCAGCAGCGCCGATAGCGCCTCGGCCTCCGGGTGCATCACGACGAGCCCGTCGACGCGCCAGCCGGTCGAATCGAGTGCCGCGCCGGCGGGCACCGGGCTTCGCCATTCGATCAGGGCGGGAAAGACTCCGTCGAAGGGCAACTCGCCGTCCTCGGGCACCGCCATCACCCATTCGAGCGCGCCGCGCCGCATCTCCACCGGGCGGCCGGCCATTGGCAGATCCGAGAGCGCCGACGCCAGGTCGGGCACCCGCACCACCCACTTGTCGAGCCGCGCGGGCCCCGCGAACCGGTCGAGTCCGAACCAGCGCGGCTCTCGCGGCGGCTCGGCCGCCGGATCCACGGCGATCGCTTCGACATACAGATCCTCGTCGAGCCCCGCGACACGGTTATGGGTGCCGTAACGTGCATGCTTGCCGCCGGGGGCGAGCGGCAGACCGAGCGCCGCTTCGGCGTGCGAGGCCGCCTCTTCGAGGGTCTCGGCAGCGACCACGAGATGGTCGAGCATCAGCATGTCCGGTCTTGCAGCGTCTTCCGAATGGCCATTCCTATTCATTGCGTCCGACGAGGCGTGGATGCACGCGAAAAATTGAGGGGTCTGCGCAATTTGGCCGGCAGGCCCCGGCGCTGACCGGCCCGCGGAGGCATCATGCGCGGCCGCGGTCATGCGCGCGTACGCACGTCCCCACACTTATTTAATCTTTGCGTGCCACAACAAAGCTGTCCGGATCACATGTCCTCTTCGGGTCCGGGCAGACTTCCTCCCTGTCAGACTGGCCGCGTCTCCGGACGCGGCCTTTTTTTTTGATCTGTGGCATCGTCGGCACGATTTTGCCTGTTGACCGAGTGAAACCGCCATCGTAGCGTCCCGAGCAATGACAAAGTCGGCCGGTCCGGCAGGGAGAAAGCAGATCCGCAAAGGGTCCGCACGAAGGGAAAAAGGAGCCTCCTGGAGGCTCCTTTTTTGTGGTCTGTGTCGGGGCTTTGCCAGCCTGACAGGCCCGCTTCACTTTCCCCGGGCGCGCGTGCTATGCGGCGCGGGATCGATGTGACGGACACCGCTCGGAGGAGCCTATGACGATCAGACTCACGCACCTTTCGCTCATTGCCGCGCTGATGGCGGCAGGGCCCGCGCTGGCGCAGGACGACACGGCAGATGCGCCCGCCGAGGGCGCAGCCGAAGCACCTGCGGACGACGCGGCGCCGACTGAGGGCGGCGAGGACGCGCCCGGCCCCAACCCCGATGCCGACATGGGCTTGCAGGGCATGCAGCAATCCCAGCCCGAAGCGTTCGTCAAGGCCGAGAACGAGGACTGGCAGGTGCAGTGCATCCGCTTTCCCGACGGCACCGAAGCCCAGTGCCAGATGTTCCAGCTGCTGACCGCCAACGACGATCAGCCGCTGGCCGAGGCATACCTGTTCAAGCCGCCGCAGGGATCGCAATTCGCCGCCGGGCTCAACATCGTCGTGCCGCTCCGCACGCTGCTGACGCAGCCGCTGGAAATCTCCATCGATGGCGGTGCGCCGCAGCAGATCCCCTACATGATGTGTTCGGGCGAGGGCTGCGTGGCGCGCGCCGGGATCGCGGCGGCGCAGCTCAACCAGTTCAAGGCCGGAGCCGAGGCGCGCGTGACGATCGTGCCCGCGGACGCACCGGACCAGCAGGTCTCGACGACGATGTCCCTGGCCGGCTTCACCGACAGCTTTGACACGCTGGAACCGGCGGAGCTGCCGACCCAGCCGGGCCAGGGCGCGGCGCAGCAGTAAGCGCACCAGCGTACCGACCTTCTGCAGATCGCGCCGCTTCGGGGGCGCGATCTTTTTTTGGCGGATTCGGCCGGTGCCCGGACCGAAAGATGGACAGGCGCGGCGCCAAGGCCGACAGGACAACGCTTTACGCGTCGTCTCGAAGTCCCGCCAGCACGGCGTCCGCCGCGCGGCGGCCCTGCGGCGGGCCGTCACGACCCAGGCGCTGCATCGTCAGCTCCATTGCGCGGGCCTGGTCGCTGGGGTTGTCCAGCACGTCCAGAAGTGCCGGTGCGATCCGCTCGGGGCGGCAGGCGCGGCCGATGAATTCCGGCACCGCGCGGGTCTCCGACACAAGGTTGACCAGCGTGACCGTGTCGGTGCGCAGCATCCGGCCGATCACCACGCGTGACAGCCAGTTCATGTCGTAGGCCACCACCATCGGCGTCGCCGCCGCCGCGAGCTCCAGCGATACCGTGCCCGAGGCGGCCAGCGCGACGTCCGCGGCGGCGAAGGCTGCGCGCTTCTGCGCCGGGCCTTCGGCCCCGAGGTCGCGCGGATCGAGCACCAGCGGCCGCCCGGGCCAGTCGGCCGCCGCCGCCTGAACCGCGCCGGCCACGGCGGGCGCCGCCGGCACCACGAAACGCAGGTCGGGCCGCGCGGCATGCACCCGCTCCAGCACCTTGCCGAAAACCGGCGCGAGGCGCGATACCTCGGACCGGCGGGATCCGGGCAGGACCAGAGCCATCGGCGCCTCCCCCAGGCCGGCGGTCAGCCGGAAGCGGGCCACGTCCGCCGCGCCTGCGACCGGCTCGCTCACCACCGGGTGGCCGACGAAATCGCAAGCGATGCCGGCGGCCTGCATGTAGGGCGGCTCGAACGGGAGGAGGGCGAGGACCTGGTCGACATGCGGCGCCATCTTCTCGGCCCGGCCCGGGCGCCAGGCCCAGACCGTGGGCGCGACGTAGTGGACGCAGCGCAGATGCGGCGCGCGGGCCTTCACAAGCTCCAGCACGCGCAGGGAAAATTCCGGCAGATCGACGGTGATGATGACATCCGGCGCGGCGGCGATGGCGGCCTCGGCGGTCTGCCGGATGCGGCGCTTGAGCGACCGGTATTCCTTGAGGATCTCGACGATCCCCATGATGGAAATCTCGTCCATCGGGAAGATCGAGTGCAGCCCCTCCTCCGCCATCATCGGCCCGCCGATGCCGGAAAAGCGCGCCGCGCCGCCCGTCGCTTCGGTCAGGCCGGCCATCAGCGCGGCGCCGAGCCGGTCGCCCGACGGCTCCCCGGCGGTGATGAAGACGCGCATCAGGTCGACCTTTCGCGAACCCAGAGCCAGAGCCCCGCCGCGTCGAGCCGGCGGATCACCTCGTCCCGTTCGAGGACGATCACGCCTCCGGCCTCGATCACGATGCCGCGCAGGCCAGCGGCGACAGCGCCGGCGGCGGTCTCGGGTCCGATCGTGGGCAGATCGACGCGGCGATCCTGCCCCGGTTTGGGCGCCTTGTAGAGCACCGCGCCCGCCGCATTG
Source organism: Roseivivax sediminis (assembly GCF_900112685.1). Taxonomy (GTDB): domain Bacteria; phylum Pseudomonadota; class Alphaproteobacteria; order Rhodobacterales; family Rhodobacteraceae; genus Roseivivax; species Roseivivax sediminis. The sequence continues at coordinate 39,949 of NZ_FOMS01000006.1, forward strand.
GGCCCCAAGCCGCGCAGGAGCGCGTCGGTCCCGGCCTCGCTTTCCCGCGCGACGATGGTGTCGCCACGGATCACCGCCGCCTGGCCGAGATCGGCGCGGCCCATTTCCTCGATCACCCTGTCACCCTTGCGCGCCTCCGTTTCGGCGGCGGCGGGTGCGGCGGCCGTCGGCACCCCCGGATCGGGCAGGAGCGTCGGTGCCGCCTCGTGCGCGGCGACGATGCGGAAGCCCTGCGCCTCGAACATCGCGATGGCGCCGCGCAGCGCGCCATCGTCGCCGCGCCCGAGCGCACGCAGGAGCCGCGGTACCATCGCCAGCGTCGCCCAGTCGAAGGCCAGGGGGCGGATCTCGGGCCGGTCGACGCCGCCGCAGAGGCACACCCGATCGACCCCGCGCCGACGCAGATCGCGCATCAGACTGCCGAGCCGTTCGAGCCGGAAGGTCAGGTCGGACGCCAGCCCCTCGGGCGCGTGGCCCTGGAGCGAGCAGACCAGCGGCGGCGTCTCCTGCGCCTCGGCGACGGCACGCGGCAGCCGCCCCCGCCCGGTGATGAGAGCCAGCACCCCTGCCCCCTCAGCCCGGCGTCAGGAAATGCCGGTCGGTGTCGGCGAGGACGAAATTCACGATCTCGCGGACATAATCGCTTTGCGTTTCGTCCCCGAGGCGGCGGGCGCGTTCGGAGAAGGCGCCCTCGCCCTGCGCGAGCATCTGGAAGGCGGCGCGCAGCGCGGTGATGTCGGACCGCGCCACGCCGCGGCGCTTCAGCCCGACGAGGTTGAGCCCGTCGAGCCGCCCGCGCGGCGCCTGGACCAGACCGTGCGGGATCACGTCGTTGGTCACCATGGTGACCGCCCCGATGATCGCGCCGCGGCCGACGCGCACCCATTGGTGCACGCCCGAGAGCCCGCCGATGATCACCTCGTCCTCGAGCACGCAATGTCCGGCAAGCGCCGAGTTGTTCACCAGGATCACGTTGTTGCCGACCTGTGCATCATGCGCGACGTGACAGCCGGCCATGAAGAGCCCGTCGTCGCCGACCCGGGTGACGCCGCCGCCGCCCTCGGTGCCGCAATTCATGGTGACGTGTTCGCGGATACGGTTGCGCTTGCCGATCACCAGGCGCGTCTTCTCGCCCCGGAACTTGAGGTCCTGCGGCACCTCGCCGATCACCGCGAAGGGAAAGATCGTCGTGCCCTCGCCCACCTCGGTCTCGCCGGTGACGACGACGTGGCTTTTCAGGACGCAATCGGGGCCGAGCGTGACCTCCGGGCCGATATGGCAGAACGGGCCGATCTCGCAGCCCGGGCCGATCGTCGCGCCCGGTTCCACCACGGCGCTGGGGTGAATGACCGGGTCGCTCAAGACGTCAGGTCCATCATCGCAGTGAACTCGGCCTCGCAGGCCATGTCGCCGTCCACCTCGGCGTGGCCGCGGAACCTCCAGACCTTGCCGCCGGGCTTCCCGCGCAGCGTCTCGAGCGTCATTTGCAGCACGTCGCCCGGCACGACCTTGCGGCGGAACTTGCAGTTGTCGATGCCCATGAAGTAGATCAGCATGTTGCGATCGGCGAGCTCCATCGTCACACCGACCATGACCGCGGCGGTCTGGGCCATCGCCTCCACGATGGTCACGCCCGGCATGATCGGGGTGCCGGGGAAGTGGCCCTGGAAATGCGGCTCGTTCATGGAGACGTTCTTGATCCCGACCGCGCGCTGCGTGCCGTCGATCTCCTCCACCCGGTCGACGAGCAGGAACGGGTAGCGGTGCGGCAGGATCCGCTGGATCAGCTGGATGTCGGCGCGGGCGAGCGTGTCTGTCATATCCTGTCCTTCGGGCGCTTTTTGCGGCAAAGCCCTAGCAACGCACGCGCGAGGCGGCAAGCCGGGCCTCGTTCGTCGCAGGGAGTAATTCGGGTCACCCCCGGTCGCGCCTGGATTTCACGGCATCTTGCCGTGGGTGGCAACGGTCGTCTTCCCGCCGGTCAGGACATGCGCGCGCGGAGGATCTGGGGCATCGAAAGGGCAAGCAGGCCGCACGCGGCGAGCAGGAAAATCCAGGCGCCGGTTCGGCTGAAAAGGACCGTACCGAGGATGCCGCCGGCTGCGAAACAGGCCAGAGTGAGCCCGTAGAGCTTGAGCCTGGGAACGGTGTCGGCGCGCGCCTCTTCTCCCCCGGCGAGCGCCGCGAGACCTATCCCGAGATCCGTGACGATGCCGGAGACATGGGTAGTCCGCACCCTCGCGCCGGAAATCATGGTGGTCACCGCGTTCTGCAAACCGAGCACGAAGCTGAGCAGGCTCACCAGGAAAAAGTCCGGCGCGCTGCCCGGCCGGGCCAGAAGCCAGAGGCCGAGCGGCAGAAGAACAGCCGCCTCGGCCGCGATGGCCCAGGCATAGATCGACCGCATCCCGCGCCGCACGCCGCTCTGGACGGCGAAGGCGGCGAGGCCGGCGCCGCAGAGGAAGGCGCCGACCAGACCCAGGAACGACAGCGCCAGCAGAACCTGCCGCTGGGCCAAGTGTTCCGTGAACAAGGAGATGTTGCCGGTCATGTTCGCGGTGAAGGAACCGGCCACCAGGAAGCCGACGGCATTGAGGGCCCCGGCGATCAGCGAAAGTGCCCCGGCGAGGCCGAGGTCGATCCTTTCGCTGCGATCGCGACCCACCCGGATCAGCATCTTTCATCCCCCGCGGGACTGCGGATTGCGCGCGCCTGCCCGGGCACGGATCACCGCGCGCGAAGCATCTAGTCCGCCGGCGCCGGCAGGATCGGGCCGGACGGGTCGGCGGACGGCACGGTACCCTCCGGGTCGGGGGCCGGCACGGGCGGCTCTTCGAGGTCGGAGCCGTCGCCGATGCGCGCGTCGAGCCGCTGGATCGCCAGGCCGGTGACGTCCGCGCCATCGGACGACACATAGACCTGACGACGTTCAAGCAGCGCGGCCGCTCCGGCTTCCTGCATGATCTGGGCCAGCACGGGCTGCGCAGCGGCGAGGATGCGGCGGCGCACCTGGTCTGTGCGCTGACTGAATTCCTGCGCCTTGGTTTCACGTTGCTGGCGCAGGCGCTCGACCTTCTCGTTGAAGGCCTCGGCCGCGGCGCGGAAATCCTGCGGATTCATGTCTTCGCGCCGCTCGGTCAGATCCTGTTCCTCTTCGATCAACTCCTGCGCGATGCGTTCGTTCTCCTCGGCGATCTCGTCGCGCTCGGCCTCGATTTCATCGAGGACGCGCTGGCCGTAGGCGCTTTCCTGCAGGAGCCGGTCGCTTTCTATCACCAGGACCGGACCGGCGGCGAGCGCGCCGCCGCCCGTCGGCTGCATCGGCTGCAGTCCGGACGGATCCTGCGCGAGAGCGGCCACCGGCCAGAGCGCCAGCGCCGCCAGGGCGAGGCGAAGCGCCCGCATCAGAAGTCGGTCGAGATGGTGAACTCGAAATTCTGTGCCTTGTCGCGCTTTTCCTTCTCCAGCGCCTCGGAGAAATTGAAGCGCAGCGGGCCGAGCGGCGTGTTCCAGAACAGCGACACACCGACGACGTGCCGGAAGGAGCCGTCCTCGTAGAGCACGTCGGAATTGGTCTCGTCGAGGCCCCACAGATTGCCGACATCGTAGAACGCGCCGCCGGTGATGCCGTACTCCTCGGGCAGGCCGAGCGGAAATTCGGCTTCGAAGCGGGCGACGGCGAAGTAGTTGCCGCCGAGCGCATCGTCGATGTCATTCGGATCGTCGAATTCGCGCGGGCCGATGCCGCCCGGCTCGAACCCGCGCATGCGCGAAGAGCTGAGCAGGAAGCGGTCGGTCACGCGGCTGCCGTCGCCGTCGTAATGCAGCGCCCCGCCCTCGACCGAGGCGCGCAGGGTGACTTCCTCGTTCATCACGAGACGCTGCGCGACGGCGCGCGCGCGGGTCTGGATGAAGGATGTGTCGCCTCCGAGGCCGCCGAAATCCTGGCCGAATTCCAGAAGGATGCCGGCCGTCGGGTCGAGCCCCGTGCGGCGGGTATCGTAGCTGAGCGTGTAACCGACAGAGCTTTCGTAGAGCTCGCCGCGATCGGCCTCTTCGCGCACGATGCGGCCGATATCGCTCGAACCCGGGATCGTAAGGTCGGAGTAGCGCAGCGTATAGCGCACCTGCAGGTCCGCGTTCTCGGCGATCGGGAAGGTCAGCGAGGGCGACAACGTGCCGATGGCGGTGTTGTATTCGGCGTTGTCCTGGTTGGATTCGTAGTAGCTGAGATCGAGGCCGAACGCGAGATCGCGCCCCAGGAGCGCCGGTTCGGTGAAGCCGAACGAATACCGCTGGTTGTCGACGCCCGAGCTGAAGTTGAACGACAGCTGCTGGCCGCGGCCGAGGAAGTTGCGTTCGGAGAATCCGAGCGACAGGCCGAAGCCGTTGTTGGTGGAGTACGAACCGCCGAAGCTGATCGAACCGGTGGGCTGCTCTTCCACGTCGACGTCGACGATGACCTGCTCCGGCGTGGAGCCTTCGCGTGCCTCTACCTCAGCGTTGGCGAAGAAACCGAGGGCGCGAATGCGCTCCGCGGTCTCGCGGATTTCGCGCGGATTGAAGGGGTCGCCTTCGACGGTGTCGAACTGGCGCCGCACCACGCGGTCGAGCGTGGTGGTGTTGCCCTCGATGTCGATGCGTTCGACGAAGATCCGCTCCCCCCGCGTCAGCACGTAATCGACATTCAGCGTCAGGTCGCGGTCGTTGCGGCTGATTTGCGGTTCGACGCGGATGAAGTCGAGCCCCTCACGAATCGCCAGCCGTTCGAGCCGCGCGATGTCGCGTTCGATCAGTGCCGGCGAATAGACCTGACCGGGGCGTACGCGCACGGCATTGCGGAAGGCGGGGATGTTCACCTCCGCGAGGTCGGAGGACACGTTCACGCCGCCGAAGCGGAATTGCTGCCCTTCCTCGACGTTGAAGGTGATGGTGTAGCCGTCGCGTTCGCGCGACAGTTCCGAATTGACGCCAGTGACGCGGAAATCGACGTAGCCGCGCGCGGCGTAGAAATCCTGCAAAAGCTGGCGGTCGAAGCGGACGCGGTCCTCGATGAACGTGTCCGAGGAGATGAGCGCGCGCAGAAGGCCCGCCTGCTTGGTCTCGATCGCGCGGCGAAGGCGGCGGTCGGAATACTGGTCGTTGCCGACGAAGCCGATGCGCTCCACCTCCGCGACGCCACCTTCGAAGACCTCGAACACCAGGTCGATGCGGTTCTCGGAGCGGCGGATCACCTTGGGCGTGACGCGCGCGGCCACCCGGCCCTGCTGCGCGTAGGCACCGGCAATGGCGTCGGCGTCCGCCTCCGCCTGCGTGGGCGAATAGACACGGCGCGGGACGGAGCCGACGAGCGGCTGCAGGTCCTCGTCGTTGATGCGGCGGTTGCCTTCGATGGAGATGGTGTTGACCGTCGGGTACTCCACCACGCGGATGACCAGCGTGCTGCCCTGCGGCACGATCTCGACGCTCTCGAAGAGGCCCGATTCCTGGATCCGCTGGTAGGCGGCGTTCAGCTCTCCGCCCGACACCGTTTCGCCGCGCGCGATTCCGGCGTAGCTGAGGATCGTCCCCGCCTCGATCCGGCGGTTGCCCTCGATGGAGACGTTGGTGAACGTGTAGCTTTGTGCCGCCGCCTGGGTGGGCACGAAAGTGTAAGTCGTTGAGAAGCCTATGGCCAAAATTGCGGCGGTGGATGCCAGCACATGGCGCAGCGGGGTTTTCCCCGTGCGGCGCGCGTTATTGTTGTCGGTCATGCCGCCTATCCCGTCAAACTTCCCTCAGTGGATGCAGTATCGGGATAGCCCTGCCTTGTCAAAAGACCAAGGGCCGGTCCGGCAGGGCTTTTTCGCGCCGGTGTGGCGCGGCGACAGCGCCGCCGCCCACGCCGGTCAAGAGCCCGCGATCCAGGCGCCGAGCGCGAGAGCGCCAGCCACGACGGACACGGTCAGCATCCAGTCGCCGTTAAGCTTAAAGACCAGACGCAGCCCGCGATAACCTTGTGAGATCAGTTGCATGGAAGCCACCAGTTGCCGTTCGTGAGCGTCGCTCGCACGGTAAGCTGGCTTTGCGGCATTAATGCGGCGCGCAGCAGGCATTGCGGCGGCAGGCGCCGCAAATGCCTCGGCAATCAAGCAGGCCCGGATCAGGGGCAGAAGATATCGTTGGTCAGCGCGAACACCATCAGGCCGAGCACCAGGGTCAGGCCGATGGACATCAGCACCTTGAGCGCGCGATCCGACGGCGGCCGGCCCGACACTGCCTCGTAGGCGTAGAAACACAGGTGCCCGCCATCGAGCACCGGCACCGGAAAGAGATTCAGAAGACCCACCGCGGTCGACAGCACGGCGATGAACCAGATGAAGCTTTCGGTGCCCTGGCTGGCCATCGCGCCCGATGTCTCGGCGATGCCGATGGGACCCGAGAGGTTGCAGGTGGAAATCGCGCCGGTGATCATGTGCCAGAGACCCGAGATGGACCCGCGGATGATCTCTCCGGTCTGGACGACGGCCGATCCCGCGGCGGTGCCGATTCCCGGCGTTTCGGTCGCGGGGGCGAAGAACAGGCCGCCGGCGATGCCGATGCGGTAGACGGTGCGGAACGAGCCGCCCGGCTGCGGCTCATCGGTGCGGCGCGGCTCCAGCGTGATGTCGAGCGTCTCGCCTTCGCGCCAGACGGTGAGATCGAGCGGCGCGCCTTCGGAGCCTTCGACGATCTCGCGCAGGTCCTCGAACGCGACGATGGGCGTGCCGTTCACCGCGCGGATGACGTCGCCGTCCTCAAGCCCCGCCTCGGAAGCGGCCGACAGCGGCACGACCTGGGAGGCCAGCGGCAGGTGGACGTAAGGCCCGGTGACCGTCTGTTCGGTGCCGTCACGGAGGATGGTGTAGGACAGCTCCTCCTGTTCAGGCAGGCTGTCGAGGAAGTCCGCGAAGGCGCCTTCGCGGTCGAAGGGCGGCAGCGCCTCGCCCTCGATGGCGAGGATCTCGTCGCCGACGCGCAGTTCCTGCGTCACCGGCAGTTCCTGGAGCTCGCCCACGGTCAGGGGCTCGGCGGTGACGCCGCGGAGCATGAAGATGGCGGTGAAGACGATGATCGACAGGGCGAAGTTGAACAATGGCCCGGCGGCGACGGTGGCGGCGCGCGCCCAGAGCGGGGCGCCGTGCATCGTGCTGCGGCGTTCGTCGGCGGTCAGGCCGGTCATCGCGTCGCCGTCGGTGCCGCCCGAGGCGTTGGAATCGCCCCGGAACTTGACGTAGCCGCCCAGCGGAAAGAGCGCGAACTGCCATTGCGTGCCGCGCTTGTCGGTGCGCGAGAACAGCACGGGCCCGAAGCCGAGCGAAAAGACGTCGGCATGGATGCCCGACCAGCGCCCGACGATGTAATGGCCGTATTCGTGGATCGCGACGATGACCGACAGGGCGATAACGAACGCCACGAGTGTCCAGAGCAAGCCGCCGAACTGCGGCACCAGCGTGACGATGTCCAAGGTCCCCGTTCCCCTTTATTCGTAAAGCTATGCGACTTCCGCAATGATGCCGTGAGCCGCCTCTCTGGCGAGTTGGTCGGCGCGGCTGACCTTATCAAGGTCGATCACGGCATCATCAAGGCTTCGCTCGGCTGAAAGCCTGTCGAGCGTCTCTGCGACAACATCGGCCATCTGCAGAAAGCCGATGCGCCGGGCGATGAAGGCGTCGAGCGCCACCTCCTTGGCGGCGTTGAACACCGCGCCCGAAAGGCCGCCGGCCTCCATCACCTCGCGCGCAAGGCGCAGCGCGGGCCAGCGCGTCTCGTCGGCGGGGCGGAAGGTCATCTGCCCGATCGCGGCGAGGTCGAGCCGCTGGACCGGCAGCGCCCGGCGCGCCGGGTGGTTGAGCGCGAAACCGATGGCGTGACGCATGTCGGGCGGGCCGACATGCGCCATCAGCGCGCCATCGGTGAAACCGACGAGCGCGTGCACCAGGCTTTCGGGATGCACGACGGTTTCGATCTGAACCGGGTCGAGCCCGAAGAATTCCCGCGTTTCAATGAGTTCCAGCGCCTTGTTGAACATCGACGCGCTGTCGATGGTGATGCGCTGGCCCATCGCCCAGTTGGGATGCGTGGCGGCCTCTTCCGGCGTGGCGGCGGCGAGCTTTTCCAGCGGCCAGTCGCGGAAGGCGCCGCCCGACGCGGTGATGATGACACGCTCGACCGCCGCCATGTCCTCGCCGATGAGGGCTTGGAACACGGCGGAATGCTCGCTGTCGACCGGCAGGACGCGGCCGCCGTGGCGCTTGGCCGCCGCGAGCATCAGGGGCCCGGCGCAGACCATGCTTTCCTTGTTGGCCAGCGCCAAGGTCGCCCCCTGCTCCAGCGCGGCCAGGCCCGGCGCGAGGCCCGCGGCCCCGACGATCGCCGACATCACCCAGTCGGCGGGGCGCGATGCGGCCTCGACCAGCGCGCCCTGCCCGGCCGCCGCCGCGACACCCGATCCGGCCAACGCGGCGCGCAGGGCCGGCAGTTCGTCCTCGTGACATGTCACGGCGATCTCGGCGCCCAGCTCTGTCGCGTCGGCGGCGAGTTGGCCGATATTGCGACCGCCGGTCAGCGCGACGACCGAGTACGCCTCGGGCTCTCGCCGGACGAGGTCGATGGTGTTCTGGCCGATGGATCCTGTGGCGCCGAAAATCGAGATCCGCCGCCGGCTCACGGAAACACCCCGGGTATGCCCGGCGGAAAGCCGACGAGCTGCGCCGCGATCAGCACGAAGAGCGACGCGCCCAGCATGCCGTCGAAGCGGTCGAAAAGCCCGCCGTGACCGGGGATGAGGGTGGAGCTGTCCTTGACCCCTGCCCGCCGTTTGATGGCGCTTTCGGCGATGTCGCCGATCTGGCTGGCCATGGAGGCGGCGACCGACAGGCCGAAGAGCCCGGCATCGGCGCGGGTGAAGTAGACGAAGCCGGCGCTGACGATCAGCGCCGCGGCCCAGCCGCCGATGGCGCCCGACCAGGTCTTCTTGGGGCTGACGCGCGGCCACAGGAGCTTGCCGCCGATGGAGCGGCCGCAGAAATAGCCGGCGATATCGGTGGCGACGACCACGAGGATCAGCCACATCAGCCACTCGATGCCGTAGCGGTCGCGCAGGACGATCATGCCGAAGCCCGCCAGCAGGATCAGCGCGGCGAAGCTGGCATATGTCACACCCCCCCGCTCCATCTGGCCGAGGCCGAGCATGGAGGGCGCGAGCACCAGCGGCAGTGCGAAGGCGGGCGGCACCTCGGACGCGATCAGCATTGCCGCGAAGGCCGCGATACCGAGCACGTAGGGCGAGCGGTCGCGCTTGGCGTCGAGCATGGACACCAGCTCCCACACCATCACGCCGCAGACGAGGGCGACGAAGATATGGAACACGACGCCCCCGGCCCAGACCGCGGCGACGCCCAGCAGCACCATGACGGCGGCAGAGGTCAGGCGCTCGCCCAGATCGTCCCACTTCGAGCGCAGGCTCATGCGGAGATGGCACCGTAGCGACGTTCGCGCCCGCCGAAGCTCGCGGTCAGACGTGCGAATTCGTCGGCGCTGAAATCGGGCCAGAGCGTATCGACGAACTCGTACTCGGCATAGGCCGACTGCCAGAGCAGGAAGTTGGAGATGCGGGCCTCGCCCGAGGTGCGGATCACCAGGTCGGGATCGGGCAGCAGGCAGGTGTCGAGGTAGCGCGGCAACGTCTCCTCGCCGATCTCGGCGGGATCGAGCCGGCCGGCGGCGACGTCCTCGGCCAGCCGCTTGGTGGCGCGGGCAACCTCGTCCCGGCCGCCGTAATTGAGCGCGATGGTCAGGTTGACCCCTGTGCAATGGGCGGTCATCGCCTCGAGCTCGTCCATAAGGGTGCGCAGCTTGTCGTCTAGCCTCAGGCGGTCACCGATGAAGCGCACGCGCACGTTCTCTTCGCGCAGCGACCGGGCCTCCTGCGTGATGTAGCGGCGGAAGAGGCTCATCAGCCCCGCCACCTCGGACTGCGTGCGTTTCCAGTTCTCCGTGGAGAAGGCGAAGATCGTCAGATACTCGACGCCCACGTCCGGGCAGGCCTCGACGATTTCGCGCACGCGGCGCGCGCCGGCCTGGTGGCCGAAGAGCCGCGGGCGGCCGCGTCCCTGCGCCCAGCGTCCGTTGCCGTCCATGATGACCGCCACGTGGCGCGGGCCACCGCAGTCGCGGATCGGTTTGACCATCTGAGGTCTCTCCTTTTCGTGCCCCTGCCCCGGGTTGCTTCGCGGTCCGTCCTTCCCCCTCCCCCGGCAGCGCCGGGGGCAGGATCAGACCTGCATGATCTCTTCCTGCTTGGTCTCGAGCGCCTTGTCGACCTTCGCGATATATTCGTCGGTCAGGTTCTGGACCTCGGTTTCCCAGAACTTCGCATCGTCCTCGGACATATTGTCCTTGTTCTTCTTGATCGTCTCCATGCCGTCGCGGCGGACGTTGCGGATCGACACCCGCGCGCCCTCCGCGTACTGGCCGGCGACCTTGCCGAGCTCGCGGCGGCGCTCCTCGTTCAGCTCCGGGATCGGCAGCATGATGATGGTGCCGTTCATCTGCGGATTGATGCCGAGACCGGAATCGCGGATCGCCTTCTCGACCTTGTTCACCAGGCTCTTGTCCCAGACATTGATCGTGACCATCCGCGGCTCAGGAACGTTGACGGTGCCGACCTGATTGATCGGCGTCATCTGGCCGTAAGCCTCGACCTGCACCGGCTCCAGCATGGAGGCCGAGGCGCGTCCGGTGCGCAGGGAGGCAAACTCGGTGCGCAGGTTGCTCATCGCGCCTTCCATTCGGCGGGTCAGGTCGTCGGTGTCGAGTTCGAAATCGTCTGCCATGGGGGTGTCGCGTCTTCCGTTCTGTGCAAGCGCTCCGAGGGGGCGCCGGTTGCCGCCGACCATAGGCCCAAGCGGCCGGTGTTGTATAGGGGCGCCCGGCCCGCGGGCGCCTGCGAAACGGGCATCGGCGGGACGAAGCGCAATGTCGTGAGCGCGTGTTGCGCCCGGGCCGCGCAGCGGTCTAGATTCGCTCTGTCTGATGTCGGAAAACCGTCCCGGGGACAATGGTGCGCGCACGGGTCGGTCGACATCTGCGCGCTTTGGGAAACGGATTGACCGGGGCGCGGCGCCCCGGAAAGGATCGAGCACGGCATGCGAGCCCTGGCAGACATCCCGCCCGACCGACCGGTGCTGATCGCCGGGCCGACGGCGAGCGGCAAGTCGGGGCTGGCGCTCGAGATCGCCGCGCGGCAGGGCGGCGTGATCGTCAATGCCGACGCGATCCAGGTGTTCTCGGACTGGCGCGTGCTGACCGCACGCCCGACGCCCCAGGAGGAGGCCGCTGCGCCGCATGTGCTCTACGGACATGTTCCGGGCGATGCGCCCTATTCGGTCGGCCGCTGGCTGCGCGATCTCGCCCCGATCCTGGAGGGGCCCGAACGGCCGATCGTCGTCGGCGGCACCGGGCTCTATTTCGCCGCGCTGACCGAGGGACTGGCCGATATCCCCGAAACCGATGCCGCGACGCGGGCTCTGTCCGAGGCGAGGATGGCCCGCGAGGGCCGAGGAGCGCTTCTGGACGAGCTCGACGCCGAGACGCGAGCGCGGATCGACCCGCTCAACCCTGTGCGTGTTCAGCGCGCCTGGGAAGTGCAGCACATGACCGGGCGCGGCATCGCCGCCTGGCAGGACGACACGCCGCCGCCGCTCCTGCCGCTGGACCGGACGCATGCCATCGTCGTCGACGCGCCGAAGGATTGGCTCGACCCGCGTATCGCCGCGCGCTTCGAAACAATGCTTGCCGCGGGCGCCCTCGACGAGGCGCGCGAAAACGCACCCAGCTTCACACCGGACCGTCCCTCCGCCAAGGCCATCGGCGCGCGCGAGTTGATCGCGCATGTCGCCGGCACGCTCGACCTCGACACCGCGCGGGCCCGCGCGGTCACGCAGACCCGCCAGTTCGCCAAACGCCAGCGCACCTGGTTCCGCGCCCGCATGGGCGCCTGGACCCCCTGGACCCCGGCCGAGGAGGCCGCCTGAACCCATGTCGACCGGACCCGCCTTCCTGCACCAGCCCTCGCGCATCCACGAACCGGTGGAAGCGCCGCGGCAGGTGCTCTGCCAACCTTTCGCGCAGGTCGTGGGCCAGTCGCCCTGGCGCATGAGCCTCCTGCACGACCGCCCCGACGACCTGCTGCTCTGGGTCACGCGCGGCCAGGGCAAGATCGTCATCGACGGCGTGCGCCGCGGCCTCGGCGTGAACAACGCGGTGTTCCTGCCCGCCGGCACGCTGATGGCCGTGGACCTCGGGCCGCAGAGCCTTGCCCAGGTGATCCAGAGCCCGCCGGGCCTCACCGACCGGCTGCCCAGGTCGCCGCTGCACCTGCGTCCGCGCGAATCGCTCGCCCAGGCCGAGCTGACCGGCGAGATCGAGGCGATGCAGCGCGAGATCGCGCGCGACCGGCCGATGGTGCAGGACGCGCTCGCGGCGCACCTGACGCTGGTGGCGGTCTGGCTGGAGCGTCAGCGCAGCGAAGCCCCCGTCGATGCCCCGCGCGAGACCGCGGCCGACCGGCTGGTGCGGCGCTACGCACAGCTTCTGGTGGCGCATCACCGCTCCGACCGGGTGATGTCCGATTATGCCGACATGCTCGACGTCACGCCGACGCACCTGTCGCGCACCGCCAAGGCCGCCTGCGGGCGCAGCGCCGCCGAGATGCTGACCGAACGCGTGGTCTACGCCGCGCGCGAGATGCTGTCGGAGCCCGAGCCGCCGGTCGGCGAGGTCGCCGAGGCGCTCGGCTTCAACAGCGCGGCCTATTTCGGCCGCTTCGTGCAGACCCATACCGGCGCCACCCCGACCGACCTGCGCGCCCGCGCCGGTCGCGACGCGCCCGCGACGCCGCTTTCGGCCCGCCGCCCATGAGCCGGCCCGGGCGGGGACACGAGGCGCTGCCCGGCCTTGTCCGGGCGCTGGACCGGGGAGGATTGTCGCGGCGCGAATTCCTGACACGCGCGACCGCGCAGGGGCTCACGACGGCGGGCGCATACGCTGCCGGCGGCCTCGCCGCCCGGGCAGAGTCGCCGGCGCGGCGCCCGGGCGGCACCTTGCGCATCCAGCAGGAGGTGCGCCCGCTCAAGGATCCGCGCACCTTCGACTGGTCCGAGATCGCCAATGTCAGCCGCGGCTGGCTGGAATACCTCGTCGAGTACCAGTCCGACGGAACCCTGCGCGGCATGCTGCTGTCGGACTGGGAGGTCAACGCGGACGCCACCGAATACCTTCTGCGCCTGCGTCCGGGCGTGACCTGGAACGACGGGACCGCCTTCACCGCCGAGGATGTCGCGCGGATGTTCGACTATTGGTGCGACGGGTCGGTCGAGGGCAACGCGATGGCCGCCAGCCTCGCGGTGCTGGTCGATCCCGACACCAACCGGCTGCGGGACGGCGCGGTCAGGACCGAGGAGGGCGCCGTGCGACTGCGCCTGCCCCGCTCCGACGCGACGCTGATCGTGGCGCTTGCCGATTATCCCGCGGCGGTTCTGCCCCAGGGCTTCGACCCGGACACGATGCTCGAGCAACCGGTCGGCACCGGGCCTTACCTGCCCGAGAGCCTGAGCCCCGAGGACCGCGCCGTGCTGGTGCGCAACGACGATCACGCCTGGTGGGGCGCGGCGCTGCCCGGATGGGGGCCGGCCACGCTCGAGCGGATCGAGTTCATCGACCTAGGCACCGACCCGGCAAGCTGGATCCGCGCCATCGAGGAGGATCGCGTCGACATGCTCTACGAGAATGTCGGCCGCTTCATCGACGCGGCCGACGCGCTCGGCTGGTCGCGGTTCGAGACACCCACGGCGGCGACCCTGGTGCTGCGCGGCAATCAGAACGCGGAGGTCGGGGGCCATGCGCTCTATGCGAACCCGGCCGTGCGCCGCGCGCTGGCGCTCGCGGTCGACAACGGCGTGTGCCTGGAGCTCGGCTATGGCGGCCGCGGCACGCTGGCGGCCAACGACCATGTCGCGCCGATCCAGCCCGACCATGCCGATCTCGGGCCGGCGGCGTACGACCCCGACGCGGCGCGCCAGCTCGTGATCCGGGAAGGGCTGCTGGAGGTCGAGCACGAGATCGTCACGCTCGACGACGGCGTCGCGCGGCGCACCGGGGAAGCCATGGTGGCACTGTTGCGCGATGCCGGGATCGAGGCGCGCCAGAGCGTGCTGCCCGGGTCGCAATTCTGGTCGGCCTGGACCGAGTACCCGCTGTCGATCACCGAGTGGAATCACCGCCCGCTCGGCGTGCAGACATTGGCGCTCGCCTACCGCTCGGGCGCGGCCTGGAACGAGACCGGCTATGCCAATCCCGATTTCGACGCGGCGCTCGACCGGGCGCTGGCGCTGGCCGATCCGGCCGAGCGATCCGAGGTGATGGCCGAGTTGCAGGCGATGCTGCGCGAGGACGCGGTGATCGTGCAGCCCTACTGGCGCGCGCTTTTCCGGCATGCGCGACCCGATGTCCTCGGAGCCGAGATGCATCCCGCCTTCGAGATCCATCTCTACGCGCTCGGCTTTGCGTCCTGAGGCCGGCGCCGGTCGGGGCTCCGCCCCCTACACCCCCCGGAGTATTTGCCGGCCCAAGGAAGCAGCAGAGACGCACCCGGCTTCTTTGGGCCCGAAATACTCCCGCCGGAGGCGTCCGGCGGCGGTCACGGTCGCTGGCGTCGGGTCAGTGTCCCCAGATCACCTTCACGTAGTTCTGGGTTTCGCTGTAGGGCGGCACGCCGTCGTGGCGTTCGACCGCGCCGGGGCCGGCATTGTAGGCGGCGAGCGCCAGGCGCCAGGAACGGAACTTGACGAACTGGGTCTTGAGGTAGCGCGCCCCGCCTTCGAGGTTCTGGCCAGGGTCGTGCGGATCGACGCCGAGAAGCCGCGCGGTCTGCGGCATCAGCTGCGCCAGGCCCAGCGCGCCCTTGTGCGACTTGGCATTCGGGTTCCAGCCCGATTCCTGCTGCACGAGCCTGAGAAAAAGATCCTCGGGAATGCCGTGCTTGCGCGCTGCGGCGCGCGCCACCGGCAGGAACTCGCCGCGGTAGCGGCCGCGCCAGGCGGGCGAGACACCCTCGCCGGCGGCAGCGTCGGGACCCCACTTGGTCGGCGTGACGACACTCGGCGGCTGCAGCCGCACGGAATTGTTGTATTGTTGCGCCGCCCGGCTATCGAGCACCCGGGTCTGCGACGAAAACAGCCGCGAGCGGTTCTTCGTCGACAGCACGTCGGCCATCGCGGCGCCGGTGGCGGTGAACGGCAGGAGCGCGCAAAGCGCGACCCCGCCCGCGAAACGCAATGTCGTGAGCATCGTCCCTCGCTGTCCCCTCGGGGCCTCTGGCCCTCTGCGCGCGACTATACCGGATCGGCGCGATCACGCCACCCCCCCGCCGGCGGATGGCCTCACGGCGGGCAAGGCGACGTTAACCTTAATCGGTTCCGATGGCCGCGGCACTGGTGTAGGGTCCGCCAGATCGGCGGCCCGGCCCCGGGCAGAATCGCCGCAGGACGCGCAGAGGCAAGACAGAGAGGTCACATGGCCGGATCCGTGAATAAGGTCATCATCGTCGGCAATCTCGGGCGCGATCCCGAGACGCGGACATTCCAGAACGGCGGGAAGGTGTGCAACCTGCGCATCGCGACGTCCGAGCAGTGGAAGGACCGCAATACCGGAGAGCGGCGCGAGCGCACCGAATGGCATTCGGTGGCGATCTTCTCCGAACCGCTCGCGCGGATCGCCGAGCAGTACCTGAAGAAGGGCTCCAAGGTCTATATCGAGGGGCAGCTCGAAACCCGGAAGTGGCAGGACCAGTCCGGCAACGACCGCTACTCGACCGAGGTCGTGCTGCGCCCCTATCGCGGCGAGCTGACGCTTCTCGACAGCCGCGGCGAAGGCGGCGGCGGCTACGGTGGCGGTGGCGGCGGCTACCAGGACGATCCGGGCCCGGGTGGCGGCTATGGCGGCGGGTCCGACCGCGACTATTCGGGGGGCGGCTCCGGCCCCTCGCGCGCGCCGTCGCGGGACATCGACGACGAGATCCCGTTCTAGCGACCGGGCGCTTTCGGCCGCGCCCGGCGAGGCGCGGCCTGCGGCGGATCGCCCCTACAGCGGCTGCCGCATCGTGCCTATGTCTGATGGACCTGACCGCGACACGGATGGCACATGACCTGGTCCTTTCCCATCGGCCGGCTTCTCGGCTCCGAGCTGCGTGTGCACAACACGTTCTTCCTGCTGCTCGTCTGGGTGGCGGCCAGCGCGTGGAGCGCGGGTGGCGCCGTTGCTGCCGCGGTGAACGTCGCGTTCGTGCTGGCCCTCTTCGCCTGCGTGGTGGCCCACGAGTTCGGCCACGCACTGATGGCGCGCCGCTTCGGGATCGCCACCCCCGACATCACGCTCCTGCCGGTGGGCGGGGTCGCACGACTGGCGCGGATGCCCCGCCGGCCGGGGCAAGAAATCGCCGTGGCGTTGGCCGGCCCGGCGGTCAACGTGGTGATCGCAGCGGTGCTCTGGCTGGCCGTGGGGCAGCTGGAAATGGCGAACGTGCTGTCCGCGGACGGCACGGTGGCGGGCTTTGCCGGGAGGCTCGCGGCGCTGAACCTGTGGCTGGTCATCTTCAACATGATCCCGGCCTTCCCGATGGATGGCGGGCGCGTCCTGCGCGCCACCCTCGCCTTCTTCATGGAGCGCGGACGGGCGACGCGGATCGCGGCGCTGCTGGGTCAGACGATCGCGGTCGTCTTCGCGGCCTGGGGCGTCTATTCGGGCGGCCTGCTGCTGGTGCTGATCGGGGTGATCATCTTCCTGGCCGCGCGGGCCGAGGCGGCGGCGACGCGCTGACGCGCCTCAGGGCCGGTCGGCAAGCACCTCGGTCAGCAGCGTGCGCACTGCCTCGGGCGGAACGTCATCGGTGACGAAGGCTTTCCCGATGCCGCGCGTGAGGACGAAGCGCAGGCGGCCATCGACCACCTTCTTGTCCTGTCCCATGAGGTCGAGAAGGCGATCGGCGTCGGGCAGATCGCCGGGAATGTCGGCCAGCGTCGCCTTCATCCCCATGGCGGCGAGGTGCTGGGCCACGCGGCCCGGATCCTCCTGCGGGCAGAGCCCCAGCCGCGCCGAAAGCGCCACGGCAAGACCGCAGCCGATGCCCACCCCCTCGCCGTGGAGGAGCCGGCCCGAATATCCGGTCGCCGCTTCGAGCGCATGGCAGAAGGTGTGGCCGAGGTTCAGAAGCGCGCGGTCGCCCTGCTCGGTCTCGTCGCGCACGACGATGTCGGCCTTCATTTCCACCGAGCGGCGCACCGCGGCCGCGCGCAGCGCGGGATCGCCGGCGGCGATGGCCGGGCCGTTCTCCTCCAGCCATTCGAAGAAGCTCTCGTCGCCCAGAAGGCCGTATTTCATCACCTCGCCATAGCCGGCGAGGAAGTCGCGCGGCGGCAGCGTCTCCAGAGCGCCGATATCGGCCAGCACGCGCGCGGGCTGGTGGAAGGCGCCGACGAGGTTCTTGCCGTGCGCGGTATTGATGCCGGTCTTGCCGCCGACGGAGCTGTCGACCTGCGCCAGAAGCGTCGTCGGCACCTGCACGAAGCGCACGCCGCGCCGCAGGATCGCGGCGGCGAAGCCGGTCAGATCGCCGATCACCCCGCCGCCGAGCGCGACCACGATGTCGCTCCGCTCCACCCGCTGGTCGAGCAGCCACTCCACACTGCGCGTGAGTTCGGCCCAGCCCTTCGTCGCCTCACCCGGCGGCAGGACCAGCGCCTCGGCCGCGATGCCGTTCGCGGCGAGGCCGTCCTGCAGGGTCGGCAGATGGGCGGCGGCCACGGCCTCGTCGGTGACGATGGCGACGCGGGGGCGGTGAAGCAGGTCGGCAATCTCGGAGCCCGCGCGGGCGATCAGGCCGGTGCCGATACGCACCTCGTAGGCGCGTCCGGTAAGCGCGACGGCGACGGATTGAACGGTCAAGATGCGGTCTCCAGCACGTCGGGGCGGGTCTTCAGCGCGTCGATCACCCGGCGCGCGGTCTCGTCTATGGAAAAGCCGGGTTCGGTGCGCACGGTCAGGTCGGCCAGGGCGTAAACGGGCGTGCGCCGCTCCATCAGATCGGCGAGCGTACCGTAGGGATCGGCGGTCCGCAGCAGCGGACGGGTCGCCTTCTGCTTCACCCGCGCCCACAGAAGATCGAGATCGGCGCTGAGCCACACGGACACGCCCTTCTTCGCGATCATTGCCCGGTTGCCTTCCTGCATGAAGGCGCCGCCACCGGTGGACAGGACGCCCGGCGGGCCGTCCATCAGGCGGGCGATGACCTGCGCCTCCTTCTGGCGGAAGAACGCCTCTCCGTCGCGCGCGAAGATCTCGGCGATGGTCATGTTGGCGGCGGCCTCGATCTCGTGGTCCGAATCGAGGAAGGGCACGCGCAGGCGATGCGCCAAAGCACGGCCCACGGCCGTCTTGCCCGCGCCCATCATGCCCACCATCACCACCGGCTTGCGCAAGGCCGGATCGGAAACCGACAATCTTTCGGCCATCACTCGCCCAAATTCCGAATTTCCCGCGTGAATGACGTGAACTCGCGCAAAATGCCAGTTATAAGTGCAAAAAAATGCCGAGGCGACAACAACGGGCGGGACCATGGGACGAATCCTGAAATGGCTGTTTTATCTGGTCTTGCTGGGGGCGGTGCTGCTGGTCGTCTACGCCTATGTGGCGGAGCCGCTGGGCCTCGACAGTTTCGCGCCTGCGCCCGAGGAAGTGCGCCAGCCGGTCGACCTGGATGTGGACTAGGCCGCTTGTCCTGGCGCTGATGCTGGGCGGGCCTGCGGCCGCGCAGGAGCCCCTGTCGGCGATCGACTGGCTGGGTCAGGATCTGGCGGAGCCGTCCATCGCCCCGCCGGCCGAGCCGGCGCCCCGGCCGACCTCTCCGGACGAGCCGCCCGTGACCCGCGACGCGCGCGCGCCGCAGGTCGACGTGGGCCCTATCGGCGCGGCGGATGCGGGCGCGGCGGGGCTCTTGCCGATGTCCGTCACCGGTCTGCCCCGCACGCTCTGGACCGGGAGCGATCCCGCGCGCCTGCGCCGGCTGATCGAGGAGGCCGACCCCGCGGTGCCGGCACTGGCGGCGCTGCTCAACACGCTGATGCTGGCCGAGGCGGACCCGCCCGGCGGCGCCGAGGGGTTCCTCGGTGTGCGCGTGGCGCGACTGATGGAGGAAGGCGCGCTCGACGCCGCCTCGGCGCTCTTGGATCGGGCGGGGCCGGCGCGGCGGTCGCTCTTTCCGGTCTGGTTCAAGGTCGCGCTGCTGACCGGACAGGAGAGCGCCCCCTGCGACGCCTTGCAGGACGATCCGACGCTGACCGAAGCGGTGGCGCCGCGGGTCTTCTGCGCGGCCCGCGCGGGCGACTGGCCGCGCGCCGCGCTGGCGTTCGAATCGGGGCGCGCGCTTGGCGATCTGCAGGGGCGCGACGCCGACCTCCTGGAGCGGTTCCTGTCACCCGAGATGGCCGAGGAGTTGCCGGGCATGCCGCCCCCGGTGCGGCCGACGCCGCTGCAATTCAAGCTGCACGAGGCGGTGGGCGAGCCGCTGCCCGCCTCGGCCCTGCCGCGCGCCTTCGCGGTCGCGGCTTTGTCCGGGGATCGCGGTTGGAAGGCACAGCTCGACGCGGCCGAACGGCTGGCCCGCGCCGGGGCGCTGTCGGAGAACCGGCTTCTCGGCATCTATTCGCTGCGCGAACCGGCAGCGTCGGGCAGCGTGTGGGACCGGGTTGCGGCAGTGCAGGGCTTCGAAGAGGCGCTGCGCGACGGTTCGGACGAGGAGCTGGCACGCGCGCTGCGCACGGCATGGCCGCTGATGCGGGCGCAGGGGCTGGCCGTGCCCTTCGCGCGGTTTTTCGGTCCTGACCTCGCGGGGCGCGAACTCCCGGGCCGCGCGGGGCGGATCGCGGCGGAGGCAGCGCTTCTGTCGGACGATTACGAGGACGCCTCGCACCGGATCGCGGCGGAGACCGACGCGCTGCGCTTCCTGGTCGCGCTGGCGCGGGGCGAGGCCCCGGAGGAGACGCCCGCCCTGCCCCATGCCGCCGCGCTGGCCGCCGGATTCGCGCCCGGCGCCGAGAGCAGCGCGCTGACCGCGATGGCGGGCGAGAACCGGCTGGGCGAGGCGATCCTGCGGGCGATGGCGCTGTTCGGATCGGGGGCCGACGGCAACGGCAACGACCTCAGCGAAGCGCTCGGCACCTTGCGCGCGCTGGGGCTGGAGGACACCGCCCGCCGCGCCGCGCTGCAACTGGCGATTCTCGCGGAGGATGTCCGGTGAGTGACGCACACTGGATCTCGGCCTTCCTGGAGGCGCAGGCGGCGGAACGCGGTGCGGCAAGCAATACGCAGCTCGCCTATGGCCGGGACCTGAAGGACTTCGCGGACTGGCTCGACCGACGCGGGAGCGGGTTTGCCGAGGCGGGGCGCGACGACGTGGAGGCTTATCTCGTCCATTGCGACGCGCAGGGCTTTGCCAAGTCGACGCGCGCAAGGCGGCTGTCCGCGATCAAGCAGCTTTACCGATTCGCCTTCGAGGAAGGGCTGCGCGGCGACAACCCGGCGCTGCAGATCGCCGGCCCGGGCCGCGACAAGCGCCTGCCCAAGACCCTGTCGACCGAGGAGGTGGACCGCCTGCTCGCTGCTGCCGAGACCATGGGCCGGACGGAGACGGACCGCACGCGCCACGCCTGCCTGATGCAGGTGCTCTATGCCACGGGCATGCGGGTGAGCGAGCTTGTCTCCCTGCCGATGGCGGCGGCGCGTGGCGATCCGCGCCTGCTGCTCATCCGCGGCAAGGGCGGCAAGGAGCGCATGGTGCCGCTGAGTCCCCCGGCGCGCGCGGCGCTGACCGCCTGGGTCGAGAGGCGCACGGCGCAGGACGAAGCTTCGGCGGCGGAGGGGCGCGCGCCCTCCCCGCATCTCTTCGCCTCGCACGGGAAGGCCGGGCACCTGACGCGGCACGCCTTCTATGCCTTCATCAAGGACCTGGCCGTCGCGGCTGGTGTGTCGCCGGCCAAGGTGACGCCGCACACGCTGCGCCACGCCTTCGCGACGCACCTTCTGGAGAACGGCGCCGACCTCAGGTCGATCCAGACCTTTCTCGGCCATGCCGATGTCGCCACGACCGAAATCTACACCCACGTTCTGGAAGAGCGACTGCGCGAACTGGTCTTCGACCACCATCCGCTTGCGCGCGAGACTTGAAGCTGCGCCCCGCACACCACATAACCGTCTGAACCGCCACAGCCCTTCGGGACCTTCATGGACGCCGCCGCCTTCGACGCCGCCTTCTGGATCACCTCTGCCGCCATCCTCGCGCTTCTGGTACTGTCGGGTTTCTTCTCCGGCTCGGAAACCGCCCTGACGGCCGCCTCGCGCGGCAAGCTGCGCGCCGCCGTCGACAAGGGGTCGAAGGGTGCCGAACGCGCGCTCAAGATCACCGAGGACAACGAGAGCCTGATCGGCTCGGTCCTGCTCGGCAACAATCTGGTCAACATCCTCGCCACGTCGCTGGCCACGGCGCTCTTCACCCGGCTCCTGGGCGAATCCGGGGTGGCGCTGGCAACGCTGATCATGACCTTGCTGGTGCTGATCTTCGCGGAAGTGCTGCCCAAGACCTACGCCATCACCAATCCCGAGTCGGCGGCGACACGCGTCGCTCCCGTGATCCAGCTGGCGATCCTGGTCTTTGCACCGGTCGTCGGCGCGGTGCGGAGGCTGGTGCGGCTCATCCTGCGCCTCTTCGGCGTGCAGACCGATCCCGACAGCCAGATCCTTGCCGTCCGGGAAGAAATCGCCGGCGCGCTCAACCTCGGCCATTCGGAGGGGGTTGTGGACCGCGAGGACCGCGACCGCATCCTCGGCGCGCTCGACCTGTCCGAGCGCATGGTCGAAGAGGTGATGCTGCACCGGTCGGGTATCGAGATGATCAATGCCGACAGCGATCCCTCGGACATTCTCGCCCAGTGCCTCGAATCGAGCCATACCCGGCTGCCGGTCTACAAGGACGACCCCGAGAACATCATCGGCCTGATCCACGCCAAGGACCTGCTGCGCGCGATGTACCGGCTGATGGAAGGCGCCGAAAGCTCCATGGAAGCGCTCAAGTCGTTCAAGATCGCCGACATCGCGATGCCGCCCTATTTCGTGCCGGACACCACGTCGCTCGACGACCAGATGCGGCAGTTCCTGAAGCGGCGCACGCACTTCGCGCTGGTGGTGGACGAATACGGTGCGCTGCAGGGCCTCATCACGCTCGAGGACATCCTCGAGGAGATCGTGGGCGAGATCACCGACGAGTTCGACCCCGACGCCGCGCCGTCGCTGACGCGGGCCGAGGACGGCAATTTCTGGATCGACGGGCAGATGACGATCCGCGACTTCAACCGCGCGACCGATTACCAGCTGCCCGACGACGAGGCGAACACCGTCGCCGGGCTGGTGATTCACGAGGCGCAGATGATTCCGACCGTGGGCCAGGCCTTCAGCTTCCACGGCTTCCGCTTCGAGGTCGTGAGCCGCGAGAACAACCGCATCACTCGGCTGAAAATAAGACCTCTCGAGGCCCAGCTTCTGCCGCGTGCGGAGGCGTGACCAGCGTGAGCCGGTAACCCTGCGGGCTGGCATCGAGCGACAGCTGGCCGCCGATCTGTTCGGCCGCGCTTTCCATCAGGCGCATGCCGATCGACGTGATCTCACTGTCCGCCGTGGGCAGATGGGCCGCCTGGTCGCCAATGCCGTTGTCGGCACAGGTCAGGTGAATCGCCTCGTCCTCGTCCTTCTCGAGCGAAATCGACACCACGCCGTCGCGGTTGTCCGGGAACGCGTGCTTGTTAGCGTTCGCGGCAAATTCGCTGACGATCATCGCCAGTGTCGCGGCGCGGCGCGAATCCACCCGCACCGGCGCGAAGGACGTCTTCAGCGACACGTTCCGGGCAAAGGAGCCGCGCAGCAGGTCAGTGACGCGGCCCAGATAGGTGTCGAGCCTGATCATGTCGAACTCGCTGGTCCGGTAAAGCTCGTTGTGCAGCTGGGAAATCGCGTTGACCCGGCGCGAGATCGCGGCGAGCGCATCGCGCGTCTCCTCCGATTGCGCGCGGCTGGTGTAGAGCCGGATGAACGACGCCACGGTTTGCAGCGAGTTCTTCACGCGGTGGTCGATCTCGTTGCGCAGGATCGCCTCGTTCCGCAGCGCGCGCCGTAAATCGAGCTGGCGCATCACCTGCCGCGCCATGGTCTGCAGAGCCTCGCGCTGGACATCCGTGAGCTTGCGCGGCCGCGTGTCGAGAACCCAGAGCGAGCCGAGCGCATAGCCCGACGCCGAAATCAGCGGCGCACCCGCGTAGAACCGGATCGGCGCGTCGCCCGCGGTGCAGAGGGGATTGTCCTCCGTACGCGGATCCGCCTGGGTGTCGGGGATCTCGAGCACACCCTCGTCGAGGATCGTGTGGGCGCAGATCGACATCTCGATCGGCGTTTCGGGCAGCGCGAAGCCTTCGCGCGCCTTGAACCACTGGCGATCCGAGTCGACAAGACTGATCAGCGCGACGGGCACGTCGCATAGCTGTTTGACCAGCGCGACCACCTCGTCGAAGCTGTCCTCGGGCGGCGTGTCGAGGATGCCGTAGCTTTCGAGCTCTTCCAGGCGCTCGGCCTGGTTATCTGGAATCGGTGCGCGCATGAATTTATCGCAGGGCGTCCTGTTCGTTAGGGTACTCGCAAGGGCGTGCCGGTTCGTGTCCGGCGGTTGGATCTGACGCTGATGGTCCCTGCCACCCTCATCAGCCACGTGGAGCTGTCGCCACTTAAAACCGATTGTCGGGAATGAAGCCCTCAGTGTCAACGTGGCCCGACAGGTGGGCGTGTAAACGCATCATGAAACCCGGATCATCCTCGCAAACCACCGCGTTACATATTCCGAATGAACAAAGAAGCACGCAACACCGGAATTTCAATCCTTATTCTCGCCTCGGGGTTCGCCCGACGCATGCGCGGGGCGGACAAGGTTCTACAACACGTCGATGGCGTTCCGCTTCTGCGGAGACTGGCAATCGCCGCCACGCGGGTCTGCGATGACGTTGCGGCAACCCTACCCGATCCGCCAGGGGAGCGCGCTCGCGCACTGATCGGAACGGACGCACGGGGGGTGCTGGTGCCGGATGCGCAGGAGGGTATGGCAGCCGCGATTCGCGCCGGCGTCGCCGCCCTGCCCGCCCGCGCCCGGGCGGTCATGCTCGTGCCCGGCGACATGCCCGAACTCGGCGAAGCGGACTTCGCCGCGCTCGCCCGCGCCTTCGATCCCGCGCACCCGACGATCCTGCGCGCCACCGCGGCGGACGGCCGGCCAGGGCATCCCGTGGTCTTCCCGCGCGACTGCTTCGCGGCGCTGGCCTCGCTGTCCGGCGACCGCGGTGCGCGGCCGGTGCTGGAGCGCGCGGCGGACCGTGTGTGGCCCGTCGCACTGCCCGGAACGCACGCGATCACCGATCTCGACACGCCGGAGGAGTGGGCCGCCTGGCGCCGCCGAACCGGACTCTAGCTGTGGAGTGCACGGAAACGAGGACGGCGCCCGCCGCCCCCGTTCCCGATCCGCCGGACCGGGGTGCGGGTCCGGACAGCTGCGTATCCCGGAGGGTTACCTGGTCAGCAGCTCCGCCTCGTGCCGCTTGAGAGAGCGGCGCGCGGAAGCATAGGCGCGGAGACCCTGATCGTGTTCGAGCTCCGGGAAGAGTTCGAGAATCTCCTCGCGCTGCGCATTGCCGATGCCCTTGAGGCTGTAGTCGCCGGGCTGGAAGCTCTCGGTCCACGCGCCGTTCGACAGCACCACCTCATGCGCGTCGAACATGAAGTGGATGTAGCTCACGCCGAGCGATGTGACCTCGTCCACCCCCTCGAGCCCGGTCAGGTGCTTGGCCGCGGCCAGAACTTCGTGATCCTCGAAATAGAGCGCGGTCTTGTCGTTGTTGACCAGCACGCGGTGGTTCGGCGAGACCAGAAGGTCATGCGTCGGCAAGCCGTTGCCAAGCGCACCCTTCTGGATCAGCACCGGCTTCATGTGCGGCGCGCGCGCCAGTTCGAACGGTGTGAGATCCTTGCGACCGAGCCAGCGGATCTCCTGGATGCCGTTGTCGCGGGTGATGATCCGATCGCCCTCGCGCAGTTCCTCCACCAGCCGTTCGCCCTGCGGCGTCGCAATCAGAGTGCCGGGGGTGAAGCATGGAATGACCTCCTCGATGTTGAAGAAGTCCAGCGTGCCGGTGACGTTGCCCTCGGTGTCGAGGAATTCGACGGTGCCGTCGATGCCGTTGGATTCGCGGTCCGGGCCGTCATCGTCGGGCGTGACGTTGGTCAGGCGGAAGCCGTCCGCGCCGACGCCGGTGAGGTCGAGCGTGTCGAAGTCGTCGCCCTCGGAGCCGCCGTAAACAATGTCGCCGGCACCCTCTTCGGCCGAGCCCACGACGATCCGGTCGGCATCCGCGCCGGCCTCGATGGTGTCGGAGCCCGCGCCGCCGTCGATCGTGTCCGAGCCCTGCCCGCCGACGATCGAATCCGCGCCATCGCCACCGGTCACCTCGTCGTCGTCGATGCCGGCGTCGATCGTGTCATCGCCCGCGCCGCCGTCGATCGTGTCGGCGTCGTCGCCGGTCTGGATCACGTCGTTGCCGTCGCCGCCGAACACCAGGTCACGGCCGTCGTCGGTGTTCGGATCGCCCTCGAAGCCGAGCGGCGCCGGGTAATCCTCGGTCGGCACGTCGGTATAGGTATCGGTGCCCACCAGGATCGTGTCGTCGCCCGCGCCGCCATAGACCGTGTCGGCGCCTTGCGGATCGGTGATGAGGTTGTTGCCGTCGCCGCCATACACCAGGTCGTCGTCCACCCCGGCGTCGAGCACGTCGTCGCCGGTGCCGCCATTGATGGTGTCCCGGTCGTCGCCGGTGAAGATCGTGTCGTTGCCCGCACCGCCCTCGACGCTGTCGCGGTCGTCCTCGGGATCGTCGTCCTCGTCGAAGCCGTTAAAGGGATCGTCTTCCTGGGTGAACGGGCTGCCCTCGGGCAGATCCCCGACCGGGACGACGTCGGTGTCGATGGCTCCCTCGGTCACCGGCTTGCCGGCGTTGATGAGGTCGTCGCCGTCGCCGCCCTGGACGGTGTCGGACCCCTGGCCCGCGTTTACCGTGTCATCGCCGCCACCTGCGACCACGCGGTCATCGTTCGGGCCGTCGCCTTCGATGATCGCGTCCTCGTTGTCGATCATGTCCGGCGGCGTGTCCGGATCACCGGTATAGTCCTCGTCGATCAGGTCGGGCCCGTCCGAGCCCTCGACGATTCCATCGGGCGGCACGTCGCTCTCGGTCACCGTGATGGTGATAGTGGCGGTGTCGGTGGCGTTCTCGCCGGCCTGCCCGTCGTCGACCTCGTAGGTCAGCGTTTCGGTTCCGACGAAGCCGGGATTCGGCGTGTAGACGATCGGTCCGAGCGGATCTTCCTGAGTGACGGTCCCGTTTTCGGGCGTCGAGATGAAGCTCACGCCAAGGATGTCGCCGTCGGCGTCGGTGTCGTTGGCGAGGATGTCGATGGTAACGGGTTCACCCTCGGTGGTGGTCGCCGTGTCGTCCACGGCGTCGGGCGCGGTGTTGCCATCGCCGTCGCCGCCACCGCCGTCACCGCCGGTCCCGTCTTCCACGGAGACGGTGAGCGTCGCGGTGCCGGTGCCGCCGTTGCCGTCGTCGACCGTGTAGGTGACCGAGTCATCGCCCACGAAGCCGGCATCGGGCGTGTAGGTGACCGTACCGTCCTCGTTCACATTCACCGCGCCGTTGGCCGGGTCGGACACGTCGGTGATGGTCAGCGGGTCGCCGTCGGCGTCCGTGTCATTGTCGAGGACCGAAACCGTCACGGGCGTTCCGACATCGGTCGAGGCGCTGTCATCGACCGCTTCGGGCGCGGAGTTCTCAGGTCCGCCGCCGTCGCCGACATTCACCGTCACCGTTGCCGTGCCGAAGTCGGTGCCGCCCTGGGCATCGTCGACCTCGTAAGTGAAGCTGTCGGTTCCGGTGAAGCCGGGATTCGGCGTGTAGACCACCGGGCCGAGCGGATCCTCCTGGGTGACCGTGCCGTTCTCGGGCGTGCCGAGGAACGAAACGCCGAGGATGTCGTCATCGGGATCGGTGTCGTTGGCCAGAAGATCGGCGGTCACCGGGGTATCGACGGTGGTGACGAGGTCGTCGTCCACGGCCGTCGGCGGGGTGTTGCCGTCGCCGTCGTTGGAGACCGTCACGGTCACTTCCGCGGTGTCGGTGCCGCCGCGGCCGTCGTCGATCTCGTAGGTGAACGTGTCGACGCCGGTGAAGTCGCCTGCCGAGGTGTAGGTGATGGTGTTGTCGTCGTTCAGCACAACCGATCCGTTCGCCGGCTGCGACACGAAGGTCACGCCGAGGATGTCGCCGTCGGGGTCGCTGTCGTTGCCGAGTACCTGGATCGTGACCGGAACGCCGACACCGGCGTTCACGGCATCGTCCTGAGCGTCCGGGCTCGTGTTTCCAACTTGATCCGTCATCTCTTCGCCCTTTTCACATTCGGACGGGGCTGCCCCCCGCGCCGAGACGCACCGCGCCTCGGCGGTGGCCGGTTGCCACGTTGCCCCGGCGGATCAGCGGTCGCGGGCGCGGTACGCCCCTTGGCGACAGGCACAGATTACCCGTCGGCGGACACCCGGTTGTCCGGGCCAACGTGACCGTCGCATCCCGCGGGTCGACAATTGTTTTCGGTGTGGCCGCCCCCGTGGCCAGCAGCAGTCTTCACCCCCCAGTCAGGCTTGCCGGTACTCTTATCCCTGACGCTCTTCCGCACAATGATAAAAGTGACGCAAAGGCGGCACTATGACATGAATAATGGCCCCCAAAGGGCGATCTACGTGGATGCGTATCTCGTTTTGGTTGTGTGACTGTTTCCATTTCAGACGAATTTTACTGGGCGGCGGCCAGGGATCTCCGAAAAGAAGGCAAATGTTGCGAAAATTGTCTTTCAATCGGAAACGCAAAGACCAGGCTCGTCCCGACATATCGTGGCGCTGTGCGCCACACTTCGGCAGGGTCGCTGTTGTTCCGCGCCGCGAACCAATAGCCCGGATCGCGCGTGATTTACGACAAGCGCGCTCCCTTTTGAGCGCCAGATCCGATTCGCGTACCAACGCCGGCCGCACTTGCGCCCGATTTCGGGATCCTGCCGCGCCACAATATCGCGAAGGGATCGCATGACATATGGCGCGACGCAGGCGAGACCCGCTCGCCACCACTAATCCGCCCCCTGGATCGGCGGGACGAAACGCCGGTTCCTGCGGGAGCCCGCGCCCAACACGATACGGGCCGGGGCCCGCGCGTGTCAGAAGAGGTCGACCTCGCCGCTGACCGGCGCGTCGCACGGCATGGCCGCCCCGGTGAGCGCGAGCGACAGGTCGCGCAGGCGCACCTTGTGGATTGCCCGGTCGAGCTTCAGGACCGGCGGCTGTTCGATCTCGTCGGCGAGCCCGTCGAAGAGCAGGCCGAGTTCGCACAGCGTCTGCAACAGCCGGTCGAGGTTCTGCAGCGCCGCTGAGACCGGTGGCATCACCTCGTCGGTCTCCTTCATGGCACCGGTGATCCACCCCTCCAGCCGCAGCCCGTCCTGCTCGAGCTGGCGCATCTCGCCCGCCAGACGCCGGAACAGCACGTCGAGGTTCACTGTGTCGCTCGGCTCGCTCACAGGGGCCCCACCACGGCCTGCAGGCAGTTTTTCATCTGGGGAGTGTCGAAGGGTTTGGTGATGAAGTTGTTCAGTCCCAGTTTCTTGCCGGTCGAGAGGATTTCCTTGTCGAGTTTGCCCGACACCAGAATGAAACCGATACGGCTGGTCTGCTTGTTCTCGCGCAGCGCCTTGAGCAGCTGCAGGCCGTTGAGCCCGGGCATGTTGTAATCCGAGATGACGATGTGAACCGGCTTCGCCGCGATCTTCTGCAACGCCGTCTGGCCGTCCTTGCAGAAGTCGATATTGGTGATGCCGATCTGTTCGAGGGCCATCAGGATCAGCGATCGGCTCGTGCTCATGTCGTCGACCACCATGACCGAAAGCGAATTCTTGAGAGACATGTCAGAGGGTCCTGCGTTCTGAGGAAAGACGGGCGTCTCCGGCGCGGCAGAACGTGGTCTTGCCGCACAACTCGAGCCGATTGCGGAATTCCGGACCGAGCCGTTCGGAATGACCGATGAAGAGCGTGCCCTCGGGGCCGAGCACCGTCTCCAGCCCCGCCCAGATGTGCGCCTGCGTGGCCTCGGCCATGTAGATCGCGACGTTGCGGCAGAAGATCGCGTCGAACGGGCCGTTCAACGGCCAGGGTTCCATGAAGTTGAGATACCGAAATGTCACCAGAGCGCGCAATTCGGCGCGCACGCAAACGGTGCCGGACTCCGAGCCGGACTCGAACAGGATATCGCGCATCCGTGATGGCAGACCGGACAACGCGGTGTCGCGGTAACGCCCCTCTGCGGCCGTATCCAGCACCTCGCGACTGATGTCGGTGGCAAGGATCTTCACATCGTAACGGGCGGCGTCGGGGAAGGCTGCCAGCACCGTCGCCGCAATCGAATAAGCCTCCTCGCCGGTGGAACAGCCGGCCGACCAGAACCGCAGCCGCCGCCCCGCGCGCACGGGCGCGATCAGCCCGGGAAGAATTTCCTCCGTCAGATAGTCGAAATGTTCGCTTTCGCGAAAGAACCGGGTGGTGTGCGTGGTCAGCGAGGTGACCATGCGGTAGCGCTCGGCCCGCTGGTCCGGCGCGCGCACCAGCGCGATGTAGTCGCTGAACCGGGTCAGTCCCAGTCGCCGCACATGCTTGTTGAGGCGCGAGAACACGAGTTGCCGGCTGTCCTGTCCCAGGGTGATGCCGGCGTCTTCGTGCAACATCCGGGCGATGGCGTCGAAGTCGGCGGCGGTGAAATCGCAGCCGGTCATCGCGCCGAGGCGTGGGCCGTCGGACAATTCGGTCATCAGGCTTCCTCGGGCATCTGTATACGGGGCAGGACAGCGGCAATGTTGAGGATGCGCAGCATGCGGTCGTCACTGGCGATCACGCCCTCGATGAAACCGGCAGTAGCGTCGGCACCCACCTTCGGGGGCGGCTGGATCTCGGACGGCGAAATGCCGAGGATGTCGGATACCGCGCTGACGAGGAAGCCCACCGTCTGATTGCCCAGAACCGCGATGATGATCACATGGCGCTGCGTCGGCTCCAGCGGCGTGAGGCCGAGCCGCGAGGCGAGGTCGACAATCGGCACCACGGCACCGCGCAGATTGATCACCCCGAGGATGTAGGACGGCGCGTGTGGCAACATGGTCACGTTGGTCCAGCCGCGAATCTCTCGTACGAGCATGATGTCCATGCAGAAATCCTGCTCGCCGATGGCGAAGGACACCAGTTCGCGCGCGCCGGTGCTGTGGTCGTCTTCGATCTGCTCGGCCATGGTCATTCTCCGATCGCTGTCAGCAGGGGCGCAGGGGCCGGCAGGTCACGCTCCGCCATCTGCGCGGTTTCTTCGGGGTCGATGATGAGGGCGATCTTGCCGTCACCCAGGATCGTCGCCGCCGCCACTCCGGGAACGTGGCCGTAATTGCCTTCGAGGCTCTTGATGACGACCTGGCGCTGGTCGATGATCCGATCGACCGCGAGCGCCCAACGCTCCCCCTGCTCGGTCTCTATGAGCAGCAGCACGAGTTCCGTGACCGTGAGCCCGCAGCTGCGGTACCCGAAGGCAAGCCCCAGATCGACGATCGGCACCAACGTGTCGCGCACCTTTATGACCTGGGCGGTGGACCCCATCATGTGCACGTCGTCCCGCGTCGGGCGGATCGTTTCCAGCACCGCCGTGATCGGCACGACCATGGTCTGTCCGGCCACGTCCACCACCATTCCGTCGAGCACCGCCAGTGTCAGCGGCAGCGAGATCGAGAAGGTAGTGCCGCGCCCCGGCGCCGAGGTAATGGCAACGCGTCCACCGAGTTTGCGGATTGCGCTTTGCACCACGTCCATGCCGACGCCCCGCCCCGAAAGGTCGCTCACGGCCGCCTTGGTCGAGAAGCCGGGCAGGAACAGGAGCCGGTCGATCTCCGCCTCCGACAACTGTGCGTCCTGCGCGATCAGCCCCTTGCTCGCGGCAATCTCGAAGACCCGCTTGCGGTCGATCCCGGCTCCGTCGTCCGACACTTCGATCAGCACGCGCCCCGAACGGTGCGACGCGGAGAGACAGACGGTTCCGGTTTCGGACTTGCCCGCCGCGAGGCGGCTCTCCGCTGTCTCGAGCCCATGGTCGATGGCATTTCGCAGGATATGGGTCAGCGGCTCGATCAGACGCTCGATGACCGTCTTGTCGATTTCGGTGTCTTCGCCCTCCGTATCGAACTGTACCGATTTACCGGCGACCTCCGAGGTCTCGCGCACGATCCGCGCCATACGCTGAAACAGCTGCTTGACCGATTGTGCCCGCAACGACATCACGCTTTCCTGGATCTGCAGCGCGAGCGATTTGTACTCATCAAGCGAGCTGCCGATGTCGGCGCGGTTCGCCACGTTGGCTTCGCTGAAGCTTTGTGTCAGGACCGACTGGTTGATCACCAACTCGCCGACGATGTTGATCAGCGAATCCACAAGGTCGAGATCGACCCGGACCGTCGATTTGGGCCCCTTCGCCGCCGGGGCGCTCGCTTCGGCGGCGGCGGTCTTGGGCGGAGCGGCGCCAGACTGCTTGGCGGCGGTAAGCGGAAGCGGCGTATTCTCCGATTCGGCGCTCGGGTTCCGCGGCGCGGAGGCTGCTTCTGACGCGCTTGCCGGCCCGATCGTCGCCGATGTCTCGGGTTCCACTTGTTCGATGTTCACCGTGGCGAGTGTGTCCACGAATTCAAAGACTTCACGAATGTCCTCTTCGCCGCTGTCGGTCGCAAGCTCAAGCCGCCAGCGCAGGTAAGGCGTCTCCGGTACAAGGGTCTCGAGATCGGGAAGGCCGGCGGTATCGGCGCGTACGGTCAGGTCGCCGAGGCCGGCCAGTTCGCGGAAGAGGTGCACCGGCTCATGCCCGGTGGCAAAGAGCTCCGCCGAGGCGGTCACGTCTATGCGATAGAGCATTTGTGCCGGCGCAGCCAGATCCTCCGGCCCCAACGGGATTGCGAGCGGAGGAAAACTCAGGTCGTCGTCGTCGCTTTCGGGCTCCGGCTCGGGCTCGGGGACCTG
This sequence comes from Roseivivax sediminis, assembly GCF_900112685.1. Taxonomy (GTDB): domain Bacteria; phylum Pseudomonadota; class Alphaproteobacteria; order Rhodobacterales; family Rhodobacteraceae; genus Roseivivax; species Roseivivax sediminis. Next base: position 72,296 of record NZ_FOMS01000006.1, read on the forward strand.
CACCGGTTCCGCTGAGGCTCTACCCTCGTCGCCGATCAGGCCGTTCAGCTGGGCCACCAGCGGTTCGGACGTCGCGGTGTCCGGAGCCTGATCAGCGCGACCGGCCGCCACCAGATCCGCCAAATGGTCGGCACAGCGCTGCAGGATACGGATGTTCTCCGCATCCGGCGGCAGCTTGCCTGCGCGCATCTGGTCTAGCACTGTTTCGAAACAATGCGAGAAACGCACGATCGCCTCGAGACCGAATGACGCCGCACCGCCCTTGATCGAATGCACGGTGCGGAAGACGGCGTTGATCACCTCGGGGTCGAGCGCGCCCGTGGGCATGCTGGCTTCGATGTCGGCCAGACCGTCGTTCAGGGCCTCGAGCAACTCGTCGCATTCGAGGAAGAACATCTGCTTGATATCGTCGAGCGATGACATGGGCGGCTCACGTGGAAGCGATGCGGCGGATGGCCGCGATAAGCTTGACGTCGTCGAAGGGCTTGACGACCCAGCCAGTGACCCCGCTCTCGCGGGCCCGCTGCTTGAGATCCTGCGCGCTTTCCGTGGTCAGTACCAGGATCGGCAAAGCGGTGCGTTCGGCGTTCTCGCGGATTGCGGTAATCACGCCGAAGCCGTCGAGCCGGGGCATGTTGATGTCGGTGATCACCACGTCGGGATCTACCGCATCGAGACAATCGAGCCCCGCGACACCGTCTTCCGCGGTGTGCACGTCAAAGCCTGCCCGGGCCAGACACATGCGCAGCATCTCCCGGATGGTCCGCGAATCGTCGATGGCGAGGATCTTGAGGCTCATATGTCATCCCCTTCTGCAAGCAGTTCGGTGTCGAGCCCGAGCAGGCGGAGGTCGTCCTCCATCGCCGGCGAAGGCTGGATTGTCAGTGTGGGACCACCGGCCGCGCTGGCGCGGCGGGCGGCGAGGAGCACCTGGGCGCACAGCGTACCGATCTTGCGGACCTGCGCGCCGTCGAGCACGATCTGTCGCCCTTCTGCAGCGGCGAGCATGTCCTTGAGCGCGGGGGCCGCGACGGTGTCGAGTTTTTCGGGAAGCGCGAACGGCTCTGTCATGGTCCTGAATCCTAGAAGAGGTCGACATCACCAACCGGCGCGGCAGCGGCACGTGCGGCTGGCACGGCCTCGGCGACGAACAGCATCTGGGCCTGGCCGGTCACCGGCACGTAGCGCAACCGCCGCGCGCGATCCCCGCCAAGGCTGCTGGAGACCAGCGGGATCTTCTCGGTGTCGAGATAGTCCCGCGCGAACGCACAATTGGCCTCTCCGATGCGGCCCATGCGACCGGCCATGGTCGCGCCACCGAAGATCTTGGCTTCGAGCCGGGACTTCCGCGCCCCGAGCTTGAGCAGTCCGTTAATCAACACCTCCATGGCGTAGGAGCCGTAGCGTTCGTTCGCTCCCGCGCCGCCGTCATGGCTGGCGAGAAGAAAGTGGTTCATGCCACCGACACCGGCGGCCGGGTCGCACAGACAGGTGGCCACGCAAGACCCGAGCAGTGTGGTCAGCACGATCCCGGGATCGTTCGAGACCTCGAATTCGCCCTGCACGACCAGCCGGCTACGGACGGGCGCGGCGCTGGAATTGAAGGAATGATCACTCATCAGGAGGGTCCGGAGCTGAGGTGAGAAGCAGTGGTGACGTGTCAGGGCGGGCGCCGTCGCTCAGAAGTCGGCCCATTTCTCGGTAGCTTGCGGGGTAGGTTCGAAAGTCGGCGCCGTGGAAGTGGCGCGCGTGCCTGCGACGGCACGTTCAGGAAGCGGTGTCGGGGCCTGCACCTTGCGCGCGTCGGAGACGTCGCCCCTCAGCTTGAAGCGGGCCAATGTATCCACGAGCAACACAGCGTCATTGCGAAGCGCTTCGCTGGCCGCGGTCGTCTCTTCCAGCCGCGCGGCGACCTGCTGGGTGGATTGGTCGAGGTTGGTGACCGAGCCGTTGATCTCTTCGAGGTTGATCGACTGTTGCTGGGCGGAGCCGGCGATGTCCGATACGAGAGTCGAGATCTCCGTCACCGAGTTGGCGATCTGCTGGAGGGCTTTGCCCGTGCGGCCCACCAGATCGACGCCCTTCTGCACCTGGGAGCCGCTTTCGGCGATCAGTTCCTTGATCTCGCGCGCCGCGTCCGAAGAGCGCTGCGCCAGGGCCCGGACCTCGGATGCGACCACGGCGAAGCCGCGGCCTGCATCCCCGGCCCGAGCAGCCTCCACGCCCGCATTGAGCGCCAGGAGGTTGGTCTGGAAGGCGATGTCGTCGATGACCTTGATGATCGACGTGATCTCTTCGGAAGAGGATGCGATCTGGTCCATCGCCGCGACCGTTTCCACCACCACGCCGCCGCTTTCCTCGGCGTTGACACGGGCGGCGGAGACCGCCTTGTCGGCCTGTGTGGCGCCGTCCGCGGTGTGCCGGACGGAGTTGGTCAGCATGTCGAGCGCCGCCGCGGTCTGTTCGAGAGTGGCCGCCGTGCTCTCGGTGCGCTTGGACAGGCTGTCGGCGGTGTTGGAGATGTCGCCGGTTTCGTTGCGGATGTTCGAGGCGCTGTCGAGAATCTCCACCAGCGCAGTCTCGAGCTTGTCCATTGCGGCGTTGAAGTCCACACGCAGGTCTTCATAATTCGGCGCGAACGGGTCTTCGATGCGCGCCGTCAGGTCGCCGTCGCTGAGATTGCTGAGCGCGATGCGAAGCTTGTCGACGACGGTGATGCGTTCGGCCTCGGCGCGATCGGATTCCATGCGCGCGGCCTTGATCTCCTCGTGGGCCGTGGTGACATCCCTGGCCAGCAGGAACAGACGGTCGACCTTGCCGTTCATGTCAGCGACGCGTGTCAGGCTGCCGTCGAGCACGAGCGCACGCCCCTCTGCGCTCCGGAGCCGGATCTCGCCGTGAAAGGCGGTCCCGGCGGCGACCCGGGACATGGTGTCCGCGAGCGAGGCATCCTCTGTACCAAGGCCGGTGACCAGACGTCCGAAGTCGCTGTCGGCAAGCGCCTCGCGGGAGCTGTTCAATGCTGCGGCGAACAGCTCGTTGCTGCGCAGGATCCGCCCGTCGGTGGTCAACTGGCACATCAGCTGCGAGGATTCGATCGCGTCAGCCATTGCGTTCTTGAACCAGACATCGCTGATATCGATCCATTCCAGCACATAGCCGATCGTGTCGCCCGCCACGTCCGTGGCCCGGTTCACGCGCAGATCGATACGGCGGTTGCCCAGGATGATGTGGCTGTTCATGCCGGACTCGCCGAGTGTGCGGATCTTGGCGCGGATGCTGGACGCATTCCCGTGGAAATCGTCCATCGTACAACCGACCAGCGCCTCGGGATCCGGGTTGGCCCGGCCGGACTCCTTCAGCGCGGGCCGCGCCAGATGGAAGAGCTCCCGCAGCGGGCCGTTCACGGCCGTGATGCGCAGGTCGTTGTCGACCATCATCAGCGCCGCAGAGGCGTTGCGGAAGGCGGCACCCTGGAACTGCGCCTCGCGTTCCGCCGCACGTCCCTTCACGAGCTGTTCGCGCAGGCCGTCGAGAGCGCGGGCGATGTCGCCGATCTCGTCGGCGCGGCCGCGCTGCGGCACGTCGAAATCGTATTCGTGCCGGCTGAGGCGACCGATCACGTCCCGGGCGGTGCGCACCGGATCGACGAGGAGGAGCTTGTAGAGCAGGATCGTCGCAGCGAGGGCGGCAAGCGTCACCAGCCCGGTGACCAGGAGCGCGCGGCCGGTCAGATCGCCGGCCTGTTCCACCGCTATGACATCGGTCCAGTGCGTGACGAGGGCTCCGACCGGCTCGGTCCCGCCGCCATGGAAGAGGGGTTCGGCAATGGTCAGACCGCCCTGCCCCGTCACCCTTTGCCGGGACATCATCGCCTCTCGGGCGAGTTCCGTGGCGTCCACGCCCTCCATGGAGCCGGCCGTGGTGACCGCCTCGCCCTCCGGGCCGGAGGCCACCGCGCCGAGAATTCGACCTTCCTCCATATCCATGAGGCGGTCGAGGAAGGAGATTGTATGCTCCGTATTGCCGAAGCGGACCGAGGCGGCCGACATCTCTCCGACGAGGGTGGTGAGATTTTCCGCTTCTTGTCGGAGGCCCTTGGACTCCGCCTCCAGAATGCCGCGGCTGTAGACCAGCGTCATGGCCAAGGCGACGATCGCGCAAGAGAGCACGCAGAGCGCGGCAATCGTGACGAAAATCGAACGGAACGGAGAGGTCGAGGGGCTGCCACGCATGACGGTATTCCTGTAGGTGGACGGGGCAAGACGCGAAGAGGAGCGGATGTACCGCCTAGAACGCGTCGATGTTGAGGCCGACTGCGACCGCACCGACGAGCGCACCGGTTTCGTCCGCCACGGGAACCGAGACCTGCACCTGGTAGGCCTGAGTGGATTCGTCGAACTCGACTTCGCCCGTGTGAACAGCCTCCGGGCCTGCACCGAAGGTCTCCAGAAACTTGGCCTCGTCACCCTGCCAGAAGTCGGAGGTGACACCGCTGATCGCGACGTTCATGCCGCGATTGTCCATCAAGATGACCTCGGTCATCCGGCCCTGGGAGTTGGCGACGGCACCGCGCACGATCTCGGAGGCCGGATCGTCCAGCACCGGGGAGATGGTCGGTGTCACGGCAGCGCCCACTTCCGCCCGCCAGGCGGCGTCGAGCGCAAGGATCTGATCCTCGGTCAGGTCGGCATGCCGGGCGTTGCTGGCGCGCATGGCGGACATCACGACGCTGTCCGCTGCGAGGATGGCAGCCTGATCCTTGACGTAGGCCATCATGGCCGTGTTGCCCTCGGCGGCGCAAGCGCCCCCGGCGAGGCACACGGCCCCGACCGCGCCCAGCAGGGCAGACTTGAAGGTCATGAGAATGTCTCCTGCAAACTGACGGCTTCCGCGCCGACAGTCGCAACATCCCCGACCCCGATTAATTCGCGGTAAAGCGTGCCCGATCCCCGATCGGACAACGCCTAAAACTCTATCGAACGGCGCGCACCGCGCGCTTACCAAAGCGCCGAGAAATCGAAATTTCTTTTGCGTTCAGATACCTGCAGGGCGATTCTGAAGCGCCCGGCAGCACCTACTGGATGCCGCGGATCGCCGGATAGGTCGCGCGGAAGGCGGCGTAGCCGTCCTCCATGGCCGCGGTCATGCCCGGCAGCGGCGCGATTTCCCGGCCCGTTTCGGGCGGGGTCATCACCGTTTCGGGCGCCGCGCCCGTCGCCGCGCAGAGGCCGAGCCGCGCCGCCCCCAGCGCCGCGCCGAATTCGCCCCCCGCCGGCAGCGCCAGCGGCACGCCCAGAACCGTGGCGATGAGCTCCAGCCAGTAGCGCGACCGGGTGCCGCCGCCGATCGCGAACAGACGCTCGGGCGAGGCGCCGGTGGCGCGCAACGCCTCGAAGCTGTCGCGCAGGCCGAAGGCCACGCCTTCGAGCACCGCGCGCGTCATCGCGTCCCGCGTCGTGTCGGTGCCGAGGCCGGTGAAGCTGCCGCGGATCGCGGCGTCGTTGTGCGGCGTGCGCTCGCCCGACAGGTACGGCAGGAAGCGTTCGCGGCCCGGCGCCTGCAGCTCGCCGAGGGTCGCGGTCAGCTCGGCCGGAGTGGAGCCGGTGACCCGCGCCAGCCAGTTGAGGCTGTCGGTCGCCGAGAGCATCACGCCCATCTGGTACCAGCGGCCCGGCACCGCGTGGCAGAAGGTGTGCACCGCGGTCTCGGGGGCCGGCGCGTAGCCGTCGCGCGCCGCCAGCAGCACGCCCGAGGTGCCCAGCGACACGAAGCCCTGCCCCTCGCCGAGCGCGCCGATGCCGCAGGCGGCGGCGGCGTTGTCGCCGGCCCCGCCGGCGACGGTGACCTCGCCGGTCAGCCCCCAGCGGGCGGCGAGGTCGGGCCGCAGCGTCCCGGCCGGCTCCGAGCCTTCCACCAGCGCGGGCATCTGGTCGCGGCGCATGTGCCCGGCCGCCAGCAGCCGGTCGGACCAGTCGCGCGCGCCGGTATCGAGCCAGGACGTCCCGGCGCTGTCGGACATGTCGGCCACGGCACCGCCGGTCAGATGGAAATTGAGATACGCCGCCGGCAGCAGCACCCGCGCGGTGCGGGCGAAATTCTCGGGCTCGTGCGCCTCCACCCAAAGGAGCTTCGGCGCGGTGAAGCCGGGAAAGACGATGTTGCCTGACAGTCCCCGCACGTCCGGCGCGGCGTCGAGCGCCGCGGCCTCTGCGTGCGCGCGCGTGTCGTTCCACAGGATACAGGGCCGGATCACCGCGCCATCGGCGTCGAGCAGGGTCGCGCCGTGCATGTGTCCGGCCACGCCGATACCGGAGAGCGCCGCGAACTCGGGATGGGCGGCACGCAGATCCTCGATCGCACCGTCGAGCGCGGCGACCCAGGTGGCCGGGTCCTGCTCGCTCCAGCCCGGTTGCGGGTTGGAGACCTCGTAGGGCCGCTCTGCCGCGCCGATGGGCACGCCGCCGTCGCCCACCAGCAGCGCGCGCAGCCCCGACGTGCCCAGATCGATCCCCAGATGGCTCATCGTCCCGCTCCCTTGTGGCCCAGATGCGGGCGCAACCTGACCAATGACGCCGGGATCGGCAAGCACGTTCCGATGTCCCCGGACGGCGGCGCTAGTCTTCGCCGTCCTCGCGCCGGGACGGTCGCTGCGCGGCCGCGCGCGCATCGACCGTCTCGGGGTCCCAGACCACGAAGAACTGGTAGCCGCACCAGAGCCCGGCGGCGCCGAACAGAACGGCCCAGCCGACATTGCCGCCGGCGATCTCCACCAGCGCCCACAGCAGCGTGACGACGGTGATCGCGACGCGGCGCCAGAGCGGCTTCAGGAACGGGGTCTGCAAATCGAACATGTTTCGGATCATGCCGTGCGGCGCGGCGACTGTCCACGGCGGGCAGCGCGCCGTCTTGCCGCCCCGCGAGGGCTGCCCGGCCCGGACCTCGCGCGAAGCGACCGCGTCCCGTCGCCGCGGTCCGTCCCGCGAGACCGGCCCAGCGGCTCCGCAGCGACAGAAAGTGTCGCTTGACGAATAATCGACGTCGTATTCCTGCATGTTTCCACCGCCTCGGCGTCACAGGATTGCGGGCATCGCTCATGTACTGGCATGCATGGCTTTCATGGAGAAATTCCGGGATGCGCCTTCCATCGGCGGGGTTCCGCCGTTACCCTTCCTCGCGCGAAACCCGATCGGTCCGGCGACTGGCTGCAAACGGCATTTCGCGGCGCGAAAGCGACACGGCCGACATACGCGCTAGGGTTCCTGCCGGACGACTTGGCAAATTACAGGACTGACATGAGACAGATTGCACTGACGACGGCCCTCACGCTTCTGGCCGCACCCGCCTTCGCACAGGACGGCGAGAGCTGCGGCGAAGTCTCGATCACCGAGATGAACTGGGCCTCGGCCTCCGTGGTGTCGAACGTCGCGAAGTTCATCATGGAGCAGGGCTACGGTTGCGACGTGAGCATCGTGCCGTCCGACACGGTGCCGGCAGTGACCTCGGTCGCCGAGAACGGCGAGCCGGACATCGTCACCGAGCTTTGGGCCAACTCGACCGGCGAGGTCTATCAGCGCCTCAAGGACGAAGGCCAGATCGAGGAGCTTGGCGCCGTGCTGGACCCCGGCGGTGTCGAAGGATGGTGGATCCCCGCCTACCTCGCCGAGGAACACCCCGAGCTGAAGACCATCGAGGGCATCCTGGAGAACCCCGACCTCGTCGGCGCGCGCTTCCACAACTGCCCCGAGGGCTGGGGCTGCCGGGTGGTGAACGACAACCTGCTGCCCGCCTTTGGCGTCGCCGATGCCGGGATCGAGGTTTTCGACCATGGCTCGGGCGAGACGCTGGCGACCTCGATGGCCGCGGCCTATGAGGACGAGGCGCCGTGGTTCGGCTATTACTGGGCGCCGACCGCGCCGCTCGGCCGCTACGACATGGTGAAGGTCGATCTGGGCGGTTACAACGAAGAGGCGCATAACGCCGCGCAGAACCCCGACGCGACGGATGTCGGCAAGTCGGACTTCCCGGCGGCACCGGTGAACACCGCGGTGACCAGCACCTTCTCGGAAGAGCATCCCGAGCTGACGGAGTTCCTGTCGAAGATGACCTTCGACGTGGACACCATGAACTCCGTGGTCGCCTGGATGGAAGACAACTCCGCCTCGGGTGAGGAAGGCGCCGTACACTTCCTGACGACCTTCCAGGACGAGTGGACCGGCTGGCTGAACGACAGCGCACGCGAGAATCTGTCCTCGGTGATCGACGGCTGATCCTGCGTCGCCGGCCGCCGCGCCGGCGGCACGCACATTTTCCGCATCGCGGCGCGCCGCGGTGCGGTTCCCCGTCCCCAAGGCCGGCGAAGACCCGGTCGGGACCAAGCAAGAACACGACCCGAAAACAAGGCAACCATCAGGGATCCCACATGACACGTACCTTCACCGTCGCGGCCGCCTCCTGCGCCGCGCTTCTGACCGCGGGCACCGCCTTCGCGCAAGACGACACCTCCTGCGGCGAGGCGTCCATCACCGAGATGAACTGGGCCTCGGGCTCCGTCGTCACCGGGGTGGCGACGTTCCTGATGGAACAGGGCTATGGCTGCGACGTTACGGTCGTGCCGTCCTCAACCAACCCCGCCATCGCGTCGGTCGCCGAGAACGGCGAGCCCGACATTCTCACCGAGCTCTGGGTCAACGCCGCGCCGGTCTACGACCGCCTCGCCGCGGAAGGAAAGGTCGAGCCCCTGACCGAGGTGCTGTCCGACGGCGGCATCGAGGGCTGGTGGATCCCCGATTACACGCTCGAGGCGCATCCCGAGCTGGCCACGATCGAGGGCGTTCTGGAGAATCCCGACCTCCTCGGCGGGCGGTTTCACAACTGCCCCGATGGCTGGGCCTGCAAGACCGTGAACACCAACAACATCCGTGCCGCGGGCCTCGAAGAAGCCGGTTTCGAGATCTTCAACCACGGCTCGGGCGAGACCATGGCGACCTCCATCGCCTCGGCGCATGCCAATAACGAACCCTGGTTCGGCTATTACTGGGCCCCGACCGCCGTGCTCGGCCGGTACCCGATGACGCGCGTCGATGTCGGCGAGTACGACGAGGAAGCGCACGCCTGCAATTCCACGGAAGACTGCGCCGACCCCGAACTGTCGGCCTATCCAAACGGCAAGGTGCTGACCGTGGTCACCGACAGCTTCGCGGAGGCCGAGCCCGAGGTCGTCGACTTCCTGCGCAACATGCAGTTCACCAACGACCAGATGAACTCCGTCCTCGCCTGGATGGAGGAAAACAATGCCTCCGCAGAGGAAGCGGCGGTGCATTTCCTGACCAGCTACCAGGACGTTTGGTCGGGCTGGCTGAGCGACGGCGCGCGCGAGCGTCTGGCCTCCGTGCTGGGCGAGTGAGCGGCGGCGCGGCGCGGGCAAAGCCCGCGCCGCGAAGTCGTTCGTGAACGCCGCCGACTGGTCAGGACGCGATGTCGCCGCATGTCTGGGACTGGAGTTCCGAGACCTGAGGATACCAAGGACCTGCACATGCGACACCTCTTCATGGCCGCCGCGGCCGCGACCGCCATCGCCACCGTCCCAACCCTCGCCCCGGCCCAGGGCGAAGGCAGCTGCGGCGAGGCGACGATCACCGAAATGAGCTGGGCGTCGGCGTCGGTCGTGACCGCCGTCGCCACGTTCCTGATGGACCAGGGCTATGGCTGCGACGTCACCAAGGTGCCGTCGTCGATCACCCCGGCGCTCGCCTCCGTGGCCGAGACCGGAGAGCCCGACATCCTCACCGAGCTCTGGGTCAACTCGGCCCCCGTCTACGACCGGCTGGTCGAGGAAGGAAAACTCGAACCGCTGACCCGCGTTCTGTCGGATGGCAGCGTGCAGGGCTGGTACGTGCCCGACTACCTGCTGGAGGAGCATCCCGAACTCGGCACGCTGGACGGTGTGCTGAAAAATCCCGACCTGCTGGACAACCGCTTCCACAATTGCCCGGACGGCTGGGATTGCCGGACGGTCAACGACAACATCCTCGCCGCGGCCGGCTTCGAGGACGCAGGCTTCGAGATCTTCGACCACGGCTCGGGCGAGACGCTGGCCTCCTCCATCGCCTCGGCCCATGCCGACGAGGCGCCGTGGATCGGCTATTACTGGTCGCCCACGGCGATCCTCGGGCGCTACCCGATGACGCGGATCGACATGGGCGGCTTCGACGCCGACGCCCATGCCTGCAACGAGACACCCGATTGCGCCGACCCGCAAGTGTCGGCCTACCCGAACGCGGACGTGTTCACCGTGGTCACCGACAGCTTCGCCGAGGCGGAGCCCGAGGTGACCGACATGCTGCGCAACATGCAATTCACCAACGACCAGATGAACGCCGTGCTGGCCTGGAAGGACGAGAACACCGCCTCCAACGAGGAAGCGGCGGTGCATTTTCTGACCAGCTACCAGGACGTCTGGTCGGACTGGCTGAACGATGCGGCACGGGAGCGTCTGTCGAACGTGCTGAACCAATAACGACCGGCGCCGCGGCGCCCGACCGGCGCGGTCCTGAGGGGCCGCGCCGCACAAGAAGAAGGACCAGGGGACAATGGCAACCTACGACTGGATATTCGACACGCTCGGCCTGAGGGGCTGGTGCGGCGGGGACGGCGAAGGCGGCGGCTCGGCACCGATGTCGATGGCTGACCTGATGGCTCAAAGCTCGGGCGAGGCGCCGGAGACGTCGCTCTGGGACACGCCGTTTCCGTCGATGGACGCGCTCAACGACGCCTGCGCGTCGTTTCCCCAGTCGCGCGAGCTGACCCGCGGGCTGGAACGCGGCTTTCTCGATATCAAGGACTGGCTGTCCTACGTGCTCGATCCCTTGACCCAACCGCTGAGCTGGGCGCTTCGCAACGCGCTCGACCTGTTCCAGACGGTGCCGTGGTGGCTGATGATCCCGATCCTGGGGCTGATCGTGCTCGGCATCAGCCGCTCGTTCAAGCTGATGGCCTTCGTCGTCGGCTCCTTCGCGCTCCTGGCCTTCATCGATTATTACGACTACGCCATGCAGACGCTGGCGATCATCTTCGTCTGCGCCGTCATATGCGTGGCGCTCGGCGTGCCCATCGGCATCGCCATGTCGCGTTCGGACAGACTGCAGGCGGGCATGATCCCGGTCCTCGACATGCTGCAGACGCTGCCGCCCTTCGTCTACCTGATCCCGCTGATCTTCCTGTTTTCCGTCACCGAGCCCAAGCTCTACGGCATCGCCATCATCCTTTACGCCATCGTGCCGGTGATCCGACTGACCAATCTCGGCATCCGGCTCGTCGACAAGGAGGTGATCGAAGCCGCGGACGCCTTCGGCATGACCAAGCGCCAGAAGCTCTACGGCGTGCAGATCCCGCTGGCGCTGCCGAACATCATGGCCGGCGTGAACCAGACGATCATGATGTCGCTCGCCATGGTGGTGATCGCCTCGCTGGTCTCGGCGCCCGGCCTCGGCGTCCTGGTCCTGCGCGGCATCCGCAATCTCGAACTGGGCGTCGGGCTGATCTCGGGTCTCGGCATCGTGCTGCTGGCGGTGATCCTCGACCGGTCCACCAAGGCGGCGCTCGCCCGCGTCAACGCCGCACAGAAGCATTAAGGAGGGCGCGAGATGACCGATCCCAAGATTTCCGTCCGCAACCTCTACAAGATCTTCGGCGAGGAGCCGCAGGCCGCCCTGGCCCACGCCAAGGCCGGCATGGACAAGGCACAGCTTCTGGACGAGCATCGCCACGTCCTCGGCCTGCGCGACATCAACGTCGACATGGCCAGCGGCGAGATCACCGTGATCATGGGGCTCTCGGGCTCCGGCAAGTCGACGCTGATCCGGCACCTCAACCGGCTGATCGACCCCACCGACGGCCAGGTGATCGTCGACGGCGAGGACATCATGTCCTATTCCGACAGCGCGCTGCGCGGCCTGCGGCGCAAGAAGATGTCGATGGTGTTCCAGAAATTCGCGCTCCTGCCCCACCGCACGGTGCTGGAGAACGCCGGCACGCCGATGATCGTCGACGGCGCCAAGCGCGCCGAATGGGAGAAGGAGGCGACCCGCTGGCTCGACCGCGTCGGGCTGGAGGGCCAGGGGCCGCAATATCCGCACCAGCTTTCGGGCGGGATGCAGCAGCGTGTGGGCATCGCGCGGGCACTGACCTCGAACTCCGACATCATGCTGATGGACGAGGCATTTTCGGCGCTCGATCCGCTGATCCGCACCGACATGCAGGATCTGCTGATCGAGCTGCAACGCGAGCTTCAGAAGACCGTGGTGTTCATCACCCACGATCTGGACGAGGCGCTGAAGCTCGCCGATCACCTGGTGATCCTGAAGGACGGCGAGGTGGTGCAGCAGGGCGAGCCGCAGCACATTCTGATGAACCCGAACGATCCCTACATCGTGGACTTCATCTCGGACATCAATCGCGCCCGCGTGCTGCGCGCACGCACGGTGATGACCGAGGGGACCGACGATCCCGGCGGTCTCTCTGGCGAGGTCGACGAGAACGCCACGCTCGAGGATGTCATCGCCAAGGCCGACGGCGACACGAGGCTGAGCTTCCGCGTCACCCGCAACGGAACGCCCGTCGGCACCCTGCCCATGACCGACGTCGTCAAGGCGCTCGTCCCCACCGCGGCCTCCGAGGACGGGATGCGCCAGGCCTCCTAGGCGGCGCCCCGCCCCGGAGCCGACAAGACCCGCGCCCCCGGGCGCGGGTCGTGCTATGACGCGCGCGGGCCCAGGCAGCGCACGGGGGAATCATGCCCGACGGCAGGACTCAGACAGACGCCGCGCCGCATGCGGACGCGGCCGCGCCGGCGATCCGCGCGCGCGGGCTCGTCAAGCGGTTCGGCGACGTCGACGCGGTCGCCGGCATCGACCTCGACGTGCCCAGGGGCATGATCTTTGCCATTCTCGGCCCCAACGGCGCGGGCAAGACCACGCTGATGCGCATGCTCGCCACGCTGACGCCGCCCGACGACGGCACGGCAGAGGTGATGGGCCACGACCTGACGGCCGCCCCCGACGCGGTACGCGGCGCCATCGCGATGACCGGGCAGTTCGCCTCTCTCGACGAGGATCTGACCGGCCGCGAGAACCTGATCTTCCTCGCCCGGCTCTGGGGCTTCGGGCGCCGCGCGGCGCGCGACCGGGCCGACGCGCTGTTCGCGGCGTTCGAGCTGGCCGATGCGCGGCACCGGCAGGTGAAGGATTATTCCGGCGGTATGCGCCGGCGGCTCGACATCGCCGCCTCGCTCATCGTCACGCCGGGGGTGCTGTTCCTCGACGAACCAACCACCGGCCTCGATCCCACGGCGCGCCAGCGGGTCTGGCGGATGATCCGCCAGCTGGCGCAATCGGGCGTGACAGTGCTTCTGACCACGCAATACCTCGAAGAGGCCGACCAGCTGGCCGAACGGATCGCGGTGATCGATCGCGGCCGCAAGATCGCCGAGGGCACCAGCCGCGAGCTCAAGGCCGCGACCGGATCGGGCGTGCTACACGTCACGCTGGCCGAGGCGGACCCGCTGGACCGCGCCGCGGCGCTGCTGGAGGCGCGGCTCGAAGCTCCCGTCCAGCGCAGCCCCGAAGGCGCGCGCCTGTCGGTCATGGCAACCACGGCGGAGGCGGCCAACGGCGCCATCGCCGCACTGCTGGCAGACGGCGTGCCGCTCGAGGATTTCGCCATGGGCTCGCCCAGCCTCGAAGAGGTGTTCTTCGCGCTCACCGGCGGCGCCCCGCAATCGGAGGATGCGGCATGAGCGCCCCCCTGTCCGGACTGGAACCCACCGCGCGCCCGCCGCGCCCCTCGGCGCTGTCCAACGCGCTGACCTTCGGCTGGCGCGCGGTGCTGAAATTCCGCCACGTCCCCGAGCAGCTCTTCGACCTGATCATGACGCCGCTCATGTTCACGCTGCTCTTCACCTTCGTCTTCGGCGGCGCGCTGGCGGGATCGACCGGCGATTACCTGCAGTTCTTCCTGCCCGGCATCCTCGTGCAGACGGTGGCGTTCAACGCGGTCTATTCGGGGATGAACCTGTCGACGGACCTCGGAAAGGGCCTCTTCGACCGGTTCCGCAGCCTGCCGATCTGGCCCCTGGCCCCCTTTGCCGGACTGATCGTGGGCGACGTGCTGCGCCACCTCATCGCCGGCGGCATCATCCTCGGCATCGGTCTGATCCTGGGCTACCGGCCCGAGGCGGGACTGCCGGGGGTGATCGCCGCCTTCGCATTGCTGCTGACCATCGGTTTCGGGATCGGCTGGGTCTTCATCGTGCTGGGCCTCTTGATCCGCACGCCGACGACCGTGATGACGCTGGGCTTCACCGTGCTTTTCCCGGTGGTCTTCGCCTCCAACATCATGGTCCAGCCCGAGACGATGCCGGACTGGCTGCGCGCCTTCGTGGCGGTCAACCCGGTGTCGCTGATGACCACGGCGATGCGCGGCCTGATGGCCGGCACGGCGAGCCTTTCGCAGATCGCGCTGGCGCTGATCGCCCCGGTGCTTCTGACGGCCGCCTTGGCGCCCCTGACGCTGCGGCTCTACCAGCGCCGTTAGGGCGCCAGCCGTCAGATCGCCTTGACCAGCCGCAGCGCGTCGTAGATCGCGGCGTGCGTGTTGCGCGCCGCCACCGCGTCGCCGATACGATAAAGCCGGTAGGTGCCGCCGGGGTTCCGCACCACCTCCTGCGGGCGGCCCGCAACAAGCGCCTCGTAATCGACCTCGCCGCGGTTTGTCGAACCCTCGCGCAGGTCGAAATAGACGTCGTCGAGCGGGCGCGTGCCGTGGTTCACCACAACCTGGTCGACGCGCCGCTCGCGCGTGGCGCCGCCGTAATCGCTGCCGAGCGTGGCGCAGAGGCCGTTGCCGTCGCGCGCCACGGCGTCCAGCTTCCACGTCACGGTGAAGGTCACGTCGCGCTGCTGCAGCGCGCGCATCGCCGGGGTGAGCGACATGGCCATGACCTCGGAGGCGATGGTGCGGTCGCGGGTCACCATCTCGACCTTCGCGCCGGTGGCGGCGATCTTCTCGGCCGCCTGGAGCCCGGCGTAATCGCCCGCATCGTCGTAGATCAGCACGTTCTCTCCGGGCGCGGCATCGCCCGACAGGATGTCCCAGGCCGAGACGACGAGGCCGTTGCCCTCGCTCAGCACCTCCGTATGCGGCAGCCCGCCGGTGGCGACGATGACGACGTCGGGCGCATCCGCCTGCACCGTTTCGGCCTCCGCGAAGCTGTTGAACCGGAAGCTCACGCCGAGGCGCGTGCATTCCTCGAACCGCCACTGGATCAGCTGGATCATCTCGGCCCGCCGCGGCGTCTGCGCGGTCAGCCGCACCTGCCCGCCGGGATCGTTCGCCGCCTCGTGCACGATGACCTCGTGCCCCCGCTCCGCCGCGACGCGCGCGGCCTCCAGCCCCGCAGGGCCGGCGCCGATCACCACGACGCGGCGGCGCGTCTCGGCCTTCGGCACGACATGCGGCTGCTCGAGCTCGCGCCCCGTCGCGGGGTTGTGCAGGCACAGCGCCATGCCCCCCTGATAGATCCGGTCCAGGCAATAATTGGCGCCGACGCAGGGACGGATGCGGTCCTCCTCTCCGCGCAGGATCTTGGCGACGATGTGCGGGTCGGCCATGTGCGCGCGGGTCATCCCGACCATGTCGAGCTTGCCGCTGGCGATGGCGTGCCGCGCGGTCGCGACATCCTGTATTTTGGCGGCGTGGAAGGTCGGCACCTGCGTCGCCGCACGGATCTCTCCGGCGAAGTCGAGATGCGGGCTCGACCGCATGCCCTGCACCGGAATAACGTCGGTGAGGCCCGCGTCGGTGTCGATATGGCCCCGGATCACGTTGAGGAAATCGACCAGCCCGCTCGCCTTCAGGCGGCGCGAGATCTCGAACCCCTCCTCCTTCGTGATCCCTCCGGCGAGGTCCTCGTCCGCGACGTAGCGGATGCCGACGAGGAAGTCCTCGCCCACCCTCTCCCGGATCGCCGACAGCACGTCCATCGACAGTCGCATCCGGTTCTCGAGGCTGCCGCCATGCGGCCCGTCCAGATCATTCGTCGCCGGCGACCAGAACTGATCCAGAAGGTGCCCGTAGGCCTGAAGCTCGATCCCGTCGAGCCCGGCGTCCCTCATCCGTTCCGCCGCGTCGGCATAATCCTCGATGATGCGGACGATGTCCCAATCCTCGGCCACCTTCGGAAACGCCTTGTGCGAGGCCTCCCGTTCGTGGCTCGACGACACGACGGGCAGCCAGTCGGCCTTGTCCCAGCGGGTGCGGCGGCCAAGATGCGTCAGCTGGATCATCACCGCGCAGTCATGATCGTGGCACTCGTCGGTGAGCGCCCTCATCCAGCCGACCACCTCGTCCTTCCAGGCCAGGATGTTGTTGAAGACCGGCGGGCTGTCCCGCGCGACCGAGGCCGACCCGGCCGTCATCGTCAGCGCCACGCCGGCCCGCGCCCGCTCCGCGTGATAGGCGCGATAGCGCGCCTTGGGCATGCCGTCCTCGGGATAGGCCGGTTCGTGGCTGGTGATCATCAGCCGGTTCTTCAGCCGCAGATGCTTCAGATCGTAGGGCTGGAGAAGGGGATCGGTCGACATGCTGCACCTCCGTGGCGTCTTGGCAATTCGGATGCCGGAAATGTTCACTTGTGTCAATTAAAAGATCATCGATGTATATTTTGTGTTGAAGGGCGCTGCGGGGCTTCTTAATGTCGCGCCATGGAACAGCTCGAAGACACCGATCCCGGCAAGACATCGGGCTGGCGCGGCTCGCGCGAACTGTGGCTCGACGCGGCCAAGCGCGCCTTCCTGGACACCGGGCTCGGCGCGGTGAAGATCCAGCCGCTGGCGACCCGGCTGAACCTGTCGCGGACGAGCTTCTACTGGTTCTTCAAGGATCGCGGCGCCCTTCTGGACGCGCTGCTCGAAGAGTGGGACGCCAAGAACAGCGGCGCGTTCGAGACCGCCTGCAGCGCCTATGCCGAATCGATTCAGGAAGCGGTGCTGAACCTCATCGTGGTCTTTCACGACGAGGCGCTGTTCGAGCCGCAGCTCGATTTCGCCGTGCGCGGCTGGGCGCATCAGTCCGATGCGGTCATGGCGCGCGTGAACGACGCGGACGAACGGCGGCTGGCGGCGATCCGGGCGATGTTCGAACGGTTCGGCTATGCGCCTCAGGACGCCGACGTGCGCGCGCGCACCGTCTACCTCGTGCAGATCGGCTACATCTCGATGCAGGTGCAGGAAGATCCGGCCGTGCGCATGGCGCGGGTGCCGGGCTACGTGAAGACCTATTGCGGCGAAGGCCCCGCCCCGAACGAACTCGCCCGCTTCCACGCGCGGCTCGGCTTCGACGCCGCGGAGCATGCCCAACCGCACAAGGCTGAAACCTGAGGGGACCTGGCGATCCGGCTGTGGTCTGGATGCTGGCGCACCCGTCAGGATTCGAACCTGAGGCCTCTGCCTTCGGAGCAATTTGTCCTGGCTATCCTAAATGCACGCCAGGGCACGCTATGAAACTACAACCTACTGACACTGCTGGACAATTTGGATTTCCTCGCCGAAATCCATATCCGAAACTTCGCTCCGATTTTCAACCGGCTGCTTCCGTGGTGCTTCCGCGGAAGCAGACCCTCCTCAACAGGAGGAGTGCCTGATGGCAAGGCTCACGAAACGTGTGGTGGACGCCGCTGCCGTCCGCGAGAAGGACTATTTCATTTGGGACGACGAGTTGCCCGGCTTTGGCCTTCGCATCTTCGCGTCCGGCAAGCGCAGCTACCTAATCCAATATCGCGCCGCAGGTCGAACCCGTCGCTACACGATCGGCCTGCATGGCATCTGGACGGCGGAGACGGCCCGGCAGGAAGCCAAGGTGCAGCTCGGTCGCGTCGCGCAAGGCGACAACCCCTCCGAAGAACGACTGCTCGATCACCAGGCGATCACCGTCAAGGAATTGTGCGCCCTGTACCTCAAGGACCTGGAGGCGGGTTTGATCCTCGGGAAGGGTGGCCGACCGAAGAAGGCGGGCACCATCATCAGCGATGTCGGTCGTATCAAAAGACATATCATTCCGCTCATAGGCAATCGCCGGGTCAAGGACCTCGTCAAGGCGGACATCGCAAAGGTTTTGAAGGATGTCATGGCTGGCAAGACGGCGG
This sequence comes from Roseivivax sediminis, assembly GCF_900112685.1. GTDB lineage: Bacteria > Pseudomonadota > Alphaproteobacteria > Rhodobacterales > Rhodobacteraceae > Roseivivax > Roseivivax sediminis. The sequence continues at coordinate 90,495 of NZ_FOMS01000006.1, forward strand.
TGACCGTCAAGACCAAGAAGCTGCGTGGCAAATCCATCGTGCGAGGCGGGGCTGGCACGGCGACACGAACAGTGGGACTGCTCGGTGGCATCCTCACCTACGCCATGGAGGCAGGCATCATCACGTCCAACCCTGCTCACGGCATCCGTAAGCCAAAGGACAATGTGCGTGGCCGCCGTCTCACCGAAGCCGAATATCGGACACTCGGCGAAATGCTGCGAAAAGCCGCCGAGATCGAAAAATACGCGATGACCGTCGAGATCATCCGTCAGATCGCCCTTACCGGCTGCCGGCGAAGCGAAATGATCAATCTGAAATGGGCCGAGGTCGATACCGACGCAAGTTGCTTGCGCCTGGCTGACAGCAAGGAGGGCGCGTCCGTCCGCCCGATTGGCCTCCCCGCGGTCGAGTATCTCGAAGCAAGGCGTGAGGAGCAGATAGGCACCTATGTCTTCCCCGGCCAGGGTGAGGACAACGCGTTCGGTAGTTTCCCGAACCACTGGCGGAATATCTTCAGGGGTTCCCCCCTTGCCGATGTGACGGCGCACGTGCTGCGCCACAGCTTCGCCAGCATCGCGAACGATCTTGGTTTCACCGAAGTGACGATCGCTGCACTGGTCGGCCACTCAAAGGGATCGGTGACCAGCAACTACATCCACACGCTCGATACCGCGCTCATCATGGCGGCCGACACGATCTCCGGCTACATTCAGGGACTGCTCGATGGGGTCGAATTCAAGCAGACCGCCTATGCGCTCGATCGCGATTCCCGAAAGGCCGCGCTGTCGCGCTTCCTGCTTCAGGCTATCGGCGACGAAGAAACCGCCGAGACGGAGTGCATCGCGGCATAACTCGCGAATGGGCGCTTGAGCTCGATTTATCTTAGTCCAGCGCGATGGACTGGCGCAGCGCAATAGTGGCGGCTCTCGACCCCATTGTCGCCGTTGGCATCACGCTGCACGTGGTCGCCCAGCGGATTGACGGCACAGGCGGCGGTTCGATCTCGTCGCGGGCACTTCGGCCATTCGTTGGCGTCGACCGACGCATGCCGACCCACAGGGGCAACACGGAAGAGCGGCGTGCATGAATCGCCTCTCCGTCGGACGTCGGCTAGAATCGTGTGGAGTTCATGATTTCGGTCAGGAGCTCGTCAATACTGCCATGCGCGTGTCGAAGCCGTCATCTGCGGCGTTCTAACCCGAAGCCTGCGACGAACCGCGCTGCAGTAGCTCGTTCAGGAAGGCATCCTGGTTTTCTGGAGGCGACGGTGAGGTTGCTGCGCCGATCAAGGCACACACGCATCGACGCGCAAGCCGTCGAGCGTCCAGTCGCACTTGGCTTGGTATGTCCTGCATCGCCTGGCCGTGGAGGAAGTCGCTTCTCTCCTTGAAAAGCGCGAGGTATCTCTCGCCGGCCGAGGGATCGTCCAGGAGCGCCGCGAGGCGCCACGCGACCCGTGCTGTCGCGCCCTGGCGCCGTTGTCCGCTGATTTTCGGGCGCTTCCTCGGGTCATGGTCGATCGGCTGTCCCAGTGCGGCCTCGATCACCGTGACATGCGCAAGAAACTCGTCGATCCCATCGCTCGCGAACGCCCGGATCGCGAAGTGGTCGATCGGGCGATGAAATAGCGGGGAACGTCGAGCCTCCAGGAGTTCAGTCCAGGCTGCATCATCCAGATAGGCTGTTTGGGGGATCGCGGCGTCGGTCAGGGGCAACCGTGTAGGTCGTTCAATCTCCACCATGGCACCGTCCTCATCTTCGTAGAAGTCCGGCTCCCACGACAATGTGTCGGCATCGGGCGGCGTCGATCGGCGCGCAAACAGGTCGTCCGACAGAGTATGGACCCATGGCACGCGAAAGGGACGCCAATCCAAGTCGGAATAGCTGGTGACATCCTCCCAGGGGGCCGTCAGTAGCGCGAAGAGCGCGGCTTCGACCGGAGCGGGGAAGTGCCTTTTGTGCGGTTCGATCCGCCCGAAATCCTGTCGCAGATCGGCGAACAGTCCGGGGAGAACGCGGCCGCCAGATTTTCCGGGGAGGACCACGATCTCTTCGACGACGAGCCAGGCAAACCGGCTGAAGCGCCGGCTGTCGAAACGCCAGCCGGGCCGTTTTCGCGACAACCCTTCGGGGTCGAGGAGATCGTCCAGCTCCTCTGCCGTGAAGTTTCGAATGGCATTGGGTCCAAAACGCAGTTCGGGGACATCGTCGCCGAGATCTAGCGGACAGAGATGTAACAGGTGCGCTTCCGTCTGCCTGAAGGCTTGGTCAAGGCGGGCCGCTGCGATAGCCGGGGAGACAGCAAAGCGGGCGGGTGCGTCGTCGCTCCAGCGAAATCCGAGACCGTAGAGGGCCTGGCTGAGGGCAAAGTTCACGGCGTCCTTCGATCCCGCTGATTGATAGAGCCGCTGGCAGGTTTCCCGAAGCCTCACAAACGCGGGGGACGCATATAGATTGCCAGCTACCGGACCATCGTGACGCCACAGAGCGTCGACCGCGGACACTAGATCAAAGGGGAGCGGGTTGTTCAGGATGCGAACTCCTTGTGGCTATCGGAACCTGTCCGTATGCGGCGGGTCAAATAATGTAAGGTGCGGCGAGCTTTAATGTCACGGCTGCGGCGCGCGTTAGGAGAAGATCCGTGCGATCGATCGTTCCCATTGCAGAACAACTGGACCGCGCACTCGCTGAACTGGCGATTGATCACCCGCTCAATGGGCGGATCGCATTGATCCTCGTCGACAATGGTTTGGAGCTGATGTGCCATCAAAAATGCGCTGACCTATTGTTCGAGGATCGGCATAGGAATTCCCGCCGGCTCACGCCGGAACAGCGCAGCGACGCTCGTGGCCGCGCCTTCGACAGGAAAATCCAGTTTCTAAAAGAGCTCGGACACATTCCGCCCGATCAGGTCCGGGCGATGGCAATCCTGCACGAGTACCGGAACCAGCTCTACCATGTCGGACTCCGCGACGATCCGATCATCGGGCAGCTCGCGCACCTCTATTTCCGCCTAGCCGCTGGGCTGCTCGAATCGCTCCTCGGTGCGCAGCGTCATCTGCGCTGGGAACCTGAAGTCGTCAGCGATGCGGCACGTCGTCTTCTGCCTGAGTTGGTAACCACGAAGTACCGCAGAGCCCAGGTCGATTTGACTGGACTACGCGATCGGCTGCTCGCGGCTTGTCCGCAACCGCCAATGTCGGTCGAGCGAGCGTTGAGCGCGCATGTGTTGTTTCGGGTCGACCAGGCGGAGTCGGCTTTCGGCATCATCGCCAGGGGACGCTCGGGAACAGTTGACCCTGTCGATACGCTGCGGACGATCCAGCTCGAAGCTGACACGATCGCCGCAATCGTTCGTTTTCGCCGCGATGGCGATAAGGCGCTGAAGGCGAAGGGCCTCCCGCCCAAGCCGCTTGATGTGGACGCGCTCGGGATGGCGCGAGGGACGAAAGTGCTGGTGGATCTCAACGCGCGCCTGCTGCCTGGCTGGAAGCCCAGATACCCGCAGTTGCCGTTCGAGAGCTGGAGAAAGCGGGCCGGGTCGCTTAGCGCCAAACGGACGGCCCTGACCGCACTGGAGATGTTTGACCAAATCAGGAAGGAGATTGACCAGTTGGAAGAGATCATGGCCGAACCCATCGAGGACATGCACGGATGGCACCAGCACCTCGAAGATGTCGCCATGGACAGCCGATAGCGCTCGATCGGTGTGATCGCGATGATCTGCATCGAGGAGTGCTTTTCAGCAGCGAAACTGTAGAATCCACATCATGAATCAGACACGCCAAATGACGATCTTCTGCGGCGGACCGCTGGAACATGACTCGGAACGTGTCTTCCTGCGCGCCCTCGTCGATCATCTTACTCGAGGCGCGACGGCGGCCGTCATCCTGTGCAATTTTCACCTCAAAGGGCGACAGATCGACTTCGTCGTGGCGACGGAGAATGGCGTCGCACTTGTCGAAGCAAAAGCCACCAAGCTTCCAGTTCGAGGCGAAATCAATGGCGCGTGGGAGCGGCTGTCTCCATCCGGCGAGTGGACGCCGTTCCGCAACCCCTATCAGCAGGCGCTCGATGCCAAGAACCGTCTGCGTGATGCCATGGCTCAGGCAGCGCCCATCGGCGATTTCTACCCGGATGGGTTCGTCGCGATGACCGGCGACCTTCCTGCGGGGTCAACCATCACTGCGGGCGACTTCAAGGTTCGGATCGGGTCGACTGCCGAGGTGCTGGCTGCGTTGGGAGCGACGGGAGGCAGTCCGTGGTCACTGGCGGCCTGGCAGGGCTTTGCGCGGTCCTTGAAGTTGACCGCAACTTCCCTGGACGCCGCGCTGGCAGCCGAAGACTCCTGGGCATTTAGCGAGTGGGCCGAACGCTATCGGCGGGCGTTCGCTGCAGAATACCAGCACGATGGCGATCTATGGATTCCGGAAGATGACGAGCAGGCAGGGGCTCTCATGGCTTCCATCAATGAGCAGGCTGGCAGCTTCTTGTGGGGACCATCCGGCTGTGGCAAGAGCCTCATGGCAAAATGGCTGGGACTTCAGCACACAGCGACCGGCGCCATATGCCTCTTCGTTTCGGCGAAGCTGTTTTCGGGCTCGTGGGCGGAGGCGGTTCAGCGCGAGATTTCGCTGCTCGTTGACTCCTACGATCCGCGGCTCCTGCGCCGGGCCACGCAATTGGGGATACCGATCGTCCTGATCTTCGACGGCTTGAATGAGCTGTCGGCCGAAAATGCGCGCCAAGCACTGCGAGGACTCAAGGCTCTAGCAAGGCGGTATGAGGCGCGGGTTGTCGTTGCGAGCCAGGAGCCACGTCCAGAAGGTCTGGCCGGCCTGAGCAGCGTCAGCGTCGGGAAACCGTCAGAGACATTGAAGGCACGCATCGCCGAACGGGGACATGGCGCCTTGACCTCGGCGGCAAGAGAAGTGCTGCGCAGCGTGCGGAGCGGGTTTGAGGCGCGCATCGTGGGTGAAATCGGTAACGAGTTGCGGTCAAACGTTACGCGCCTTGAACTCGTCGACCAATTCATCCGCACGCGACTGGGACCACATGCGCGTTCGGGTTCGCTGGGCCTCCGACGGCTCGCGGCGCGCCTCACCGACGAAATGGCCTATTCCCTATCGGAGACTGCCTTCGATGAGTTCATGCTGGCACAGCACCTGACTTTCGACGATTGCGAGGCAGTTCTGCGCGCCGGCGTTCTGGAAACTCGAGGCGGCAGGGTGTCCTTCAGTCACGAAATCTTTCAGAGCACGTGCGCCGCTCAAGAACTGGTCAGGCTGGCGCAGACAGATCCCGCCAAACTTGGCGTCCGGTTGGGCACGCCGCTCTTTCGTCCACTGGCCCGCGACATCATCGCCGCTCTCGACACGGAGCCGGCCTGCCGTGCGGTGCTGGAGGAAATCACGGATGCAGACATCATCGCCGATGCAGCGGACGGTGAACTCGGTCCGTTGGCGACAGCGACAGCCTGGGCTATTCTCGAGTCCAGCCACGCCAGTCTTCTCTGCGAGATCGCGCAGTCCAAGCTGGTACTAACGGATGGTGAGGCCTTCAAGCGCCTCGAATGGGAGGGGCACATCGAGCCCCCGGCGACGAGTCGAGCCCGCTTTCAGGCCTTGGGCGTTCGCGCGGCCAAGGGCACGGGCATCAAGGAATACCTGGTTTTGTGCCAGGCGATGGATACAAAACTGGTCGAGGAACGGTCGCGGCTTGCCGAGGCGGCTCGTGCAGGCAACGTCGCCTTGCGCAGTGAAGCTTTCGCATTGGCCTATTATGGCTTCGGACCGCGCCACAACTTCACGCTCGCCGCGACGCAGGCTGACGCAACGAGGTTCACCCATATCATCGGCAATCGCCCGGCGGGGATCACCATGCGGTCCCTTGTCGGCTTGACCTCCGGCGAGCTCCTGTTCGTTCTTAAGCAACGCCATGAGCTGTTTGGCAAGGAGGACATCACGCGATTCACGCGTGAGCTTACCGAGGTATTGCGCACGCGGTGGAGATACGAGCCGTACCATGTTCGGCTGGAGCTGCTGCACATTGTCGGGTTCGTCCGCGATGCTGAGGAGACGGCGAAAGCGGGCCTCATCGAGGCGATCAACGCCCTCGAGATTCATGCCTCGAACTGGGCGTTGAATTCGAGCGTGATCGATGCCCTCAAGATACTGGGGGCACTCGACGACGAGGGCGAAGGGCAGCGCGCTGCCATCCATGACGAGGTCGCGGCTGTGATTGGGGAAGCGGACAGCGACGATATCCGCGAGCAAGCTCTCAGCGTCTACACGCGGATGTTCGATCACCCGTTTGATTGGATCTATGCCGAGGAAGTCTACGCGTTGCCGGAGGAGACCCAGCGTCTGCTCTATCGCCGCGCCTTTCAAGCTGATGGGATCGGCGATTCCCTGAGCGTGAGGTACTTGGCGCAAAGGATCGCAGAATACGAAGAGCCGTCAGACGCTCCATTGTTCTCGAACCTGGCGCGACTTCCGTCCCAGACGAACCCGATGAGCCAAGACGAGATGGCTGCCTTCGTGCTGGCGGTTCGCTTCCTCGCACGACACGCAGCGCCGCTTCCGGTTGTGGAGGCCGAGAACGATGCACAACAATGCATGGTTCTCATCAGAACACTGGTCTATGCGGCCGAGTCCGGCCGCGACGCCGACAGGGAACAGGCCCGCACGGCCTGGGAAGAATTGCACGCGCTCCGTCCGCAACGTGTCATCGGCTGCCTCGCGGAAATAAACGAGCCGTTGGCGGCAAGCCACGTGGCGGAGCGACCACCTAACTATCCAGCGCTTAACCTGGTGGATGTGTTTCCGGTCGACTTGCTCGCGGTCAGCCGGAAGTTGGTTGATGAGGGCGTGCCCCCGACATCGTATCATCGGGTGGGCTTTCGTGATCGGGACCTGCATTTCGCCTTTGGCGTGATTGCGAAGCACGGTGATCGCAACGATCTCCGCAGGCTGCGGCGTGTAAGTGCAGATCACCCGTTCGCGCGAGATGCCATCGAGGTCATCCGCGCAATCGAGACTTCCACAACCGCCGTCAACCGATAGACGCGCGGATTCACCGCTGTATCCTCAAGAGACCGTGGCAATCCACAGTTCCCGCCTCTTCCGATAAGGCGGCGCGCTTATGCTCACCCAAGCAACTTACCCCCTGGCCTTCCTTGAGCTGATCGGGCGTCAGGTCCTCAGACCGGTTGAGCAATGATGAGACAATCTTCATCTGGCCGATCCGCCTCAATCCCTGTCGCGGCTCGCTTTTTGATCGGGTCGTCACTGATAGCGTTTCCATTCGCTACGCCGCCTTTTTCTCGCGATCGTCCTGCAACCGATCAAAGGCGTTGCGGATTGCCAGCGACAGATTGACCTGTACCACGGCCACTGCATTCTTGCGCCCGTCGATATATTCGCGTTCGAGCTGCCGCATTCTCTCTGCAGACTTCGGATCGATCTGAAAGTCGAGGCTATCAACCTCCTCATGAATGGGAACGATGCGCGCGGAAGGCCCTCGTCCAATGATCCGATAATCGGGGCTCGCCGGAAGGCCCTCCCGCGAAACCGGGGAGAATATCTTGATCTTCTCCAGCCCTTGCGAATGGGTCAGGACGAACGCGTGATCCGCGATGTCGATGATGCAGTCGCCCCGGATCGCGATCCCGCGCCGATAGATCGTCGACCGGTTGCGCAGCAGGTAGTGCAGCCAGTAGTCCTGCTCGAAATCGAGTGGCAAATCATTGGGCATCTCACCCCAGGGCAGACCCTTGTGCGGGTTCAACTCGCCGCGGATATAGGCGTTGAGATTCGACGGCAGCCTGCCATTACTGGCGCCAAAATCGTCGGCGAATGCCGCCGCCAGGCGGGCCGATACCAACAGCTCAAATCCGGCGAGATGAAGCGCCCCGATCAACGCGGCGTGCGCGAGGCCGGCGCTGTCGTAGGTGCGGTGACCGGCCTTTCCGGAGCCATCGTTCGTCGACCGAGGCGCCAGCCCCTGGTCCACCAGCAATGCGAAATTCCGGGGGGTCACATCGGCCGCGACGGCGACTTCACGAGAGGTGAAAGCTTCCGCTGCCGACTGTCCGGGGCGCGCCATGATTCGTAACTCCCATTAAGTGGTAGTTATTAACTCCCACAAACTGAGAGTTTGGTCAAGCGCAGGATTCCGCTGCCCTGATTGTCGCGATAGGTCGGGAGTCTGACCGGTGATGTGTATTGCAATTTGCGCTACGCTCGTCTATCTTTCCCTGCAGGAGAAAACCATGGTCACCAACGCTGAACGCAAGGAACACCCGATCTCGATGCGCCTTCCCGAGGCCGACGTCGCTATGATCGATCGCGCCGCCGGCCTGCGCGGCCGCTCGCGCACGGACTTCGTCCGCGAGGCCGCCGTGCGCGCCGCCGAGGATGTGCTGATGGAAAACGGGCTCATTCGCATGAGCCCGGAGGGCTTCGCCGATTTCATGAAGGTCCTGTCCGGACCCGCTACCCCGGTGCCCGAAATCGTTGAACTGGTAAAGCGTCCGGCCCCGTGGGAGCCCGGCTACGGCGCCAAAAGCTGAGCCTTGGTCCTCTCGGCTCCCGAACCGCTCACCGCGGCTCACGACGTTTCCAGGTTCACCTGCGGAAAACCGACCCTCGACCATTGGCTCAAGACCCGGGCGCTTTCCAACCAGGAGAAGGGCTTTACCGCCGTCCTGGTCGTGCACGAGGCGGGGCGTGTGGTCGGCTACTATGGCCTCGCGCCGACCGCCGTCGTTCCCGGCGTCCTGCCGCGGTCCATCCGCACCGGTCAACCCCCCGATCCGGTTCCGTGCCTGCTGCTCGGGCAACTCGCAACCGACATCGGCTGGGCTGGGCGCGGGATCGGTACAGGCCTGCTCAAGCACGCTCTCGAGCGGTGTGTGACCGCGGCAGGGCTGGTCGGCGGTCGCGCGCTGATGGTCAACGCCGTCGACGACGAGGCGGCGGAATTCTGGCGCCGGCGCGGATTCCTTCCATCGAAGGACGATCCCCTGGTCCTGTTCCGCTCGATGGCGGCGATCACCGCCTCGATCGCCGCGGCAAGACGCTGAGGGGCGCGCATGGTCCCTTCGCGATCAACGTTAATGATGAGTTTCAGCAATGCCGAAAGATAAGCGGCCCAAGCCGGCCATTCCATACATTCAGAATGCATCGCCGGCGATCGGCAGCCGCGTCAAGGTCTGGTTCGACAAGGCGTCGAAGGATCTTCTCATCGAAAGCGAAACCGGCGCCATCACGCGCGATATCTACGGCATATGCCTCGACGACGTCGCGTTCGATACCGAGACCACGGCTCGCGGCGCAGTGCGCTGCTTTGCGACAGGACGCCTTCTCGCCGTCCCTGGAACGCGGGAGAGCACCGAGATGGAATGTGAAATAAGACAGGCCGCGCGGGGGCATCCCGACTTCTACTGGTGGCGGGACAAAAAGTGGCCGATCGCCAAGGCGCGCCAGGCCTATATCGCGCCACCCCATGGCGGCTTCCCGACCAGCCTCGCCGTCGATCCCGTCGGAGCCGCAAACCAGTGACCCGCATATTCGATATCGACGGCGACAATCTCGATCCGGGCTTTGTCAACATCAGGGCACGGCAATCCCGGGCCGAACAGGAGATGCACGAGCGCATCGAGGCGATGTGGGAAACCTACGAGCCCTATGCCGATCCCGACTTTCGCCACGGATTCGCGCGCGATGTCGACGGCCGCTTCTGGGAAATGTATCTCGGCTGCACATTGCTGGAAGCCGGGCGCGCGCTTCTACCCGCGGCCGAGCGTCTCCGCGAAGGCGGCCAGCCCGACCTTTGCGTCGTGGAGGACGGCCGCCGCATCTGGATCGAGGCGATCGCGCCAGATGACGGCGAGTCTGGACCGGACCAGATCGCGCGTCCCGTGCCCATCAATGAGGGCGGGGGATTCGCCCCGGCGCCCGTTCGCCAGGCTCAACTTCGCACCACAAGCGCCTTCTGGACGAAATCCCGCAGGATCGCGCGCTATCTGAGCGAGGGCGTCATTGGCAGGGACGATGTCCGCATCATTGCCATCAGCGCGAGCCGTTTCGGGCCGTATGTCGGCGACGATCCGCCCCTGATCATAAGCTCGCTCTTTCCCATCGGCGACGCCTACGTCACCGTTGACCTCGAAACCGGCGACATCGTGGATCAGGGGTTTCATGCTGCGCCCGTCATCGAGCGCGACGGCGATCCGATTCCGCGAACCGCTTTTCTCGACGAGCGCTTTGCCGACATCTCGGGCGTCCTGTGGTCGCGCATCGGGCTCGGCAATATGTCCCGTCGCGTTCGCCCTCTCACCTATGTGCACAACCCGCTTGCACAGCGTCCGCTTCCGGAAGGCTGGGGCGTGTGGGACCGCGAATTCGTCGCGACGCAAGATGGCGACAATTGGCAGGCCGCGGATATTCTCGCTCAAGAGCGTTCTGATCCGACGCCGGTGGCCGAATGACAGGCTCCATTATCGATCTCTGGGATCTGTCGACTTTCGATGCGGCGCTCCTCGCCAGGCTGGGTGAACAGCGTGCGCTTCTCATCGACTATTATAGGACGAGCCGCACCAATTTCCTCGCCCGCGAGGCATCTGACCGACGCGGGCCACCCCCTTCGAATCCGTATGCCGGCGACTATCTGGCGTTTGTCGAAGACCTCGCGACCGACATGGCCGAGCGCACCATTCGCGCATGGCATTATACGCGCCTGACGGATCATGAAATCGGGATCATCCGGGCCGAAGGGATCTGTCCGGCCACCTTGGAGACGGTGCAGCAGCGGATCGCCGGTCTGGTCGCCAGCGGCGATCTGGCCGCCGAGGAGGCTCAATTCTTCTTCGATTCGAGCCCGTTCCACGACGACGAATTCGGCGGCCGGAACGGGAAGTTCTGGATGGTGTCGCATCCGCTCCCGCGAGACGACGGCGGCGTCACCTCCCTTCTCGCACATTGGGGCGGTGAGTCCGTCTACTTCAATCATCATGAGGGCGACGCCATCGACAAGCTGTCGTCCATCGGTCGCGCGCGTGTGCTGGAGATCGCGGTCCCTCTCCATGTCACGCGTCATGTCTATGACGCGGCCAGGTCCGTCACGCAGCACTATGGCCGCTCCCTTGGGTGCCATACCGATTGGGGAATGTTCGACCTCTACGCTGCGTTTCCCCTCAGTCCGGACGCAGTGCTCCGCGTCCACAGTGATGGCGAGACCGATTTTGGATTGCTCGGCCGCAGCTACCCGCAGACTTTCAAGCCCCGCGAAGAAATGGATCGAGTCCCCCTCCATCCCGGCATGAACGCAGTCTGCTCACGCAACGCTCCTTAGAACTTCTCGACGAGATCGGTAGGAGGGGAAGGCCTTCCCCTGCGGCCGAGCCTGTAGTCTTGGCCGACCCCTTCTGCGGGGAGACCCCGCAACGCCCTCCGTAGAGGGAGAGTTTGGAGGGGTTTTTCGTGACGGGTTGGAAGCTGGAGGAGAGACCTCCGGCGCCCGTCGCGGAGAACCGCGATGACGAGACATGACCGCAGCGTTCGCGCCGGCTCAGCCCGGACGAGCCTCTATGATGAGATCACCGACAAGATCGTGGCCGAACTGGAGGGCGGCCGCGTGCCCTGGGTCCAGCCCTGGGGGAGCGCGGCGGCCAAGGCGCCGCTCGCCATGCCGAGAAACGCCGCGACCGGCCGGCAATATTCCGGGATCAATGTGCTGATCCTGTGGGGCGCCGTGATCGAGCACGGTTTTTCGGGCCAGAGCTGGCTGACTTTCCGCCAGGCCGTGCGACGTGCAAGTCGCATGAAAGGAGTGACCCATGGGTCCATGAGTAGTGTTCAACTCTGTCGCCGCTTTCCCCATGCGGCGCTGGTAACGGCGCGGTGTGAAGCGGGAATGGAAGCCTAAGATGGAAATGCAGCCAACGCATTTCGTCGGGCGAGGCGAAGGTCGGAAGGGCGAACGCAAGTGAATTCTCATTGAAACGCGTCGTGAGGAAGTAAGGCCGTAATCGTTGGTTGACACGGCCGAGCTGGGCAAATGCGAACTGGGGTGTGTTTGGCCCCACCGCGAACACCGCGCCCCGGCGTACGGAGAGCGCCCGCCCCGACCGCATCTCCTTCATGTGGAACACGGAAACCCCGATGGGAACCGGCGGCAGCGTCGGTAGGCGGACCGTAAGGGAAGCTGAATGCCCAGCGGGAACAGGAAGACCCAAGAAGCGAATGCCGGCAGATCGAAAGGTCAGGGAAATCCATAACCCGCCGGATAGGGCGATGCCCAAGCTGAAAGGCTGCTGACGTGGGTCTGGTGAACCGCCCGAAGACGTTGTGACGATTGCTAACCGAGGGAAAAGTTAGGTGCGGAATTCTTCTGCAAACGGAACCAAGGGACAGACCGACTGGAATGCCGTGAACTGGCGGCAGGTCAATCGGCGCGTTCGCAATCTGAGACAGCGCATCTTCCGGGCGTCCCGTGAGAACGACCTTGCAAAGGTCCGTTCTTTACAGAACCTGATGCTCAGGAGTTACTCGAACACGCTGAAAAGCGTGCGACAGGTCACTCAGGAGAACAAGGGAAAGTACACTGCTGGCGTAGACGGTATCGTCACGACGACCGTCGCGGAGCGCAACGAATTGACCGACGACCTCATGTCGGCACAGCCGTGGCGAGCAGCGCCAGCGCGTAGGGTGTATATTCCGAAGGTAGGCGGAAAGCTGCGTCCCCTTGGCATCCCCACCATCCGTGACCGCGCTTTGCAGGCACGGGTGAAAAACGCGCTCGAACCCTACTGGGAGGCTCGCTTCGAACCTTGCAGCTATGGGTTCAGGCCGGGACGGGGATGCCACGATGCCATTGCCAGAATCTATAATGTCGCCGCACCAGTGCGCCGACGGAAATGGGTTCTCGATGCCGACATCAAAGGGGCGTTCGATAATATCGACCATGAATTCCTGCTCAATGCTGTCGACGGATTCCCGGCAAGGGAACTCATCCGTCAGTGGCTGAAAGCGGGGTACATGGAGCGCGGGGTCTTCCACGACACCGACAGCGGTACGCCGCAAGGTGGCGTGATCAGTCCTCTGCTCGCCAACATCGCCCTGCACGGCATGGAAGCTGCGGTTGGTGTGAAATACATCACCCGTGGCGACAATGTCGGCAAGCGATGCTTGATTCGCTATGCGGACGATTTTGTCGTCTTCTGCGATAGCGAGGAAGATGCTCGTCAGGCTCGGGTGGAGCTATCCGCCTGGCTGGCAGCGCGGGGCCTTGTCCTCTCAGACGAGAAGACACGGATAGTGCATCTATCCGACGGGTTCGACTTCCTCGGCTTCAACATCCGCCAATATCGGGCTCCGGAAACCCGGTGGGGTTGGAAACTGTTGATCAAGCCTTCTCGGAAATCGGTGAAGTCGCTGAAAGCCCGGATGGTACGGGAATGGCGAGGGCTGGACGGTCAGAACATTGTCACCGTTCTCACTCGACTGAATCCGATCATACGTGGTTGGAGCAACTATTATCGGAGCGTTGTATCGAAACGGCTATTTGCCCAGCTTGACAGTTGGACCTTCGGCAAGGAGGTTCGCTGGGCACGGAAGACACATCCGAAGAAGCCGTGGTACTGGGTCAGGCGCAAATACTGGGGCAAACTGCACCCCAAGAGGATGGACTACTGGGTCTTTGGCGATGCTGCCGGAGATCATGGGCGTCTCATCAAGTTTGCGTGGACTCCGATCGTTCGTCATATCCTCGTCAAAGGGGGCTCGTCGCCAGATGATCCTGCCCTCCAAGATTACTGGAAATGGCGGCGTTCGCGTCGACATGCCGAGCTCTCCGGCCGGCAACAGGTTCTCGCCAAGGAACAAGGGGGCGTGTGCTTCCGCTGCGGCGAGACCCTGCACAACGACGAGGCCCTGTGCGCCCACCATATCATGGCACCACGCCTTGGTGGAAAACGCACACTCGATAACCAGCGTCTTATGCACCTCTACTGCCATCTCCAAGCCCTCGCGGCCGAGAGGAGTGAACGGGATCGCAAGCGGTTTGCTTGAGCCGTGTGCGGGGTAACTCGCAAGCACGGTTCTGAGGGGGCGGGGCAGCGGTAACGCTGCCCTGCTACCCGACCTCGCGCTCGGCGGCAATGTGCGCAAGGGCGAACGCGGCACGACCGTCGTCTATGCCGATCGCTTCACCCCCGAGGACGAGAGGCGGCGCGCCCGTGAGACGGGCGAGGAAGCGCAGGCCATTCCGTTCCTCAAGCGCTTCACGGTCTTCAATGCCGCGCAATGCGAGAACCTCCCCGAAGAAATCGCGGCGGCCGCGCCGCCGCCCGATTCCGGCCTGATCGAGCCGAGGGTCGAGGCACTGATTGCGGCCACCGGCATCGACTTCCGCATCGGCGGCAACCGCGCCTTCTACGTTCCCGCGCATGACTATGTGATGGTCCCACCGCCGCAGGCCTTCTTCGAGCCGATCAATTGGCATCGCACCGCCCTGCACGAATGTTCCCATGCCAGCGGCGCCCCCAGGCGTCTGAACCGCGATCTCTCCGGTTCCTTCGGTTCGAAGAAATACGCCTTCGAGGAACTGGTGGCCGAGATTTCGGCGGCGTTCTGCTGCGCCGCGCTCGGCATCGTGCCGACCGTCCGGCACGCCGATTACATCGGTTCCTGGCTCGAGGTCATGCGCGAGGACAATCGCGCCGTCGTCCGCGCCGCGTCGCAGGCCAGCAAGGCGGCCGACTGGCTGCTGGCCCATCTGCCTGACGATGACGCTGCGAGCGGCGATGCAGCCATCGCGAACGACGGGAGGGTCGCGGCATGATCCTCCTGACCGACGAACTGCGCGCAAGGCTTCTCGCCAATGGCCGTCAACGCGATGTCGACCACATCCCGGTGGTCAAGTTCTTCAATCCCGTCGGCGAGGGTGTCTGGCTCGCGGCCGAACTGGACGCGGACGGCGACACCATGTTCGGCTTGGCCGATATCGGCTGCCCCGAACTCGGAAGCTGGAGCCTCCGCGAGATGGAAGCGGTCCGGCTGCCCCTCGGCCTGGGAATCGAGCGGGACGTCCTCTTCACTGGAGACTTCCCGATCACGGTCTGGGCCGAGGCGGCGCGCCAGGCCGGCAGTATCCGGGCGGCCGAGCGCATCCTCTACGCCCGTTCTTCCGGTGGCGGGGCGCCGGACCGGAAAACCGCCGACACGGAAAATCGCAAAACCTGAATGCCGATCGCCCGGTTCCGCGATGCTGCGCCGCTCTCTTAGAGGAAGAGGGCGGCGCTTCGCTTCGTGACGGGTTTTCAGACCGAGAGAGAGGCTTTCGGCGCCCGTCGCGGAGTTGAGAACATGGCTACTGCCGCTCAGAAAATCACCCTGTCGTCCTCGCGCGACATTCCCTTCAACAAGCTGGTGCTGTCCCAGTCCAATGTCCGGCGCGTCAAGGCGGGCGTCTCGGTCGAGGAACTCGCCGAGTCCATCGTCCGGCGCGGCCTGATCCAGTCGCTGCACGTCCGGCCGGTGATCGATGCTGATGGCCAAGAGACCGGCATGTTCGAGGTGCCGGCCGGCGGGCGCCGCTACCGGGCACTCGAACTGCTGGTGAAGCAGAAGCGCCTCAACAAGACCGCGCCGGTGCCCTGTGTCGTCTCGGAGGCCGGTGGCGATATCCTCATCGACGAGGTGTCGCTGGCCGAAAATATCGAGCGCGCCCCGCTCCATCCGCTCGACCAGTTCCGCGCCTTCTTGGGCCTCCGCGAGAAGGGCATGACCGAAGAGGCCATCGCCGCGGCCTTCTTCGTCGACGTGAAGGTCGTTAAGCAGCGCCTGCGTCTCGCATCCGTCTCGCCGACGCTGCTCGAAACCTATGCCGAGGACGGCATAACGCTCGAACAGCTCATGGCCTTCACCGTCTCGGAGGACCATGCCCGACAGGAACAGGTCTGGGCGGCGATCAAGGATAGCTGGCAGAAGGAGCCCTATACCATCCGCCGGATGCTGACCGAAACCGCAGTGCGGGCCTCCGACAAACGGGCCGTTTTCGTTGGCGTGGAGGCCTATGAAGAAGCTGGCGGCATCGTGCTGCGCGACCTTTTCCAGTCCGACGATGGGGGCTGGTTGCAGGACCCGGTGCTGCTCGATCAGCTGGTGGCCAAGAAGCTGAAGGCCGAAGCGGAGACCATTGCCGCCGAGGGCTGGAAATGGATCGAGGTCGCTGTGAGCTTCCCCTATGGCCACCAGCATGGGCTGCGGCAGCTTGTCGGCACCACGGTCGATCTGACCGAGGAAGAGCGCACAATCCGCGAGGCGCTGCGGGATGAATACGACCGGATCGAAGCCGAATATGGTGAGGCCGATGAGCTTCCCGACGAGATCGACGAGCGGCTGGGCGAGATCGAACAGGCGCTCGACGCTTTCGAGCGGCGCCCGACGATCTACGATCCGGACGATATCGCCGTCGCCGGCGCCTTCGTCAGCATCGATGCGGATGGGTCCCTGTCGGTGGATCGCGGCTATGTCCGCCCCGAGGATGAACGCCCGGTCGGATCCGATGGCGCTGACGCATCGGAGCCTGGTGGCGATGCTGACCAGTCGGATGGATCCACCGGCCAGCGTGCCGTCATCACGATCGGCGGCCAGCCCGCCGAGCCGGAGGAAGACGAGGATGACGGCGTTAAGCCGCTGCCCGAACGTCTCGTCATCGAGCTGACCGCGCATCGCACCCTGGCGCTGCGCAACGCCGTCGCCGAACACCCGGATGTCGCCATGACCCTGTTGCTGCACAAGCTGGTCAGTGACACCTTCCGGCGCACCGCGCCGACCGGATGCCTCGAGGCCAGCGTGCGCCATGTCTTCTTTTCCGCGCAGCCGGAGGAGTTGAAGGACAGCGCAGCTGCCCGCGAAATTGCCGAGCGGCATGAACGCTGGGGCGATCACGTCCCGGCCGACGATCAGGCGCTCTGGGACTGGCTGACCGATCTCGACGACGCCTCGCGCCTCGATCTGCTCGCCCATTGCGTCAGCTTCGGGGTCAACGCGCTGTTCGAGCGGCCGAACCCCTATGGCGGAACCGGCGTCAGCCAGCACGGGCTCGACGTCCGTCTGGCGCAGGCCGACCGCCTCCAGCACGCCACGGGCCTCGACATGGTGGCAGCAGGCTGGAAGCCGACCGTCGGCAACTATCTCGGCCGCGTCACCAAGGCGCGCATTCTCGAAGCCGTCCGCGAAGGCGCGGGCGAGCAGGCCGCCCAGCTTATCGACCACATGAAGAAGGGCGACATGGCGACCGAGGCAGAGCGGCTCCTGGCCGATACCGGCTGGCTGCCCGAGCCGCTGCGCGTGGCCGATCTCGACGGCGAGCCGGTCGAGGGCGGTGCCGAGGCTGGCAATGAGGACTTGCCGGAATTCCTCGCCGGGGATGACGCGGAAAGTGCCGCAGACGGTGACGAAGAAGAACACCTCGTCGCTGCCGAGTGACCGTTTTGGCGGGGCGGTTCCGGCCGCCCCGCACGATCTCTCGTCCGTCTACGGCCGCGCGTCTACTCTTCACGCCAGACAGGCAGGGCTGTCGTTCCAGCAGACGGACCAAGGGCATGCTTCGACAGCGCAATCATGCCCGGCGAAAGCGGGGCATCATGGATAGAGCTGAACCAGGGGACCGCAGCACTTTTTGAATTTCTTGCCGCTTGTACAAAAACAGGGGTCATTCGGCCGCGTCGCCCGGGCAAGATCCACGAACACGGCGGCCAAGCTGTTCTGTATGTCGCGCCCCAAGGCGGAAAGATAAGATCGCTCAAGCGTAACCTGGTTGCCTGTCGAGTTGTCCTCGATTGCCTGCTGCAACCTGTCTGCGGCAGCGATCCAACCGTCGACACTGGAAAACACTCCAGAACTTCGCTTGATGTTGATCCGGCGCTTTTGGGAGGCGAAGTCATAAGTCTGCGTCGGATCCGGAAGAAAGAGAATCCGCTGCTCTCCGTTAATGGCTGGCGTTATGTCGACCAGCGTGCCGTCTTTCTCCCAAATCGCGTGGTGTTCGGCTTCCACGAAGACACGCGGCCACTCCCAGATGAGCCAGCCATAGACGAGTGTCCCACCCTCAATTGCGACTTTGGCCGCTACATTGTTGAAGCATTCCGAACGCACGGCGGCGGCGTCCGGCGCGACCGGCAGGTAGACCGGGTCATCTTTCGGGTTGATATCGCGACAGAACGCCCGAATCGCCGAATTCAGCGATTCTGGCGTCGTCGTGAAGTTCTTTTTGAAAAGATCGGTGCTGATCGCGGGCACTGCGCACGTCCATTGAGCGATTTCGAGAATCCATCACGGTCGAGGAATGACGATAACGGTCTCGATACCGAGCTCACGGGCTCTCTGTTCAGCCCTCTTTATCGTCTCGTCCAGGCGCATATCGAACGGCCCCGATCCGCCCCAGTCCTTCTCGTCGCTGACAAAGAAGTAGCCCTTATCCATCCTGGGCATGCCGTCCTGGTGCACATGCACCACGATGTGCCGTTCCGACGGCCTGTTTGTTTCTGTCCATAGAATAGAGACCATTCCACCCCTCGGAGAATCACCGTTCCCGTTCCGTTCGCATGCAGATATAGCATCTTCCGCTTCGACTCACACGGAAGTTCTCTGCGTTTCTCTCGCTCCCAGCCACGGGGCGTGCCGGACCCGTATTCGTTTCCGGCAATGACTTCGAGACCGATTTACAATGCTCGTGGCACCATCAGGTTCGGTTCGCTGATTCGTTCGGCGGTGCGAGGAGGCACATGGAGATCGAGGCCAAGACCATAGAGGCGATTTGGCAGGCCTTGCAAAGACCGGCGCCGGTCACGCCCCGCCGGCCGAATACGATGGACAAACGCATTGCGGAAGAGGGATGGGCATCGGACGCCGAACTGGAGGACTATCTGCTTTCACAGGATCGCCGCCTCGATCCCCCGGCGGTCATTGATCTCAAGACGCTCGCAGCGGCATTGAGCCTGCCATCTCGTTGGGTGTTTCCGCGACCGGCGCGGCGAAATGACGAGGTCTACGGCTTTCAGAAGCTTTCGGCCGTCGACGCGGCCGCACTCTGCATCTGGCTGGAGAGGCTGGGCTTCCGCATCGATGTCTCCGAACTTTGCGATCGCCTCCGCGGGCGACTAACGGCTTCGCCCTATGTGACCGGCGAGGAAATCTCGGTTCTCTTCTACCAGGAAAACCGCCACCGATTGGAACCCGTCACATTGACCGCACCCCATCGCGAATGGAACGGCCGGAAAACAACGCGATTCAAGACACCTCACGGCTATCGGGTGGAGTATGTGGCGGATACTGACGGTCAAGCACTATGGCTGACGGTCCGTGCGCCCAAGTACCGCAAGCGCCCGGAATCCAAAGCTGTCGAATGCCCCGATTGCGGCATGACCTATGTCAAAGGATCCCGCACCGACGAGCAGTCGCATCGGTCATTCCACCGCAAGCGCTTCTCGATCATCGAGCCTCGACCCCATAGGCGTTTCATGCAGGCGCTGGAGCGGGATTTGGATGCCGCATGGGTTGACGCGGCTTCGCCGAAATGGAAGCGCCAGGAAGTGTATGATCGAGCGCTCGAGTTCAAACGCGAGCTCGGGTACGACTTTCCGCAATGGGCTCTTGATGCCGGTCACGACCCCGACGCTGTCGGATTTCTGTTCTTCGATGTTGATGGACGCATCATCGGCGCTTGTTCCTTCCGGCCACAGGGCCACCCGGGCGAGAGACCCTGGCGACTCGACTGGATTTGGCTTTGCCCGAGCGCACGCCGAAAAGGGCATCTCGGCCGACAATGGGATCGCTTTCGGCAGCGCTTCGGGGTGTTCGATGTCGAGCCACCGATTTCGGAAGCGATGCAGGCCTTTCTGCGAAAGCGCGGTTGCGCCCATTTGATCCGATAGAGGACCCTTCGGGGCAGTTCGAGTGAGAGGTGGGCCGGGACGGGTTTGAGCCCGTGCGGTCGAGAGAGAGCACCAGCGGGTTCGTCCCGTTCCCGCTCTCCCGAGGCACTTCCCATGCAGAATGTTTTCCCGGGCGCGGCGGCGCAGGCCGCGCCGCTTCCGTCCGTTCCCGCCTTCGACTCTTCAGTCGCCATCCTAGCGGCGGCCCGCCAGCTCCTCCCCCAGTTCGAGCGCGGCCAGCGCATCGACGCTGCCACGTTGCGCACCGCGATGGAAACCGCCTTCGGCGCTTCAGACGCTTCCGGCGCCTGGGACTGGAAGACCGCCTATGACGCCTGTGAGGCGGCGACCGTCCTGTTCCTGCGCAAATACGGAAAGGCGCTTTTCCGCAAAGCCGCGTCTCCGTCAGCACGGCTTTCCGCCATCACCAGAATCGCCGGTCTCCTGCCGACGCATACGCGCCGCTCCGAGGAGAGCCAGGCGCTCCAGCAGTTTTCGACGCCGAGCCCGCTCGGCCTCGCCGCCGTCACCGCCGCCGGCATCACGGCGGGCGACATCGTGCTGGAGCCTTCGGCCGGTACCGGCCTGCTCGCGGTCCTCGCCGAAATCTCCGGCGGTGCGCTCCTCCTCAACGAGCTGGCCGGGACCCGCGCCGACCTGCTCGCCTCCCTCTTTCCGGCCGTTGACGTCACCCGCTTCGACGCCGCCCAGATCGACGATCATCTGGATCGTGCGGCGATCCCGAGCGTGGTGCTGATGAACCCGCCATTCTCGGCAATGGCGAACGTGTCGGGCCGGGTGACCGATGCCTGCTACCGCCACGTCGCCTCGGCGCTGGCCCGCCTTGCTCCCGGCGGACGGCTTGTCACCATCACCGGGGCCAATTTCGCACCAGACGCACCGGACTGGCGGGAGGCGTTCGTCCGCCTGGCTGAGCGCGGCCGTGTCGTCTTCACCGCCGCTATCGACGGCTCGGTCTATGCCCGGCACGGCACGACGTTCCCGACGCGGCTCACCGTCATCGACAAAGTGCCCGCCGGCGATCCGGCCGTGTTTCCCGCATCGCCCGGCGCCGCGCCCGATGTCGCCACCCTGCTCGGCTGGATCGAGGCGCAGGTGCCGCCGCGCCTGCCCGTCTCATTGCCAATGGTTACCACCGCCCGTTCGAGCGCTGCACCGAAAACCGTTCGCGGTTACCTCGCGCGCCAGGCCGCTGCGCGTCCCGCCACATCCGTCGCCGCCGATCCCGAGGGCGTCGAACTTGCCTATGAGACCGTGGACTGGACCCCGCCGGACGGTGCGCGTCTGACCGACGCCATCTATGAGGCATATGGATTGCAGTCGATCCGCATTCCCGGCGCTCAGGCGCATCCAACCAGACTGGTGCAGTCGGCCGCGATGGCGAGTGTCGCGCCGCCCAAGCCGAGCTATCGCCCATTGCTGACGTCCAACATCCATTCGGTGCTGTCCGATGCCCAGCTCGAGACGGTGATCTATGCCGGCGAGGCGCATTCCGACTATCTCGCAGGAACGTGGACGGTCGATGAGACCTTCGATTTCGTCCAGGCCGCTCCCGCCGACGCCACCAATGTCGTCCGCTTCCGGCGCGGCTTCATGCTCGGTGACGGCACCGGCGCCGGCAAGGGCCGCCAGTCGGCCGGGATCATCCTCGACAACTGGTTGCACGGCCGGCGCAAGGCGGTCTGGATCTCCAAGTCCGACAAGCTGATCGAGGATGCGCAGCGCGACTGGTCCGCGCTCGGCATGGAACGCCTGCTGGTGACGCCGCTCTCACGCTTCCCGCAGGGCAAGCCCATCACGCTAACCGAAGGCATCCTTTTTACGACCTATGCCACGCTGCGCTCCGACGACCGTGGCGAGAAGGTTTCGCGGGTAAAGCAGATCGTCGAATGGTTGGGTCCAGAATTTGATGGAGCGATCATTTTCGACGAGAGCCATGCCATGCAGAACGCCGGCGGCAGCAAGAGCGAGCGCGGCGACGTCGCCCCTTCCCAGCAGGGGCGCGCCGGCCTGCGCCTGCAACATGCGCTTCCCGATGCCCGCGTGGTCTATGTCTCGGCGACCGGCGCCACCAATGTCCACAATCTCGCCTATGCCCAGCGGCTCGGGCTCTGGGGCGGCGAGGATTTCCCCTTCGCCACGCGTGCCGAGTTCATCGAAGCCATTGAAGATGGCGGCGTCGCGGCGATGGAGGTTCTCGCGCGCGACCTGCGTTCGCTCGGCCTCTATACCGCGCGGTCGCTCTCCTATGACGGCGTGGAATATGAGCTGGTCGAGCACCGGCTCACCGAAGAGCAGCGCCGGATATATGACGCCTATGCCGGGGCCTTCCAGATCATCCACAACAACCTCGACGCGGCGATGCAGGCCGCCAACATCACCGGCAGCGAGGGAACGCTCAACCGGCAGGCCAAGTCCGCCGCGCGCTCGGCCTTCGAGAGCACCAAGCAGCGCTTCTTCGGCCATCTTCTGACCTCCATGAAAACGCCGACCCTGATCCGCTCGATCGAGCGCGATCTTAAGGAAGGCCACGCCGCCGTCATTCAGATCGTCTCGACGGGAGAGGCGCTGATGGAACGCCGCCTCGCCGAAATCCCCACCGAGGAGTGGAACGACATCTGCGTGGACGTGACGCCGCGCGAATATGTCGGCTCCTATCTGCAGCATTCCTTCCCGACCCAGCTCTACGAGCCCTTCACCGACAGTGAAGGCAATCTGTCATCGCGCCCGGTCTATCGGGACGGTCAGCCGGTCGAAAGCCGCGAGGCCGTCGCCCGCCGCGACGAACTGATCGAGCATCTGGGATCCTTGCCGCCGGTTCCCGGCGCGCTCGACCAGATCGTGCAGCGGTTCGGCACCGATCTGGTGGCCGAGGTGACGGGCCGTTCGCGCCGCATCGTGCGCAAGTCGGGTGCCGACGCCACCGGCGGCCGCCTCACTGTCGAGAACCGCGCGCCGTCCGCCAATCTCGCGGAAACCGCCGCCTTCATGGATGACCACAAGCGCATCCTCGTGTTCTCGGACGCGGGCGGCACCGGCCGCAGCTACCATGCCGATCTTTCCGCCAGGAACCAGCGGCTGCGCGTCCATTATCTGCTCGAACCGGGGTGGAAAGCCGATACCGCCATTCAGGGGCTGGGCCGCACCAACCGGACCAATCAGAAGCAGCCGCCATTGTTCCGGCCGATCGCCACGGATGTGAAGGCCGAGAAGCGCTTCCTCTCGACCATCGCCCGGCGGCTCGACACGCTCGGCGCGATCACGCGCGGCCAGCGCCAGACCGGCGGTCAGGGCCTGTTCCGCCCCGAGGACAATCTGGAAAGCCCTTATGCCCGCGATGCCCTGCGCCAGCTCTATCTGTTGATCGTGCCCGGCAAGATCGAGGGATGCTCGCTCGAACGCTTCGAGAGCGCCACCGGCCTCAAGCTGATGGATGCCAACGGCATCAAGGACGATCTGCCGCCGATCACCACCTTCCTCAACCGCTTGCTGGCGCTGACGATCGAGCTTCAGGGCATCCTGTTCACCGCCTTCGAGCAATTGCTCGACGCCAGGGTCCAGGGCGCGATCGCAAGCGGTGTCTATGATGTTGGCCTCGAAACGTTGATGGCCGAGAGCTTCGTCGTCACTGACCGGCAGCTGATCTACACCCATCCGGCGACGGGCGCGGAAACCCAGCTCCTCACCATCTCCGAGAAACGGCGCAACTGGCCCCTGAGACTGGCCGATGCGCTGGCGCATGCCGATTCCGATATCGGCAAGCTGCTGGTGAACGGCAAATCCGGCCGCGCCGCCGTCCAACTTCCGGCGCCGTCGCTGATGCTTGATGATGGCGAGATCGAGCGCCGCGTCCGCCTCGTCCGGCCGATGGAGCATCTTCACGCTTCCCTCAAGACGATGGCCGGCAGCCATTGGCGGGAAGCCGACCGCGAGACCTTCGCGGCGGCCTGGACCCGTGAACTCGACGATGTGCCGGAATACGAGAACAGCACGCTCCATATCGTCGCCGGACTGCTCCTGCCCGTGTGGAAGCGCCTGCCCAATGAATCCACGCGGGTCTATCGGCTCCAGACCGATGACGGCGAGCGCATCATCGGCCGCCGTGTCTCACCGGCCTGGGCGGCGAGCGCCGCATCAACTGGCACCAGCAGCCTCGCCCCTGAGGACGCCTATGCCGCTCTGATCGACGGGCGGACCATTCTCGACCTGGCCGAGGGTCTTCAGCTTCGCCGCGCCCGCGTCATGGGCGCGAACCGGATCGAGCTGACCGGCTTCACCGACACCATGCGGGATCGCCTGCGCGCCTATGGGCTGTTCACCGAGATCATCTCGTGGAAGCTCCGCTTCTTCGTTCCGGTGGATGCGAGTGGCCCGACGGTTCTCGGCAGGTTGCTCGACACCTATCCGCTCGCGCGGATTTCCGAGCGGGAGGCAGCGTAATGGCCCGTCCCGACGCCTCCGATCTGGCACACCGCCTCGGCCGGCAGGCTGAGGTAGTGTGCCGCCATTATCTCTCCAACGGTCGCCGCCAGGGCAATTACTGGCAGGTTGGCGATGTCCGCAACGCGCCCGGCCGCTCGATGTTCGTGCGGCTCAGGGACTCGCCCAAGGGACAGGCCGGCAAATGGACCGATGCCGCCACCGGCGAGCATGGCGATCTGCTGGACATCATCCGCGAGAGTTGCGATTTGCTCGACTTCGCTGATGTGGTCGCGGAAGCCCGGCGCTTTCTCAGCCTGCCGCATCCAGAACCAGAGCCCGTGTCGAGGAAATCGGCCAACACGCCCGCGCCATCGGGCTCGGCCGAAGCGGCGCGGCGGCTGTTTGCCATGTCGCAGCCGATCGCGGGGACGCTCGTGGAGACGTATTTGCGCAAACGCGGCTTTACGGCTTTGCACGGAACCGGAAGCCTGCGTTTCCATCCGCGCTGCTATTATCGGCCCGACGAGCACAGTCCGACCGAGACCTGGCCAGCGATGATCGCCGCCGTCACCGATCTCGATGGCAGGATCACCGGCGCGCACCGCACCTGGCTTGCCCCGGACGGTGCCGGCAAGGCGCCGATCGATATACAGCGCAAGGCGATGGGTGATCTGCTCGGTCACGCCGTCCGCATCGGTGTGCCGGGGACCGTCATGGCCGCCGGCGAGGGCATCGAAACCATGCTGTCGCTCCGGCAGGTTCTGCCCGACCTCGCCGTCGCGCCTGCATTGTCCGCCGCCCATCTCGCCGCCATCCTGTTCCCGCCAGAGCTTCGCAGGCTCTATATCGTCAAGGACAACGACCCGGCAGGCGACGGCGCACGGGACAGCCTGATCGACCGGGCGGGCGCGGCCGGGATCGAGGCAATCGTGCTCTCGCCGGAAATGGGCGATCTCAACGAGGATCTCCGGCATCTCGGCCTGGATGCACTGAGAGCCGGACTGCGCCCGCAGCTTGCACCCGAGGACGTCGCCCGCTTCATGTCGCGTGCGGCATAGCCGGAAGGGGATACAAAGCGGTGCGATGCCGCCATGCCCGCCCGGATGCGCCAGCCGCAGGATGAGAACCGCGCCTCGGCCTTCGAGAGGGCGATCGGCCCACAAACGGGCCGGGCCGGCAATGGCGAAGACCGGCTATTTTCCGGCGCGCTCCGAGGGGAGCGCTTTCCATCGCGAAACAAAATAGTCGGCCGTCGCCATCCTCCGCTGTCGCTTCGGCCCTCACGCTCTCGCTCCGGGTGCAGGCCCGTCCCGCCCGTGGGCTTCGTCGCCATGAAGGCCGCGAGGGTCGCAGCCCTACCGATGGAGCATCCCATGAGCGAGCATGACGAGTTCGAACCGCACCACAGCGCATCCCCAACCGACCACATCCTTACCGAGTTGCAGCTCTACGGCTGGCGTCCCGCCGAAGGCGAACCCGATCCGCGACCGGCCCCCGAAGATCGTATCATCGAAGGCGCCGTCGCCGACATCTTCGACGCGCTCATCGCCACCATGGCCGATACCTGCCTCGATTTCGACCTCGACGAACTGCTCTGGTCGAGCGTCAACATGTTCCACCGCGCCGTCGAGCGGGTCGAAAGGAAGCTCGACGACAATGAGCAGGCGCAGAAGCGCCTCCAGCGCGAACAGGACGGATCCGAGGTCAAATCGGTGCAGCTCGAGCGCCTGATCGAGAGCGGGCAATCCCTGATCGAGCGGCGCGACAGCCTGGAAGTCTTTCGCGAGAGCGCCGCCGGCCGTTACCTGCGCGCCACCGGATCACCCTGGTCGCCGCGAACCGGATCGCGCGTCAACCATCGCCACCTCACGGCCGCGATGATCGACAGCCGGGATTTTTTGGCCGCCAGGCACTGGGCCGAGACAGAGGTCATGCTACCCACAGGCCCCAAGGTGGCGATCACCGGGGGACTGGACTTCAATGATCATCACCTCATCTGGGCAAAGCTCGACCAGGTTCACGCCAAGCATCCGGACATGGTGCTGTTGCATGGCGGCTCGCCCAAAGGCGCCGAGAAGATCGCCGCCCGCTGGGCCGACACGCGCAAGGTGCCGCAGGTCGCCTTCAAGCCCGACTGGACCAAACACGTCAAGGCCGCACCCTTCAAGCGCAACGATGCCATGCTCGCCGTCCTGCCGATCGGGGTTATCGTCTTCCCCGGTACCGGGATACAGGAAAATCTCGCCGACAAGGCCCGCAAGATGGGCATCCCGGTCTGGCGATTCGGCGGCGCGTGAGCGCCGTCGCCGTCTTGCGTGGAATCAGCGACCCTTGGGTGGTTTCCTGCCTGTCCGCTTTTCGGCGACCTAGTGATGTAAGCTGACTTCAGGTAGCCGAGACAATCGACGGCTGCGCCATCAGTTCGGCCGCTGCCGCCATGATGACAGTGGCGGTCCTTCTTTTGACGTGTGAGCTACCTATCGCGAAATCAGCTGCGCTGCCGGCTCGACGCGAGACGCTCCGCAAGACGCTGTTTCGACGTACGGTCCTCGTCCGGATCGTAGTCCTCGTCTTCCTCTGCGAACTCGGGCCACAGCATCACCAGCGCATATTCCATCTGCTGGTGTAGGACCTGCTCGTACAGGACTGGGAGTTTTTTCCCCCAGTCCGATTCCAGCCAGTGGCCCGCTTGGCCCTCGACGAGGTCGGACAGCGGCATGCCCGACTGCCTTGTGTGCCAGTAGACAGAGGAGCGCGGGACCGGTTGCCCCTCAAGCGCGCCAAGGCGTGGAAACGTGGGCGGCCGGTAGACCCTCAAGACCTTGCTATCGTGCACGACGGCAACGGCGACGCCCGCACCGTGGTACTGTGCGTAGGCGCGGGCGGCAGCATCCTTGCTGACGTCAAAATCCTCGTGAAGCGCGAGCACATGCGCCAGATCAGGATCGCGCTTGCGCTCAAGATAGGGGCGCAGCAGGGGCGGCGGCATCAACATCAGCGCCGCGAACTTGTTCGCTTCGACCTCCATGCGGGCATAGGTGTCCTGTTCCGCCGCCGACCACATGCGCATGTCGTCGCGCGAACATAGGAAGACATCGCCCTTTACGGGCTTGTGGCTCGGAATCAAAAAATGCCCAAGCTCATGTGCGATCGTGAAGCGCCGCCGTCCGCCGCGCGCTTTCTTGTTGACGAGTATACTGCCGGCCGCACGGTGTTCGAGCATCAGGAGGCTACCCTCAAATCCCTTCGTCTCCAGCTCGCCGATTTCCATAATGTCGAGCGCCTGGGCCAGCTCTTCGATGGGTATGGGGTAGGTCAGGCCCGGTTCGGCCTTCAGAATCTTGGTGACCAGACCCTCGGGCGATCCGGTGCCGTCGAGATCGAGCCGAGTCACCTGCATGTCAACTATCTTTGCTCTTCAACCGCTCGATCATCGAGTTGATGACGTCGAGATCGCGGTCGGACAGGTTCTTAAGTTCGCGGTACATGCCCAGCACCCGCGAGCCCTCTTCTTCGGCGTCCGGGTTCTCGCCGACGAGGTCGACGATAGCGACATCAAGCTTGTTGGCGAGCTTAATCAGAAGGTCCATCGACGGGTTCTTGCTGCGCCCCGTTTCAAGGTCCCAGATGTGCGCCTTCGATACCCCGGCAGAATCGGCAAGCTCCTGTAGGGACAGCTTTTTCCTCATCCGGAACGCCTTGATCCGGTCCGCCAGCGCCATCCGTCACCTCTAACCTTTTGAATCTCATGGCGAACACGTCGCCATACGATTTTGTACCAGAACAGTTTGACTCTGGTCAATATACAACTTAATCTGTATGAAAGCGTTGGGAAGGCCCCGGCGCGCCAGCATAGGGACCCCCGCCCATGAACCAGCATCTGAACCCCTTCCGGCAGACCGATGCCCTCGACGAAGTGCTGCTCGACGTCGCGGCGCTGATCGAACTGAGCCCCCGCGACCGTCGCGTCGCGGATAACCGCTACCGGCTTCTCAAGCAGCATCTGGAGCGCAAGGGCAGTCCCCTCGCGCCCTACCTCGTGGACGGCGTCAGCCTGATCTACGCGCAGGGCTCGATCGCCACCAGCACGACGATCGTCAGCGGCACCGAGGACGACCGTTTCGACGTAGACGCCATCGTCGAGATCGACGTGCCGGCGCATTGGGACAACGACCGGGCGCTCGATCTTCTTGAGGAGTCGTTGCAGGGCTTTCCCGGCGTCGTGAAGATCGTGCGCTGCACGCGCTGCGTCCAGCTTCAGTTCGCCTTCATGCACATGGACGTAACCATCATGGACCGCAGCGCCCGCCTCGCGGTCGAGCGGGCGGGGGAGATTTTCCACTCCCCCGACAAGGGGGAATCGTCCCGCGTCCCATCCAATCCGTGGGGCTTCACGTCGTGGTTCCGCCGCACGGTCGGCATCGGGCAGGAGGCGTTCAAGGAAATCCTGCGCCGCCACCGCGGCGCGGCGGGACGGGACCGGCTGCCGCTTCTCAACGAGAATGAACGGCTCGTCGTCGCCAAGGCCGACCAGGTCGATCTGCCGCCGATGATCCCGAGCGCGATCGACGCGCAGGAGGCCGTCGCGCTCAAGCTCATGAAGCGTTTCCTCAACCTGCGCTATGAGGGTCTGCCGGTGAAGCGGGCGCCCTCGATCTACCTGACCAAGCGGGCCGGGGATGTCGGTTACGTCCCCCAGGCCCTTACGGCTCAGCTTTTCGCGCTCGCCGATTCGACGGCGAAGATCATGCGGAACCACATCGCGTCCGGCACGCGCCCTCGCGAACTCAATCCCTCCTACCCTCCCGACCGCATCAACGACCGCTGGCCGGCCGAGGGCGCGGCGGGCGTCAAGGACATGAAGATGTTCGCCGAGCAGCTTGAATATCTCTGCGCCCGGCTTGAGCAGATGGCGATCGCCCCGCTCGACGACATGGCCAAAGCCATTGACGAACTGTTCGGCGAGCGCGTCGGCAAGGCGCAGCGTGAGGCGATGACCGCCCGCTACGACCGCCGCCAGGAGCCGGGCCTGCTGTTCGCCGCGCCGCGCAGCGGCGCCATTGCCGCTCCGGCTATCGTGACCGCGCCGCAGACCTACCGTGAGGTCCCGCGCCACAACTTCCATCCCCTGATCCTCGGTGGCGGGGATGAAGGCTGAGCCCGCGCCCCGGCGCTCTTCCGACGCGCAGCTGGCGGCAATGCGCCGCCAGTGGCCGGATTTTGACGGGCGGCGCCTCGGCGACGGCACGCTGATCTGGCGGGGGCCGCTGCGGCCCAAGGCGCAGCTCTATACGACCTTCATCTATTGGCATCCCGTCACGATGTCCCTGCCTTACGTCATCGTGGACGATCCGCCGCTGCGGCCGCGCGCCGGCGCCACGTTCGCGGAGATTCCGCACCTGATCTTTTATGCCGAGAAGCCCGAACAGTCGGGCCTGTGCCTGTTCGATCCGGAAGGGCGCGAGTGGTCGCCCGCCGACCTGGTCGCCGACACTACGGTGCTGTGGACCGCCGAGTGGCTGACCTACTATGAGCTGTGGCACCTGACCGGCACATGGCTCGCGCCGGGCGTGGGTTATGAGAGCGTCGCGCGCATGATGCGGGCCGACGCGGAAGCCGTGAAGGCGGTGCTGGCCGATGTTCACTGACCGCCGCGCGAGCAGCCGGGCAACGCGCCGGGGCAAGCAGCCCTGGCCCGCGGACAGGCCGTTCAGGATTCTCGCGCTCGACGGCGGCGGCATCAAGGGCGTCTATACCGCCGAACTGATGCGCCTGTGCGAGGCGCATTTCGGCAAGCCGGCGGCATCGGTCTTCGACATGATCGCCGGCACCTCGACGGGGGGCATCATCGCCCTCGGCCTGGGACTCGGCAAACCCGCCGCCGAAATCTCCGCCTTCTACCGCGACGACGGGCGGCTCATCTTTCCGCCGCTGCCGCAACACAGGTTGATGCGGTGGTGGAAGCTCTGGTGTGCGCTGCACGGCCCGAAGCTGAAGCACGAGGAACTGGAACGCGCCTTGCAGCGGCGTTTCGAGGATCATCTTCTCGGCGAGTCGACCTGCCGGCTTGTCATCCCCGCCTTCATGATGCCGAAGACCGAGATCGCCGTCTTCAAGACAGATCATCACGAGGATTTCCGCAACGACCACGCCACGCCGATGTGGAAAGTGGCGCGGGCGACGTCGGCCGCGCCGAGCTATCTCAAGGGGCTTGAGCACGAGGAAAGCGGCCGTATCTTCATCGACGGCGGCGTGTGGGCGAACAACCCGGCCATGGTCGCGCTGGTGGACGCGCTGACTGCCTACGACATTACCCCGGACCAGGTGGAGGTTCTCAGCATCGGCACCGGCAACGCGCCGTTCTCCCTCAGCAGGGACAAGGTTTTGAGCGGCCTCGTCGCCTGGCGCGAAGCCATCAAGGCCGCGATGTTCCTGACCACCGACAACGCCACCGCGCAGGTCAAGCTGCTGCTCGGTCCCGAACGCTGCCTGCGGATCGAACCGGCGGGCGATGACGCGGCCGTCGAGATGGACGACTATGACGGGGCGTTTGCGCGCCTGCCGGCGCTGGCGGCGGCGGATTTTGCCGTCCACGAGCCGTCCATCGCGCCGTTCTTCGCGCAGGCGGCCCCGCCGCGCGAGCGGCACTATACTAGCACGCCGGGCAGGGACTGAACGGGGCCTGTAGCGGTGGATCGACCTCGCATCCGTCGCGGCTGCAACTTTATCTGCTCCAAGCCAGTGACGAGTTTCCTTTGGTCGACATGCGGACATCGCGATCGAAAGTCGGATGTCCGCTTTCGAGCTGGTCACCAAGAGCGGACAGGCAGCTCCGGCCTCGTCTTGTCGCATTCGCTCACTGCTCGAGCGGCGGCTATCGGCAAACCGCAAGGTCTTTGAGCGTCCAAGATGGTGTCGAAAGCTGCTGCAGTTCACCATAGGCCGGTCACAGTGCCAAAACTGGGGCGTGGCAATCCGCGCATTGCTCAATGACATCGACCTGGCTCCCCAGCAGAGCACACCCCCGCTTCCTATGCGCTGATCCTTGGTCCGGCCGACGGCCTGACGCCATCAACCCGTGGAGGGTCCGCTACGCAAGCGTGCGGCCTTGAGGCTTCGCCTCCGCGGTGATCGCGGCCTTCCGCCGGACACATCGGGCGCCTGTCGCGCGGGGGATGGTCCCCCGCCTCCAGGACAGGAGCCGGAACGATGTCCCTCGATCAAGCCCACGCTTTCGCCTTCAGCCTCGCCGCCACCCTGATGACCGTGATCGTCATCTTCCGCGCTGGTGACGGCACCGTCTCGGCCATGCCCGCCACCGAATATGACGGCGACGACGATGCCATCCTTGGCGAAATCGACCCCTTCGCCTCCTGAGCGGAGGCGACCCGCTTTGCGGACGCGGATCGACGATTTCCGCTCCCGGATTGAGCTGGTTCCGGCTATGCTGACGATTGCGCCGCGGTGGTGGTGGATGGCGCGACCGTCAGACCTAATCTCACGGAGACCACCACCATGATCGTACTGGGAATCCTCGGATCGTTTGCAGTCATAGGCCTGCTGTGCTGGCTGCTCTTCACCCTCGCAGTATTCGCGCTGCCATTCTTCGTTGGCGTGAATGTCGGCATCTGGACGCATCAGGCTGGTACCGGGATATTCGCAGCTTTTCTAATCGGCGCTTTCACCGCCGGCGCCACCTTCGGCGTCGGTCAGTTCCTGCTCGCCGTGCTCCGCCCGATGTGGTTGAGGCTCCCTGTTGCGCTCGCCTTCGCCGCTCCGGCCGCTCTCGCTGGTTTTTACGCCACGCGCGGCATCTTAGAGCACACCATGCCGTCGGAAACCTGGCAATTCGTCTTCTCCATCATCGGCGCGGCCGCGGTCGGCATCATAGCATTCGTGCGCGTGTCGGCATTGGCTACGCCCGAAGCCTCCGGACAGGGCATCGCGACGGCCTGAGCCGGCCGGTGATGTACGGGCGGACCGGGGCAGCCAGGCGCCATTTTCGTTATCGTGCTGAACGGTGATGGTGCGGCGATCGGCCTGCGGCATGCGAGGCACAGAACATCCTCCTCTCGCGATGCCTGAATCCAGTGAACGCTAATCCCGGCAACCCGGCAAAGGCGTTGAAGGCGGATCGTGCGCCGGCGTTCCGGGAATGCGGTGAGCTTGCCTGTCGTGATGGGAGCCCGAGCGCGGAACTGCATGGCCGGATTCCGGCGGTTGCGGCGGGTCGCCACGTTCTCCATGTGATCGCAGCCGGATCGAGCGCACCGGAGCGGCCTCTCCAATGGGCTGATCTGGCCGAAGGACGGCTGACGCCTCGATCGCCTATGGCGCAACAGCGTCGTCATAACTTTCTTCCCCTGCCGGACCCCCACCCCATGCGACAGGTCGCATGGGACCCCGAGGGCGCCGCCATTCCGCGCGGGACAAGAAAGTTCCTCCTTTGCTGTCGAGCCCCTTCGGGGTGCGCCGTCGATCGCCTTCGGCCTCCCGATCGCCATCGAGGCCGCATGGCGCGGGCTCGAAGCTTCAGATCAAGGAGAACTGACAATGGCGACCATCGGCACCTTCAAGAAGACCGGCAACAACGAGTTCACCGGCGAAATCGTCACCCTCAGCGTCCAGGCCAAGGGCGTCCGCATCGTCCCCGAGACCCGGGCCACCGGCGAGAACGCCCCCAGCCACCGCGTCTTCGTCGGCCGCGCAGAGATCGGCGCCGCCTGGGCCAAGCAGTCCAATGAGGGCCGCGATTATCTGGGCCTCAAGCTCGACGATCCGAGCTTCACCGCCCCGATTTACGCCAACCTCTTCGACGACGAGGACGGCGAGGGTTACAGCCTCATCTGGTCCCGCCCGACCCGCCGCAACGGCGAGTAAGGCGCGAGCGCGACGCCCCGCCCGGAATTTCTGGGCGGGGCCTATCGCATGAGAACGACCGAAGCAGCCGGATGCGTTTCATCCGCGACCGTCATCGAAACTGACTGTGCAGGCTGGCCTCGTCGGTCAAGAACGGCGATTACGGATAGGTATCCAGCTCAACCTACACCGTCTGAAGACACGCTTGAGTCAGGAACGGCGGAGCCGCTTTATCCGGTCCATCAGTTGCTGCGGGTGATAGGGATGGTCCAGCGGGCCTTCTTTACACAGATCGTCCGCTGCGGCTGAAGTTCGCTCCGCCGAGCGGGTGACGATGACCTTGATCCCCGGTCTGCGTTCCCTCGCCTGCGCCGACAGCTGAAATCCGCTGGCGTCTCGCAACTCAACATCTGTAACGAGCACTTGGACGTCGTGCGAGCCCAGCACTTCAATAGCCTCCGCTGCGTTCGTGGCCTCAATCACTCGGTAGCCACAGCCGCGCAAATACTTCGACACTGTGGCCCGCAGAAGAGGATCGGTCTCCACCAGCAGAATGGTCCCAAGTTCCGCCGATGGACTCATAGATCCTTGATCTCCACAAGCCTTCTTAGCGTGGTGGCAACATCTAGAACTGAACCGCCCCGGATTTGCCGGAGGCCGTTTCGTTTAAGTCACGCTGCCATGGCGGGTTCTTCCAGCATGGCGTAGTAGCGTTCCTCGGCTTCGGCCGGCGGGATGTTGCCGATGGGCTCCAGCAGCCGGCGATTGTTGAACCAGTCGACCCAGGTCAGCGTGGCGAACTCGACGGCCTCGAAGGAGCGCCATGGTCCGCGTCGATGGATCACCTCGGCCTTGTAGAGGCCGTTGATCGTTTCGGCGAGCGCATTGTCATAGGAATCTCCCACGCTGCCGACAGAGGGCTCGATGCCCGCTTCGGCCAGGCGCTCGGTGTAGCGGATACTGACATATTGAGACCCCCTGTCGGAATGGTGCACCAGGCCGCCGCGATGGATAGGCCGCCGTTCGTGCAGGGCCTGTTCGAGAGCATCGAGGACGAAGCTCGCATGGGCGGTCCTGCTCACCCGCCAGCCGACGATGCGGCGAGCATAGGCATCGATGACGAAGGCCACATAGACGAAGCCCGACCAGGTGCTGACATAGGTGAAGTCCGAGAGCCAGAGCATGTTCGGGGCCGGGGCATGGAAGACCCGGTTCACATGATCGCGTGGACATGGCGCGGCCTTGTCCTGCACCGTGGTGCGGATGGGTTTGCCGCGAATGACCCCGTAAAGGCCGAGGTCGGCCATCAGCCGCTCGACCGTGCAACGCGCGATGGCGAAGCCTTCGCGCAGCATCTGCCGCCAGACCTTCCGTGCGCCATACACCTCGAAGTTCTCGGCGAAGACACGCTCGATCTCCGGCTTCAGCGCCAGGTCCCGCTTCGCCCGCGCAGACAGCTTCTCGGGATCGGCCCGCTTGGCGACATGGTCGCGGTAGGTCGACGGGGCGATCGGCAGCACCTTGCAGATCGGCTCGACCCCATGCGCCTCGCGGTGATCGTCGATGAACGCGATCATCGTTTGAATGGGCGGTCGAGCTCCGCCTGGGCAAAATAAGCGGAAGCCTTGCGCAGGATCTCATTGGCCTGCCGAAGCTCGCGGTTCTCCCGCTCAAGTGCCTTCATCTTCTCGGCCATCTCGGTCGGGACCCCAGCTCGCTTGCCGGCGTCGACCTCGGCCTTCTTCACCCAATCCAGCAGGGTGTGCGTCGAGCAGCCGATCTTGGCGGCTATCGACTGGCAGGCCGTCCAGCGGGAGGAATGATCAGCCTCATGATCCAACACCAACCGCACCGCACGCTCGCGCACTTCAGGGGAAAACTTGTTCGTCGTTTTGCTCGTCATGGCTCCATCCTATTTGGAAGTTGGAGCCTCCTGTCTTTGCAGAATCCGCTATCTAGGATGGTGCGGGCGGCATCCCGCGAGCCTCCGGGGCCATCAACGAAGCCCGTTTGCCGGCAAGGGAGCCGCCCGTTTCTTCGCATTCATCCTGAACAGTTGATTGGGGCTGTTGGCGCAGACCCCGCAGAACAGGAACAGGAGACATGATGGACCAGATCTACATCGGCGTCGATGTCGCCAAGGCGTGGCTCGACATCTACCATCCAGCCCGGGGAGCCAAGCGGATAGAGAACACACCGCTCAGTGTCCGCAGCTTCGCCCGGAAGGCCGCGCGCGAGGGTGTCTGGGTGATCTTCGAGGCCAGCGGCGGCTATGACCGGGTGCTCCGCGATGGGCTTGAGGCTGCCCAGGCCAGCTTCAGCCGCGTCAATCCTCGTCAGGCACGCGATTTTGCGCGAGCCATGGGAGTGATCGGTAAGACCGACCGTGTCGACGCACGTATGCTCGCGACTTTTGGTCAGAGGTTACAGCCACCGCAAACCCCGCCCGGCTCACCGACGCGGCAGGCGCTTCTCGCCCAGATAACCCGGCGCCGTCAGTTGGTTGAGATGCGAAAGCAGGAGGTGACCAGACTTCAGCAGACGACAGACTGCGATTCCCGGTCGGACATCAAAAGCTTGATCCAGCTCCTTGAGCGGCGGATCGAGAAGGTTGAGACAAGGATCGCGGAGATCATTCGCTCCTCGCCCGAACTGGCCGAAACCGATCGCCAGCTGAAGTCGGTGCCCGGTGTGGGCATGATCGTCGCTGCCACTCTCATGGCCGAGTTGCCGGAGATCGGATCGACTGATCGCCGAAAGATCGCGGCTCTCGCCGGCCTTGCGCCGATCGCCCGGGATAGCGGCCAGCGCAACGGAAGACGAGTCATCGGTGGCGGAAGGGCAACCGTCAGGACCGTCCTCTATCTCGCCGCCCTGCATGCGTCCCGTCACTCGGCGACGTTCAGGGCGTTCCGGCAAAAGCTACAGGACGCAGGAAAACCGGTGAAAGCCGCTTTGACCGCGACGGCCAGGAAGCTGCTCAGCGTGCTCAACAGCATGGTCGCGGACGGCAGCTACTTCCGGGAAGTTCAGCCAATCTGAATACAGTTGCCGGCAAATCCGGGGCGGTTCAGAACCGGTTTCGCGAGGAAGGCGTAGAAATGGACCGGTTCATCTTCAGTCGGCACGTGTTGGCCCGACATTACGACGACTTTGATCTCCGGCCTGCTCTGGGCAACAATCCGGGCTAGATCCAGTCCAGACAAGTCTCCCGGCATGTGAACGTCCGTCAGAACGAGATCGAACGAGGCGGCCTCCAGCGTCACTAAAGCATCCTCCGCTGTCCCAGCCTCGACCACATGCCAACCGTCCGCCCTCAGGGCGTCGGCAACGTCCATCCGGATGAGAACTTCATCTTCTACGAGGAGAACGCTTAGGTGCGGAGCGCTGGTCGATTCAACCTTAGTCCTGTTTTGTGGCGTCACTTGCGTATACCCCCAAGCGCGTTAGTGTCCGACTAAACGAGCGCTCCATTTTGCCTTACTTGAGCGAACGCGCACTGCCCCACATGGGTTCCGCGCAAATGGAACGCTGCGAGGATGATTATTGGCCGTAGTTCACAAAGCCCGGCCAAATACTGGTTGTGAGAATGCTGATTCCTGATTTCGCCACCTTCAGCGGCAGCGGCCTGACGATCTCGTGCCGGGCCGCGGCTGGATGCAAGGGGTTCTCCGCGAGGGGGATGGTGGGTCCGCACAAAGACTTGGCCGCGTCGAATCCTACCAACGCGATGCCGCGTGATAGACGGTTCCGCCGGCTCCTCTAAACCGATCCTGGGGCGGCCTTGTGCCGACCCCGAAGAGGAGCATGGTCCTCGCGGGCGCGGGCGTGCCGATTAGTCTTCGCCGTCCGGTTTGACGAGCTCAACGTGGCTGACGTCCAAAGCTTGGGCCAGCTCGAAGAGGGTGATCACGGTCGGATTACGCCGCCCGCGCTCGAGACTGCTGAGATACTGTTGACTGAACCCGGACCGCGCTTCGACTTCCTCCTGGGTCAGGCCCTTCTCCCGACGCAGGCGGGCGAAGTTTCGGCCGACCAATTTGCGCATGTCCATGCGCAGAAGGATCGCGATTTACATACTTTAAGTTTATCAACTATAGTATGTAATCTGACAGACTGAGGAAGGTGGGACCGTGCATGAGGCATGGTCCGAATATAGAAGTTGGCATGCGCGTTGATCCGATATTCGCGGGCCGCACGCGCGTTGCCGAGGTTGGACGCAGGAGAGGCACGCTGACAAGGCCGGGCATCGCTGACCGCGCGAATCCGAGGGCGGCCCCGAGGCGCGGATCAACACGCGATCAGGCCCGCAGGACCGTCGAGGGCAACGGTGTCATCTTCCTGAATTCCGACCAGGGTATAGTAGTGTTGCTGGTCGATGACAAACACCGCCGGTCCCATCCTTCGCGTAGCCGCCCGGCGGCGACACCGATCGCTGACAGGACAACTGCAATCGCGGCGTGGTTAACAATTGCCTCCAACATGGATAAGAATGTCTGGAAGGGGGCAGCGTGACGAAGCTCGATTTTCTCGATGAACCGCCGGACAGCGCGATGCTCACGGACTACGACCGTGCGCATATGAAGCTCTACCTGCGCCTGCTCGACGCCGCATCCGATGGCGCCGATTGGCGCGAGGCCGTCTCCGTTCTTTTCGGTCTCGATCCGGAACGCGAGCCTGAACGCGCTCGCCGGATCCATGACCGTCATCTCGCCCGCGCCCGCTGGATGACCACGCATGGCTATCGCTTGCTGGTCCGGGAAGGCCAACACCACTGACGCTTGGTGTTGCAACGGCTGCAACACCCATTGCGTGCGCGCCGGCTTCCGCCCTTCGCGTCTTCCGGCGAACGTTTCCGCTTCGATACGCACCAGAACACGAGGCTGGAGGGCTGGATGTCTCCCGACGCGACCCGGTGGCGATCGCCATCGACCTATGACTATCTGGACCATCTGACGGCGCCGGATGTCGGCTGGGAATGGCTGCGGCGCAACGAGGACTATCAGCGAGACTTCGACGCCCTTCAAAAGGCAACGCCCCAGACACCGGATCTGATCGATCGAGCAAGCGCGCGTTGGGGCCTGCGATTTCGCCGTCGCACCAAACCTCAACGCCACTGAGACACCCGTCTTCTGGCTTCCCGAGGACGACACGAGCGCGGTCGTTCTCGCGCCTGCGCCGCCAGTGCTGTCGAGGGACTCCGCTCCGGCGGATGCCCTGGCTTCCGAGCACCCGCGCGTTGGGCTGGAAGTAAGCCACATCCTGCATCCGCTGGGCAACGGCCAGCACCTCCATCTCGTGCTCGCCGAAGGCGTCTCCGCGGACACGCCGGTTGCGGCCCTGGTGCCGCTGGGAAGCGAAGGGTTCGATCGCGTCGAGGCGATCACGCGCCTGCTCGCTGTTCTTCACGGCCGGACCGTGCCACCGGACACGCGGCTGACACGGCAGCAGCGGGCACGTGCGCGGCGTATGTTGCAGGCTTTCGACGGTCGTCGCGCCGGCGCCACCCAGCAGGAAATCGCTGAAGTCATCTTCAACACAGGCAAGCTGACCCGCGACGAATGGCAGGCGGCTTCCGAGCGCCATGCCGTCATGAACCTGCTCAAAGGTGCTCGGGAAATGATCGCGGGCGGGTATCGAAAACTGCTTCGTCATCGCCGCCGATCATAGTTCGCGCCGGCCGTTCCACCGGTGTGGAATTTTAGGTCCCCCCAACTTCCCACTGCAACTCGCCGATCCGCCTTCGCCATCGTTGCCTTCGTCAACCGCTGAGCACCAGCGGCCTCAACGAACCCCACGGAGGCCCGATCCATGCGTCCCGATCTCGCCGTACTCCCGCCACGCTATCTGCGCACCAAGGAAGCCGCAGATTTCTTGAGCCTTTCTGCCCGCACCCTCGAAAAGCACCGCACCTACGGAACCGGCCCCGCCTATCGCAAGCTCGGTGGGCGCGTCGTCTATTCGGTGGACGACCTGCGCGCTTGGGCCGACAGCGGCGCCGTCACCTCCACCTCTGATCCACGCGGCAGCGTATTGCCGGCCAAGCGGCACGATTTCGCGCCGTCGGCCGGTGCTGGCCGGCACGGCCGCTGAGGCTGCAATGCCGCATCGTAGCAGCACCACGTCCAGCGAGCGCAGCCACCTCGATCCTTTTGTGGTCGCAACCGGTGACGCATCGCCCCGCGATCAGCGTGATCTCATGGAACGGCCGTTCTTCTCGCTGGCGAAGCGACCGCGCACCAAACCGATTTCTTACCGGGCCGCCGATGTCGAAGTGCAGGTGTTCGCCATGCCCGAGCACGGCATGGCGACGATATGGGATGCCGATGTGCTGATCTGGGCCGCCTCGCAGATCGTCGCGGCCGAGAACAACGGCTTCGCCACGTCGCGCTTCTTCCGCTTCATGCCCTATCAGCTCCTGCGCGCCATCGGGCGGGCCACCGGCAATCGTGACTATCTTCTGCTCAAGGCCGCCCTTGCGCGCCTGCAATCGACCGTTATCGCCACGACGATCCGCAACGGCCGGCGTTGGCGGCGACGGCAATTCTCATGGATCAACGAATGGGAAGAGATGGCGACGCGCGCCGGCCGTGTCGAGGGCATGGAGTTCGTCCTGCCCGAATGGTTCTACAACAGCGTCGTCGACCGCTCGCTGGTGCTCACCATCGACCCGGCCTATTTCCGGCTGACGGGCGGCATCGAGCGATGGCTTTATCGCGTCGCCCGCAAGCACGCCGGACGCCAGCCCGAAGGCTGGGCGTTCGAGTTTTCCCACCTCCATCAGAAGTCCGGCAGCCTGGCGCGACCGTCCGACTTCGCGCTTGATCTGCGCCGGCTGACAGCCCGCCAGTCATTGCCCGGCTATCGGCTCCAGATCGAATGGGAGGACGGGCGGGAACTGCTGCGTTTTCTGCCCGAAAACCTGTCCACAGTGCCTGTGGAAACGCCTGTGAATCCTATCGGGACATTAGGCGCACACAGTATCGGGACATTAGGCGCAAATCGCGCGCCGGACTCTATAGAAGAATCTAACAGAGAATCTAACTCTTCTTCTTTGACGCGCGCGCACGCGATCCGTGGTGCCGGTGCCACCCGGCGAGGTGCGCCATGATCGTCGCGTTCCTCAACCAGAAAGGCGGCGTCGGCAAGACCACGCTGGCGCTGCATCTCGCCGGTCAATGGGCCGCAAGGGGAAAGCGGGTCACGCTGATCGATGCCGATCCGCAAGGCTCGGCTCTGGACTGGTCGGAGCGCCGCAGCCATGAGGGCTTGCCGCGCGCCTTCGGCGTCGTCGGTCTGGCCCGCGACACATTGCACCGCGAGGCCCCGGAGCTGGCCCGCGACGCCGATCATGTTGTCATCGACGGGCCGCCGCGTGTCGCCGGCCTCATGCGCTCCGCGCTGCTCGCCGCCGACCTGGTGCTGATCCCGGTGCAGCCATCGCCGTTCGACGGCTGGGCCTCGGCCGAGATGCTGTCGCTTCTGAACGAAGCCCGCATCTACCGGCCCGAGCTGGCCGCACGCTTCATTCTCAACCGTTGCGGCGCGCGCACCGTCATCGCCCGCGAGACGGCCGAAACATTGGCCGAACACGACCCGCCGGTACTCGCTGCCACCATTGGCCAGCGCGTCGTCTTCGCCGACGCCCCACAGTCCGGCCGGCTTGTCAGCGAAATCGACGGCGACAGCCCGGCCGCGCGCGAGATCGCAACACTGACCGCCGAGATCGACCGCCTGTCGCTCCGGAAGGCCGCGCCATGAGCAAACCCACCCGCACACCCGGTTTTGCATCCCGGCCGGGCGATCCCGAAAGCTGGATCAGGGCGACCGAGGCACC
Organism: Roseivivax sediminis; assembly: GCF_900112685.1. Lineage (GTDB taxonomy): Bacteria > Pseudomonadota > Alphaproteobacteria > Rhodobacterales > Rhodobacteraceae > Roseivivax > Roseivivax sediminis. Next base: position 131,576 of record NZ_FOMS01000006.1, read on the forward strand.
GCCGAACGGCAAGTCCGCCGGCGAAGCGTTCACCGCGCGCCTGACCATCGACATCACGCCCGAGCTGCGCGGGCGCATCAAGGTCGCGGCTTTCCGGCGCGGGATCACCGTCGCCGACATGCTGCGCGACCTGCTCGCCCGTGAATTTCCATCCAGCGAGGGAGATCCGACATGACCGGCAAGCCGGCCCACCGCATGCACGGCCGTCCGCTGCCGGACGGGCCTCAACCCTTCACCACCTTGGTCGAGCTGACCTTCCAGAAACAGAAGGTCGAGCACTGGATCAGGTTCGGCCGCAAGAGCTACGAGAAGATCCTCGACCGCCGCCGCAGCATCGTCGGCTTCGCGCCGGACAGCGTCTTCGCCTTCGTCCGCTGGGCGGCCGGCGAACATGGCACAATCATCTCGCGCATCGACATCGTGCGCGCGGTTCGTCGCGGCGAGCCGTTCCAGACGCTGCCCTTCGTCCGCCCCGGTGGCGACATCCTGCTGCGTCTCGACAGTTGGACAAAGGTGCAGCGCGCGCTTGCCGCCATCGACGCCGTGGAAGCGCTCGGCCTCGATCCGGCCGACGCCGCGCCGGATCACTGGCGGCACGTCCACAACCGGCTGAGCGCCGGCCTGGAACCGCACGTCTATACGCCCGAGCGACACGCCGCCTGGCTGCATCGCCGGAGGATCGACCCATGACGCGCCGCCGCACCCTCATGGTGACGGCGCTGGCGGTCATCGGCATCGCCGCCGCCAGCACCGTCGAGACGCCCACCAAACTGATCTGGAATTCGACGGCGAGCGCGCCGGTCGGCTTCTACACCGTCGAGCCGGCAGACCGGATCGAGGTGCCCGAACTGGTCGCCGTGATACCGCCCGAACCGCTTGCCCACTTCATGGTCGAGCGTGGCTATGTCGGACGCGGCGTGCCGCTCCTCAAACGCGTCCTCGGCCTTCCCGGGCAGCGCGTTTGTCGCACCGGCCGTGCGATCACGGTGGACGGGATCGAGATGGGCGAAGCGCTGGAGCGCGACAGCCTGGGCCGCGAACTTCCTGTCTGGCAGGGCTGCGGCACCGTCCATGAGGGCGAACTCTTCCTCATGAATTGGCAGGTCCGCGACAGCCTCGACGGCCGCTATTTCGGACCTATCCCCGCAAATTCCGTCATCGGCCGGGCGCGACCGCTCTGGACCGATGAGGAAGCCGATGGCCGCTTCGTTTGGCGCGCGCCGACGCACTGACCCCGCACATCCACCCCCAAACGCAGGAGACTTTCCATGCCGCAGATCGGTCAATTCACACGCGAGGAAACGCACTTTGTCGGGCGCGTCCACACGCTCACCCTCTACCGCGAAGTCAGCATCGTTCCGGCCGAACCCTCCGATGCCGAGAACGCGCCCGACTACCGCATCTTTCACGGCGCGGACGATGCGGCGCCCGAGATCGGCGCGGCGTGGAAACGCACAGGCGAGAAGGCCGGTGAATATCTTTCGGTCCTGATCTACGACCCCGCGCTGCCGCGTCCGATCCGCGCGAATCTGTTCCGCGATGGCGCCGAGGCGACGTCCTGGTCGCTGCATTGGAGCCGGCCCAGGCGTGGCGGGAAGGACTGAGCATGGCTCGGCCACGCCACCAGCATGCGTCCGGGCGTCGTCTTACCGCCCGGCGCATCGCGCTCCTTCTCCTTTCCGGCCTTCCACTTTTGGTATCGCCCGATGGGACCGCTTTCGCTCAGCCAGCGCCCGCGACCGCCACGCCCGCGAGCCATCCCTATGCGGCTCACATTGCCGAAGCTGCGCAGCGCTTCGGCATTCCAGAGCCCTGGATCGCGGCCGTGCTGCGCGCCGAGAGCGCGGGTGACGTGCGCGCAATCTCGTCGGCCGGTGCGATGGGATTGATGCAGGTCATGCCTGCCACATGGGCGGAGCTGCGCGCACGCTATCGCCTCGGCCGGGACCCCTATGATCCACGCGACAACATCCTTGCCGGTGCAGCTTACCTGCGCGAGATGTGGGACCGTTATGGCAATGTCGCGGCCATGCTCGCGGCCTACAATGCCGGTCCCGCCCGCTATGACGACTACCTCGCGACGGGCCGCGCATTGCCCGCCGAGACCCGTGCCTATGTCGCTTCCCTCGTGCCGGTTCTTGGCGGCGGCCTTGCTTCCGATCCGGCGATCCCGGCGACGCCACCAGTCCCTGATTGGCGCGATGCACCGCTCTTCGTCATACGCTCGGGCGACACACAGACCGCCGACGCGCGGCCATCCGAAGCGCAGTCCGGCGACGCCCGCACACCCGTTCCGGTGCGCGATACCGCCGATGCAGAGCCGCAGGACGGCAGCCTTTTCGTCGCCCGCGCGAGCGAGGCAAGCACGCCATGAGCATGGCGCTGCCCTGCTTCAGTGCGCCGATTGCAGTGTGCAGACCGTCATATTTGCGCCTGGCCGCAATGACGGCAGGAAGGGCAGAAAGGGCGGAGGGCAAGATAAAGGAACATGGCACCAGGTCGGGCCAGTTCTCGAAATTACTGTTGTCTGCACACTGGTTGGGTGGCGCGCGAACGGCACCCCATTCAGGGGCCTCGCGTGCCGCGATGTCTCGCAACGCCCTGGCCTTGCTGGGTTTTGACCGGCACTATCGTCCGAAATCGGTCGGTTTCGCACCATTTTGGCCCGGAGCGCGTCGATGAGCGCCGACGACGAAAACCGCTTCCGGCCCAGGCCCGGCCGCATCCGCTCCGACAGGCCGCGCACGGGCAAGGCAAAGAGCTTTCTCACCCAGGCAAAGAAGCTCGCGCGGCAGCACAGCAATGGCCCGTCCAGATCAGCGACGCGATCATCAATGCGCTCCGTGTCCGGTGCGGCCGGAAAGAGCGGCAAGGCATCGCGGGCAAGGGGAGGACCAGGTGTGCGGCGCGGTCGTGGCGCGGCCTTCGTCCGGTCGCGCACGCTCTCCGGCGGCTGGCGGCACAGCGCACCCGGCATGCGCCGCGTCATCGTGAAAACCCGCTACGTCCAGAACGCCGGCAGGAACGGCAGGTCTGCCGCCCATCTGCGCTACATCCAGCGCGACGGAACCTCGCGCGATGGCGAGCGCGGCCAGCTCTATTCGGCCGACGAGGACCGCGCCGATGGCAACGCCTTTCTTGATCGCGGTGCCGATGATCGTCACCAGTTCCGATTCATCGTCTCGCCCGAAGACGGAGCCGACCTCACCGACCTGACGGCGCACACCCGCGATCTGATGAGCCGGATCGAATCCGACCTCGGCACGCGGCTCGATTGGGTCGCGGTCAATCACTACAACACCGGCCATCCCCATGTGCATGTCATCGTCCGGGGCAAGGACGATCTCGGCGAGAATCTGGTCATCAATGGCGACTATCTCGCCAACGGGATTCGCGAGCGGGCGAGCGAGTTGACCACCCTCGAGCTCGGCCCCGTGACCGGGATCGAGCAGAGCCGAAAGCTGTTGGCCGAGATCGATCAGGACCGCTTCACCCGCATCGACCGGGCAATGGCAGACGAGGCCGATGGCCGCTTCCTCGATCTGCGCCACGAGCCCGCCGAACCGAGGCGGCAGTTCAACCGCGCGCTGCGCCTTCGCCGGCTCGCCAAGCTCGAGAAGATGGGCCTGGCCACGGAGCACGCCCCCGGCGCCTGGGAATTGAGCGAGAGGATGGAACCGGCGCTGCGTGAGCTGGGCGAGCGTGGCGACATTATCCGCACCATGCACAAGGCATTGAAGGCCGATGGTCTGGAGCGCGACCCGGTGACCTTCCAGATTCATGACGGGCCGCCCGCGTCTCCCATCGTCGGCCGCGTCGTGGACAAATATCTGTCGGACGAACTGGGCGAGAACCTGACGCTGGTGGTGGACGGGATCGACGGCCGCACGCATCACGTCGCCGGCATCGACCCGGTCCGCGTCGAGGACGCGCGCATCGGCAGTGTGATCGAGATCGGCCCGGCCGACACCACGCAGCGCCCGTCCGACCGCACGATTGCGACAATCGCCGAGGACAGCATCTATCGGCCAAGCCGCCATCTGGAACAGGCCAGGTTCGAGGGCCGCGTGCCGGGCGGTGACTATGAGGGCTATGTCGATGCCCATGTGCGCCGGCTGGAAGCGCTGCGCCGCGCCGGCATCGTCGAGCGGATCGACGCTCACCAATGGCGCGTCCCCGACGATTTCGAGAGCCGCGCCGCCGCCTATGATGCGGGCCGCAACCGGCAGGCCAGCGTGCGCGTCCTGTCCGCCTTCGATCTGGAACAGCAGATCGGCGCCGATGGCGCGACCTGGCTGGACCGGCGGCTGATCTCCGGCGAGGCATCGGATCTAGCACCGGCCGGGTTCGGGAGCCAGGTGCGCGAGGCGATCGACCAGCGCCGCGAGCATCATATCGAGCGGGGTGACGCCACGCGGCAACAGAACGGCCGCGTCTTCTATCGGCGCAATCTTCTCGCCACCCTGCGCGAGCGCGAGCTGGCCCGTGTCGGCGCCGAGATGGCGGCGAGCAAGGCGCTGCCGTTCCGGGCAGCGGCGGAGGGCGAGAGCGTCAGCGGCAAGTTTACGGGCACTGTGCAATTGTCCAGCGGCAAGTTCGCCATCGTGGAAAAGAGCCACGAGTTCACCCTGGTCCCGTGGCGGCCGGTCATCGACCGTCAGCTCGGCCGCGAGGTCATGTGCGTCGTCCAGGGCGGTTCGGTGTCGTGGCAGCTTGGCAGATCGCGCGGCATCGGAATCTGACCAAAAGCAGACGCGCGTTCGCTTGGCGCGTGCCCCGCCGCTAGGAACCGTCCTATTCGCGCGCTGTGGTATGCTCCCGCTCTCCGCCCCGGTCTTTCCTGTTGCCTCTCGCGCAAATGCCTATTCTTTGATCGGCTCCATCTCTTTTGCCGATTGGAGCCTTTATGCGCGGAGGCAGAATACTCTGGGGCCAGATCGCCGTCGTCTTCACCATTGTTCTGGTGATGACCTGGGCGGCGACACAATGGACCGCATGGCGGCTCGGATTTCAGCCGCAACTCGGCAACCCGTGGTTCGATCTGGCCGGCTGGCCGGTCTACTACCCGCCCGCCTTCTTCTGGTGGTGGTTCTCCTTTGATGCCTATGCGCCTGCGATCTTCGTCGAGGGCGCGATTATCGCCGCGTCCGGCGGCTTCATCGCCATCGCCGCCGCTATCCTCATGTCGATCATCCGGGCGCGGGAGGCAAAGAACGTCGCCACCTACGGCTCGGCACGCTGGGCCGAGGATCGGGAAATCCGTGCCGCCGGGCTCCTCGGCCCTGACGGTGTGGTGCTCGGCCAATATGACCGCGACTATCTGCGCCATGACGGGCCGGAGCATGTCTTGTGCTTCGCACCCACCCGCAGCGGCAAGGGCGTGGGCCTTGTTGTGCCGACGCTGCTGACCTGGCCGGGAAGCTGCATCGTCCACGACATCAAGGGCGAGAACTGGACGCTGACGGCCGGCTTTCGCGCCAGGCACGGCCGTGTGCTGCTGTTCGATCCGACCAATGCGAAATCCTCAGCCTACAATCCGCTGCTGGAAGTGCGGCAGGGCGAATGGGAAGTCCGCGATGTGCAGAACATCGCCGATATTCTGGTCGATCCCGAAGGCAGCCTCGACAAGCGCAACCACTGGGAAAAGACCTCTCACGCACTGCTGGTCGGCGCGATCCTGCATGTGCTTTACGCCGAACCCGACAAGACACTGGCCGGTGTCGCCAATTTCCTGTCCGACCCGCGCCGCCCGGTCGAAGCGACCTTGCGCGCCATGATGAATACGCCGCACCTGGGCGAGGCCGGCGTCCACCCCGTCGTCGCTTCGGCCGCGCGCGAATTGCTGAACAAGAGTGAGAACGAGCGATCGGGTGTCCTGTCTACCGCCATGTCGTTCCTGGGATTGTATCGTGATCCCGTGGTAGCTCGGGTGACTTCGCGCTGCGACTGGCGCATCGCCGATCTGGTTGGCAGCCGCCAGCCCGTCACGCTCTACCTCGTCGTGCCGCCGTCCGACATCAACCGCACCAAACCGCTCATTCGCCTCATCCTCAACCAGATCGGCCGCAGGCTCACCGAAGAGCTGACCACGTCCGGCCAACGTCATCGCCTGCTGTTGATGCTGGACGAGTTCCCGGCGCTCGGCCGGCTCGACTTCTTTGAATCGGCGCTCGCCTTCATGGCCGGCTACGGTCTCAAGAGCTTCCTGATCGCGCAGAGCCTCAACCAGATCGAGCGCGCTTACGGGCAGAACAATTCCATTCTCGACAACTGCCATGTTCGCGTTGCCTTCGCCACCAATGACGAGCGTACCGCCAAGCGCGTTTCAGATTCCCTGGGCACCGCGACCGAGTTGCGTGACTCCACCAACTATGCCGGGCATCGGCTCGCGCCCTGGCTGGGGCACCTCATGGTGTCGCGGCAGGAAACCGCGCGGCCATTGATGACACCCGGCGAGATCATGCAGCTTCCGCCCACCGACGAAATCGTCATGGTGGCGGGTATACCGCCGATCCGCGCCACCAAGGCCCGCTATTATGAGGATGCGCAGTTCACCGAGCGTGTCCTCGCCCCGCCCGACCCGGCCGCCGGGCCGGCTTGCGCACCGGCGCCCTCAACCGACGACTGGTCACGCCGCGTGATTGCCGCGGCAGACCGATCGGCGTCGGGTGCCACGGAAGGCGCTCCCGGCGATCCGGCCAATGCCGGTATCCGCCGCGAACCGGAACTGCCCGAGCATGAGGAAATCGTCCCGCCGCCGCCTTCTCCGGCGCGGGAATTCGACATCCTCGACGACGAACCCGATGTAGACGCCGCCAAGGCCCGCGCCTTGCGCTCCCGCATGCGCATGGTCGCGCGGCAGGCGTCGATGAACCCCGATGACGGCATCGAGCTTTGAAGGACCCCACGTGACCAAACGCACGCGCATGAACGTCTATTTCGACCCGGAATTGCTGAAACAGGTCGAGGCGCTGTCATTGCGGCGCAAGGTGTCAAAGTCCGCGATCATCGAGGCGGCCGTCGCCTCATTCCTGTCCGGGGACACGGCGGATCGGCTGGGAGCGGCCATGTCGCGCCGCCTCGACAGGCTCGGTCGCCAGATCGACGGGCTGGACGAAGATCTCGCCATCCTCGGCGAAACCCTCTCGCTCTTCATCCGCTTCTGGCTGACCATCACGCCGCCAATCTCGGAGGCCGGAAAAGAGTCGGCTCGAGCCAAGGGCGTGGAGCGATTTGAGGGCTTCATGCAGACCCTCGGCCGGAGGCTGGCGACGGGAGACAGGTTCCTGAAAGAGTTGTCACGCGACGTCGATTCGACTGGCGTCAGTTCGTTGCAAGAGCAAGTTGGGGTCAATGGCGACCAGCCCTGAACCTTCAACCCATCCTATTTGCCGCCGATCTCCGCCGATGCCCGCACACGCGTAAATAGGTGTTGAACCGGCCGGATTTCGGGCTTTCTTAATCGACCCCGATGCGGGGACCGTCTGTCACGCCCCGTTAAGAAGCGGGGCCGAGATGACTGCCACTCACGACAAACCGGAGGCAATCGCACGCGGCGCGCGCATGTTGCGCACGGCGCTTGGGTCCGCCATTTCAGGGCTGCTCGAAGACCCCGCCGTGGTCGAGGTGATGCTGAACCCGGACGGCCGCATCTGGGTGGACCGGCTGTCGGAGGGCCTGGCCGATACGGGGGAGCGGCTACGCGCGGCCGATGGCGAGCGCATCGTGCGGCTGGTCGCCCACCATGTCGGCGCGGAAGTCCATCCCAGGGCGCCGCGTGTCTCGGCCGAACTACCCGAGACGGGAGAGCGGTTCGAGGGATTGCTGCCGCCGGTAGTGGCCGCGCCGGCCTTCGCGATCAGGAAGCCCGCCATCGCGGTGTTCACGCTCGATGACTATGTGGCCGCCGGGATTATGACCGTCCACCAGGCTTTGAGGCTGCGCGAAGCTGTCGCGTCGCGCGCCAACATCCTCGTCGCGGGCGGGACCAGCACGGGCAAGACCACGCTCACCAACGCTCTGCTCGCCGAAGTGGCGAAAGGTGCGGATCGCGTCGTCATCATCGAGGACACGCGCGAGCTGCAATGCGCGGCGCCCAATCTTGTCGCTATGCGGACAAAAGACGGCGTGGCGACGCTGTCCGATCTGGTCCGTTCCTCGCTTCGCCTGCGCCCGGACCGCATCCCCATCGGCGAAGTGCGCGGTTCCGAAGCGCTCGACCTGCTCAAGGCATGGGGCACCGGCCATCCGGGTGGCATCGGCACCATCCATGCCGGTTCCGGTATCGGCGCGCTGCGCCGCCTCGAGCAGCTCATTCAGGAAGCAGTCGTCACCGTCCCGCGCGCGCTAATCGCCGAGACCATCGACCTCGTTGCCGTCCTGTCCGGGCGCGGTTCCGCGCGCCGGCTGGCCGAACTCGCCCGCGTCGAAGGACTCGGCACCGACGGCGACTACCGCATCATCCCCGCAACCGACCCGGAAGGAAGTCCAGAATGATCCGCAATGCCCCGCGTTTTCGCCGTCATATCGCGACGGTGGCAGCCGCCACCTATGTCAGCTTGCTCATGGCGCCCGCCGCATACGCCTCCGGCTCATCGATGCCGTGGGAAGCGCCGCTGCAATCCATCCTCGAATCCATCGAGGGACCGGTCGCCAAGATCGTCGCGGTTATCATTATCATCGTTACCGGCCTGACGCTGGCCTTCGGCGATACCGGCGGCGGTTTCCGGCGCCTGATCCAGATCGTCTTCGGCATCTCCATCGCCTTCGCGGCATCGAGCTTCTTCCTGTCGTTTTTCTCTTTCGGCGGCGGGGCGCTCGTCTGATGGCGGGCAGCTTTGAACAACTCGATGCCGTGCCGGGCTTCACTGTCCCGGTCCACCGGGCGCTGACCGAGACGATCCTGCTTGGCGGGGCGCCGCGCTCGATCGCGATCCTGAACGGGACGCTGGCCGGCGCAGTCGGGCTCGGGCTCCAGCTTTGGCTGGCCGGGATCGTCATCTGGGCTGTCGGACATTTCGCGGCCGTCTGGGCGGCAAAGCGCGACCCGCTCTTCGTCGAGGTCGGGCGGCGGCATCTCAAGCTTCCCGGCTACCTGGCGGCCTGAAGGAGCCGGACCGATGATGAATCTCGCCGAATATCGCAACCGCAACACGCGCCTCGCCGACTACCTGCCATGGGCGGCGCTCATCGGTCAGGGCGTCGTGCTCAACAAAGACGGGAGCTTCCAGCGCACCGCGAAATTCCGCGGTCCCGATCTGGATTCCGCCGTCGCAGCCGAGTTGGTCGCGGTTGCCGGACGCATCAACAACGCCTTCCGCCGTCTCGGTTCCGGCTGGAGCATCTTCGTCGAAGCCGTTCGGCTTACGGCGCAGCAATATCCCGAGAGCACGTTTCCCGACGCGGCCTCGGCCCTGGTCGACGCCGAGCGGAAGGCGCAGTTCGAGGAGGACGGAAGCCACTTCGAGTCCCGATACTATCTGACCTTCCTCTATCTGCCGCCTGCCGAAGAAGCGGCCCGCACCGAGGCCTTGCTCTATGAGGGTCGGGACAAAACGGGCGTCGATCCGTGGGAAGCCCTGCGTGGCTTCATCGATCGCACCGACCGCGTGCTGGCGCTCATGGACGGATTCATGCCCGAATGCCGCTGGCTGGATGACGGCGAGACGCTGACCTACCTTCATGCGGCGGTTTCCACGAACCGGCACCGCGTGCGCGTGCCCGAGGTGCCGATGCATCTCGACGCGCTGCTCGCCGATCAACCCTTGATCGGAGGGTTGGAGCCGCGCCTTGGCGAGCAACATCTGCGCGTCCTGACCATCGTGGGCTTCCCGACCGCGACGACGCCGGGTCTGCTCGACGAGATGAATCGGCTCGCCTTCCCGTATCGCTGGTCGACGCGCGCCATCCTCATGGACAAGACCGATGCGACGCGGCTGCTCACCCGAATCCGCCGCCAATGGTTCGCCAAGCGCAAGTCCATCGCGGCAATCCTGAAAGAGGTGATGACCAACGAGCAATCCGCGTTGGTCGACACGGATGCCGCCAACAAGGCCGCCGACGCCGACATGGCCCTGCAGGAACTCGGATCGGATGTCGCCGGCATGGCCTATGTCACGGCGACCGTCACCGTCTGGGACGCCGATCCACGCGTGGCGCAAGAGAAGCTGCGCCTGGTCGAGAAAGTTATTCAGGGCCGCGATTTCACGGCCATGCCCGAAACCGTCAACGCCGTCGATGCCTGGCTCGGCTCACTGCCCGGACACGCCTATGCGAACGTCCGTCAGCCGCCCATCTCGACGCTCAACCTTGCCCACATGATCCCCCTCAGCGCCGTGTGGGCGGGGCCGGAACGGGACGAGCATTTCGGTTCGCCCCCCTTGCTTTACGGCAAGACCGAGGGATCGACCCCGTTCCGGTTTTCCCTTCATGTCGGCGACGTCGGCCACACCCTTGTCGTTGGCCCCACGGGCGCCGGCAAGTCCGTGCTGCTCGCGCTGATGGCGCTTCAGTTCCGCCGCTACGTGGGAAGCCAGCTCTTCGCCTTCGATTTCGGCGGCTCGATCCGCGCCGCCGCGCTCGCCATGGGCGGCGACTGGCATGACCTCGGCGGCGGCCTGACCGACGGTGACGCGGGGATTGTCGCGCTCCAGCCGCTCGCCCGCATCCACGACACCTATGAACGCGCCTGGGCGGCGGACTGGATCGTCGCCATCCTCATGCGGGAAGGCGTCACGATCACGCCCGAGGTGAAGGAGCATCTCTGGACGGCGCTGACCTCGCTGGCATCCGCGCCAGTCGGGGAACGCACCATCACCGGCTTGAGTGTTCTGCTCCAGTCGAATGACTTGAAGCAGGCGCTCCGGCCGTTTTGCGTCGGCGGCGCCTATGGGCGGCTGCTCGATGCGGAATCCGAGCATCTGGGGTCGGCCGATGTACAGGCGTTCGAGATCGAGGGACTGGTCGGGACCGGCGCGGCTCGGGCCGTCCTTTCCTACCTTTTCCATCGCATCGGCGACCGGCTCGACGGCCGCCCGACCCTGCTCATCATCGACGAGGGCTGGCTTGCGCTGGACGACGAGGGCTTTGCCGGCCAGCTCCGCGAGTGGTTGAAGACGCTCAGGAAGAAGAACGCCTCCGTCGTCTTCGCCACGCAGTCGCTCAGCGACATCGACGGCAGCAATATCGCGCCTGCCATCATCGAGAGTTGCCCGACGCGCCTCCTGCTGCCCAACGAGCGCGCCATCGAACCGCAGATCACGGCCATCTATCGCCGCTTCGGCCTCAACGACCGCCAGATCGAGATCCTCGCCCGGGCAACGCCCAAGCGGGACTATTACTGCCAGTCCCGGCGCGGCAACCGCCTGTTCGAGCTGGGCCTCAGCGAAGTCGGGCTCGCTCTCTGCGCCGCCTCCGCCAAATCCGACCAGGCGGCCATCGAGCGCATCGTTGCCGAACACGGCCGCGACGAATTCCTGACGGCTTGGCTGCGCCTTCGCCGCGTCGAGTGGGCCACCGACCTGATCCCCGATCTCACCAATCTCACTGAGCGACCGGAAACCACCGCGCCAGACACAACGGAAGGGGCGGCGGCGCCTGGCGACCCGACAGAGTTCCAGCCGGACGGCTCCATTCCGGCCGGAGAACCCCTCGAACCCACCCTGACCGAAGAGGAGATATTGCCATGATCCGTATTCTCGTTCCCCGCCTCGCCAGCGCGTCCGTCATCGCGCTGGCGCTCGCCGCGCCCATTGCAATTTCACCCATGCTGGCCAGTCCTGCGCATGCGCTCTTCGGCTTCGGCCGGATCGTTTATGACCCGACCAACCACGCCGAGAACCTTCTGACCGCGGCCCGGTCGCTGGAACAGATCAACAACCAGATTCAGCAACTCCAGAACGAAGCGCAGATGCTCATCAATCAGGCCCGCAACCTCGCGAGCCTGCCATATTCGGCGCTCCAGCAGATCCAGCAGAACGTCCAGCGCACGCAGCAGCTTTTGAGCCAAGCGCAAAGCATCGCCTTCGACGTGCAGAACATCGACCAGGCGTTCCAGCAGCAATATGGCAACGTCTCGCTCTCGGCCACCGACCAGCAGCTGGTCGCCGATGCGCGCAGCCGATGGGAGAACACGGTGGGCGGCTTGCAGGACGCCATGCGCGTTCAGGCCGGAGTCGTCGGCAATATCGAGACCAACCGCAACCAAATGTCCGAACTTGTCGGCCGGAGCCAGAATGCTGCCGGTGCCCTGCAAGCCACGCAGGCCGGCAACCAGCTTCTCGCGCTCCAATCACAGCAGCTTTCCGATCTGATCGCCGTGATGTCGGCCAACGGCCGCTCTGAAGCGCTCATCGACGCCGAGCGCGCAACCGCCGCCGAGCAGGGCCGTGTCCAGCGCGAGCGTTTCCTGACGCCGGGCTCGGGCTACCAGCCCGGCAACGCGCAGATGTTCAACGGTAGCAACTGAGGCGGCGGACGGCCGGAAAGGGGAAAGCGATGGAGGGAAAGATCCTCGCACGGATCGGCGCGGTCGCCTTCGTTGCCGTCGCGATCACGGTCACGGTGGTCGAGATGACCCGCAAGGACGATCCCGCACCGGCCACGACGGCACCGGCGCTCCAGCCTCCGGCCGATCCCTTGCGGGCGACGCTGCGCCGGTGCCAGCAACTCGGCGAGGCCGCGACCCGCAACGCCGATTGCCTCACCGCCTGGGCCGAAAGCCGCGACCGTTTCCTGGGTCGCGCACCTGCGCCAGCACCCGCAGTCCCGCAATCCGGCACCAGGGAATGACCGATGGGCGGCACAGGCGTCATCGATAATTTCCTCGGGGTCTTCACCTCCTACATCGACAGCGGCTTCGGCCTGCTCGGCGGCGAGGTCGCGTTCATCGCCACCACTCTGATCGTCATCGACGTGACGCTGGCCGCGCTGTTCTGGGCCTGGGGCGCCGATGACGACATCATCGCGCGGCTGGTGAAGAAGACGCTCTTCATTGGGATCTTCGCCTACATCATCGGCAACTGGAACAATCTGGCGAGGATCGTTTTCGACTCCTTCGCCGGCCTCGGCCTCATGGCGTCGGGCACCGGGTTCAGCGCCGCCGACCTGATGCGCCCCGGCCGTGTCGCGCAGACCGGCCTCGACGCCGGTCGCCCGCTGCTCGAGTCCATCTCTGACCTGATGGGCTATTGGAGCTTCTTCGAGAACTTCATCCAGATCGCCTGCCTGCTGTTCGCCTGGGCACTGGTCATCCTCGCTTTCTTCATCCTCGCCGTACAGCTCTTCGTCACCCTGATCGAGTTCAAATTGACCACGCTCGCCGGCTTTGTGCTGATCCCCTTCGGCCTGTTCGGCAAGACCGCCTTCATGGCCGAGCGCGTGTTGGGCAACGTGATGTCCTCCGGCATCAAGGTCCTGGTGCTGGCCGTCATCATCGGCATCGGCTCGACGCTGTTTTCGCAATTCACGGCCGGGTTCGGCGGGGCGACGCCCACCATCGACGACGCCATGGCTATCGTGCTCGCGGCCCTGTCGCTGCTGGGCCTAGGCATTTTCGGTCCCGGCATCGCCTCAGGGATTGTCTCGGGCGGGCCGCAGCTCGGCGCAGGTTCGGCCGTGGGCACCGGTCTGGCCGCCGGCGGCATGCTGCTCGCCGGTGGTGCGGCGGCGGGCGGCGCGGCCATGCTCGGTGCAAGAGGTGGCGCTGCTGCTCTTTCGGGCGGAGCCGCGGCCGTTCGCGGCGGTGCAACCGCGGCAGGGGCAGCAAGCGCGGCCTACAGCGTCAACTCGCTCGGCCAGACCGAGGCTGCCGGTGTCGCCTCGGGACTCGGCGGTGTTGCTCGCGCCGCAGGGTCGGCCGCCGTCTCACCCCTCAAACGTGCCGCGACCCGCGCTGGAGCATCCGTCAAATCCAGCTTCGCCGAGGGCGCCCGCGCGGGCTTTGCCGCAGGTGGCGGGACATCATCCATGGGCACAGTCGGCGGCGCGCGGGACGTCGCGGCCGCATCATCTTCCGCCCCTGTCAGTGGCCCGCCCGCATGGGCGCAACGTATGCAGCGCCGGCAGGCGCTCAACCACGGCACCACCATGGCCGCGCATGCAGTCCGTTCCGGCGACGGCCACGGCTCCGGTTCTTCCGTCAATCTTTCCGAAAGCGACCGCTCATGAACCTCTTCAAACGACCATCGACCCATTACGGCAAATCGCCGGAACCCGAGACGCCCTATCAGAAGGCCGCTCAGGCATGGGACGAGCGCATCGGCTCGGCCCGCGTGCAGGCGAAAAACTGGCGCTACATGGCCTTCGGCTCACTGATCCTGTCGGCCGGCTTTTCCGCCGCTCTTGTCTGGCAAACGACGCGCGGGACGATCGTGCCCTGGGTGGTACAGGTCGACAGTCTTGGCCAGGCGCAGGCGGTCGCGCCGGCCACGGCAGACTATCGGCCCACCGATCCGCAGATCGCCTTCCATCTCGGCCGCTTCATCGAACAGGTCCGCGCGATCCCGGCCGACGCCATCATCGTCCGCCAGAACTGGCTGCGCGCTTATGAGTTCACGACGGATCGCGGCGCGGCGGCGCTCAACGACTATGCCCGCGCCAACGATCCGTTCACTCGTATCGGCCGCCAGCAGATCGCCGTCGAAGTGTCGAGCGTAATCCGGGCCTCGCCCGACAGCTTCCGCGTGGCATGGACCGAGCGCCATTACGAGAACGGCCAGCTCTCCACCACCGAGCGGTGGACGGCGATCCTCACCATCGTGATCCAGACGCCGCGCAACGCCGAGCGCCTGCGCGCCAATCCGCTCGGCATCTATGTCAATGCCATCAACTGGTCGCGGGAGATGAGCCAATGACCCGCAAGACGAAGCGCGAATTCGGTTCTGCGGTTTTCTGTAAATCCTGTCTTCTGGTTCTGCTGCTTTCTGCAACCGCACTGAGCGCTTGCGCCACGAACCGCACGCCGCAGTTCACCTATGATGCCGACGTGCCCGCGCTGCCCGTGGTGCAGACGACCGCAACCGACGAACGGCCGCGGCCGCTGCACACGCCGCCGGCTTGGACCGTCGCGCGGGGCGGAACCGCGGCCAGCTCGCCGGCAGGCCGCGTCGAGAACGCCAACGCCGCCGCCCGCGTCGAGCCACGACGCGAGGGGTACTACAACGCCATCCAGATTTATCCCTGGTCGGAAGGCGCGCTCTATCAGGTCTATGCCGCCGTCGGGCAGATCACGACGATTGCGCTGGAGCCGGGAGAGAGCCTGACCGGCGCGGGACCGATCGCGGCCGGCGACACCGCCCGCTGGATCATCGGCGATACGGCAAGCGGTTCGGGAACGACTCGCCGTGTGCATGTGCTGGTGAAGCCGACGCGGCCGGACATCTCGACCAATCTCGTCATCACCACCGACCGCCGCATCTACATGATCGAGCTGCGCGCGCGGGAATCGCTCTACATGCCGGCCGTGGCCTGGGCCTATCCCGCACCGCCTGCCGGTCAGCGCCCGACCGTTCCGGCCGCCCCGGTCATTCCGGTCGAGGCGGCGCGCAATTATCGCTATGGCCTGACCGGCGACAGCCCTCCCTGGCGGCCGATCTCCGTCTTCGACGACGGCCGCCGCGTCTATGTCGTCTTCCCGCGCGGCATCGTGCAGGGCGAGATGCCGCCGATCTTCGTGCTTGGCAACGATGGCGAACCGCAGATCGTCAACAGCCGCATCCACCAGAACGTCCTGATAGTTGACCGCCTGTTCGGCGCGGCCGAGCTGCGCCTTGGCAGCGGCAGCCGCCAGCAGGTCGTCAGGATCGTCCGTATCGAGCAAAGGCAGGCCGCCGCTCGACCCGCCGCCATCGGAGCCTCCCCCTCATGACCGAAAACAGCACCATCACGGATACCACCGCGCCGATGCGGCTGCGCGCCGAACCGCCGCGCGTCACCCGCCTGTCCCGCAAGATGCTAGCCGGCGTCGGCGCCGTCGCGCTGCTCGGCATCGGCGGCGCGCTGATCTACGCGCTCCAGACCCGCGATGCGGGACCGGGAGGGGAAGAACTCTATTCGACCGAGAACCGACCGACGGCGGACGGCCTGTCCGGCCTACCGTCCGACTATACCGGCCCGCTCCTGGGCCCGGCGCTGCCCGGCGACCTCGGTCGCCCCATCCTCGATGCGCAGACACGCGGGCAGCCGGTGACGGTGCCCGCCATCACCGCGCCTGCCGTCGATCCGGAAGAGGAACGCCGCCTGGCCGAGGAAGAGGCCGCCCGATTGAGCCGCGTCTTCTTCCTGACCGCACCGGGCACGGGCGCCGCGCCCGGAACCGGCACGGACCTCGCCGGCCTCGACCTGACCGGTCAGCTCGACCAGATTGCCACGCAGGATCGGCACACGGCATTCCTCAACGGGCCGGTGGACCGGCAGATCGTTGCCCCCGATCGCGTCACGCCGCCGGCATCGCCCTACATCCTTCAGGCCGGGTCCGTGATCCCGGCCGCGCTCATCACCGGCATCCGCTCCGACCTTCCCGGCCAGATCACCGCCCAAGTCACGGAGAACGTCTATGACAGCCCGACCGGATCGCTGCTCCTGATTCCGCAGGGGACGAGGATCATTGGCCAATACGATGACGGCGTGACCTTCGGTCAGCGCCGCGTGTTGCTTGTGTGGAACCGCCTGATCCTGCCAGGCGGCCGCTCGATTGTTCTGGAACGACTGCAGGGCGCGGATACTTCCGGCTATGCCGGGCTCGAGGATGGCGTCGATTACCACTGGTGGGATCTGATGAAGGCGGCCGGGCTTTCGACGTTGCTTGGCATCGGCGCCGAACTTGCCACCGATGACGAGAACCGACTGATCCGCGCCATCCGGGATGGGGCGCAGGACACCATCAATCAGGCCGGCCAGCAGATCGTCCAGCGCCAGTTGCAGGTCGCCCCAACGCTGACCATCCGGCCCGGTTTCCCGGTCAGGGTCATCGTGACCCGCGATCTTGTATTCGAGCCAGCCGGAGGCTGACCATGACCAAGCTGAAACTCGGCCCCATCATCGAGGACAAACCGGTAAAGGTCACGGTGGAACTGCCGGGGCCGCTTCACCGCGATCTTGTCGCCTACGCCGAAGTCCTGGCCCGCGAGTCCGGCCAGCCCGCCTCCGACCCCATCAAGCTCATCGTGCCGATGCTGGAGCGGTTCATCGGCACAGACAGGGGTTTTGCGAGCGCGAAGCGGAGAGGGTCGAAGTCACAACGGGACGCGTAAGTTCAGCGCTACTTCCGGGCGTCTCTGAACGATTCCATGTCTAGGTCGTGTTGACAAAGTCCTTTAACCACCTGCGGATGGCTGCGAGGTTGAGAAAGCTTGCGAATGACAGGGCCGTTTTCTCATACCGAGTGCCGATGCGGCGCATGTGCTTGAGATACCCGAACATGCGCTCGATACGATTGCGATCCTTGTAGCGTCGGTAGTCGCAAGGAATATGGGCCTTGCGATTGGCCTTTGGCGGGATGACCGGCAAGATGCCTTGTAGCAGCAAGGCTTCTCGAACAGCGTCGCCATCATAGCCTTTGTCGGCCAGAATTGCCTTTGGCTTGTTGACCGGCAGGGCCATGAGTTCGCCGACCGCGCCATAGTCCGAGGCTTGCCCGCCTGTCAGGACAAAGCCGAGAGGGCGTCCCTGATTGTCACAGCGGGCGTGGACTTTGCACGTAAAGCCGCCGCGTGATCGACCAAAAGCTTCCTTATGAGTCCCCCTTTTGCGCCGGCTGCCGATACATGGCCCCGGACGGTAGTGCTGTCGATCATGTGCTGCCAGTCATCGGTCAGCCCCATCTGGACCAACGTTTCAAGGATGGCGTCCCAGACGCCCTGTTCGGCCCAGCGCCGGAACCGGACATAGACCGAGTTCCACTTGCCATAGCGCTCATGCATGTCGCGCCAGGGGCACCCGACCCGCAGCACATACAGCATGCCATCGAGGAACCGCCGATTATCGTGAGCAGGTCGGGATTTTCGACCACGCTCTGCGGGTAAGAACTCTTCGATTATTGACCATTCTTCATCGGTCAGATCGCCGCGCGCCATCATCACTCCCCATAAAGAGGAGTTTTGAATCAGAATTCACCTGATTTGGGAATCCACTTTGTCAACACGACCTAGTATTGTCCGGATCCGTTCAGCCGTGCAGCGTCAGGCGCGGGATCTCGATGATGAAGCTGCGGGATCGACCGACCCTGCTTGATACGCATTCTGATCTTCGCAACACCCATACCGCTATTCGCGGACATCGTCTTCCTCCGGCTTCACACGCTCCCCTATCGCGCCTTCGGATGCTGACGATGGACGTGATCGCCTGTCCAGAACGTGGTTGCCTCACTGCATTGCAATCCGGCAACCTGCTTCATGCCGTCATTGGCATCGTTCGCAGCCAGGCGATCGTACCATCGGACGCTCCTCTGTCGTCCTTCCCCTCAGAGATAGCCGGTCAGTATCGCCACTCCAGCCAAGGCCATGGCTCCACCGCCCGCCTGCAACGCAGCACGTGAGATGCGAGCGCCCACTTGGCTGAAACCGAAGCCGATTCCTACGCCGATAGCGTGCAGAACGGCTGTGGCGAACATGAAGCCCAGAGCATATTCAAGGCCCGATACGCCTGCTGGAATTTCCGCTCCATGCGCATGACCGTGGAAGATCGCGAAGAACCCGACCAGCGCCATCGCCGCCGCCGTCGGCACATGCCACTGCAATGCGACCGCCAGGCCGAGCACGATCACCGAAGCAACGATGCCGAGTTCGACGAACGGCACCGGCGCACCGGCGATGCCGAGCGCTCCGCCCACTGCCATCATCAGCACGAACGTCGCCGGCACCAGCCACAGCGCACGGCCACCGACATAGGCCGCGAACATGCCGACCGCGACCATGGCGAGCACATGATCCAGGCCGCCGATCGGATGGCTGAAGCCATGCATGAAGCCATGCGTATCGCCGACGCCCGTATGGGCGAGCGCAACGCTCGGGACTGCACTTAGCGCAAGCGCGGCGAATCCCGCCGTGAACATTCTGCTCATGTTGTTATCCCTCCAAGTTGGTGCCGTAAGACGATATTGAGAAAACTTCATACCGTCAACAGGGGCGACAAAATAGTTATATATTTCAAATACTTATGTGTATCCTTCCAACAACCAACGCGCTCGCCGCTGTTGAATGCGGCAGCGAACAACAGGCTGCGTCACTACGGTTCGGTTGGGACTTTTCAGTTGGTCAGACGATCTCCCCCCGATGGTCGCGCAACCACTCGTACCAGGCCGCCATGCCGTCGCCGGTGCGGACGGAGAGACTTATCGCCTGGATAGACGGATTGACCTTGCGCGCATTCGCGATCGCGGTATCGACGTCGAAGTCGACGTACGGGAGCAGATCGGTCTTGTTGACGATCATCAGGTCCGCTGCCTGGAACATGTGCGGGTATTTGAGCGGCTTGTCGTCGCCCTCGGCAACGGACAGGACGATGACCTTGGCCCGTTCGCCCAGATCGAACAGCGCAGGACAAACGAGGTTGCCAACATTCTCGATCAGCACCATCGAACCGACCTGCGGCTTCAACTCGTCGAGCCCCCGAGCGATCATGTCGGCTTCCAGATGGCAACCGGCACCCGTATTTATCTGAACGGTCGCTGCTCCCGCGGCGCGGATGCGTTCGCCGTCATTGACGGTCGCCTGGTCGCCCTCGATCACGAAGATGGGCAGTTCGTCCTTGAGGTCGCGGATGGTGCGCTCGAGCAGCGTCGTCTTGCCCGCGCCCGGAGAGCTGACGATGTTCAGCGCAAGGATCTCCCGGCCCTCGAACCAGCCGCGATTGCGCGTGGCGAGTTGGTCGTTCTTGGCCAGTATGCGAGCCTCCAGATCGACCACGCTCGTGGTGTGATCATGGCCACCATGCCCGTGATGGTGGTGATCGTGATGCTCGTGATCGTGCAGTTCGTCGTCGGCGTGATGATGGTCGTGAGAATGGCTATGCCTGTGCTCGTGGACATTGCCGTCGCCGTGATCGTGGGCATGAGAATGCTCGTGCGCGTGACCGTGCTGGTGGCGGTGGTCGTGATGATGCGCATGGGCGTGCACATGATCGTCCGCGTGATTGTCACCGAGCGGCAGCTCCGCGCCGGTCTGAAGGTTCATCATCCGGGCCTCGGCCTTCGATCCGCATCCGCAGGTCACGCACATCAGGCTGCCTCCTCTACTTCCATCTCTCTTATCTTCAGTTCTTCGCCGGCGATCCTCTCGACACGTCGCGAGCCGCAGGCGCAAGCCTGGTACAGGCTGGCGGTCTCGAATTCGCCGCCGCAGTCGCGGCAGCGGCAGCGGCCGGCGATCTCGTTGATATCGAGCCGAGCGCCATGGAGCGCTGTGCCCTTTGCAA
Organism: Roseivivax sediminis; assembly: GCF_900112685.1. GTDB lineage: Bacteria > Pseudomonadota > Alphaproteobacteria > Rhodobacterales > Rhodobacteraceae > Roseivivax > Roseivivax sediminis. The sequence continues at coordinate 151,985 of NZ_FOMS01000006.1, forward strand.
CCACATCGAAGCAGAACGCCAGCGCATCCGGCATCACTCCCGCCAGCTTCCCGACGTCGATTGCGACGCGCTTCACGCGACGGCCCTTTGCCGCCTCTTCGACGATCGACACTATGTTGCGGGTGATGCTGAGTTCGTGCATCTCGACCTCAACAGATGCGCGGCAATTGTTCGCCGACCAGCATGTCGACGATCCGTCGCCCACCGAAGACGGTCTGCATCGTCACCCTGCCAGCCTCGCCGCGACTGGCGCGGCCGATCAGCGAGGAACCCGCCCCGAGCGGGTGCGCGCGAAGTGCTGCAAGCGCAGCGTCGATCTCCTCGGCAGGCACGGCAACGACAATCTTGCCTTCATTGGCAAGATAGAGCGGGTCGAGCCCGAGAATCTCGCAGAAGCCGCGCACTTCCTCGCGCAGCGGCACTGCCCCCTCGTCGATCTCGATCGAGACGCCGGAGGCTTCGGCAATTTCATTCAGCACCGTGGCGATGCCGCCGCGCGTCGCGTCGCGAATGCAGCGCGTGCCGGGCGCAGCCTCAAGCAGCGCATCGATCAGCCCGTGCAGCGGGGCGCAGTCGCTGAGGATTTCCGACTCGAGCGCGAGATCGCCGCGCGCGGCGAGGATCGCCGCGCCGTGGTCACCGAGCAGGCCGTTGACCAGGATGCCGTCGCCCGGTCGCACCGTATCGATGCCAAGGATCCGGTCAGGCGGGATAACGCCGACGCCGGTCGTTGTGATGAACAGCTTGTCGCAGGCGCCGCGCTGCACCACCTTGGTGTCTCCGGTCACGATGGTGACTCCGGCCTCTGCCGCTGCTTTCGCCATGGAGAGCGCGATGCGCCGCAGTTCGTCGATCTTCATGCCTTCCTCGATCACGACGGCGCAGGAAAGATAGAGAGGCTTTGCACCGCCGACGGCGAGGTCATTCACCGTGCCGAAAACGGCGAGCTTGCCGATATCGCCGCCGGGGAAAGACAACGGGTCTACGACGAAGGAGTCCGTAGTGAAGGCGAGCCGGTCGCCATGGGCGGCGAGAGCGGCAAGATCGAAGCGCGCCTGGTCCTCCAGCGCTTCGGGCGAGCCGGTAGCAAATACGCTGATGAAGACATCGTCGATAAGGTCCTTCATCGCCTTGCCGCCGCCGCCATGGGAAAGCGTCACCGCCGGCACATGGACCTGGCCGAGTCTACGTTTCGGTGGCCGTGGCATGACGTTCATGTCGCAGCCGCCATCGTTTCATCGCGCTGTGGCTTGACGCCGCCATACTGATAGTATGCGGCGCACGCACCCTCCGGCGAAACCATCAGCGCGCCGAGCGGCGTCTCGGGCGTGCAGAGCGTGCCGAACACCTTGCACTGCCACGGTTTCAGCACGCCCTTCAACACCTCGCCGCACTGGCAGGATTTCGGGTCGGCGATCTTCACGTTGGGGATTGCGAACTTTCGCTCGGCATCGAAGCGGGCGTATTCATCGCGCACCTTGACGCCTGAATGATCGATCGAGCCAAGGCCCCGCCATTCGAAGAACTCGCGCAACTCGTAGACCCTGGCGACGGCCGCAAGCGCCGGGTCGTTGCCGGCTTCCGGAACGATGCGCTTGTACTGGTTTTCGATCTCGGCCCTGCCTTCCGAGATCTGCTTCAGGATCATCCAGATCGACTGCAGCACATCGAGCGGCTCGAAGCCCGCTACCACCATCGGCCGCTTGTAGAAGTCGGCGATGAACTCGTAGGGTGCTGTGCCGATCACCATGGAGACGTGCCCGGGCCCGAGAAAGCCGTCGAGATGCAGGTCCGGGCTGTCGAGGATCGCCTTGATCGTCGGCACAATGGTGATGTGATTGCAGAAGACCGAAAAGTTCTCGATGCCGTCGGCCTCAGCCTGCAGCACCGTGAGCGCCGTCGAAGGCATCGTCGTCTCGAAGCCGAGGCCGAAGAAGACCACCTCGCGGTCGGGATTGTTGCGGGCAAGCGCCAGCGCATCCATCGGCGAATAGACCATGCGCACGTCGGCGCCGTCGGCCTTGGCTTGCATAAGACTCTTCTTTGATCCGGGAACGCGCATGGCGTCGCCGAAGGTCGTGAAAATCACCCCGGGCCGCTCGGCGATCGCCACGCAGTCGTCGACGCGGCCCATAGGAAGAACGCAGACCGGACAGCCCGGCCCATGCACCAGTTCGATGGAAGGCGGCAGCATGCCTTCCAACCCGTAGCGGAAGATCGAGTGCGTGTGGCCGCCGCACACTTCCATGATGTTCAGCGGCCGGGTCCTGGTTATCTCGATCTGGTCGGCAAGCGTTTCGATCTCGCGGACCAGCGCCCTGGCCTTGTCACGGTCGCGGAATTCGTCTGCGAATTTCATTGGACCTTCTCCTTGCCGGCCGCGGAGCCCCTTTGGTCCGCGAGCAGTGTGTGCACGAGATCCCAAAGGATGTGGTAGGCTGCAACGTGGCATTCCTGGATGCGGTGGATCGAGGTCGACGGCACAACGAGGCAGTGGTCGACCGCGCCGGACGATTTCATCTTGCCGCCGTCGCCGCCGGTGAGGCCGATGGTGGCGACGCCCATTTCCTTCGCCTTCTGGAAGGCGGCGATCAGGTTCTGCGAGTTGCCGCTGGTCGAAATGCCGATCAGCGCGTCACCCTTCCTGGCATGCGCCACGAGTTGGCGCACGAAGACATGGTCGAAGCCGAGGTCGTTGCCAACCGCCGAGATCATGGCAAGATCGGCGACGAGGTTGGTCGCCGCGAGTGCCGGCCGCCCTGCAGTGACGGGATGCACGAACTCGACTGCCACATGCGAGGCGTCGCAGCTCGATCCGCCGTTGCCCATCGAGAAGAGTTGGCCGTTGCGCCGGTACACATCGGCCAGCGTATGCGCTGCCGCGACAAGTATTTCGGCCTGACCACCGAAGAAGCGCTCGCTGGTCTCGCGCGAGTCGCGCGCCTTCTCGGCGACCGAATGCAGCAGTGCCGCCTCAAGTTTCGCGGGGTCCTGCGCCTTCCCGTGCAGGTACGGATATAACCCTTGAAGAGCGCCTTCTTGGGACATTTTTCGATCCTCCCTAATGTACCGAGCTTTGACGCATCGCCTCTATCTCGGCCTGCGCCTCGCCGAGTTCGGTCAGTATCTTCAGCGTTTGCGCCGCCTCGTGCTCGTCGATGCGGCTCATGGCGAAGCCGACATGCACGAGCACCCAGTCGCCGATGCAGGATTCAACTGGATGCGCCTCATCGACCACGCAGGCGATGTTGATCTGGCGCCGCACGCCGCTGACATCGACCGTCGCGAGTTTCTTCGCCGCGTCATCGATCCTTACGATCCGTCCCGGAATACCGAGGCACATGAGCTTCCTCCCTTTCGCCGGGTCATCCCGGCATCGATAAGATGTGCAGCGGCGACTGCTGCCTGGCCAAGCGAAACACCGCCGTCATTGGCGGGCACCTTAGCGTGGGTAAGGACGTTGAAATCCTTCTGCTCAAGGCGGCGAACCGTCTCCTCGAGCAGGACGCTGTTCTGGAAACAGCCGCCGGAGAGCGCGACCGTGTCGAAACGCGGGCCGGCCTCGTCCTCTCGGCGCGCAAGCTTGAGCGCCATGGCCGCGACTGCCTTCGCCAGTCCCTTGTGGAAGCGGGCGGCCATGACCGGGACGGGCGTCCCGAGGACGAGGTCGCCGAGGATGGCATTCCACATGCCGAGCGGTTCAATATAGGGCAGGCCTGAGCCCTTCAGGTTGGGGATCGTCAGCGGATAGGCGAGTTCGTCACCTTCTTCGACAAGCGTGCGCCGGCAGACGACGGCTTCGAGCCGGATCGCCGCCTCGCCCTCATAGGCCTGGCGCTCAAAGCAGATGCCAAGCGCCCCCGCGACCGCATCGAACAGACGTCCGCAAGACGAGGCTGCCGGCGAATTCACGCCGTTGCGGATCATCGAATCGAGTGTCGGGCGGGGCTTGGCCGACAGCTTGCCGAACAGCTCAAGATCGCCGAAATTCATGGCGAAATGCGCCCAGCCCATCTCGGCCATCAGATGGGCATAGAGATTCCGCCAGGGTTCCCGCGAGGCCTGCGCTCCACCCGGCATGGCGACGGGCTTGAAGGTCCCCAGGCGCTCGTAGCCGCGATAGGATCCCAGCAGGAACTCACCGCCCCAGATCGTCGCGTCCGTCCCCCAACCAAGCCCGTCGAGTACGACGCCCAGTGCTGCGGGCGCGTCAAGCTGCCACCCGTTCTCGGCGAGGCAGGAGGCCATGTGGGCGTGATGATGCTGGACCTCGACCAGCGGGAGGCTGGCGTGCTCTGCACGCTCCCTCGCCATTTTGGCGGACAGGTAGTCCGGATGCATGTCGCAGGCGATAGCCTGCGGCTTGTGGTCGAAGAGAGCCTCAAACAGCGCGAGGTTCCTGCCGTAGTCATCGAACGTGGCTGCGTCCTCGAGGTCGCCCTGATGCTGCGACAGCACCGCACGGCTATCCTTGACGAGACAGAAGGTCGCTTTCAGCTCGGGGCCGAAGGCCAGCACTTCCGGCGCTTCGGCAAAATCCTCCGGCAACGCGATGGAAGCCGGCGCATAGCCGCGCGCACGCCGCAGCACCCGGACCTTCCCGACCATCGACCGCACCACCGAATCATCTACCCGGTTGGCGATCTCACGGTCGTGGACCAGGGCATAGGGCGTGATCGCGCCGAGCGTGCTGGCCGCCTGCGCATCGTCTGTCGCCTGAGGCTCGTCCGACATGTTTCCGCTGGTCATGACCACGGGACGCGCCATGCGACGGAACATCAACACATGAAGCGGCGTCGACGGCAGCATGAACCCGAGCGTCGCAAGCCCTGGCGCGACCGCTTCAGACAGCGTTTCCGGGCCTTGCGCCTGCAGCAGAACGATAGGCGCCGCGGGCGACTTCAGCGCCTTTTCTTCGTCGGGCGAAACGCTGCAGAAGCGACGGATGACCTCGATGTCGCGCGCCATCAGGGCAAAGGGTTTCGCATCGCGGCGCTTCAGCTTTCGCAGGCGCTCCACCGTCTCGGCCTTGGTGGCGTCGCAGGCGAGTTGGTAGCCGCCGAGCGCCTTGACGGCGACGATCTCGCCCTTCTGGACCAGGCTCATCGCCGCGTCGACGTCGTCGAGCATTGAATGCTGCTCGTAGCTGAGGGCGCGGCCATCGAAGCGGATCAGCCGCGCCTTCGGCCCGCAGACATGGCAGGCAATCGGCTCGGCATGGAAGCGCCGGTCGGCGGGATCGCAATATTCGGCGGCGCATTCCTCGCAAAGCGGAAAGGCCACCATGCTGGTCGTCCCGCGATCGTAGGGGACGCCGCGCACGATGGTCAGCCGCGGTCCGCAATGCGTGCAGTTGGTGAAGGGATAGCGGTAGCGGCGGGCGAACGGGTCGAGCACTTCTGCCGCGCAGGCCTCGCAGATTGCGGCATCGGGCGCGATTTCGGTGTGTGTTTCGCCCGACGCGCTTTCGACGATGACGAAGCCTTCGGCGACGGCTCGGCTGAAGGGCTTGACCTCGATCGCCGTGATGTCGGCGAGCGGCGGAGGCTCCGCGCGCAACCTGTCGAGCAACTGCTGGATATCCGAGGCGGTCCCGCGGGCATGGATCAGCACGCCCTCGCCGTCGTTCAGGACCTCGCCATCGATCCGGCACTCATTCGCGTACCGCCAGACGGTCGGCCGGAAGCCAACCCCTTGCACGCGGCCGCGCACGCGAATCTGGACGCTTTCGATCCGCTGGGCGGCCTGCCGGGAAAGTAGCGCGGTCATGGCGCCGCCTCCCACAACAGAACGCGGTTGTTGCCTGTGTCCGCGATGGCAAGGAGATCGCCGCAAGCAGCGACCGCGAAGGGCCAGCACAGGCTGTCGCGTGTCGCGAAGCGCCAGCGATTATCGCCCTTGTCGGCAAAGGCCCTCTGGCCGGCGAGGGCCGTGGCGCCCGCGTCCATACCCAGTTCCTCGACCGGGAAGCCGATCAATCGCGAATTCGCCGTGTCGGCACAGATCAGCATGTCGTCGCGTACCGTGATCCCATAGGGCATTTGCAGGGCCCGCTCGCTGGGATCATAGCCGGCCCGATTGTGGTCGATGTTGCCGAACGACTTCTGGCCAAGCACGACGCTCGCCGGCGCGCCGTCGGCATTGGGCATACCGTTCCAGACCATGATGCGACTATTGCCGGCGTCGGCGACGATGATACGGCCTTCGGTGACAGCTATCGCGTGGGGCCAGCGCATGCCGGACGCACCGGCGGCGGCGCCCGCGTTGTCGTCATGCGTCATCATGTCGGCCTGCCCGAGCACGAGATCGGCCGGCTGGCCGCTGCGGTCGGGCATGGCGTTCCAGACCAGCACGCGGCGGTTCCCTGTATCGGCGACGAACAGGCGGCCGTCGGCGATGGTGACACCGTAGCACCAGTTGAGCGTGTCGGGACCGGCCCGGTCCATGCCACGATTGGCAAGACCGCTTGCGAAATCCCGCTGCCCGAGCACGAGGTCCGCCGGCTTGTTGGAGTGCTCGGGCAGTTCCCGCCAGATCAGCACACGGTGGTTCCAGGCATCGGCCACCGCCAGCACACGGCCGTCCGTGGCGAGGCCGGTCGGCATGTTCAGCGTGGCCGGACCCACTTCGCTTCGAGCATTGCGCCCCTCGGAGAAGAAGTCAGGCTGGCCGATCAGCAGGTCCGCCGGCTGGTTGTCCTCCGTCGGCACGCGGCGCCAAGACAGCAGGCGGTGATGGCCGGTATCTGCGACGAAGAAAGGCCCCTCGGCGCCTGCGAAGGTCACGCCGCGCGGGCCGAACAGCGTCGACGGGCCGGGCGCTATGGAAACCGGCAATCCGTCAGGGGTAACGTGATCGCCGAGAACGACGCGGGCGCCGGCGAGATCGAGCAGCGCGGCGGCCGGCGGCGCCATCGGAGCAGGCCGGCGGAATGCGGCGCTGACCGAGGCGCGCATCATTTGGCGAGCCTCACTTCGACCCGGTTGCCGGTGACCTTCACCATGTGCGCCTGCAGTTGCACCTCCGGCGCGGTCAGGCACTCGCCGGTTGCTAGGTCATACTGGAAGCCGTGCCATGGGCAGGTGATGATGCCATTCTCGACCTCGCCGGCGTCTATCTCCATACCGAGATGCGCACAGGCATTCTGAAAGCAGGATACGATCGCACCCTGGCGCGACAGAATGACATTCTCGCCGCCAACCGTGCGTGTGACGACGTCGCCCTGTGGAATCTCGTCAAGGCGGCAGACCAGGTGCCAGCCGTCCACTGCGCCGAGCGCGAACGGGCTGACGAAACGCACGCTGTCATTGTTGCCGCCGCCGCCGGCACCCTTGAGCTGGAGTATATCTGTGATCTCCGGGCAAGCTTCCTCCACGGCCTTCTTGACGCCACCATGGAAGGTCAGCGCTGAGGCCGGGCAGCCATCGCACGCGCCGGTGAAACGGACTTCGATGACCGGCGGACGCACGGCAACCAGCTCGACGTCGCCGCCATGCGAGGCGAGCATCGGCCGCACGCTGTCCAGCGCCGCTTCGACGCGCTCGCTGAGGCTGGGCTTCAGGATGTTGTGACGTCGTAGCACAGCGTAGACGATCTCGTCGCTCGCCGCCTGCTTCATCGCCTCCAGCGCCGCCGAATCGGCCTTCAGCCCGCGGACGAGCCGGCGGAACGCCTCAGCTTGCAAACTCTCGATGGCAAGGCGATAGGCTTCCACGGCGCCCCGCTGCGTCTCGTCCCAAGAAGCGAAAAGCGCCTCCAGCCGTTCGATGTCGCCGATGAAGCCGGCGAGCGTCTCGCGCTGTGTGGGGACGAAGTCGACCGCGTTCATGGCTTTCTCACCGGTAGCGTAGATCCTTGAAGAGGTAGGGCTGCAGCGCCCCGCCGGCGATTCCGGCGACCGCGGCCGCGCCAGCGACCGGCAGGCCGGCTACTGCGAGCACGACCAGCAGCGCTGCCGTGAACGCTGCACCGATCGCGGTCTGCCGATAAACCTTGGCCGGTTCGGCGAAGAGCTTGCCCTGAAGGAAGAGGACGATAGAGCTTTTTACCATCTCCCACATGGATGCACCTCAGCCGATCAGCGCCAGGAGGATCAGGCCGACAACAATGCCCGCCACGCCACCGACCGGCCCGTAGAAACTACCCATCATGGCGGCCAGCTGGTTGCCGATCGCCTTGCCGCCGGTCGCGATGCCGCCGACGGCTCCGCCGATGCTCGAGGCAATGATGCCTGCTACCAACGCGAGCGCCACGCTTCCTGCCGTCAGTTCAATACCTGTCATCCTTCGATCTCCCTCGTTGCCCGTTTCAGTTGAGATGCAACGGGCTGTTGTCCGCCAGCCCAGGCGACTTTGCCGGTGGCGCGGATAGCAATTCCCGGTCAATCTGCTCACATGCTTCGGCCACCATTCGCGCTTTCTCCGTCTCACCCGCCCGGCCGAAGATTTCGCGACATTCGCGGTAGTACTCTCGTGCCGCAATAAGGTTGGCTCGGTTGCCGCCCTCAGGTTGCGCCGGATCGTCAGGGAGATTCCACAGGCAGTTCGCCTTGTTGGCGATGGTGTTGGCATATTCGAGCGGCATCGTTTCGCGGGTGCGCACCTTGAGCGCTTCGTCATATGCCTCGAGGGCACGCAGATTGTTCTCGATCGCATGACTCGATGAAGCGTATTGCAAGGCGTTGCCGAGATTGTTCTGCAGCATGGCGTACTCGGCCGGGTGGTCGATGAGGTTGACGATCTTTAGCCCTTCCTCGAAGGCCTGCACGGCCAGCGCCTCGCGCATCCTGGCACGGCTGTCTGTGAAGGGCATCGACAGGAACGCCGTCGCAAGGTTGTTCTGCAGGATGGCGAACTCCTTCGGGAACCGCTCCCGGTCGAAGGTGCGCAGCGCCCGCTGGTAGGCCGCAATCGCGTCGGTTATGCGCGCGCGACTCTGGCCGGCCAGATTCTGGATCGCGAGGCCAAGATTCATCTCGGCCTCGGCAAGTTCCTCCGGCCGGCCGAAGTCTATGAAATGAGGAATGGCGCTTTCGAACGCCGCACGCGCCGCCAGCAGCCGGTCAACACCTTCCTCAGGCACCGCCAGCAGCGCCGTGCCCTTGCGCGCGGCGATCCTCGCCGCCAGCAGCCGCTCGTCTGTCGGACACACTTTCAGCGCCTGCTCGTAGAGATCGAGCGCCGCTCCGATCTGATCTAAGCTTTTCGGGCGCTGCTGCAAGCCCATGGCAATCTCCATGAGCATTTCCGCGCGCTCGGCCGGACTTGCGGAATCGTCCTCCGCGGCAGCGAGTGCGGCGCGAACCTCTTCCTCCATGCGAGCGCTTTTCATCCGCGGCTCCTCCCGCTGCATCTCGGTGCAACTCTCCTCTTGGGTTCGACGTTAACAGCTCTTCAGTCGTTGTCAACATAGACGACTAAATGCAGAGTTAGTTTGCAGATAGCGCGTTCTCGACGACCAGCCCTGCCTGTGCCGGGTCCCAGAACGCCGGCAATTCCCGGTCGTCCTCTCCCGCATCCGTCTCATCCCGCAGAAGGTCGGCGGCGTGGACGACGCGATCACCCGCACCATTGCGCTGCTTTAACAGATAGCCGCCGGCAGCCGCATGGCGGACAGGCAGCACAAGCAGGTCGGTGTCGCGCCTCAGCAGGACTACGGCGTCGACCCCGGCGAAATAGCGATCGCAGACTTCCCGTGAGAGATAGAGCGCTCTGCGTCTGATCCGGATCGCCACCTGTCCGTCACTCATGTTCGGCTGCCCTCAGGCGCGCGGCGATCGCGTCCTCAATACGGCCGGCGACTGTCCTGGCGGCTACCGACACGCTCTCGCTCAGTCCAATACCGAAATCCAGGCGAGAGGCCGCGATCAGCAGGACCGTCACATCGCGGGGAAATGCATCGCGGAATATCTGGCGGCCGGCATGAAGCGCCGCGTTCCAGCGGAAATCGTGCAGGTTGAGGCCGGGTTCATGGGGCCGCTCCAGTTCTGCGCCGGGCACCTCGTAGATCGCACCGTCCTCACTGCCGGCGCGGACCGCATCGACTATGATGAGCGAGGTACAGCCCCTTGCAGCGAACATGACCGACATGCCGTCCGTGCCCGCGTCGAGCAACTTGACGTGAGGTCCAACCAGGCCGCGGGTCTTGAGCAAGCGTATGACCTCAGGACCGGCTCCGTCATCCTGCCGGACGGGGTTGCCGCAGCCGACAACGGCGATCATCGCGAAGTCATATCCGCCATAGCCGGCAGGACCACTCCGGCTCGACGGGCACCGACAACTCCGGCAGTTCACAGAAACGCCTGTGCACGAGGTAGTACATGCAGGTTTCGCAGGGCTGCTCGATGCCACCGTGCTCGACCGGATGGGGCGTGAAGCCGCCGATCACCAGCTTCGCCTTGAGGTCGTCACCGGCGACGCGCAACCGCGAGATGACGGCCATGACAGCATCATGTGTGTCGGCACGCGGAAAAGCCTCCGTCTCCAATCCTCCCTGCAGCAGAGACCGAATCTCCTCCAGGACCTCCTGGTTGCTCTCGGTCGTCGTCATAGCAGTCTCCCTTTTGGGTACCCTGCCGAAAAGCCTTCCGTCAGATTCGCCAGAGCCGGCACCACCAGTCGGCCTCGACGGGCACGGCGAGTTCGGGCAGGTCGCACCATTGGCGGTGCACTAGGTAATACATGCATTCCATGCAGCGCTGCCTGTCGGGTCCGTATGGATGGTCCACGAAGCCGCTGATCACCATCTTTCCCTCCAAATCGCCGGGATCGAGACGACGCAGCTCTTCGAGGATTGCCGCAAACTCCTTTTCCGTTTCCGGAAACGGTTCGGTCTGCGTCTTCAGCCCGTCCCGCATAAGCTGAGCCATCTTGCGCAGCGTGGCATTCTGTTGCTCGCTGTTCATATCACTAGTCCTACATTTCCTGACGAGGTTCTCCGGCCGCCTAGTCTTAGTCTATGCGGCCGAAGTTTGTTCGCCGTTTTATAGGCGGTCAGGCAGTGCGGAACCGCGAAAGCTCTTTGCCCGTGCTGGCATCATGGGCGTGTACTGTGCAGACAAGGCATGAATCGTAAGATCGACAGACGTGGCCGACTTCGACAGGATCGCTCGCATCCGCGACTGGCGTACCGATCAGCGCCTGTTCGATCGGCCCGAGCTCGCCCGCATCCGACCGCGGTCCTACGTTCCACGTGGTCGGCGCGATAATCTGGTAGTTCTTGATCTTGCCGTTCTGCACCTCGATCCAGTGACAAAGAGCGCCACGGATCGCTTCGGTAGCACCCCACCCTTTGCCGTCGCGCTCTGTTGGCTTGATATACCAAGGATCATTCAAGCGAAACTCGCGCAGGCAATGTTCAGCTTCACGATACAGCTTCACGCCTTCGTGCATCCGAGCAAAGTGCCGCAGAGCCACACTGGCGCCGCCGAGCTTCTTGTACATGTCCAGCACCAGCGGGTCAGTGTGCTGCCATCCCTCGCCATGGTAGCCGCCAGCAATCAACTGACGCGCGAGTGGACCTGCTTCCAGTCTGCCGTCGATTTCATGCCGGACAGCAGTCGACCAAGAGTACTTCGCGTTGTGATCGGTGGGATTCTTGACGACTGGCTTGGTGACGCGGTCAAACGGATGTTTTCCGCTCGGCTCGTCATACCAGGCATGCATCACGTCCTCGCGCGTGAAATTCTCGGACATCACCTCATGCTTGTCAGTTCCCCCAACATAGACGCCGCTTTTCATGCGTACCGACGCTGCCCGGGTATCGATAGTCGGTTTGTTGTACTTGTCCTCGTGCGGCAAATAGCCCCAAGACACAAACTTTCCATGGCCCCGACCATAGCTATCGACGCCGATGTCCTGGCTCATCCGCCAGAACATTCCTAAATCGGAGTTGGCGTGCTCGGGCCTTTCATCAATCCACGCCATGAAATCATCGTAGGAGCGGATCTCTTCGTAGCGTTCCAAGGAGCAGCCGAGCCAGACCGGCTCCATCCAGTTGCGGCGGTAATGCTCGAGGATCGACCAGGCGCGCGTCACGTCGGTCAGCGTCGGTGCGCACATCACGCCGCCGGGCACCATGAAACTCGAGTGCGGCCACTGGCCTCCCAGCAGAGCGTAGATCTCAACCGGGCGGCCCGAGATAGTCACGCCAAGCTCGTAGTTGGTGCCGGTGAAGGGGGACCAGCGTTTGACTGCTTCCTCATAGTATTTCGAATGAGAGTAGTTTTTATGCGTATAGTCGATCATAAATAGGCCGTAGTGGTGCCTTGGCAGGCTCTGCAGGCTTTCCGCTATCTGGCCGAGGTTGCGTGCGAGGATCGCGTTGCGCGGTACCTCGGTTTCCCAGGCGGTATCGAGCGCCCAGGCGGCGCAGGTGAGGTGCGACGCGCCGCAAATACCGCAGGCACGCGGCGTCACGACAAGACCCGCCTGTGGATCCTTGTCGCGCAAGATAACCTCGAAGCCACGGAAAAGCTCGGCCTGGGTCCAGGCGTTTACAACGACGCCATTCTGAATATCGACGCGCACGTCAAGGTCGCCCTCCACACGGCCAACCGGCGAAATATCGAGTGTTTGAACTGCAGCGGACATGGTCATTTGACCTTTCTGAAAGAGGTTCGAGACAGCGCGCGGATCAGACGACGAAGATGTCTTCTTCAGCCCAGCGCGGCGAGGCGGCCTTGGCGGCGGCCGTGAGCTTGATGTAGCCGGTCTTGTCGACACCTGTTGGCATGTCCTTCGGCACGCCCATCACGGTCTGCGTCTTGAAGACGGTGCCTGGCGCCAAATCGAAGAAGGGGAATTCCGGCTCGGTGCAGCCCATGCATGGCATTCCGGCGCGCGTCTTCGACGACTGGCGGTTCCACAGGATGCGGTTGCAGGGCGAATGCGTCATCGGTCCGCGGCAGCCGAGGTCGTAGAACAGGCACCCTTTGCGCTGCCCGAACTCGGTTGCCGACACTTTGTAGGCAAAGTGCATGTTGCGGGTGCAGCCGGTCTGGGTGAAGGAGGTGAAGAACGTTTTTGGCCGCTGAAACTCGTCGAGCGAGAGCTCGCCGCCACGTCCCGTAGCGACCGCCACCACGATCTGCGTGATCCAGTCTGGATGCGCCGGGCAGCCCGGAATGTTGATGACAGGAAGGCCAGCTTTCGACTTGAAGTCCTTGCCGAGGTAGCCGCCATGATCGCGCTTGAGGAACTGCAACCCCTCGCTCTCGGTAGGATTGGGCGCTGTCGCGGGAATACCTCCCCAGGTCGCGCAGTCGCCGACAGCGACGACGAAGTTGGCGACCTTACACAGATCGGTCACCCAATCGCGCATCGGCCGACCAGCAAACCGGTTCCATTCGCCGGTGCCGTTAGGAGCGTTAACCACCGTGCCTTCGAACACGAAGATGTCGAGCGGCATCTGACCGGATGTCAGCGCCAGCAACATCTTCTGGAGGTTTTCTCCAAGCTCCAGCCCGAGCGAAGGGTGCCAGAGCACATTGATGCCGAAATCCGTCACCAGATCGCAAGCGCTGGGTTCCTCTGCGTTAAGGAACGACATCGTGTTGCCGGAACATGCTCCACCCTGGAGCCACAACAGGTTGGCCATAGATTCTCCTCCCTAGATCACCCGCTGGCGCGCGGTCTGCTTCTACGAACGATGGTGAGGCAAATACCATGCCAATTGCTCACGGCGCAGAAAGTCAAGTGCTTATAGAGATTCCGTTCAAGATGGCGTAGTTTTTCTCTGCATACCTACTTTGCAGGTGTAAATGACGTTAGCCATTTAAGGAGGAGAAGCGTTAGAATTAGCCATGCCGGTTTCCGCAGACGGGGCAGTCGACTTCAAGAACATAACCATACCATACCCCCCGGCAGCGGCTGCACCAATGGCCGGTCGTCTGCCGTTCAGGCACGCCAAAAATGCCGGCCATCCTGCCGAAACCAAGGACCGTTATCGGATTGCCTCCACCCGGGGTGACACGCGACTGCGGAAAACGAATTACATCGTTGTCCCGGCCGTCCTTTTCGTCCATCATTGTGGCGTCATCCTAATTGTGGCGTCATCCTAGCTCGTTCAAATTGTAACGCTTGATCTTGTTAGCGAGGCCGACACGCGAGAGGCCGAGTTCGACGGCCGTACGGCTCTGGTTCCAGTGATTGCGCAGCAGCGCGTGTCCGAGGATTTGCTTCTCCAGGCTTTCGACTTGATCCTTAAGTGTCTTCCCGTCGGGCAGGAAGCCACGCAATCCGTCGGACGATTTTCGTGCAGCCGCTGCGAGGAATTCGGGCGACATGTCGCGCGCGGTAACGTATTCGCCGTCCTTAGCGAGCGCCACCATTCGCCGGATCTCGTTCTCCAGTTCGCGAACATTCCCGGGAAAGTCGCCGGCCGCCAATTTCTCGATAGCATTTGCGGTGATGCCCAACACCTTGCGACCCATGGAATCGGCATGTTTAGCAGCAAAGAACTCTGCCAGCGGAGCGATATCATCGGGCCTGTCCCGCAGCGGTGGAATTTCGAACTCGAAACCCTTGAGCCGGAAATAGAGATCCTGGCGAAACTCCCGGCGCTCTACCAGCTGTTTCAAAGATTGGTTGGATGCCGCAATGATCCGCACATTGCAGTGGATCACCTTGTCCGAGCCCAGCGGCTTGACCTCTCCCTCCTGGAGAAAGCGTAACAGACTTACTTGGAAAGATGGCGAAACTTCCGAAATCTCGTCTAGGAACACTGTCCCGCCGTCAGCCGCGCGAAAAAGCCCTAGCCGGTCTGAAATAGCGCCGGTGAATGCACCACGCTGATGGCCGAATAGTTCAGATTGCAGTAATTCGTCGGGCAAGCCACCACAGTTCTGAACAAGCAGCGGGCTGCTGCGACGAAGTGAATTGTAGTGGATGGCCCTCGCCAGCAGTTCTTTACCTGTTCCAGTCTCCCCCTGGATCAAGATCGGAAGTTCGGTGGTAGCGGCCTGACGGGCAAGATTGCACATCTCGGCCATCTTCTCGCTCGCATAGACAAGTTTCTCGAACCGATGACTTTCGGGACGAAAGGCCGGGCCCTTGTGCTCAGTGAATATGTACGAGTCGCCCTGTATCTTAAACTCGCGCGATAGGATACGATGCCGCCGCGCGAGTTCGCGAGCCTCGAGTGCGCGCTCGATGGCCAATCCCAGTTGCGTTGGATCGAGCGGCGTCAGGAGAAACTGGTAGATGGCGGCTTGCGTCAGCAATTGGTCCGACACCCGCGCGGTCGAGCGTGTGACGTAGACGCGCATGATATCGGGGTGCGAGACCCGCAGGCGTGTCAGGAAATCGATCCCGACCATTTCGTCCAGTCGATCCTCCGCGACTACGAGATCCACATTGAGGCTACCCATCGCTGTCAGCGCCTCTCCGATGGATCCTGTCAACACCACTCGATATGTGTAGCGCTCTGACAGAACTTCGACGGCTTCTGTCCAATCACTGCCGGAGGCCGACAGTATGACGACTGTGCTTGACCGCATGAGTATGCAACTTAGTTTCCACCTTGCCTGCCTTGTTATCAGCCTGTTGCGTGGATATCAATTGCGATTGGAGGGATCGAAGGCGTCCGATCGGTCACCCGCCGGACTGAGCTGCGTCCCGACATCGCCGGATCAGCTCAGCAGCGCCTGGACGCAACTCGACACCGCCAGACCTGATTTTATTGTTGTAGATATCATAGTGTGGCAAGTGATTTCGGTCCAGGGCACCATGTTCTCCGTTGAATCTTGGCAACCCGACAGAATCATAATCCAATGAAATCACTCACCGCAGTTTGGAGCGGACGCTAAGGATCTGTTGCGCCGTCATCCAGCCAAGCTTTCCATGACGACGAAACGGACTGACGGCAGGTTGGGACGAGGACTTTCTCATCAGCATCATCTCTACCCGGCCCAAGCACCCCCTTCCTGGGGGCGACTATTTCTCGGAACGAGGGGGCGACATGCCTCGGAATTTGCATTTTGCACCCAGCTTCATCCAAGGTTAATCGGTGACAGCTTCGCCGGACTTGGGCTTGGCCTCTTTTCGCGGCAAGATGCTGATGTCCTGATAGAATGCTTTTACCCGATAACCCCGCGACATGAACTGGTCCATGTCGACAAGCACTTCCCGGAGCCGCTCCTCGGACATGATAACATACAAGATGACGCTAGAATCACTGACAAGCATACCTGATCGCAGGCCCGACGTCCCCGCACCGGATGCAGCGACAACTGTGTAGCCGCCGATTCCGCGTTTCTTGAGCTGTTCGACAACCATGCGCTGAAGTTCGCCCGGTGCAATGATCGTCAGGAGTTTCTTGTTTTCGATTTCTCTCATGCTGCGTCGGTCCTGTTGTTCGAAGTTTGAAACGATAATCGTTCAAGCGCGCACCTATGGCCAGACGTACTCTGCAGCCGCGAAATAGAGGGGGATCCCGATCAGAATATTGAAGGGAAACGTAAGCCCCAATGCCATCGTGAAATAGACGCCTGGCCGGGCCTCCGGGATCGCGTATCGCACGACCGCCGGTACCACGATATACGACGCCGATGACGCCAGAATCGCAAGCAGCACCGCGTCGCCGACCTGCAACCCTATCATGTAGGCTAGGACCAGCGCAATCGCGGCATTGACGGGTGGCGACAGGAAGGAGAAGGCAAAGAGCGCCTTGTCGAGCTTCGCTCTGCCTTCGCTGATCTGCCGGCCGACAAGCAAGCCCATCTCGAGCAGGAAGAAGGCAAGCATCCCCTTGAAGATGCCTGAGGTGAAAGGCAGCAGTTCTTCCTTACCCTCCGTTCCGGCAAGATAACCGATGACAAGGCTGCCGATCAGCACGAGTTGGGCGCCGTCCGTTAGAGCTTCTCGCAGGACCTCGCGCGTCGAAAGTGGTTCAAATGCCTCGTCATACTCAGGAGCAGATGCCGCCTTGGCAACGGCCTGGCGGGAACGAACCATGGTCGCAAGAAACACTGCCATGATGATCGCCGGAGTTTCCATCAGCACCATGGCAACAGTCATGTAGCCGCCGAAATCGACATCCCTGGCCGTGAGAAATTGTTGTGCCGTGATGAAAGTGACCGCGCTAACCGATCCGTAGGTGGCCGCAATTGCCGCGCTGTCGAACGGGTCGATACGCCGGGACAGCAAGTAGAAAGCATAAGCAGGAACGAAGGTCGCCATACCCATCGCAGCGCCAATGGCGAGGATGCCTTCGGCAGGCAGTCCACCGGTGGACAGCGCCGCGCCTCCCTTCAAGCCAAGAGCAATCAATAGATAAAGTGTCAGGAAACGGGCAAGCGCTGAAGGGATTTCCAGATTGGAGCGCAGTAACCCAATACCCGCGCCCAAAACGAAAAAGAGGACAGCGGGGTCCAGCAGGTTACTCGCCGCGGAGCCAATCATTGTGAATCTCCTTCGTTCTCACACCTTTCTCCGCCGGCTGTCAGTCATCGCAGATACACACGCCATAGGCCCCAGCGCGAAACGCGTTCTCGATATTGTCGGATGACGTGATCGCGTAGACGAGCGTCGCGATACCGGTTGTGGGCAGCGCAATTCGCCGGTCAAGGCGCGTCAGAACCACGTCGGTCTGGGATGGCGAACAATCGTTCGGGTCAATCACCGCATGAATCAGTCCGGACCCTCGCAAGGATGCGTCTCCGGCCAGTTCCGTCGTAAGCTCGGCCCCGGTCCGCACCGCCACCCCTGGCGCAGCGTCGAGCCACAAAGCGGTTCCCTGCCGGGCAAGTTCCGCGCCGAGACGGCGCGCCAGGACGATCTGTTGCGCGGCAGGCAGCGTCCGGCATGCGAACAGCACCGCACCGGCAGACACTTCGCGCGCGCGCCGGGCACAGCTCAGCGCCCATGCGGCAGGGCCGTCGACCGGGGCCTCGGTGCAAAGCACGACGCGGGGCAAACTGAGCAGGCGCAGCGCCTTGCGGTTCGAGTCGAGGATCGGCGCCACCTGAGGGGCGCCGGGATATACCCATTCCAGTCTCTGGCACTCCTGACTGACGGGCGTTCCGGACCATGTCTGCGCCTCGAAGAGCTTCAGATCGATGCTTCGGGAGGCGAAGCGATGACGATACCGCGAGACGGGGCGCAATCCGTCGGCTGACAGTCCGGTCTCTTCGGACAGTTCCCGCCCGGCGGCCTCTTCCGCGGTTTCGCCGGGTTCGATCTTGCCGCCGGGGATCTCCCAATAGCCACCGGACATCTGATCCGGTCGTCGCCGGGACAGCAGGACGCGGCCTTGTTTGTCACGCACGATACACGCCGCGACCCCGATTACCTGCGCATCATTTCTGTCGGCGGTATCGGGCCTTTGTGCGCGGTGAAACGCGAGGCCGTGCATCAGTCTGGCCAGACGGCGAATTGGGAATGAGTCGCGTCGCTCGCGACCTTGTCGCTCGAGGAGTCCGCTTCTTTTTCGGAAGCAGTCTCTGCGGTTTTGCCGTTGTCGGATTTCGCAGCCCCGCGTCTCGTCGTCGGGCCTGGAGTTTTGCCCGTTGGTTGAGATGGAGTGTTCATGTCATCTGACCTTCAAACATGTCGTTCACTCTTTCCGCGAATGAGTTGCGTAACGAAGTGTCGCCCGTTTCGGGATCGGCCGGGATCGTCACGTTCACGTATCTGGTCGCGAAGCCGAGATCCGGAAAGAGCCCGGTCTCCTCCGAAATCGTGGCCAATCGGTCGAGAAACACGCTTGTCGCGGCGTAGTTCTCGAATTCGAACCGCCTGGTCACAGCGCCGGTCTTGCCGACCGCCGTCCAGTGTTCCGGTACCTTGCTAGGTTCTATGCGCATGCCATTCATGCTGATCAGCCCCTTGCCCCGCTGCCGCGCGCCCGGCGCGACAGCGGGGATTGAAGCGAAGCCAGAAGTTGCCTTCAGGTCCGCTCAGACCGTGGCTTCTGTCGGCAGGACGTTTTCGACTTCAGAATGCGGACGCGCGATGATGTGCGCCGCCGCAAGGCCGTCGCCGACACGCTCGCAGGCATCCGCGCCTGCGCGCACCGCCGCGTTTACCGCGCCGGTTTCGCCACGGACCATCACGGTCACGTAACCTCCGCCGACGAACTGGCGTGCGATCAGCCGGACTTCGGATGCCTTGGTCATAGCGTCCGCTGCCTCGATCGCGGGCACCAGGCCGCGCGTTTCGATCATTCCGAGGGCGATGCCCAACTTTTCACTCGCCATTGCTTTCTCCTCTTTGGCTAAGCTTCTTCGATACTCCCGCGGTACCCGACTGCCGGGCGGCGCGAAACACTATGTCGCGACCGGGTCCCGGCCGTGCCATTTGTCTTCATTCCAGTCGTCGATGATCCCGCCGATGGTTAGATCGGTGGTCACCTTCGGGTCGCCCGCCGCGATGCGCGCGGCCGAGTAGGCGATGGTGAGGACGTAATCGCCGACGCGGCAGCCGATCGGGTCGACCGCGACCTCGACATTGCCGCTGGCGTCCTCCAGCACGCGCAGCTTTCTCTCCTGCAGGCCGAGGACGCGCTTGGTGGTGACGAGATCCTGGATGACACGCATGATGTTCATGTCGCACCTCCGGGCCCGGCCTCTTCGGTGTTCCAGTAGTCGATGATCCCGACGATGGTCAGATCGGACGGGTAGTCCTTGTGCCCGGCCGCATCCTTGGCCGCCGAACTGCCCACCGCGATCACCCAGTCGCCCACCTTGCAACCGACCGGGTCGACGGCGACCGAGCGGCTCCCGCCTCTTTCGCGCACGACCAGAAGCCGGCGGCTCTCGAGCTTGTCAATCCGCGCGGTGGCGACGAGCGTTCCCTCGACCTGGAAGATCTTCATACCGATACCCCTCCGCTGGTAGCGTCCAGGAATTCGATCCGGCCGCCTGATTTCGAGCGCAGCGCGGGCTCCGCCACGACGGGGGCCTCCGCGAGACGCGATCGCACCGCGTAGGCCATGCGCCGTGCGGCCACCTCGCACGCCTCCCGATCGCCCGGGATCTCCGGGTCGTAGACCTTGAGTGCCAACACCGGCACGGTTCCCTCCGAGGTGCCTGACAGGATGCGTACGCCCACGGCCAGGTCCGATGCGCCCTCCTCTACCGACTGCATCTGGGCCTGAAAGGCCAAATTGCGCAACTGCACGTCGTCGACCGGATCGCCGATCACGATCAGTTTTTCGTCATGTCCCTTGACAGGGTACGGGCCATTATGGCGCCGCAGCACCGCCTCGACCTGCGCAATGTTGTTTTTCAGCAGGTAGCCGCAGAACCAGCGCATCCCTTCGGTGGCTTCGTCCTCGGCATCCACGCCGGCGCAGTCGGCGACGACGCGGCGCACCGCCTCCTTCGCGGCCTCGCGGCCCATCTCTCGCGTCTGTCCGTGCAATTCGGCGGCATCGACGAACCGGTAGGCCTGCATCTCGCCCGCGGCACCGGGCACGTGGACCCGGATCGCGTCGGTATCGGTATCCAGCCCGACAAGCAAGAGGGCGACCGCATCGCCCGCGCCGTGCCGCGCCTCGACCGCTGCCCGGAACTGGCGCAGCCGGTCGTGCAGCGCGTCGCGCGCGGCATCCGTGTCACTGCCATGGGCGGCGCAGCCCTCGTGGAAAGGATCCAAGCTCGAAAAGTGATAGACTCCGATCTTGAGGTAGCGCGTCGGCGCGTCGGCCGCGTTCGGGTGCCCCGTGCGCCAGCGGCCAAGCTCCACCGTCTCCCAGTCGCGCAGCGACCGCGCCACGCTGAACGTTGAGCCGGCATAGGACCGACGGGTGGTGACGATCGACAGCGGGATACGCAGCACCGCACCCAGAAGACCGGCCAGGCGTCCGTCGGCGCAGGGCGTGATGTCAACCGCGTGAAAGCCCCAGCGCTGGATCAACATCTCGACCGGCTCACCATCCTCGCAGGCATAGCGTTGACGCTCCGACCCCGTTTCCACGAGCTGGGCGAAGAGCCGGGTCACGCACCGGGCGTGAACGGCGGACATGTCCAGCGGGTGCCGCCAGTCGGCCTCGAACCACGCGGGATCGGCCGCGATGTCAAGCCCTGCCAGCTTTGCCACGACGCGCTCAGGGAAGCCGGGATCGAATTGCTGCGGCGCGACTGCCTCCAGCGTCTCGGCGAGACGGGCGAAGCCGGTTTCGATCTCGGTTTCGCGCAGGTCCAGATCGGCGGCGATGCCGGGTTCTGCAAAGGGATGGGACGTGGCCAAGGCGACGAGGGCAGGCGCCGTCCGCTGCGAGGGGACGCGATCCGCGCTGACGGCGTTCGTCATCCAGGCAGTGCGCCAGGCCTTGTTTGGCCCCGAGGATGTGCGGATCGCGGCCATCATCCGGTAGCCCCGCCCGACAGGGTGACCGCTGCGCGCGAGCCTGCGCCGCCGACCGCGCCGGTCACGCGGCTGGTCTGTTCGCGCGCGGGCGCATCCGACTTAAACCGCCGCGCACCGGCGAAGCCCCGCGCGTGCTCGCCACTTGAGGACGGGTTGCGTCCGGCAGCGATGTAGTCCTCCGTTCCGGTCACGCGCGGATTGTCATCCCAAGCCGAGCCGGTGATCTGCGCACCGGAGACGGCGCCTTCGCCGGTCACCGCCCGGCGCGCCGGAGCCGTGCCGCGCGCTGACTTGCGCAGGCGGGCGTCGAACTCGACATTGCCGGTGATCTTGCCTTCGCCCTGGGCGAACGTTCCGGTGATAGCCGGCTGGTCCCGCCGTGGTGTCTGCGGTTCCGCCGCACGGGCCGCCAGATGCGCCATGCGCTGCGGCGATCCCACGGAAAAGCCGGTGATCGACTGGGCGACCGGGTCGGTGTCGGTCTCGCGGACGGCCTCCGCGGCGACGAAATAGACCGATCCGGTGATTGCACGATCCGCACCGCGGTGCATGCCCGAGACCGCAGGATCGTGCATCGGCACGTCCCCAGTGACGGCAGGCGGCGTGCAGCGGCCGCGCAGCACGGATTCGGTTTCGGCGGCCTCCGGGTCGCACCAGTTTTCGGCCCCGGAGGCTCCGTAATAGGGTGTGCCGGTCAGGGTCTGGCAGGTGCCGTGTTCGGACCCGGTGACATGGGCGTTGTGCTCCATCTGGGGTCCGGTGACGGTCTGCCCACCCCAGGTCTGCGATGCCGTGACCTTGGTGCCGGTGGCATGATTGGCGCGGCCGCTTTCGGGCGCCTGCGTCGCCTGATGGCCAAAGGGCGCCAGATACTGCGTTCCCGTCAGGCCGCGATACGCACCGCTTTCGTCGCCTGTCACGCGGACAGAGCGGCTGATGGCGGTTCCGGAGACCGCGTGCCCGCTGAGGGTCTGCTCGACCGGGCGTTCTGTCTCGCGGCTGCGCGATCCGACGATATGTGCGGAGTGGCCCAGCTTAGTACCGAGCACGCTGTGTCCATGCGGTTGGGTCTTCCGGGCGAACTGCGCGTTGACCGGCAAGACAGAGTCGCCGCGCCCGTCAAGATCGTCGGCAAGAGTCTGGTCTGCATTGCCGGTGATCCGCGCGCCGGCGCTGTCCTCGTCGCCTGTGATCTTGACCGCCGACCGCACCATAGTGCCGGAAACCGTCAGACCGCCTGGTGTCCGCGCATGGCCGACCTTGCCCAGCGACGGTCGATATCCGCCCTCTTCGCCGGCAACGTACTGGGTGCCGGTCAGCGGCTTGTCGCGCCCGGCCTCGGTGCCGGTGACGGCGCGGCCCGCGGCATGGCTGAGCCCGGTCACCGTGGATTGGGAAACCGCGGTGGTGACGGACAGCACCTTGGCGGGATATTGCAGGCTCCCTTGGCGGGGCCGGCGACCGGACGACATCTCCGGTGCCGCAGCGGATCTAGCGGGCTGCACCGGGGCCGAACCCGCCGACACATCCCGCGGCAACGCCGCGTCTCGGAAGCCGATGCGCACCCGCTCAGTTGCCCGCGGCAGCGCGGCCTTGCCCTGCGCCAGGGCGCGCCTACGTGCCACCGAAGCCGCACGCCCTCCTTCCGGCATCTCGCGTGCCGGAGCCGTCGTTGCTGCGGTGCGCGTGTCTGACGCCGGGGGCGCGGCCTGTCCGCTGCGCTCCGCATCGCGGCTTTGGCAGCGAATGCGTTCGCGCGCCGCCTTCACGCCGATCTTTCCCTGCGGCAGCGCCTCGTGCCGCTCCATCGACGCCTGGCGACCTGACCACACCGGGACGATTTGCGACAGAGGCGTTTCGGCGACTTGGGGCTGCGATGCGGGTGCCGGTGCTGGCGCACTCGTCTGATCGACCGGCAGAGCGGCGTCGCGGAAGCCCGTACGAACCCGCTCGGATGCCTGCGGCAACGCGGCCTTGCCTTTCGACAGCATTCGCCGCCGCTTGCGCGAAGCCTCGCGTCCGGACAGCCCTTCGAGTTTCGTCTCGGTGCTCATGTCGATATCCGCTCCGGTCCGTGTTCAAGGTCGCGTCCGCGCCGAAGGCACGAGACGATCCAGCTCAGGCGCGAAAGACCACGAAGGCCATGCCCTGGGATTGCGCGTAGTTGTCATAGGCGATGAACCGCACATGCATTCCCGGGTTCGCGCGGCGGCAGGCCTCAAGCTCGCTCAGCACGAGATCCACCGACTGGGTTCCGAAGAAGGGCAGCTTCCACAGGTACCAAAAGCTCGAGAAGGACTTCTCAGGCTCGGTGTACTCGATCGCTGGGTTCCAACCCTGCGCGATGCAGTAGGCGATCTGCTGTGCGATCCGCTCGGGCGTCATCGGCGGCAGGTAGGAGAACGTCTCAGTTCTGGGTTGCGTCGGTTTGTAAGCAAGCGTCTCTGCCATGGGTCACTCCGATCTAGTCTGGGCGTTGGGGGCAGCAGGGTCAGAGATCGAGCTTGTCGACGGTGTCGAAGTCAAACTTGATCTCTTTCCAGGTTTCCATGGCGATGGCCAATTCGGGGCAATGCTTGGCCGCTTCGGTCAGGATCTCGCGGCCCTCCTTCTCGACCTGGCGACCCTGGTTGCGGGCCTCGGTACAGGCTTCCAATGCGACCCGGTTCGCGTGAGCTCCGGCTGCGTTGCCCCACGGGTGGCCCAGCGTGCCGCCGCCGAATTGCAGGCAGGAGTCGTCGCCGAAGATCGCGACCAGCGCCGGCATGTGCCAGACATGGATCCCACCGGACGCGACAGGCATGACCCCAGGCATGGCGCCCCAGTCCTGATCGAAGAACAAACCGCGCTTACGGTTCTCCGGCACGAAGGGCTCGCGCATCTGGTCGATCCAGCCTAGCGTCGCCTCGCGGTCACCCTCCAGCTTGCCGACGACGGTGCCCGAATGGAGGTGGTCGCCGCCCGACAGGCGCAGACATTTGGTCAGCACGCGAAAGTGGATGCCGTGCATCGGGTTCCGGTCGACCACGGCGTGCATTGCGCGGTGGATATGCAGAAGCATCCCGTTCTCGCGGCACCAGTTGGCCAGGCCCGTATTGGCGGTGAAGCCGGCGGTGAAGAAGTCGTGCATGATGATCGGCGCGCCAAGCTCCTTGGCGAATTCCGCACGCTTGTACATCTCTTCCGGCGTGGCCGCAGTCACGTTCAGGTAGTGGCCCTTGCGCTCACCGGTCTCGGCCTCGGCCTTCTTGACTGCTTCCATGACGAACTCGAAGCGGTGCTGCCAGCGCATGAATGGCTGCGAGTTGATGTTCTCGTCGTCCTTGGTGAAGTCCAGACCGCCGCGAAGGCATTCATAGACCGCGCGGCCGTAGTTCTTAGCACTGAGGCCCAGCTTGGGCTTGATCGTGCAGCCCAGAAGCGCGCGGCCATACTTGTTCAGCCGGTCGCGTTCCACCTGGATGCCGTTCGGGGGACCACCGCAGGTCTTGACGTAGGCTATCGGGAAGCGGATGTCCTCGAGCCGCAGGCTGCGCACCGCCTTGAAGCCAAAGACGTTGCCGACGAGCGAGGTCAGAACGTTAACGACGGAACCTTCCTCGAACAGGTCGATCGGGTAGGCGATGAAGGCAAAGAAGGCGTCCGGGTTGCCCGGAACCGCCTCGATCCCGTATGCGCGCCCTTTGTAGTATTCCAGGTCGGTCAGAAGGTCGGTCCAGACCGTCGTCCATGTGCCGGTGGAACTTTCGGCGGCGACGGCCGCTGCGGCCTCTTCGCGCGGAACACCCGCTTGCGGGACCACTTTGAAGACGGCGAGCAGGTCCGAATCCAGCGGAATGTAATCGGGCGTCCAATAGGTCTTAGCATAGTCTTTGACGCCCGCAGTGTAGGTTTTCTCGGCCAACGCAGCTCCTCCTGGATCGAATTCGGGCTATGCAGTTACCCAATGCGTTAGCAGACTGCTGACATTTCCACAAATTAGCACCTGTCAGATATCGATAACTTCTGCTAATGTTTCGAGATGAAGATCGACTTGCGCCAACTCGAAATGCTCGAAGCGGTTGCCCGCCATCGCTCGCTCACCCTTGCGGCGGAGGAGCTGCACGTCACGCAGCCGGCCATCTCGATCCAGTTGCGAAAGCTCGAGGCCGAGCTTGGCATCGCACTGACGGAACGGGCGGGACGCGGCATCCGGCTGACTGAGGCAGGGCACGAGGCTGTGCAGCATGCCCAGCGAATCGGGCAGGCGCTTGAAGACATGCGCGAGAACATGCGGCAGTATCGAGGGCTGGTCCGCGGGCAGTTGCGGATAGCGGTTGTGTCGACGGCAAATTACTTCATCCCGGCCGACATCGCCAGATTCCGCAAGCTGCACCCCGCGATTGAAGTCAACCTGAAAGTCGCGAACCGCGATGGAATACTTGAACTGATCGAGGCGAACGAATCCGATCTTGCAATCACCGGCCAGCCACCGGATGACTCCGAACTCGTTGCACGGAGGTTCAAACCAAACCCACTTGTGGTGATTGCGCCTCCGGATCATCCTCTTGCCGGACAATTCGAGGTCTCCCCCCGGGAACTGGTAGCCTTTCCCTTCGTGTTTCGCGAACCGGGCTCAGGAACGCGTGCGGCAATGGAGCGCGCCTTTCGCGAACATGGTCTGGAATGTCGGCCGTCCTGCGTACTCTCTTCCAACGAAGCGGTTAAGCAGGCCGTGCAGGCAGGATTAGGCATTGCCGTCATATCGCAACAGACGACTCAACTCGAACTGGAGACGGATCGTCTGATAATTTTGCCATGCAAGGAGCTGTCTCTGACGCGGCAATGGTTCCTAGTCTACCGCAATTTTCGCCGCCTGCCTCCATCTGCGCTGGAGTTCAGAAATCAGTTGCTGACCGAAGCATAGTCTCAACACTCTGGCGGAAAATCGATTGAGGATGTATGCCAATGTGAGCCTGCGCGCGGTCGGAGGCGCACGCCGTCACGTGCGCAGGCGACAATCACGCGACCTTCCTCGGATGCGTACGCTTGACTCGATTAAAACCCCGTTCGTGGGCCATGAGGACAGTGCCGAAAACTGGGCGCTGCTCTCATCCCTCGTCGCCACATGCAGGCTCAACGACGCCTATATCCCGTCATCCCGTCGCCTATCTCGCCGAAACCGTCGATGCCGTCCTCAACGGCTACCCACAGAGCGCCGTAAGCCGCCGCGCCAACGGCCGACAGCATTGCGATGCCCCTTCCGCCGCTCCGTGCTGATGTGCCCAGACAATCATGGAGTCGATCATTTGCAGGGCGTTGTCAGAGGCCTCACTCTCGGCCGGTACTGCCAGCATATGACGTTCCAGGCGCCTGCACATCCCCGCGCGTGAATTGCGTCTCGGAGCTTCGCGGCATTCCCTAAGCTCATCTCGAAGGGCTCATAAAGCCTCGCGCATACCGGCGTCACTGGCGTCCCTTGCCACCCGAACTGATATAGTCGGCTAGAGCAGTTTGTTGCGTGGCGATATCGGTAAGGGTGTGATGTACCCGTTTGACGACCGCGCGCATAAAGTCGAACATGAGCTGCGGATGTTCGGAAATCAGCGGCTGAAAATCTTCTGAGTCGAATTGTACAAGCGTTGACTCGCCAAGGGCCATGACGGACAGCGTCGGGGGCGTTCCATCGATGAAACTCAGTTCGCCAACGAGATCGCCCTCCTGCAGCACATGCACGATTTGAGGCTTCCCATCACCCCTTCCATTTTCTCGGACCCGCGCCAGTTTACCACTTGCGATGAGGAAGAAGCTGGTGTTCGGCTCGCCCTTTCTCAACAGATACTCATTGACCTTCAGGCAGACCTCCGACGAGGCGTGCTCAGCCAGAATTCGCGCCCCCTCGGCACCGATGTAGCTACCAATGGGGGCCTGCTGGATCAGAAAGCAACGACGAGCGACGGCTTCAGAGCTTGCAGGCTCGCCCTGCGTAGTGTCAGTCATGTCCAATCCCTCTCGAAACGAAAAGTTGTTTCGCGGCTTTCAGGTTGCGCGTCGCCGCTTCGGTCAGCCCCACTTTCAGCGCCCATTCATATCCCCGGATTGTCAGTAGCTGAGCGCGGGGGGCCCGGCCGAAACATATTCGGCAGGTATCCACAACTGTTGGAACGGAAAGCGCGTGAGACGTGAAGCTAAGATCAAATCGGGGCACGACTGTTTCAACACGGACGCTGTCGACATCCGTTGCCTTAGTCGCATCCACGAACAGGACCCGTTCCTTGCGAGAGATCAGGTCGGCGTCTTCGGGCATCAGCTGGTAGTGGCGGACAAATTCAGTCCCAGGGCACAGACCCGAAGACTCGAGCCAGTCCACAAAGGCCCAGCCAAGGCCATCGTCTTGTCGACCGGCATTGCCAATGCCGTAGACCAGACAGCTGCCGGTCGCATAGTCGAAGATCGTGTTGCAAACCGGTTCAGCGCACACGTTCATCGACAACCTTTCCGTCGGCATCAAGAACCGATACGATCAGCGGCATCTGCCCCATGGCGTGGGTGGCGCAGCTCAGGCAGGGATCATAGGCGCGAATCCCGACCTCTATCGCGTTCATCATGCCTTCGGTGATCGTCTCCTTGCCGGACAAGTAGGCATCTGCCACCGAGGCGATGGTGCGGTTCATGACCTGGTTGTTCTGCGTCGTTGCAACCACCATGTTGGCGAAGGTGATCTTACCTTCACGGTCTGCTCGGTAGTGGTGCAACAAGGTGCCGCGAGGCGCTTCGACGACGCCGATGCCTTCTCCGGTCCAGTCGGCTTCAGGCGGGCTGAGGACCAGATCGCTGCCCTGCAGCGCGGGATCCCTCAAGAGGTTGCGGATCTGTTCGGCCGAATGCAGGATCTCGATCGCGCGCGCCCAGTTGGTGTGCAGCGTGGCATCACTGGCCTTGCCCCCGGAATAGTCATGGAACCGCTCGAGCGCGGCCTTCGCCAGTGGCGTGTCGTCCCCGTAGGATTTGGTGACGTTCACACGAGCCAGCGGGCCGACCCGCACCGATCCCTTCTCGCGGCCGAGGGATTTGAGATAGGGGAACTTCATGTAGCTCCATTCCTCGGTCGCTTCACTGAAAACATCAAGGTAGTCGTGGTAGTCCATTTCGTCGACGATGTTCTTGTCGCGGTCGACAATGCGCAGCCGGCCATGATAGTAATCGACATTGCCAGACTCGTCGACGAGCGACATGTTCAGCGCGGGGACAACGGCGAAATTGTCGATCATGTCCCGGTTCTTCTCGTGGTAACTGTAGAAGAGCCTGAGCGCGTCCTGAGCATAGTCGATCACCGTGTCGACGCCGATCAGATCGTCTGTGCCATTCAGCAGCCGGTCGCGGGCGGCGGTGTCCAGGTTGCTGTTCACCCCACCTGGAACCGAGCTGATGCCGTGCATTCGCTTGCCCAATACCGCCACGATCACCTCCTGCCCCCATTTGCGCAGCGCAACGACACGGCGCACCATTTCCGCGTTGGCCTCTATCAGGCCAAGCACATTGCGCTGCTCGGGCGGTCCGTCGATGCCGAACAGCATCTCTGGTGCGATCAGGTAGAAATAGGCGGTGACATGCGATTGCAACTGCTGGCCATAGTGACCCAAGCGGCGTAACTTCTCGGCGGTCTCGGTGATTTGCTTGCCACCGGCGTAGCCAACTCCGATCATGTCATCCAACGCCTTAGCCCCGCACAGGTGGTGGCTGACGAAGCAGATCCCGCAAATGCGTTGCAGGAACATCGGCGCTTCCCAATAGGGGTGCCCTTGGACGAACTTCTCAAACCCGCGGAACTCCACCACATGCAGGCGGGCGCCCACAACCTTATTGACCGCATCGAGATGCACGGTGACCTTGCCGTGTCCCTCGACCCGCGTGACGGGGTCAATAACGAGCTTGCGGCCTTTGACTGAGCTGCTCACGATTGCATCTTCCATCATAGTATCCTCAGTCAAAGCGATTGATGTGTGCGGGAATGCTGAAATCCCGGCCATGAACCAAATCGTCAAGCACCTTGAAGATCGTCTGGCCGTCGGGCGGGCACCCGGGAATGAAATAGTCGATCTTCACCACCTCGTGCAGCGGATAAACCTTGGTGGTAAGCTTTGGGATATCCTCGTGATACGGTATAGTCGGTGGCTGCTGAAGCGGGCGTGTAGGCGAATCAACATATGCTTCGCGCAGGCAGTCCTCCAGCGGTACGAGATTGCGCATGGCGGGCACGCCCCCCCACACCGCGCAGGCGCCGACCGAGATCAGCACATCGCAGTTCTCGCGGTAATGCACGAGCGTCTCAATATTCTCCTCGTTGGCGACGCCACCTTCTATGAACCCGATCGCGGCACGCCGTGGGATGCGCTTGACGTCGGTAAAAGAGGAGCGGGTGATCGTGATCCGATCCAGGAGTCTCAGTAGATTCTCGTCCATATCAAGAAACGAAAGGGTGCAGCCCCAGCAGCCGCACAATCCGATCATGGCGACGTGAAGCTTCTCGTCCCGCTTCGCCATGACAGCAGGGTCCATCGCGGATCTAGGCAAGTCATGCGATAGGATGTAATCCTTGGCGTGATGGTTCATTTTTTATCTCCCTCCAGAACGCGATCGCGGATCGATCGCGTCTCGAACTTGCGCTTTCCTATCGGGTCGTTGTAGCCGCGCCCCTTCTCAATGATACAGCCGACCGGGCAGATATCTGCGGCTTCGCGCACCTGTTCAGGAGGCATCCGATCGGCCAACACCACGTCGATGTCGATGCGGGCATGCGTGCCGCGGCCATGGATGGCAAAGATCTTGTGGCCGGTGTCAATGTCGCGGATGAATTCCACGCAGCGCTGGCAGAAGATGCAGCGGTCGCGCTCCAGAAAGATGTGACGGGCCGTCTGGTCGCGCTCGCGCTCGGCGAAGCGGTAGGGAAAGCGCGACACCACCATCTCGACCTCGTAGGCCACCGCTTGCAACTCGCAGCGGCCGCTCTTTTCACAACTCGGGCAATTGTGGTTGCCTTCCGAGAAGTTCGCCTCGACCAGCGCGCGGCGCATGTCCGCGACCTCTGGCTGGGCGACCTCGACCACCATGCCGTCGGCGATCCTGGCCGTGCAGGCCGGCATGATACTGCCGTTGACCACGACCGAACACACGCGGCAGGTTCCTAGACAGGGCCGGCCGCGCATGTAACAAAGAGACGGAATATGAATTCCGTAGTCAGCGGCGACATCGATCAGGACATCGCCCTCCGAGGCGCAGATTTCCCTGCCATCAATGTAAAGCTTCGCGGTCATCAATAATTATCCTTCACCAAGTTTCTGAAGGCGTCTTCATGCCCCTTCAACGCCTTCTCCAGGTCGAAACTTGCCAAGATAGGGCCATCAACCACCGCAAGCCGGTCGCGATACAACTCCGGAAAGCTCTTCATTGTGGTCAGAATAGGCTTCGCGGCGGTGGTCCCGAGGCCACAGCGGCTAGTGGAGCGCATCAAATGGCCCCAAGCGTTGCAGTCCTCTAGATCCTGCTTCGTGGCCTTGCCGCCGATCACCCGGTCGACTTTCGTCAGCATGTCAACGCAGCCCGACCGGCAGGGGGTGCAGATCCCGCAAGATTCCTGGACGAAGAAACTCATAAAATGGCGAATGATCCCCAGAAGGTCGCGGCTTTCGTCGAAGATCATGAGCGAGCCGTTGCAGGACAGGTCGCTATAGCAGAACACGCGTCCCCCATCCTTGGCCGCCGAGACACATTCGCCCGACGGACCGCTAACCTGAACTGCCATCGGCCGGGAGGCGCCAACCATTCCAAGTACTTCGTCAAGCCGCATCCCCCATTCGATCTCGTAGATGCCCGGACGCGCACAATCGCCCGAGACGCTCAATAAGCGCGTGCCGGAGGATTTCTCGGTGCCCATCGATGCATACCAACGCCCGCCTTCCTCAACGATGCGACTGACGATCGCGAAGGTCTCGACATTGTTGACGACGGTCGGCATGCCGAGATATCCGGATTGGATCGGATAGGGAGGCTTGACCCGGGGCGTGCCGCGCTTGCCCTCGCAGGATTCGATCAGCGCCGTTTCGTCACCGCAAATATAGGCGCCGGCGCCCATTTGGATGCGGATGTCGAACGCGAAGCCACTGCCCAGGATGTCATCACCCAGAAGACCGGCCTCCCGGCACTCTCCAATGTGGCGTTCTAAGTAATCCTTTAGATACCAATACTCCGCACGCAGATAAAGGATGCCCGAGCGCGCGCCCACAGCAAAGCCGGCGACGACCATGCCAATCAGGACATCGCGGGGCGAGCGTGTCAGCAAGCATCTGTCCTTGAAGGTGCCGGGTTCGCCTTCATCGGCATTGCAGATGATAAACTTCTGCCCCCCCTCGGCCTCATGAGCGAGCCGCCACTTCAGCCCGGTGGGAAACCCTGCGCCGCCGCGTCCGCGCAACTTTGAAGCAGCGATCTCGTCTATGATTTCGATCGGGTGACGGGCCAGGACACCCTGAAGCACGGCGTGATGATCGCGCATCGGCTTGAAGAAGACCGGGCCCTGGTTGCGGATCCTGGAAACGACCATCGCGTCGACATAGTCAAGCGTGCCGCTGTCATATCCGTTGGGATTGGCGATATCTGCCGGCAACTTCCCGGCCCGGAGTTGGGCGACGATGTTGCTGACCGCTTCGGGCGTGAGGCCGGTAAACACCACGTCGCCAATCATCATCGCGGGCTCTTGATCGCTCAAACCAATGCAGGGCGTGTCCTCGAGCCCGAAGAGGCCATCGGCGCTGAGCCCCCCGAAGCAGCAGTTGGTTTCTCGTTCCAGCGCGGCACGTACTTGGTCATACCCGTTCATGCGGGCGATGACTGAGTCGCATAGGTATATCTGATGCCTTCCGGACGGCTTTGACCGGAAGAAATGGTAAAATGAAAGTGTCTCGTCAATGTCCAGGGGCGACACGTTCAAGATTGCGGCTAGAGATCTGACGTCCGCTTTGGAGATCCATCCGTTGCGGCGCTGGATATCCCACAGCATCGTGACGAGATTTTCTTCTCGCGGTTCCTTGGAGAATGCTGCTTTATTGGACTCTATGTTCATAAATCCTCCGCGGCCTTGTTCTTGGTACTTGAGGTAGGCTTTGAACTAGCCACCATCAACTACAAACATCAGCCTCAAACATTTGACGTCTGGCTTTCAAGCCAATTGTACCAATCCTGCAAGCCATCTCCGGTCCTGGCTGAAATCTTGATGACGTCGACGTCGGGATTGACGTCACGCGCAGCGGCAACAACCCGCTCAACATCGAAGTCAAGGTGCGGGAGCAAGTCGATCTTATTCAGCAGAACAAGTTTCGCAGCGCGGAACATGTGGGGATATTTGAGTGGCTTGTCCTCCCCCTCCGTCACTGAAAGTATTGCGACCTTGGCCTTCTCGCCGAGATCAAAGAGCGACGGGCAAACCAAGTTGCCAACGTTCTCGACGAACACGATAGAACCCGGTCGCGGCTTCAACACGCCAAGGGCTTGCTCGATCATATCGGCTTCGAGATGACAACCTGTGCCGGTATTCACCTGGATTGCAGGCGCGCCGGCGGCATCGATGCGGGCGCCGTCATTCACGGTCGCCTGGTCACCCTCGATGACCGAAATCGCCATTCTCCCGTGAAGGTCGCGGATGGTTCGCTCAAGCAGCGACGTCTTGCCGGAGCCCGGCGAGCTCACGAGATTGAGCATCAAGACTTCGCGACCGGCGAGCCAGGCGCGATTGCGAGCCGCAAGTGCATCGTTCTTTTCCAGGAGCGACTGCTGCAAGTCGATGACGCCGGCATGCCCATGGGAGTGCGTATGTCCGTGATGATGGTGCCCATGGTGGTGGTCGTGATCGTGACCATGGGAGTGCTGGTGAGCAGAATCGTGAAGCCTTCCCCCAGCGTCGTGGCGGATGTCGCTGATCTCGCCGCTCTTGACATTGGTCATTGTCGCCGTAGCTCCATCCGAACAACCGCAATCGATGCACATCGGTTTTTGCTCCTTCTGACTGGTCAAGCGCGTGCGGAAAGAGGCAAGTCGGGGATCGAGTCAGCATCCAATTCGATCTCCCGGACCATCAATTCTTCGCCCGCCAGCCGCTCGATGTCGCGACTGCCGCAGGCGCACGGTGTGTATAGTGTTGGTGTCGCAAATTCCGCGTGGCAGCGCCGGCATCGGCCGCGGGCTTCGATCTCCCGCAGCTCTAGCCGCGCGCCCTCAAGCACAGTTCCCCGCGAGACCACGTCGAAGCAGAAGTGCAAGGCTTGGCCATCGACGCCGGCCAGCTTTCCAAGGGCGACGGTCACACGCTGGACCGTATATCCCTTCGCATGCTCGGCGACGATGCTGACAATGTTTCGCATTATGCCGAGTTCGTGCATCTTGCGCTCCTGAAATGCAGCGACCGGACAGCCGCCCGATTGCTGGTTGGCAGCAATCGCTGATCCTTTGGACATATCGTGAGAGCGCGATTATAAAGGTCGATCGCAGCTTCAATCTGGTCAGCGTTCTTAGGACGATGCTGGAGACCGGCCGCGATCTCCATCAGCATTTCGGCGCGTTATCAGCATTTCGGCGCGTTCGGCAGGCTCCGTGGCCTCTTCTTCGGCAGCCGCAATTGCGGCACGCATCGCCTCTGCGGCCACCTTCTTGGCGCATCCTATTCCTCCCTTGGCCGTTCTTCTTGAGGCGCTTCTAGCAGGCCGCCTCTTGCGACAAGTCAATGACACCCTAGGGAGAACCTACGTTCTCGTCAAGCACGTTTCCCAATTGCAAACTTCGTTTTCAGTCGATCGGCTCGATAACGGCAGCCCGACTAGCCTCCAATGCGCGGCGAACTCGCCGTTGATGTCATCGCCAAAGCCGTGACTCTGAAGGAACTCCGGGCGAACACGACGTGCGCATCTCGCGGAAGTCGGACGCGATCTCCGGTGGCGTCGCGACGCTTGAGCAGATAGCCGCCGGCTGCGGCGTGGCGAACGGGGAGCACGACGACATTCTCGTCAAGTCGCAGCAGAACGACCGCTTCGACCCCAGCGAAGCAGTGATCGCAGACGACTGCCGACATGTAGAGCCCACCACCACGAATGCGTATGGTGACGCGGTCGGCGCTCATGTCCTTGGCTCCGTTGATCGGCGCTGTATCATTTCCTCGACACGCGCCGCCGCCTTCCCGGCCGCGGCCGAAGCGGCCTCCGATAAACCGACCCCAAAGCCAAGGGCCCCGGCCTCGATCAGGAACACCGTCACATCCGTCGGAAAACATCGCGGAAGATCTGCCGACCGGCATGAAGGGCAGCGTCCCAGCGGAAGTCGTGCAGGTTGAGCCCGGGCGCGTAAGGTCGCTCAAGCTCAGAGCCCGGTACCTCGTACACCGCTCCCGGTTCGGCACCGGTCCGGGGCTGCGTCGATCACAATTAGCGACGTGCAGCCGCGCGCCGCAAACATTACCGACATACCGTCCGTGCCAGCATCGAAGAGTCTAACCTGCGCCTTCGCAAGGCCACGGGCTTTTAGAGGTTATGGCCATGGTCTGAGGGGGGGGGGCCGTCCTTCCTGTGCTGAGGCTGGTCTCGGCCCTGCGGAAGCAACCTCCGTTTGCTATACAGCTGCAAAGACCAAGACAAGGCGCGGATCACCGCCGCGATCGTCGCTGCGTCACGCCCGACCCGCACCGTCACGCCGTCGGTCTCCAGCTCAATCGTCGCCGCGCCAGCGGAAGCTCGGCGCCGCTCGCGCCGCGAAGAGCGCTTCTGCGCTGGCGTCTCAACAGCCGACGCCACCTCGACAAACCGCAGGAACAAACAGCGGCGCCGCACGCTCGGCGCTTTGACCCACCGCCAGCCGTCGGCGTGCCTCGCGTCGCCACGTAAATAACTGCTGCGGTCGCAGTCCATATTGAGGTGCAATCTCCGACACCACCGCGCCGGGAGCGAGCGCCTCTTCAATGATTCGTCTCTTGTCGGCGTCGGACAAGTAACGACGGCCTCCAACACCGGTGATCACCTTAAGCCGTCGCACCCTCGTCGCCGTAGGCTCAAACGTAGGGTCAAGCCTAGACACAAGCATATCCTCGAATCAGAGGCTGAACCGCGCCCGTGGACGATCCTGGCCGGGGCCTGACGATAACGGGCCCGCTCTGGCCTATGCCCGCGATGATCGGCCCCGGAGCGCGGCGCCATCCACTCGGCATTGTCCATATCTATGTTCCCGACCGCAAGGAGATAAGTCATCCAAGAAGAAAATGCTACGTGGCTTCTGCGCCCGGAGGCCTTGCGCGGCGGTATGATGTCCTGCACCAACGCCGTTGTCCGGTAGCCGGCCTGCATCATCGCATCGACGTCCTGGAGCACGCCGAGCAGGCGCGGCTCGGAATTGATGACGTAGATCACGATATTGGAACGCTGACCAGCATTCCCGTTCGCAGCCCATTGGTGCCCGCTCCGGTGGCTGAGACCACAGTATAACCGCCGATGCCCGGGCCCTTTAGTGTCTCGATGATCGTCCTTTGCAATTCAACTGGCGCGATGATGGTCAAGAGTTTCTTGTTTTCGAGCTACATCCCTTTGCGCAATTGGCGATCACGGCCACAGCATCCCGGTTGCGGCAAAGTATAGCGGAATCCCGATTATGATGTTGAAGGGGAACGTCAACCCCAGCGCCATCGAGAAGTAGACTCCCGGCCGTGCCTCGGGGATGGCGTAGCGCACGATCGCCGGGACCACGATGTATGACGCACTCGCCGACAGGACGGCAAGCAACATCGCGTCGCCACGCTGTAGCCCCAGGGTCCATGCGACCGCGATGGCGATGCCGGCATTCACCGGCGGCGCGACTAGGGCGAAAAGCAGCAAAGGCCGCTCAACGCGCGCCTGCCCCTCGCTGATCTGGCGGCCAACAAGCAGCCCCATCTCCAGCAGGAAGAAGGCGAGCAGCCCCTTGAAGATGTCAACGGTGAACGGAGCCATCGCCATGGTGCCTGCGTCGCCGACGATGAAGCCGATGATCAGGCTGCCGATCAGGAGCATGTGGTGCCCGTCGGTCAGCGCCTCGCGCAGAACCTTGCGGAACGACAGCGCAGGCAGTGGCCTCCCAGCGGTGCCGGCGTCCGAAGGCGTTGTTGCGGCAGTCTTGCGGGCGCGCACGAGGCTGGCGAGCAAGACCGCCATGACGATCGCGGGTGATTCCATTAGCACCATGGCCACCGTCATGTAGCCACCGAACTCAATCTGGTTGCTGATCAGGAACTGCTGCGTCGCGATGAAGGTGACGGCGCTGATCGACCCGTAAGTGGCCGCGACCGCGGCAGCGTCGAAAGGGTCCAGGCGCCGCTTCAGCAGCACAAAGCTATAGGCCGGCACGGCCGCTGCCATGAAGAGCGAGGCTGCAAGCGCTAGCGCCCCCTCGATTGGCAGGCCGTCCTTGGCCAACGAAGCCCCTCCCTTCAGCCCAAGCGCCATTAGCAGGTAGAGCGCGAGAAACTTGGCGATTGCGGCCGGCACTTCGAGGTTCGAACGCAGCAAACCGACAACGGTGCCCAGAGCGAAGAAGAGAATGGCCGGATCTAGCAGGTTCTGCGCGATGGTGTCGAGCATCAGGTCCTCGCGGCGGTTGAAACGGAACGCGCAGCACGGTCCGCCGTGGTTGGGCGGTCGTCGGGGTCCAGGGCGATTCCCGCCGCGCCGCTGCCTAGTCGGACGGCTACGAGACCC
This sequence comes from Roseivivax sediminis, assembly GCF_900112685.1. GTDB lineage: Bacteria > Pseudomonadota > Alphaproteobacteria > Rhodobacterales > Rhodobacteraceae > Roseivivax > Roseivivax sediminis. The sequence continues at coordinate 189,033 of NZ_FOMS01000006.1, forward strand.
CCCAGACCGACGGGCCCGCTGCGCGAGCGAGACGGCCGAACCGCTCCCAGCCGAGCGGCGGAAGGCTCGGACGATTGGCGGTTTGGCCACGAGTGGATGTTGATGTGGGCGTAGTCCTTGACGCCGGCCTGATATGTCGCTTCAGCCACGTGAACCCTCCGCGTGCTTGCGCCTTTATTGGTTCGCACCGGCATTTCCGGTGTCTCGCGAGATTCCCTATCAGCCCGAACAAATAAGGGCCAATCAGATGCGCTTGCGGTTCACATAACTCACACTTATGCTCCGCCCATGCCGCTGGACTATCGCCAGATCCAGATCTTCGAAGCCGTGGCGCGGCATGGGTCCGTGACCCGCGCCGCGGCGGAGCTGAATGTCACCCAGCCAGCTGTGTCGATGCAGCTGCGCCAGTTCGAGGCCCGCGTCGGCCTCGCCTTGGTCGAACGATCGGGCCGACGGCTGACCCTGACCGACGCGGGCGAGGAGGTGCTGCGCCAGGCGCGCGGGCTCTTGCGCAGCATGGCCGACCTGCAGGACAGCCTCGACGCACTGCGTGGGCTCGACCGCGGCCGGCTGCGGCTGGCAGTGGTCTCCACCGCCAACTACTTTATCCCAAGGTTCCTCGCCGAGTTTCGGCGCCAGCACCCGGGGATCGAGGTGGTGCTGCATGTCGCCAACCACACCAGCGTGATCGAGAGCCTCGCCGCGAACGAGGCCGACCTGGCCATCGCCGGCCAGCCGCCTGAAACCGCCGACCTGGTGGCGCTTCCCTTTATGGACAACCCGCTCGTCGCCATCGCACAGCCGGGTCACCCCCTATCCGGGCACCGTTCGATCGCGATCGAACGTGTGACGCAGGAACCCTTCGTGGCACGCGAGCCGCGCTCGGGCACTCGCGCGGCTTTCGAGCGCGTGCTGGCCGCGCGTGGGCTCGAGGTGCGCCTGACCTGCGTGCTGGCCTCGAACGAGGCGGTCAAGCAGGCTGTGCAGGCGGGGCTCGGCCTAGCGGTAATATCGGCCCAGACCACCGAAACCGAGCAGGAAACCGGCCGACTCTGCGTGCTCGACGTGGACGGGTTCCCAATCCTGCGGCAATGGTACATCGTCTATCGGAACTACCGAAGACTGCCGCCGAGCGCGCTGGCCTTCCGCAACCTGCTGCGCCAGGCTGGGCGGCGGTCGCAGGCCGCAACCGCGGCGGACGACGGTCACGGTCAGCCCGCGGATCGGGTTCCATCGGCGAACCCCAGAAGCGCTGCCGGCGCAGCGGCCAACGGAAGGGCGAACGATGCCGATCGGTCGGGCTGAGGCGCGGGCGCGCAGCACCGGGCGGGCAAGTTCGAACTCTTGGCCTCGGGGGCAGATCAAACGATCACACTGTCACGCTTCGCATGGTCGGCGGTTCTGCCTTATCATGGCTAACTTTGTGCCGGACAGCGCCGCAGAACGACCTGCGACCGCGTTCCAGAACAGCGAACCGCGCTCATCCCCGATCGAAATTCATACCGTCATCGGTATTGCGACGCTTGCGATTGGCCTTTACATTCTCGTTGACGGGGCGGCGTCGATGCCGGCCGTCATGTGACGCGAAGCCCTTCCGCTTTTGCGGAGGCTGTTGCGCAGATCCTCGAGAACCGATGCAATTGTCTGGCTCCGGCCGTAGTCGCCTGCCATGACGAAGGCCCACTCGGCCCAATCGAGAAAGGTGCGGATCGGCGCGTTGGCCGAGCGTGCTCGTGCTCCAAAGATCAGGCACTTCAGTGATTAAGGTCTGAAGGTCCTCAACGCCGGTGAGATCGGATGGCAGCCTTGTTCCTCGGAATTGACATCGGAACCAGCGGGGTCCGCGCTTGTGCCATCGACGAGCATGCACGAATCCGGTGCGTGGCATCCGCCATGTTGCCCCCACCGCGCGTCAACGGCGACGCCATCGATCAGCAGCCCGACCTGTGGTGGCAGGCCTCGCTCGTCGCTATACGCAGGCTCGGCGAGCGGGTCGATCTCGGCGGCATCGAGCGCGTCGTTGTTGATGGCACATCCGGAACGCTGATACTGATTGACGCGGCGGGGCGGCCATGCACGCGGGGACTGATGTACAACGATGCCCGCGCGACCAAGGAGGCCGCCCGTATGGCTGCGATCGCACCGGCGGAATGCGGCGCACATAGCGCCAGCAGCGCACTGGCGAAGCTGCTGCACCTTCTCGGCCGCGGGGAGGTCGGGGCTGCGCGCCACGCAGTTGCTCAGGCCGATTGGATTGCCGGCCGCCTCGCGGAACGACACGGCGTCAGCGACGAAAACAACGCCTTGAAGCTCGGTTACGATCCGGTGGCGCGCGCGTGGCCGGCCTGGCTCGATCGTCTCGGCGTACCCCGGGACCTTCTGCCTGAGGTTATGGTGCCGGGGACGCCCTTTGCCGACGTCGGCCCCAGCGTCGCACGCATGCTTGGTCTGTCGCCGCGGGCGCGCATTGCAGCCGGCACGACCGATGGCGTGGCTGCCTTCATCGCCACGCGCGCGGACACCCCCGGCGACGCCGTCACATCGCTGGGCACCACGCTCGTCGTCAAGTTGCTAGCGACGCAGCCGATCTTCGCGCCCCATCAGGGCGTCTATTCACACCGCCTTGGTGATCGCTGGCTTGTCGGCGGCGCCTCGAATTCCGGTGGCGCGGCCCTCTCGATGCATTTCACGGCCGCCGAAATGGAACGCCTGACACCACAGCTCAGGCCGGCGCAACCGACCGGGCTCGATTTTTACCCCCTCCCGAAAGCCGGCGAACGTTTTCCGATTGCTGACCCGACCCTGGCGGCCAGGATCACTCCACGTCCCGCCGAAGATCATCGCTTCTTCCAAGGCCTGCTCGAAGGCATCGCGTCGGTCGAGGCGCTCGCTTACCGGAGCCTTGCGCTGCTCGGCGCACCCGCGCTGCGGCGTGTCATCAGCATTGGCAGAGGCGCAAGGAACGATGCGTGGACCGAGATCAGGCGCCGCGTTCTCGGTGTTGATGTTACGGTCGCAGAGCAAACCGAAGCAAGCTACGGCGCGGCGCTCCTGGCGCTACAGGGCGGACCGCCATGACTGCCACCGCCAATGCAATCCCGGCCTGCGCACCATCGCCGATCGCTTTCATCACGCGTTGATCGATCGTGAACCGGGCAACCTCGGGATGGTGACGTCTGCAAATTGGGGCTTCACGTCCCCGTTGGGAGCGCGCCATCCTTGCTGGCGGTCATCCGACGTTTCGCCGCGTTTGATGGCAACAGGCGACCATCGGCGTTGAACTCGCTTAGATCGGTCAGCAGTGCGTCGGCCTCGGCAAAGTCTTCGCCCTTTGAGTATTGACTTGGTGTGATGACTACGCGCAGCCCAGCCGCCTTGGCGGCCAGCAGGCCGTTGCGCGAGTCCTCGAAAGCGACGCAGCAATCCGGGCCAAGTCCAAGCCGGTCCAGCGCAATCGTATAGATGTCGGGGGCCGGCTTCTTGCGCGGCGCCTCGTCGCCGGCGGCTATCACATCGAACACAGCGCCGGCCGGTTCGCCCCAGCACGCGATGCAAAGCGCATCGACATTCGGCAGATTCGTCGTCGTCGCCACGGCGGTTTTGATCCCTTGGAGCTTGGCGAACTGGATGAGCTCCCGGACGCCGGGACGCAAGGGAACGCCGCCGCCGACAATGATATCGCCGTAAGCCTTGGTCTTTTGGCGATGCAGGCTGGCGATGCTCTCATCCGACATGACAACTCCGGGGTATGCGCGCTCAAGAAAGGCACGGATCCGCTCTTTGCCGCCGGTGACCTTGAGGAGTTCCCCATAGAGCGGCGCGTCCCAGTGCCAATCAAGACCGGCGGCAGCGAATGTCGAATTGAAGGCCTGCCGATGGGCCTCCTCCGTCTCGGCAAGTGTGCCGTCAACGTCGAAAATGAAGGCAGCGGTCTTCATGGTCTGCCGACCCCCTGCAGCACGTAATCCGAAAGATCGTCGAAGTGATCGAACACGTACACCGGTTCGAAGGCGTCGACGGACTCCCGGAGATACCCCCCGGAGAACAGCGCGAACGGAACCTTCGCGCGGAATGCGGTTTCGCCGTCGATCTCGCTGTCGCCGACATAGAGCGCGGAAGTTTCGTCCGCGCCGAGCCGGTCCAAGCAATGAAGCAGGGGAGCGGGGTCGGGTTTGAGCTGCGGCACCGTGCCTCCCCCCACAAGGGCGCCGACGAAACGCGCAAGCCCGAGCTCTTTGAGAATGGTGACGGCGAACTCAGGCGGCTTGTTCGTGCAGATGCCGAGCGCAACCCCGGATGCGGCGAGCCGCTCGAGCGTCGGCTCGACGCCAGCGTAAGGCCGTGTCAGCTGCGCCGGGGCACGCGCATAGTGCTCCCGGAAGCGGGCGAGCGCGCTATCGAAATCGTCCGCAGGGCCGCCGGTCGCCTCGAGGCACCGCGCGACCAATGTCGGCACGCCGTTGCCCACGAAACCGGCGACACGCTCGAGCGTTAAGGGCGGCCGCCCAAGGTCGCCGAGCATCCGGTTCGCCGCAGCGTGGAGATCCGGCGCACTGTCGATCAGCGTGCCGTCAAGGTCGAAAACGATCGCTTTCATCTTTTGGTTCCCGACGAAGTCGGCGGCTGGGTGCTCAAACTCGACTCCTTCTCCTCGCCCGAAACATCGACAAGCTCGAAATCGATTGTGACGCGATCTGGAGCTGTCGGCCGGAACACCTTGTCGGCATAGCCGACGTGATCAGGGTGATCGCGGTAGCTGGCGACGACCTCGGGGGACGCGAAGCGGATGAGCCAGCAGTAGAGATATGGTGCATCCGTTCGCAGCGCGCGCCCGGCCAGCACATTGCGCACACCGGGGATTGCGCCAATCGCCTCAACGCCCTGCGCCGCAAAAGCGCTCCAGTCTACGTTCTGCCCGCCGTCGCGCAGGTTGTAGACGACGACATGCTCGACTTCGCGCCAACGACGGCAAGCGGCCGACGCGGCGCCGGCGCGTCCCGCCGCTCCGAACAGCCGGCAGGTCCGCTCGACCTCGGCGCGAACAGCCCCCCGAACGCCGTGGATGAGTGCGGTGTAAGCCGGCGAGTCCTTGCTTTCCGCTTCCGCCACTATCGAACGCGCCGCGGCGTCGGCGAGGCCGGTAAAGTAGTTAATCTTGGCGACACCGTTTGCGGCGAGCATCGCGTACTGATCGTCGCTCAAGCCGGTCCCGCCATGGATGACGAGCGGAATGTGCAGGGCATCGCTGAGCGCGGACAGACGTTCGAAGTCGAGTCGCGGCGCGCCGCGCAGACGGCCGTGGACGGTGCCGATGGAGACCGCAAGGCAATCCACATGCGTTTCCGCGATGTACCGCTCGGCGTCCGCGAGCGAAGTCATCTGCATCGCGCCGGGATGTTTTTCTGCGTCCTCCCCCTCGACGCCGGGCACATAGCCGAGCTCGCCCTCCACCGTCACGCCGCAGCCGCGGGCAAGGCGGACGACCTCGCGCGTGGCCGTGATGTTGTCCTCGAGCGACGATAGCGACGCGTCGACCATGACACTGTTGCAGCCGAACCGGATCGCCCGTTCGACCGTCGTGAGGGAGTGCCCGTGGTCCAGATGGATGGTAACCGGCACCCGGGCGCGGCGCGCGGCATCCACGACCGCCGGCATGAAGCACTCGAAATCGAAATGATCGAAATGGGACTCGGCCAAGCTCACGATCACCGGGGCGTCGCAGCCCTCGGCGCCGTCCAGCACAGCCTCTAGAAAAGCTGTGTCCACGACATCATAGGCGCCGACGGCGTATCGCTCGCAATGGGCGTGCCGAAGCAGGTCGCTCATGTCCACGAGCGCCATCGGTTTACGCTGCCTTTCTCTGCGCCGCAGTCGCAGCCTCGCGGATGGCGCGGATGTTCCGAGCGTAGGGTGCAGGGTCGGCAACCGATCCGCCCTTGAAGACAGCCGATCCCGCAACTAGTACGTCAGCGCCAGCGGCGGCGACCAGCGGCGCCGTCTCGGGCGTTACACCGCCATCAACCTCGATATGAATAGGCCGGTCTCCAACCATCTGGCGCAAACGGCGAATCTTGGGGACCATGGCCTCGATGAAGCTTTGCCCGCCGAAGCCGGGGTTGACTGTCATCACGAGGATCAGGTCGACGCGGTCGAGGACGAATTCGATCGCTTCCGCCGGCGTGGACGGGTTAAGCGAGACGCCCGCTTTAGCCCCGGCGGCGCGGATGGCCTGCAAGGTCCGGTCAAGATGCGGGCCAGCCTCGGCATGTGCGGTGATGATGTCGGCGCCGGCCTCGGCGAATGCGTGAATGTAGGGGTCCACTGGAGCGATCATCAGATGTACATCCATGACGGTCTTCACGTGGGGCCGGATGGCCCTGCAGAGTTGCGGGCCAAAGGTGATGTTCGGCACGAAATGGCCGTCCATCACGTCGACATGCACCCAATCGCAGCCTTGTGCTTCGATAGCGCGGCATTCGGCGCCGAAAGCGGCGAAGTCGGCGCTGAGGATGGAAGGTGCGATCTTGATGGAGCGATCGAACGTCATCTGTCGTCCTCCTTCCCGCCGTCCTCAGGCGCCACATCGCTGTCCAGCCCGCCGCGAAACACGCGGCTCGCACGCACGTCGCTTTCCTCGATCGTGGATACCGCCTCGATCCCTACCCGGCCGCCTACGCTCTCGAAGAGGCGATTGGCTTGACGCAGCCGCATACGATCAATGGCGTTGAGGATCGAGCGCGCGTTGGCAAAATGCGGTTGCGCGCGCCGCAGCGCGCCATCGCCGGGCGCGCTCCTTGCGGTTACGGTCGGGGACTTCAATGCTTCGTTCATGACAGGTTCCTGGTTCATGCGGCACTGGCAGCGGAGATTTGCGGCTATAGCGCGCCATTGGTGTAGCGCTTCGCCATTTCGCTCAGCGGAATCGGCTTGATCTTCGAGGCGTTGCCCGCAGCGCCGAACGCTTCGAAACGCTCCGCGCAGACCTTCCGCATCGCGTCCATCGCCGGCTTCAGGAACTTGCGAGGATCGAACTCATCTTTCTTCGTATTGGCGATGCGACGGAATTCAGCAGTTGCGGCGAGTCGGAGATCGGTGTCGATGTTGATTTTCCGCACCCCGTGTTTGATGCCGCGCACAATCTCTTCGACAGGCACACCATAGGTTTCGCGCATTTGCCCGCCATGTGCGTTGAAAACCTCCTGCCATTCCTCCGGAACCGACGAGGACCCATGCATGACGATGTGCGTGTTTGGCAGCTTCTGATGGATCGCTTCGATCACAGACATGGCCAGCACTTCGCCCGTCGGCTTCCTCGTGAATTTGTATGCGCCGTGGCTTGTGCCGATGGCGACGGCCAGCGCATCGACTTTCGTCTCGGCAACGAAGCGCATGGCTTCGTCGGGATCCGTCAGGAGCATCGACTTGTCGAGCTTGCCTTCGAATCCGTGCCCGTCCTCCGCCTCGCCAAGGCCGGTCTCCAACGAGCCGAGACAGCCGAGCTCACCCTCCACCGATACCCCGACCATATGGGCGAGTTCGGTGACTTGCCGCGTCACCTTGACGTTGTAGTCGTAGTCGGCTGGCGTCTTTGCATCCTCCTTCAGCGAGCCGTCCATCATGACAGACGAAAAGCCGTTCTGGATCGCGGAAAGGCAGGTACTGACGTCGTTTCCGTGATCTTGATGCAAACACACAGGTATGTCGGGAAACATCTCGACGAGCGCCTCAATCACCTTTCGCAGCATGACGTCCCCGGCGTAGGAGCGCGCGCCTCGACTGGCCTGAATGATGACGGGCGCGTCCATTTCGCGGGCTGCCTCCAGTATTGCGAGGCCCTGTTCCATATTGTTGATATTGAAGGCCGGGACGCCGTAACCCTGTTCCGCCGCGTGGTCGAGCAATTGTCTGAGCGTTATGAGCGCCATCGTCGTTTCCTTTCCGATCATGCCAACTGGGGGGTTCTGAGAACCGACACGCCCGGCAGTTCCTTGCCCTCTAACCATTCGAGGAAAGCGCCACCTGCCGCGGACACATAGGTGAAGTCGTCGGTCACTCCGGCAGCGTTCAACGCCGCGACCGTATCGCCGCCCCCGGCAATCGATCTAACCTGCCCGACACGTGTCAGGCGCGCCGCTTCGGCGGCGACAGCCTCCGTGGCGTGATCGAAAGGCTCGATCTCGAAAGCGCCAAGAGGGCCGTTCCAGAGGATGGTCTTCGCCTCTGCAAGGACATCCCAAATGCGCTCGATTGAGCGCGGGCCTGCGTCCAGTATCATGCCGTGCTCAGGACAACCGTCGAGCTTGACTATGTGCGCCTGCGCGCCGCGCTCGAAGCGGTCAGCCCAAACAATGTCGACCGGCAAGACGATCTGGCAGCCGCAGCTTTGGGCCCGCGACAGGATCTTGCGCACGGTCTCGAACTGAGCGGGTTCGTGCAATGATTTGCCAATAGGCAAGCCGTTTGCGGCCAGGAACGTATTGGCCATGCCGCCGCCGACGATCACGGTATCGAGCTTGCCAATCAGATTGAAGAGCACGTCAATCTTGCTCGATACCTTGGCACCGCCCACGAGCGCGACGGCAGGCCGCTGCGGTGCTTCCAGCGCCTGCGTGAGTGCCGAGATCTCCGCCATCATCAGCGGACCGGCCACGGCCGGCAGTCGCTCCGCGATGGCTACCGTCGATGCGTGTGCCCGATGCGCACAGGAGAATGCATCGTTGACGTAGAGATCGCCTAGCTCCGCCAGTTCTTCCGCCAGGCTCGCGTCATTGGCTTCCTCGCGCTGGTCGAACCGTAGATTCTCGCAGACGAGAACATCGCCAGGGCCGAGTGCGGCGGCCGACCTCGCGGCGACGGGTCCACTTATCGCTTCGCTGAAGGCCACGTCCTTGCCAAGCACTCGGCCCAGGGCCGCGGCCACTGGTTCAAGTGAGAGTTCCGGCCGCCGCTGCCCGTCGGGGCGCCCGAGGTGAGAGAGAACGACGGCTCGGGCACCTCTCGCCAGAAGCGGTTTCAGACCAGCCACGAAGCGCTCGATGCGCGTCGCGTCCGCAACGCCGCCGTTGTTCATCGGCACATTCAAGTCGGCGCGAATGAGGAGGCGACGGCTGGATATCTCGACGTCGTGGACGGACTTCAGCGTCATCCGATGAGCCTCCCCATCGCGACGGCCGTATCGGCCATCCGGTTCGAGAAGCCCCATTCATTGTCGTACCACGACATGACGCGACAGAGGCGCCCGTCGATCACCTTGGTCTGATCCGTATGGACGATCGAAGAGCGCGGATCATGCGTGAAATCCACAGAGACCAGCGGTTCGTCCGTGAAGCCCAGGATACCCTCAAGGTCCGCGCCGGCAGCTGTCCGGACGACGCTGTTGATCTCCTCGGCGGTCGTCTCGCGGCTCGCGATGAACTTAAAATCGACGACCGAAACGTTCGGAGTCGGCACCCTGATCGCGACACCGTCGAGTTTGCCATTCAGCTCCGGCAGCACCAGGCCCACCGCCTTGGCCGCTCCCGTCGAGGTCGGGATCATCGACATCGCCGCGGCGCGGGCTCTGTACGGATCCTTGTGCAGAGTATCGAGCGTCGGCTGGTCGCCGGTATAGCTATGGATCGTCGTCATGAATCCCTTGTCGATGCCGATGGCCCGGTGAAGCACCGCCGCGACCGGGGCGAGACAATTGGTGGTGCAGGAGGCGCAGGAAACGACAATGTCTTCCGCCGACAGGCTATTGTGGTTGACGCCGAAGACGATTGTTTTGTCGGCGCCTGAGGCGGGAGCGGAGACCAGGACGCGCTTCGAGCCGTTCTCGAGGTGTAGCGAGGCCTTCTCGCGCGCGACGAAGATGCCGGTGCATTCAAGCGCGATGTCCACGTCTTTCCATGGCAGTGTTTTTGGGTCGCGCTCGGCGGTCACACGGATCGGCGAGCCGCGACCAATATCAATGCTGGCGCCGTTCACCTTGACGGCGCCCGGGAAAGTTCCGTGCACGCTGTCATATCGCAGCAGATGGGCGTTAATATCGACTGAGCCGAGATCGTTAATCGCGACGACTTCGATATCGCCCCGCCCCGATTCGTAGATCGCGCGCAGCACGTTGCGCCCGATGCGCCCGAATCCATTAATGGCAACCTTGACCGTCATTTGTGCTCCTCCCCGGGCTTACGGGCGAGCCGCCACCCCTCGGCCGCGACTCTTTCGGCTGTGATGCCAAAGTGGTTGTAAAGATCGGCGGCAGGACCAGAGGCGCCGAAACCCGTCATTCCGACGAAGCTGGAATTGGACCCGAGCCATTCTGCCCAGCCGAGAGCGACGCCCGCCTCCACACCGACGCGCGGCGCCTCGCCCAGCACGGATGCGCGATAGTCGGCTTCCTGGGCGGCAAACAGCTCCCAGCAGGGCGCAGAAACTACGGCGACCGCCAGCCCGTCTGCCGCCAGCCTGTCGGCCGCCTCGACGGCAACGACGACCTCAGATCCCGTGGCGATCAACGTCAAATCGCGGCTCGCGCCCGGGTCGCGCAGGAGATAGGCGCCGCGTGCCGTCATGTTCTCGTCGCCATGCTCCGTGCGCAGCGTCGGCAGATCCTGCCGTGAGAGGCAAAGCACCGACGGCGTCTTGGCTGCGACGAGCGCGACCTCCCAAGCTTCCGCGGTCTCCACCGCGTCGGCGGGCCGGAACACGTAGACGTTCGGCATCGCTCTCAGCGATGCGAGGTGCTCGACCGGTTGGTGCGTCGGACCGTCCTCCCCCAGGCCGATGCTGTCGTGCGTCATCACGTAGATGACCGGCCGACCCATGAGAGCCGACAGACGAATTGCGGGGCGACAATAGTCGGCGAAGGCGAGGAACGTGCCGCCATAGGGCCGCAATCCTCCATGCAGCGAGATGCCGTTCATCGCCGCGGCCATCCCATGCTCGCGCACCCCGTAGTGGATGTAGTTGCCCGTGAAGTCGGCCCGCGTCACGGGATGCATGCCCTTGGTGCGCGTGTTGTTGGAGCCGGTGAGATCGGCTGAGCCTCCTACCATGTTGGGGATGGTCGAATTCACGACCTCCAACGCCAGTTCGGAACCCTTGCGAGTGGCAACCTTCGGCCGCTCGCCGCACAGGCGTCGGCGATGATCGGCCAGCGCTGCATGCAACCTCGCGGCATCGGGGGGCGCGAGATGGGCCACAAACTCCTCCTGCTGGGGACTGCGAGCGAGCCGCTCTTGCCACTCGGCTCGGATGCGCGTTCCGCGAGCGCCGATTACGCGCCAGGCATGAACGATCTCCTCCGGAACCTCGAAGGGCGGATAGATCCAGCCAAGGCTTTCGCGTGCCGCGGCTACCTCCTCCTTGCCCAGCGGCGCACCATGCGTGGCCGATGTCCCCTGCTTATTGGGCGCGCCGAAGCCAATGATGGTGCGGCAGGCGACCAGAGAGGGGCGGGGATCGGCCTGTGCTTCGGCGATCGTCTTGGCGACCGCTTCCCGGTCGTGGCCGTCAACGGCCACGACATGCCAGCCGGCGGCAGCGAACCGCGCCTTCTGATCCAGCGAGGTCGACAGACTTGTGGGCCCGTCGATTGTGATCTGGTTGTCGTCCCACAGCACGATGAGCCGGCCAAGGCCGAGATGGCCGGCAAGGTCAATCGCCTCATGACTGATCCCCTCCATCAGGCAGCCGTCGCCGGCGATCACATATGTATGGTGATCGACGAGCTCGTCGCCAAAACGCGCATTCAGCATACGTTCGCTGAGAGCCATACCCACGGCGGTTGCGATTCCCTGGCCGAGCGGACCGGTAGTCGTTTCGATTCCCGCAGCATGGCCGAATTCCGGATGCCCAGCTGTCCGGCTGCCGAGTTGGCGAAATCGGCGCAGCTGGTCCATGGACATGTCTTGGAAGCCGAGGAGGTGGTGAAGTGCGTACAGCAACATCGATCCATGCCCAGCGCTCAGCACAAAACGGTCGCGATCGGGCCAATTGGGCTGCGTCGGGTCGATCTTCACGAAGCGGTTGAAGAGCACGGTAGCGGCATCCGCCATGCCCATGGGCATTCCGGGATGGCCTGACTTCGCAGCCTCTACCGCATCCATCGCGAGCGCGCGGATCGCGTTCGCCATCTGCGCCTCATCGATGATTTCATTGTGCTCGGCAACGAGGTTCATGAGGACGACCCTTTCAAACGTTTGGATTGATCGACGAGCCGAAGGATCATCGGTGTGAGGATGAGTTGCATCGCGAGATCGAGCTTGTCTCCGGGTACCACAATCGAGTTGGCTCGGCTCATCCAGCTGCCGCAGATCATCTGCGTGAGATAGGGGAAATCGATGCCGCGCGGGCTCTTGAAGCGAACGACAACCAGGCTTTCCCCGGCCGTCGGAATCCAGCGGGCGATGAACGGATTGGATGTATCGACAACCGGCACGCGCTGGAAATTGATGTCGGTCTCAGAGAATTGCGGACAGATGCAGTGCACATAGGCGTGCATCCGCCGCAGGATGACATCGGTCACGGCTTCGGTGGTGTAGCCGCGTGAAGCCTTGTCCCTATGGATTTTCTGGATCCATTCGAGGTTGATCACCGGAACAACGCCGATCTTCAGATCGGCATGGTCGGCGATGCGAATGTCCTGGGTACGCACAGCTCCGTGCAACCCTTCATAGAGGAGAACGTCCGACCCCTTCTCGAAATCTTCCCATTCGGTAAAGCGACCAGGCGGCACTCCGTAGCGTTCGGCTTCCTCGCCGTCGTGGACGTAGTGACGCGTACGCCCAGTGCCTGTCGCACCGTACGAAGCGAAGACTTTCTCAAGCGCGGCAAGCTCATTTGCCTCGAAGCTGAAGTGGCTGAAGGTGCGATCGCCCTCGTCATAGCGGCGCTGGAGCTCAGCCTTCATCTCCGCGCGATCGAACCTGTGGAACGCGTCGCCCTCGATCGAGACCGCTTTGATGCCCTCCCTCCTGAAGATCTGATCGAACGTGTGCTTAACAGTGCTTGTGCCCGCGCCAGAGGATCCGACAACCGAGATGATTGGATGCTTGCTGCTCACCTTCGCCCCTTTCCGGGTTTGATCGTCACACCCTGAACAAGCCACGCTTGCCGAACAGTGGCGAGATTTCGCTTTCGGGAAGGTCGTGATACGCGCGAACTCGGCTGACTTTCTCGGCAGTGCCGAAGACGAGTGGCGTGCGCTGATGGAGCTCACTCGGAGTCAGGTCGAGGATGCGGTCGATCCCGTCGGTCGCCTTGCCGCCTGCGCGCTCAACGATGAAGGCGATCGGTGCGCACTCATAGACCAGGCGCAGTCGCCCCTGGCCATAGCCTCGCCTGGCGTCAGCGGGATAAAGGAAAATCCCGCCCCGCGTGAGAATTCGGTGGGTCTCGGCGACCAGCGATGCGACCCAACGCATATTGAAGTTCTCTCCCCACGGCCCTTCATCACCGGCGATGCAGTCGTCGACGAAAGCCCGTATCGGCCGCGGCCAATGCCGGTAATTGGATGCGTTGATGGCGAACTCGGTTGTCCGATCAGGGATGCGCAAGCTGTCGGAAACGAGGAAGAAGTGACCACGGTCGAGCACAAACTGGGCAAGTCTGGTCCGAGTCGCGAGGATGAACACCGTTTGTGGGCCATAGACCACATAACCTGCAGCGATTTGCTCGCGCCCCGGACGATGGAAACTCTCCAGGCCGGATTCTTTGGCTTCGAAGACCGAGAAGATCGTCCCGATCGAGATGTTCACATCGATGTTGGACGACCCGTCCAGCGGATCAATTGCAAGCGCTAGAGTGCCTTCGGGGTTGAGGATTTCCGCAGTTGGGCGCTCCTCCGAGGCATACCAGCGAACAGGTGTGGGAGCGAGCGCCTTGGCGAAGAGTTCATCCGCCACGACGTCGAGTTTCTTCTGGCGGTCGCCATCGCTGTTCGCACCCACCTCCTCGCCGAGGCGCCCATTGAGCGGACCGCTCGATATCACCCCGGCTAGGGTCTCCGCGACAAAGGCGAGCGCCGTAACGGTGATCGCAAGCGGTTCCGAAACGGAGCCTTCGCCCTCAAGGAAGCTTTCGAGAGTGCCTTCCAGTGCCGTCATGACCGTGCTCCCAGGAGCCAGCTCCCGCACACGGTACTTTGACGCGAGCTAAAGGGAACTTTGAAAATACCTTTGCAGCATGAAACAAAACTACTGCCAGGTTTCACGACTAGGCGATCACGCTGGAGTAGCTGCGGGCGCTGACAGCGATCGTCGAAGCCGGAAACCTCACGTCGGGAGCCGTCCAGCGGATCGATTGCGAGCGCCAGCGGCGCACCTGCGTCGAGGCGAACAGGCGCGGCCAGTTCCTCTGATGCATAAAGCGCGACAGGCGCGCAACGGGCCGCGTCGAGAAAGGTTTCGTCAGCGTAGATGTCGAGGCTGCGCTGCACACCGCCATCGGCATTTTTCCCGAAGCCTGTGGTCGCGAAGGCAGAGCTGGTGGTCCCGAAGCCAACCTCGTTGCGGATTCTCAGGGCTGCTGCGGCAAGCATGCAAACTGTCTCGGCGACCGCCGCGCGTGGACTGTCTCCGGCGTGCTCGTAAGAAGCAAGAAATGCGTCCAGGGTCGACGCGTTCATTGGGAACCTCTCCTCCGATCGCCGCTCTCAGCAGCGACGCCGCCAATGAGACCGAAACGCCCTCGTAAGGGAAAGTTTAATCTCTTTACATGCAGAATAAGAATTCGTTACTCTTGGCCATGAGAAACCTGACCCTTCGACAGCTTCGCGCTCTTTCGGAAATCCAGGCCTACGGAAGAATCGTCAACGCTGCCAAATCGTTAGGGCTTACGGCCCCGGCAGTAACCCTACAGCTCAAACAAGCTGAAGCAGAGGCCGGCCTCACACTGTTCGATCGCACTTCGGACGGCATGCGGCCGACCGCCGCAGGCCGGGCTTTCATCGACGCCGCCCGCGCAATCGAGGAACGGCTGCGCATGCTGACCGACGAGATCGACGCGATTCGCGGTGCGCGCCTGGGCAGCCTTATCGTCGGGGCGGTCTCGACAGCGAAATATTTCGCACCGAGGCTATTCGCAGGCTTCATGCACGACTTTCCCGGCATCGACATGAAGCTCGTCGTCGGCAATAGGGAAGAGACGATTATCAGCCTGAGAGAACATCAAATCGACGTCGCGCTAATGGGCCGTCCACCCCGCGATTTGGATGTGCACGCCACCGTGTTCGGTGATCATCCACTGGTCGTTATCGCGGCTCCCTGCCATCCGCTTGCCGGCAGGCGTGACATCCTAAAGGAAGAGATCGCGCGCGAGCACTTCATCATACGCGAGCGGGGTTCCGGCACGCGCATCTCATTCGAGCGTTTCCTGGGAGAAGTTCCGGGCAAGCTGGATGAGCCCGGCACGGAAATGGATTCAAATGAGACGATCAAGCAGGCAGTGATGGCAGGGCTCGGCATTGCCTTCATTTCCGCCCATACTGTCGCCTGGGAGGTGGAGGCCGGTCGGCTCGCCGTGCTCGACGTCGTCGGTCTTCCAATACGTCGGCAATGGTTCGCGATCAGCCGCGCCGATCGCGCCGTGACCCCTACCCTCGGCGCGTTCCGCGGCTTTCTCGAGAGCAAAGGGGCGACCTTCTTGCCGGTTCTGGGTAAGCTGTACCCTGCGGCCTGACAGGCTCGCGGATCGCGATGCTGATCGGGCGACAGCGGCCAACCTTTAGATCGAGATCTAGGAGATCTAAGAAATGCAACGTGTCACCGTGACCCTTGATGATCTGATGGCGGGGCTCGATCGCACCATCGCCTCGAGGGGCTATCAGAACCGGTCAGAGGCGATCCGCGACCTTGTGCGCGCCGGCGCGAAGGAACTGATAGTTGACGCACCGGGTGACAGCGAATGCATCGCCGCGCTCGTTTATGTCTACGATCATTCTGCTCGTGAGCTTTCCGAGCGCCTCACCCACTCGTTCCATGATCACCACGATCTGTCGCTTGCCACGATGCATATCCACCTCGACCACAGCAACTGCATGGAAGTGACCGTGCTGAAGGGGAACGCTGGCGAAGTGCAGCACATGGCCGAGCACGTGATCGCCGAGCGTGGCGTGCGACACGGCCGGCTGATAATCATACCGGTCGAGGTCGAGACGCAAAGCCATAGCCATCATGGTGGCGCTGAACGGCGGCACTCCCACCTTCGCGTCAGATAGCGTTTTTGGACACCAGAAACGGTGTCAGAAGCAGTTACGGCATCATCATCCTCGTCTGATCAAAGCTCAGCGATCGGCCTAGGCCAGAGTCTCGATAGCCTGCCGTTTCCACCGCGTGATCCGGTAAGGGTGTTTCGCCGCCAGTTCCGTAACCACCCGCTCCTCGTGAATATCCTCAAGAGCGTCCTTCTCCGTGGACTTCGTCGAAGACCCCATCGATGTAACTTCATCTTAGATCGTCCATAAGGCGACCCACTTTCTGTTCAAACATCGCTGAGCGTTACTTTGGCATTTCAATCACATAGATGTTCGCGTTTTCTACAGAATGGTGCACCACCCTCATTACGCCCCGTGTACCTTTTTCCGGCGGCTTCTGGATGCACGCCGTGGGTCGCGCGAAGTGAAGCGTAGCGGAACGTAGCGTGACCCACGGGCGACGGCCCGAAACGGCGTAGCTTTCCCGAACCGAGCCGATTCGTCGGGAGCGACCAATCGCCCCCTGTGGCCCGACCACCTGGGGGGACGCGTGCCCCGTCGGATTGGCCGTGATCGATGCCTCGTGGTGAGTCCGCGCCGGATCTGTAGAGCATTATCCGAGCGCCAGTACAGGGATCGGCGAAGATCGCGGTGGCTCGCATGCTCGAACGAGAGAGGGAATGACCTATCAGAAACAATGGTATGCCGGCGTCGACTGGGCGTCGCAGAGCCATCATGTGTTCCTCACGGACGGTGATGGCCGAAAAATCGGCGAAAGGGTCTTCAGGCACGGCGGCGAGGGCCTCGCCGAGATGGCGGCCTGTGACGGCGACCAGCGGTGCGCTCGAGGCGGGCCAGATCCAGGTCGCGATCGAGGTGCCGCATGGCCCCCGTGGTCGAAACGCTGATCGAGCGTGGCTTCACGGTGCACGCCATCAATCCGAAACAAATGGATCGCTTCCGCGACCGCTTCACCCTTGCCGGCGCCAAGGACGACAGCCGCGACGCCGGAGTGATGGCCTCGGCCATGCGCACCGATCCGCGGTGCTTCCGGCCGCTCGCGGCCGCCGATCCCGTCGTCATCGAATTGCGCGAGTGGTCACGCATTGCCGAGGGTCTCGGGGCCGAGCGCAACCGGTTGACGAACCGCATGCGCGAGCAGCTCTGGCGCTACTTTCCGGCGCTGCTCGAGCTCGAAAATGATCTCGGGGCCGAATAGCTGCTCGATCTGTGGGAGACCGTGCCGACGCCGGCCAAAGCCGCGCGTATCCGCGAGGCTACAATCGCCAAGCTGCTCAAGCGCCATCGAATCCGCCGCTTCGATGCCGCCCATGTGCTCGCCGTGCTGCGCAAACCGCCCGTTGAGGTCGCCGCTGGGACGACCGAGTCGCCAGCGCCCACATCGACATGCTCATTGCGCGCATCCGCCTGGTGAACCGGCAGCTCAAGCAAGCCCACCATCAGCTCGATGCCTTGACCGCCCGCCTCATCCCCACCGAGGAGGCCGAGCCGGGACAGACAAAGCAGCATGACGTGGAGATTCTCGCATCCTTGCCGGGAGTGGGAAGGATCGTCCTCGCCAGGCTGCTTGCAGAAGCTTTCGATGCCCTGCAGCGACGTGACTACGCCGCCTTGCGCAGTTTGACAGGAGTCGCGCCGGTCACCAAGCGGTCGGGCAAGAGTTGCATCGTCGTCAGAAGACAGGCCTGCCACGACCGGCTCGCCAACGCCATGTACCATTGGGCGCGCGTCGCCATTCAGCACGACCTTAGCAGCCGTTTGAAGTACGCCGCCCTTCGAAGCCGAGGTCACAGCCACGGTCGTGCACTGCGATCCGTCGCCGACCGCCTCCTCAACGTCGCTTGTGCCATGCTGAAAGCCCGAGCCACCTTCAACCCTTCCCTGGCTACCCAGAAAACCTCTTGTTAAACGGTGGGGAGTCCCCCCGAAGCCAGGCTACCGGTCATTGATGCCGCCGCTGCCAGGGCATATGGCGCGGTTATCGGCTGGAGGTCGCGCGCCCAACCTGCGGCAACCGCCGCACTTAAGAGCCCAACCGAAAATTATGTTGGGTGATTTCAGCAGGTTATGATTCTCAGTGGTTTGCGAAACTACGGAGGATCGAATGGCCTGGACCGAAATCACCCGGGAGCAATATGACCGACGGCACCTGCGCTACGCAAGCGATAGCACTGATGATGAATGGGCGTTGATCGAACCGTTCATGCCTGCGCCCAATAAGGTTGGGCGGCCGCGCAAGTGGCGGATGCGAGAGATATGGGACGCGATCCAGTATATCGCGGCGGCGGGCTGCCAGTGGGCGATGCTGCCGAAGGACTTTCCACCCTTCACGACGGTCCAGCACTATTTTTACCGGCTGCGCGACAGCGGCATGCTCGACCTTATCAACGAAACGCTGGTCATGTGGGCTCGGCTTTTGGCTGGCCGGGCAGCGGAGCCGACGGCGGGGGTAATTGATAGCCAGAGCGTCAAGACCACGGAAAGCGGCGGGCCGCGTGGTTTCGACGCCGGCAAGAAGACCAAGGGGCGCAAGCGTCATATCCTTACCGACACCGAGGGCAACATGCTGGGCGCGGTCACTCACACCGCCGACGTTCAGGACAGGGACGGCGCGCCAAATGTCATTGCCGACACGAAAGAGAGTTTCCCGACACTTGCCCATCTGTTCGCCGATGGCGGCTATGCCGGGGAAAAGCTGGAAACCGCCATGCAGAATATGGACGGGCCGACCATTGAGATCGTCAAACGGCCCGATGGCGTAAAAGGCTTCGTCGTCATCGCGCGGCGCTGGGTCGTCGAACGCAGCTTCGCATGGTTTGGCCGCTGCCGCCGTCTCGCAAAGGACTGGGAGACAACCATCGCGTCCGCCGACGCATGGCTTCTCATCGCCTCCATCCGCCGCACGACAAGGCTCATCGCAAGAGCTTGAAATCAATGAGTATTAATTTTGAGTCTGACTCTAAAACCAGATCTTTCAGCACCAGTCTTCTTCCACCAAAAAGCTTCTTTGCACCTGCTAATAAAGTATACATCGGATAAACTATGATTATTGCGCCAAAATAATACTGGGAGTATTATAAGTCACTGATACTCCAAAGAAATAATTGCTTTCTCTGTAACTGGCACGATACTTGCTTGCTCTCTTTGACGCCGTCAACAGAAGGCCGGCGGATAGCGGAGTTGGATGCCGTTGTCGGTGAGCACTGTTATTTTAGGCTGAATAGGTATCCTTCGGTGAGGGGTGTTGATGAGTGCGGCAGGGTTTGTCCGCTTTTGTTGTGAGGGGCAGGAGAAAACGGACCGTCGGAGAGGGAACCGCCGTTCCGTCTTGGCTCGTGCCAAAGCAACCCGTGTGTCGCCATTCTACATCATTCGCATCAGTATACTTCGGGTACGAAGATAGCCAATGGTTTGGCCTGAGAGCGCATCGCGTTCCCTGATGTTCCGATTGCACAACAAGCGTCGTAGCCGATGAGCGTCGAGGCGTTGCGCTGCCTGAAGTACGTTCTGGCTGCCGCCGAAATCGGCAGCATGCGTCGTGTAGCGCAGACCTTTGGGGTGCGCGAATCGACGATCAGCCGGAGTATCGGCGCCATTGAGCGACAACTGGATATGCAGATTTTCCAGCGTGGACACAGTGGTGTCCAACTAACCGATCAGGGGCGCGATTGGGTCGAAAGTGTTCGCGGTCACTATCTCGGTCTCGAAGAGGCTCTGAGCAATACCGCTCGCCGAAACGCCGAGAGCAACCGGCTCCATATCGGTCTCAGCGCGCCTTTCGGCCGCGAGTTCTTGATCCGTCTTGTCGACCGCTTCGAGAAGGCTTGCCCGGACATCGAAGTCACCATTCAGGATGGTTCCTGCCGCAAGCAGGCGAACGCCATCCGGCGCCGCAGCCTCGACTTGGCCTTCATGTGCGGTAGTTGTGATATGCGGGCCTGCCAGAGCGAAACGATCTGGCAGGAGCGTATCGCCGCCCTGCTTTCCGCGGATCACCACCTTGCAAAAAAATCCAGTCTGATCTGGCGTGACCTTGCCGGCGAACGCCTGCTCGTACCTCAGGGCGCGGACGGCCCGCTTCTCGATCCTTGCCTGGCTCGCCAGATCACAGCCTGCGAACAAACGCCGATCATCGAGCAATGCCGGGCCTGCCAGGCGACCGTGATCCTCAAGGTGCAGATCGGCAAGGGATTCACGATCACGGGTGAGAGCTTCGCCAAGGGACTCAGCGTCGAGGGAACAGTCTGGCGGCCGGTTACAGGCCCGCATTCCATCGGTGTCATTAAGGCCGTCTGGCTCGACTCCAATCCCAAGCGCGCCGTCCTGCGCCTTCTCGGCATGGCACGCAATGTGGCCGCCGAGCGGGAGCTCGCTTTGGAATGACTCAATTGACGTGGAGGTGGCGCGCCGGGTGATGATGAGAACTACGTCTACGCTATAGCCCTCTCATGATGGTCACGTCTGGATGAGCGCACGACTATTCTGACACCGGAACAAAATCCGATGCAAGATGGGGAGTAAACGACCCGGCGGGTGTGCTGCGCGCGTCTGTTCTGACGACGATTGATCAAACTCTCATCCGCGGATTGGCTACCGCGCGACCATTTTCCGTCGTGGACCTTCCTCCGGCTCCAAATCGGGCGTCGTAAGGTACTGCCCCAGGGCTATATCGAGGATTGTCCGCGTCAATCAGGGCGCGCAGCACGCCAGCCAGGTCGCGATGTCAACGATCGATCTTCTCCCTTCCGTCCGTGTGGTTCGGCGTGGAATAAGGACCCCGTTTCAGGGGTGATCGGCATCCAAAAAGGACCCCTGTAACGGTTGGTCTTCAGACTGCTTCCGGTTTCATCGGAGGCATTTGATTTGGATGTTGGTTGTGGAGACGATTGCGAAGATACGCCGGCTTTCGCTGGTCCACGGAAAGTCGATCAAGGAGATCTGCCGCGAGTTGCGGATTTCCCGGAAGGTTGTCCGCAAGGTGCTTCGTTCCGGTGCCACCGAATTCCGATATGAGCGTCAGCACCAGCCAAAACCGAAGATCGGTCCGTGGCAGGCGCAGCTCGACGCCTTGCTGGTCGGCAATGATGCCAAACCGAAGCGAGAGCGCCTGACGCTGGTGCGCATCTACGAGGAGCTCCGGGGGCTGGGCTATGACGGAAGCTACGATGCGGTCCGGCGCTACGCGAAGAGCCGGGACAGCGTGCGTGGCGCGGCGATGGCCGAAGCCTATGTGCCGCTGTTCTTTGCGCCGGGCGATGCCTACCAGTTCGACTGGAGCCACGAGATCGTGCTGATCAGCGGCGTCACGGTGACGGTGAAGGTCGCCCATGTCCGGCTCTGCCACAGCCGCATGATGTTTGTGCGGGCCTATCCGCGCGAGACGCAGGAGATGGTGTTCGACGCCCATGACCGGGCCTTCGCCTTCTTCGGCGGCGCTTGCACTCGCGGCATCTACGACAACATGAAGACGGCGGTGGCGACGGTCTTCGTCGGCAAGGAGCGGCAATACAACCGCCGCTTCCTGCAGATGTGCAGTCACTATCTGGTCCAGCCGGTCGCCTGCACGCCAGCCTCGGGCTGGGAGAAGGGGCAGGTCGAGAACCAGGTCGGACTGGTGCGCGAGCGCTTCTTCACGCCGCGGCTGCGCTTCAAGAGCTACGAGGAGCTGAATGCCTGGCTGCTCGACAAGTGCGTGGCCTATGCGAAGGCTCATCGCCACGTCGACCAGCCGGAGCGCACCATCTGGGAGGTGTTCGAGGAGGAGCGCGGCAAGCTGGTCGAGTATCGCGGTCCCTTCGACGGATTCCATACGGTCCCTGCTTCGGTCTCGAAGACCTGCACGGTGCGCTTCGACAACAACAAATACTCGGTGCTGTCGACGTCGGTCGGCCGCCCGGTCGAGATCCAGGCCTATGCCGATCGCCTCGTCATCCGGCAGGACGGCACGATCGTGGGCGAGCATGCCCGCTCGTTCGGCCGCAACCAAACGGTCTACGATCCGTGGCACTACGTCCCGGTTCTGGCGCGCAAGCCGGGTGCCCTGCGCAATGGCGCGCCGTTCCAGGGATGGGAACTGCCGCCGGCTATGGAACGTGTGCGGCGCAGGCTGAAGGTCGCCGATGACGGCGATCGGCAGATGGTGTCGATCCTGACGGCGGTGCTGTCGGACGGACTCGATGCCGTCGAGATCGCCTGCCAGCAGGCGCTCGCCGAGAATGTCTGCTCGTCGGCCGTCATCCTCAACATCCTGGCCCGCCGCCGCGATCCGGCGCCGGCCGTCACCATCCTCACACCCGACGCGCTGCGTCTGCGTCATGAACCGCAGGCCGACTGCGCCCGCTACGATAGCCTCAGGAGAGCAAGCTGATGGAACGCACGCAGGTTCTGGATCTGATGGGAACGCTGAAGCTTTACGGCATGCGCGGCGCCTACGACGAGATCATGGCCACCGCGATCAAGCGTCAGCACGAGTCGCCAAGGGTCGTCGGTGACCTGCTGTCGGCCGAGATCGCCGAGAAGCAGGCCCGCTCCATCAAATACCAGCTCACCGTCGCCAAGCTGCCGCTGGCCAAGGACATCGACGACTTCGACTTCGCAGGCACGCCCGTCAACGAGACGCTCGTGCGCGACCTCGCCACCGGCGCCTTCGTCGCCGACCAGCGCAACGCCGTGCTCATCGGCGGCACCGGCACGGGCAAGTCGCATCTGGCCATCGCGATTGCCCGCGCACTCATCCGCAGTGGCGCTCGCGGCCGCTTCTTCAACGTCGTCGATCTGGTCAACCGGCTCGAGACCGAGCACCGTGCCGGCAAGCAGGGACGCATCGCCGATTACCTGACGCGGCTCGACTTCGCCGTGCTCGACGAACTCGGCTATCTGCCCTTCGCCCAGGCTGGCGGACAACTCCTCTTCCATCTGATCAGCCGGCTCTACGAGCGGACCTCGATCATCGTCACCACCAACCTTGCCTTCGGCGAATGGCCCGCCGTCTTCGGCGATGCAAAGATGACAACGGCGCTGCTCGATCGGCTCACCCATCACTGCGAGATCATCGAGACCGGAAACGAATCCTGGCGCTTCAAGAACCGCTCTCAAAGCTAAAGCCAAAGCGCCCAATCAACGCGCCCGACCGGGCTGCGCAACCCAGACCAGCTCCACCCGGTCGGGCGCTCACCGTCGCACCCTACGAAGGGGTCCCGTTTGCACGCCGATCCAGGGTCCCCATTCCGAGCCGATTGACATCATGGCGCTGTTCGACGAATACCAGTCAAAGGAGAACGCCAAGCACGTCCTGCGCGCCATGAACGAGAATGCCCGGCAAGGTTTTTGGAACGGCGCACGGCCGCCCATCGGCTACCGCATCGTCGCAGCCGAGCAGCGCGGATCAAAGATCAAGAAGAAGCTGGAGATCGATCCGTTGCACGCCGACACCGTGCGCCTGATCTATCGCCTGTTCCTTGAAGGTGACGGCACGTCCGGCGCGATGGGCGTCAAGGCTATCGCCGCCTATCTCAAAGAGCGCCGTTTCTTCACTCGCGACGGTGGGCGCTGGGCTGGCGCAAATCCACGCCATCCTGACCTGCACCACCTATATCGGCGAGCACAGGTTCAACACCCGCTCGCACAAGAACCGGGAGAAAAAGCCGGAGAGCGAGGTCGCCATCATGGCGGTGCCGCCCTTGATCGAGCGCGAGATTTACGATGTGGTGCAAGCCCGCCTCAAATCCCGCAATCCCATGGTGACGCCGGCGCGCGTCTCCAGCGGCCCGACGCTGCTTACCGGCATTTGCTTTTGCGCCAAATGCGGGGGAGCGATGACGCTTCGCACTGGCCAAGGCAGTACGGGAGCGATCAGATCGCACTCGATAGTTCAGGCAACCAGGGCGTCAGCCCTGACATGCTCAAGGCGTTCGCCCGTAAGGCCCGTGAGCGCATACGGCTCGACGATGGCGGTTACCGGCGCGATCATCTGCGCGCCCTGGTGCAGCGCGTCGAGGTCGCGGACGACGAGGTTCGCATCATGGGATCGAAGTCGGAATTGCTGCGAACACTGGTCGCCGCTTCGAGCGTAGAAACGGCGGCGTTCGGCGTTCAGAATTCTGTGAGAAATGGCGCACCCGACAGGATTCGAACCTGTGACCTTCGGCTTCGGAGGCCGACACTCTATCCAGCTGAGCTACGGGTGCATTCGGTGTTCAGATAATAATGGAGACCGAGCAGGGTCAATCACGAATCCAACTTCGTAACGACTCAAACCGAGCGAACAGAAAGTTCTACCGATTATCGCCGTTCGTACTCTACAAGCTCCTTCAACGTGCTTCCGTGGTGCTTCCGTGACCACGGAAGCGGTTTCTTCGCTCCTTCGAGTTCCGCCAATTAATTGGTTTTCCTTTATTTTTTCGTCGTACACCCATTACCCACTTGACTTAGCCTTGCCTTCGGAGGGCAGCGCTCTATCCAGCTGAGCTACGGGTGCGTACTTCGCGTTGCGTAGCCGCGTTCGTCGGCGGACGCAACCCGGAACACGCGGCGGCGCTGCGGCGGATCGATCAGGTAGGGCGGCGGCCGACGGCCAGCTTGGTCATGGCCGGGATCATCTCGATCACCTCGGTCTCGGCGAAGCCGGCGCCGGACAACAGGTTCGACAGACCCGCCGCATCCACAGACCGGGCCTCGGGCGTGAAGGCGGTGTGCTGCAGCTGCCAGAGCGCGGCGAGCTTGGGTCCGGAGCGGTCCGCCTCCACCACGAAATCGTGGATCAGAAGACGCCCGCCCGGCACGAGGTGGTGGTAGGCGCGCGCCACGAGGCCGTCATGCTCGCTCCCCGGCACGCCGGAGAGCAGGTAGGACATCATCACGATGTCCTGCCCGTCCGGCCAGTCGGTCCTGAGCGCGTTGCCGTCGACATAGCGGATGCGATCCGAAAGCCCCGCCTCGTCCACGTAGCGGCGGCCGAGCTTGGAGACGTTGGCGAAATCGACCACCGTCGCCGTCAGCTCCGGGAAGGCTTGGCAGAGCGTGATCGCGAAGGCCCCGGTGCCGCCGCCGACATCCAGCAGAGTGCGCGCGCCCGACAAATCGACCTTCTTCGTGACCTGCCGCGCCGGGCCGAGCGATCCTGCATGCTGGCTTTCCGAATAGAGCCGCGCCTCCTCGGCGTCCTCGAACCAGTCCTCGTAGGAGACAGTCGCGTCGGGCGGCATGTTGCCCGAGATCGCGGCACCGAGCTGGCTGATCAGCCCGTACATCTGCCGGCCCACCTGCAGCCGCAGGTAATCGCCGAAATCGTATTTGGCGCCCTGGACGAGGAACACCTCCGCCCCCGGCGCATTGGCAAAGCGCCCGTCCGACACGGTCAGCAGGCCGAGGCCGGCGAGCGCTGTCAGAAGGGTTTCCGCCCGATCGGGGTGCAGCCCGGTTTTTTCCGAGATTTCATCGACATCCGCGGCACCCTTCGACAGATGCGTGAAGATCTGGTGATCGAGCGCCACGAACAGCGCCTTGGACCCCATGAAGCCGAAGGCGATATCCGAAATCTGATCCGCTTCAGTGATCGCCGCCATGCCCGTCTCCCGTCTGTCTTTCTGCGCGTGCAGCCTAGCTAGCAGGAGGCCGGGCGAAGCGCCAGCTTCAGGCGAAGAGCTCGTGTGCGAGCTCCAGCGCCTCGACCAGCACGTCGACCTCGGCCTCGGTGTTGTAGAGACCGAAGGACGCCCGGCATGTCGCTGAAATCCCGAGATGATCCATCAGGGGCCCGGCACAGTGATGGCCCGCACGGACCGCCACGCCCTTCTTGTCCAGAATGGTGGAGATGTCGTGCGCATGCGCCGCTCCGTCGAGCGTGAACGAGAAGATCGCCGCCTTGCCCGGCGCCGTGCCTTGCACCTGTAGCCAGTTCAGCCCTTCCAGCTTCTGCCGCGCGTACTCGGCCACCCGCGCCTCGTGGTCGGCGATGTTCTGCATGCCGAGGCCCGACATGTAGTCGAGCGCGACGCCGAGCCCGATGGTCTGAACGATCCCCGGCGTTCCCGCCTCGAACTTCATCGGCGGATCGGCCCAGGTGATGTCGTCCTTGTGGACCTCGCGGATCATGTCGCCGCCGCCCATGAAGGGGCGCATCTCGTCCAGCCGCTCACGACGGATGTAGATCGCGCCCGATCCGCTCGGACCGTAAAGCTTGTGGCCCGTGATGGCGTAGAAATCGACATCGAGATCTGCCACGTCGACCGGCATGTGCACCGCGCTCTGCGAGCCGTCGACAAGCACCGGCACACCCTTCTCGCGCGCCGCGCCCGCGATGACCTTCACATCGACGACGGTTCCCAACACATTGGAAAGATGCGTGATCGCCACCAGCTTGGTCTTTGGCCCGATGGCGTCGATGACCTTCTGCGGATCGAGCGAGCCGTCCAGCTCGGTATCGACCCAGCGCAACTTCACCCCTTGACGCTCACGCAGGAAATGCCACGGCACGATGTTGGCGTGGTGCTCCATCACCGACAGGACGATTTCGTCGCCGGGCTCCATGCGCGGCATGGCCCAGCCATAGGCCACGAGGTTGATGCCCTCCGTGGTGCCGGTGTTGAGCACGACCTCTTCTTCCGAAGGTGCACCGAGAAAGCGCGCCACTGTGCCGCGTACCGCTTCGTATTTCTCGGTCGCGACATTGGAAAGGTAGTGCAACCCCCTGTGAACGTTTGCGTATTCCTCGGAATAGGCCTTCGTGACCGCATCAATGACCACCTGCGGCTTCTGCGCCGATGCGCCGTTGTCGAGGTAGACCAAGGGCTTGCCGTTCACCTCGCGCGACAGGATCGGGAAGTCGCGGCGGATCGCGTCCACGTCATACATGGGGGACAGCCTCCACAGTTGCGCCGGAGAGCGTCACGAAGAGCGCGAGCCCGAGCGCCAGCCCGGTGACCGCCAGCAGCAATGCCAGCGCGGACTTGCCCACGCCCTCGAAGCCCTGCGCCTCGGCAAGAAAATTCAAGAGGATCCAGAGGCCCGCCCCGGTCGCCAGCAGCGATACGAGCCCGGCCAGGACGGGCGCCACGGGCAACATCAGCAGCAGAACCAGTTGGACCAGCACGTCGAGCCCCTGCAGCCAGGCCACCAGCAGCGCGACATCCTGCACCCGCCCCGCGCCGCCCAGACCGCGCCCGGCCCAGGTCAGCGCCAGGACCAACACGATCAGCACCGTGGCGAGGCCGACCAGGAACACGAGCGGCTGGCCCAGCAACGGGGCCAGCGCCGGATCGGGCGGCCTGATCTGCGCCGACATCGTCACCAGCACCGTCTGAAGGACGACCACCAGCGAGAACGACAGGATCAGCGCCTCGGTGTTGAGGCGCAGCGACAAAAGCAGCCGCGCGACCTCGCGCGGCGCCGTGACGCTCTGCCAGGCGAGCGCGAAAAATCCGTTCAAGGTCATGCGCCCTCCTCGGCGACCATCAGGCTGCGCAGCCAGAACCACGCGAAGACGGCGCACCAGACGAGCCCCACGAGGCTCAGCGCCGGCCCGGGGCCGATCAGGCCCGCGACAAGACCGTTCAACAGGATCAGCGGGGTGGACGCAAGGAAGCTCCAGAACAGCGCGAGCCGCGCGCCGTACCAGTCGCCCTTGCCGCCCAGCACCTTCGCGACGAGGTGGCTCAGCGCGGCGACGGCATAAAGCCCAAGCGGCGCGATGAAAATCCATGCCATCAGCGCCCCGCCAAGCTGCGCGTCGAGCGGCAGCTCCTGCAGATGCGCCTCCCGCGCGAGGCGCGGCCACGACGACAGGAATGTCAGCGCGCAGGCGCCCATCGCCATGGCGAGCGCGCGGTCCTCCCGCCGCCCCATGGCGAGCAGGTGCCGCATGACGGCGCCCGGCCCGCGATAGGTGGCAACGATGTCGGTCGTGACCGCCAAGGTGCCCTCACTTGGCCCGGCGGCGGAAGAGCCAGGCCGAGATGCGCTCCACGATCTCCGCCTGCAGGTCCTCGTCGTCGATCTCCTGCACCGCTTCGGCGAGGAAGGCGAGCGTCAGGTAATCGGTCGCCTCGGCCTTCTGCAACCCGCGCGAGCGCAGGTAGAACAACGCCTCCTCGTCGATCGCGCCCGAGGTCGACCCGTGCGAACAGGCGACATCGTCGGCGTAGATCTCCAGCTCCGGCTTGGCCTGGAAGGTCGAGTCGTCGTCCAGAAGCAGCGATTGCGAGATCTGGTAACCGTCGGTCTTCTGCGCGCCGGCCTCCACCAGGATCTTGCCCTGGAAGACGCCCACGGCACCGTTGCGCAGTACCTTCTTGTAGACCTGCCGGCTTTCGCAGTTCACCGCGTCGTGGGTGACGAAAACCGTGTCGTCGTGGTGGAAATCGCCGTCGCCCATGCAGGCGCCCGCGACATGCGCGATGGCGTCGTCGCCGGTCAGCTCCAGCACCACCTCGTTGCGCGTCAGCACGCCATTGGCGGTCAGCGTGAAGGACTTGAACGCGGACTCGCGGCCCAGCCGACCGAAGATGTGCGTGGCGGCGCGCCGTTCGTGGTCGCGGCCCTGCGCACGGATGTGGCGGAACACGCCGGTATCGGCAACGTCCACCTCGAGGCCCATGTTGACCCGCGCAGCGGCCGGGCCGTTCTCCAGCAAGGTCAGTTCCGCGCCTTCCTCGACCTTCACGACATGGTGCAGGATCGCGTCCGAAGCCTCTGACTTGTGGTGATAAATCAGGCTGACGGGCTTGGACGGCTTGCCCGTGACGCGGATCAGCACGCCGTCGGTTGCGAACGCGGTATTGAGCGCCGCGAGCGGGCGTTTCACGGGCGTCTGGCCCCGCGCCTCGAGCGTGCCGTAGATGTCCTTGGCCCAGTGGATGTCCGCGCGGCTCTCGGCGAGGCGCTCGATCTCGATCCCCTCGAGCGCCAGATCGTCCGAGGCATCGGCGTCGAACACGCCGTCCACGAAGACGATCTTCAGACGGTCGAAGGCGCCGAAGACCGGCGCGTCGTCATCCTCGAAGAGCGCGGCGGGCGTCGGCTCCACCGCGGTCAGCGTGTCGGGCTTGGTGTATTTCCAGTACTCGTCGCGCGCGATGGGCAGCCCCATGTCGCGCACACGGCTCAGCGCGTCGCGGCGCGCGGGCTCCGCCCAGCCGCCCTCGGGCAGCGTCAGCGCCGCGATGCGCGTCTCGGCGAGATCGAGCGCCCGAGGCTCGGGCGCTTTCGGTTTCAGCATCGCCATTTACGCGCCCTCCTTGAGGTCCTGGTAGCCGTGCGTTTCGACTTCCATAGCCAGTTCCGGCCCGCCGGTCTTCACGATCTTGCCGTCCGACATGATGTGCACGACGTCCGGTTTGATGTGGTCCAGAAGCCGCTGGTAGTGCGTGATCACGAGGAACCCGCGGTCGGGCGAGCGCAGCGCGTTCACGCCTTCGGAGACCAGTTTCATCGCATCCACGTCGAGGCCGGAATCGGTCTCGTCGAGGATACAGAGCTTGGGCTCCAGCATCGCCATCTGCAGGATCTCGTTGCGTTTCTTCTCGCCGCCCGAGAAACCGACGTTCACGGGCCGCTTGAGCATGTCCTGATCGATCTGAAGATCTTTCGCCTTCTCCCTGATAACCTTCAGGAATTCGGTCGAGGACATTTCCTCTTCACCACGCGCCTTGCGCTGCGCGTTCACCGCCGAGCGTAGAAAGGTCATGTTGCCGACGCCGGGGATCTCAACCGGGTACTGGAACGCCAGGAACATGCCGGCGGCGGCGCGCTCCTCGGGCTCCATGTCGAGGATGTCCTCGCCCAGCAGAGTCGCGGAGCCATCGGTGACCTCGTAGCCGTCGCGGCCCGACAGAACGTAGCTCAGCGTCGACTTGCCAGACCCGTTCGGCCCCATGATCGCGTGCACCTTGCCGGCCTCGACCGTCAGGTCGACGCCTTTCAGGATCGCCTTGTCCTCGTCTTCAAGCTTGACGTGCAGGTTCTTGATCTCGAGCATGTTTTCCTCTTTCTTCCCATCCTGCGCGGCGCTTACGGCCGCTGCATCATCTGGATGATCCGCAGCAGCCGCGTGGGCGGGATCGGCTGCGGGGTGATGTCGAAGCGCGCCATCCGCCCGGTAAGCGACGGCGCGCCGATGAATGTCTCGATCCGGTGGTAATGCGTCCGGTGCGCATAGTCGTCGAAGAGAAGCGTCAGGGATCGCTCCGCAAGGTAGGCGGCGGCCAGCGCACAGCCGAGCCGGAAGCGGCCGTCCACCAGCACCACGTCGGGGTGCCGGAACCGCTTTTCCGACCAGATGGCAAGGGGATAGCGGGCAAAGTTCCGCCACGCCTCGTCACCCTTCGGGTGCCCCCAATCCTTCGTCGGGCCGATGTCGGACCAGACGATTTCCACGTCGGTGCCGGCGGCCGGCGGGTTCTCCGCGAACCAGCCGCGCATCATCGCCGCCCACTCGGGATCGGACTCGATCGCGGTGACGTGCTTGCCCGCCATCTCGCCCGCCATCACCGTGGAGCCGCCCGAGCCGTATTCGAGGATCACCTCCGCCTGCGCGTACTCGCTGCGCAGGAGCGCCGCCTCGGGCTCCGGCAGCGTCAGCTCCGGCCGCGTGAGCACCGCACCATGCATCAGCCCAGCACCACCGCCGTGCCCGAGACCGACACCATGAGCATCGAATCTCCGACAACCTCGTAGTCGATGTCGACGCCGACCACCGCATTGGCCCCGAGCTGCGCGGCCTGCTCGCGCAGATCCTTGAACGCCTCGGTGCGCGCTTCGCGCAGCGCCGATTCATAGGCGCCCGAGCGCCCGCCGATCACGTCCCGCACCTGCGAGAAGAAATCGCGGAAGACATTGGTCCCCATGATCGCCTCGCCGACGACGATGTCCTTGTAGTCGGCGATCTGGTAGCCCTCGACACTGGGCGTGGTGGTCACGATCATGTCCGTCTCTCCTTGCGCCACAGACATTGTCGGCGTCGCCGCGATCCCGCCTCTGAAAGGCGAGACCGGCGGCACGTGCCCGGCGGCGCGACCCGGCGGATCGCACAGCGCGCCCCTGCCTCAGCCGACCGACCCCTCGAGAGAGATCGCCACGAGCTGCTGCGCTTCCATCGCGAATTCCATCGGCAGCGCCTGCAGCACCTCCTTGGCGAAACCGTTCACGATCAGCGCCACGGCCTCCTCTTCGTCGAGCCCGCGCTGGCGGCAGTAGAACATCTGGTCGTCGTCGACCTTGGAGGTCGTCGCCTCGTGCTCCACCCGGCTCGAGTTGTTCTTCACCTCGATATACGGGACCGTGTGCGCCCCGCACCTGTCGCCGATCAGCAAGCTGTCGCACTGGGTGTAATTCCGCGAGTTCTTCGCCTTGGGGTGCATCGACACGAGGCCGCGATAGGTGTTCTGCGCCTGCCCCGCCGAGATGCCCTTGGACACGATGCGCGAGCGCGTGTTCTTGCCCAGGTGGATCATCTTCGTGCCGGTATCGGCCTGCTGGTGGTTGTTGGTGATGGCGATGGAGTAGAACTCGCCCTGGCTCTCGTTGCCGCGCAGGATGCAGGACGGATACTTCCAGGTCACGGCCGAGCCGGTCTCGACCTGCGTCCACATCACCTTCGAGCGGTCTCCGCGGCAATCGGCGCGCTTGGTGACGAAGTTGTAGATGCCGCCGCGGCCTTCCTCGTCGCCGGGGAACCAGTTCTGCACCGTGGAATATTTTACCTCGGCGTCTTCCTCGGCGATGATCTCCACCACCGCGGCGTGAAGCTGCGCCTGGTCGCGCTGCGGCGCGGTGCATCCCTCGAGGTAGGACACGAAAGAGCCCTTGTCGGCGATGATCAGCGTGCGCTCGAACTGGCCGGTGTTCTCGGCGTTGATGCGGAAATACGTCGACAGCTCCATCGGGCAGCGCACGCCCGGAGGCACGTAGACGAAGGACCCGTCGGAGAACACCGCGGAGTTCAGCGTGGCGTAGAAGTTGTCCTGCACCGGCACAACCGATCCGAGGTACTTCTTCACCAGCTCGGGATGCTTCTCGATCGCCTCGGAGATCGAGCAGAAGATCACGCCGGCCTCGGCCAGCTCCTTCTGGAAGGTCGTGCCGACGGAGACGGAATCGAACACCGCATCGACGGCAACCTTGCGCTCGCTCTCGCGGCCCTCGGCCGGCACTTCATCGGCGCCCTCGACCCCGGCGAGGATCATCTGCTCCTTGAGCGGAATGCCGAGCTTCTCGTAGGTCTCCAGAAGCTTGGGATCGACCTCGTCGAGCGATTTCGGCTTCTCGGCCATGCTCTTCGGCCGGGCGTAGTAATATTGTTCCTGGAAGTCGATCTGGGGATACTCGACCATCGCCCAGTCCGGCTCGGTCATCTTGAGCCAGCGCTCGTAGGCGCCCATGCGCCATTCGGTCATCCACTCCGGCTCGCCGTTCTTCTCGGAAATGAGGCGCACGATGTCGGGCGTCAGGCCCTTCGGCGCGTAGTCCATCTCCACGTCGGTTTCCCAGCCGTACTTGTACTTGCCGCCCAGGTTGCGGACCTTGTCCACCGTCTCCTGGTCGACGCCTTCCTTCACCTCGGTCTGGTCCAAAGCTGCCATGTCGTCCTCTCCTGACCGCATGCGCCGCCTCAGGCGGCCTTTGCGCGAAACTTCCGGTATTGTCGTGCCCAAGCCTCGACGAAGCGCTGCACGTCCTCTTCTTCGGTCTCGGGCCCGAGGCTCACCCGGATCGCCCCCGACGCCGTCGCCGCATCGAACCCCATCGCCCGCAGCACCCGGCTCTCGCGGACCTTGCCGCTGGAACAGGCGCTGCCGGCGCTGATGGCGAAACCGGCAAGGTCCATCTGCATGACCTGCGTCTCGCCCTTCCATCCGGGCACCGCGAAACAGCTGGTGTTCGGCAACCGCCGGGCACCATTCCCGACAAAAATAATCTCATTGCCGAGCTCTGCAATGGAGGATTCTAGAATCCTTCTAAGTTTTTCGACACGGGTCCACACCCCGTCGTCCAGATCGCGCGCCGCCGCCGCCGCCGCGGCGCCGAAGCCGGCAATGCCGATCACGTTCTCGGTGCCCGAGCGGCGGCCCATCTCCTGCCCGCCGCCGCGGATGCGCGCGGCAAGGTCGGTGCCGCGCTTCATCACCAGCGCGCCGACACCCTTCGGCCCGCCGATCTTGTGGGCCGAGATCAGCGCCATGCCGCAGCCCATCCAGTTGAACGCCACCGGCAGCTTGCCGAAGGCCTGCGTGGCGTCGACCACGGCCAGCCCCTCGGGCAACTCCTGCACCACGCCGGTCTCGGAATTGGCCGCCTGCAGCGCGGTGCGCCCCGGCTCGTCCACGGCCACGCGCCCATCTTCGTCCACGCCGAGCGCCAGGTCGATCCAGGCCGCCACCGCGTCATGCTCGATATCCGCGCCGACAAGCCCGCGCTCGGCGCAGGCCAGCGCCGCCGCCTCCGTCGCGCCCGAGACGAACACCACGTCCGCCCCCTCGGCGCCGAAGGCCCGCGCCACCTCGCCGCGAGCCGTCTCCACGATCCGCTTGGCCGCGCGCCCCTCCTCGTGCACCGAGGACGGATTGCCGATCCCGTCCATCGCCGAGATCATCGCCGCCCGCGCCTCCGGCCGCAGCGGCGCCGTCGCATTCCAGTCGAGATAGACCCGCTTCACACCGCGTACCCTGCTTCTTTGGGCCGATAAATACTCCGGGGTCTGGGGCGGAGCCCCAGTCCGCCGCCGCCCACCCGCGCCACCGGCCGGGCAACGCGCGGCCCAGGCGAGGACAGCCCGCAAGGGCTGGAGGAGCGCGCCCTCACGGCTCGTCCACCACGTCGAACAGCGACGGCACCGCCGGGCACGGCACCAGCGCGTTGCCCGCCACGTCCGACAGCCGCGTCTGGTGCAGGAAGACGTAGACATGCGCCGAGAGCCCCTGCCACAGCCGGTTCGACAGCGATTGCGCCTTCGACCCGGACAGACCGCCCGAGGCGCCCGCGCCCTTGTGCATCGCGTCCACCGTCTCGTCGACCGCGGCCAGCACGTCGGCCACCCGGATCTCCGTCGCCGGCCGCGCCAGGCGGTAGCCGCCCCCCGGCCCGCGCACCGATTTGACCAGGTCCGCGCGTCGCAGCTTCACGAAAAGCTGTTCGAGATAGGGCAAGGACACGTCCTGCCGTCGCGAGATGTCGCCCAGCGTCACCAACGCATCCGCCGGCTGCAACGCGATATCCACCAGCGCGACCATCGCGTAGCGCCCCTTGGTGCTGAGCTTCATTCCGCCGTCTCCCTTGCCGCCGCCCTGCGCGTGCACCGTTCCACAGACCGCGCAGCGCGCGGCAATTGACGTTCGATAGGCAAATGCGTATCTGCCACGGACGCTGGCCGAACCCCCGCGCCTGCGTTTAGAAGAGTTCTAAAATGTTTGACGGATTGCGTCAACAATCCGCTGACCCGCGAAGCCCACGCGAAGGAGCCGCCGCCCCATGCCCGAGGTGATTTTTCCCGGCCCCGAAGGCCGCCTCGAAGGCCGTTATCACCCGCAGAAGGACCGCGACGCGCCCATCGCCATCGTGCTGCACCCGCATCCGCAATTCGGCGGCACGATGAACAACAAGGTGGTCTACAACCTGCATTACGCCTTCTACAACATGGGCTTCACGGTGATGCGGTTCAATTTCCGCGGAGTCGGCCGGTCCCAGGGCGAATACGACCAGGGCGTGGGCGAGCTCAGCGACGCCGCCTCGGCGCTCGACTACCTGCAGTCGATGAACGCCAATTCCAAGCATTGCTGGGTCGCCGGGTTCTCCTTCGGGGCCTGGATCGGCATGCAGCTCCTGATGCGCCGGCCCGAGATCACCGGCTTCATCTCGGCCTCGCCGCCGGCCAACATGTACGATTTCTCCTTCCTCGCGCCCTGCCCGTCCTCGGGCCTGATCATCAACGGCACCGCCGACCGCGTGGCGCCACCGGCCGATACCGGCGCGCTCGTCGGCAAGCTGAAGGAGCAGAAGGGCATCACCATCACCCACGAGGAAATCGAGGGCTCCGGTCACTTCTTCGAAGGGCCGCACATGGACACGATGATCGGGACCGTCTCCGATTACGTGAAGCGCCGCCTGACCGAAAGCACGCGCTGAGGCAAGGCATGAGCTATCTCGACGATCTCGCCGACAAGCTGGCGCAGGACGTGCTGGACGCACAGGACAAGCTCGGGGAAGATCGGCTCTACATCGAGATCGGCGGGGTCATCGCGGCGGCCTCGACGACCCTGGAAGAGGCGTTCCTGACCGCCTGCCGTGTCCGCCTCGCCGAACGCCGCGCCCGTGACTATCTCGTCGACCGGGTGCGCAAGGCCGATCCGCCGCCCGCCGGGGACGACAGGACGGCCTGAAAGCGGGCGCGGCGCCGGACCGGCGCCCGCCCTGCGGTCCCGGCCGGCGTCAGGCCGGCTGCTTCATCTCCCGCACCACGCGGCCATAGCCGCCCTCGTCGAGAAAACGCGCCTCTTCCCCGGTCGTCGACCGGCCGAGCGCGGCGTTGCGGTGCGGGAACCGGCCATAGCGGCGCACGACCTCGCGATGCGCCTTGGCGTGCAGCATGTTGTCCGCCGCCTCCCGGGGCATCCGCTCCTTCATCAGGCGCACGCAACGGTCCTGATCGCACAGGTTCTCCGAATGCATCAGCGGCAGGTAGAAGAACTGCCGCGCCGGCGGGTCGATCTTCAGGTCCCAGCCGCGATGCACCGCCTGCTTCGCCGCCGCGAGCGCGATACGGTCCGACGCGAAGGCGCGGCGGCTGTCGCGGAACATGTTGCGCGAAAACTGGTCGAGCAGGATCACGTAGGCCAGCGCGCCCGACGGATAGGTCAGCCAGAGCGCGTAGCGCCCGGCCATCGCACCTTCCAGGGTCTCCTGGAACCGCTCGCGGATCTCGGCGTCGAGCGCCGCATCCTGCTTGTACCACCCCTCCGGTCCGACCTCGTCGAGCCAGAAACTCAGAATCTCTTCGGGTCCCGCCACGGAACACTCCTCCTTTGGGCACACCCCAGTCCTGTTGTGGTAACCCGGCGGCACCCGGCTTGATAATCACGATTGATGTCGCATGGTGTCAGATTGATCGCGCGGTGTTGCGGATCGGCCGATCCTCCCGCTCCGGCGCCCTACCCGGAGGCGCCGGATTCGCGTTCGGAGGCGATCGCCTGCGCCTCGGCCTCCGCCTCGGCGGCCTCCATGGCGGCCTCCTGGGCGTATTCCATCGCCACGACCGTCCCCGTCGGCGCGTAGTAGGTGTAGCTGCCGGTCTCGTCGACGGACGGCGCGGGCCGCTTGGTCATCCGGTAGATGCCGTACCCGGTCAGCGCCAGCATCGGCACCGCGATCAGCACGAAGTAGCCGCGCGCGCCCATCTGCTCCATGAACCAGCCGGTGAGGATCGGGCCGATCACCGCGCCCACTCCGTTCACGAACATCAGGCCCGCCGAGGCGCTGGCCATGTCCTCCACATCGAGGAAATCGTTGGCATAGGCGATGAGCAGCGAATAGAGCGGGTTGGCCGACCCGCCGATCACCGCCGCGACGCCGACGAGCACCAGGAAACTGTCCGACATCGTCAGCCCGACCACCCCCGCGAGGCCCCCGGCGAGCGCGGTGGAGGCGATGAGCACGCGGCGGTCCATACGGTCCGACAGCCAGCCCAGCGGGTACTGGCAGACCAGCGCGCCGACGTAGAAGGCCGCAACGAAGACCGACGTCTGCTGCAGCGTCATTCCCGCCTCCGTCGCGAACACCGCCGACATGCCGAATTGCAGCGCGAAGACCGCCCCCATCAGCGACATCCCCACGAAGGCCAGCGGCGAGGTCGTGAACAGCTTCGTGATGTTCATCGGCTTGGTCGATTCGAACGCCGGCGTGGGCGAAATCGCCAGGAGGATCGGCGCGAAGGCTATGGAGACCAGCACCGAGGGGATGACGAACAAGAGGTAGCCCGACGGGTCCGGCACCACCAGAAGCGCCTGCGCGGCGATGATCCCCACCATCTGCGTGATCATGTAGAGAGATATCGCCTGCCCGCGCGTGTCGTTGGTCGCCGCGTTGTTCAGCCAGCTTTCGGAGGTCACGTAGACCCCGCAGAACGCGAAGCCGAGGATCACCCGCATGGCGATCCAGACCGCCGGATGCTCCAGCGTCGGAAAGATGATCAGCGCCGCCGAGATCAGCGAGCCGAGCGCGGCGAAGACCCGCACATGCCCGACCCGGCGGATCATCTCGGGCGTCATGCGCGAGGCGATCATGAATCCGAGGAAGTAGGCCGAGATCACCACCGACATGATGAAGGGCGAAAACCCCGCCGCGCCGCCGCGCACCCCCATGAGAGAGCCCTGCAGGCCGTTGCCGACCATCAGCAGCATGACCCCGAAGAACAGCGGCCAGGAGCTCAGAAACACGTTCACCATCAGGTCTATCCTTCGTCAGAAGCCGGCACGTCCGTCCCCCGGCACCCGCTACATCCGCCGGTGTTGGCCGTCCATTCGGATTTCGACACTCCGCCGCTTTTCGTCGCCTCCCTCGGGCGCGCGAATATGGCGAAACTGCCCTCTCGACCTACCACGGAAGCGAATCGGCGCCTTGGTCGCGAACGCTTCCGCAATATCATTGGCATGAAAACGAAATATTGCCGAACTGGCACCGGCTTGCCCCTGCGCGCAAAGGAAAATCCGGAAGCCTCGGGAAAAGTTA
Organism: Roseivivax sediminis; assembly: GCF_900112685.1. Lineage (GTDB taxonomy): Bacteria > Pseudomonadota > Alphaproteobacteria > Rhodobacterales > Rhodobacteraceae > Roseivivax > Roseivivax sediminis. Next base: position 226,939 of record NZ_FOMS01000006.1, read on the forward strand.
ACGAATATTAACTGCCTCGACCGGAGGCCCCGCGTTGAAATTCCCCCCGCTGTTAATTCATTCCGGACTTCGCAGCATGTGGGGCCCCGATCAATAAAAACGCAAACCCAAGTTATCGTTTTAAATGAAAATTCCCCCAAACTGCACATTGACGACACATCAATGTCGAAATCGCCGCATTGCAGCCCCTATTCGCCACAAGACTGACCGCTCGCACCGAGTGCTGGCAGCGGAGGTTCGACATGACTCGCACTGGGAATTGGTTGATAATGCTGCGCCGCGATGAAGAAGGCTCGACCACCGTCGAATTCGTGATCTGGACGCCGCTCCTTGCGGCCGGCCTCATGCTTATCCTCGATCTGTCCTACATGATGATCGTCGATGCCGGGCTCTGGAACGCATCGCGCGATACCGCCCGGGCCGTGGCCCAGCGACGGGTCGCCACCGACGAGGCAGCGGCCCTCTTCGCGGAACGGATGTTCCCGCGCAACGTCGAATACAGGTTCGGAATTAACGTCGCGGACGACGAGGTTCACATACAGGTCCTGGTCGATGGCGAGGACACTGCGCTGAGCCCGTTCCTGCCGAAATTCTACGAAGGCACCATAGGCGCCTCGCTCAGAATGCTGATGGAGCCGGCCTGATGCGCCGGTACATCGCGCAATTCACCAGCGAGGACGGCGCGGTCGGAAGCGTGGCATCCTTCTTCCTGCTGACCTGCACCCTGCTGGTCGGCGGCGCCGCGGTCGACATCGCCAACGGGTGGCGGGTCCGCGAGATCCTGCAATCCACCGCGGAGGCGGCCGCGCACGGCGCCGCCGTCCGCGCCTCCGAGCCGCGCCTGTCCGAAAGCCCCGAGGCGGTGGCCGAGCGGATCAGCCGCCAGGCGCTTCGCGTGGCGGGCCTGGAGGACGCCTGGCAGCACGATAGCGTCGTCATGGGGCGGATCGATGACGGCCAGCCCTTCGATGCCGGCGTGCTGCCGGCCAACGCGGTGCGCGTCACGCTTCGTCGCACGGAGGAACGCGGCACCCCCGAGCCCCTGCGGCTCATCTTTCCCTTCGGTTTCTCGCCGTGGTCTCTGCAGGGCGACGCGGTGGCGACGTTCCGCGCCGCTCCCTCGGCGCGCTGCGGCGATCCGCTGCTGTCGCTCCAGGCGCGTGTCGACGTGTCGGAGAAGGACGTGTTCGCCGGCATCTGCCTGTACGCCAATGGAACGGTCGATTACGGCGATGCACCGATCTGGAAAAACGAGGACGTCGCCGGGTTGATCGACGCGCTCGTGCGCACCGCGACATCCCCGGACTCGCTCGGCGTCGATCTGTTCGGCCTGAACGGCGGCGCCGTCACCGCCCGGCACCTGCGCGACGCGGTAGCGACCGCCACGCGCAATATCCATGCCGCGAGTCTCGACGACATATCGGTGCTGAGCGACGGCAGCTTCCGCGTGCAATGCGACGACCGCGGCGTGGCGCGGCTGGGCGACGGCTTCGTGGTCGAGAACGCCGCGATCTTCGCCGACTGTCCGATCCGCTTCGGCACCGACGTGCGGCTGAAGGCGAGCCTCGTGGTGTCCAACGTCACGTCGCTGCTGACCGACCTGGGAGAGGTCGAGCTCACGCCCGACGCCCTGCTGCCCGGCTCCCCGCCCTGCATGGCCGGCGACGGCGTGCGCATCCTGCTCTTCGCCGATCTCGACATCGTGTCGGACATTCCGGCCATCGTGTCGCCCGACACGCCGGTCGGCACACTCATCGAAGCGGCCGTTGCGGAGACGGGCGGCATACTCGGCGACGTGCTGGACGTGACCGGCAGCCTGCTCGGCGACGTCTCCGAAGAGGTGAGCCGGATCGCCTCGGACTTCGATCTGCTGCCGATCTGCGTCGGGCTCGAACCGATGCTGGACCGCAATACCGTGATGCTGCGCTGAATTATGTCGGGATCAGCAGGGACGCGTCCCCGTAGGAAAAGAAGCGATAGCGCTCTGCCACCGCATGGGCATAGATCGCGCGGACCCTCTCCTGCCCCATCAGTGCCGACACCAGCATCAGAAGCGTCGACTTCGGCAGGTGAAAATTGGTCATCAGCGCGTCCGTCGCGCGGAAGGTGAAGCCGGGATAGATGAAGATGTCGGTCTCGCCCCGCCACGGCTCCACTTGGCCGGTGGCGCGCGCCGCCGTCTCGATCAGGCGCAGCGCCGTGGTGCCGACCGGAATGATCCGCCCGCCCGCCGCGCGGGTCTCCGCTATCTCCGCCGCCGCGCGCTCCGAGACCTCGCCCCATTCGGCGTGCATGCGGTGGGTGGTCACGTCCTCCACCTTCACCGGCAGGAAGGTACCGGCGCCGACATGCAGCGTCAACTGGCTGAACGTCACGCCGCGCGCGGCGAGGCCGTCCAGCAGCGGCGCATCGAAGTGCAGCGACGCGGTCGGCGCGGCCACCGCGCCCGGCTTGTCGGCCCAGACCGTCTGGTAATCCTCCCGGTCCTGCGCATCCGCCGCGCGGCGCCCGGCGATGTAGGGCGGCAGCGGCATCGCCCCGGCCTCGGCCAGCGCGGCGTCGAACTTCGCCCCGGAGAGGTTGAAGCGCAGCCGCCCCTGCCCGTCGCCCTTGGCCTCCAGCACCGCCGACAGCGCCTCCGAAAAGCGGATCGTCTCGCCCTCGCGCACCTTCTTCAGCGGCTTGACCAGCGCCGACCATGTCCCGTCCGCGCCCGGCTCCAGCAGCGTCGCCTCGATACGGGCGGAGGTCTCGCCCTCGGCCCCGGCGCGCGTGCGCATCCCCGACAGCCGCGCCGGGATCACCCGCGTGTCGTTCAGCACCAGCCGGTCGCCCGGCCGCAGCCAGTCGCCGAGATCGCGCACCACCGCGTCGGTGATCCGGTCGCCCTCGGCCACCAGCAGCCGCGCGGCGGAGCGCGGCCGCGCCGGGCGCGTCGCGATCAGCTCTTCGGGCAGATCGAAGTCGAACTCGTCGAGGCGCATCGGCCGGGCTCACTCTGCGGTCGGGGGCGGGCGGCGAAAGATCTCGCGGAACATGCCGGGGGTGAACACCGAAAGCGGATTGACCGCAACCCGCGGCTGCGAGGACGGCCCGGTGACTGTGAAGTTGAAACCCAGCAGCCCCTCGCCCCGCCGCGTGAAGATCGACCCGATGGAGTTCAGCACGTAGATCGGCGACAGCACCCCCTGCAGGTCGAGCTGGCCCGACCCCAGATCGACGTAGCCGTCCACTGACACGCCCATCGACGGGCCGACGGCGCTGAACTGCGACAGCGTCACCCGGTCGGGCGAGAGGCGGAACCGCCCTTCGGCCTCCTCGAAATAGATCCCCGGCCCTTCCAGCTGGTCGATGATCCCGACGATGGAGATCGCGTCGAGCAGCGCGCCGATCGCCGGCGCGTCGCGCAGCCGCGCCTCGGTCACGGTGACGGCGCCGTCATAGGTGCCCGGCGCGCCCGTCGGCGTGAGGTTCAGCACCATCCGTCCGCCCGCGACGGTCTTCAGGATGCCGGTCGATTCCAGCACGTTGCCGGCATCCTCGGATGACACGCGCAGCCCGGTGCCGCCGTTCTGCGGCAGAAGCTGCCCGGTCAGCGCCGCGCTCGTCCCCGCCATCCCGGCGGTGAACCCGCCGTCGAGCCCGCCGGCCCGCGCGGCGAAGCGCCCCGCGAAGTCCCGCAGAACGATCCCCTCCGCGATGGTCAGGGTGTCGAGCGCGATCCGAAGCGGCGTGCCTCCGCCGCCCCCAGCGCCGCCACCGCCGGCGCCGAAATTGGCGCCGCGCAGGTCGGCCCGACCGCCGGTCACGCGCACCTCCGGCGCCGCGCCGCCACGGCCGATCAGCGTCACCGGCGCGTCGAACCACGACCCCACCCGCACCCGGTCGAGGCTCACCCGGTCCAGCCCGCCATCCGCCCGCAGGGCCACGCGCCCCAAGGTTCGCAACCCCCCGGCGTCGATCCGAAGCGTGTCGATATCCGGCGCATCGCCCAGCCGCCCGGCGATCTCCAGCGTCCCGCGCGTGCCCGGCGCCAGCGACCAGCCCACCTGCGGGATCGCCATGCCGATCCCGGCGAGCTCCGAGGTCAGCCGGAACCGCGGCGCCCCGCCCGCCGGCAGATCGACGCGCACCTGCGCCGGCCCGGCGCCCGAGATCAGCCCGTCCGGCAGAGCCACGCCGAGCGCCTCGGCCCCCGCCGCGCTCAACCGCGCGGTCCCCTCGATCCGCGCATCGCCCTCACCCAGCGGCCGGGTCCAGGCGCCGTCGAAGGGCACGCCGTCGAAGGTCATCGCGCCGGCGATACGCACCGCCTCGTCCGTCACGCTCAGCTCCAGCGTATCGGCGGCGATGCGCCGGCCGGGCACGGCCTTGGTGCTCTCCACCCCGCTCAGCGTGCCGGAGAGGTCCAGCCCGGTCTCCGCCAGCGTCACGCCGGGGCCGAGCGGGCGGATGATCGTCCCCGAAACCTGAGCCGTCCCGGTGGCAAGGTCGGTCCCGCGGCCAGCCTTCTCCAGCAACGACAGCGGCGGCTGGTCGAGAAGCGACAGCGCCGCCGTCGCGCTGCCGGCCGCCTCCAGCCGGATCTCCCCCGTCGCCGGGTCCTGCCGCGTGTCGGGGATGACGAAGGCGCTGCCGGCGAGGTCGATGCCGCCGCCCTCGGGCGGGGTCAGCGTGCCGGCCTCCAGCCGCGCCGACAGGCGGTCACCGTCATAGACCAGCCGCCCGACCGCGTCCGTAACCGGCGGCAGCGTGTCAGTGAACTGGACCGCGGCATCCACGAAATCGAGGTCGAAGTAGAGATCGAGCCGGTTGCCCGGCTGCCAGCGCAGCGCCAGCGTGGCATCCCGCGCGCGCCCGCCGGTGACGCGCTCGACCACCCATTGTCGCGTCTGGGGGGCCAGCGCCACGGGCCAGTGCGCCGCAAGCGCGTCCGGCGTCACCCGGTCGGCCTGCGCGTCCACCCGCACCGACCAGCCCGCCTCGCCGGCGCTGACCCGGCCGCTGGCGCGCAGGGCCTTCTCGGGGTCGGCGATGCGCAACCGGCCGATGTCGATCTGGAACGGCGACAATTGCAGGCGCAGGTCGAGCTCCGCCCGGTCCACGCGCACCGGGCCCGCGAAGGCGCCGCCGGGATTGGCGGTGAGGTCGGAGAGCACGAACTGGCCGGTGATCGCCTCGGGCCAGCCGCCCTCCGCCGCGCCGATCTGCGCCCGCCCGGTGGCGCGCGCGTCTCCTGCGGCGGTCTCCACCGCGATCTCCGTGAACTCGATCCGCCCGGTCGAAGGCACGTAGGACAGGTAGGTCTGCGCCCCCTCGAAGCGCAGGGGCTCGGCCGCCTCGGTCGGTTGCAGGACCCCCGCGCCGATGCGCAGCGTCGCGTCGAGCCCGCCGAGTGCCCCATCCGGCGCGGTCCAGCCCCGCAGCGCGCCCGAGATCGGCGCGCGCAAAGCCTCCAGCCAGGCCAGTGCCGGGCTCTGCGTGGCGATGTCCCGTGCCTGGAGGTTGTCGAGCGACAGCCCGAAAGAGGCGTCGGTCGCACCGATCGGGCTCTCGGCGTTGAGCGAGAGGCTCGCCGCGCTGTCGCCCTGCCCGAGCAGCGCCGCGCTTCCGGAGACCCGAAGGTCGCCGCCGGTGCGTTCGACCGACACTTGGCCGCCATCGGCCAGCCACTCGCGCCCCAGCCGCGCGTCGATGAAACGGATCGTCAGGCCGTCGAGCGTGACGCCGTCCAGCGCCGCGAGGCGCGGATCCTCAAGCGCCGCGTCGATGCCCGCGATAACCTCGGGCACGCTCGGGTTCTGCTGTTCCCGCGCGATGCCGAGGCCGATACCAAGGCGCCCGTCCTCGGCCCGCCGCACGGTGAGGAAGGCGCCGGACACGCGCGCCTCGCGCAGCTCCACGTCGCCTTTCAGAAGCGGCGGGAGCCGGGCCGCGATCTCCAGTTCCGACAGCGCGGCGATGGGCGTGCCGTCAATTGCGCGCAGCGCCGCGTCGTCGAGCCGGACGCGCACGAGACCGGCATCGCCGATCACCAGCCGCAATTGCTCGAATCCGATGGTGGCGCCGGGGACGAGGTCGGCGATGCGTGCCTCGATCCGCTCGGCCACCCAGTCCGGCACCACCAAGGGCCGCCCGACCAGCGCGCCGGCGGTCAGCGTCGCCGCCGTGAGCAGCAGCACGATGGCCGTCGCCAGGCGCAGCGGCCAGCGGCGGCGCCGCGGTGTCGGCGGTGTGTCGGCGGTCACTGGTCGTCGGCCCTTCGCGCGTTATGATCCCGTCTCGCCGGACTATGGCGCGCCACCCCGGGATTGACCACGGGGGGCCGTGCCGCAACAGCCAACAGGAGCCCCTCATCATGCTGGATACCGCCGATACCGCCCCCGACTTCACGCTGCCGGTCACCGGCGGCGGCGAGGTCACGCTCTCCGCCCTGCACCCCGCGCCGGTGGTGCTGTTCTTCTACCCGCGCGACGACACCTCGGGCTGCACCAAGGAGAACGAGGCGTTCACCGCGCTTCTGCCGGAGTTCGAGGCGGCGGGCGCGAAGGTCTTCGGCATCTCCAAGGACAGTATCGCCAGCCACGACAAGTTCATGGCCAAGAAGTCGCTGACGGTGCCGCTGCTGTCGGACGAGGACGGCGACGTCTGCGAACGCTACGGCGTGTGGGGCGAAAAGAAGATGTACGGCAAGACCTTCATGGGGATCACCCGCGCGACCTTCCTGATCGGAGGCGACGGCCGGATCGTCCGCGCCTGGCCCAAGGTGAAGGTCCCCGGCCACGCCGAGGAGGTGCTGGAGGCGGTCAAGGCGCTCTGAGGAGGCGCTCGCTCCGGCTCGACAGCGCCCCGCGCGAAACAGCGGCCGCAGGCCGCCGCGCATCGCCGGGCCGCCCCCCGGACCGGCGATTTGTCGACGCTCGCGCAAAGCTCGAAGGTTGCCCGGACGTGGCCGCCATAAAGCACCGCCGCTCGACGGTCGGGATCGCCGATCCGCGGCCCGTCGCTGCGCGGCTTGGCACCATGGACCGAACCCGGGACAGCGCCCAGTTCGACACCCACCGCCGTACCCTTTATGGCCATCCCCGTGACCGGACGCCTGCCATACCGATGCCAGACAGGAGCCATACATGCAGACTCTCAGCGAAATGGCGGTGGACGTCCTGACCACCGCGGACGGCCGCGAGAAGACCGCGAAGAGCCGCGCCTACGCCGCGCGCTGGTTCGACGCCCGCGCCGCCGGCGAGGAAATCCCGATCGGCACCGCCACGCCGCCCCTGCGCCCCGCACGTCCCGAGGCGCCGGCCCTGCTCGATCCACGCGAGGTGCCCAAGCGCAAGCCCGGCAGCCCGCAGGGACGCATCGCGCTTCTTCACGCCGTCGCGCATATCGAACTCAACGCGGTCGACCTGCACTGGGACATCATCCCGCGCTTCGCCGCAACGCCCCTGCCGCCGGGATTCTACGACGACTGGGTCAAGGCGGCGGACGAGGAATCCAAGCATTTCAACTTGATGTGCGACTGCCTGGAGGAGGCGGGATCGCATTACGGCGCCCTGCCCGCCCATGCCGGCATGTGGCGCGCGGCCGAGGACACCGCCGAGGACCTCTTCGGCCGCCTCGCCGTCGTGCCGATGGTGCTGGAGGCGCGCGGCCTCGACGTCACGCCCGGCATGATCGAGATCTTCCGCAAGGCCGGCGCAGACAGCGCCGTCGCCGCGCTCGAGACGATCTACGCCGAGGAGGTCGGCCACGTCGCCTACGGCTCCAAGTGGTATCACTTCCTCTGCGGGAGGCACGACGTGGATCCTCTGCCACAGTTCCACGCCCTCGTGCGGCACTATTTCAAGGGAGCGTTGAAACCGCCCTTCAATGAAGAGAAACGGGCAGAGGCCGGCCTTGCACCGGATTTCTACTGGCCCCTCGCAGGCGAGCCGCGCCCTTGACTTGGGCGCAACGCATTCCGGAATCGGCGGATTTCTGCCGTTTCGGCGCCTTTACGCGCCCGCATCCGCGTGACCTGCCTCAAATTGTTGCAACACCAACGCTGCCTCAGTAAGCCCTTGCCCCAAGGCGCCGGTCTTATTGGGGAACCGAGCGCCAGATATTGAGCCGGGTGACACGGGACAGAGGGCCACCACGTGAGAACGCGCTTCGCGATCAAGACACATGCGCTCCTGGAGCGCTTCTTTCCGGAACGCCGACTGTTCCTCCGCTCCGACAACGACACACGGTTCATCCGCCTCAGGCCCGAAACGCAGGCCGTCGCCTTCGCAGGCGCCACCGCGGTGGTGGCCTGGTCGATCGTGGCGACGGCGGTCCTTCTGATGGATTCCATCGGCGCGGGATCCTACCGCGAACAGGCGCGCCGCGATCAGGTCACCTACCAGCAGCGTCTGAACGCAGTGGCCGCCGAACGCGACGCCCGCGCCGCAGAGGCCCTGGCGGCGCAGCAGCGCTTCAATTCCGCACTCGCGGAGGTCTCCGCGATGCAGTCCCAGCTCCTACAGAGCGAGGCGCAGCGGCGCGAGCTGGAAACCGGGCTCGACGTCGTGCAGGCCACGCTGGGCGACACGATGAAGGAGCGTGAGGCGTTCCGCGACCAGTACGCCACCCTGCGCCAGCGCATCGAGGAAGGCGGAACCGCCGTTGCCGAAGGTGGCGACGACAGCACCGTGGACCTGCTGACCACCGCCCTGTCGCGCACCGCCGAGGAACGCGACCGCGTGGTCGCCGATGCGCAGGACGCGCTGATGCGCGCCGACGAGATGGCGACCGAGATCCGGCTGATGGAAGAGAAGAACGACATGATCTTCCGCCAGCTCGAAGAAGCGATGACCGTGTCGGTCAAGCCGCTCGACAAGATGTTCGAACGCGCCGGCATGGACCCCGACCGCATCATCAACGAGGTGCGCCGCGGCTATTCCGGCCAGGGCGGCCCGCTGACGCCGCTGTCCTTCTCCACCCGCGGCGAGGATCTCGGCGCCGACGCCAGCCGCGCCAACGACATCCTCGGCCAGATGGACCGGTTGAACATGTACCGGATCGCCGCGCAGCGCGTGCCCTTCGCCTCGCCGCTGAAGGACCCGTTCCGCTTCACCTCGGGGTTCGGCCGCCGCTGGGGACGGATGCACGAGGGCACCGATTTCGCGGCGCCCCACGGCACCGCGATCTACGCCACCGCCGACGGCGTCGTGACCCATGCCGGCTGGATGTCGGGCTATGGCCGGCTGGTGAAGATCAAGCACGAATTCGGGATCGAGACCCGCTACGCGCACAACTCGAAACTGTACGTCTCCGAAGGGCAAAGGGTCTCGCGCGGCCAGAAGATTGCTGCTATGGGAAACACTGGACGTTCGACCGGCACGCATCTGCACTATGAGGTCCGTGTCGGCGGTAAGGCCGTCAATCCCATGACCTATATCAAGGCTGCGAACGATGTTTTCTAAGAGCAAGATCAACGATCCGGCGCCGAAACCGGAGGAGGGCAAGCCGGCCGCGCCCGAGACCCAGGCAGCGCCGCAGCGCCAGTCCACCGATTTCAAACCCGCCGCCCCCAAGGCGAAGCCGGCCGCGTCGGTCCTGTCCAGCGATCTTCACATCACCGGCAACGTCAAGACCACCGGCGACATCCAGGTCGAAGGCACGGTCGAAGGCGACATCCGCGCACACCTTCTCACCGTCGGAGAGACCGCGACGATCAAGGGTGAGTGCATTGCCGACGACGTCGTCGTGAACGGCCGCATCGTCGGCCGCGTGCGCGGACTGAAGGTGCGCCTGACCGCGACCGCGCGGGTCGAGGGCGACATCATCCACAAGACCATCGCGATCGAATCCGGCGCCCATTTCGAAGGCTCGGTGCAGCGCCAGGACGACCCGCTCTCGGCCAACAAGGGCAAAAGCGCCGGCGCGTCGGCGCCCCAGGCCGGTGGCGGCCAGCAGGGAGGCGGCGGTCAGGCTCAGCCGGCGCAGAAGTCGCAGCAGCAGACGGGCTGACGCCGGCGCGCCCGGTTGTCGGGTGCGGCCGAAGACATGCCCACCAAGCCACGGGTCACCGCAGACACGCGGCGGCCCGTTTCCGATGACGATCTGTTTACGGAGCGGCGCCGCAGGCACTTAATGTCGGCGGCGGTCATGATCACGCGCATTCCGGCACCGCTACTGGCATCGACAACGCGCTCACACAGATCGCTGCGCCGCCGCAGGCGCACAACGGGCCAGGTCGGCGGTCCCTGCCGCGGGGGTGGAATGGGTCGGGTTCAGGCCGCGCTGGCGATCACTGCTCCAGCTCGGCATCCCAATAGAGAAAGTCGATCCAGCTATGGTGCAGGTGGTTCGGCGGGAAGCGCCGGCCCATGTTGCGCAATTCTTCCGCGCCGGGCTGGCGCGGCGGCTTGCGCAGGCTCAGGCCCGAACGGCGCAGGCTCTTGGACCCCTTGCGGAGGTTGCACGGCGCGCAGGCCGCGACGACGTTTTCCCAGCTTGTGATGCCGCCCGCGGCGCGCGGGACCACGTGATCGAAGGTCAGGTCCCCGGTCGATCCGCAGTACTGGCAGCAGAATTCGTCCCTCAGAAAAAGATTGAAGCGCGTGAAGGCCACGCGCTTCTGGGGTTTGACGTAATCCTTGAGCACCACGACGCTCGGTATCCTGAGCGTCATCGACGGGCTTCGCACCACCTCGTCGTATTCCGCGATGATGTCGACCCGGTCGAGAAAGGAGGCCTTCACCGCCTCCTGCCATGGCCAGAGCGACAGCGGATAATACGACAAAGGCCGGTAATCCGCGTTCAGCACCAGCGCCGGATGGCGCTTCAGCGCCCCCGGCTCGCGCACGAAATGTGTCCTGAATTCCCCGTTCATCTGCGACTCGGTCCTCGCCCTGCCTGCCCGTCTTCCGAAGCACCAGAGCGGGGAGCCCCGCCCCAGCTTGGGATCACTATATATCGCGATCCGATTCCGACAAGTCCCGCATATGCGGTGTCACCCGGCGGAATAGTAGCTGATTGAAACATGTGCATGACAATGTGGACAAGTGCCAGCGGTGACGGCGCGGCCGCATGCTGTTACCGTCCCGCCATGTCAGATGAACCGCGTCCCGTCCCACCCAGCCACCTGCTCGAAGCCGCGCTCTACGCCGAGGATCTGGAGGCGGCGGAAGCGTTCTTTACCGGGGTGCTGGGGCTCGATGTCGTCGTGCGCGTGCCGGGTCGACACGTCTTCTTCCGCTGCGGCACAGGGGTGCTGCTGGTCTTCGATCCCAGGGCAACGGCGCAGCCGCCGAAGAACCCGGACCTGCCGGTGCCGCCGCACGGCGCCCAAGGGCCGGGCCATGCCTGCCTCGCGGTGGACGGCGCGGCGCTCGATGCCTGGCGCGCGCATCTGGAGGCCGCCGGGGTCGAGATCGAGGCCGACTTTCGCTGGCCGACGGGCGCACGGTCGATCTATATCCGCGACCCGGCCGGCAATTCGCTGGAACTGGCGGAACCGAGACTCTGGATGTGAGTGCGCTCGTGGCGGGCAGATTGCACACTTTATCGCGCCGCCGCCGCCGGCCGGGCGCGGGCCGAGAGGTCGCGTAGGTGGGGGCTCCGCCCCCTACATCCCCCGGAGTATTTTTCGGCCCAAAGAAGCCGGGAGGCGCGACTCAGAGGCCGCACTTGTCGCGCATGAAGGCGAGCGCGACCGACAGCCCGTCGGGGGCGATGCCGTGCGCGGTGCCCTTCATCACGTGACCGTAGACCTCTGTCCAGCCGGCCTTCTGAAGCGCATCGGCGGCGTCGGGCATGGATTGCGGCGGGACCACATCGTCCTGATCCCCGTGAACAAGCAGGACCGGAGGGCGGCTGACCGCCTCGTCGACCAAGAGCTCGGGCTGCAGAAGGCGCCCCGAGAAGCCGACGACGCCCGCGACCGCGTCTTCGCGCCGCGGCGCGACATGCAGCGCCATCATCGTGCCCTGCGAGAAGCCGAACAGCACCACTTGTTCCGGTAGCAGATCCTCGTCGACCATGAAGGCGTCGAGGAAGGCGTCGAGATCGGCGATCGCGGCGCGCATGCCCTGCTCCGCCTCCTCCTGGCTCGATCCGTCGATCCAGGGGATCGGGAACCATTGCAGGCCCATCGGATTGACCGCGCAGGTCTCGGGCGCGTCGGGCGCCACGAAGAGCGTGTCGGGCAGATGCTCCCCGAGCGCATCGGCGATCCCCAGAAGGTCCGCCCCGTTGGCGCCGTAACCGTGCAGGAAGATCACGGCCGAGCGCGTGTCTCCGGAGACGGGCGGCCGGCGGCCGGCCTGCAGAACGCGGGTCATGCGATGCCCTCCCTATCCTTGGCGACGTGGTAGTAGGCCCAGAGCGCGCGCGCCGCAACCGATCTCCACGGGCTCCACGCCTCGGCCATGCTGCGCAGGGCGCGATCCTTCGGCCGCTCGGGCAGATCGAAGAGGATCCGCGCGCCCTCCTGCAGCGCCAGGTCGCCGGGCGCGAAGACATCCGCGCGGCCGAGGCTGAACATGGCGTAGATCTCGGCCGTCCAGACGCCGATGCCCTTCACGCGGGTCAGCGTCGCCACGACCTCCGCGTCCGGGGCCTCGCGCAGGGCGGCGTAGTCGATCCCCGCCTCCGCCAGCGCCACCGCGTAGGACGCCTTCTGCCGCGACAGGCCGAGCGCGCGCAGGCGCGGCTCCCCGGCGGCGAGGATAGCCTCCGGCGTCGTCATGCCAGCCGCCTCGAGCCGCGCCCGGATCGCGCGGGCGGAGGCGACGGAGACCTGCTGGCCGACGATGGCGGTCAGAAGCTGATCGAAGCCGTCCGGCGCGCGGCGCAGCGGCAGTGGCCCCGTGCGTGCCAGCGCGGAGGCAAAGCGAGGCTCCGCCCGTGCAAGCCAGTCCGCGCCCTCGGCCACGCAGGCCTCGCCGACGATCAACCGACCGGCGACCGGGTGGTATGTCGCAGCCATTTCAGCGCCTCTTCCACAGTGCCCGCGACCGGCCCCGAAGGGCGAGGCGGCCGCTCGATCATCGCCACGTTGAGCCCGAGCCCGCGCGCGGCGTCGAGCTTCGGCCGCGCCCCCGCGCCGCCGGCATTGCGCAGGACCAGCCAGTCGATCCCGAGCCGCCGAAACAGCGCCGCCTCGCCCGCCGGGGTGAAGGGCGGCGCCCCCGGATGCACCCGAATCCCCGGCGCCGGGTCGGCGCCGCCGATCTGGCGCAGGTGCACTTCCGCCCGAAGCCGTCGCAGCGCGGCCAGATCCTCGCGCCCGGTCGCCGCGAAGACGCGGCCCCCCGGCGGGATCACGCGCGCCAGGTCGTCGGCATGGGCGGCGCGGTGCCAGCGCTCGCCGGGCCGCCGCCGCCAGGGCGGGCGCAGGATCGTGACGAAGGGGATTGCCAGCGTCCGCGCGGCCAGGCGGGCGGACGCCGCGGTGGCGGTGTCGAACGGGTGCGCGGCGATTACGAGCGCACCCGCCCCGGTCCCGGCCAGCCACTCGGCCGTGACCGGCCCGACAGAGACCGCCCCCGGCCAGCGGCGCGGCACGCGTTCCCCGTCTGGCAGGCGCACCGGCGCGCCCGGGCAGGCGGCGGCGAGCCGGCGCGCCTCGCCAGCGCCGCCGACGATCGCGACGGGGGTGGAAGGGCTGTCCTTCATCGGTTTTCTGATACCGCGCCGCGCCGCGGATGCCCATGGCAAAACCGGCGCTTGCGGTTGCCGCCGGCGCGGCCTACCCATCGCTGCATGAGTGCCGCCCCTGCCTTCCGCGCCCGCCGCAACGTGACCGTGCTCGTGCTTGCGCAGGCGCTCCTGGGCGCGCAGATGCCGATGATCTTCACCATCGGCGGGCTCGCAGGGCAGTCGCTCGCCGGCAATCCCTGCCTCGCCACGCTGCCGATCACGCTGATCGTGCTGGGGTCCATGCTCTCGGCGCCGGTCATGTCGACGATCATGCAGCGGTTCGGACGGCGCCCCGGCTTCGTGCTCGGCGCGCTCTTCGGAGCGGCCGGCGGGGCGGTCGGGGCCTGGGGGCTCTACCTCGCCTCGTTCGAGGTCTTCCTTGCCGGATCCTTCCTGACCGGCACCTACATGTCGGCGCAGAACTTCTACCGTTTCGCCGCCGCCGACACCGCCGACGAGGCATTCCGGCCCAAGGCGATCTCCTACGTGCTGGCCGGCGGGCTGGCCGCCGCGCTGATCGGCCCGCAGATCGTCAAGCTGACGGCCGACGCCTACGTCGTGCCCTTCCTCGGCACCTATGCCGCGGTGATCGCGGTGAACATTCTCGGCGCGACGCTGTTTGCCTTCCTCGACATCCCCCGGCCCCCGCGGCCGGAAACCGGCGCCCCGGCCGGCCGCAGCGTGGGCCAGCTTCTGGCGACACCGCGCATCGCGGTCGCGGTGATATGCGCGACGGTCTCCTACGCGCTGATGAACCTGATGATGACCTCGACGCCGCTCGCCGTGGTGGGCTGCGGGTTCTCGCAGAACGCCGCCGCCGACGTGGTCAGCGCGCATGTCGTCGCGATGTTCGCGCCGTCTTTCTTCACCGGCCACCTGATCGCCCGCTTCGGGGCGGAGCGCATCGTCGCCGCCGGCCTCCTGCTGCTCGGCTGCGCAGGCGCGGTCGGCCTCGCGGGCGTCGACCTCGCCAATTTCTTCGGCGCGCTGGTGCTGCTCGGGCTCGGCTGGAACTTCGGCTTCATCGGCGCGACCTCGATGCTCGCCGCCTCGCATGGGCCCGAGGAACGGGGCCGCGTGCAGGGCATGAACGACCTCATCGTCTTCGGCGGCGTGACGCTGGCCTCGCTCGCCTCTGGCGGGCTGATGAATTGCGCCGGCGGCACCGCGGAGGAGGGCTGGACGGCGGTCAACGTCGCGATGGTGCCGCTGATCTGCCTCGCCGGCGCCGCGCTGATCTGGCTGGCCCTTCGCCCCCGCGAGGCGCCGGCCGAGTAGGTCAGACCGCGCGCCCGATCCCCGCGGCGCGCAACGCCAGGCTCAGGCGCGGGCGCATCACCGCCTGCCCGAGCGTGCCCTCCAGCACCCGCCGCGGCGCCGCCGCAGCCTCGCGCAGCACCGCGTCCGCCCGCCAGACCGCCAGCTCCGCCCGCCTTTGCGCCGCCGACGGCGCCTCGCCCAGGCCCGCGCGGTCGTCGCGCCAGCGTGCGGCGACCCGACCGATCGCCTCCGCCTCCATCTGCGGAAACGGCCGGCGCCCCCGCCGCTGCAGCGCCGAGGCGCCCAGCAGCCAGTTGGCCCGCGCCCCGCGCAAACCGGCCGCCCGCGCCCGCGCCTCCTGGTCCGAGCCGAGCGCGCGCGCCGCGGTCCACAGAAGGCCGCCCCCGGTCGCCGCGAGATAGGCGTCCAGATCCCTGATCTCGGTCACGTCCTCGCGCGACGCATCGGCGCGCCGCGCCTCCACCGCCCCGGTCAATATCTCCGCCCCTTCGGCATCCAGCACATGCGCCAGCGGCGTGACCACCTCGTGCCGGCGCACCACGCCGCCGCTGCCGATCTCGTCCAGAGCGTCGATCCACCATTGCAGCCGCATCTCGGCGATCAGCGGCTCCTCGGTCACCCAGGGCGCGCGCGACACCTCGATGTTGAACGCATAGAGCGGGAACAGCACCGACCGCGCCCGGACCGGCACCGCCATCGCCGCCCGGAACCGGTCGGGATCGCCCTCTTCCACCATCGCCGCGCAGGCATTCAGATCGTCATCGAACTCCATGGTGCGAACCTATCCCCCGCGCCGCCCCCGAAAAGCCCGCGGCCTGCTTCTTTGGGCCTCAAATACTCCGGGGAGCGCGAGGGGCTGGCCCCTCGCTCCTGTCCCCTCCGAGAGCCACGGCCTCAGGCAAGCGCGACCGCGTCCCGCGACAGCTTCCAGCGCACCGCGTCGAGAAGCGCCTCGAAGGAGGCATCGACGATGTTCGGCGACACCCCCACCGTGGACCAGCGCCGCCCCTGCCCGTCGGCGCTGTCGATGATAACGCGCGTGACCGCCTCGGTGCCGCCTTGCGTGATCCGCACCTTGAAGTCCACGAGGTGCATGTCGTCGATGATCTCCTGGTACCGCCCGAGGTCCTTGCCGAGCGCCTTGGAGAGCGCGTTTATCGGGCCGCGGTCCGAGCCGGTCTCGTCCATCGACTCGCTCACCGACAGCTTCTTCTCGCCGTCGATCTTGACCACCACGACCGCCTCGGACAGCGTCACCATCCGGTCGTACTTGTTCTTGCGCCGCTCGACGCTGACCCGGTAGCGCTTGACCTCGAAGAACTCCGCCGCCTGCCCCAGCTCGGCGCGCGCGAGCATCTCGAAGGAGGCCTGCGCGGTGTCGTAGGCGTAGCCCTCGTTCTCGCGCGCCTTCACCTTGTCGAGGATGCGGGCGAGCGCCGGATCGCCCGGCGCGACCTCGATCCCGGCCTCCATCAGGCGGCGGCGCAGGTTCGACTGGCCGGCCTGGTTCGACATCGGAATGAAGCGTTCGTTGCCCACGCTGGCCGGATCGACATGCTCGTAGGTCGACGGATCCTTGAGGATCGCGCTCGCGTGTAGCCCCGCCTTGTGCGCGAAGGCCGAGGCGCCGACATAGGCAAGCTGCTTCAGCGGCACCCGGTTCAGCACGTCGTCGAGCATCCGGCTCACTTGCGTGATCCGCGCCAGCGCGTCACGCGACACGCCGGTCTCGTATCGGCCGGCATAGGGCTCCTTGAGCAGGAGCGTCGGGATCAGCGACACGAGGTTGGCATTGCCGCAGCGCTCCCCGAGGCCGTTGAGCGTGCCCTGGATCTGCCGCGCGCCGGCCTCGACGGCGGCGAGCGATCCCGCGACCGCGGTCTCGGTATCGTTGTGGGTGTGGATGCCGAGCCGGTCGCCGGGGATGCCGGCCTCGATCACCGCGCGCACGACGCGGCCGATCCCATAGGGGAGCGTGCCGCCGTTGGTGTCGCACAGGACGATCCACCGCGCGCCCGCGTCCCGCGCCGCGCGAAGACACTCCAGCGCGTAATCGGGGTTCGCGGCGTAGCCGTCGAAGAAGTGCTCGGCGTCGAACAGCGTCTCGCGCCCCTGTGCCACGCAATGGGCGACCGAGGCGCGGATATTCTCCACGTTCTCCTCGAGCGTGATCCCCAGCGCCGTCTCCACATGGAAATCGTGGGTCTTGCCGACAAGGCAGACCGCCGGCGTGTTCGCGTTCAGCACCGCCGCGAGGACGTCGTCGTTCTCGGCCGAGCGCCCCGCGCGCTTGGTCATCCCGAAGGCGGTCATGGTCGCGCACGAGGGCGCCATCTCATCGAAGAAGGCGCTGTCGGTGGGGTTGGCGCCGGGCCAGCCGCCCTCGATATGGTCGATGCCGAGCCCGTCGAGCGCCTTGGCGATCTTCATCTTCTCGGCAACGGAGAACTGCACACCCTGCGTCTGCTGCCCGTCCCGGAGCGTGGTGTCGTAGAGGTAAAGGCGCTCAGGCATTGCAGGTTTCTCTGCTGAGGAGTTTGAGCTTTGGGCTAACGCCAAGCTTTGCATGAGCACTATTCATCAGAAGCTAGCGCCTCTAGTGCTATAGGATCAAAGGACTTTTCCAACCTGATTGTTGGTCCGTCGGGCCCATCCTTTACGTCTACTCCCGCAGAAGCCAAGCCATCTCTAATCCGGTCGGCTTCGGCGAATTCCTTCTGCTTTCGCGCTTTTTGTCGACGTTCGAGAAGACCGGCGATGACCGGACGATATGTCTCGTAGTCAAGAATGTAATAGTGAGCTTCGAGGTCTCCCTCAGGTATCGGCATTAAAATACCGAGAAACTGCAACCCGGCCTTCAGTTCTCTGAACTGCCCCTCGCGATACATGAGTCGCAATGCGGTAATTGCGCCATGCGTGTTCAAATCATCGGCTAAGACAGCCAGAATCTCGTTCGGAACGCTCTCTCCCGCCTCGGCATCCGCGGTGGCCAGTGCCCATTTATACAGCTCTTCCTCGGCCGCTTTTGCCTTCGCCGCCGTCCAGTCCATCGGCTTTCGGTAATGCGTCGAGAGGAACACGAAGCGGATCACCTCGCCCGGGATGCCTTCGTCCAGAAGGTCGCGCACGGTGAAGAAGTTGCCGAGCGACTTCGACATCTTCTTGCCCTCGACCTGCAGCATCTCGTTGTGCAGCCAGACCTTCGCGAAATCCCCGTGCGGATGGGCGCAGGACGACTGCGCCAGCTCGTTCTCATGGTGGGGAAACATCAGGTCGTTGCCACCGCCGTGGATGTCGAAGCTCTTGCCCAGGATCGCGTCCGCCATGGCCGAGCATTCGATGTGCCAGCCCGGGCGGCCCCGGCCCCAGGGCGAGTCCCAGCCCGGCAGCCCCTCGTCGGAGGGTTTCCACAGCACGAAATCCATCGGGTCGCGCTTGTACGGCGCGACCTCCACCCGGGCGCCGGCGATCATGTCCTCGACCGAGCGGCCCGACAAAGCGCCGTACTCCGCGTAGCTGTCGACCGAAAACAGCACGTGCCCCTCCGCCGCGTAGGCATGGCCGCGCTCGATCAGCCCCTCGATCATCGCGATCATCTCTCCGATATACCGCGTCGCGCGCGGCGCGTGCGTCGGCTCGAGCGCGCCGAGGGCGCCCATGTCGGACAGGAACCAGCCGATGGTCTCCTCGGTGATCTCGCCGATATCGCGGCCGGTCTCCTCCGCCCGAGCGTTGATCTTGTCGTCGACGTCGGTGAAGTTGCGCACGTAAGTCACGTGTTCCGCACCGTATTCGTGCCGCAGCAGGCGGAAGAGCACGTCGAACACGACCACCGGCCTTGCATTGCCCAGATGCGCGCGGTCGTAGACCGTCGGCCCGCAGACATACATGCGCACGTTTTCAGGGTCGATCGGCGCGAAGTCCTCGCGCTGGCGGGTCTTGGTGTTGTGAAGGCGGATCGTCATGGCGTCCTCGCGCGGGGCCTCGGGCTCGCGGCGGGCTTTAGCAAGTTCGATCCTGGGAGAAAACGAAAAGAGCGGCCCGCCGAAGGTTCAGCAGGGAATGCAGCAGGAAATGATGGTGCGTGCAGGGCTCATGCAACGCGCATAGCACGAAGTCGCGCCCCGCGCCAAGGTCCGGCACGCATCCGCGCGCGTCGGATTGGGCGAACCACCGGCGCCGGCCCTGCGCTTCCCAGCGGCAGCCCACGGGGAACATCCGCCAGCGCGCGCGCGTTCATCGGCCAATCACGCCTCAACCCCGGAGACACGTCATGGACCTCGTCCGCATCATCCTGTCGATCCTGCTGCCGCCGCTGGGCGTCTTTCTGCAGGTGGGGATCGGCAAGCATTTCTGGATCAACATCCTGCTGACCATCCTCGGCTACATCCCCGGCATCGTGCATGCGGTATGGGTGATCGCCCGCACCGGCCCGCGGACCGCGTGACGCAGCCATGAGCGATACAACAGCATTCCAAGGCGATACACCGGTGGTGAGCCGGGGCACAGGCGCGCTGCCGCACGAGGATCTCATGACGGTCGAACGCTGCGAGCGCATTGCGGTGCGCATGGACAGCGCCTTCCGCATCCCCGGCACCGGCATCCGCTTCGGCTGGGACGGCGTTCTCAGCATCGTGCCGGGCATCGGCGACACGCTGGCGCTGGCGCCGGCTGCCTATATCTTCCAGTCGGCCTGGCGCATGGGCGCGCCTTCGCATCTGATCGGGCGGATGGCCTTCAACACCGGGATCGACTGGGCGATCGGCTCCATCCCGGTGATCGGCACGATCTTCGACGTCGGTTACAAGTCGAACCGCAAGAATGCCGCACTGGTCCGGGCGTTCGTGGAAGAAAAGCACGGCGGCAAGCTCGCCCCGGCGCGCGGCGCGCACGTCTGAGCGAACACGCCCCCACGCAATGAAAAACGGGAGCCGAATGGCTCCCGTTTCGTCGGTCGGCTCGCGGGATCGCGGGCGTCTCAGCCGACGATTTCCAGACCCGAGAAGAAGAAGGCGATCTCTTCGGCCGCGGTCTCGGGCGCGTCCGAGCCATGGACGGAGTTTTCTCCGACCGATTCCGCGAACTCGGCGCGGATCGTGCCCTCGGCCGCGTCGGCGGGGTTGGTCGCGCCCATCACTTCGCGGTTCTTGGCGATAGCGCCCTCGCCTTCCAGCACCTGCACCACCACCGGTGCGGAGGCCATGAATTCGCACAGCTCGCCGTAGAACGGACGCTCGGCGTGGACCTTGTAGAACTCGCCGGCCTGCGCGGGCGTGAGCAGAATACGCTTCTGCGCGACGATGCGCAGGCCCGCTTCCTCGAACTTGGCGTTGATCTTGCCGGTGAGGTTGCGCTTGGTCGCGTCGGGTTTGATGATCGACAGGGTGCGTTCGGTCGCCATGATAAGCCTTTCGGGTTGCCGCCCGCGCATCGGGCGGGCTCTCGGATCGGCGCTCCCGTAGCATGGCCCTCCGGACTTGAAAACACTCCTCGTGACGGACCCCGTCCGGGGGTCTTCGCGTTGTCCACCCAATTGTGCGCATCTCATTGAGATAATAAGCGGACGGGAGGGACGGATGAACGCCATCGTCGATTTTCTGAACACGGTGCTCTGGGGCTATGTGCTTGTCTGGGGGCTTCTTGCGGTCGGGATCTTTCTGACCTTCCGCCTGTCGGGACTGCAATTCCGCCATTTCGGGGAATTCTTCCGTGTCATCGCCTCCTCGCGCAGCACCGGATCGGACGGGATCACGCCGCTTCAGGCGCTGACCATCAGTCTCGCCAGCCGGGTCGGCACCGGCAACCTCGCCGGTGTCGCGGTGGCGATCTATCTCGGCGGTCCCGGCGCGGTGTTCTGGATGTGGATGGTGGCCCTCGTCGGCATGGCCACGGCCTACGCGGAATCGACGCTCGCGCAGCTCTACAAGGTACGCAACGCCGACGGGCGCTACCGCGGCGGGCCGGCCTATTACATGTGGCACGGGCTGAACGCGAAGTGGCTCGGCTACGTGTTCTGCTTTTTCTTCCTGTGCTCCTTCGGCCTGATCTTCGTGGCGGTGCAGTCGAACTCCATCGCAGATGCGGCCGACGGCGCGATGGGCATCCCCAAGATCGCGACAGGTGTCGTCATCGCGGGCCTCGTGGCGCTGGTGATCTTCGGCGGTATCCCGTCGATCGCACGGGTGGCCGAGCGCATCGTGCCGTTCATGGCCGGGCTCTATCTGCTCGTCGCGCTTGTGATCATCGCGATCAACATAACCGAGGTCCCCGGCGCGCTGGCGATGATCGTGCAATCCGCCTTCGGCTTCGACCAGGCGGTCGGCGGTTTCACCGGCGGCATTACCGCGGCGATCCTGAACGGGGTCAAGCGCGGGCTCTTCTCGAACGAGGCGGGCATGGGCTCTGCCCCGCACATCGCCGCGGTGGCGGTGCCCGAACCGCACCACCCGTCCTCGCAGGGGCTGGTGCAGGGCCTTGGCGTCTTCATCGACACCATCCTGATCTGCACGGCGACGGCGCTGATGATCCTGCTCTCGGGCGCGGTGGATTACGGCCCCGACGGGGTCACGGGGATGGAGCTGACGCAGAACGCGCTGCAGGCGCATGTCGGCGCGGCCGGGCCGATCTTCATCGCCGTGGCGATCCTGTTCTTCGCCTACACCTCGATTATCGGCAACTACGCCTATTCCGAGAACGTGCTGGAGTTCCTGGGCCTTGCCGGGAAGACGCCGCTGACCGTGTTCAAGTGCATGCAGCTCGCCATGGTCCTTTGGGGTGCGGTGCAGCCGGTCACGCGGGTGTTCAACTTCGCCGACGCCGCGATGGCGACGATGGCCACCATCAACCTCGTCGCGCTGGTGATGCTGGCGGGCACGGTCAGGCGGCTGACGCAGGACTACTTCGCGCAGCGCAAGGCGGGCGAGGAGCCGATCTTCCGCATCCGCAAGCACGAGGGCCTGAGCCGCGGCATCGACGAGACGATCTGGAACCGCCACGTCGAGGAAGAGCACCAGGCGGCGGGCAAGACCTGAGGGACCGGAGGGGGCTATCTGCCCCCTCTCGGCCGCCTGCGACGGTCAAGTCACCCCCGAGATTTATCGGGCCGGATGAAGGGCGCGCGGAGGTGCTTTCCGACGCCTGGAGGCTCTGCTAGAGCGCGGCCATGCTGCAGATCGCCGACATCTCCTATTCCGTCGAAGGCCGCCCGCTCTTCGAGAACGCCTCGGCCACCATCCCCGAGGGCCACAAGGTGGGTCTCGTGGGCGCCAACGGCACCGGCAAGACGACCTTGTTCCGGCTGATCCGGGGCGAGCTGACCCTTGACGGGGGCGAGATCGCCCTGCCCGCCCGCGCCCGCATCGGCGGTGTCGCGCAGGAAGTGCCGTCCTCGGAGACCTCGCTTCTCGACACGGTGCTCTCCGCCGACACCGAACGCGCGGGCCTGATCGCCGAAGCCGAGACCGCCACCGACGCGACCCGCATCGCCGAGGTACAGACCCGGCTCGCCGATATCGACGCCTGGTCGGCCGAGGGGCGCGCGGCGGCGATCCTGAAGGGCCTCGGCTTCGACGACGACGAACAGAAGATGCCGTGCTCGGCCTTCTCCGGCGGCTGGCGGATGCGCGTGGCGCTGGCCGGGGTACTCTTCGCTCAACCCGACCTTCTGCTGCTCGACGAGCCGACCAACTACCTCGACCTCGAAGGCGCGCTCTGGCTCGAAAGCTACCTCGCGAAATACCCGCACACGGTCATCATCATCTCTCACGACCGCGGCCTACTGAACCGCGCGGTTGGCGGCATCCTGCACCTGTCGGAGAAAAAGCTGACCTACTGGCAGGGTCCCTACGATCAGTTCGCCCGCCAGCGCGCCGAGCAGCGCGCGCAGCTTGCCGCACAGGTCAAGAAACAGGACGCCCGCAAGGCGCACCTGCAGAAATTCGTCGACCGTTTCCGCGCCAAGGCCTCCAAGGCCAAGCAGGCGCAGGCCCGCGTGAAGATGATCGAGCGCATGGACACGATCACCCTGCCCGAGGAGGCGGCCAAGCGCGTCTTCACCTTCCCGCAGCCGGACGAGCTGTCGCCGCCCATCGTCAACATCGAGGGCGGCGCCACGGGCTACGAGGGCCGCACGGTGCTGTCGCGGCTGAACCTCCGGATCGACCAGGACGACCGCATCGCGCTTCTGGGCAAGAACGGCCAGGGCAAATCGACGCTGGCCAAGCTCCTGTCCGACCGCCTTCCGATGATGGACGGCAAGAAGACCCAGGCCTCGAAGCTGCGCGTGGGTTACTTCGCCCAGCACCAGGTCGACGAGCTGCGCGTCGACGAAACACCGCTTCAGCACATCGCCCGGGCACGCCCCGGCGTCGCCCCGCCGCAATTGCGCGCGCGGCTCGCCGGCTTCGGGCTCGGCGCGGCACAGGCGGACACGGAGGTCGCGCGCCTCTCGGGCGGGCAGAAGGCGCGGCTGTCGCTGCTGCTGGCGACGCTCGACGCGCCGCACATGCTGATCCTCGACGAGCCGACGAACCACCTCGACATCGAAAGCCGCGAGGCGCTGATGGAGGCGCTGAACGCCTACGAGGGTGCGGTGATCCTGGTCAGCCACGACATGCACCTTCTCAGCCTCGTCGCCGACCGGCTGTGGCTGGTCAAGGACGGCACGGTCCGGCCCTACGAGGACGATCTCGACGCCTATCGCCGGATGCTGCTGACCTCGGACAAGCCGCCGCCGAAGCCCGCGCCCGAGGCGCCGAAGCCCAGGCGACCGTCGCGCGACACGATCCTCGCGCTGCGCTCGGAGGTGCGCAAATGCGAGGCGCGGGTCGAGAAACTCAACGAGATGCGCGACAAGCTGGCGACCAAGCTGGCCGATCCAGACCTCTACGAGGAGACGCGCACGAACGAGCTCGCGACCTGGAACCGCAAGTACGCCGAAGTCATGGAAGGACTCGACCGCGCCGAGGCCCTCTGGATGGCCGCGCTCGAGAAGCTGGAGACCGCCGAGACGTCCTGAGCCGGGCAAATCACCCAAGGACCCACGCCGGCCAAACGCCTCCCTGGCTTCTTTGGGCCTGCAAATACTCCGGGGGGCGTGGGGGGCAGCGCCCCCCACCGGGGGTTTGGGGGCTCCCCCCAAACATCGAGCGCGCGGCACGCGCACCGCCGTATCACCCTTGCCCGGTCCCGCCGCGGCGCGTATCGCCGGTGCATGGACAGCGCCTTTCTCGTCTCCGCCTTCGCGACGCTCTTCGTGGTGATGGACCCCGTGGGCACCACGCCGGTTTTCATCGCGCTGACCCGCGGGATGGCGCCGCGCATGCGCCGGGCGATCGCGCTGCGCTCCTGCCTCGTGGCGGCAGCGGTGCTGTGCCTCTTCGCCTTTCTCGGAGAGACGGTGCTCGACTTCGTCGGCATCACCATGCCCGCCTTCCGCATCGCCGGAGGTCTCCTGCTGTTCCTCACCGCGCTCGACATGCTCTTCGAGCGGCGCACCAAGCGCCGCGAGGGCAAGGCCGAAGAGGCCGAGGAAGAGCACGACGACCCGTCCGTGTTCCCGATGGCGATCCCGCTTCTTGCCGGACCGGGCGCCATCACCACGGTCATCCTGCTCATCGGCCGGACGGAGGATGCCGCCGGCACCGCAGCGGTGCTGGGGGTGATGTTCTCGGTCCTCCTGATCGCGCTGATCCTCCTGCTGGCGGCCGGGCTGATCGAGCGCGCGCTCGGACGCATCGGCATCACCGTCGTGACGCGGCTTCTCGGCCTTCTTCTCGCCGCGCTGTCTGTGCAGTTCGTCGCCGATGGCCTGCTTGCCTTCGGCTTCGGCACGCCGCGGCCGGGGTGATCCGCCCTTAACTTTCGCCCCCGCCGGCCCTAGGTCAGAGGCAACGGGGACAAGGGGCGTGCATGACCGGCGACGATTACGGGCAACTGATCTACCTGGGCCTTCTCGGCTCGGTCCTCGCGTTCTGGTACTTCGTGCAAGGCCGGCAGAAACTCGGCCGGACGCTGCAGCAGATGGCGGCCTGGGTGCTGATCTTCCTCGGCACGCTCGCGGTGATCGGGCTATGGAGCGACATTCGCGGCACCGTCGCGCCGCAACAGACGGTGATGGCCGAGGATGGCCGCATCGCGCTGCCGCAAGCGCCGGACGGACACTACTATGCCACGCTCGAGGTCAACGGCTCGCCCATCCGCTTCATGGTCGACACCGGGGCGAGCGGGACGGTCCTGACCCGCCGCGACGCGGAGCGCGCAGGTCTCGAAGACGACGAACTGGCCTTCTACTCCGAAGCGATGACGGCCAACGGCATGGTGCGCACGGCGCCGGTCCGGCTCGATACTGTCGCGCTCGGCCCCTTCACGGACGAGCGCGTACCGGCCTACGTGAACGAAGGCGAGATGAGCCAGTCGCTGCTCGGCATGAGCTACCTGCAACGCTACGGCCGGATCGAGATCGCGGACGGCGAGTTGATCCTCGAACGCTAGGCGCCGGTCCCCGGCCGGACGGCACATCCGCCGTCCCTGCGTCTTTGGGGCCGCCGATCGCGTCGGGCGCGCGAGGCCAGCGCCCTCCCCGTCCTCGCCAATCGTCCCGCCCCTTCACGAGAACGGCCCGCACCTCATCCGACCAACGGTACCCTCGCGCGCACTTCCCGCCGCCGGCCGCTTCGGCTAGGGTCCTCCCCGCGGAAGGCTTCTCGGGGGACGGCGCAGCGTGGGCAGATTCGACAGATACATGCTGTCGCGCTTCATGGTGCTCTTCGGCTTCTTCGCGCTGGTGCTGGTCTCCGTCTACTGGGTGAACCGGGCGGTTCTTCTGTTCGACCGGCTCATCGGCGACGGCCATTCGGCCGCGATCTTCCTCGAATTCACCGCCCTTTCGCTGCCCAACGTGATCCGTCTGGTGCTGCCGATGGCCGCGTTCGCCGCGACGACCTACGTCACCAACCGCCTCTCGGCGGACAGCGAGCTGATCGTCGTCCAGGCGACCGGCTATTCGCCCTGGCGGCTCGCGCGGCCGGCGCTGGCCTTCGGCGTGCTCGTCATGGCGATGATGCTGGTCCTGTCCCATGTGCTCGTCCCCGCCTCGCTGGCGCAATTGCGCGAACGCGAGGGCGAGATCGCCGAAAGCGTCTCCGCCCAGCTCCTGCGCGAGGGACAGTTCCTTCACCCGTCGGACGACGTCACCTTCTTCATCCGCGAGATCACCCAGGACGGAGAGCTGCGGGACGTGTTCCTTTCCGACCGCCGGCAGGGCGGCCGCGCGGTCACCTACACCGCGGACACCGCCTATGTGCTGCGCGAGGCCGGGGGCATGAACCTGGTGATGCTGAACGGCCTCGCACAAACCTACGAGGACGGCGGAGACAGGCTGTCGACCACCACCTTCTCGGATCTGACCTACGACATCACCGCGCTGATCGACGACGGCGGCAGCCGCCGGCGACGCACCTACGCGATGTCGAGCTACGAGCTCTTCTTCCGCACCGCGGAGATGGCCGAGATCGCCGATGACAGCATCGGCGAGGTGCTGGAAGAGGCCCATGGCCGGATACAGCAGCCGCTCCTGGCGCTGGTCGCCGCGCTGGTGGGCTATGCGGCACTGATGGTGGGCGGGTATTCACGCTTCGGGCTCGGGCGACAGATCGTCTTCGCGATCTTCCTGCTGGTCCTCGTCAAACTGACCGAGAGCGTGGTGACGACACCGGTGCGCGCGAACGGTGCGCTCTGGCCGCTGATCTACCTGCCGACGCTGATCGGACTGGCCATCGTCGCGGCGCTTCTGCATGTCGCCAGCCGGCCTTTCCGGCGGGCCCGCCCCGCGCGGGAGGCAACTGCATGATCCTGCACCTCTACTTCGCGCGCCGGTTCCTGACGATGTTCCTCGGCATTTTCGCGATCTTCGTGCTGTTCCTCGGCCTTCTCGACCTCGTGGAGCAGTTGCGCCGCTTCGACGGCGAGGTGACGTTCGGGCGCGTGGTGCTGCTGACGCTGCTGAACATGCCGGCATCACTTTACGAGATGCTGCCACTGGTGATGATCCTGTCCTCGGTAGCGGTCTTCCTGTCCCTCGCCCGGTCGTCCGAACTGGTGGTGGCACGCGCGGCCGGGCGGTCCGGCCTCACGGTCCTGATCGGCCCGACCATTGTTGCGGCGATCCTCGGGCTTGCCGCGGTGGCCATCGGCAATCCGATCGCCGCGGCCACCTCGAAGCGCTTCGAAACGCTGTCCGAGCGCTACTCCAGCGGCGAAACGGACGTGCTGTCGATAGGCTCCGAAGGGTTGTGGCTGCGCCAGGGCGACACCGCGGGCCAGACCGTGATCCAGGCCGCGCGCGCAAATTCGGACGCCACGATCCTCTACGACGTGACCTTCGTGACCTACGACCGCGACGTCGGCCCGGTGCGCCGCATCGCCGCGGAGCAGGCGGAGCTCGGCGACGGCGCCTGGACGCTGCGGGACGCCAAGGCCTGGCCGCTCGCCCCCGGCCAGAACGCCGAGGCGCTGTCGCAGAGCTTCGAGACGCTGAAGGTCGATTCGAGCCTCACACGGGAGAACATCCGCGACCGCTTCGGCCGGCCGTCCTCGATCTCGATCTGGGCGATGCCGGCCTATATCGACGATCTGGAACGCGCCGGGTTCTCGGCCCGCCGGCACGTCGTGTGGTTCTGGATGGAGATGGCCCGCCCGCTGTTTCTGGTGTCGCTGGTGCTGCTCGGCGCGGGCTTCACCATGCGCCATGCGCGGCTGGGGCGTACCGGGCTGTCGGTGCTGACGGCGGTTCTGCTGGGCTTCGGGCTTTACTACGTCCGCAACTTCGCGCAAATCCTCGGGGAAACCGGCCAGATCCCTCCGATTTCGGCCGCCTGGGTGCCGCCCGTGGCCTCGCTGCTGTTCGCGCTCGGGCTGATATTGCAAAGGGAGGACGGATGATCGTGCGCGCGCTTCTGATTCTGGCGCTGCTCATCCCCGCCCTCGCCGCCGCGCAGGAGAACGGGGCCGCGCTGCTCGTTGCCGATAGCGTGGTGGTGGAGAACCGGTCCCGGCTCGTCGCCACCGGCAATGTCGAGGCACTCTACGACGGCACCCGGCTCGAGGCGACGTCGGTCACCTACGATCAGGACAGCGGCGATCTGAGCATCGAGGGACCGATCCGGATCACCGACCCGGAGGGCAACGTGCTGGTCGCCACCCGGGCCGAGCTCGACCAGGAGTTCGAGAACGGCCTGTTGCGCGGCGCGCGCCTCGTGCTCGACGAACAGCTCCAACTGGCCTCGGTGGAGGCGCAGCGGGTGGACGGGCGCTACACGGCGATGAGCAAGGTCGCCGTGACATCGTGCCAGGTCTGCGGCCCGGACGAGGTGCCGCTGTGGCAGATCCGCGCGCGCCGCGTCGTCCACGACGAGGAGGAGCGGCAGATCTACTTCGACGGCGCGCAGTTCCGCGTTCTCAACCTGCCGGTCCTCTACTTCCCGCGTCTGCGCGTCCCCGACCCGACGCTGGAGCGCGTGCAAGGCTTCCTGACACCCTCGATCCGCTCTTCCACGTTGCTCGGATTCGGGGTGAAGGTGCCGTATTTCGTCCCCCTCGGCCCAAGCCGCGATCTGACCTTCACACCGTATCTGTCGCCCGTCACCCGCACGCTGGAGACGCGCTACCGGCAAGCCTTCCGCTATGGCGAGATCGAGGTGAACACCGCGTTCAGCCAGGACACGCTGCAATCGGAGACCGCGCGCGCCTACCTTTTCGCCGAAGGCAGCTTCCGCCTACCGCGCCGGTTCGAACTGAGCTTCGACATCGAGACGACCTCGGACGAGGCTTATCTCAGCGATTACGACTATTCCGACTCGGACCGGCTCGACAGCGCGATCACGCTCAGCCGCGCCGCGCCGCTGAGCTATTTCGAGTCCGAGTTCATCCACTACCAGACGCTCCGCGACGAGGAGCGCAACGCCACCCAGCCGACACTGGTACTGCATTCGGAGTATGAACGCCGCTTTCCCGGGATCTGGGGCGGCGAGCTTCGGCTCGGAGGAGTGGCGCAGGGGCACTACCGCTATTCCGACCTCGACATCGACTCGGATGACGAAGACAATGTGGTCGACGGGCGCGACGTTGCGCGCGCCACCGCCGAAGCCTCCTGGCACCGGCGCTGGACGCTCGCGGGCGGGCTGCGCGCCGGTGTGACGGCGCAGTTCTGGGCCGACCGGTTCGAGATCCGGCAGGACCGCGCCTCGGCGCGCAGCGCCTCGCAGCTGACGCCTGCGGCGGCGGCCGAACTGCGTTGGCCCTTAACCCGCGCCGGCGCGGACGGCGGCCGGTCGCTGATCGAACCGGTGTTCCAGACCGCCTGGGTCGGTGGCGAGCGGCCGCGCATCCCGAACGACGAAAGCACGCGGGTAGAATTCGACGAAGGCAACCTACTGTCGTTGTCGCGCTTTCCTGCCGCCGACCGGCGCGAACGCGGGCGCGTATCCGCGGCCGGCCTACGCTTTGCCCATACCGCGCCGGAGGGCTGGTCCACGGGCTTCACCCTCGGCCGGGTCTGGCGCGAGGACAGCGATCTGGCCTTCACCCGCTCATCGGGCCTTCAGGACGAGCAATCCGATTACCTGCTCGCCGGCTACCTCGCCACCGACCAGGGCTACGCCTTCTCCGCCCGCGGGCTGCTGGACCAGGAAAACGGCAGCTTCACCAAGGCCGAGGCGCGCATGACCTGGACCAACATGCGGCTCGACCTCGAAGCGTCCTACCTGCTCGTCGGGCAGGACAGCGCCGAGGACCGCGACCGCGCCACGTCGGAATGGTCCTTCGACGGTGAATACGACTTCAACCGGGACTGGTCGGGCGAGGCCTACGGACGTTACAATCTCGTCGACAACCGCTTTGCCCGGGCTGGCCTGGGTGTGACCTGGGAAAACGAATGCGTCAGCGCCAACTTCACCGTCGAGCGGCGCTTCGCCTCTTCCACCAACCTCGAACCATCGACCGATTTCGGCTTGACCGTCGCGCTGAAGGGCTTCAGCACCGGCGGCAGCGCGAAGGAGTACCGACGCACATGCCAGTCTTTCTGAGCCGCACCCTGCCCGCCCTGATCGCCGCGCTGATGCTGGCGCCGGTGGCCGCCCCCGCGCAGAACCTGTTTGCCCCGGCGATCCGCGTGAACGACGCCGTGATCACGAATTACGAGCTTCAGCAGCGCGCGGCGATGCTGGAGCTCCTGAATTCCCCCGGAAATGCGGCCGAAACCGCGCGGGACGATCTCATCGACGACCGGCTGCGCCTGCAGGCGGCGCGCTCCATCGGTGTCCAGGTGACCGAGGCCGAGATTCTCGAGGGCATGGAGGAATTCGCCGGACGGGCCGATCTAAGCCGCGAGGAATTCCTGCAGGCGCTCACCCAGGGCGGCATCGCCGAGGAGACCTTCCGCGACTTCGTGCGCGCCGGAGTCGCCTGGCGGTCCTTCGTACGCCAACGCTTCCCGGGCGAGGCGCAGGTGTTCGACGTGGAGGTCGACCGCGCCATCGCCGGCAACCGCACCGGATCGAACATCCGCGTGCTCCTGTCCGAGATCATCATCCCCGCCCCGCCGCCGCAGGCCGAGCGGGCGCGCGCGATCGCCGAGGAGATCTCGACCTACACGACAGAGGCGCAATTCTCCGCCGCCGCGCGTGAGTATTCGGCGACCCAGAGCCGCGAGAACGGCGGGCGCCTGCCGTGGCAGGACATCCAGGAATTGCCGCCGGTCCTGCGCCGGGTCGCGCAGAGCCTGTCGCCCGGCGAGGTGTCGGACCCGCTGCCGATCACCAACGGCGTGGCGCTGTTCCAGCTGCGCGGGATCGAGGAGACTGGCTATACCGCGCCCGAGATCGCACAGGTGGACTACGCCACCTACCTCATCCCCGGTGGGCTGTCGGCCGAGGCGCAGGCGCGCGCGCGCGTCATTTCCAGCAAGGCGGACCGCTGCGACGACCTCTACGGCATCGCCAAGGGCCAGCCGGCGAACGTGCTCGAACGGCGCACCGCGGCGCCGTCGCAGCTTCCGGACGACATCGCCATCGAGCTGTCGAAGCTCGATCCCGGCGAGACCTCGGCGGCGCTGACGCGGTCGAACGGGCAAACGCTGATGATGCTGATGCTGTGCTCGCGCGACCGCGAAGCGACCCCGGAGGGACAGGACGAGGACGCGCGCCGCGACGAGGTGCGCCTCCAGTTGCGCAACCGCCGCGTCGGCCAGATCGCGGAGCGCTACCTCGCCGACCTGCGCGCCAACGCCTACATCGCCGAGGAATGACGCCGGCACCCGTCGCCCTCAGCTGCGGTGAGCCCTCGGGCATCGGCCCGGAGCTTGCCGTCGCAGCATGGCAGGAGCTGAGGGACCGACTGCCCTTCGCGTTCATCGGCGATCCCGCGCATCTTCCGGAGGGTGCCCCGGTCGTCCGGATCGACCGGATCGAGGATGTCCCCGACGCCGCAACGCGCGGGGTGCCGGTCCTGCCGCTCCGCTTCAGTGGGCCGCGAGTGCCTGGTACGCCGCAGCCCGGACAGGCCGTTCAGGTGGTCGAGGCGATCGCGCGGGGTGTGGACCTGACGGTCGCCGGCCGCGCCTCGGCGATCTGCACCCTGCCGATCCACAAGAAGGCGCTGGCGGACGGCGCCGGCTTCGCGTTCCCGGGCCACACCGAGTACCTCGCCGACAAGGCAGGCGTCGACCATGTGGTGATGATGCTCGCCTCGGACCGGCTGCGCGTGGTGCCGGCAACAATCCACATCCCGCTGGCAGAGGTGCCGCAGGCCCTGCGCGCGGATGAGCTGGAACGCACGATCCGCATCACCCACGAGGCGCTGCTCCGGCTCTTCGGGATCGCGGCACCGCGAATCGCGGTTGCGGGACTCAACCCGCATGCCGGCGAAGGCGGACGCATCGGCCGCGAGGAGATGGAGATCATCGCCCCCCTGATCGGCCGTCTCGCCGCCGAGGGGATGGCGGTCACCGGCCCGCATTCCGCCGACACGATGTTTCACGAGCGCGCCCGCGCAGGCTATGACGCGGCGATCTGCATGTACCACGACCAGGCGCTGGTGCCGATCAAGACGCTCGATTTCGACCGCGGCGTGAACCTGACGCTGGGCCTGCCCTTCATCCGCACCTCGCCCGACCACGGCACCGCGCTCGACATCGCGGGGACCGGGCGGGCCGACGCGACCTCGACGGTGGAGGCGCTGAAGCTGGCGTGGCGGCTGGCGGGGGGATCTGTATGAGCGGGCGCGACGTGTGGGTTGGGACGGATGGAGGCTCTGCCGGCCGCCATTCTCGCCCGGACCAATGGCGATCCAATAGCGGCCCACCGGGATATTCTTGGACGGATGAAACCAGGGGCGCCTGCTGAATGGCGATCGACACGCTGCCGCCGCTGCGCGAGGTGATCGCGCGACACAATCTGTCGGCGCGCAAGGCGCTGGGGCAGAATTTCCTTCTGGACCTGAACCTGACGGCGAAGATCGCGCGGCTGGCGGGCGATCTGAGCGGCACCGACGTTCTGGAAGTCGGGCCCGGGCCGGGCGGGCTGACCCGTGGTCTGCTGGCCGAGGGCGCGCGGTCGGTGCTGGCTGTGGAGAAGGATCCGCGCTGCCTGCCGGCGCTTGCCGAGATCGCGGAGATCTATCCTGGGCGACTCAAGGTGATCGAGGGCGACGCGCTACAGGTCGACCCGCGTGCGCACCTGTCGGTGCCCTACGCCGTCGCGGCGAACCTGCCCTACAATGTCGGAACGGAGCTACTGGTGCGTTGGCTGACGCCTGCCGCCTGGCCGCCGGACTGGTCGAGCCTGACCCTGATGTTCCAGCGCGAGGTCGCCGAGCGCATCGTCGCGGCGCCGGGATCGAAAGCCTACGGGCGGCTTGCCGTGCTCGCGCAATGGCGCTGCGAGGCGCGCATCGCCATGTCGCTGCCGCCGGGAGCCTTCACGCCGCCGCCGAAAGTGTCCTCGGCCGTGGTGCATCTGACCGCGCTGCCCGAGCCGCGCTTTCCGGCCGATCCGGAGGTGCTGTCACGCGTGGTGGCGATGGCCTTCAACCAGCGCCGCAAGATGCTGCGCGCGTCATTGCGCGGACTGCACCCGGCGATCGAGGATCTGTTACGCGAGGTCGGCATCGCCCCCACCGACCGCGCCGAGCGCGTGCCCCTTGAGGCCTTCTGCGCCCTCGCCCGCGCGGTGGCGGCGGCGCGCTGAATGCGGATCACTCCGCGGCGCGGGTCTCCGACGATGTGTCGTCGCCGCTATCGGACGACTCGCCCTCGCCGCCTGACTTCTTGCGACCGCGGGACCGCGCGGGTTTCTTGCCGCCTTCGGCCGTAGCCGCGCCGCTTCCGCTCTCGGAACCGTCGGCCGCCGGATCTGTCTTTCCCTCATCGGGCTTGGCCGCGTCGTCCTTGGGCTTCTTCGCGCGCGCAGAAGGCGCGCGGCGGCGCGTCTTGGGTTTCGGGGTCTCTTCCGCGGCACTTTCCGGAGTTTCCACGAGGCCGCTACTGCTGTCATCGTCCTCGGCGAACTCGACCACGTCGCTTTCGCTGGTGGCGGTCCGCTGCTGCTGCGGCGCCTCGGCCGGGCCCTGGGTCGCCGTGTCGGGCTGCGCGTTGTCGCGGGAAGGTTTGCCGTTACCGTCGGCATCGTTCTGGCCACCTTGGGCCGGTCCCTGAGCGCCGTCACCGTCGGACTTCTGGTCGCCTCTCGGCTGGTCGTTGTCCTGCTTATCCCCGCGATCGCGGTCGCGCTGCGCCTGGCGTTCGCGGTTCTCGCGTTCCTGCTGCTCGCGCCGCTGGTCCTGCTCTCGCTGGGCCTCGGAGAGCATGCGCAGGTAGTGTTCCGCGTGCTGCTGGAAATTCTCGGTCGCGACCCGGTCGCCCGAAAGCTGGGCGTCGCGGGCGAGCTGGTTGTACTTGTCGATTATCTGCTGCGGCGTGCCGCGCACCTTGCCGTCCGGCCCGGAGCTGTCGAAGACGCGGTTGACCACGTTTCCGATGTTGTTCCGGTTGCGGTTCGACTTCGACCGCGAGCGTGATTTGGAAGATCGCATTTTACGAGTGTCAGCCTTGTTTGTGACTGGTCTGCTGCGTGACCCTGTGCGGGAATTGAGCGAGGCGCCGCTTGCGCCCTGTCTGCCCGGTCACGTCAGTGTTCGGCTTACCGTCGAGCGGGACCGCACGCCGTCCTCCGGCTCGACTGATCCCGCAGTAAACATGTCCCCTCGCACATTACAACCCGATAGCCCCCAAAAAAGCGTCAATTCGAGGCGATTCCCGCGTTGGTGGCCATCACGACCCTGTCGCGCCCGTCGAGATCGGGCAGAATCCGCGGCTCTGTCAGGCCCGCGGTGGCAAAGATGCGGGCGACCGCTTCGCCTTGGCTTTCCCCGATTTCAACGAGGATGCGGGCGCCCGGCGTCATGTGCCCGGGCACGGCGGCGGCGATGGCGCGATAGGCCGAAAGCCCGTCGCCATTGTCAGTCAACGCCGCCGGCGGCTCGTGGTTCCTGACTTCGGGGGCGAGGCCCGCCATTTCCGCCGCCGCGATGTAGGGCGGGTTCGAGACCACGAGATCGAAGCGGTCGTCCGCGGCGAGCGGCCCCACCCACGTACCTTCCCGCAGCTCCGCCCTGCCCTCCAGCCCGAGCCGCGCGCTGTTCTCGCGGGCGACGGCAAGGGCGGGCCCGGAGATGTCGGTGCCGAGCCCGGTCGCCTCGGGCGCTTCGGCCAGAATGCTCAGCAGGATACAGCCCGATCCGGTGCCGAGGTCCAGCACCCGCGTGAAAGACGCCGACAGCGCTTCGGCGACAAGCGTCTCGGTCTCCGGGCGGGGATCGAGCACGTCGGGCGTGACGCGGAAGTCGCGGCCCCAGAAACTGCGTGTGCCGGTCAGGTGGCTGACGGGCACGCGGGACGCGCGCGCCTCCACCAGCCGTTCGAACTGGCCGCGGGCCAACTCAGTGAGCGGTTCGGGTGCGGCGAGGCTCAACCGCCCCGGCGCGATGTCGAGCGCGTGCGCCAGAAGCCGCCGGGCGTCACGGGCGGCCTCCGCCACCCCGGCCTCGGCCAGACGACGGGTGGCGCGGGCCAGCGCCTCGGTGCCGGTCACGCCTGCATCTCGGCCAGCATCGCCGCTTGTGCGTCGGCGGTGAGCGCATCGATGACCTCGTCGAGGTCGCCCGCCATCACCTGGTCCAGCTTGTAGAGCGTGAGGTTGATGCGGTGGTCCGTCATCCGCCCCTGCGGAAAGTTATAGGTGCGGATGCGCTCGGAGCGATCGCCGGAGCCGACCTGCGTCTTGCGCATGTCCGACCGCTCCGCCGCTGCCTTCTGCCGCTCCATGTCGTAGAGCCGCGCGCGAAGCACGTTCATCGCGATCTCGCGGTTGCGGTGCTGCGACTTTTCGGACGATGTGACGACAAGCCCGGTGGGCACGTGGGTGATGCGCACCGCCGAATCGGTGGTGTTGACGTGCTGCCCGCCGGCCCCCGACGAGCGCATCGTGTCGATGCGCAGGTCGTTCGGGTCAATGTCGATGTCCACCGCCTCGGCCTCTGGCAGCACCGCGACGGTCGCGGCGGAGGTGTGGATGCGCCCACCGCTTTCGGTCGTGGGCACGCGTTGCACACGGTGGACGCCCGATTCGTATTTCAGCCGGGCGAAGACGCCCTCGCCCGAGATCCGCGCGACGAGCTCGCGCAGGCCGCCAAGTTCGGTCGGCTGCTCTTCGATCACCTCGACGCGCCATCCCTGCGCCTCGGCGTAGCGGGTGTACATGCGCTGCAGGTCGGCGGCGAAAAGCGCCGCCTCTTCTCCACCGGTGCCGGGGCGGATCTCCAGGATCGCCGGGCGCGCGTCGGCGGAATCGGTCGGCAGAAGCGCTATCTCGAGCGCGTGCTCGGCCTCGGGCAGTTCGGCGCGCAGACGGGTCGCTTCTTCTTCGGCGAGGTCCGCCATCTCGGGATCGTCCGCCAGCGCCTCGGCCTCTTCGAGTTCGCGCCGCAGGTCACGCCATTCCGAGATGCGTTCCACCACCGGCTTCAGTTCCGCGTATTCGCGCCCGAGCGCGGCGATGTCACCCGAACCCTCGGCCATGCGGGCCTCGAGATACTCGAACCTGTCTACGATCTGGGCAAGGCGTTCTTCGGGGACCATGGGCGGTGTCTGTCGGCCATCGGCGCGCTTTGGTCAAGCGGGCGCGCGTGGTAGTATACGCACATGTACAGGATCGCCGCGCTTGCCTTGCTCTGGCCCCTGCCCGCCCTGGCGGACAGCGTCGGCGGCGGTCGGGTGATCGAGTGCTACTGCACGGACAGTACCGGCGGCCGTGTCGAGATGGGCGAGACGATCTGCCTGGAGGTCGGCGGACGCGTGTTCACGGCGCAATGCCAGATGTCGCTGAACAACCCGATGTGGCGGGAGCTGCACGAGGGCTGCGTTGGCGCCAAGTTGGAGGCGCCGGCCGACTCGGCGCCGGCCGCGTTCGCGGCGCTGCGGTAGCGGAACGACATCGTCCAGACGTCGTGTGCGATGTAAGGCCTCACTGCCGAGCCCCGCGCTTCCCGGCCCGGCGCCTTAGAGCCCTGTCCTGCGCCTACCCCTTCTCCGCTGCCTTCGCCGCGTCCCAGAGCGCGTCCATCTCGGCCAGATCGCTCTCGGACGGCGTGCGGCCGTCGCGCGCCAGTGCCGCCTCGATCGCCCCGAACCGGCGAGTGAACTTGGCGCTGGCCGCGCGCAGCGCCGCCTCTGGGTCGATGTCCATGTGCCGCGCGAGGTTGGCCATGACGAACAGGAGGTCGCCGAACTCCTCCTCACGGTGCGCCGAGCCCTCGGCCTCGCGCAACTCGCGCGCCTCCTCGACGATCTTGTCGATGACCTCGTCAGTCGAGGGCCAGTCGAAGCCGACCCGTGCCGCCCGCTTCTGCAGTTTCACCGCGCGGGTCAGCGCCGGCAGCCCCTGCGCCACGCCGTCCAGGACGCCGGTCTCGGCCCGCCCGGCGCGCTCGGCCGCCTTCACGGCTTCCCAGTCGCGGGTCTGCTGCTCCGCGCTCTTGGCGTTCGATTCGTTCCCGAAGACATGCGGGTGCCGCGCCACCATCTTGTCGGCGATGGCGTTCGCCACATCGTCCAGATCGAACAGCCCGGCCTCGTCCGCCATCTGCGCGTGGTAAACCGACTGGAACAGCAGGTCCCCGAGCTCGCCCTTCAACTCGCCCCACGCCTCGCGCTCGATCGCGTCGGCGACCTCGTAGGCTTCCTCGATCGTGTAGGGCGCGATGGAGGCGAAGTCCTGTGCGATGTCCCAGGGGCAGCCCGTTTCCGGGTCGCGCAGGCGGCGCATGATCTCGCGCAGGCGCGGCATCCCACCCTCGGGATCGAAGACCAGATCGTCCGACATTGCGCGCGCCTCCGTTCTGCGGTTTTCTCGCGCACC
This sequence comes from Roseivivax sediminis, assembly GCF_900112685.1. Taxonomy (GTDB): domain Bacteria; phylum Pseudomonadota; class Alphaproteobacteria; order Rhodobacterales; family Rhodobacteraceae; genus Roseivivax; species Roseivivax sediminis. The sequence goes on from NZ_FOMS01000006.1 coordinate 264,357, forward strand.
TGACCCAAAGCCCGAGGCCTTGTCCATGCCCGTCCTCAACCGCATCGCCGCCTTCGCCCCGGACATGACGGCCTGGCGACGGCACCTGCACGCGCATCCCGAGCTTGGCCTCGAATGCCACGAGACGGGCGCCTTCGTCGCCGCGCGACTGCGCGAGTTCGGCGTCGACGAGGTGCACGAGGGGCTGGCGGAAACCGGCGTCGTGGGTCTGATTCATGGCTCCGGGCCCGGGCCCGTCACCGGCCTGCGCGCCGACATGGACGCGCTGCCGATCACCGAAGAGACCGGCGCGCCCCATGCCTCCACCGTGCCCGGCCGCATGCACGCCTGCGGCCATGACGGTCACACCGCGATGCTCCTTGGCGCTGCGCGATACCTGGCGGAGACGCGCGTCTTTTCCGGCACCGTGGCGCTGATTTTCCAGCCGGCAGAAGAGACCATTGGTGGGGCCCGGATCATGGTGGAGGACGGTGTCCTGGACCGCTTCGGGATCGAGGAGGTCTACGCGCTTCACACCGATCCGGGCAATCCGGTGGGCAAGATCTCCACCCGGCCGGGGCCGATCATGGCGGCGGTGGACGATTTCGAAATCGTCCTGACGGGACGTGGCGGCCACGCCGCCCGCCCGCACGGCACGGTCGATCCGATTCCGGCGGCGCTGGGGACCGGACAGGCGCTTCAGACCGTCGTGTCGCGCAACGCGGATCCTATGGCGCAGATCGTGCTGTCGCTGACGCTCGTGCAGGCGGGATCGGCCACCAACGTCATCCCCGAACGCGCGTGGCTTGCCGGCACGGTGCGTACCTTCGACGCCGCCCTGCGCGATCTGGCCGAACGGCGGGTGCGCGAGATCGTCGCCGGACAGGCGGCGAGCTACGGCGTGGCGGCGGATCTGGACTACCAGCGATCCTACCCGCCAACGGTGAACCACCCGGCGCAAACCGCCTTTGCCGCGGAGGTCGCACGCGAGGTCTCGGCAGAGGTGAACGCGGAGACGGCCCCGGCCATGGGGGCAGAGGATTTCTCCTACATGCTGGAAGCGCGGCCGGGCGCCTATCTCAAGCTCGGCCAGGGCGCGGGGCCGTCGGTGCATCACCCGGCGTTCGATTTCAACGACGAGATCGCCCCCATCGGCGCATCGCTCTTCGCGCGGATCGTGGAACGGCGGCACGGGGCGGCGGGCTGAGGGCTGGTCGTTCGCGTCCCGTCAGCCCAGAGGCTGCACTGCGTGGCGAACAATGCCCAAGCGCGGAATCAAGGCCGAAGGGCGACGAGGGACCGTCGCGCCAGTGGCGCGGCGTAAGCCCGAGGAGCGCGCATCGCCGGGCCGCCCCGCCGGACCGGCGATTGGGTGACGTCTGAGCTTCGCTCCGAGGTCGTGCCAGGGTGGCGGCCAAAAAGCGCTGCCGTTCTACGGTCGGGATAGCCGGACCGCGGCCCGTCGATGCGCGGCTCGCTCCAAGCTCGAACCGGACGGCACGCGCGGAACAGGCACTCGGGGCGCACCGTAGTCCCCGGCGCCTCCCCGCCCGTCCGCCGTCGCCGGCACCGCCAAGGGCTTGCATCGCCGCTTGCGAGCGCGTCTACACGGGGGCGGGCCCAAGGCCCGCACGCGGCAGCGGATGACGGCAATGGCACTCGAAGACGCGAAGCACCAGATCGACCACGCATTCACGCGCGACGACGCGCGCGGTCTGTCCTACGAGAACGCCTTCGCCGGGGCGCCCTCCTTCCTGAGGCGGCGATATACCAAGGATCTTGCCGGCGTCGACGTCGCAGTGACAGGGGTGGCGTTCGACCAGGCGGTCACGCACCGCCCCGGCTGCCGCTTCGGCCCCCGCGCGATCCGCGAGGCGTCGAGCCTGCAGCCTTACGACCCGCCCTACGGCTGGGGCTTCTCACCGCTCGAAGAGTTCGCGGTGATCGATTACGGCGACGTCGCCTTCGACTACGCCAAGGTCGCCTCCGTCCCGCAGGCGATCGAGAATCATGCGCGAAGGATCCTCTCGACGGGCGCGGCCTGCCTGACCCTCGGGGGCGATCATTCCATCACCCTGCCGCTGCTGCGCGCCCATGCAGAGCGCCACGGGCCGCTGGCGCTTCTGCAGTTCGACGCCCATTCCGACAGCTGGGCCGACGACGACCCCGAGCGCATCGACCACGGTACCTTTGTCTACAAGGCGGTGAAGGAGGGGCTGATCGACCCCGCCCGCTCCGTCGCGGTGGGCATCCGGACCGAGAACCCCGACATGCTGGGGGTGAACCTGATTGACGCCCCCGAGGTGCACCGCACCGGACCCGACGCCGTCGCAGCGCGTATCCGCGAGGTGATCGCGGACGGGCCGTGCTACCTGACCTTCGACATCGACGCTCTCGACCCGGCATTCGCGCCGGGCACCGGCACGCCGGTCTGGGGCGGGCTGACATCCGGCCAGGCGGCGCTTATCCTGCGGCAGATTGCCGGGCTCGACATCGTCGGCGGCGACGTCGTCGAGGTGTCGCCGGCCTACGACGTCACCGGCTCGACGGCGGTTGCCGGCGCGCATGTGGCGATGGAAATCCTGTGCCTCTGGGGCTGGACCCGGCGCAAGGGCGCCGGCGCATGACCGGCCCGTGGCATCCAATTCGGGGACATTCGGCTTGAAAATGGTGTTCTGGCTCATCTTGCTCGTGGTCATCGGCGGACTGGCCTGGATCCGGCTGGCCCCGTCCGACCCGGAGGTGTGGCATGTCGATCCGCAGGTGACCGCGGATCAGGACATGGCGACCGGCGTGCGCCGCCGCATTCCGGCCGGTGAGGATACTCTGGAGCGTCTCAACGCCATCATCCTTGCCACGCCGCGAACAGAGCTTTTGGCCGGCAGCGTCGAGGAGGGGCACCTGACCTACGTCACCCGGTCCAAGTGGTTCGGTTTTCCCGACTACACGACGATCGCCCGCAAGGACGACGTAATCGAGCTCTGGGCGCGCCTGCGGTTCGGCCAATCGGACATGGACGTGAACCGTGAGCGGGTCGAGGGCTGGCTGTCGCGGCTCGGTGCCGGCGCCTGAGCAGACGCACTTCGTCCCCGAGGCCGGAAGGGCATCGGCGCCCGGCAGTAGATGGTAGCTGTATCTTCACTGCTTGCAAAAAACGAACCGTATCCCCGAGCTATCGCCCACCCGGCCGCGCCCCGGCGATCGCCACGGTCGAGCGGCCGGGGTCTATGGCGTCCGGATCAGAACGCGTTCAGAGCGTCGCGCCGCACATCCGCCAATCGTCGGGCCGGGGACGGCACGGCGATGCGCGGCGGACGGTCTTCCCTGCGCGCGTGGTCCTTCGGCCCTGGCATCGAAACGTGAAGGCAGGCCGGCGCTTTCCCAATCGGTGCCGGGTCTGAGCCGGGGCCCCCATCGCCATACCGGGACCGGCCCTCCTACGTGAGAGACGCAGCCGCCAAATCCCGTGCTTTCGCGCAACACGTCTTCCCTGCCGGGCCGACGCCACGTCGCCACTGGCGTACGATGCGCTATGTCGCGGCGCAGGACGGCACCTTCCTGCCGAGGACCGGAGCGAATGACGACCAGCGACACCGAGCCCAGAACCGCCCCCCGCTTTCCCGAAGCGGAGCGGCCGCGCGATCTGCCCCGCCGCAGCTGGTGGCGAATCCTGCGCCGCGTCGCGGTGAACACCGGGGAGGACAACATCTCCGTGGTCGCCGCGGGAGTCGCGTTCTACACGCTGCTGTCAATCTTTCCCGCCGCGACCGCCTTCATCTCGCTGGCGGGCTACGTGCTCGACCCGTCCGACCTGACCCAGCAACTCGACCAACTGGCGGGGATGCTGCCGCAGGACGCCGCAACGATCATCCAGGACCAGGTGCTCGAGGTCACCGGCGGCGATCAGACCGCCACCGGGCTCGCCGCGCTCCTGGCGCTGTCGCTGGCCATTTACGGCGCGATGCGGGGCGTCAAGACGCTGATGGCGGGCATGAACATCGCCTATGGCGAGACGGAGAAGCGCAACATCATCGTCATCAACCTCGTCGCGGTCGGGCTGACCGTGGCCCTGCTCTTCGGCGTCATCGTGGCGCTGAACGCGGTCGTGGTGATTCCCGCGATCATGGGCTTCGTCGGCTTCGGCTCCGGTATCGACATGCTGCTGCGGCTGTCGAAATGGGCGATCCTGCTGGCCATGACCGTGTTCGGACTGTCGTTCCTCTACCGGTTCGGGCCGTCGCGACGCCGCCCGCAATGGCGCTGGGTGTCGCCCGGCGCGCTGATCGCGGCACTGCTCTGGGTCGCCGGCACGATCGGCTTTTCCGCCTACGTGCAGAATTTCGGCAGCTACAACGAAACATACGGCACGCTCGGCGGCGTGATCATCCTGCTCACCTGGCTCTGGCTGTCGGCTTTCATCGTGCTCCTCGGGGCGGAGTTCAACGCCGAGATGGAGCACCATACCAGCGCCGATACCACCATCGGCCCGCGTCGGCCGATGGGCGAGCGCGGCGCGGTCAAGGCCGACACGCTGCCGACAGCGGCCTCGCAGGGATCAGACCGTACCCACCCGCGCTGAAGGCGGTCCTGCACCGGTCCCGGAGCCAAGCCGCAGTTCGGCGACACGAACCTCCGAGCGGCAGGGCTCTGGTCCCGCTACTTCCGAAACTCCTTGCAGAGGCGCGCAAGCGTCCGCAAATCGCCGGCCGGTGATGCGCCGCGGCCTGCGGCCCCGAGTTCCGCGCGGGGCTTTTCCCGCCGTCCACTCGCGAACAGAGCCAGCCAGAGGCCGCACGCCAACGTGCGCCCCCGAAAAAGAAACGGGGCGGCACCTTCGATCCGAAGGCCCGCCCCGCGTCACGCCATCGGCGCGCCTGGGATCAGGTCGCGTCCTTGATGAACTTCACGGCATCACCGAAGGTCTGGATGGTCTCGGCCGCGTCGTCCGGGATCTCGATCCCGAACTCCTCTTCGAAGGCCATGACCAGCTCGACCGTGTCGAGGCTGTCGGCGCCCAGATCGTCGATGAAGGACGCGTTGTCGACGACCTTCTCTTCTTCGACGCCCAGATGCTCGACCACGATCTTGCGCACGCGCTCTTCGATGGTGCTCATGTCTTATTCCTCACAATGGTTTCGAGCCGCTCGGACCCGGATTCGTCCATGCCCTGAAGCCGGGCCGGTATGTGTCTTGCCCGCCGCCGCGCGGCGCCTCTGGTTCCTCTGCCTCGGCGCGCGGCCCCGCGCCGCCGGCACCTTCGAGGCGCATGACCGGGCACTGGGACCGTGTCCCCGTAAACGGCACAACCGCCGCCGGGGCCAAAGCTGCCCGCGCCTATAGCATATGGATCGGGGATGGCAAACGCTTTCGCAGTCTGCATTTGAGGCCCGTCACAGCATCGCCATACCGCCGTTCACGTGCAGGGTCGCGCCGGTCACGTAGCCGGCTTCGGGGCTGACGAGGTAGAGTGCGGCGGCGGCGATCTCCTCGGGTGTGCCCATGCGCCCGGCGGGAATCTGGCTGAGCATGTCAGCCTTCTGGTCCGCGGTCAGCTTCTCGGTCATCGCCGTCTCGATGAAGCCGGGGGCGAGCGCGTTCACGGTGATCCCGCGCGGCGCCACCTCGGAGGCGAGCGACTTGGTCATCCCGATCAGACCGGCCTTGGCGGCGGCATAGTTGCCCTGCCCCGGATTGCCGGTGGCCCCCACGATCGACGAAACGTTCACGATGCGCCCCCAACGCGACTTCATCATGCCGCGCAGCACACCGCGTGTCAGCCGAAAGGCCGCCGTCAGGTTGACGTCGAGCACCTGCGTCCAGTCATCGTCGGACATACGCATGAACAGCCCGTCGCGCGTGATACCTGCGTTGTTGACCAGAATGTCGACACCGCCCATCGCGTCGGCGGCCTGCTTCGGCAATGCGTTGACTGCGTCGGCGTCCGACAGGTTGCACGGCAGCACGTTGGCCCGCTCCCCGAGTGTATCCGCCAGTTCGCGAAGCGGCGCCTCGCGCGTGCCAGAGAGCGCCACCGTGGCACCGGCGGTGTGCAGCGCCGTGGCGACGGCACCGCCGATGCCCCCCGAGGCACCGGTCACCAATGCGGTCTTTCCTTCAAGATTGAACATGCGTCACGTCCTTCCTCCCAGTCCGGCGGGAACTATGCGCAGTCGAGGCGCCACTTCGTCAACGATAACCGTGAGAAACATCTATTGTTTACGATCAGGCAACTGCCCGCCTCAGGCGCCGGCGGCGGCGATCACGTCTGCCGGGCTGCCGACGGCGCGCGTGGCGACCGATCGGTCGATACGCTTGACCATACCCGACAGCGCCTTGCCGGCGCCGATTTCCCAGACCTCGGTGACACCCTGCCCGGCCATCCACGCGACACTCCCCCGCCAACGCACGGCGGCGGTGACCTGCGCGACCAGCAGATCGCGGATCGTGGCGGCGTCGCTCACCGCTTCGGCGCGCACGTTGGGAACGAGCGGCACCGCCGGATCGGAGATCGCCACGTCCGCGAGCGCGTCGCGCATCGCCTCGGCCGCCGGTGCCATCAGCGCGCAATGGAAGGGGGCCGAGACGGGCAACAGGAGCGCGCGCTTGGCGCCGCGGCCCTTGGCGATCTCCACCGCCCGCTCTACCGCCGCGCGGTGGCCCGAGACGACGACCTGCGCCGGGTCGTTGTCATTGGCGGCCTCGCAGACCTCGCCCTCGGCCGCCTCCGCGGCGACTTCCTGAACGGATGCGAGGTCGAGACCGAGGATCGCCGCCATCGCGCCGGTGCCGACCGGCGTCGCCTCCTGCATCGCGCGACCGCGAATCCGCAGGAGCCGCGCGCAATCGGCCACGTTCAGCGCGCCCGCCGCCGCCAGGGCGGAGTATTCGCCCAGCGAATGGCCCGCGACGAAAGCGGCATCGGCCACCGCCACGCCCTCGGCCTCCAGCGCCCGCATCGCGGCGAGCGACGTCGCCATCAGCGCCGGCTGGGCATTCCGGGTGAGCGTGAGCTCCTCCGCCTCGCCCTCCCAGATCAGGGCGGACAGCTTTTCGCCCAGTGCATCGTCGACCTCCTCGAAGACCGCGCGGGCGGCGGGATAGGCATCGGCCAGATCGCGGCCCATGCCGATGGTCTGGGCCCCCTGCCCGGGGAATACGAAGGCACGGCTCATCGTGCGGCTCCTCCTGTCGCAGCCTGAGTTTCGCGGTCCTTTACAGGCCCGCTCCGGGCGGCGCAACGGATCGGCACAGGGGCTGTGCAATGGCGCCGATTGCGCATACCGCCCGCCTCATTAAATGCAGCATCCAACGACATTGAACGCTGCACCGCGGCGCCGCCGCATCCTGACCCGGAGGACCCGACAGATGGCCGCCACGAACGCCGCCGACCATTACGGCGCGGTCACCAAGACCCTGCACTGGGCGACCGCCCTCGGCATCATCGCCAACCTTGCCCTGGGACTCGCCGCCGTCTGGGTGCCGACCGATCCCGGCAGCGCGCTGACAGTGAAGACGACGCTCTTCTCGATCCACAAGACGCTGGGCGTGACACTGTTCTTCCTGGCGCTGGCGCGGATCCTCTGGGCCCTGACCCAGCCCAAGCCCGCGCCGCTCCACCCCGAGCGGCCCGCCGAGACGCTGGCGGCCGAGACGGTGCACTGGCTGCTCTACGGCAGCCTTGTCGCGGTGCCGTTGGCCGGCTGGATCGGGCACGCGGCAAGCGAGGGCTTCGCGCCGATATGGTGGCCGCTGGGACAGGGCCTGCCGCTCGTCCCCGCCTCCCCGGCGCTGGCCGAGGGCGCCTGGGCCGTGCATGTCGTGCTGGTCTGGGTGCTGGCCGGGTCCATCGCGCTCCACGTCGCCGGCGCACTCAAGCACCACCTGGTCGATGGTGATGCCACGCTGCGGCGCATGCTGCCGGGCCGCACCCGCGCCGGCGGCACCGCCGGGCGGCCGGGCCACGCCCTGCCCGCAGGTCTTGCGGTGCTGGTCTGGGCCGCCGCGTTCGGCACCGGCGCCGCGCTCGGCACATTTCGGTCCGACGCCGCCGCGCCTCCCGCCCCGGCGCTCGAAGCGGTCGCGTCCGACTGGCAGGTGCAGGACGGCACGCTGGCCATCGCGGTGACGCAGATGAACGACGAGGTCACCGGAACCTTCAACGACTGGACCGCCGACATCACCTTCGAGGATCGGGACAGCCCCGGCAGGGCGGGGTCCGTCACCGTGGAGATCGCGGTCGGGTCGCTGACCATCGGGTCGGTCACGAAACAGGCGACGGGGCCCGACTTCCTCGCCGCGGAGGCCCATCCCCGCGCCACCTTCGCCGCCGACATTCTGCGAACAGAGGATGGTTGGGTCGCCGAGGGTACCCTGTCACTCAAGGGCAGCGAGGTGCGGGTGCAGTTGCCGTTCGATCTGGAGCTGGAGGACGACACCGCGCGCATGTCGGGCAGTACAACGCTTGACCGCCTGGCCTACGACGTCGGGACCGGCACAAGCGAGAGTCAGGTCGGACGCAACGTGCGCGTGGACGTGTCTCTGACCGCAGAGCGCGCTGCCGGGGATTGATCTGCCACGCCTCCACACGAAATACGGCCCGCCGGGATCCCGGCGGGCCGTTCGTCGTCTTGATAGGGCGAACCGATCAGCCTTCGCTGTCGTCGGCCTGCATCGCTTCCAGCGAGATCTCGACCTCTACCTCGTCGCTCACGTAGGGTGCGAACATGCCGAGGTTGTAGTCGGAGCGGATCAGCGTCGTGGTCGCCGAGAAGCCGGCCCAGGGCTCGCCCTCCATCGGGTGCTCGCCTGCCTGGTTCAGCGTGGCGTCGAGCACCACCTCCTTGGTCACGCCGTTCAGAGTCAGATCGCCGGTGATCTCGGCGCTGCTCTCGCCCGTGACCTCGATGCCGGTGGAGGTGAAGGTCACCATGTCGTCCTCTGACGCACCGAAGAAGTCGTCGGACATGAAGTGCTCGAACCGCTCTTCCCAGCCGGTCAGCATGGAACGGACGGGAAAGGAGACCTCGACCGACGAATTTGCCGGCTCCTCCTGGTCGAACATGATCTCGCCCTCGAAGCCAGAGAACATGCCGTAGCCGGTGGAAAAGCCGAGGTGATCGTAGCTGAACACGATCTGGGCGTGCGAGCTGTCGACATCGTAGGCGACGGGTTCGGCCAGTGCGGCGGTGGCGGGCAGAAGCGCGAGCGCGGTGGCCGCAGCGAAACGGGTCATATGGATATCCTCTTGGGTTATGGGCGTTTGCCACGCAAAGAGGTGTCCTTCGCCGCCGCGCGATCAACTCCGTCCGCGCTCACAGACCCTGTTGAGCATTGAACACGGTGCTGCGGCGCGGCGTCGACGCAGCCAGGAGAGACAGGCCCGGCAGGCCAAGGAATACCGACAAGCCCAGCTTGAACGCCGGCATCGCCGGCAGCTGCGCCGGAGCCGCCGCTGCCGCCCACAGCGCCAGCGCGACAGCCACCAACGCCGAACCCGCGACAAGGCTCAAGAGGCGCAGCGCGGCGTGCAGGGGGCGTTCTGCCGGCGACGGATTGCCGGTTCCGTTCGGACGATCTGCGCCATGCGACATCGGGACTTCCCTCTTCTTCCACCTTCTTAAACAATCCCTAACCAAATCGGCGACAATGAGGCACAACCTCGGCGCGAACCTGACGCCCTTCGCCCGATCCCCTTGCGCGGACAGCGCATGTGTGTATACGGGGCCTTCCTTTCGCAACATCACGTCGGAACCCGCGCAGTCTCTCGTGGGCAGGCGCGAAAGGATCCTGATGCCTGTCCTTTGAAATGCGCCAGAACGATACGGAGACCGCATGCCGCTTTACGAGCATGTCTTTATCTCGCGTCAGGACCTGTCCAGCGCGCAGGCCGAAGGCCTTGTCGAACACTTCACCTCCATCCTGTCGGACAACGGCGGCACGCTCGTCGACAGCGAATACTGGGGCGTGAAGACCATGGCCTACAAGATCAACAAGAACCGCAAGGGCCACTACGCCTTCCTGCGCACCAACGCCCCGGCCGAGGCGGTGCAGGAGATGGAGCGCCTGATGCGCCTTCACGACGACGTCATGCGCGTGCTGACCATCAAAGTCGAAGAGCACGAGGAAGGCCCGTCGATCCAGATGCAGAAACGCGACGAACGCGACGACCGCCGTCGCGAACGCCGCAACTGATCACCCGAGAAAAGGAGCATAAACCATGGCAGCAAAACCGTTTTTCCGCCGCCGCAAGGTCTGCCCGTTCTCCGGTGAGAACGCGCCCAAGATCGACTACAAAGACACCAAGCTGCTGCAGCGTTACGTGTCCGAGCGCGGCAAGATCGTGCCCTCGCGCATCACCGCCGTCAGCTCCAAGAAGCAGCGCGAACTTGCGCGCGCCATCAAGCGCGCCCGTTTCCTCGCGCTTCTCCCCTACGCCGTGAAGTAAGGAGAGAGAGATGCAAGTCATTCTGCTGGAACGCGTGGCCAAGCTCGGCCAGATGGGCGACGTCGTTGACGTGAAGCCCGGTTACGCGCGCAACTTCCTCCTGCTTCAGGGCAAGGCGCTGTTCGCCTCGAAAGAGAACATCGCCCGCTTCGAAGCCGAGAAGCAGCACCTCGAGGCCAAGAACCTCGAGAGCCGCAAGGAAGCCGAATCGGTCGGCGACAAGCTCGGTGGCGAACAGTTCGTAGTGATCCGCCAAGCCTCCGACGGCGGCAACCTCTACGGATCGGTGACCACGCGCGACGCGGCCGAGGTCTGCAAGGAGGCCGGCTTCGATGTCGACCGCAAGCAGGTCATCATCCGCGAGCCGATCAAGGAGCTGGGCCTGCACGTCGTCGAGGTGCACCTGCACCCCGAGGTCATCGTGGAAGTCACGCTGAACGTCGCCCGTTCGCCTGAAGAGGCGGAGATCCAGAAGGCCGGCAAGTCGATCCAGGACGTCGCCGCCGAGGAAGAGGCGCAGGCGGAGTTCGAGATCTCCGAGCTTTTCGACGACATCGGTGCCGCGCAGCTCGACGACCTCGAGACCGCGCCGGACCAGGACACCGAATCGGAAGAGCCCGACAACAGCGACGATCCCCGGTACTGATCGGTTCCGGGCTTCTTTCGCGGAGGCAACCCCTCTGCGACAACATGTCGCAAATTAAGGCCGCGCTTTATCTGGCGCGGCCTTTTTGTCTACCCGATTGACTTTTAATTCGTTTACGGCAACAGAGTGTCCGCGCCTCGGCGCTGACCTTGATTAACGTCATGCTTGCTTATTCCGGCGAATTATGGCGGTGTGATACCACCCGAAAGCGAGAGTACAGTGAATTTAGTAGATAAGCATATCGGCGCGCGTGTGCGTGCGCAGCGCCAGGCGCGTGGGCTCACGCAGCGCGACCTGGGTGAACGTTTGGGCGTCCGTTTCCAGCAGATCCAGAAGTACGAGAGCGGGCAAAACCGGATTTCAGCAGCGCAGATGTGGCGCATCTCCAGTGTGCTTGAGATGCCGATCAGCCATTTCTTCGAAGCGCTCGATCTCAGTGAAGCGCAGGAGGCGTCCAATCCGGCGCAAACGCCGCTCAGCCCGGCACAGACACGTGAACTTGCACATATCTTCACAGCTCTGGAGACGTCGCAGCGTGACGCCGTCATGGCCTTCCTGCGCTCGCTTGCGCACGGCAACGAAAATGTGAGAACATGAACGCTCCGTAAGGGCAAACTTTTGCCGCGATCACGTGGAAGGGTATGGACCTTAGAGAGAACCGACCCAACTGCACCCGAGAGGCCCACGTGATCGATTTCCTGAGACGGATTTGCGATCAACACGGATTGGACGATGCCGCTTATGCCGGCGCGAATCCGATTTCGGGTCGCGTCCATGGTTTCATGACGTATTCTGCCGATTGGCAGGCCCACTACGCTCAAAACCAGTTGCACAGGATCGATCCCACTCTGATCGAGGCCCGGCGCTCCATCGCGCCGGTCGACTGGTCACGCCTGGAGCCGAACGAGAACTTCGACAAGGTCTTCCGCGACGCGCACGATTTCGGAATCAGCAATCTCGGTCTCACGATCCCCGTGCGCGGCCCCCTGGGGGACGTCGGCAGCCTCAGCGTGACCAGCAACCTGCCTCGCTCAGAGTGGGAAAAGCTCCGCAAAGAAGTGATCTATCACCTGCAATCCTACGCCGTGAACATCCACGATCAGGTGATGCGCGACGACAAGCTGATGGCAGCGCTCACCGAGCATGCACTGTCCACGCGCGAGATCGAGATCCTGCAATGGATCGCCGCCGGCAAGAGCCAGGCGGATATCGGCGGGATCCTGTCGATCTCGCACCGCACGGTGGAAGTGCATCTGCGCTCCGCCCGCACCAAGCTGAACGCGCTGACCACCGCCCAGGCCATCGGCAGGGCAATCGCGCGGGGACTCATTTACCCCGAGTAAGCGTCCGCTCGAGATGATTGACCGGTGAACACCGGGCGGAACCCCGCCTGTACGGCGCCACCGGTGTCGGCGACGACCCGCTCCCCACGCCACTAACGCTAGGTCATGCCTCCCGATACGGGATTCCCCGAATAGTCCGGGCCACAAGTTTCCGTATTGTTAACGAACTAGCACATGCGCCGGCGGGGGATGCCGGCTGGCACCGCCATCTTGGGCAGTACAAGGGGTACACCAATGATTCTCGTCGTAGACGCGATTAACAAACACAAGTTTCATGACGTCCTGGAAGAAATGTTCCGGCTTCGAGCCCGGGTCTTCGGGGAACGCCTCGGCTGGGAGGTCAACATCGTCGACGGCATGGAACGCGACCAGTTCGACGACCTCGACCCGGCATATGCCATTGGCCTCGACGACGACGGCAATGTCGTCTCCTGCGTCCGCGCGCTGCAGACGACGGGTCCGCACATGCTCTCGGACGTCTTCGCCGACATTCTCGATGGCGAGCCGCCGATTCGCGACCCGCATATGTGGGAATCGACACGCTTTTGCGTCGACACCAAACGGCTCGGCCGTGGCAACGGTCGCGGAAGCGTCAACCATGCCACCTGCGAGCTGATGATCGCTTCGCTCGAGTCGGCCATGAATGCCGGTGTCAGCGACATCGTCACCGTGATCGATCCGGTGATGAACCGCGTGCTCAAGCGCTCGGGGAACGCGCCTTACGACTATGTCGGCAAGACCGTGCCCATGGGCAAGGTGCCCGCGATGGCCGCGCTGCTGGACGCGACCGACGAGCGCGTGTCCGCCATCCGTACCTTTTCGGGCATCGAGTCCGACGTATTTCTGACCGATGAGGAGGGCCGCGCCCTGTTCGACAAATCGCGCACCCCGCAGACCGAGGTCGCAAGCGACACCGTCAGCACGCTTCCGGAACGCGCCGCGAACGACAACCACGGCACCTTCAACGCGCTGACCAGCTATTGCCGCGATCAGCTCAACGCCGCGCGCACGCACGAGGAGCGCGCCGCCGCTCGCGCGCTGGTCCGCAGCATCACCGAGACGGTGTCCGAGAAGGATCGAGTCCGGCTTGAAACGGCGCTCCGGCACATGGCGGACTGAGCGCCCAGGCATCCGAAAAAAACGGCGGCTCGATCGAGCCGCCGTTTTTCTTTGCCGTTCCGCAGACCCGCGCCTCAGACCTCGTCGAGCTCGTCGAGAAGCTTCTGAAGGTCTTCCTTGCCGACCTCGGACTCGGACACCTGGGCGGTCTCGAGGATCACGTCGACGACCTTGTCCTCGAAGATCGGCGCGCGCAGCTGCTGCTGCATCTGCTGGTTCTGGCGCACGAAGTCGAAGAACTGACGCTCCTGGCCGGGGTATTGCCGCGCCTGGTTCATGATCGCCTGGGTCATCTCGGAGTCGGTGACCTGCACCTCGTGCTGGTTGCCGATTTCGGCCAGCAGGAGGCCGAGGCGCACGCGGCGCTCTGCCAGTTTGCGATGCTCCTCCGTCGGCTCGATCTCGCCATGGTCGTGGCCCTGATCGTCCGGGTTTTCTTCGTGGTAGAGCTGATGGGCGATCTGCTTGGCCTCGGCGTCGACGAGGCTCGGCGGCAGGTCGAACGTAACCTTCTCGTCGAGCGCATCCAGCAGGCGGCGCTTGACGACCTGGCGTGCGGCACCCTGGTATTCGGCCTCGAGCCGCTCGCGGATCTGACCCTTCAGCGCCTCGAGATCCTCGGCGCCGAACTTTTTAGCCAGCTCGTCGTTCACCTGAGCCGCGACCGGCTTCTTCACTTCCTTGACGGTCACGTCAAAGACCGCTTCCTTGCCGGCGAGATGCTCCGCACCGTACTCCTCGGGGAAGTTGACCGTGACGGCCTTCTCGTCGCCCTTCTTGACGCCGACGAGCTGCTCCTCGAAGCCGGGGATGAAGGAGTTGGAGCCGAGCACCAGCGGGTAATCCTCCGCCGCGCCGCCCTCGAAGGCTTCACCGTCGACCTTGCCGACGAAGTCGATGACGACCTGGTCGCCGTCCTCGGAGGCGGCGCCCTCTTCGCGCTCCTCGAAGTCCTGCGCCGTCTCGGCGAGGTTGTTGAGCGCCTCTTCGACGTCCTCGTCAGAGGCCTTGGCGACGGGCTTCTCGACCGAGATCTCCGACAGATCGATCTCGGGCACGTCGGGGAGCTTTTCGTAGCTCATCTCGACATGAACGTCGTCGCCTTCCTTCCAGTCCTCGTTGGTCATCTTGACCTCGGGCTGCATGGCGGGGCGATCGCCCGTCTCCTCGAAATGCTGATTCATGGCGCCGTCGATAGCTTCCTGCATCGACTCGCCCAGAATGCGCTGGCCGAACTGCTTCTTCAGCAGCGCCAGCGGCACCTTGCCCTTGCGGAAGCCCTTCATCTCGACTTCGGGCTGAGCCTCTGTCAGCTTTTCGTTGACCTTCGCGTCCAGCTCCTCGGCCGGGAGCTTGATCGCGTAGCCGCGCTTGAGGCCGTCGTTCAGGGTCTCGGTGACCTGCATGTTCGTCCTTGTCCTTCCGTCAACTCTTGGTGCGGGTGAAGGGACTCGAACCCCCACGCCTCGCGGCGCCAGAACCTAAATCTGGTGCGTCTACCAATTCCGCCACACCCGCGAACAGCTTGCGCGGGCGCTCCGCATCGCGCGGGTGCCCGGTTGCCGGGCTCTCTAGCAAAGCGGTGGCGCAAGCGCGAGCGGAAAATGGGGCCGGGTTTCGGGCGCAAGCGGGCCGGCGCCGGGCCGGTCAAAGGCCCAGCTCGCGAAACACGCGCGGCAGCGTCTCGGGCAAATCCTCGGCCACGAGGCCGGGGCCGAATTCGGCCGCGGATCGAGCATGCAACCAGGTGCCGGTGGCGGCAGCCTCCGCCGGGGCGAGGCCGCGGGCGAGCAGGCCGGCGATGAAGCCAGCCAGCACGTCGCCGGTGCCGGCCGTGGCGAGCCAGGGCGTGTCGCCGCCCTCCGCCCCGCCGTGGATCCAGACCGCGCCGCCGGGGGCGGCGATGATCGTCTCACGGCCCTTCAGCAGCACCGTGGTGCCGGCGCGGTCCGCGGCCCCGCGCAGGACGGAGCTCCTCGGCTCCTCGCGGAGCCTCCTCGCCAGGTCCGGGAAGAGGCGGGAGAATTCGCCCATGTGCGGGGTCAGCACGCAGCCTTCGTGCAGCGTTTCGAACAGCGCCTTGGGCGTGTCGGAAAAGGCGGTCAGCGCATCGGCATCCAGCACGGTGGCGCGGCCGGCCGCCAGCGCGGCGGGCACCAGGGCGCGCGCCCGGTCCGGCCCGAGGCCCGGCCCTAGGCAGAGCGCATTCAGCCGCCCGTCTTCCAGGAGCGTCGTCAGCCCGGCACCGTCGTCGACCCGCCGCAACATGATCGCGGTGACCTGCATCGCCACTTCGAGCTGCGCCGCGCCCGGCACGCCGAGCGTCACCAGCCCCGCCCCGACCCTGAGCGCGCCGCGCGCCGCCAGCCGGGCGGCGCCCGTGCGCCCGGCCCCGCCGCATAGCACCAGCGCATGGCCGTGATCGTACTTGTGCGCCTCGGGCGCCTTGCGCAGCGCGTCCAGCGGCAGCGTCTCACGGGTGATGCGGTTCTCGGTCATGGGACGATAGCTGGCATGTCCCGCACCGGGATCAAAGCCCGATATCGCGGACCGCGACGTGCCCGCCCGCGGCCCGGAGCGTAGCATGCACCGGTTTCTCGCGATGGAACGTCACGGTGAGATCGGCCGCGAACACCTCCTCGCCGAGCCGCGCGCCGGTGTCACTGTCATAGCCCGTGGGAATATCGACGGAGAGGCGACGAAGCCCGGCCGGCACATCCGGCGCCGCCTCGAGCCACGGCGCCAGGAGCGCGTCGGCGCTGCGCGTCTGGCCGATCCCGAGCAGCGCATCGACGACCAGGACCGGACCCTCGCCGGCGGCGATCCAGTCCGACAGCGCCTCTGCCGTCCACGGCAGCAGGTCGTCGGCCCCGGACAGCACCCGCTCTGCCATCGCCGCCGCGTCGCCCTTCAGCCGGTCGGGCGTGGTGCTGCAGGCGATCGCCACCCGCCAGCCGCGATCCCGGAGCAGCCGAGCCACGACGAAGCCGTCGCCGCCATTGTTGCCCGGCCCGCACAGCACCAGCGCGCGCTGCGGACCGGCCGCCAGCGCGGGCCATTCGGCCAGCGCCGCCGCCACGACTTCGGCCCCGGCCCGCTCCATCAGCTGAAGCCCGGTCACCGCGCCGCTGCCGATCGCGTCCCGCTCCGCGCGCCGCATTTCTTCTGCCGTCAGGACGTCCATTGCACCCTCCGATTCAGTTTTGCCTATTTAGTGTGCATGTTGCACAAAAAACGGCTTTGCACAGGTTTTGCGCTGGCGCGCCCCCGCCGGTCCCGCTTCAGTCGCATTGTGACGGGCGGGCAGACATGGTCTGACCCCGGAGAGCCAAGACGAGGGAGACACGCGCCATGAAGAAAATCGAGGCGATCATTAAGCCTTTCAAGCTCGACGAGGTGAAGGAAGCGCTTCAGGAGGCGGGCATCCAGGGGCTGTCGGTCGTCGAGGTGAAGGGCTTCGGGCGCCAGAAGGGCCATACCGAACTCTATCGCGGCGCCGAATACGTCGTCGATTTCCTGCCTAAGGTTAAGATTGAGGTGGTGCTCGACGACGCGCTCGTCGACCAGGCGATCGAGGCGATCGTCTCGGCCGCCAAGACCGACAAGATCGGCGACGGCAAGATCTTCGTCACCCCCGTGGAACAGGCGATCCGCATCCGCACCGGCGAGACCGGCTCGGACGCGCTCTGAGCCGCGCGGATCACCCGAAAACCAGCTAACATACAGTTAAGACAGAGAAGGACCCCAGGATGAGCAAGAGTGACGTTCTCAAGCTGATTAAGGACGAGGAGGTCGCCTACGTCGACATCCGCTTCACCGACCCGCGCGGCAAGCTTCAGCACGTGACGCTGTTGGAAGACCAGATCGACGAGGACTTCTTCGACGAAGGCTTCATGTTCGACGGCTCTTCGATCCAGGGCTGGAAATCGATCGAAGCTTCCGACATGAAGCTGATCCCCGATCCGAGCAGCGCCTACATCGACCCGTTCTATGCCGAAAAGACGCTCTGCCTGCATTGCACCGTGGTCGAGCCCGACACCGGCGAGCCCTACGAGCGTGACCCGCGCGGCACCGCCGAGAAGGCCGAGGCCTACCTGAAGTCCTCCGGCATCGGTGATGCGGCCTATTTCGGCCCCGAGGCGGAATTCTTCATCTTCGACGACGTCCGCTATTCCAACACCATGAACAAGGTGTCCTACGAGGTCGACGCGATCGACGCGTCGTGGAACACCGACACCGAGTTCGAGATGGGCAATACCGGCCACCGCCCCGGCGTGAAGGGCGGCTACTTCCCGGTCAACCCGGTCGACCACGGCCAGGACCTGCGTTCGGAGATGCTGTCGACGATGAAGCGCGTCGGCATGAAGGTCGACAAGCACCACCACGAGGTGGCGTCGTGCCAGCACGAGCTCGGCCTGATCTTCTCGTCGCTGACCGACCAGGGCGACCAGCTACAGAAGTACAAGTACATCATCCACAACGTGGCCGAGGCCTACGGCAAGTCGGCGACCTTCATGCCCAAGCCGATCTACGGCGACAACGGCACCGGCATGCACGTGAACATGTCGATCTGGAAGGACGGCAAGCCGCTCTTTGCCGGTGACAAGTACGCGGACCTGAGCCAGGAAGCGCTGTGGTTCATCGGCGGCATCCTCAAGCACGCGAAGACGCTGAACGCCTTCACCAACCCGTCCACCAACTCGTACAAGCGCCTGATCCCGGGCTTCGAGGCGCCGGTTCTGCGCGCCTACTCCGCCCGCAACCGTTCGGGTTGCGTGCGGATCCCGTGGACGGAAAGCCCGAAGGCCAAGCGCGTCGAGGCCCGTTTCCCCGACCCGTCCGCGAACCCCTACCTGTGCTTCGCGGCGCTGCTGATGGCCGGTCTCGACGGGATCACCAACAAGATCGATCCGGGCGAGGCGATGGACAAGAACCTCTACGATCTTCCCCCCGAAGAGCTCGAGGGCATCCCGACCGTCTGCGGCTCGCTGCGCGAGGCGCTGGACGCGCTCAAGGCCGACCACAACTTCCTGCTGGCCGGCGACGTGTTCACCAAGGACCAGATCGACGGCTACATCGAGCTGAAGATGGAAGAGCTGGAGCTCTACGAACACACACCGCACCCGGTGGAATTCGGCCTCTACTACAGCTGCTGATCGCCAATCGAATCGCAAACGTCTGGTACGGGCGCCCTTCCGGGGGCGCCCGTTTTCATGTGGCAACCGCGGCACCGCGACGCGACCTGACAACCTGGAGGGGATTTCGCGTGAGCTCGCAACCTGACCAATTTATTAACGATGTCCGAATTATGCCCAGTTTCCCTGGAAACGGACCGGGTTGCGCCGCATATGGTGCGTCTCGCCCTATACTTTGTCATTGGAAAACACACTTGAGACGCGAATCTCGGGCAGTCTCAGGATCATAAAAGAAACGACCGTACCAGATACCACGGAGCCCCGCCCCCATGCCCGTTCCGAACGTCAAATCCGAGCCGACACCGACCGCCCGTGCCGCGCTGATCCTCGGTGAGGATCTGCACCTGACCGTCCATGCGCTGAGTGGCCTGCTTGCCGATTGCCTGCCGCATATCGACGACGAAGCGCCGGCGCTGCATCACACCCAGACCGGCCTGACCGCCGAGACCGCTATCTTCCGCGTCGACCTCGGTGTCGGCACGCTAGGCGGCTGCGCGCGGCTGAATGTCCACTTGCTCGCCCGCGATCCCGGCGCGGGCGAGGCGGCGTTGCAGGCACGGCTGGCCACGCTGGTGTGGCACCTGCTGTCGCGCGTTCCGGCAGTCGAGGTCGAATGGCTGGAAGCGCGCCATGCGCTGCCGCGCGCGGCTTTTCTCGGCGCGCTCGCGACCGATCTCGATACCCGCGGCCCGGTGGTGCCGCGGCGCGCCATCACCGCGCCGCGCGCCAGCACGCCCCGGCCCGCACACCTGCGACCGATAGGGTCGCGGTCGGAAGGGCGCGCGAGGGGGCGCGCGTCCACCTCGCGCCCTGCCCCCGCGCCGCGCCTGCACGACGAGGACGCCCGCGAGATGCGCGAGATCCTCACCCGCGCCCCCTCGCCCGAGGAGATTGCCGCGGCCGCACCGAAGGCGGGCGGCTCGCCCCACCGCGCCCGGATATTGTCGCTCGGCGTGGCGGCCTGCCAGGTCCTGTTTGCGGTCGCCGTGCCGGGGGTGATGTGACTCCAGAGCAACGCGGCGAGGACCGGATGGCTTAACGCAGGAACGATTCGGCGCTACCGTCGTTTTCTGACGGTTTCCAGCAAGGAGCACTCGATGCGCCGAATCCTATCCGCCTTTTGCCTCACGCTACTGACCGCACCGGCGGCGTGGTCCGCCCAGTGCATCACCAGCCAGGGGGCCTTCAACGGCTACAAACAAGGCCTCGCGCAACAGGCGGCGTCCTCCGGTGTCGGACAGCGCGGCATGCAGGCGCTACAATCCGCGCAGCTCTCTGGCATCACCTGGCGTTTCGAATCGCAGCCCTCCAGCCAGTCGGGCGTCTCCTACGGCGACCCGGCCACCTTCCTTGCCAAGCGATCGGGCGGTTCCGCCCAGGGCTTCATCAATCAGGTCGCGAGCAAGGTGTCGAGCAACGCCAACCTGTTTTCCTCGCTTGAGAACGCCTACGGCGTGCCGGGGTCCGTTCTCGCCACGATCTGGGGGCTGGAGACGAGCTTCGGCGGCTATCTCGGCAAGACGCCGGTGGTTGGCGGCGCGGTGACGCTCGCGTCCTATTGCCGGCGCCATCCGCGCTTCGAAAGCCACGCCATCGCGGCGCTGCAACTTGTCGATCGCGGCGTGATCTCCACCAGCACCCAGGGCGGCCCTTCAGGCGAGCTTGGCCATATGCAGTTCCTCGCCGGCAACTGGGCGCGCTACGGCGTCGACGCCAACGGAGACGGCCGGGCCGACCCGTACAACGCGGTCGACGCGCTGGCCTCTGCCGCGAACCTCTTGCGCAGCAACGGCTGGCAGCCGGGCCAGCCATTCGGGCAGGGCACGCGCAACTTCCAGGTCCTGTCGGCATGGAACGACAGCGGCAACTACCAGCGCGCCATCGCCTACGCGGCGGAGCGTGTCGGCAACTGAACGCCTCCCCGCGGTGCGCTCTGATCTCAGTGTGCCGCGGAAGCTTCCGGCCTTCGACATAATATCTTCCAATTGGCCGGTACTATCAGGGGCAACCCCGCTGACCCCAAGGTCGCCCCATGCCGCATCCGGCCCGCCCCTACGCCACCCTTCTGATCCCGCGCGCCGCGGGCACCGATCCGGCCGTGTTCCTGCGCGGCATTGCGGATGTGCTCAACCATCAGGACGGCGGCGCCGCGCGAATTTCGACCGCGCATTCTGCCGCTGCGGGGAAGACGATCATCGTCCGCGTCACGCGTGAGCAGCACCCGATGCGCGGCGCCCGCATCACCTTCGAGCTTGCTCCGCGCCCTGGCCGCGAGGCGCCGACGTTGAACAGCGCGGTGGCGGTTCTCTCGGATATCGTACTGCGTGCCCTGCCGCTGGTGGAGGCGCAACACGTCGAATGGCTGCAGACGGGAGTCGCGCTCACGCCCGAAGAATTCGTGGCGGCCCAGAGCTACATCTCGCCCCGCCGCGCCGCGCGGCGCGAGGTGTCCGCCCTGCCCGAGACCGACGACAGTATCGACCGGATCGAGCGCAACCTCGCCCAGCTACTCCAGGACGAGGCACAACTCTTCGCGGCTCCTTTGGCGTCGCCGGACCCGGCACCGGAAACCGAGGCGCCGCCCGAACCGGAACCGCGCGAACGCCGTGCCGCAACCTGGCTGCTCACGGCTATGGTCGCCGTAGTCTACTGGCCGATGGCGGCCGTGCTGGCCCTCATCCACGCGCGCCGAGGCACGGATATCCGCCTGTCGATCCATGTGCTTACGCTGGCGGGCACCGGCGAGGTCTTGTTGCAGGCGGGCCTGCTCGACCCGCTGCTGCGCATCGCCGGTCAATAGCCACCAACCCCTCCCAAACGACAAGGGCGCGGCAGGCTACCGCCCACCGCGCCCTTCCTTCAGGCGTCCCGTGCGATCAGGTGCGCGCGCGGCCCACCAGCTTCCACGCCGCCGGCAGCAGCACCGCCGCGAGGGCCAGCTTGATGGCGTCGCCCAGCAGGAACGGCGTCAGGCCCCAGGCGATGATCGGCTCGTTCCAGCCGTAGAGCATGCCCAGCCACAGAAGGCCCGGCACGTAGATCAGAACGTTGCCCAGCAGCATCGCGCCGGCCATCCGCGGCGCAGAGCGGTCCCAGCCGCGCCGCGCGAGCATCCCCAGCAGCAGCGTCGCCGCCACGTAGCCGACGAGGTAGCCGCCGGTGCTGCCGGTCATGTAGGCCAGACCGTTCATCTCCGCCGTCGAGCTCTGAAACACGTCGAAGCCGAGCGCGCCGACGAGCATGTAGCCGATGATCGTCGCGAGGCCGAGCCGGGGGCCGTAGGCTGCGCCGATGGTCAGCACCGCGAAGGTGCCCATGTTCATCGCCACCGGAGAGCCCGGCACCGGCACCTTGATCTTGGCCAGCACGGCGAAGGCCGCGATGCCGCCGATCACCAGTGCCGCCTGCTTCAGGCGCAGCGCAGCGCCTTCGCTGGCGCCGAACGTCTCCACCAGCACGTTTCTCCGGGTTGCCGTGGTCATGGGCTGTGCCTCCGTTGTCGCAAATCCTTGCGCACTCTTCTGCCCGAGCGCCAGCGCTCCGGCAAGTGCTACGAGAGCCTACCCCTCGCGCAACTTCTCACGCACGAACAGCGTCTCCATCCGGTAGTCTTTGCGCGGGCCGGTCACCTCCCAGGTCACGGCCCAGACCGGCCAGTCGGCGAAATCGTAGGTCACCGCGTAGCGGTCGGCGCCACAATCGTGCACGTCCCGCGGCGCCCCCTGGCCAAGCGCGATGCGATGGAACGGCCGGCCGTCGTCGAAGGTCACGGCGATGCCGACCGGATCGGGCAGCCAGACGTAATTCCGTGTGCCCGAGATCGGTCCCTGCCCCGGCAGATACAGTGTCAGCGTCTCGCAATACCGTAACGCCGCGCCGTCGCGCAGAAACTCCACCCGTCCCTCGGCATGGCCCGATTGCCCCCCGCTGCGGTCGGTGATGCGGCGGCTGAGCCGCCAGCAGCCCGCAAAGTCCGGCAGACCGGCAGGCAGACGCACCATGGCGTCGCGGGGATCGGTTTGGTGGTTCAAGCGCTCTCCGTCACTTGTTCCCTGACCTCGGCAAGTCTAAGACCGCGCCCACCGCGTCAACAACCCGTGAAAGGTCCGGTTCCCCATGATCCCCCGATATTCCCGCCCCGACATGGTCGCGATCTGGGCTCCCGAGACCAAGTTCCGCATCTGGTTCGAGATCGAGGCCCATGCCTGCGACGCGCAGGCCGCGCTCGGCGTGATCCCGAAACAGAACGCCGAAGCGGTGTGGAAGGCCGACGGCGTGACCTTCGACGTTGCCCGCATCGACGAGATCGAAGCGGTCACCAAGCATGACGTGATCGCCTTCCTGACGCACCTGGCCGAGATTGTCGGCAACGAGGAGGCGCGCTTCGTGCACCAGGGGATGACGTCCTCGGACGTGCTCGACACCACGTTCAACATCCAGCTTGTGCGTGCCGCCGACATCCTGATCGCGGATCTCGAGGGGCTCCTTGTCGCGCTGAAGCGCCGCGCGTTGGAACACAAGGATACCGTGCGCATCGGCCGCTCGCACGGCATCCATGCCGAGCCGACGACCATGGGCCTGACCTTCGCGCGCTTCTACGCGGAGATGGACCGCAACCTCGCGCGCATGAAGACCGCCCGGCAAGAGGTTGCAACCGGGGCGATTTCCGGCGCCGTGGGCACCTTCGCCAACATCGACCCGAGCGTCGAGGAGCATGTCTGCACCAAGCTCGGCCTGACGCCCGAGCCGATCTCGACCCAGGTCATCCCGCGCGACCGGCACGCCGCCTTCTTCGCCACGCTCGGCGTGATCGCGTCCTCCATCGAGAACGTCGCGACGGAGATCCGCCACATGCAGCGCACCGAGGTGCTGGAGGCCGAGGAGTTCTTCTCGGCCGGCCAGAAGGGCTCCTCGGCGATGCCACACAAGCGCAACCCGGTGCTGACCGAGAATCTCACCGGCCTCGCCCGCCTCGTGCGGTCCATGGCGCTGCCGGCGATGGAGAACGTGGCGCTCTGGCACGAGCGCGACATCTCTCATTCCAGCGTGGAGAGGAATATCGGCCCGGACGCGACGGTGACGCTCGATTTCGCGCTGGCGCGGCTCACGACCGTGATCGACAAGCTGGTCGTCTATCCCGAGCACATGCTGCGCAACATGAACCAGTACAAGGGTCTGGTGATGTCGCAGCGGGTGCTGCTGGCACTGACCCAGAAAGGCGTGAGCCGCGAGGACGCCTATACGCTGGTCCAGCGCAACGCGATGAAGGTCTGGGAAGAGGGCCGCGATTTCCAGACCGAGCTGTCGGGCGATCCGGACGTCACCGCCGTCCTGTCGCAGGACGAGATCGCGGAGAAGTTCGACCACGGCTACCATACAAAGCACGTGGACACGATCTTCGCCCGCGTCTTCGGCACCGCCTAGGACTCGTGCATCGGCCCATCGGCGCAGCGATGTTGCGCCGGTCCGGCTTTGACCTTGCGTCAAGTTGCGTTACCGTTGCGAGATGCAACCCGGAGGACCGACCATGACGATAAAGACGATCTTCGCCGCGGCGGCGCTGACCGCCCTCTCGGCCGCCTCGGCCAGCGCGACCTGCGACTGGGGCAAGCAGGCGATGTCATGCGGCGACGGCATGACCTACGATTCAGACAAGGGCGCCTGCGTCACCGTTACCGGCTGACATCGGCCCCTAGCCACGCATTGCCGGGCTGCGGTCCGGCAATCTCACGGGTGAGGCATGGCGCTTTATGGCGGCCGCGTCCAAAAACCCTTTGGGCCTACCGATCTGGCCACGAAGTTCGAACGAATATCTATCCGCGCGTAAGCGTTCCTTAACGACGCTCCGATAACTCTGGGCGGGACCGTCAGAACCCCCGGTGCCCGACGCCCATGACCGCCCTGCGCCCGTTCGCCGCCCTGCCGCGCCCCGTGGCCGGCCGGCCCGACAGCCTGACCCGAAAGGCGAAGGCCGCCATCATCGTTCAGTTCATCCTGAACGAAGGCGCCGACGTGCCCCTGTCCTCACTCCCCGAGGAATTGCAGGAGGAGCTCACGGTCGAGCTCGGCAACATGCGTTACGTCGACCGCGCCACGCTCGACCAGGTGATCGAGGAATTTACCGAGGAACTCGAATCGGTCGGCCTGTCCTTTCCCGGTGGCGTCGCCGGCGCGCTCGACCGGCTCGACGGCAAGATCAGCGCGCACACCGCCCGCCGGCTCCGGAAGGAGGCCGGGGTGCGCCAGCTCGGCGATCCGTGGGAACGGATCGGCAATCTGCCGGTCGACAAGATCGCCGAAATGGTCACCTCCGAGAGCATCGAGATCGCCGCGGTGCTGATGACCAAGATCAACGTGACGAAGGCCGCGCAGGTACTCGGCAAGCTGCCCGGCCCGCTGGCGCGTCGCATCACCTACGCCGTCTCCAAGACCTCCGCGATCACGCCCGAGACGGTGGACCGCATCGGCCTCGCCCTCGCCGCGCAGATCGAGGCGGAGCCGCCGCGCGCATTCTCCAGCACATCGGTCGACCGCGTCGGCGCGATCCTCAACTATTCCGCCGACCGGATCCGCGACGATGTGCTCGAAGGGCTGGAGGAGACCGACAAGGATTTCGCCGAGGCGGTGCGCAAGGCGATCTTCACCTTCGCCAACATCCCCGAGCGGGTGTCCGCGGCCGACGTGCCGAAGATCAGCCGCGAGGTCGATAACGACACGCTCGTCACCGCGCTCGCCGGCGCCCGGTCCGAGGAACTCGCCCCCGCCGTCGATTTCCTTCTCGACAACATGTCCAAGCGGGTCGCCGCGTCGCTGCGCGAAGAGGTGGGCGATCGCCCCGTTCCCCGCGCCAAAGACGCCGAAGAGGCGCAGCGCGCCGTCATCGACGCGATCCGCAACCTGGTCAATGTCGGTGAGATCAAGCTGGTGGAACCCGAAGAGGAGTGATCCCACCCGCCCGGCGCGTTCTTGAGCTTGGCGTTCGCGGCACGTATGTCTCTGGTCTGACCGCAAGGGAGCCCGCTCTTGGCCGAGACAGACAGGACCGACGGACCGCAGGCCGCCCGGCCGGCGCCGCCCACCGGGACCTGGCGCGACTGGGCCACCGACCGGGCGCTGCGCTCGGCCATCGCGCTCTGCCTCGCGCTGCCTCTCCGTCTGCGCCTGCGTCTGATGGGCGCATTCGTCACCCGCGTGATCGCCCCACTTGCCGGTTATCGCAAGCGCACGCTGCGCAACCTCGCCCATGTCTGGCGCGACCTGCCCGAGCCGGAGGCGCGCGCGCTCGCGGATCGTGTCGCCGACAATGCCGGTCGCACGATGATCGAGAATTACGACGTCCTCGGCCTGCGCGACCGCATGACCGGCGCCACCCCTGTCGGCGAGGGCGTCGCGGCGATGGAGGCGGCGCGAGAGGAGGGTCGCCCCATCCTTTTCGTCACCGGCCATTACGGCAATTTCGAAGCGCCGCGCGCGCTTCTGGTCTCGCGCGGATGGCAGGTCGGCGGGCTCTATCGGCCGATGAAGAACGCCTTCTTCAACGCGCATTACGCTGCCAACATGGCGCGCCTCTCGGGGCCGGTGTTTGAACAGGGGCGCCGCGGCACGATGGGCCTCGTCAAGCATCTCAAGGCCGGCGGGCATGGCGTGCTGCTCTTCGACATCTACTCGGGCCGCGGGGTGCCCATCGACTTCCTGGGAAAGCCCGCGCCCACGCTCACCTCGGCGGCCGAGATCGCGCTGCGCACCGGGGCGCTGATGATCCCCTTCTTCGGCATCCGCCAGCCGGACGGACAGAGCTTCGTGGCCGAGTTCGACGCGCCGATCCCGCACGGCGATCCGGTGGAGATGATGCGTGCGGCGACCGCGGCGCTCGAGGCACGCATCCAGGCCGATCCGGGACAATGGTTCTGGATCCACCGCCGCTGGAAGCCCGAGCGGCAGGCCCGGCGTCAGCGCAAGCGCGCCGCCGCCAGCACTTCGCCGTAGCCTTCCACCTGCACCAGCACGACGGCGGGCGCGTCACCCTCGATGGCGATCTCGGCGTGGTGCGCGCTTGCACCGTCCCAGTGACCGATCACGTCCCAGTCGGTGACGATGTGGGTATACTCTATCTTGCGCCCGGCATTCTCGCCCCGGCGGATGGCCACCGTCTCGGACGGGGCGTAGCGCACCAGGTAGATCTTCGACGCCGCGACCGGCGTCTCGGTCTCCAGCGACAGGTGAAGGACCTCGCCGCGCCGCTCGACCTCGATCTCGACGGGGGTGGTGCGCGCGCGATGCTGCGCCACAGTGCGCTTGAGGTCCTTCGGCCTGTTGCCGACGATGTCGTCGGTGCCGTTCACCACCATCTGCGGCGTGTAGATCGAAGAGCGCCCCGCGGCGCGCGCATAGCCCTTCTGCCGGGCCGTAAACCGCGGCTGCGCGAAACTGTCCTTCCAGCCGATGTAATCCCAGTAGTCGACGTGCAGCGCCAGCGGGATCACGTCCGCGTCCTCGCCCAGCTCGCGCAACATCCGGTCGGCCGGCGGACAGGAGGAACAGCCCTGCGAGGTATAGAGTTCGACAACGATGGGTCGCTCGTCCGCCGCGAGCGGCCCGGCCAGCGCGGTGCAGAGAGCTGCAGCAAGAACGGGCGCTCGGCGCATGGAACCTCTCTTCGGCGGTGTCGCAACCCCGATCGGATAGACAAGCGCAGGTGAAATGACCAATCAAGGTTTTGAGAGAGACCGACACCCGTCGCAAGGAGGTGACACCCCTCCCCCTTGCGACCGATTGTGCACGATAGTATACAACGCGCATCCCGACCTTGATCGGCCGCGCGCCATCGGGCAGGACACCCGAGACGCTCGCCGTTCCCCAAGCATGCACAGGAGGCACTGATGCCCATCACTGTAGGCCAGGATTCATCGAAGACCCGCAAGACGCTGGAGGCCGGGGGTTCGTCGGTCGCCTACTACTCCATCGAAGCGGCCGAGGCCGCAGGGCGCGGCGACTTCTCGCGACTGCCGAAGTCGCTGAAGGTCGTGCTCGAGAACATGCTGCGGTTCGAGGACGGCAAGACCGTCGACACCGGCGACATCGAGGCGTTCTCCGAATGGGCCGCGAACGGCGGCAAGGCGAACCGTGAGCTGGCCTACCGCCCGGCACGCGTTCTCATGCAGGACTTCACCGGCGTTCCCGCCGTGGTCGACCTTGCGGCGATGCGGGACGGGATCGAGGCGCTCGGCGGCGACGCGCAGAAGATCAACCCGCTGAACCCCGTGGACCTGGTCATCGACCACTCGGTGATGATCGACGAGTTCGGCAACCCGCGCGCGTTCCAGATGAACGTGGACCGCGAATACGAGCGGAACATCGAACGCTACACGTTCCTCAAGTGGGGCCAGAAGGCGTTCAACAACTTCCGCGTGGTGCCGCCGGGCACCGGCATCTGCCACCAGGTGAACCTCGAATACCTCAGCCAAGTGGTCTGGACCGACGAGGACCAGAACGGGGAGACGGTGGCCTATCCCGACACGCTGGTGGGCACCGACAGCCATACCACCATGGTCAATGGCGCCTCGGTGCTCGGCTGGGGTGTCGGCGGGATCGAGGCGGAGGCCGCGATGCTCGGCCAGCCGATCTCCATGCTGATCCCCGAGGTCGTCGGCTTCAAGCTGACCGGCGCGATGGTCGAGGGCACCACGGCGACCGACCTCGTGCTGCGGGTCTGCCAGATGCTGCGCGAGAAGGGCGTCGTCGGCAAGTTCGTTGAATTCTACGGCGACGGGCTCGACAACGTCACGCTCGCCGACCGCGCGACGATCGGCAACATGAGCCCCGAATTCGGCGCCACCTGCGCCTTCTTCCCGATCGACGACGAAACGCTGCGCTACATGCGCCAGACCGGCCGTGACGAGGACCGCATCGCGCTTGTCGAAGCCTACGCCAAGGCGCAGGGCATGTGGCGCGAGGCCGGGTCGGAGCCGGTGTTCTCTGACACGCTCGAGCTGGACATGGCGACCGTGAAGCCGGCGATCTCGGGCCCCAAGCGCCCGCAGGACCACGTCAACCTCGACGAGGCGGCGCAGACCTTCCACAAGTACATCGAGGGCGAGCGCAACGGCAAGCAGGCCAGCGCGCAGGAAGAGGTCCGCTGGGAAGGCGAAGGCGGCATGCCCGAGCCGATGACGATCCCCGGCGACACCGGCAAGCACCGCCGCGGCTTCGTGAAGATGAAGGACATCGACGGCGAGGACGTGGAGTTCCAGCTCCATGACGGCTCGGTGGTGATCGCCTCGATCACCTCCTGCACCAACACGTCGAACCCATACGTGATGATCGGCGCCGGCCTCGTGGCGCGCAAGGCACGCGAGCTGGGCCTCGACCGCAAGCCGTGGGTGAAGACCTCGCTCGCGCCGGGCTCCCAGGTCGTGTCCGCCTATCTGGAGGCCGCGGGCCTGCAGGAGGATCTCGACGCCATCGGGTTCAACCTCGTCGGTTACGGCTGCACGACCTGCATCGGCAATTCCGGCCCGCTGCCGGCCGAGATCAGCCAGTGCATCGCCGACAACGACCTGATCGCCACATCGGTCCTGTCGGGCAACCGCAACTTCGAGGGCCGGATCAGCCCCGACGTGCGCGCCAACTACCTCGCTTCGCCGCCGCTCTGCGTGGCCTACGCGATCGCCGGCGACATGAACATCGACATCGCCAACGACCCGATCGCGCAGGATCCCAACGGCGGCGACGTGTACCTCAAGGACATCTGGCCGACCCAGGCGGAGATCAAGGAACTCGTCGACAGAACCGTCACCCGCGAAAGCTTCCAGGAGAAGTACGCCGACGTCTTCAAGGGTGACGAGAAGTGGCGCGCGGTCGAGACGACGGATGCCGAAACCTACGACTGGCCGGCGAATTCGACCTACGTGCAGAACCCGCCCTACTTCCAGAACATGTCCAAGGAGCCGGGGGAGATCCACAATGTCGAAGGCGCGCGCGTGCTCGCCATCCTCGGCGACATGATCACCACCGACCACATCTCGCCCGCGGGTGCGTTCAAGGAGACGACGCCGGCCGGCAAGTACCTGGTCGAACGCCAGGTCGCGCCGAAGGACTTCAACTCCTACGGCTCGCGCCGCGGCAACCACGAGGTGATGATGCGCGGGACCTTCGCCAACATCCGCATCAAGAACGAGATGCTCGACGACGTGGAGGGCGGCTACACGCTCGATCCCGAAGGCAACCAGACCTCGATCTTCGACGCCGCGATGGCCTATCAGGACAACGGCACGCCGCTGGTCATCTTCGGCGGTGAGCAGTACGGCGCGGGCTCCTCGCGTGACTGGGCGGCCAAGGGCACGGCGCTGCTCGGCGTGAAGGCGGTCATCGCCGAGAGCTTCGAGCGCATCCACCGCTCCAACCTCGTCGGCTTCGGCGTAGTGCCGTTCGAGTTCACCGGCGGCGATACCCGCAAGTCGCTGGGCCTGACCGGCAAGGAAAGCGTGACGATCACCGGGCTCGACAGCGTGACGCCGGGCGCGGAACTGCCCTGCAAGATCACGATGGAGGACGGCTCCGAAAAGGAGATCACCCTCAAGTGCCGGATCGATACCGCGATCGAGGTCGATTACGTCAAGCACGGCGGCGTGCTGCACTACGTGCTGCGCAACCTCGCGAAGGACGATCAGGCCGCCTGATCGGTCCGACCGGATGTCACAAGAGGCCCCGGCAGCGTGCCGGGGCCTTTTCGTTCAGATCAATAGACCGCGTCGATCCGCCCGCGCCCCTGCGACGGCAGCACGATGACCGAGGCGCCGTGCACCGACCGCGCCTCCAGGTGAATGACGTCGTGGTCCAGCATCCGGATGCAGCCCGACGACACCGCACGCCCCAGTTCCAGCGGCACGGCATTGCCGTGCACGCGGTAAAGCGTGTCCTTCCCGTTCCGGAAGAGATAGAGCGCCCGCGCGCCCATCGGGTTGTCCGGCCCAGGATCCATGCCGCCGTTCTCCACCGAATACGGCGCCAGGTCCGGCTGGCGCGCAATCATGCTGGCCGGAACCTTCCAGCGCGGCCAGTCACGGGTGAATTGCAGTCGCGCGGTGCCCTCCCACGCGAAACCGGCGGCGCCGACGCTGACGCCGTAGCGCGTTGCCGTTTCCGGCGACTCGATGAAATGCAGCATCGCGCGGTCGGGATCGACGACGATGGTGCCGCGCGGATGCTCCGGAAACGGGTTGGGCACCTCCTGACGCCAGTATTCTGGCGCGATCGCGCCGTCGGGAATGGCCCCGATCGGGAACGGCTCGTCCGTGATGGCGCCGTAGAAATCCGGCATGGCGATGTCAGCATAGCGTGTTGGCAGGCCGCGGCGTATCGAGGAATGCCTTGAAGATGGAAAGGTAATCGCGGTCGCCATTCTCACGGGCAGCGTGCCACCGGCCATAGGCCCTGAGGTTGCGCGAAGCCGGGCCGCAGAATGGGCGGATGAAGTCCCGGTAGCGGCTGATCAGGGCGTTCACGGTGTTGATGTGATGGGTCTTCGGCATACGGCGAGACCGCTTCCCGCCGTTCAGCGCGAAGTGCGTGATGCGGGTGGTCTTTGCGATCGCCTCGTAGGTGGCGTGGCCATCGGTGCAGAGCACAGCGTCCGCCGCCATCGTTG
>NZ_FOMS01000007.1 GCF_900112685.1 Roseivivax sediminis
CTTGTGCATGGGGGTCCTCCAGTAGGCTTGGAGGTGCAATATTGGCCGTTTCCGGCAAAATGAAGGCGCACCAACACGCTATGCGGACACCGCCTCCGGCATGGGCGGATCGGCAGGGGGCCCGGATGTGGCGCCCTTCGGGTCGGCAGTGCGGTCCGGGCCGCTCCGGGTACAGGCCGCAACGGCGGCCGCGCCGCAGGCGGCGATGAAGCCTCTTCGGCTGTGCATGAGATGTCCTTTCGGTCTGACGATGTCGGCGCCGGCGGCGCCGGGTTCGATGGTCGTCAGACCGTGCGCGGCGGATTGTGTGGCGGGCGGACGGCCCGGCCCTTCGCCATGCGGGAGCCCATAGGCCGCGACAGCCGGCCCGTCGCGGCCGGAGCGGCCGGCGCGCCGACCAGCGCCGGCGCCAGGACGTGGACACAGGAGGACCCGGCCACGAGCGCCGTCCGGCAGCGCCCCGCCGGCTTTGCTCCGGCATGGGTATCAACGGCGTCTTGCACCGCCACGGCCTCCGCCGGATCGGACCCGACGTCGGCCGCGCCCGCATAGGCCCCCCACGGCAGCAGCGCGAAGGCTAGAACGGCAATCAGGGCTTTGAAAACTCCGGACATCGGCACGGGCATCGCCCGTCACCGGGCTGAAGTCCATGCACGATGTCTTGAACCCCCGCGCGAGCTGCGAGATCGTGATGCAACCCGGCACCGGAATGCCGGATAGACCACGCGGCGTTCGGCGCAACGCGTATCCCGATGCTCAGAGGAGGCCCCCATGCTCAACGCGATGTCCCGCCCGTTGGTGCGGCTGATGGACCGTTACCTGCCCGATCCGTTCGTCTTCGTGGTCGTGCTGACGCTCGTCGCCGCGATTTCCGCGCTGATCTTCGAGGGCACCGCACCGCTCTCGGTCGTGGCGATGTGGGGGGACGGCTTCTGGTCCCTGCTGCAATTCTCCATGCAGATGCTGCTGGTGCTGGTCACCGGCTACATGATGGCCTCCACCCCGATCGTCCGCCGCGGGCTCGCCGCGCTCGCCGGTTTCGCCGACGGACCGGCAAAGGCGATCCTTCTGGTCAGCGTCGTGTCGCTCCTGGCCTCCTGGATCAACTGGGGCTTCGGGCTCGTGGTCGGCGCACTCTTCGCCAAGGAACTGGCGCGCGTGGTGCGGGTCGACTACCGGCTGCTCGTCGCCTCGGCCTATTCGGGCTTCATCGTCTGGCATGGCGGGCTCGCCGGCTCCATCCCGCTGTCGATCGCGACCGAAGGGCACCCCTTCGCCGACCAGATCGGCGTGGTCCCGACGAGCGAGACGATCTTTTCGTTCTACAACCTCGCCATCGTGGTCGCGCTCTTCATCGCGGTGCCGCTGATCAACCGCGCGATGCTGCCCAAAACCGAGGAAGAGAGCGTCTTCATCGACCCCAAGCTGCTCGAAGCAAACGATGCCGACGCCGATGACGGCCCGAAAACTCCGGCCGAGCGCGTGGAGACGAGCCGCGTGCTGCCGTTCTTCATCGGCGCCATGGGCGTCGCCTGGCTGTTGCAGCACTTCCTGACCGGCGGCGGGCTGGAACTCAACGTCATCAACTTTCTCTTCCTGACGCTCGCGATCCTGCTGCACGGCACGCCGCGCAACCTCCTGCGGTCGCTCTCCGAGGCGGTGAAGGGCGGCGCCGGGATCGTCATCCAGTTCCCGTTCTATGCCGGGATCATGGCGATCATGGTGGAGTCCGGCCTCGCCGCCTCGATCTCCGAAGGGCTCGTCGGATTTGCCACCGCCACCACCCTGCCCTTCTTCACCTTCCTGTCCGCCGGTATCGTGAACTTCTTCGTGCCGTCGGGCGGCGGGCAATGGGCGGTGCAGGCGCCGGTGATCATGCCCGCGGCCGAGGCAATCGGCCTCGATCAGGCGAAGGCGGCGATGGCCGTCGCCTGGGGCGACGCGTGGACCAACATGGTACAGCCGTTCTGGGCCCTGCCGATCCTCGGCATCGCCGGCCTGCGCGCCAAGGACATCATGGGGTTCTGCACCGTGCACCTGATCGTGTCGGGCGCGATCATCGCCATCGGCCTGACAATCCTCTGATCCCTGCGCTGCCGCCAAAACCGGCAGCGCAGCGGGAACCGGCCACCCCTACGGGCACGCGGCCGGTTTCCGCCGATAGCTCCGACCCGTCACGATGACGTGAGACGCAATGACGGGCATCTTCGGTCTACATCTCGGTCATCGTGAACCCACATGAGAGGGGAGAAGGCGATGAAGGCAGGACGGACAGGAATGAAGGTCATCACGCTCATCCAGGCCGCCGCTCTGGTGGTGCTGACGGTCCTCGGCGCCTACGCGGCGAGCGACGGTGCAGTGACCGGCGCGGATCCCGCGTGCTTCACCGAAGAAGAGGGCCGCTGCGCGCGGCCCTCCCACGGCGGCTGAGCGCCGCCCGCTCAGCTCGCCCCGGACAGCTCCGCGTTCCCCAGCGCCTCTTCCAGCGCCGGAACGAAACGCCGCTCGAAATCGGTGCCCACGAGCGGCCCCTGGAAGCGCATCAGCACCGTGCCGTCACCATCCACGATGAAGGTCTCCGGCGGCGCCGTGACGCCCCAGTCGATCGCCGTGCGTCCCTGCGGATCAAAGGCAACACCGGTGAACGGGCTCTGCTCTTCCCGCAGGTAGGTCAGCGCCGCGTTGGACTGATCCTTGAAGTTCACGCCGACGATGTCGATGCCCTCGGCCGCATAGTCCAGAAGCTGCGGATGCTCCGCCCGGCAAGGCGGGCACCAGCTCGCCCAGAAGTTCACCAGCGTCACCTCGCCCGAGGTCAGCATCTCCTGCCCGACGCGGGGGTAGCCCTCCAGCCCCTCGGGCGTGATCGCCGGCGCCGGCTGGCCGATCCGCGTCGAGGGCAGGCCCTGCGGATCCTCGCGATACATGCCCACATAGGCCAGTCCCGCGAAGGCCGCGAAGATGAGTGGCGGCAGGATCATGAGCGGCCGGATCTTCATCGCGCTGTCCTCCGCGTCTCAACCTTCCGAAGCGCCGCGCGCACCCGGCGCGCGCGCCACAGGCTCGCCCCCACCAGCGCCGCGATCAGCACCAGCGACACGCCGTAGGCCGACAGCACCGTGACGGCGTATTTCCCAAGATCCGGCATCATGCCATCCGCTCCCGTGCAAGGATCGCCCGCATCCGCCGCGCGCGGATCTCGGTCTGCGTGCGCAGGAAGACGAGCGCGACGAACAGCAGCACGAACCCCGCGATGCACACCAGAAGAGGCAACCAGAACACGTCCGCCACGTTCTCCTCGGCATCGAGCGACAGCGACGCGCCCTGGTGCAGCCCCTGGTTCCAGAAATTCACCGCGTAGCGCGACAGCAGCGCGAAGACCGACCCGACGAGGCAGAGGATCGAGGTCAGGTCCGCCGCGGCATCGTCATTCTCGATCGCCTCCCACAAGGCCATGTAGCCGAGATAGAACAGGAACAGGATCAGGAACGAGGTCAGCCGCGGATCCCAGGCCCACCAGGTACCCCACATCGGCTGCCCCCAGATCGCCCCCGTCGCCAGGGCGATCACCGTCATCGTCGCCCCCACCGGCGCCGCGGCGCGCGCGGCCAGCGCGCTCACGTGATGCCGCCGCACGATCCAGATCAGCGAGGCGACCAGCATCATCAGCCAGGCATTGATCGCCATCAGCGCCGCCGGCACGTGCAGGTAGATGATCTTGACCGTCGATCCCTGCCGGTAATCGTCCGGCGTGAAGAAAAACCCCCAGACCAGCCCGACAACGAGGCACAGCACCGCCGCCCCCGACAGGGCCGGCAGCACGCGGTCGGTCAGGCGGATGAACCGCACCGGGTTGGCGTATTCCCACAGCGACATGACCCGTAGCTACTCCCTCGCGTCCGGCCCGTACAAATCACATGTCCGGGCGCCGCTTGTCCAGTTCACCGCAGCGACACCCGCAGCACGGCAGCCGAGGCAAATGGCAGCAGGGCCAGTGCCCCCGCGCTGATCCCGCCCAACAGCATCAGCGGCGTCTCCACCGCCAGCCCCTCGGCACCGCGCCGTGCCGCCTCCGCCCCGAAGATCAGCGTCGGCACGTAAAGCGGCAGCACCAGGAGCGACATCAGCAGCCCGCCGCGCTTCAGCCCCACGGTCAGCGCGGCGCCGAACGCACCGATCACCGACAGCGCCGGCGTGCCGATCAGAAGCGATAAGAACAGCCAGAAGAATCCCGGCCCCGGCAGGCTCAGAAGCACGCCGAGCGCCGGCGCCGCCGCCACCAGCGGCAGCCCCGTGGTGAACCAGTGCGCCAGCGCCTTCACCGCCACCACCCCCTCGAGAGGCAAGGGCGCCGTCGCCAGCAGATCGAGAGAGCCGTCCTCGAAATCGAGCGCGAAGATCCGGTCGAGCGACAGCAGGCAGGCCAAGAGCGCACCGAGCCAAAGGATCCCCGGCGCGATACTCGCCAGCCGCCCGGTCTGCGGCCCCACCGCGAAGGGCACCAGCACCGTCACGATCAGGAAGAACGCGAGGCCCAGCCCGAAGCCGCCGCCGGCCCGCACCGCCAGCCGCAGATCGCGCCACAGAAGCGCCCTCACAGAAAGGCCTCGTCGCTGCCGGGCAGCGGCGCCATCGCCCGGTGCGCCGCCACGTCCAGCACCCGCGCCTCGCTCAGGCCGAGGTCGATATGGGTCGCGATCAGCGCCGCACCGCCCGCCCCGAGATGCCCCCGCACCGCCGCCGCGAACAGCGCCACCGAAGCCGCATCGAGCGACACGGTCGGCTCGTCCAGCACCCAGACCGGCCGCCCGGTGACCAGCATCCGCGCCAGCCCCAGCCGACGCTTCTGCCCAGCGCTGAGATTGCCGGCCCATCGGTCCGAAAGCGGCGCCAGCGCATAGGCCTCCATGGCCGCCTCGATCCCGCGCGTGCCGAAGGCCGCGGCCCAGAACGCAAGATTCTCCGCCACGCTGAGGTTCGCCTTCAGACCGTCCGCATGGCCCGAATAGGCCACACGCTCCGCACCCGACACCTCGCCTGCAAGGACCGGCTGCAGTCCGGACACGGCGCGCAGGAGCGTGGTCTTGCCCGACCCGTTCGGCCCGCGCAGCACCATTGCCTCGCCCGGCCCGAGCACGAGCCCGACGCCATCGAGCACTGGCACCCCGCCGCGCGCCACACTCACATCCCGAAGTTCCAGCATCATCGGTTGGCCTAGCCCCCGACCGAAACAACCACAAGCCCCTGCTTCTTTGGGCCCGAAATACTCCGGGAGCGCGAGGGCAGCGCCCTCGCAAATGGGGTTTGGGGGTCCTCCCCCAAACATCGTGGGCGCGCGTCAGCGCGCACCGCAAAGCTCAGACCGGCAGCACCGCCAGCGCCACGCGCCGGCCCTCGGACAGAAGCACGTTGTAGGTCCGACACGCCGAGGGGGAGTTCATCACCTCCACCCCGATGCCTTCCGCTTCCAGCTCGTCGCGCAGCCCCGATGGCAGATGCGCGATCTCCGGCCCGGTGCCGACGAACAGCACGTCGATCTCGGTCGCCAGACCGCGCAGCGTGTCGGCATCCTCGAGGCCGCCCCAGGCGCGCGTGCCCCGCGGCGACAGGCACAGCGGCCCGTCCACCGCCTTGCCGCCGACGCGGAAGAAACCGGGGCCGTAGCCCTCCACGGGCTCGGCATCGGTGAAGGTGATCTCGTTCAGGCGCATGTCCACGTCCCCCTTCAGTCCCGGACCGGCAAACCGGCCGCGATGGCTATCGCAATAATCACATATGCTGCAGTGCGGTAAAGTCCTTCGCGATCTGGTTGAAACAACCACGCCCCGAGTCGCGCGCCCAGCCCGTAGGGAACCGTCATGGCCAGCCCCAGCAGCACCGCGCGCGGGGTCAGCATGCCTTGCAGCGTCATCAGCGGCAGCAGCAGGGCGGTGGTGAATGTCAGGAAAACCAGCACGGTGGCCCGATTGCGGGCGGCACTGTCGCGGCCCGAGAGCTGAAACAGGATCATTACCGGTCCCATCAACCCGGTGGCCCCGCCCACGAACCCGGTAGCGGCTCCGATCCCGGCCCGCGCCGCGACACCGGGCCGCAGGGCATGGCGCCAGCCCGAGACCAGTGCCGCCAGCGTGACCGCCGCCACGAGCACCACCCCCCAGCGCAGCGCCTCGACGTCGCCGCGGCGCAGCACCCAAAGGCCCGCCGGGGCGGCCAGGACGGCCCCGGCGATCATCACCGCCAGCCCCCGCGTGTCGGCATCCCGCAGCGCGCGCGGCACCACGGTGACCAGCGACGAGGCGGCCGAGACGCTGAACGCCGCGACGGCGATCTCCGGCGGGACCAGCGCGGCGGCGACCGGCATGAAGATCAGCGCGGAGCCGAAGCCTGCGAAGCCGTAGACGCCGCCCGCGACAAAGGTGGTGGCAAGGATCCAGCCCAGCCCCGGCAGCTCCAGGAGCTGCCGGAGAAGGTCAGGCATCGACGTCAGCGAACTGGTTGCCGGTCGGGTTGTCGGGCTTGGACCAGTCGCGCTTGACCCCGAGGCGGTAGAGCATCGCCGAGGCCACGAAGATCGACGAATAGGTCCCGATGATCACGCCCCACGTCATCGCGAAGACGAAGCCCCGGATCACGTCCCCGCCCAGCACCAGCAGCGAGATCAGCGCCAGCAGCGTCGTCAGCGAGGTCATCAGCGTCCGGCTCAGAGTCTCGTTGATGGAGATGTTGAGCACTTCCTTCAGCGGGCGCTTCTTGTACTTGATGAGGTTCTCGCGCACCCGGTCGAAGACCACCACGGTGTCGTTCAGCGAATAGCCCACGATGGTCAGCAGCGCCGCGATGATGGCCAAGTCGAAGCGGATCTGCAGCTCCGAGAAGATGCCGATGGTCAGCGCCACGTCGTGCACGAGCGCGACAACCGCGCCGACGGCAAACTGCCATTCGAAGCGCAGCCAGATGTAGACCAGCACCGCCCCGATCGCGAGCAGCACCGCGATCACGGCCGTCTGGATCAGTTCCGACGACACTTTCGGCCCGACCGAGGATACGGAGGTGAAGCGGATGTCCGGCGCCACCTCTTGCAGCGCGGCCTCGACCGCGGCGATGGTTTCCTGGCTCACTGCCTCCACGTCGTCCTGCGGGGCGATGCGCACCATGGCGACGTTCTCGTCCGGCCCGAAGGACGGATCGAACACCTCGGAGATCACCACATCGCCGAGCTCGAGCCCCTGCATCGCGTCGCGGTAGGCGCCGACATCGACCGGCTCCGCGCTTTCGGTGCGGATCGTCGTACCGCCGCGGAAATCGATGCCGTAGTTGAGCCCCTGCAGGAAGAACGAGGTCAGAGCGACCACGATCAGCACCGCCGAAATCCCCAGCCACAGCTTCGTGCGGCTGAAAAAATCGATGCTCGTCTCGTCGGGGACCAGTTTCAGGCGCATGGGTCTCTCCTCAGACCGTGATCGTCTTCGGACGGCGGCGTTCGAACCAGGTCACGATCAGCAGACGGGTGACGAAGACCGCGGTGAAGACCGAGGTGCAGATCCCGAAGCCGAGCGTGATGGCGAAGCCCCGCACCGGGCCGGAGCCCATGGCGAAGAGGATGATCGCGGTGATGATCGTGGTGATGTTGGCGTCGACGATAGCCGACAGCGCCTTTTCGTAGCCGCGCTCGATGGCGCGGGCCGGGCCACGGGCGGTTTTCAGTTCCTCCCGGATACGCTCGAAGACCAGCACGTTGGCGTCGACCGCCATGCCGACGGTCAGCACGATCCCGGCGATCCCCGGCAGCGTCAGCGTCGCCCCGATGAGGCTCAGAAGCCCGAAGAGCAGCCCGATATTGAGGATCAGCGCGATGTTCGCGAAGATCCCGAACAGGCCGTAGCACAGCACCATGAAGACCAGCACCAGCGCGAAGGCGACGAGCGTGGCGATGCGCCCCGCCTCGATCGAATCCGCGCCGAGCTCCGGCCCGATGGTCCGCTCTTCGAGGAAGTCGAGCCCCGCCGGCAGCGCGCCGGCGCGCAGAAGGACGGCGAGGTTGGTGGATTCCTCGATGCTGAAATCGCCGGTGATGATGCCCGAGCCGCCGGGAATGTGGCTCTGGATCACCGGGGCGGAAATCACCTCGTCGTCGAGCACGATGGCGAAGGGCGATCCGATATTGGCCGCCGTGTAATCTCCGAAGGCTCGCGCCCCTTGCGTGTTGAAACGGAAATTCACCGCCGGCCGGCTGTTCTGGTCGAAGGTCGGCTGCGCGTCGACAAGCTGCTCGCCGGTGACGACGGGGGAGCGTTCCAGCGTGTAATACAGCCCCTCCTCATCGAGCGAGGGCAGGATCTCCTCTCCGACGCCGGGATCGGCGTCCGGGTCGGTGCCGCGATTGACGACCGGCTGGAAGGTCAGCTGCGCGGTGGTGCCGATGATCTCCTTGAGCTCCTGCGCCGATCCGATGCCGGGCACCTGGATCAGGATCCGCTGTGCCCCCTGCCGCTGGATCGTCGGCTCGCGGGTGCCGACCTCGTCGATGCGGCGGCGGATGATCTCGAGCGCCTGCTGGAGCGTACGCTCGTCCGTGGCCGCGCGTTCGGCCTCCGACAGCGTGACGGTGATGACCCCGTCCGCGCCGCTCACCTCGATGTTCTGCGCGCCGCCCTGGGGCAGCGCGGTGGTGGAACTGACCGGCTGCGCCAGGTCGCGTACCGCCTGCAGCGCCGCGCCCTGGCCCGAGGGATCGGAAATCGCGATGCGCAGCACATCCGGTGGGCTGTTCTGCAACCGGATCGTGCCGATCTCGTCCCGCAGGGGCCGCAGCGCATCGCGGATCTGTGGCCAGAGGCTCTCGAGCCGTGCGG
The DNA here is from genome assembly GCF_900112685.1 of Roseivivax sediminis. Classification (GTDB taxonomy): domain Bacteria; phylum Pseudomonadota; class Alphaproteobacteria; order Rhodobacterales; family Rhodobacteraceae; genus Roseivivax; species Roseivivax sediminis. The sequence continues at coordinate 8,853 of NZ_FOMS01000007.1, forward strand.
CATAGACGTCCTGAACCCGCACCTCGGCCAGCAGATGCGCACCGCCGCGCAGGTCGAGCCCGAGATTGACCAGCCCCGAGGGCAGGAAATCGGGCCAGCCCGACGCTTGCTCGCGCAATTCGTCGGTCGACCCCTGCCGCTCGATCGCGGCAACGGCGTCGTTGTGCTGCTCCACCCGGTTGTAGAACAGGTTGGGCGCGGCAAGGGCGATCCCGGCGGCCACCGCCGCCCAGATCATCACGCGCTTCCAGAGGTCGATCTGCAACATGCGGAAAACCGCCTTGGGCTCGGGGGCTTACGCCCCGGTCTTCACGTCGCCGACGTTACGCGTCGGTGTTGGCGGGCTCGGTCTTGGACAGGACCTGCGCGACGGTGTTCTGCACCACGCGCACCTTCACGCCCTCGGCCAGCTCGACGTCGAGCTCGTTGTTTTCCTTGACCTTCACGACCTTGCCGATCAACCCGCCCTGGGTGACCACCTGGTCGCCGCGGCGCAGGCTCTGGACCATCTTCTGATGATCCTTGAGCTTCTTCTGCTGCGGACGGATCAGCAGGAAATACATGATCGCGAAGATCAGGATGAGCGGGATGAATTGGGCGATCGCGCTGCCTTCCATCGAGGGGCTCCTGTAGCTCTGGGATGCGCGGGACGAGGGGCGGCCCGCAAAGTTGCGCGGAAACTATGGCGGGGCTGCATCCGATGCAAGCCGATGCCGCCGGCCGCGCCGATCGGCCGCGTCCGGGGCCCCGGCGCCGCCCCAAGAATGGGGTTTTGTTCGCAGGACCGAGTGAGTAAGAGGTTCGCGCGCGGCGCTCCGGCCCCGCCCCGAATGCGCGACAGAAGGCAGCCCCAACGTGTCGAAACTTGCAGACATCGTGACAGAGTTCGAAGCCTCGGTCTCCGCCGACATGGACGATCAGGCGCTGAAGCAGCTTCGCGCCGCATATCTCGGCCGCAATGGCGCCATCGCCGCCTTCCGTTCCACCGTCGACTTCGCGTCCCTTTCGCCGGAAGAGCGCGCCGCCCTCGGCAAGGAGCTGAACGAGGCCACCGCGCGGATCGAGGCCGGCATCGCGGCCGCCAAGGACAAGGACGGTCCGACCTCCAATGCCCCGGCCGTGGATTTCGACACCACGCTGCCGCCGATGACCAGCGGAATCGGAGCGATCCACCCGATCACCGCCGCGCAGATGGAAATCGAGGACATCTTCCGCGGGATGGGCTTTCGCACCTATAACGGCGAAGAGGCGGTGACGGAGTTCAAGAACTTCGACGCGCTCAACATCCCCGCCGACCATCCGGCACGCGACATGCAGGATACGTTCTGGCTCGAGAACGGGATGGTGCTGCGCACGCACACCTCGTCGATGCAGAACGAGGCGATGCGCGATTTCGGCGTGCCGGTGCGCGCCATCTTCCCCGGCCGCTGCTACCGCAACGAGGCCACGGACGCGACGCACGAGAACACGTTCTACCAACTCGAAGGGCTTTACATCGACGAGGGCGTGACCGTCGCCAACCTCATCGCGGTGATGAAAGAACTGCTCGACCAGGTGTTCGGCCGTGACGTGAAGGTGCGCCTGCGCCCCGGCTACTTCCCGTTCGTGGAGCCGGGCTTCGAGCTCGACTTCTGGACCGAGATCAACGGCAAGTGGCGCTGGCTCGAACTCATGCCCTGCGGGATGGTCCACCGCGAGGTGCTGAAACATGCCGGTGTCGATCCCGACCGCTATTCCGGCTTCGCCTTCGGGCTGGGTCTGACCCGCCTCGCCATGCTGAAATTCGGGGTGCAGGACGCGCGCCTGTTCAACAAGGGCAGCCTGAGCTTCGCCCGTCAGTTTACCGCGACGCTCTGATCCGCCCTTCCGCGCCCCTCGAACCGAACGTGCTGACATGAAAATCTCGCTCAACTGGATCTCCGATTTCGTCGACGTCTCGGGCATCTCGCCCGAGGAATTCGGCGACCGGATCACCATCCACACCGCCGAGGTCGACGAGATCGAGGAACAGGTGGTGGAAACCGCCCGCATCGCCGCGGTGCGCGTCACCGACGTCACGAAGCTCGATCTGCCGGACCGCCCCGGCCTCACCGCCGTCACGCTGGAGACCGGCGAGGGCCCGGCCCGCACCGTCTGCGGCGCGCCGAACGTGCGCGCGGGCATGATCGCGCTCGCCGCCTTCCCCGGCGCCACCCTGTCGATGGGCAAGAGCGTGGAGAGCGGCGAGATCGCCGGCCATCCCTCCGAGGTCATGCTCTGCTCGGCCAAGGAGCTCGGGCTCTGGGATAACCACGAGATCATCGTGGAGCTGCCCACCTCCGTCGCGCCGGGCACCGGTCTTGCCGACCTGATCCAGCCGCGCGACACGCTGCTGGAGATCGACAACAAGTCGCTGACCCACCGCCCCGACCTCTGGGGTCAGTACGGTTTCGCGCGCGAGCTGGCCGCGATCCTGTCGCGCGACCTCGCCCCGCTGCCGGTCAGCGACGCGCTCGACGCCGCCGGGCTGCCGCAGGTGGACATCGCCGTCGACGCGCCCGACGTGGTGCCGTTCTTCTCGGCCGCCGGGCTGCGGGTGCCGCAGGCGCGCGTCGCGCCGCTGACGATGCGGCATCGGCTCGGCCTCGTGTCCTCGCCCTCGCGCGACATCCTCGTGGACGTGTCCAACTACGTCCAGTTCGAGCTCGGCCAGCCCTCGCACTGCTTCGACGCGCGCATCGTTCCGTCGTTGCGCGTGGACCGTGTCGGTGCCGCGCGGCAGTTCACCTCGCTCGACGACGAGACGCACGAGGTCGCCGCGGAGGACCTGATGATCTTCTCGGGCGACGAGCCGGTTGGTCTTGCCGGTGTCATCGGCGGCGCCAATTCCCGCATCGCGCCCGACACGCAGGACGTCACGCTGGAATGCGCCAATTTCGACGGCACGCGCATCCGCCGCACCGCCGCGCGCCTCGGCATCCGCACGGACGCGAGCCAGCGCTACGAGAAGAAGCTTCCTGTCGCTTTCGCCGATCAGGCGCCGGGACGTATCTTCAAGCTTTTGCAGGACGCCGTGCCCGAGACCGAGGCGACCGCGCAGCGCACTATCCTGCGCCGGGACGCGACCGAGCCGCGCCGCATCCACGTCGCCGCCGGGGCCATGACCCGCCGTGCCGGGGCCGACATCCCTGACGCCCAGTCTCAAGGCCTCCTGCGCTCCATCGGCTTCGGCTGCGAGGACGCGCGGGACGGCTACACCGTCACCGTGCCCGAATTCCGCGGCGAGGCCGACATCACCACCTGGGAGGACCTCTCCGAGGAGGTCATGCGCCTGTTCGGCTATCACAACATCACGCCCGAGATGCCGGGCCCGCAGATCGGCACGCCGGATTTCAACATCCGCATCCGCGGCCAGCACCGCGCCCGTCGCATCCTGTCGCAAAGCTACGGCTTCGCGGAGGTGAAGACCTATGGCTGGCACTCGAAGGACTGGCTTTCCAAGCTCGGCTTCGAACGCCGCCATGCGCCGCTGACCATCGTCAACCCGCGCGGCAGCGACACCGCCGACATGCGCGACACGCTGATCCCCAACCTGCTGATGGTCGCCAACGAGAACCGGCGCCAGGCGCAGGCCTTCCGCGTCTACGAGATCGGCAAGGTGTTCTGGATAGAAGCGGGCGAGAAGGTGGAGTTTAACCGCCTCGCCGGCCTGATGGTGAACCAGCGCAAGAAGGCGAGCGCGCGCGACAGCTTCTTCGAGCTGCGCCGCGCGCTGGAGGATATCGCCGTCGCCGCCAACCACCCCGGCTTCGACGCCTGGCACATCGCGGCCGAGGACCGGGAGGGGCCGTGGCAGGACGGCTCTGCCGTGGCGCTGCGGATCGGGGACCGCACCATCGGCACGATGGGGGTGCTGCCACAAAAGCTGGTCAAGACGTGCCTCGACGCGGGCCACGCGATCTGGTTCGAGATCGACATCGACGAGATGGCCACCGATCTCTATCCCGCGCACCAGCACCGGGCCGACACCCCCTTCCCGGGCTCGCGCCAGGATTTCACCTTCTCCTGGCCCGTGGCCGAGGGCTACAGCAAGCTTCACGCGGTGCTCGCGGCATACGAGAACCCGCTCCTCGCGGACTGGCGGCTCACGGACGCCTTCCACAAGCCGGGCGAGGCGAAGGCGAACTACACCTTCTACTTCCACGTCCAGCGCCCGGATCGGACCGTGACGTCCGACGATATCGCGGAATTCCGCGCAGACCTCCTGCGCTATCTCGAAGAGCGCAAGGTCGAGAGCCTGTCGACCTGACACGCGCCTGCCGGCCGCCCCCGCGGGCGACCGGCAGACGGTGTCCGAAACGCCGCGCGGAGATCGCGGCCCTTTCCCGCCGCGCACCCGCGCCTAACTCCGCCCCATGCGGCCCATTCTGATCCTTCTCGCGGCACTCATGGCCGCCCCGGCGCTTGCGCAGGACGCCATCGGCCGCGTGAACATCGCCGGCTACAACACGCGCGGCATGTGCACCGGCACGCTGGTGGCGCCGCGCGTGGTGCTGACCGCGGCGCATTGCGTCCTCGGCCCGGACGGCGCGCGGCGCAACCTGTCGGACATGGTCTTCGTCGCCGGCTGGGACGGCGCGGGCCATGCCGGCGCCACCCGCATCGACGGCGCCGAGGTTCATCCCGCCGCGACAGACTCGGGCGGCATCGACGTGGCCCACGACCTCGCTCTTCTGCGCCTGTCGCAGCCGTTGGACCTTGCGCCCCTGCCGCTCGGCACCGCGCCGCCCGAGGGGCCGTTCGCGCTCGCCGGCTACACCCGCACGCGCCCGCACCGGCTGTCGCGCAGCGAAGGCTGCACCGGCACGCCCGGGCCGGTCTGGCGCATCGGCTGCACCATCGAGCGCGGGCAATCCGGCGGCCCGGTGCTTTTCGGAACGGACGCGCCGCACATCGTTGCGGTGATCTCCGCCCGAAGCGGGGACGGCGCGCTCGCGGTGCCGGTGGACGGCTGGGTGCGCCGGACACTGGCCCGGCTGCACTGATCGCGCCCCCTCGCCCCTACACCTCGCCCCGCCTTTGCGGCATAACGGCGCGGAATCACATGGGAGCCTGAGCGATGCACGACATCCGCGCCATCCGCGACAACCCCGCCGCCTTCGACGCCGCGCTCAGCCGGGTCGGGGTCGAGGACGCGTCGTCGCCGCTCCTGGCGCTGGACGAGGCGCGGCGCGCGGCCATCCACGAAGCCGAAACCGCGCAGGCCGAGCAGAACCGCGCCGCCAAAGAGGTCGGCGCCGCCAAGGCCAAGGGCGACGAGGCGGAGTTCGAACGTCTGCGCGCCCTGGTGACCGAGAAGAAGGCCGCGGTGACCGAGATGCAGGCCCGCGCCCGCGATCTCGACGCGGAACTGACGGACGCGCTGATGCGCCTGCCAAACATGCCGCTGGACGACGTGCCGGACGGCACGGACGAAGACGACAACGTGGAGATCCGCCGCTGGGGCACCCCGCGCGACTTCGCCTTCGCCGCCAGGGAGCATTACGACCTTCCGGCCGTCGCGAACGGCATGGATTTCGAGACCGCCGCGAAGCTGTCCGGTTCGCGTTTCGTTGTGTTGTCGGGCGCAGTCGCGCGCGTGCACCGCGCTCTGGCACAGTTCATGCTCGACACCCACGTTACCGAGAACGGTCTGACGGAGACCTGGACGCCCGTCCTCGTCCGCGACGAGATGATGTACGGCACCGGGCAGCTGCCGAAATTCGGTGAAGACAGCTACCGCACCCGCGAGGGCTGGTGGCTCGTGCCGACCGCCGAGGTCACGCTGACCAACATCGTCAACGACATGACGGTGGCCGAAAGCTACCTGCCCCGGCGCTACGTCGCGCACACCCAGTGCTTCCGCTCCGAGGCAGGCAGCGCCGGGCGCGACACCGCCGGGATGCTGCGCCAGCACCAGTTCGAGAAGGTGGAGATGGTGTCGATCACCCATCCCGACAGCAGCCTTGAGGAACACGGCCGCATGACGCGCTGCGCCGAGGGCATCCTCGAAGCACTGGAGCTGCCCTATCGGACCGTGGTGCTGTGCACCGGCGACATGGGCTTCGGCGCGCGCAAGACGCACGACATCGAGGTCTGGCTGCCGGGCCAGAAGACGTACCGGGAGATTTCCTCGGTCTCGGTCTGCGGCGATTTCCAGGCGCGGCGCATGAACGCGCGAATGAAACCCGAGGACGGCGGCAAACCGGTGTTCCTGCACACGCTTAACGGCTCCGGCCTCGCTGTCGGGCGCTGCCTGATCGCGGTCCTGGAGAACGGCCAGCAGGAGGACGGATCGGTCGACCTCCCCGCCGCGTTGCACCCGTGGCTGGGCGGCAAGACCCGGCTGACCGCGGAAGGAGAGCTCGCCTGACTCCCGAGACCAGCAGAAAGCTCTGGGCCGGCGCGCTGCTTCTTGCCGCGCTGGCCTTTGCCGCGTCGCCCGTCTTCGCACCCGGATTCAACGGGTTCGAACCGTCGCAATTCCCAAACCCCCAGAGAGATCCCCCTGTTCAGCCCGCCGGCTACGCCTTCGCGATCTGGGGGCTGATCTATGTCTGGCTGATTCTCGGCGCAGGCTTCGGCCTCCTGAAGCGCGCCGACGACCCCGACTGGGCCGAGATGCGCAAGCCCATGGTAATGAGCCTCGCCGTCGGTGCGCTCTGGCTGCCGGCGGCGCAGCAATCGGTGGCGCTTGCGACGATCATGATCTGGGTCATGCTGGCGACTGCGCTGATCGCGCTGACTCGCACCGGCGATACCGACCGCTGGTGGCAGATGTCACCCGTCGCGATCTATGCCGGCTGGCTGACAGCGGCGGCCTGCGTGTCGATCGGCCTCGTCCTCGCGGGCTACGAACTCCTGCCCGAAACCCCGGCGGCGCTGGTCGCGCTGACCCTCGCGCTCGTCATCTCTGTTACCGTGCAGTACCGGCTGCACCGGGCGCCGGAATACGGCATCACGGTGATCTGGGCGCTGGTGGCGGTGATCGTCGCCAATGCCCGTCCCTTCAACGCCGCGGTGGTCGGGCTTGCCGTGATCGGGATCGCGGCGATCCTCGCCATTCGCGGCACCGATACCGAGTAGCCGCATGGCCGAGACCGAACGCGACAAGATGATCTCGGGCGCGCTCTACCATCCCGGCGATCCCGGCCTCTCGGACGACCGCAAGCGAGCGCAGTCGCTCATGCGCGATTACAACGCCACGATCTTCGGCGACGACGGGCGCGAAGAGATCCTGCGTGCGCTCTTGGGCGCCTTGGGCGAGAAGGTGGCGATCCGAGCGCCCGTCTACGTCGATTACGGCTACAATATCCGCATCGGGTCGGGCGTGTTCGTCAATTACGGCTGCTACCTGCTCGATGCCGGGCCCATCACCATCGGCGACGGCTGCGACATCGGCCCCTACGTGCAGATCCTCACCGCCGATCATCCGCGAGATCCCGAGGCCCGCAAGGCCGAGCTGGAGACGACGCGCCCAGTCACGATCGGCCGCGATGTCTGGCTCGGAGCCGGCGCGATCCTGCTCCCCGGGGTGAGCATCGGGGATGAGGCCATCGTCGGTGCGGGTGCCGTGGTCACCCGCGACGTCGGGCCGGGAACCACCGTAGGCGGCAATCCGGCCCGCCCCCTTGTTCGGCGCGGCGACGGGCATTAGTTTCCTGACGAAAGGCTCAGGAGGCACATCCCATGTTCGGCATCCCCGGCCAGGCACCCGTAACGATGACCGACGCGGCGGTCCGCCAGATCTCGAAGCTGATGGAAAAGGACGGGCGCTACGGTCTGAAGATCGGCGTCAAGAAGGGCGGCTGCGCGGGCATGGAATATACCATGGACTATGTCGACGACGCAGACAGCAACGACGAGGTCGTGGAAAAGGACGGCGCGCGCGTGCTGATCGCGCCGATGGCGCAGATGTTCCTGTTCGGCACAGAGATCGACTACGAGACATCGCTGCTCGAATCGGGCTTCAAGTTCCGCAACCCGAACGTGGAAGACGCCTGCGGCTGCGGCGAATCGATCAAGTTCAAGGACGTGGACGAGCTTCAGACGGAGCGCGACAGCGCACAGGGCTGATCGCGCCGCTATTTGCCGACGCTGCGATTAACGCCCGGCCTCGCGCCGGGCGTTTTTTCGAATCGCGGGGTTCTCTAGGGTGCTCCTAGGACAAGCTCGATCGGGATGCCTTCACGGAGCAATGGCCGAAGGCCGCTGCTGATCGCCGGCCCGCCTCAGGACAGGCGCCGCGCTGTTTTGAGCCAAAATATGTCGTGCAAACAAAGAAACGCCCCCGCATATCCTGCGGGGGCGTTCAAAACCACCGGGGGCGCGCTTACTGCTGCTGCGCGGCGGTCAGCAGCGGCGTGATCCGGCGCACCGCGGCGCGGCGGTTGGCCCGTTCGGCGTCCTCGGTACGCACCAGCAGATCGCTTTCGCCGTAACCCTGAACGACCATGTTCTCGGGCGGCACGTCGAAATACTCGGTCAGCGCCAGCGCCACCGATTCCGCGCGTCGGTCCGACAGCGCGAGGTTCATTGAGGCCGAACCCACCGCGTCGGTATGCCCCTCGATCAGGAAGACCTCGCCGGGCCGCTCGTCGATGATGTCGCGCATAGCGTTGCCGAGCGCCGACAGCGCCTCGGCCTCCTCTGGCCGGATTACCGCCGAGCCGGTCTCGAAGTTGACCGAATCGACGTTGATCTCGGGCACCTGCTTGCGCACCTCGGCGATGTTTCGCACCTGGTTGAGCGAGAACGACCGGTCGATGGTCTGCACCCCCGCATTGGCCAGCGCATTGGCCAGATCCTGTTGATCGTTGCCGCGATACTCGATCATCTGGCGCTGTTCGCTCACCTGCGGCAATTCGCTCACCGATACCTCCCGGAACGACTGCGTGTCGTCGAAGAGCACGACCTGATCGCCCGACGGCAGCGTCCGCACACGGCGCAGAACCCGGCCGTCGGCGGCGCGGATGGTCTCGATCTCGGTGCCGTCCTCGCGGATCACCACCGATCGCGTGGAACCGTCGTCGTACTGGTACGAGGTCACATTGGCGCCCGGCTGGCGCAGGAGCGCGTCGTCGTTGCGCAGCACGCGGTACTGGCCGTCACGCTCCACCACGATCCGGTCACCGGTATCCGAGACGACCTCCTCGTTCGGTTGCAGGATGCGGTCGAGCGCGACCGCGCCCAGCGCCCCGGCCGCGGCGCCGCCGAAGAACGTGCGAAGCTTCTCGGCACGCTCGCCGTCATCCTCGTCGTCATCGTCGTCGTCGCGGCGTTCCTGACGCTCCACGTTCTCGTCGACGGCGGTGCCGAACTCCTCGTTGGAACTACGGGCGGTCTCATCAGTGATCGTCTCCTCGACCACCTCGGCGCCGTCCGTGCCCTCTTGTGCGGCCGCGGTCGACTGGGCTGCTCGGTCCTGCTCGGCCAGCGCGTCGGCGTCCTGCTGGCGCCGCTCGGCCGTTTGCGCCTCATCCTGCGGATCCTGTTGTGCCGTCTCGTCCGCCGCTTCACCCTCGGCGGACTCGCCCTCGCCATCGGACCGCATCCGCTCGCGCAGCTCGTCCACACTGGACGCATCCTCCTCGGCCTCGGAGGACTGGACGTCCTCACCAGCTGCAGCGGGCGCGGTGCCCTCGTCCGGCGTCTCGGCACTCTCGCCGGCCGGATCGTCGCTTTCGGCCGGAGCCTCGGTCGCCGCAGGGGCGTTGCTCTCCGCGGGATCATCGCTCTCGGCCGGCGCCTCCGCAGCTGCCGGCTCTTCGCTTTCGAGCGGACGCTCTGCCGCCGCAGGATCATCGCCCTGCGACGGTGCGTCGCCCTCGGCCGGCGCGTCATCCGCGGCCGTGGCGGCCGGCGCATCTTGCTCCGCTGACTCCGTGGTGGCTCCGCCCGCTCCCAGCGACTCCCGCAGTTCGTCCGCGCCGGTGCGGCTCTCGTCGGTCGCGGCCGAGCCGGCTTGCCCCTGGGGGTCGGTTTGCTGCGGCTCGGGCTCCGTCACCGTCTCGGGCTGTGCCGGCGCCTCCTGTTCCGGAGCGGCCTGCGGTTCCGGGTCCTCCCGAACCTCCGGCGCGGCCTCAGACTGCGGCTCGGGCGCCGCATCCTGGCCCTCGGTCTCGGGCTGACCGCTGCCCTGACCCTGCGGCTCAGCCTGCTCTTGAGGATCGGGCTGCGCTTCCGGCGCGGGCTGTTCGGCCTGGGGAGACTCCTGCCCCCCGGCCCCCTGGCCCTGACCGTTGCCTTGGCCGTCACCCCGACCCTGATCGTTCTGCCGCTGGTCCCGGCTCTGCGACTCGGCCTCCTCGGCGTTCTCGCGCTGCTGCAGCAGGAACTGGCGGCGCTGTTCGTCGGTCATTTCCTGACCCGGTTCCTGTTCCTGTGCGAGGACCGGGGCCGGAACGACGAGGCTGAGCGACAGCGCCAGCGCCGTCGATGTTTTCAGAATGCCTGGTTTCATGACATCTCCCTTCCCTTGCTGCTGCGTGCAGCGTCGGGACGAGAACGTTTCGAACGCCATGCACGGTTCCCGCAACAGCGAACACAAAACGGCAAGGGGCCGCCGAGTGCGATCACATCATGTCAAGAAGCCGGCGCTTGTCACCCTCGTCCCGTTCCCGCGAGATCGCCTCGGCGAGATCCTCGAGCGAGCGGATCGAATGGCCTGCGCGAAAGCTGTCCACGTGCGGCAGCATCGCGCGGATCCCGGCGGCCTTCGGCGCGAACCCGTCCCACCGCAGGAGCGGGTTGAGCCAGATCAGCCGGCGCGACGACAGGTGCAACCGCTCCATCTCGCGACCCAGTGCGCCGGCGTCGTCGCGGTCGAGCCCGTCGGTGATCAACAGCACCACCGCGCCCTGCCCCATGACGCGGCGCGACCAGTCCCGGTTGAACGCGTGCAGGCAGGCCCCTATGCGGGTGCCGCCCTCCCAGTCCTGCGCCTCGGCGCCTGCGGCCTTCAGCGACTGGTCGACGTCGCGGGTCGCAAGGTGGCGGGTGATGTTTGTCAGCCGCGTACCGAAGGTGAAGGCGTGCACCTTCGCCCAGCCGGCACCCTTCTGGTTGGCGACGGCGTGCAGGAAATGCAGCACCATGCGCGAGTAATGCGACATGGAGCCGGAGATGTCGCAGAGCACCACGAGGCTCGGCCAGCGCATCCGCGGGCGCTGGCGGGCAAGGCGCTGCACCTCGCCGCCCTGGCGCATGGCTGCGCGGATCGTGCGCGGCCAGTCAGGCCGGCGCCCATGCGGCGCGGCGACGGCGCGACGCGAGGCGATGGGCTTTACCGGCAGCGTCAGCCGCGCCAGCATGCGCTTGGCCGCGGCGATCTCGGCGGTCGACATCTGTTCGAAGTCGAGGCTGCGCAGGCGTTCCTCGGCCGACATGGTCTGGCTGGCGTCGACCTCGATCGGCAGCTCCTCCTCGTCTCCTAGCGGAGCCTCCTCGGGCGGAGGCGGCGGCTCCGCCCCGTCCAGCAGCGCCTCGGCGGCGCGCTTCTCGGCGGCGTCGGCGGCGCGGTCCTCCTGCACGCCGCGCACCGCCGGGAGCATCATCGACATCATGTGTTCGAGATACCGCGGATCGCGCCAGTAGAGCCGAAAGATCTGGTGGAATACCGCCCGGTGCTCGGGGCGCGAAACGAAACAGGCGTGCAGCGTCCAGTAGAAGTCCGTGCGCGACGTGAAGCCCGCCGCCTCCACCGCGCGCACCGCGTCGATCACCCGGCCGGGGCCGACGGGAAGGCCGGCGGCGCGCAGGGCGCGCGCGAAATGGGTAATGTTGTGCGCGAGCCTCGGATTATCGGGCACGTCGATCGGGGCGTATCGCGGCATCAGTCTGCGTGGGGGCGCTGCCCCCACACCCCCGGGATATTTGCGGGCAGATGAACCCAGGGGCGCGCACGCCTGCTTCTTTGGGCTCCAAATACTCGCGGCATGACGGTGGGTCCGGGCGTGTCTTTCATGAGGCGAGATCCGCGCGGGCCTCGTCCAGAAGCCGCGCCGCCTCCGAGCCCTGCACCTTCTGGATGTCATCCTGGTACTTCAGCACCGCGCCCAGCGTGTCCGAGATGACCTCGGGCGAGAGGTCGATCACGTCGAGCGCGAGAAGGCACTTGGCCCAGTCGATGGTCTCGGCCACGCCGGGGCGCTTGAAGAGGTCCTCGGTGCGCAGGCGCTGGACGAAGGCGACGACCTCGCGGCTGAGCGCGGCGGAAGCTTCGGGCGCGCGGGCGGCGAGGATCTCGATCTCGCGGTCGAAGCCGGGATAGTCGACCCAGTGGTAGAGGCAGCGGCGCTTGAGCGCGTCGTGTACCTCGCGCGTGCGGTTGGAGGTCAGGACCACGATCGGCGGCTCGGGCGCGGCGATGGTGCCGAGCTCGGGGATCGTCACCTGGAAATCCGACAGCGCCTCGAGGAGGAACGCCTCGAACGGCTCGTCGGTACGGTCAAGCTCGTCGATCAGCAGGACCGGCGGGCCGCCCGGTTGCGGGCGCATCGCCTCCAGGAGCGGCCGGGCGATGAGGTACTCCTCCGAGAAGAGCTCGTCCTGCAAGGCCGAGCGGTCGGCGCCGCCCGCCGCCTCGGCGGTGCGGATCGCCACCATCTGCGCGGGGAAGTTCCATTCGTAGACCGCGCTTCCCGCGTCCAGTCCCTCGTAGCATTGCAGGCGGATCAGGCGGCGGCCGAGCGCGGCCGCGAGCGCCTTGGCGATCTCGGTCTTGCCGGTGCCGGCCTCCCCTTCCAGGAATAGCGGCCGCCCGAGCGTCAGCGCGAGATAGGTCACCGTCGCCAGCGGCCGGCCGCAGACATAGCCCGCCGCGCCCAGCCGGGTCTGGACGTCGTCGATGGACGTGACTGCACTCATGCGGGGCTCCCTCTTGGCGGCATGTCCCGACTTGCTCGCCCGCCGGGACCGGGTGGGTCAAGTATGCATAGGTCGCACGGCCGCTACCCCGCGCTGCTGCGACCCGATTGACGCGGCACCGCGCGCGCCGGTAGCTTCCATTGCAACGCGGTCGGGTTTACCGCCCCGGAGCGAAGGGGCAGTGAACGGGCAGGCCCCACCGGGGCCACGGCACCCGGCACGGGGATGGGCAGATCGCCATGACGAGACGACCTTACGGGATTCCGGGCGACCCATGCGCGTGACCGCGGTGACCTGCGTGAAGAACGAGGGCCCGTTCCTGCTGGAATGGATCGCGTTCAACCGCGTCATCGGCGTCACCGATCACCTGTTCTATTCCAACGACTGCACCGACGGGACCGACGCGCTTCTGGACGCGCTCGCCGCGGCAGAGGTGGTGGAGCATCGCGCCAATCCCGCGAAGGGCCGCCATTACCAGATGGAGGCGCTGAAGGACGCGCGCCGCCGCCGCCTTGTGAAGACGGCCGATTGGGTGTGGATCGCGGACGTGGACGAGTTTCTCAACATCCACGTGGGCGATCACACGATCCCCGCGCTTATCGCGGCCTGCGGCGATCCGCAGGCGATCTCCGTGCCGTTCCAGTTCTTCGCCAATGCCGGGGTGGAGGCGTTCAAGGACCGCCCCATCATCGAGCAGTTCACCTGGTCGCACAATCCCGACCTCTGGTGTGGCGAAACGGCGATCGAGGTCAAGTCGCTGGTGCGCAAGGAATTCCCGCTGGCCTATTACGGTGCGCACCGGCCGTTCCACGACCCCGAGGGCCCGGCCGACAAAGGCCTCGCCTGGACCGACGCCGCCGGCCGCCAGGTGCCGCGCCCGTTCCGCCGGCACGCCAACAAGCGCCGCATCCGAGCGCTCCCGGCGAAGGGCGCGCGCGCCTTCGCCACGCTCAACCACTACGCCCTGCGCTCGGCCGAGAGCTACCTCGTCAAGACCGACCGCGGCGACGTGAACCGCGAGAACCGCACCTTTGACGTCACCTATTGGCGCGAGCGCAACGATGCCGCGTGGCAGGACGCCTCCATCCACCGCTACCTGCCGGCCCTTACGGCGGAGATCGACCGGCTGAAGGCCCTGCCGGGTGTCGCCGCGCTGCACGACGCCGCCGTCGCAGCCCATCGTGCGCGCGCCGCCGCGCTCATCTCGGATCCGCATTACCGCGCCCTGCTGGGTGCGCTCCGCGCCGCGCCGCGCCTGCCGCCGACCGAAGCCGCCCTTCGCGCGGAGCTGGGCCTCGCATGATCATCAATCTCGGCCTGCCCAAGACCGGCACCACCACGCTGTCGCGGGCTCTGCGCCGCGCGGGGCTCAGTACCGCTGACTGGAAGGTGCGCGCCGGTCAGACCGACGATGCCGCCATGCACGGCGCCTTCGTCGGAGAGATCCTCTATACCGACTATTTCGCTACCGGCGATCCGCTTGCGCGGCTGAAGGTCTTCGACGGAATCACCGAGATGAACGCCCTGTCACCGCGCGGCAATTACTGGCCGCAGACCGACTGGGCGCTGATCGACGCAATGCGCACGCATCATCCCGAGACGCGGTTCATCCTGTCCTGGCGCGACCCGGCCAGGACCGCCGGCAGCATGATGCGCTGGAAGGCAATGGGCACACGCCGCCTGCCGCGCCACCAGGTGCCCGGCCTGCCTAAGGGCTGGGGCGGCACCGAAACCGAACTGGCGCGCTGGATCGACGGGCACCAGCGCTTCTGCGCCGCGATCTTCGCCGGCTCGGACCGGTTCCTGGCCTACGACATCGAGGATCGGGAGGCTCCGGCGCGGATCGGCGCCTTCATCGGCCGCGCGCTGCCCTGGTGGGGGGTGTCCAACAGCAATCCCGAAGCCGACGAAGCCGCGGTGCCAGACACCGATCCGACCGAAGAGGCCGGCACGGCCGATGAGGTCCCACCCCTTCCGCGCGAGGCGCGCTGAGCGATGCGCATCCACCTTCTTGTCGGCCCGTCGGAGCGCGCCGCGGCGCGGCTGCGCGGACTTCTGAAGGACAAGGCCGGTGCGCTCGCCAGGCTCCGGATCGGCGCGCCCGACTGGAACCCGATCCGGCTCTATCTCGCCTGCTCCGAGCCCGACATCTCCAGTATCCTGCGCTTCGCCCGCGGCTACCGCAGCGTCGGCGCGCAGACGCGGCTTCTGGCAGAGCTCGAGTCGCAGATCGACGCGCTCGGACATATCGGGATCGACACGCTGGTCATCGTCTCGGGCCATCTCGGCCGCCTCATGCCGCGCCCGGAGGAGCTGCGGCGCCTGCGCGTGCTCCTGTCGCGCCTCTCCGGCGACATCCGCATCACCGCGCATGTCGAGGAGCAGTCCCGCCACCTCGCCCGCCTCTATCCCGGCCGCGTCGCGGAAGGGCGGATCACGCCGCTCGCCGCCGAGCTCGCGCTCGCGCGCGATCCGGGGCCGTGGTGGGATGGCGCGCTCTCGCGCTGGCCGGACGCGCGGCCCTATCTCGCCCGCTACCCGATGCTGGAGGCGCCGGCCCACTGGCTCGACTACGAAGCGCTCGTCGCGCATTGGGAGGACACGTTCGGCGCCGGCAGCATGACGCTGCGCCCGCTCGACCTCGGGCGCCTGGCGTCCGGGGACGCGCCTCAGGTTCTGGCCGAGGCGCTGAGCCTCGACACCCGGCTCGGCCCGGCCGAGCCGATGGCGCTCGGCGCGCCGCCAAGCGCCGCCACCACAACGCGCCTGCGCCGCTTCAACGAGGTGCTGCTCGCCTGGCAGGCCAGACGCGGCCTGCACTGCCCGCGCGACCTGCGCCGCCGCTTCGCGCGTGAGATCGCGGTGGACGGCCCCGCGCTCGACCCCGGCGCGCTTTCGGCGGTGTCGGAGCGGTTCGCGGCGGCCAACGCGCGTCTAGAAGCGCGCTTTCCGGCGCTGGCCGGCCACCTGTCGCCCCCGGCCCCCGCCAAACCCTGGGCCGAGGCCGATCCGCTCTTCGGCTACCGCGCGACGCAGTACCTCACCGCGTTCGGCCCTGCGCTGGAGCGTAACGGCAAGTCGATCCCCGAGATGAAGGCCGCCGACCGCGCCGAGGACGAAGCGGCAAGTCGGGCCGCGCCCACCGAGGGGCTGACCGACACCGCGCGCGAGGTTCTGCCGCCGCTCGCGCGCATGCACGTCCAGAAACTCAAGGGCTCGCCCTACGCGCCACACAACCGGCTCGGCAGAGTGAACGAGGAGGAACTTGCGGCCCCCTACCCGCCGACGCCCAAGCGGGTCCTGCCCGAGGGCACCTCGGGCCGCGTGATCGTCGGCTGCATGAAGAACGAAGGCCCCTACATCGTCGAATGGGTGGCCTACCATCGCGCCATCGGCATCGACCACTTCCTCATCTACACCAACGGATGCGACGACGGCACAGACGCGATCCTGTCGCGGCTGCAAACGATGGGTGTCGTGCAACACCGGTCCAATGACAATTGGACGGGCAACTCGCCCCAGCAGCACGCGCTCAACCGGGCTCTGACAGAGCCGGTGATCCGCGACGCCGAGTGGATCATCCACATCGACGTGGACGAGTTCATCAACGTGCGCTGCGGCGACGGCACGCTCGACGCCTTCCTGGCCCGCGTGCCCGAGGCGACCAACGTCGCCATGACCTGGCGGCTCTTCGGCCATGACGGCGTGGCGCGGCTCTCGGACCGTTTCGTCATCGACCAGTTCGAGGCATGCGCGCCTGCCTTCTGCCCCAAGCCCCACACCGCGTGGGGCTACAAGACAATGTCCCGCAACATCGGCGCCTATCAGAAGATCTCGTGCCACCGCCCCAACAAGCTGGCGCCCGGATTCGAGGACCGCGTGCGCTGGGTCAACGGCTCGGGCGCCGACATCACGCGCGCGGCGGCCCGGAACGGCTGGCGGTCTTCCAAGGGCACGATCGGCTACGACCTTCTGCAACTGAACCACTATGCGCTGCGCTCGGCCGAGAGCTTCCTCATCAAGCGCCAGCGCGGCCGCGCGCTGCATGTGGACCGGTCCATCGGGCTGAATTACTGGATCCGCATGGATTGGTCGGGTGCCCGCGACATCACCATCAAGCGCAATCTGCCGCGCTTGCGGGCCGAATACGATCGCCTGATGGCGGATCCCGAACTGGCACGGCTGCACGCGGATGCTCTCGCCTGGCACCGCGCCAAGGCCGAGGAACTGCACGCCACGCCCGAATTCGAGGATCTCTACACGCGGGCGCTCTCCCTCCGCCTGACCGAGACCGAGCGCGTCGCCTACGCTCTTGCCCTCGACACGGAAAGCTGAGTTGGCCCCGCTCCCGAAGGCACAGGGCAGACCGGCCTTGTCTGCCACGAACTTCTCTTAATTTCCCAAGGGCGGGCGCATTTCCGCCCAGATACGCGCGCAATGTCCGGACCGAGGCTGGCTGTCCGGCCGGATCGGGTAAAGCAGGGACGAGTTGGCAATGCAGGACAAGCCTCAGGACGATCGGCAGGAGACGGACGCGGCCGACCGCGACCTTCTGGATCTCGATTACCCCGACTGGGTGACCGAGATGGACCGGCGCGGCAGCGCGGCCGGCTTTTTCGAGCCCCTCGGGGACGATCACCACGCCCATTTCCTCGAAGCCGACGGCAGCCGCCTGCTGGTCACCTTCGAGAGCTACCCGGCGATCCGCGCGCTGTCCGACAGCGGCCTGCCGCTGGGCCAGGATGTCGCCGAGGGCGCGGGCTGGTCGCATCTCGCCGTGGTCGCACGCCGCGACACCTGGTTTCGCGACCCGGCTGTCTACGAGTTCTTCGACCAGCTCAATGACGACGGCTTCTTCGACGATTTCGAATCCATCCTGTTCTACGGCGCCGGCCCCTGCGGCTATGCCGCCTGCGCCTATTCGGTCGCCGCTCCGGGCGCGCGAGTGCTGGCGCTGCAACCGCAGGCGACGCTGGATCCGCGGATGACCGAATGGGACGACCGCTTCGTGCACCGGCGCCGCACCTCGTTCACCGACCGCTACGGCTTTGCGCCCGACATGATCGATGCCGCCGAGGCCGCCTATATCGTCTACGACCCGCGCGAGCCGCTCGACGCGATGCACGCCGCGCTGTTTGCGCGCCGCAACGTGCAGCGCTTCCGGCTGCCGTCCATGGGCGGCGCGCTGCAGGGCGACACGCTCGCGCTCGACATCCACGCGCCGCTCCTCGAGGCGGCGATGACCGGAGAGCTCGATACCCTGAGCTTCGCCCGGCTCGCCCGCGCGAGGCGCGACTACGGCACCTACCTGCGCCGCCTGCTGACGCGGCTGGAGGCCGAGGAACGCCACGGCCTGATCAAGATGCTCTGCCGCAACGTGACCGGCCGGATGCGCGCGCCGCGCTTCCGGCGCCGCCTGCAGGCGCTGGAAGCGGCCGAAGAGGCCCGCCTCGCGCCTGCCAGAACCGGCACCGAGGGCGGCTGAGAACGCGCCGCTTGCCACTGGCGCGGCCCCCCGGCCTCTGCTAACGCCCGCGCCATGACCACGCGCCTCACGATCCGCCGCCCCGACGACTGGCACCTGCACCTGCGCGACGGCGCGATGCTGCAGGCCGTCCTGCCCGAAAGCGCGCGCCACTTCGCGCGCGCCATCATCATGCCGAACCTCGTGCCGCCCGTGGTCACGTCCGGCGATGCCGCCGCCTACCGGGACCGCATCCTCGCCGCCCGGCCCGACGGCGCGGACTTCACGCCGCTGATGACGCTCTACCTGACCGAGGAGACCGACCCCGAGGACGTCGCCGCCGCGCATGCCTCGGGCCTGATCTCGGCGGTGAAGCTCTACCCGGCGGGCGCGACCACCAACTCCGCCTCCGGCGTGCGCGATTTCGACCGCGTGCGCCCGGTGCTGGAACGGATGGCCGAGATCGGTCTGCCGCTCTGCGTGCACGGCGAGGTCACCGACCCCGAGATCGACATCTTCGACCGCGAGGCGGTGTTCATCGACCGCGTGCTCGACCCGATCCGCCGCGCGACGCCGGGTCTGCGCGTGGTGATGGAGCATCTGACCACCTCGGACGGCGTCGATTACGTGCGCGAGGGCGGCGCTGATATCGCCGCGACGATCACCACCCATCACCTCGTGATCAACCGCAACCACCTGCTGGTGGGGGGCATCCGGCCGCATTATTACTGCCTGCCGGTCGCCAAGCGCGAAAGCCACCGCCAGGCACTGCGCGCCGCCGCGATGGCCGGGCCGGGCCGGTTCTTCCTCGGCACCGACAGCGCGCCGCATCCTGACACCGCGAAGGAAACCGCCTGCGGCTGCGCCGGGTGCTTCACCGCGACCAACACGCTGTCGATCCTCGCCGAGGTGTTCGAGCAGAACGGCGCGCTGAATCGGCTCGAAGCCTTCACCTCGCTGAACGGTCCGGACTTCTACCGCCTGCCGCGCAACGAAGAGACGGTCACGCTGGAGAAGGCCGCGCCGGTGGATTACCCCGCGAAGATCGACGCCGGCGGAGAGACCGTGACCGTCTTCGACCCGGGCATGCCGCTGCACTGGCGCGTGGCGCAATAACGGCCGTGCGATACGGCGGCGAAACCGTACAATTGGCGGGACCCCGCCGCGAGACGTCCGAAAGGTACCAAAGATGATCCCCACCGCGTTCCCGCCCCGCGAAGAGATCGCCCGCCTGACCGCCCGCGCCCTCCTTGAGATCGAGGCGGTGCATTTCAACGCCGAGACGCCTTTCACGCTCGCCTCCGGCCTGCCCTCGCCGACCTATGTGGACTGCCGCAAGCTCATCTCCTTTCCGCGCATCCGCGCGACGCTGATGGATTTCCTCGCCGTCACGGTGATGCGGGACGCGGGCTTCGAGACCTTCGACAACGTCGCTGGCGGAGAGACAGCGGGCATCCCCTTCGCCGCCTTCGTGGCCGAGCGGCTGGCCCTGCCGATGACCTATGTGCGCAAGAAGCCAAAGGGTTACGGCCGCAACGCGCGGATCGAGGGCGTCATGTCCGAAGGCGACCGGGTGCTGCTGGTGGAGGACCTGGCGACCGACGGCGGCTCCAAGCTGTCCTTCGTCGACGCGATCCGCGAGACCGGCGCGTCCTGCGCCCATACGGCGGTGATCTTCTCCTACGGCATCTACCCCGAAACGCAGTCGCGGCTCGGCGATCACGGTGTCGCCCTGCACCACCTCTGCACCTGGTGGGACGTTCTTGCCGAAGCGCGCGCCAGCGCCGCCTTCGACGCCGCCACCCTGGCGGAGGTCGAGTCCTTCCTGAGCGATCCGCGCACCTGGCAGGATGCCCACAAAACAGGCTGAGCGGCTTTTCGCCCGTCCGCCGGGCGGCTGCATGTTGCGGGGCGAGCCGACCACAACTCAATATAGTGTAGCGAAGATCAATCACATTCGTTATACTGAGATACCCACAGAAAGATACATTTTGCCCCGCGCGGCAGGTTCGCGGTATCCGGGCGGCCCCAGCCGCCGCATCTCAGATTCGTCAGGAGCCCCCCATGTCGAAGGTCGCCGCATTCGATCCCACCGGCGCGAATCCCGCGCCCGAAGCGACCGCGGACACCGCCGACACCCTGCCCCATTCCGTCGAGGCCGAGCAGCAGCTCCTCGGCGCGATCCTGACCAACAACGACGTCTACGACCGCGTCGCCTCGATCCTGTCGGCCAAGCATTTCTACGATCCCGTCCACGCCCGCATCTACGAGGTCGCGGCCGCCCGCATCGCCCGCAACCAGCTTGCCTCCCCGGTCACGCTCAAGGCGTTCATGGACGAGGACGAGGGCCTGAAGGAGCTCGGCGGCGGTGCCTATCTCGTTCGCCTCGCCGGCGCGGCGGTGTCGTCCTTCGCGGTGCGCGACTACGCGCAGATGATCTACGACCTCGCGGTGCGCCGCGACCTGATGGCGCTGGGGCGCGACATCTCCGCCAAGGCGTCCAAGGTCGACGTCGAGTCCGAACCGCGCCAGCAGATCGTCGAGGCCGAGCAGGCGCTCTATTCCATGGCCGAGCAGGGACAGGGCGAACAGGGCTTCGTCAGCTTCCTCCGGGCGGTCACCGACGCGGTCAACGTCGCCAATGCCGCCTACCAGCGCGAGGGACAGCTTTCGGGGATATCCACAGGCCTCGTGGACATGGACAAGAAGCTCGGCGGGCTGCACCCGTCTGACCTTCTGATCCTCGCCGGTCGCCCCTCGATGGGCAAGACGTCGCTGGCCACCAACATCGCCTTCAACGTCGCGAAGG
The DNA here is from genome assembly GCF_900112685.1 of Roseivivax sediminis. Taxonomy (GTDB): domain Bacteria; phylum Pseudomonadota; class Alphaproteobacteria; order Rhodobacterales; family Rhodobacteraceae; genus Roseivivax; species Roseivivax sediminis. Next base: position 30,011 of record NZ_FOMS01000007.1, read on the forward strand.
CTTACCGCAAGGGCACCAAGCCCGACGGTACAGAGGGCGCGGTCGAGGGCGGCGTGGTCGGCTTCTACTCGCTCGAGATGTCGGCCGAACAGCTTGCCGCGCGGATCCTCTCGGAAGCCTCCGAGGTCCCGTCCGAGCAGATCCGCCGCGGCGACATGACCGAGGACGAGTTCCGCCGCTTCGTGGAGGCCGCCAAGTCGCTGGAGGCCTGCCCGCTCTACATCGACGACACCCCGGCCCTGCCCATCGCGCAGCTTGCCGCCCGCGCGCGGCGGCTGAAGCGGACCCACGGGCTCGACGTGCTGATGGTCGACTACCTCCAGCTGGTGCGCGGCACCGGGAAATCGGGCGAGAGTCGGGTCAACGAGATCGCCGAAATCTCCATGGGTCTCAAGGCGATAGCGAAGGAACTTAATATCCCGGTGATCGCCCTGTCGCAGCTCTCGCGCCAAGTGGAAAGCCGCGAGGACAAGCGCCCGCAACTGTCGGACCTGCGCGAATCGGGCTCCATCGAGCAGGACGCCGACGTGGTGATGTTCGTGTTCCGCGAGGAATACTACGTCGAGCGCGAGAAGCCCTCGGACGACCGGCTGGAAGAGATGGCCGCCTGGCAGGAGCGGATGGAGCGCCTGCACGGCAAGGCCGAAGTCATCATCGGCAAGCAGCGCCACGGGCCCATCGGCACGGTGGAGCTGTCCTTCGAAGGCCGCTTCACCCGCTTCGGCAACCTCGTGAAACCCTGGCAGCAGAACCAGGTGGAACAGTTCTAGGGAACAAGACGCCCGAGCAGGCAGGCGCGGCCGGACCTGTCGGCGGCAGTCGTCCTGCCGGTGCCGCCACCGGGCGCGGCGACCGCTCTGGGATCGCCGGAACGCGCCCCGGCGTGGCCGGGAAAACTCCCCCGACTTATCCACAGGCACTACGCCGTCTGCCGGTGCCGGCCACCGCCGACGGCGCCCGTGCCCCGCGAAAACGTCTTGACGCAGCCGCCCCCCGTGCGAAACAGCCCCCATGGCTGCACCGACCCTGACCATCGACCTCGCCGCGCTCGTGACCAACTGGCGCAACCTTGCCGCCGCCAGCGCCGCCGAAACCGGCGCCGTCGTGAAGGCCGACGCCTACGGGCTCGGCATGTCCAAGGTCGCGCCGGTTCTGGCGCGCGAAGGCGTGCGCACCTTCTTCGTCGCGCTCGCGGAGGAAGGGACGCAGCTGCGCCGCATACTCGGCGAAGGTCCGGAGATCTGCGTCTTCAACGGCCATATGGACGGCGACGCCCGCCCGATCGCCGAGGCCGGCCTGACGCCGATGGTGAATTCCATCGACCAGATGGTTCGGCACGTGGAGGCGCTGCCCGGGCATCCGTTCGGCATCCAGCTCGACACCGGGATGAACCGTCTGGGGATGGAGCCCGCGGAATGGCAGGCGTTACGCGAGATCGCCGTCTCGCAAGGTCCCCGGCTGATCATGTCGCACCTCGCCTGTGCGGACGAACCCGATCACGAGATGAACGCCCACCAGCTCGCGGCCTTCCGCGAGATGACCGACGGGATCGACGCGCCCCGCTCCTTCGCGGCGACGGGCGGAATCCTGCTCGGCCCGGACTACCATTTCGACGTGACCCGCCCGGGTGTCGGCCTCTACGGCGGTCTGCCCTTCGTCGACGCCCAGCCGGTCGTCCATCTCGACGTCCCGGTGATCCAGCTGCGCGACGTCGCGCCCGGAGAGACGGTGGGCTACGGCAACACCTGGACGGCGGAGCGCGAAACCAAGGTCGCCACCATCGCCGCCGGCTACGCCGACGGCATTCACCGGATCATGGGGCCGAACGCCTGGGTCTTTGCAGGTGAGACGCGGTGCAAGGTGCTCGGCAGGGTGTCGATGGACCTCATCGGGGTCGACGTCACCGATGCGCCCGAGGTGCCGGAGACTGTCGAGGTGCTCGGCCGGCATCAATCCATCGACACGCTGGCCGACGCGGCGGGCACGATCGGTTACGAGATCCTTACCGCCCTCGGGGACCGCTACCACCGTAGCTATACCTGCGGATGAGCCCGCTTCTGCAGACCAGCTGGCCGGTCGCGGCGCTATTCATCGCGCAGAAATTCGTGCTGGCCGAAGCGGTGCTGCTCCTCGCGCTCTGCCGAGCGCTCCTCGCCCGGGGGGCGTCGCGCCTCGTGGCGCTCTTGGCCGCGCTGGCGGCCGCGTGGATCACCGCGACCGTCTTCGCCCCGGCGCTGGGGCTGACCGGCGCCGCCTGGTATCCGGCATCGGCCCGCGCTCTGACCTCGGGCGGCGGGCTGGGGCTGCCGCTGTCGGTCTCTGTCCTCTTCGCGGTCTCGGCGCTGGTGCCGGGCCGCCGCGCGATGTGGATCGACGTGCTGCACGCGCTTGTGGTCGCGGCAGTGCTCGGGCTCTGGGCCGTCGCGACGCTGACATGAGCCGGCGGCTCAGGCTGGCGATCCTCGCGGTGCTGGTGCTGCTCTACCCGGTTGCCTGGACCGCGCCGCTCCTGCGGGCCGGTTTGCTGCCGCTCTTCGGCCTGGCCGAAATCAGCGTTCTCTCCGGTCTCGCCACGCTGTGGGACACCGACCCTGCGCTGGCGCTGGTTGTGGCGCTGTTCGCAATTGTCGCGCCCTACCTGAAGCTCGCTGGCCTGCTGATCGACGTGATTCGCCCCCTCGGACCGCGCGCCCATATGGCGCTTCTGGCGCTCGGGCGACTGGCCATGGCGGACATCTTCCTCATTGCGCTTTACGTGGCGGTTGCCAAGGGCATCGGCGTCGGACGCGTGGAGACGGCATGGGGCCTTTACCTGTTCACCCTATGCGTGTTGACCAGCCTTGCCGTCGAATGGAACCGCGAACGATAACGCGTGACGCAGGAGACTGTCGACGCAAGGGAAACTCCCGCACCGACAGGGGGCCGAAAAATGCTCTGGTGGGGAATTCAATACCCTAGGCAAAGAAACTTTAGGTAATTTCGGGCGTTCGGCGTAAAATCGCCACCATTGATAGTGAGCGACCATACCAGCGAGGGCGCCGAAATGATTCAGACCATGCGGTCCAGTTACCTTGTCGTTCAGTTTCTGATGCAGCGGGCCGCAATGCTCCTGATCGTCGTTTTGGCCCTCGGGCTTCTGGGATACACAGTCGCATCCGCTTTCGGTCATGCCGCCTGGCTCGACCTGCCTCTGACCTTCGGGGCAGTCACCTACGCGGAGGCGGGCACCTTCGTGCAACTCGGCGTGACCGCGCTTGCCCTCGGGCTGTGCTTCTACCTCCCGGGCAATGGGCGGATCATGGCCCTCGAGACGTCGCATCGCCGGTTTCACGTCGGCATGCAGGACGTGGCACGCGCCTATCACGTCGCCCACAAGGCGGACCGCGAAGGCGTCTTCAACCTGAAATCCGAATTCGATTCGATCCGCGAGCGCATGGCCTTCCTGCGCGAACATCCCGACCTGTCGGAACTGGAGCCCTCGGTGCTGGAGCTGGCCTCGCAGATGAGCCACCTGTCGCGCGAGCTGGCCGGGGTCTATTCCGACCGAAACGTCGCGCGCGCGCGCGACTTCCTCATCCAGCGCCAGCAGGAGGTGGAGGATTTCAACCGCCGGCTCGATCATGCCAAGTCCGTCGCGACCGAGATGCGCACATGGCTCGAACGGGTCGAGATTGACGAGGCGGTTGCCGAATCGCAGCTCGCCCGCCTCTGCGACGAGCTGACGGAGATCCTGCCCGAGCTACACGATACAGAAGAGGCGCCGAGCCTGGTGACCGAATCCGCCGAGTCGCCGGAGGTGGCTGCTCGCCGCGAGGCCGCGCCACACCAGGACGACGCGCGCATCGTGTCGATCCTCGGCCAGCGCGCCGCCGAGTGAGCGCTTGAAGCCCTGTCCCGCGCCGGGCTAAAGCGCGGGGCATGGCCAAATCCCCGGCAATCTTCGTCTGCTCCGCCTGCGGCAACACCACGTCGAAGTGGTCGGGCCGCTGCGAAGCCTGCGGCGAATGGAACACCATCCAGGAAGAGCGCCCGGTCAGTGCCGGCCCTCCCTCGAAATCGCTCGGCGCGGCGAAGGGTCGGACGGTACCACTCACCGATCTGGCCCATGCCGAAACGCCGCCGCCCCGCACCTCCTCGGCCATGGCCGAGCTGGACCGCGTTCTCGGCGGCGGGCTCGTGCCGGGCAGCGCGATCCTCGTCGGCGGCGATCCCGGCATCGGCAAGTCGACGCTGCTGCTGCAGGGGGCGGCGGCCTTCGCCGAGGCGGGCCTGAAGGTGGTCTACATCTCGGGCGAGGAAGCCTCGGCCCAGGTCCGGATGCGGGCCGAACGGCTCGGCCTCGGCGACGCGGCGGTGCGGCTCGGGGCCGAGACGAACCTGCGCGACATTCTCGCGACGCTGGAGGCGGAGCGGCCCGACCTTGCCATCATCGATTCGATCCAGACCATGTGGGCCGACAATGTCGGCAGCGCGCCGGGCAGCGTCACCCAGGTGCGCGCGGCGGCGCACGAGCTCACCACCCTTGCCAAGGCCCGCGGCGCGGCGGTGATGATGGTCGGCCACGTCACCAAGGACGGCCAGATCGCCGGGCCGCGCGTGGTCGAGCACATGGTCGACACGGTGCTTTATTTCGAGGGCGAGCGCGGCCATCAGTTCCGCATCCTGCGCAGCGTGAAGAACCGTTTCGGCCCCGCCGACGAGATCGGCGTCTTCGAGATGACCGGCGCGGGCCTGTCGGAGGTCACCAACCCGTCGGCTCTGTTCCTGTCGGAACGCGGCACGCCGGCGCCGGGATCGGTGGTCTTTGCCGGGATCGAGGGCACCCGCCCCGTCTTATGCGAGATGCAGGCGCTGGTCGCGCCGACCCCGCACGCGCAACCCAGGCGCACGGTCGTCGGCTGGGACGGCGGGCGGCTGGCGATGATCCTCGCGGTGCTCGAGGCGCGCTGCGGCATCCCCTTTGCCGGGCTCGATGTCTATCTCAACGTCGCGGGCGGCATGAAGGTGACCGAACCCGCCGCCGACCTCGCCGTTGCGGCGGCGCTTCTGTCGGCGCGGGAGGACAGCGGGTTGCCGCCCGAGACGGTGGTTTTCGGAGAGATATCCCTCTCGGGCGCGCTGCGTCCGGTCGCGCAGACCGAAAACAGGTTGAAAGAGGCGCAGAAACTTGGTTTCACCGCGGCGATTGCGCCCCGCGGCGGCAAGGCCGGGGATGCATCGGGGCTCACGCTCACCCAGATGGGCGATCTGACGAGCTTCGTGGGTGAGATCTTCGGCGCCGGATAGGATCCGCGCGCCGCCGGGCAGGGAAAGAACGAGGGCATATGGAAGGCTTCACCGCTATCGACGCCGTGGTGGCGGTTGTGATCGTCCTGTCGGCGCTTCTCGCCTATTCCCGCGGCCTCGTGCGCGAGGTGCTGGCGATCCTCGGCTGGATCGCCGCGGCGATTCTGGCCTTCATGTTCGCGCCGCCGGTTCAGCCGCTGGTGAAGGAGTTGCCGGTGGTCGGCGAGTTCCTGGCCGACAGCTGCGAATTGTCCATCATCGCGGCCTTCGCAGCGGTGTTCGCGGTGGCGCTGATCGTGGTGTCGTTGTTCACGCCGCTGTTCTCGAGCCTGGTGCAGCGCTCGGCGCTCGGCGGGCTCGACCAGGGGCTGGGGTTCCTGTTCGGCGTGGCACGGGGCATCCTGCTCGTTGCGATCGGGTTCTTCGTCTACGAGACGATCGTGACGACGCAGACCGTGGAGATGGTCGAGAACAGTCGCTCGGCGGCGGTCTTCTCGCAGTTCACGGACCGGATCCAGGCCCAGAACCCCGATCAGGCGCTCGGCTGGATCACTTTGCAATACGAGGAACTCGTCGGTATCTGCGTGGCGCCGGGGCCGAACGACGCCTGATCGGCCAAGTGGGTGGATCATCCACCCCGCGCACGCGGCGGCGATGGATCGATCCGAAGACTCCTCCGATCGCGTCAAATCCGTATACTTTTCCCGCCTGTCGACATTTCGGGACCTGCGCGCGCCCCGCCCGAACCAAAAGGCCCCCGGCTTTCGGCGGGGGCCCTACAGGTCACGACTCGGTGTCGCGCATCTCGGATGTCAATTTCAGAAGAGGAACATCGTGGAGAGGACGTAAAGGCTGACGACAGCCATGCCGACGGCTCCGATCCATGCCAAGGCCATCAGCGGCGCGGACGGCATGAAATCCCGCTCGAACGGCGATTTGAAGCCGTCCTTCACCGCCTTGATGTTCAGCCAGTACAGGATCGGCGAGAACAACAGCGCCAGCACCGAGGCGACCTGAACCACCAGAACGGGTTTCGGCAGACCGACGATCACCGCGATGCCGATGACCAGAAGCACGACCTGGAAGCCCTTGTACATCAGCATCCGTGTTCCCGGATTGTCGAGCGACTTGAAGAGCCGCGCGCCGCATTCCTCGACGATGGTGGCCTGGCCGTCGAAATAGGTGAACACCGTGGAATAGAGTGCCGCAACACCGCCGGCGATGATCAGCGGGAAGATCCACGCGCCGAACGTGTCGGTGTAGATCCGGGCGATGGTGTTGCCCATCTCGCTGCCCGACGGCACGAGCCCGATCGGATGCAGCACCGCGGCGCCGATGATCAGGAAGATCATCCCGGTCAGCGCCGACACGACATAGGACAGGTTCATGTCGCGGCGGAACAGGGTCATGGAGTTCTTCAGGTAGTTCGGCTCCATCTCGACCTTGTGGCCTTCGGCCTCCAGCCGGCGCACGCGCACCATGCCGGCGCCCTTGGCGACCGCCCAGTTCGACTGCATCGGGGCGACCTCGACCGTGGTGGGGAAGTAGCCCCACATCGCGCCGAACAGGATCATCGCACCCGCCGGAGCAAGCGCCGGCAAGAGGTTGGCGATGTAGTCGCCCGGGGGCGGCGCCTGCAGCGCGAAGGCAACGAAGGTCGACAGCGCGAAGACGATGAGAGCAACTTTGCAGACCGTCTCGACAGCCGCGTACTTGCCGGCCCACAGGATCGCGACGCAGGACAGCAGGATCAGAACGGCCCACGCCGGCAGCGGGATGAACGGAAAGGCGGCGTAGAACATCGCGCCGCATCCGAGCGCGCGGCCGGCGATACCGACGGCGTTCACGACCGACTGGAAACCGAGGTACCAGAACGGCCAGCGGCCGACGCGGCCATAGGCCTCCATCACGCTTTCGCCCTTCACCATGGTATATCGGTGAGCGAATTCGAATGCGCAGTATTTCAGGATATAGGCAGCCGGGATGATCCAGAGCATCTGGTATCCGTACTGCGCGCCCGCGGTGGGGCCGTGAATGATGTGGCTCGCGCCGATACCCGTCATCGCCGCCGCGACGCCGGGCCCCATGGCACGCCAGGTATCGCCCATGGTCGTCCCCGGTGCCTTGAGATGTACGACACCATTGCGCATCTCGATGTCGACGCCCGACGGAGCAGTTCCGGCGCCTCCAATGATGCCAGTATCTGTGGTCGTCAAAGGTATTCCTCCCGATGGATATACCGGGCCGAAAATGCCGGTCCCGGGCGGCGGTGCCCTCCACCTACACACCGCCCGACGAATCCATTACTCGGCTTATTCAGAGCCACGAAGACTTATTTGCCGGCACGCAAAAAATGCCCATGCTTTTAATTATCGCGCGATAACAGTTGGTTATCACTGCCCGCGAGAAATGCCTCTCTCGCTTGAGCCGCCCTCTTTCCCGAAATGGGAAAACGCCAATAAACGAAGGGTCGCAATGATGGCTTTCGTGGTCGGCCTCGTAATTGCAGATGGCCGCCCGCTGTCTTCGGCGACAGAGCCGCTGCGGACAGCGCCTGTGTCCTTTTTTTGGGCGCCGGGCGATATTGCCGCTGCCGCCACGCGCGAAACGGCGAATCAGCCGGACCGGGCGCCGCGAGTCCGATCCCGGCCGGATGCCGGGCCTTTTGTCGCATCGGACCGGGCGGTCCGCCGCGTCCGCCTCCGCCGACCTACAGGATCATCGCCCTGATCCCGTAGGCCACGATCCCGAGCGCCCCCACCGAGAGCGCCCAGATCAGAACGAACCAGCCCAGCCGTTTCAGCCCCCGCGGCATCAGTGGTAGCCCTCGCCAGGCTTGAGCTTGCCGCGGAAGACCCAGTAGGCGTAGCCCGTATAGGCTAGGATGATCGGCACCAGAACGATGGCCCCGACGAACATGAAGAGCTGCGACTTCGCCGGGCTCGCCGCATCGTAGATCGAAACGGTCGGCGGGATCACCCACGGCCACATCGACACCCCGAGCCCGAGAAAGCACAAGCCGAACAGCGCGCAGGTCAGCACGAAGGGCATCCAGTCACGCCCTTCCTCCGTGATCGACCGCCACAGCAGAAAGCCGATCAGCGCCACCAGCAGCGGTACCGGCGCGACCACCAGCGCGGCGGGGAACGAGAACCAGCGCGAGAAATATTCCTGCTCGAGGAACGGGGTCCAGAGGCTGACGAGAACGATGGCCCCCATCGTGGCGATCCCGAAGATCCGCGCGAAACGACGCACACGGATCTGGATGTCGCCCTCGAGCTTCATGTTCAGCCACGTCGCCCCCATGAAGGCATAACCGGCGACGACCGCCACCCCGGTCAGCACCGAGAACGGCGTCAGCCAGTCCCACCAGCCACCGCCATAGGCGCGGCCGTCGACCTCGATCCCCTGGAGGAGCGCGCCGAGCGTGATGCCCTGCGCCAGCGCCGCAACGGTGGAGCCGCCGATGAAGGCCGCGTCCCAGAACCGGGCCTGGAACGTGCCGACAGCCTTCCAGCGGAACTCGAAGGCCACGCCGCGGAAGATCAGCGCCAGCAGCATCGCCACGATCGGCGGATAGAGCGCCGGCAGGATGATCGCGTAGGCCAGCGGAAAGGCGGCGAAAAGCCCGCCGCCGCCCAGCACCAGCCAGGTCTCGTTGCCGTCCCAGACCGGGGCGACGGAGTTCATCATCAGGTCCCGGTCCTCCTTCTTGCGGAAGAACGGGTAGAGGATGCCGATGCCAAGGTCGAAACCGTCGAGCACGACGTAGACGTAGACCGCAAAGGCCAGGAGCAGTGCCCAGGCGATGGTCAGGTCGATAGATGTCGCCAATGCGTCCATGATGCGTCCCTCACTCCGCCGGTTGCCGGTCGTTGCCGCCTTTCGGCGCTTCCTGCTGCACCCCCGGCACGATGCCGGAGGCCCTGAGCGGGCCGTAGTCGATATCTTCCTCGTAGGGCGCGCGCTCCGGCGTCTTGCCCATCAGCTTGAAGAGGTAGCCGACCCCTGCCCCGAACACCGCGAAATAGATCACGATGAAGGCAAGGAGCGACGCCCCGACCGCACCGGCATCGAGCGGTGAGCTAGCCTCGGCCGTCAGCATCTCTCCGTATACGACGTAGGGCTGGCGCCCGACCTCTGTGGTGATCCAGCCGGCGATCACCGCGACGAGCCCCGAGGGCCCCATCACCAGTGCCGCCCTGTGCAGCCAGCGATCCTCGTAGAGCCGTCCCTTCCAGCGGACCCAGAGCGACCAGAGGCCGACACCCATCATCAGGAAACCGATGCCCACCATGATCCGGAAGGACCAGAAGACCATCGCCACCGGCGGCTGCTCGGCCTCGGGCACGGTGTCGAGCCCGTCCATCGACGCGTTCCACCCCTTGCCGAGGATCGGCCCGCCGATCTTCGGGATGCCCACGGCGTAGTCTAGCCGCCCCTCCTCCTGGTTCGGGATGCCGAAGAGGTAGAGCGGGATGCCGTTCTCGTGCGTCTCGAAATGCCCCTCCATCGCCAGCACCTTGGTCGGCTGGTACTCGTAGGTGTTCAGACCCTGCTCATGCCCGAAGACGATCTGCAGCGGCGCCACGATCGCGGCCATCCACATCGCCATGGAGAACATCTTGCGCACGCTCTTGTTCTGCCAGCGCCCGCGCAGAAGGTGCCAGGCGCCCACGCCGCCGACGATGAAGGCCGTGGTCAGATAGGCCGCGGTCAGCGTGTGGATGAGGCGATAGGGGAAGGACGGATTGAAGATCACCGCCCACCAGTCCTCCGGCACGAACTGGCCGGCGTCATTGACCGAAAAGCCCGCCGGCGTGTGCATCCACGAATTGACCGACAGGATCCACGTGGCCGAGATCGCGGTCCCCACCGCGACCATCAGCGTCGCCACCATGTGCAGGCCGTTGCCGACCTTGCCCCGCCCGAACAGCATGATGCCGAGGAACCCGGCCTCCAGGAAGAACGCCGTCAGCACCTCGTAGGCCATGAGCGGGCCGAGCACCGGGCCCGTGCGGTCCGAGAAGACCGACCAGTTGGTGCCGAACTGGTAGGACATGACGATTCCCGACACCACGCCCATGGCGAAGGTGATCGCGAAGATCTTGAGCCAGAAATTGAACAGATGCAGATACGCTTCGTCCTTCGACCACAGATACCACCCGTTGAGCACCGCGAGGAAACTCGCCAGGCCGATGGTGAAGGCGGGAAAAATGAAGTGAAATGCGACGGTGAACGCGAACTGGATCCGCGCGAGCATCAGCGCGTCCAGCCCCAGGAACGTCGTCTCCATGATCGGACCCTTCGGATTGCCTCGTCTTGCTCCGTCACCTAGGCGACGTTTCCGACATGTCCCACGAGTTGCGCCAACAGGCCGCAGTTTTTCCCCCGATATCGCCGACGTGACGTGACAGAGGCGTGACAAGCGGCGCGCACTCGCTTAGGTAGCCGCTGTAACGAGCCGGAGCGGAGCCCTCGCGCGTGACCCCTTCCCTGCCGCCATCACATCCTTTCGACTTCGACGCCGTCGATGCCGACAAGCTGCATGAAGAATGCGGCGTCTTCGGCGTGGTTGGCGTGTCCGACGCCGCCAATTTCGTCGCGCTCGGCCTGCACGCCCTGCAGCACCGCGGTCAGGAGGCCGGCGGGATCGTCACCTACGCCCCCGAACATGGTTTCAGCTCGGCGCGAAAATTCGGCTACGTGCGAGACACCTTCACCTCGCAATCGGTGATGGAGACGCTGCCGGGATCGCTCGGCATCGGGCACGTGCGCTATTCGACCTCCGGATCGAAGGGGCCGACGCAGATCCGCGACGTTCAGCCCTTCTTCGGCGAGTTCTCCATGGGCGGCGCGGCGATTGCCCATAACGGCAACATCACCAACGCAGAAGCGCTCCGGCGGGAGCTGATCGAGCGCGGCTCGATCTTCCAGTCCTCCTCGGACAGCGAGTGCATCATTCACCTGATGGCCCGGTCGCTGCAACGCGACATCCCCTCCCGGATGGAGGATGCGCTGCGCCGGGTCGAGGGCGCGTTCTCGGTCGTGGCGATGACCCGCACCAAGCTCATCGGCGTGCGCGACCCGCTGGGCGTGCGCCCGCTGGTCCTCGGCCGCCTCGGCGACGGCTGGGTGCTGTCGTCCGAGACCTGCGCGCTCGACATCATCGGGGCGGAGTTCGTGCGCGAGATCGAGCCGGGCGAGATGGTGGTCATCACCCCCGACGGCAAGATCGAATCGCTGCGCCCGTTCCGGCCGCAGCGCGCGCGCTTCTGCATCTTCGAACATGTCTATTTCTCGCGCCCCGATTCGATCATCGGTGGCCGGTCCGTCTACGAAACGCGCCGCCAGATCGGCGTGGAGCTTGCGCGCGAGGCCCCGGTCGAGGCCGACCTCGTCTGCCCGGTGCCCGACAGCGGCACGCCGGCGGCGATCGGCTTCAGCCAGGAATCGGGCGTGCCCTACGCCATGGGCATCGTCCGCAACCAGTACATGGGCCGCACCTTCATCGAACCGACCGAGCAGATCCGCAACATGGGCGTGCGGCTGAAGCTCAACGTCAACCGCGCGCTCATCAGGGGCAAGCGGGTGATCCTCGTCGACGATTCGGTGGTGCGGGGCACGACCTCGCGCAAGATCAAGGAGATGATCCTCGACGCCGGCGCGGCCGAGGTGCATTTCCGCATCGCTTCCCCGCCGACCTCGTGGCCCTGCTTCTACGGGGTCGACACACCGCAGCGCGAGAAGCTGCTGGCCGCCACCATGTCCGAAGAGGAAATGCGCCAGCACCTGAACGTCGACAGCCTGCGCTTCATCTCGCTCGACGGGCTCTACCGCGCGGTGGGCGAATCGCAGGGCCGCAATTCCGAGTGCCCGCAATATTGCGACGCCTGCTTCTCGGGCGAATACCCGGTGGAGCCCTCCGACCAGATCGAGAAGGGTTTCCAGCTCAAGGCGGCCGAGTGAACCTTCTTGACCTCGACGCACGCTGGCGGCGGTTCAACGACCCCGATCGCGCCTGCCCGTGCTGCGGCAGGCAGTTCGACGGCATCTTCGACATCGGCTTCGACCATCCCGACCCCTGGCCGCACGGCGCGCTCGAGGACCAGGGGGGCGACGAGCTGGTCGTTGGCGAGGACAAGCTCGGCACTGATCTCTGCCGACTGGGGGAGCATCGCTTCATCCGCTGCGTCCTGCTCTTGCCGCTGCGCGGGGCGGACGACCGTTTCGCCTTCGGCGTCTGGGCCGGCGTCGCGCCCGACCGGTTCTATCACTACCTCGACGCCGCACTCGGTGAGGGGCCACCTTTCGAGGGCTGCTTCGGCTACCTGATGAACACGATCCCGGGCTTCGACCTCGGGCGCGATCCGGTGCCCTGCGACATCGTGCCCGGCGAGGCGGGCGAGCGCCCGCGCCTTCGGCCCCAGGAGGGGCCGCTGGCGCGCGCGCAGGCAGAGGGCATTTCCTTCGACCACTTGCTCGACATCTACGACGCGGCAGGCATGGACGTGCGCCCGCACCTTCTGGCGGATTGACGCTGCGGCATCGGCGCCGCCCCGCCAGCCTACGAAACCTCCTGTTTTCCTTCGCCGCGCCGCAGCGTAGACAAGGCGACCGAACCCCGGCAGGAGGTGCATGATGGCCCAGCAACAGACCCCAGACCAGGTCGCCAGGACTGCCACGACAGAGGCGCCGCTGAACCTTCGAGAAATCACGCTGCTTGGCACGTCTGGTACGCAGGATGCGCCCACCGCGCTCGTCCGCCTGCCTTCCGGAAAGGTGGCGCGCGTCGCGCGCGGCTCACGTATCGGCCGCAGCGAGGTTGCCGCTATCGAGGAGACGCGCCTGGCCCTCGTCCGGGGCGGCCGCGCCCGCTGGATCGAGATTCCGGGCAGTTGACAATCGGCGGGGCGCGGGCGAAAGCCGCGCCCATGTCCAGACCCGTCGCCCTCATTACCGGCGCTTCCCGAGGGCTGGGGTTCGCCCTGGCCGAGGCGCTGTCCGACAGCCACCATATCGTCGCCGTCGCCCGCACCACCGGCGCGCTCGAGGCGCTCGACGACCGCATCCAGGCGCGCGGCGGCGCGGCGACGCTGGCGCCGATGGACGTGACCGACCCGGACGCGATGGCGCATCTGTGCCGCGGCATCCACGACCGCTGGGGCGGTGCCGCGCTCTGGTGCCACACGGCGGTGCATGCCGGCCCGCTCACCCCGGCGGATCACATCACCCAGAAGGACTGGTCGAAATCGGTGGCCACCAACGTCACCGCGATGGGCCACTTGATCCCCTACATCGCCCCCCTGCTCGGCCGCACGGGCCGCGCGGTGTTCTTCGACGATCCCGAAGCGCCGGGCGCGAAGTTCTTCGGCCTCTACGGCGCGACCAAGGCGGCGCAGATCGCGCTCGCCAGGTCCTGGGCGGCAGAGACGCAGAAGCACGGCCCGCAGGTCCGTATCCTGACGCCGCAGCCGATGCCTACGGCGATGCGCGCCCGCTTCTACCCCGGTGAGAACCGCGATCGCCTCACCCCACCCGCCGACGAGGCCGCCCGATTGATCGCCGCCTTTAGCTGAACCTGCGACGCCGCCGCCCGGAGCCGGGTCAAGGATCGCCGCAGGCGACTTCCGGCAGGCGGCTCGTCGTTGACGCGGATCCGGGCGGCGGCAGGCTGGCAGAGGCGCTGACGGCGCCTCTCCGTCAGCCTCTCGCTCCAGCACGATGCCCTGGCATTGCCGGCGCGCGCGCGGGGTGGGTGGGCGGGCGAGCGCGCGGGCCGGCATTGCGCGCCCTCCGCTTGCCCCGCCGCGGCACATTTCCTACAGAGTGGCAAAGCCAGGGCAGGACCTTCATGCGCATTCTCATCACCAACGACGACGGCATCAACGCCCGCGGGCTCGACGTGCTGCACGGCATCGCCACCGAGATCGCCGGCGACGGCGGCGAGGTCTGGACCGTCGCGCCCGCCTTTGAGCAATCGGGCGTCGGGCACTGCATCTCCTACTCGCGGCCGATGATGGTCAGCGAACTGGCCCCGCGTCGCTTCGCCGCGGAGGGCAGCCCGGCCGACTGCGTGCTCGCCGGCCTGCACGACGTGTTGAAGGACACGCCGCCCGACCTGATCCTCTCGGGTGTGAACCGCGGCAACAACGCCGCCGAGAACGTACTCTATTCCGGTACCATCGGCGGTGCTATGGAAGGTGCCCTGCAAGGTCTGCCGGCAATCGCGCTGTCGCAGTATTACGGCCCCGCCAACGTAGCCATCGACGATCCGTTCGAGGCCGCCCGCGTCCACGGCGCCGGGATCGTCCGCCGCATCCTCGACTGCGCGCCGGACGGCGGATACGATTACCGGCTGTTCTACAACGTCAATTTTCCACCGGTTCCGGCGGCCGAGGTCAAGGGCACGCGCATCGTCCGCCAGGGCCGGCGCGTCGGCACCGGCTTCGGCGTCGAGCCGCAATTGTCGCCGGCCGGGCGGCGGTTCCTGTGGATCAGGGGCGGCGACCAGCAGCGCGCGACCGGTTCCGGCACCGACGCCACCGCCAATCTCGACGGCTATGTCAGCGTCACGCCGATGCGCGCCGATCTGACCGCCCACGACGCGCTGGACCGGATCGAGGCCGCCTTCGGATGAGCGACGACGCGGAACGCAAGATGCAGTTCCTCTACGCGCTGCGTTCACGCGGCGTGACCGACAAGGCCGTCCTGACGGCGATGGAGAAGATCGACCGCGCCGCCTTCATCCGGCACTACTTCACCGACCGCGCCTACGACGACATGCCGCTGCCCATCGCCTGCGGGCAGACGATCTCCCAGCCGTCGGTGGTCGGGCTGATGACCCAGGCGCTGCAGCTCTCCCCGCGCGACAAGGTGCTGGAGATCGGCACCGGCTCGGGCTACCAGGCGGCGATCCTCAGCCAGCTCGTCCGGCGGGTCTACACCGTCGACCGCCATCGCCGGCTCGTCCTCGAGGCGCGCGAGGTGTTCGAACGGCTGGGGCTCGTCAACATCACCGCCTTCACGGCGGACGGCAGCCACGGTCTGCCCGACCAGGCGCCGTTCGACCGTATCGTGGTGACCGCAGCGGCCGAGGATCCGCCGGGGCCGCTCTTGGCCCAGCTCAAGATAGGCGGTATCATGGTTCTGCCGGTTGGCCAGTCCGACACGGTGCAACGCCTCATCCGGGTGACACGCGGCGAGGACGGGTTCGACTACGACGAACTTCGCCCGGTGCGCTTCGTGCCGCTGGTCGAGGGGATGGGCAAGGAAACATGACGCGCTCCGACGGGGCGTCACGACATCCATGGGCACCAGAACAGGCGACGGTGCCCGAACCCATGACGCCCCGGCCACAAGGGGCGCATCCGAGGAACGACGCGATGACGCAGAGCAGTCTCAAAGCCTTGACCGGGCCGCGCCTCGGCGCCGCGCTTCTTTTGACCACCGCCCTCGCGGCCTGCGACGGGCCGATGGATCTCGACATGCGCGGCCGGCTCGGCGGACCGGTGGACACGTCGCAGGCGGCGGTCAACGCCACCGCCGACCGGCCGGAGCCGGACGCCCGCGGCGTCATCTCCTACCCCAACTACCAGGTCGCGGTGGCGCGGCGGGGCGACACGCTTGCCGATGTCGCCAGCCGCGTGGGCCTGCCGGCCGAGGAACTCGCGAGCCACAACGGCGTGCAGACCGGGGACCGGCTGCGGGCCGGGGAGGTCGTGTCGCTGCCGCGCCGGGTTTCCGAGCCCTCCGGTCAGACCGGCACGCCGGGTGGCACCCAGGCGCTGGAGCCCGCCGGTAACGTCGACATCGCCACGCTCGCCGGAAATGCCATCGACAGTTCCCCAGCGTCGGGCCAGTCGGCTGAGCCGCCGAACCGCACGACGCCCAAACCCGCCCCGTCGGGGCCGGAGCCGGTGCGCCACCAGGTCGAACGTGGCGAGACCGCCTTCACCATCGCACGGCTCTACAACGTCACCCCGCGCGCGCTGGCGGAATGGAACGGGCTCGACGAGAACTTCACCCTGCGCGAGGGACAGTACCTGCTGATCCCGGTCGCGCAGGAGGAGCAGAGCGCCGCAGCGGAACCGGACGTCTCCGAGCCCGGCCGCGGCTCTCCAACACCGACGCCGCCCTCTTCGTCCCGGCCGCTGCCCGAGGAAAGCCCAGAGCCGCGGCAGACGCAGACCGCCGCCGCGCCGCCGCCCGATGCCCCCGCGCCCGACGTGGGAGAGACCACGGAGTCCAGCGCGTCCGAGGGCGAGTTCGCGATGCCCGTCTCCGGCAGCATCATCCGCGAGTACAGCAAGGGCCGGAACGACGGCATCGACATCGCCGCCCCGGCCGGCACCGCGGTGAAGGCGGCCGCCGGCGGCACCGTGGCCGCGATCACGACCAACACCGACGACATCCCGATCCTGGTGGTCAAGCATCCCGGCGATCTGTTGACCGTCTATACCCATATCGACGGGATCTCGGTGAAGAAGGGCGACAGCGTGAGCCGCGGCCAGACCATCGGCAAGGTAAAGGCCGGCGACCCCGCGCGGATGCACTTCGAGGTGCGCAACGGCTTCGAAAGCGTCGATCCGATGACCTATCTACGCGGCTGAGGCCCGCAGATAATTACTGAAAGTCAAATGCTTGGGCGGCCTTATTCGCGCCGCCCGGATCAGACGGCGACGCCGTGCCGCCCCGCCAGGTCGGTGAAGAACTGCCAAGCCACCCGGCCCGACCGCGCACCGCGCGTGGCCTGCCACTCGATCGCCTCGGCGTGCAGCGTCTCGTCGTCCACCTCCACACCGTGCGCCGCGCAATAGCCGCGGATCATGTCGAGGTATTCGTCCTGCGAACAGGGGTGGAAGCCGAGCCAGAGGCCGAAGCGGTCGGAGAGCGACACCTTCTCTTCCACCGCCTCGGACGGGTTGATCGCGGTGGAGCGCTCGTTCTCGATCATGTCGCGGGGCATCAGGTGCCGCCGGTTGGACGTCGCGTAGAACAGCACGTTTGCCGGGCGCCCCTCGACCCCGCCGTCAAGAACGGCCTTCAAGCTCTTGTAATGCTGGTCGTCATGCCCGAACGACAGGTCGTCGCAGAACAGCAGGAAGCGATGCTGCGACCGCCGCAGATGGCCGAGGAGCCGCCCGACCGAAGGCAGATCCTCGCGCTGCAACTCCACCAGCTTCAGGTCTTCGCCCTTTGCCAGAATTTCGGCGTGTACCGCCTTGACTGCGCTCGATTTTCCCATCCCGCGGGCGCCCCACAAAAGGGCGTTGTTCGCCGGTAACCCGCGTGCAAACCGCAGCGTGTTGTCCAGCAGGGTCGCCTTGGTCCGCTCGATCCCGAGCAGAAGGTCCAGCGGCACGCGGTTCACCTGGGCCACCGGCTCCAGCCGGTCCGGCGCGGTGTGCCAGACGAACGCCTCGGCCGTGTCGAAGTCGGGAGTTTCCAAAGGCGCCGGAGCCAGCCGCTCCAGCGCCTCGGCAATGCGTGTCATCGCGTCGTCTGTCACCGGCCGGTGTCCTCGTCGCCGTCGTCGTCCTCATCCTCGAACCAGACGCCCTGCGCCTTCAGCTCCGCGATGCGCTTGCGCTCTACCCGGGCCACCAGGAAGATCGAGATTTCGTATAGCCCGTAGACCACCACGAACAGGATGACCTGCGTGATCACGTCGGGCGGCGTCACCAGCGCCGCCAGCACCAGAATGCCGACCATCGCGTATTTGCGCACGTCTGCCAGCCCCTTGGCCGAGACCAGCCCGGCCTTGCCCATCAGCGTCAACAACACCGGCAACTGGAAGCACAGACCGAAGGACACGATAAACTTGATCGTCAGGTTGAGGTATTCCTGCGCCGAGCCCTGGAAAACCACCGACAGGCCCTGGCTGACCTCTTCGCCAACCACGGCCTCGCCTTCCGTGCCGAATTGCTGGAAGCCGAGGAAGAAGTCGTACGCGAGCGGCGTGACCACGTAGAAGGCGAAGGCCGCGCCGAGGATGAACATGAAGGGCGAGGCCACCAGGAACGGCAGGAACGCGCCCTTTTCCGACTTGTAGAGCCCTGGCGCAACGAACCGCCACATCTGGTTGGCGATGTACGGGAAGGCCAGCATGAAGCCACCCAGCAGCGATACCTTCACCGCCACGAAGAAGCCTTCCTGCGGCGAGATGAAGATCAGGTCGCAATCCTGCCCGCGGTCGGCCAGAACCTGGCAGAGCGGCGCGGTCAGGAAGTTGAAGATCGGTGTCGCGACGGTGAAGCAGAGCACCATGCCGACGATGAACGCCACGACCGAATGGATCAGGCGCGTGCGCAGCTCCGCCAGATGTTCGATCAGGGGGGCGGAGCTGTCCTCGATCTCGTCGTCGTCGCGGACGCTCATGCCTCACCCTTGCGGTCGTCGTCGGAGGGGAGCGCCGATTCCATCTCGTCTGCTTTCTTGGCGGCCTCGTCGGCCTCTCGCCGCTTGCGCTCTGCGGCGGCGCGGGCGCTCGCGGCCTCGATCTTCTTGCGCTTGGCCTCCGCCTCGGGATCGGCGGCCTTCTTCTTGCCGCCCTCTTCCTCGATATCGTCGAGCCGCGCGGCGTCGGTCATGCTGCGGGCCGCGTCCTTCACCCCGTCCATGGCCGATGACATGGGCTTGGTCGCCGATTTGAACGTGTTCGCCGCGTCCTTGAAGCCGGACTCGTCGGCGGCATCGTTCATCGCGCGGCTGAATTCGCGCGCCATGCCCTTCGCCTTGCCGACGAAGCGACCGACATTGCGGAAAAGGACCGGCAGATCCTTCGGGCCGACGACGATCAGCGCCACGATCCCAATGATCAGAAGCTCGGCAAAGCCCAGGTCGAGCATTTAGGCGTTGTCTTTCTTTTCCTCGGGCGTGACGTCACGGGCACTCTCGGCCTTCTCGTCGTCGTCAAGCTCCTTCTGGCCGTCCGACACGCCCCGCTTGAAGGCGGTGATGCCCTTGCCGACCTCGCCCATCAGGCCCGAGATCTTGCCGCGCCCGAAGAGCACGAGCACCACGACGGCGATGAGCAGAAGGCCCGGCAGGCCGATATTGTTGAGCATGGATCTGTCTCCCGGATGCGCGGGCGGCGTGGAGCCGCCGCCGGACTTCGTCCTGCACATTTAAGGCTTCGCGGCCCAGCGCGAAAGCGGGCAATGACCGATTTCCGGCGCGCGGGACGATGAATCCGGGGTTGGTTTTGACATTATCTTGTCAGTTGTCAGGTTTTTGTCAGTATGACGTTCGAATGACAGTCCGACACAGGGCGAATCACCCGGGATGAAACGCGCCGACAGACTTTACGCGCTGATGTCGCGGCTGAAGGATGGCCGCCTGCACCGGGCGGAGGACCTGGCCCGCGACACCGGCGTGTCGCTGCGCACGATCTACCGCGACATGGACGTGCTGGCCGCCTCGGGCGTGCCGATCGAGGGTGAGCGCGGCGCCGGCTACACCGCACGCGCGGCGATCACCCTGCCCCCCCTCAACCTGACAGAGCCGGAGCTGGAGGCACTGCATCTCGGTCTTGCGGCCATCGGCGCCAGCGGGCTCGACGACATGGCCGAGGCCTCGCGCACCCTGTCCGCGAAGATCGAGGCGGTTTTACCCGAGGATACCGGCATGGCGGCGGAGCGGTTCGGCTTTGCCACCTACCCGTTCGCGGAGGCGGCGGAGGGGTTCCGCCACATGCCGGCGATCCGCCGCGCGATCCGGGCGCGGCAGAAGCTGCGGGTGACGCTGGCGGAGGAGGACGCGCCGCGCGACATCCGCCCGCTGCACGTGGATTACTGGGGCCGCGTCTGGACCTGCATCGCCTGGGACGAAGGGTCCGGCGACTTCACCAGTTTCCGGATCGACAGGGTGCGGGCGCTGAGCCCTCTGCCGGGCCTGTTCGTCGACGAGCCTGGCAAGCGGCTGTCGGACTACCGCGCCCGCACGCCCTAGCCCGCAGCCGGGAACACGAAGCAGCGGTCGCGGCGCACGGTCAGCCACATCGGCGTGCCGACCGCCGGCAGGAAGACGTTGGGGACGGTCGCGCGCAGCACCTCGCCGTCATGGTCCATGCGGAATTCCACGAGGCTTTCGGAGCCCATGAAGCGCGCCCGGGCCACCACGCCGCGCGCCGGCGTGCCCGCCCGGTCGGTCGGGTTCGGGCCGCGCCCGCCACGATCGAAGTCGATCGACACGTGCTGGGGGCGGAACACAATCTCCACCCGCGCGCCGTCGGGATGGCCCGGCGTGAGGAAGGCGCCGAACGGCGTGTCGGTCAGCGCCCCGTGAACGACGCCCTGCAGGACGTTGATATCACTGAAGAAGGCCACCGCCTCCTTGTCCGCGGGGGCGGTGTAGATGTTGTAGGGCGCGCCGATCTGCACGATCCTGCCGTCGCGCATCAGCGCGATCTCGTCCGCCATGCGCATCGCCTCTTCGGGCTCGTGCGTGACCAGCAGGACGCCGGTGCCCTCTTCCTTCAGGACGGCCAGCGTCTCGTCGCGGATGCCGTCGCGCAGGCGGTTGTCGAGGCCCGAGAACGGCTCATCCATCAGCATGATGCGCGGCCGCGGCGCAAGCGCGCGGGCGAGCGCGACGCGCTGCTGCTCCCCGCCCGACAGCTCGTGCGGCCAGTTGTCCCGGTAGCCTTCGAGCCCGACGCGCGACAGAAGGTGGCGCACCCTCTCTTCCTGCTCGGCCTTAGGGCCGGTCAGGCCGAAGGCGACGTTGGCACCCACGGTAAGATGCGGAAACAGCGCAAAATCTTGGAACATCAACCCGATGGAGCGTCGCTCGGGCGGCACGCGGAACACGGTGTCGCAGACCAGCGCGCCGTCCACGTGGATGGTGCCGCTGTCCTGCATCTCCACCCCCGCGATCATCCGCAGCGTCGTGGATTTGCCGCAGCCCGAGGGCCCCAGCAGGCAGGTCACGTTGCCCGGCGCGATCGTCAGGGACACGTCGTCGACAACCGCCTTGCCCGCGAAGCTCTTGGCAAGGTTGCGGATTTCGAGCCGGGGGGGATCGACGGTCACGTCTCGGGCCATCTCGCGGTGTCCAATGAAAATGCTCAGGGATCGGCGTTAGCAGCGCAGGCCGCCCCCGGCAAGCCGCTCAGCCGAGCGCCTTGCCCAGACGCGGCAGCCGGGCCTTCTTGAGAAGCGGGCGCATCTGCCAGTCCTCACCCGAGATGTCGCGCGCGCGGGCAAGCACGGCGCCGGCCGCCCCGGCCACCGCCTCGGGCCTGGCCTGCCAGAGTCCGAGCAGGAACCCGTCGGGGTCGGCGCGCGACAGCCCTTCCTCGGCCAGAGTGCCGCGCGGGAAATCCTGCGCGTTCACCGTCAGGATCACGTCGGCGGAGCCCGCGATGGCGGCCGCGAGCACGTGGATGTCGTTGCCGTCCGGCAGCCAGAGCCGCGCCTCCAGCGACGGCGGCCACGTCATCTCCGCGCCCGGCCAGCGCGCCCGGACCTCCGCGATCTCCTTTCGCGCCTGCGCCTCGCCGCCGGGGCCGAGCTTGCGCGCCGCCCGGGCCCATTCCTCGAGGATCCGCGCCGACCAGAGCGGCGTGAAGGCGCCCGTGCCCGCGACGCCCAGCACCACCTCGCGCATCACCGTGGGGTAGAGCACGCAGGTGTCGATCAGCACCTTCACAACCGGAACACGAGCGCCTTGAGATACCCCGACTCGGCCAGTTGCGGCAGCAGCGGATGGTCCGGCCCCGCCTGCCCGGTATAGATCAGCTGCGCCCGCCGCCCGGCACGGCCGATGCCGCGCAGGCAGGCGCCCTGGAACGCCGCCAGGTCCGCCGCGTGCGAGCAGGAGCAGAGCACCAGCGCGCCGCCCGGCGCCACCAGCGGCGCCGACAGCTTTGCCACGCGCTCATATGCGCGCAGGCCCGCCTCAAGCGCAGGTTTGGCCGGCGCGAAAGCGGGCGGATCGCAGATCACCAGCCCGAAGCGGCGGTTCTCAGCGCCCAGCGCTTCGAGTTGGGCAAAGGCATCGCCCTGCCGCGCCTCGAACCTCTCCGCGACGCCCGAAGCCGTCGCCCCGGCCTCGGCCAGCGCCAGCGCCGGGGCCGACCCGTCCACCGCGAGCGCCGAGCTCGCACCGTTCGCCAGCGCCGCGAGCGCGAAGCCCCCCACATGAGAGAAGACGTCGAGCACGTCCTCCCCGCGCGCCAGCCGCGCCGCGAAGGCCTGGTTCTCGCGCTGGTCGTAGAAGAGCCCCGTCTTCTGCCCGCCGGTCAGGTCGGCCATGTAGGTCGCGCCGTTCATCGCAACCTCGACGGGCCCCTCGGGCGCGCTGCCCCTCAGCACCTCGTCCTCGGCGTCCAGCCCTTCCAGCGTACGCCCCCGCCCGCCGGCGTTCTTGAGGATCGTGGTGACGCCCGTAACCTCCGCCAGCGCCGCGGCGAGCGGGTCGATCAGCACATCGGCCCAGGCCGCGTTCGGCTGAATCACCGCGATGTCGCCGAACCGGTCGATGACAACCCCCGGCAACCCGTCCGCTTCGGCGTGGACCAGCCGGTAGAACGGCGCGTCGTAGAGCCGTTCGCGCAGCGCCAGCGCCCGCTTCAGCCGCGCGACGAACCAGGCATGATCGGGAATCCCCCTCCCCTCGCGGTCGATCACCCGCGCGATGATCTTGGAGTTGGGATTGACCGCCACACGCGCGAGCGGCGTGCGCTCGGCATCCTCCAGCCGCGCGATGGTGCCGGGGGCCAGCGCCTTGGTACGCCGGTCCGTCACCAGCTCGTCGGCATAGATCCACGGATAGCCGCGGCGGATCGCCTGCGGCTTGGATTTCGGCTTCAGCCGCACGACCGGCAGGTCGGCGGCGGTGTTTTCGTCGGGGGCGTCGGGGGGCTGCGTCATGCCGCCCCTCTTAGCCGCGCCGCGGTACAAGGGAAAGCCGGAGCGCATGCGGGTACCGGCTTTCCGTAGCCAACCCGGACCGCCAGCCGCCGTCTTTACTGTTAGCGCTAACCGCGTTACATCGAAATTGTCGCCGACCCAGCGCGCTCCCGAGGGGGCCGAGCCAAGGGACAAGGAGCCCCGCCCATGACCCTCAACGCCACGATCCAAGCCGTGACCGACCGCATCCGCGCCCGCTCCGAGGAGAGCCGCGGCACCTATCTCGACCGCATGCGCCGTGCCGCCGAAGAAGGCCCCCGCCGCGCGCATCTGAGCTGCGGCAACCAGGCGCATGCCTACGCGGCGATGGGGGACGACAAGGACGCGCTCGCCGGCAGCCGGGCACCGAATATCGGCATCGTCACCGCCTACAACGACATGCTCTCGGCGCACCAGCCGTTCGAGACCTTCCCTGCCCTGATCCGCGAAGCCGCCCGCGCCCAGGGCGGCACCGCGCAGGTCGCGGGCGGCGTGCCGGCGATGTGCGACGGCGTCACCCAGGGCCAGGTGGGGATGGAGCTCTCGCTCTTCTCGCGCGACGTGATCGCGCTCGCCGCCGGGGTCGCGCTGTCCCACAACACGTTCGATTCGGCGCTCTATCTCGGCGTCTGCGACAAGATCGTGCCGGGGCTCGTGATCGCGGCCGCGACCTTCGGGTACATCCCGGGCATCTTCCTGCCCGCGGGGCCGATGACCTCCGGCCTGCCGAACGACGAGAAGGCCAAGGTGCGCCAGCAATTCGCCGCCGGCGAGGTCGGCCGCGACAAGCTGATGGAGGCAGAGATGGCCTCCTATCACGGGCCGGGCACCTGCACCTTCTACGGCACGGCGAACTCCAACCAGATGCTGATGGAGTTCATGGGCCTGCACCTGCCCGGCGCCTCCTTCGTGAACCCGAACACACCGCTGCGCGAGGCGCTGACCGTGGCAGGCACCGAACGCGCGCTCCAGATCACCGGGCTCGGCAACGATTACCGCCCCGTCGGCGACATCCTCGACGAGAAGGCCTTCGTCAACGGCATCGTCGGGCTGATGGCGACGGGCGGGTCGACGAACCTCGTCCTGCACCTGCCGGCCATGGCCCGCGCCGCCGGCGTGCAGCTCGCGCTCGAGGATTTCGACGAGATCTCCAACGCCGTGCCGCTGATGGCCAAGGTCTACCCCAATGGCCTTGCCGACGTGAACCACTTCCACGCCGCCGGCGGCCTGTCGTTCATGATCGGAGAGCTTCTGGATGCCGGCCTTCTGCACGAGGACGTGCGCACCGTCGCCGGCGACGGGCTCTCGCGCTACCGCGAGGAGCCCAAGCTCGACGGCGGCCGGGTCACCTGGGGCCCCGGCGCGGGCACGACGCAGAACGACAAGATCCTGCGCCCGGCCTCGGACCCGTTCCAGCCCACCGGCGGGCTGCAGCAGCTCGATGGCAATCTCGGCAAGGGCATGATGAAGACCTCCGCGGTCGATCCCTCGCGCCACGTGATCGAGGCCAAGGCGCGCATCTTCCAAGACCAGCAGGAGGTGAAGGACGCCTTCAAGGCCGGCGAGTTCACCGAGGACACGGTGGTCGTCGTGCGCTTCCAGGGCCCGACCGCGAACGGCATGCCCGAACTGCACTCGCTCACCCCCACGCTCGCGGTGCTGCAGGACCGTGGCCTCAAGGTCGCGCTGGTCACAGACGGTCGCATGTCCGGCGCCTCCGGCAAGGTGCCTTCGGCGATCCACGTCTCGCCCGAGGCGGCCAAGGGCGGCCCGCTTGCCAAACTGCGCGACGGCGACCGCGTGCGCGTCGATGCCACGAACGGCACGATCGACTGCCTCGAGGCCGATTTCGACGCCCGCGATCCCGTGACCGCCGACCTTAAGGGCAACGGCCACGGCGTCGGGCGCGAGATCTTCGAGGTCTTCCGCCAGAACGTCGGCCTCTCCTCGAACGGCGCGGCAGTGGTCGTCTGACCCTGCCCTTGCGCCTTCTTCTCGTGACAAATACTCCCGCCGGAGGCTCCGCCCCCGCCACAAGCGCAAGGTTTCGCACGACATGACCCCCAGTGACGCAAGCACAGCAAGCGAGGCGCTCTGCCGCCTTGCTCCCGTGATCCCCGTACTCGTCATCGACGACGCCGCGCAGGCACGTCCCTTGGCCGAGGCGCTCGTCGCCGGCGGCCTGCCGGTCCTCGAGGTCACGCTGCGCACGCCTGCCGCGCTCGACGCGATCCGCGAGATGGCGCAGGTGGAGGGCGGTCGCGTCGGTGCCGGCACGCTGCTGACGCCCGAGGACGTGGCCGCCGCCGTGGATGCCGGCGCCACATTCGGCGTCTCGCCGGGCGCGAGCGACCGGCTCCTCGATGCCGCAGAAGAGGCGGACCTGCCGATGCTGCCCGGTGCTGCCACCTCGACCGAGGTGATGGCACTTCTCGAACGCGGCTACACCGTGCAGAAGTTCTTCCCGGCCGAGGCGAACGGCGGCGCGCCTGCGCTGAAGGCCATCGGTGCGCCGCTTCAGCAGGTGCGCTTCTGTCCGACGGGGGGCGTGTCGCTCGGAAACGCGCGCGACTATCTCGGCCTCTCCAACGTGCTCTGCGTCGGCGGCTCCTGGGTCGCGCCGAAGGACAAGGTCGCCGCGGGCGACTGGGACGGCATCACCGCGCTTGCGCGCGAGGCCGCTGCCCTCCCGACGGGCTAAGCCTCAGACCGAGCCACCGCGCCGGCCGACGGCGCCGCCCCGACGGCGCGGGCGCACCGTGCCCAGCCCCTCGCGCAGGACGGCTGTCATCGGGTGATCCGGCGTACCGTGACGCGCCAAGAGCGTCCGGATCAGCGCCTCGGTGTCGGCCTCCGCCGGCACCGTCAGCGCCCAGTCGAGGAAGATCGACCGGCAATCCTCCGGTCCGATCCCCTCGATCGCGTAGGCTTCGCGGATCACGCCCCGCGGATCGGCCGCATCGCCCTGCCCGGTCACGCCGCCGCCTCCTGCCCGAGCGCCCGGTCGATCGCCGCCGCCGCCCGCTCCGTCGCGCTGCGCAACGTGCCCGCCAGCGCCTCAAGCGACTCCGCCCCGGTCAGGCGCAGCACTACCGCTGCGCCGCCATCGCCGAGTGTCTCCGGCTCCACCGGGCCGTCATGGATCAGCCGCGTGCCGATCTGCAGCGCCCACAGCGCGCCGTGCGTCGCCTCCAGCGCCTCGGCGTCCTGCGGGCCGAGCCAGCCGCACCCCGTCGCCGCCGCAAGCCCGCCGGCGACCGAGCGCGTGTCCTTGCCCGCCAGCAGCGCGCCGGTCTGCGCGACAAGCTCGATCTCCTGCATCCGGCCGCGGCCGATCTTGGGATCCCAGAACGCGCCCTTGCCCTTCGCCGCCTGGATCCGCGCGCGCATTGTCGCAACCTCGTCCAGCACCGCGGCGCGGTCGCGGGGCGTCTTCAGAACCTCGGCGCGCACCGCCTCGACCTCCGCGCAGATCTCGGCCGCGCCGGCCACGCAGCGCGCGCGGGTCAGCGCCAGGTGCTCCCACGTCCAGGCCTCGCGCGCCTGGTAGTCGCGGAAAGAGGTCAGCGACGTCGCGACCGGCCCCTGGTTGCCCGAGGGGCGCAGCCGCATGTCGATCTCGTAGAGCCGCCCCTCGGCCATCGGCGCGGTGATCGCGGTCACCAGCGCCTGCGTGAGCCGCGCGTAGTAAACCCTTGACGACAATGGCTTCCGGCCCTCCGACGCCTCCACCCCATCGGCATCGTAGATGACGATGAGATCGAGGTCGGACCGCGCGTGCAGCCGCCTGGAGCCTAGGCTGCCCATGCCCATGACCGCCGCGCCCCGGCCCGGCGGGTCGCCGTGCTTGGCGGCGAACTCCTCCACCACAACCGGCCAGAGCGCGGTGAGCGTCGCTTCGGCCACGTCGGAATACTGCGCTGCCGCCTCCTCGGGCCCGATGAGACCGCGCAGAAGGTGCACGCCGGCGCGGAAATGCCATTCCTTGCCCCAGCGCCGCGCCGCGTCGAGCCGACGTTCGTAATCGCCCTCTCGTGCCAGCGTTCGCTCCAGCGACGCCACGAGCGCCGGCAGCCCCGGCCAGTCGTCGAAGAAATCGCCGCCGATCACCGCGTCGAAGACGCCGGCATTGCGCGACAGATATCGGCCGAGGTCGGGCGACACCGAGACGATGTCGATCAGAAGGTCGATAAGCTGCGGGTTCGCCTCGAAGAGCGAGAAAAGCTGCACGCCCGCCGGCAGGCCCGCGAGGAAGCCGTCGAAGGCCAGAAGCGCCTCGTCAGGCTTGGCGGCGCGCGACAGGCGCCGCAGGATCTCGGGGCGTAGGCGGTCGAAGATCTCCACCGCGCGGGCCGAGCGCAGGGCCGGATAGGTCGGCCAGCGCTGCGTCGTATCCGCGCCGAACTCGGGCTCTTCGGGGGCCCTCCCGCCGCCGCCTTCGCGGGCGAAGAAGTCTTCCATGACCTCGTGGACCATCTCGAGCCGCTGGTGCAGCTCCGCCTCCAGCGCGTCGCGGTCGCGGCCCATCAGGCAGGCCAGCCGCGCCATCTCGTCCTCCGAGGACGGCAGGTCATGGGTCTGCGCGTCGCGCAGCATCTGGACGCGGTGCTCCACCTCGCGGTGGGCGCGGTAGGCGTCGGTAAGGTCCGAAGCCACCTCCTCGGGGACCCAGCCCTTCTCCGCCAGCTTCGCCAGCCCCGCCACGGTGCCGCGCACGCGCAGGTCCGGGTCGCGCCCGCCGGCGATGATCTGGCGGGTCTGGGTGAAGAACTCGATCTCGCGGATGCCGCCGCGGCCTAGCTTCATGTCGTGCCCGGACAGCGTGATCGGCCCGCCCAGGCCCTTCTGCGCGCGGATCCGCAGGCGCATCTCGTGGGCGTCGCGAATCGCCGCGAAGTCGAGGTGCCGACGCCAGACGAAGGGGGTGAGCGTCTTCAGGAACCGCTCGCCCGCCGCGATGTCGCCGGCGGCGGCGCGCGCCTTGATGTAGGCCGCCCGTTCCCATGTGCGCCCGAGGCTCTCGTAGTAGCGCTCCGCCGCCTCCATGGCCATGCAGACGGGTGTGACGGCCGGGTCGGGCCGAAGCCGCAGGTCGGTACGGAAGACGTAGCCTTCCCCTGTCAAGTCGCTGAGCATCCCGCACATCTTGCGCGTGGCCCGCACGAAGGAGGCGCGGGCGTCGTGGAAATCCTCGGGCGCAAAGCGGGTCTCGTCGAAGAGACAGATGAGGTCGATGTCGGAGGAATAGTTGAGCTCTCCCGCGCCCATCTTGCCCATGGCGAGGGCGACGATGCCGCCGGCATCCGCGATGTCGTCCTCGCCCTGCCCCGGCAGCTTGCCGCGGCGGATCTCGTGGCCGACCGTAGCCTGCAGCGCGAGGTGCACGGCGAGGTCCGCGAAATCGCTCAGGGCCTGCGTCACCGCCTCGAGCTCCCACACGCCGCCGAGATCGCAGAGGCCGGTCAGCAGCGCGACCCGCCGCTTGGCCCGGCGCAGATCGTCGGCGCGCCGCTCCACCGGGCCCTCGCGCAATTCCGCGAAGAGCGACGGAAGCGCGGCGTCGACATCGTCGAGCGCGCCTTGAAGCCAGCCGGCCTCCTTGCCGATCAGAGATTGCAGGTGCGGGCTGGTCCCGCCCGCGCCGGTCAGAAGATCGCGGACCTCGCCGGAGGCCCAGGGCACCTCTGCGGCGGTGTCCGCGGCGTGGTCGGAATCGTAGGCGGTGGGCAGGCGCGTCAGGCGGGATGCGAAGGTCATGGCGCCGAATTGGCCACGGTTTTGCCCGGGGTGCAACGGTTGCGCCGGGGGCGACTTTGGTGTTGCGTCGCGCCGGCCGGGACAGATGGGGAACGGGACATGAGCAAGAGCCTCAAGCGGGTGCGCGCAGCATTGGAAGATGCGGGCGTTGCGCCCGAGATCCTGGAGGTCGGCGCGGCCCGCACGGCGGCGGAGGCCGCAGCCTCCGTCGGGTGCGAGATCGACCAGATCGCCAAGTCGATCATCTACCGCGCGACCGCCAGCGGCGAGGCCGTCCTGTTCCTGACCGCCGGTGGCAATCGCGTGGACGATGACGCAGCCGCGGCGCTGGTGGGCGAGCCGCTTGGCAAGGCCGACGCCGAGCTGATCCGGGCCCAGACCGGCTTCGCCATCGGCGGCGTGGCCCCGGTCGGGCACATCAACCCGATCCGCGCCTGGATCGACCCGCGCCTTCTGGACTTCGACGTGGTCTGGGCGGCGGCGGGCACGCCGCGACATGTCTTCGCCATCGCCCCCGGGCGGCTCCCCGACCTGACGGGCGCCGTCCCGGCGGAGTTCGTTGTCAAGCAATGAGGCGGCCGCAGCCGCCGTGCGCGCCGGCCCCGGCTGGGCGGTCTGACCTCGGAGAACGTCGCTTCGTTCCAGCCAAACACCTCAGCGAACCGAGCGTCGTAGGAGCCGGCAACGGGGGCCTGCAGCTCGGAGCGCTGCCACCGCTCGATGAGGACGTCGGTCTCGCGGAGCGGGCGGAAGACCTCTCCGTCGAGCGGCTCGTTGCGGAACCGGGCGTCGATGCCACCGCACGTGCCGTTGCACCCGGAGAAGGAAGGAAGGCTCAGGACTTCACCCGGGAATCATCGGCGCCTCCTTCTTGAATTCGTCACTCGCCATCGTCGGTCGGACAACGGTGCGCCCTCCATACTGCCATGAGTTCGTCCACGACGCGGACGACGCGCGACCGAACCCATCGCGCTTACGGCAGATACCCGCCGTTCCCTGCGGAGCAGCCCTCCCGGCCGACCGCTTCGTGATCGCCTGCCGGCCACTGGATGACCGGCTCTTCGCTGGACTTCAATCTGGTCATCTTCCGCTCCTCACGTTGGACCGGACTCAGCTTATCCGACGAGGAAGAGCCGGCATTTACAGCAAGACCATGCACAGATCGGAGTGCTGCTGCCGCTCAGGTTCGAGCGGCAGCAGAAACCGAGACACAAAGGCGACGGAAGTGCGCGGGGTCATTCAGTCCTTTGCCAGACAACATGCGGTGACTGATGCCCCGGCATCCAACATCAGCGCGCCCAGCATGTTTACTCGCACATATAATAAGTTCATTTTGTGTGAATATCACAAAAGAGACCGCTAATTAATCTTTACTTGCATACTTGAACAAACATTAACCATCAGGAGCCGTTTGAAATCATTGCATTGACGTGACGGTCGCTCCGCCGCTGCGCAACGCATTGAATGGCCGCGAGACCCGAGGCGCAGCTTCGCGCCGCAGAGAGTCTCGAACCGATCCAACAGGAGCTTGAAATGACCATTTCTGCCACGATCAAGACGCTGGGTCTCAGCGCGCTGATCGCCTCCTCGGCGGCCTTGCCTGCGGTGGCGCAATCGCGCGAAGACGTGATTATTGCCGTGGGCGAGCAAGGGCCAAACTCCCTCGACACCCAGACCCCCACGTCCAACGATTACACGCGCCTCGTTGCGCTCCACGTCTACGATCGGCTGGTCAAACACGGGGTCAAGACGCTGGAAGACGGAACCCTCGTCTACGACAAGACCGAGGTCTTGCCGGAACTGGCCACCAGCTGGGACGTCAGCGAAGATGGCACCGAGCTGACTTTCCATCTGCGTGAGGATGCCACGTTCCACGACGGCTCGCCGGTCGAGGCCAAGGACGTCAAATGGTCGTTCGACCGAGCCGTGGAGGCCGGGGGCTTCCCGTTGATCCAGATGGGCGCCGGTTCGATGACCGAGCCCGACCAGTTCGAGGCATTGGACACGCATACGTTCAGGATCACCGTGCCGGACGGCAACAAGCTCGCGCTGCCCGACCTCACGACCCCGATTCCGATCGTCATCAACTCGGACCTCGCGCTGGAACATGCGACCGATGATGACCCTTGGGCGACCGAATGGCTGGCGAACAATACCGCTGGCGGCGGCGCCTACGACGTGGTCCGCTGGACGCCCGGCAACGAGATCGTTTTCAGTCGCTTCGACGACTGGAAGAACGGCGACCTGCCGGCGATGAAGACCGTGGTCTATCGCCAGATTGCCTCCGCCGGAACCCGTCGCGCGCTGCTGGAAAGCGGCGACGCGGATGTTTCAGTCGGCCTGCCGCCCAAGGATTTCGCAGAACTTGCGGATTCAGACGAGGTGAAGGTCATCGGCGTACCGAAGCAATCGGCCATCGTGAACCTCGAGATGAATGTCAACATGCCGCCCTTCGACAATCCGAAGGTGCGCGAGGCGATGGCATATGCCATTCCCTACGAGGCGATCATGAGCGATGCCTTCTACGGTCGTGCCGCACCAATGTTCGGCGCCGAACCCGGAAGTGAATATGACGTCGCCTGGCCGGTACCGAGCCCCTATCACACCGATCTGGACAAGGCGAAGGAACTGCTGACCGAAGCCGGCTACCCCGACGGTTTCGAAAGCACGATCTATCTTGACCTGTCGCGTGCCACCACGCGCGAACCGATGGCGCTGCTGATCCAGCAGAACCTCGCGAAGATCGGCGTCGACGTGACGGTCGAGAAGGTGCCGGGCTCCAACTGGTTCTCCAAGATGCTCGACAAATCCATGCCGATGGCCGTGACCAGCTTCCATGCATGGCTCGACTGGCCGGAGTACCATTTCTACTGGACCTACTATGGCGCCAACAACTCGGTGTTCAACGTCGCCTCGCAGCAAGACGAGGCACTTGACGAGATGATCCAGAAGGCACGTTTCGAGACCGACAGCGCCGCCTACGACCAAGAGATCACCGGCATCATCGACCATGTGATGACAACGCTTCCGAAGATCCCGGTGGCTCAGGACTTCATGGATGTCGCGATGCAGAACGACATCGAAGGCTACGTCTACTGGTTCCACACCTTCCTGGATTTCCGCACCATTTCGCGAGCCGAATGACGATGTGGCGGGGGATGCCCGGGGCATCTCCCGCCGACGCCACCCGAAGACATCCAAATTTGCTAGGAGCCTCCACATGACCTCGCATGTTCAGGGCCTATACCCATGGCCCTTTGACGGAGACCTGCGCCCCGAAAATACCGCGCTCATCATCATCGACATGCAGATCGACTTCTGCGGCGAAGGCGGTTGGGTGCATTCCCGCGGCGTGGATCTGCGCAATACACGCCGTGCGATCGGACCGATCCAGAGCCTGCTGAATGTGCTGCGTCCTGCTGGCTACACCATCATTCACACCCGCGAAGGGCATCGGCCCGATCTGAGCGATCTGCCGGCGAACAAGCTCTGGCGCTCGCAAAGGCTGAACGGCAAGGGCATCGGCGCCATGGGTCCGCTCGGACGCTTCCTGATCCGCGGCGAGCCGAACTGGGATATCATTCCGGAACTTGCCCCGGCCGAGGGCGAGGTGGTGATCGACAAGCCCGGAAAGGGTGCCTTCATGGGCACCGACCTCGACACCGTGTTGCGCACCCGCGGCATCCGCAACCTGATGATCGCCGGCGTGACCACCGATTGCTGCGTGCAATCCACTCTGCGCGACGCCAACGACCGCGGTTACGAATGCCTGCTGCTCGAAGATTGCTGTGGCGCCGCCGATCATTCCAACCACGAGGCACAGATCGAGGTCTTCCGCCTCTCGAACGGTCTATGGGGATCGATCGCGGCCTCTGATGACGTCATCGCAAGCGTGACGGGAGACGCCGCGTGACCGCCTATTTCCAAGTCAATTCCGAGCCCTACGCCTGGCCCTTCGACGGGGGCTTCTCGCCCGCCGACACGGCACTGATCATCATCGACATGCAGCGCGACTTCTGCGACCCAGAAGGCTGGGTCGGCCAGCATGGCGCCGATCCGGCACCGATGCGCGCCGTCGTCGAGCCGATCCGTGCGGTGCTCGGGCGGATGCGCGCGCTCGGCTTCCCGGTCATCCACACCCGTGAAGGCCACCGGCCCGACCTCGCCGACCTCAACGAGAACAAGCGCTGGCGGTCGGCCCGCGAGGGGGCCGAAATCGGCACCTCCGGCCCCTGCGGCCGGATGCTGACCCGCGGCGAGCCAGGCTGGGAGATCGTGCCGGAGCTCGCCCCTGCGGCGGGCGAGCCGATCATCGACAAACCCGGCAAGGGCGCCTTCTATGCCACCGACCTCGAGCAGATCCTGCATGCACGCGGAATCCGCAACCTGATCTTCACCGGAGTGACCACCGATTGCTGCGTGCACACCACCATGCGCGACGCCAATGACCGCGGCTTCGAATGTATGCTGCTGGACGATTGCTGCGCCGCCACGCTGACGCACAACCACGATGCGATCCTGACCTTCACGAAGATGGGCGACGGTCTCTTCGGCACCGTCGGCACCTCGGCGCAGCTGTTTGAGGCGCTGGAATGATCAAGTTGATCGCCAAACGCTTTTTGAGTGCGGTGCCAAGCCTGATCGGGGTCATCATCGTCACCTTCGTGATCAGCCATACTCTCCCCGGCGATCCGGCTGCCTATTTCGCCGGCCCCTCCGCCACGGCGGAGTCGATTGCAGAGACCAAGGCGCGGCTCGGGCTCGACCAACCGCTGCCGGCGCAGTTCGTGACCTATGTCGGCGATCTTGTTCAGGGCGATCTGGGACGGTCGTTCAATTCGGGTCAGCCGGTGCTGACCGACCTCGTGCGACGGTTGCCCGCCTCTTTCGAGCTGACACTTTACGCGCTGCTCTTCGCCATTGTCGTGGCGGTGCCGCTGGGCCTTTGGGCCGCGGTCAACCCTGGCTCCTGGATCGATCACCTGTGCCGCGGCACGGTAACCGCCGCCGCTGCCTTCCCCTCGTTCTTCACCGCGCTGGTGCTGATATTCGTCTTCTACTACAAGCTCGGCTGGGCGCCGTCGCCGATCGGCCGACTTGCGATCTACTTCCCGGTCCCGCCGACGGTGACCGGATTCTTCACCATAGATGCACTGATCGCGGGCGACGTCGGAACAGCACGCGCCGCGCTCGGCCAGCTCGTCCTGCCGGCAATCTCGCTGGGACTCTTCGCGCTGGCGCCGCTGGCGCGGATGACGCGGGCATCCATGATCGGAGTTCTTGGCAGCGAGTTCATCACCACCGCCAGGGCCGAGGGCCTGCCCCGTCGCAAGATCCTGTGGACCTACGGGTTCCGAAACGCCCTGCTGCCGGTGGTCAATATCCTGGGTATGATCTTTTCCTTCCTGCTCGGAGCCAATGTGCTGATCGAGCAGGTCTTCGGCTGGCCCGGCATCGGCACCTACGCAGTCGAGGCAGTGCTGACGTCGGACTATGCGGCGATACAGGGCTTCGTCGTCATGATGGCCGTCCTCTACATCCTGCTCAATCTGGGCGTGGATATCTTGAACATGATCGTCGATCCGAGGGTGCGTTACGATGACTGACCATACCGGACCTTCCGCAATCGATACGCAGAAAGAGCCGTCGCTGCTCGCCAATTTCTGGTCGGGCTTTGTCCATGCGATGAAGTCCAACCCGCTGACCGCCTTCGCGATGGCGCTTTTCTCCCTCTTCGTGATTGCAGCGATTTTCGGGGAGGCGATCGCGCCCTACGATGCGCTTGCGACGTCCACCGACACGCTGCAGCCGCCAAGCTGGGCACATCCGTTCGGCACCGACCAGTTGGGACGGGACGTGCTGAGCCGCACCATCGTCGCCGCGCGGGTAGACTTCGGTATCGCCATCGCAGCAGTCTCGATCTCCTTCGTTCTCGGGCTCGGGTTCGGGGCCGCGGCCGGGTATTTCGGCGGCTGGACCGATCGCCTCGTCGGGCGGATGGTCGACACGATCATGGCCTTCCCGCTGTTCGTGCTGGCCATGGGCGTGGTCGCGGCGCTCGGCAACACGGTGTGGAACATCGTCTACGCCACCGCGATCATCAACCTGCCCTTCTACATCCGCTTTGCACGGGCCGAGGTGAACAGTCGCCGCGACGCGGGCTTCGTCGAGGCAGCCCGGCTCAGCGGCAATATTTCGGCGCGCATCCTCGCCGTGCACCTCGTGCCGAACATCCTGCCGCCGATGATGGTACAGGTCTCGCTCAACCTCGGCTGGGCGATCCTGAACGCCGCGGGTCTTTCGTTCATCGGCCTCGGTGTCCGCCCACCTACCCCCGAATGGGGGATCATGGTTTCGGAAGGCGCCAATTACATTTTTTCCGGGGAATGGTGGATCTTCTTCTTTCCCGGGGCGGCGCTGGTACTCGCCGTGTTCTGCTTCAACCTGCTCGGCGACGGACTGCGCGACATCATTGATCCGAAAGGCCGAACATGACCCAGGTTCCCATCCTCGACATCCGGAACCTCAAGGTCGATTTCGCCACCCGCGACGGCATGGTTCACGCGCTTGAAAGCGTCTCTTTCCAGCTCGTACGCGGCGAGACCATGGGTTTGGTCGGCGAAAGCGGTTCGGGGAAATCCGTGTCCGCCTATGCGGTGATGCGACTGCTTGGCAGCTCGGCGCATGTGACCGCCGACCGCATGGTTTGTGGCGGGGTGGACCTGCGTAGCGCGAGCGATGCCGAGGTCGCCTCCTTGCGTGGCAAGCGCATGACGATGATCTTCCAGAACGCCCGCGCCGCGCTGAACCCGATCCGCTCCATCGGCGATCAGATCGTCGATGTGCTGCGGGCACACCGCGCCATGCCCAAGCGCGAAGCCCATGAAGCGGCGATCATGGCGCTGGCGGAGGTGCGCATACCCGACCCAAAGCGTCGCTATCACGCCTATCCTTTCGAGCTGTCCGGCGGCATGTGCCAGCGCGTGATGATCGCGCTGGCCTTTGCCAGCGAGCCGGAACTGCTGATCGCTGACGAACCGACCACCGGACTCGACGTGACCACGCAGGCGGTGATCATGGACCTCATCCGCGAGAAATCCTCGCAACGGCAGATGTCCACGATCCTGATCACCCACGACCTGACGCTGGCAGCGGAATACTGCGATCGCTTCGCGGTCATGCACGCCGGTCACATCGTCGAACAGGGCACGACGACCGACATATTCCAGCGCGCGACACATCCATACACCGGCCTGCTGATGCAGGCGACGCCGCACGGTGCCACCACGCTGTCCGAACTGGCAGCCATTCCCGGCTCGCTGCCCGACCTGCGCAGAGAACTGCCGCCCTGCCGATTTGTCCATCGCTGTCCGCAGAGCACGCCCGCCTGCGCCGCACCGCTCCCCCGGGTAAAACTGGACGCCAGCCACGAGGTCGCATGCCACATGCCATGGAGGGAAAGCGAATGACTGCCCCGCTTCTGGAGCTGGAGAACGTCGCGAAGATCTACCCGACAGGCTCGGGCCAGTTGCACGCGGTGGACGGGGTCAGCCTGACCATATCACGTGGAGAAAGTCTTGGTCTTGTCGGTGAGTCCGGCTGTGGAAAATCCACTCTTGTGCGTGTGCTGTCCAGACTGATCGATCCGACCACCGGTGCGATCCGCATCGACGGACAGAGCATCGGCGACATTCCCGCACGCCGTTTCGGCACCCACGCAGAGCGCAAGCGCATTCAGGTGGTATTTCAGGACCCGACCGACAGCCTCAACCCGCAGTTCCGCATATTCGACAGCATCGCCGACCCGCTGCGCCGTCTGGGCGGCAGGAAGACCCGGACCGAGGTAACCGAGGCCGTGCATGAAGCCGCACGCATCACCCGCCTGCCGCCGGAGCTTCTGAGCCGTTATCCGCATCAGCTGTCCGGGGGTCAGAAGGCTCGCGTCGGCATCGCACGCGCCATCATACTGCGCCCTGAATTGCTCATACTCGACGAACCGACCTCGGCGCTCGACGTGTCGGTGCAGGTAGTGATCCTGCAATTGCTCGGAGAACTGCGCGAGACGCTGGGGATGAGCTATCTGTTCGTCAGCCACGATCTCAATGTCGTCAAGCTGGTCTGCGACCGGGTCGCGGTGATGTATCTTGGAAAGATCATCGAATGCGCGCCGGTGAAGGACATCTTCGAACGGCCGGCGCATCCCTACACCAAGGCGTTGCTCTCGGCGATTCCCGGCGCCGCGGAGATGGAGCGCGTGCGCCTCGATGGCGAGCCGCGCAGTCCGATCGACCCCGATCCGAATGTCTGCCGTTTCTACGGGCGCTGCCCCATGGGCCAGGAGCTTTGCGCGCAGACGGCGCCGCCGCTGATCGAGCACGGAGGCCACGCCGCCGCGTGCCATTTCCGCCTTAACCAAAAGGACCTTCCCGCATGAGTTTGACGCATGAAAGTTACGCCGCGCTCTCCGCCGGCGAGATCGCCGAAGCTGTTCGAAGCAAGCGCCTGTCGGCCACCGAGGTAACCGAGGCCGCGATCGCGCGCATGGAACTGACCGAGCCGCATCTGCATGCCTTCTGCACCCCTGCGCCCGAGCTGGCCCGCAAGACCGCGGCCGCGGTCGATGCGGCACGGGCCGCGGGCGAGGCTCTGGGCCCGCTCGCCGGCGTGCCCGTGGGCATCAAGGACCTGGTGGCAACGAAGGATCTGGTCACCGCGATGGGTTCGACCGTCTATCGCGATTTCATTCCCCAGGACGACGACATCGCGGTCGAGCGGCTGAAGGCCGCGGGCGCAGTGATCCTCGGCAAGACCAATGTGCCGGAATTCGGCTACAGCGGCGTCGGCCACAACCCGGTGTTCGAGACGACCCGCAACCCTTGGAACACGGAGCTGACACCGGGCGGTTCCTCCGCCGGATCGGGCGCTTCGGTTGCCGCCGGGGTCACTCCTTTTGCCATCGGTTCCGATGGCGGCGGCTCCGTCCGCATCCCGTCGGCGCATTGCGGCCTGGTCGGCATCAAGGCCTCAATGGGGCGGGTGCCGCTCTGGCCTGGGTGCCGCGACGAGCGTTATCCCGGCGTCTCTAGCTGGGAAAGCCTCGAACATATCGGGCCGATGTCGCGCAGCGTGTCGGACGCGGCTCTGATGCTGTCGGTGATTGCCGGACCGGACATGCGCGACAGACACACCATCCCCAATGACGTCGCCTGGCTCGATGCGGCCAAGGACGGAGTGCTCCCCAGGCTGCGCATCGCATTCAGTGAGGACTTCGGCTATCTCGCCGTCGATCCCGAGGTCCGCCGCGTGGTGCGGGACGCGGTGACAGTCTTCGAAAGCGCCCTCGGCTGCGAGCTGGTGGCCGCCGATCCGGGCTGGGACGATCCGGGCGAGGATTTCTGGGGTCTGGTGCTGGCCGACAGCGACCTTGCCGGGATGCGCGCCTGGCTGCCCGATCGCGCCAGGGACATGTCCCCGCATCTGGTGAAGCTGCTTCAGGCCCGTCACGGCGACGAGATGCTGACCAACGCGAACATGGCACGCAAGAAACTGTGCAATATCGCGGCGAAGTTCTTCGGACAGTACGACCTGCTGCTGTCGCCCACTCTGACCGTGCCGCCTTTCGCGCTGCACATGCAGGGCCCCGAGAAGACAGATGGCCGGATTGTCGATCCGGCGGCGTGGCTGGGCTTCTGCTTTCCCTTCAACATGACCGGCCAGCCCGCCGCATCCGTCCCCGCGGGGCTGACGAAGGATGGGCTTCCGGTCGGACTGCAGATCGTCGGTCGCCATCTCGACGACCCGCTGGTGCTGCGCGCCGCGGCCGCGTTCGAAGCCGCCCGTCCCTGGTCGGGGGTGCGCCCTGCCCTTCTCGACAAGCTGGAGGCCGCCTGAACCATGGCCGTGACCGAAGACGAAGTGCGCCGCGGCCTCGCGGCCCTCGGCATGAAACCAGACGGGACGCGCCTCGGCGCGATTGCCGCCGTGGTCGAGCAGAATTCGGCCCTTGTGGCGACAGTCATGGCCGCGCCGCTGCGTCCGCGCTGCGAGAATGCTCCGGTCTGGTCACTTCCGCCGGAGATCGCTGAATGACCACCTGGATAAACTTGTCCGCCCACGAGATCGCCGCGGCCGTCCGCGGTGGCCGCATGACCGCGCGGCAGTCGGTCGAAACCTCGCTCGAACGTATCCGGCAGACCGACGGGTCGCTCGTCGCCTTCACCACACTGACAGACGCGCGCGCCCTGGAAACTGCAGATCACTTGGATGCGCGCATCGCGGCGGGTGAAGACGTTGGCCCGTTGGCGGGCGTGCCATTCGCGGTGAAGGACCTTGTCGATATTTCAGGAATCATCACCCGCGCGGGGTCGAGGATCAACATGGACAACGCGCCCGCCGCCGCCGACGCCTCGGTGGTCGCGCGGCTGGAAGCGGCGGGCGCAGTTCTCGTGGGCGCGCTCAACATGGGCGAGTATGCCTATGATTTCACGGGCGAGAACGACCACGTCGGCTCGACCCGCAACCCGCATGATCTGGACCGGCGATCGGGCGGCTCCTCCGGCGGCTCGGGCGCCGCTGTCGCGGCGGGCATGGTTCCGCTGACCGTCGGATCGGACACCAACGGTTCGATCCGGGTGCCTTCCTCGTGGTGCGGGCTGTTCGGGCTGAAGGCCACGTACGGCCGGATTCCGCGCAGCGGCACCTTTCCATTCGTCGACAGCCTCGATCATATCGGACCGATGGCACGCACGGTGCCGGATCTGGCGCTTGCGCTCGAGGCGATGCAGGGCAGCGACACCGGCGACCCGGCCTGCGTCGCGAGTCCGCACTGCCGCGCCTCGGCAACGCTGGATCAGGGCATCGGCGGGCTGCGCATCGCCCGCGGCGTCGGCTATTTCGCACCGGCCGAAGGCGCTGCAAGGGACGCGCTCGACCGGGTCTGCGCCGCGCTTGGCGTCGACCTCGAAGCCGATTTGCCCGGCGCGGCGGCGGCCCGAGCCGCGGCGGCGCTGATCACCGCCGCCGAAGGCGCCGCGACCCATGTCCAGGCGATGCAGACCCGCCCCGAGGATTTCGGCCGTCCGATGCGGGACCGGCTGATGGCCGGCGCGCTGGTGCCAGGCGTCGCCTATGTGCGCGCGCAGCGGCTGCGCCGGCAGTTTGCCGAGGACGCCGCAGAGGTATTCCGTCATATCGACGCGCTCGTGACGCCGACCACCCCTTTCCCGGCACCGCGCATCGACAGCGACACTCTGAGGATCGATGGGCGCGAACAGCCCTACCGCAGTCATATCGGCATCTACACCCAACCGATCAGCTTCATCGGGCTCCCGGTGGTATCGGTCCCGGTTCAGAACGCCGTAGGGCACATGCCGCTTGGCGTGCAGATCATCGCCCCGGCGTGGCGCGAGGATGTCGCCCTGCGTATCGCCCGCGCGCTCGAACTTTCCCGCACCTGCGCCGCCCCGGTCGCCGCCTTCGAAAAGACCTAACCATGACCAAAGACGAGATTAACCTGCCCGGCCCGCTCGCCGAGGTTACCGCTGCCTTCGAGCGCTACGAAGCCGCGCTGACGAGCAATGACGTGGCGGTGCTGGACGAGCTTTTCCTCATCGACCCCAAGACAATCCGCTACGGCATCAACGAAAATCTGCACGGGCATGACGAAATCGCCGCCTTCCGCGCGAAGCGTCCGGCGACCGGGCTGGAGCGCACCCTGGAGCGCACGGTGATCACCAGCTTCGGCAGCGACTTCGCCACGGCGATGGCTTTGTTCCGGCGGACGCCCGGCAAGATCGGCCGGCAGTCCCAGACCTGGGCCAGAATCGATGGCAACTGGCGCATTGTCGCGGCCCATGTCAGCGTCATTCCCGACGCGGTGGACGACGCATGACGGAACACGGCATCCGACTGCAACTCGCTTCTGGCGAGACCAGCGCAGGGGCGGTGATGCGCGAGTTGAGCGCGCAGATTGTCTCGGGCAAGCTGCCGCCCGGCAAGAAACTCGAAGAAGCGTTGCTCGGCGAATATTTCGGTGTTTCGCGGACGCCTGTACGCGAAGCGCTTCGAGAGCTTGCCGTTGCCGGGCTGGTGGAAACCCGCCCGCATCGTGGCGCCTTCGTGGCCGAGGTCTCGGCCGAGAAGATGCTGGAGAAGTTCGAGTTCATGGCCGAGCTCGAGGGACTCTGCGCTGGCTATGCCGCGCGGCGCATGGGTGCCGGCGCCAAGGCGCGACTGGCCGAAATCCAAGACGCCGGCCTCGCCCTGGTCAGGCAGCGCGACCGCGTCGCCTATCGCGCGCATAACACGCTCTTTCACGAAGCGATCTACGAGGGGGCCGGCAACGACAGCCTGCGCGATGCGACGCTCGGCATTCGGCGGTCCGTGGCCGCCTTCCGCGCCGCGCAGTTCGACCTGAAGGAGCGGATCGGCAATTCACAGGTGGAGCATGGCCTCGTCGTCGTCGCCATCGACCGCGGTGACGCCGAGCAGGCCACGTTGCTTATGCGCCGCCACATCCTGACCGTCATGGAGGCCGCAGAAGCCTACCTTCGCGAAAAACGCGTCATCCCTATCTGACGAAAGGCACTTGCAGTGACACCTACGACACCCGAAGCGCTTCTGGTCGCCGTTTGCGGCGCGCATATGCGCGACATGCCGCTGGAGCCACGGATGCACAAATGCGGTGCATCATTCCACGGTGAGGCGAGAACCGACGACAGCTATCGGTTCTACGCACTCACCGCCCAGGATCCCATCCGTCCTGGCCTGATCCGCGGCGCCGCAGGCAGCGGTGCACAGATCGCGCTGGAACTCTGGTCGATCACTCCAGAGGGCCTCGGCCAGTTGATGACGACGATCGACGCCCCGCTTGGTGTCGGGACCCTGCAGCTATCGGACGGGCGCAGGGTGAAGGGGTTCGTCTGCGAGGCCGTTGCCGCGCAGACCGATGCCGAGGACATTACCGCGCTCGGATCGTGGCGGGCCTTCCTGGCCAAGCGCATCGAACCGGCCAGGACCAAGTGAAAGGATTTGCCATGAACACACAATGGGACCGCGCCACAGGCGCATTGGACATCGCGACCCTCAAGGCACTTTTCGCGCGCGGGGACCTGACGCCGGATGACCTCATCGACGCCATCTACGACCGGATCGCCGCCCGCGGCGACGACCATGTGTGGATCCACCTCATCGACCGCGAGACCTCGAAGGCGCGCGCCCGAACGCTGATGGCCGATCCCGCGGCGAAGGAGCTGCCGCTTTACGGCATTCCCTTCGGCATCAAGGACAACGTCGACCTCGAAGGTGTGCCCTCCACCGCGGCGGTGCGCGCGTGGGGCAGGATGCCCGAGGCGTCGAGCCCGCTGGTGCAGACGCTCATCGACGCCGGCGGCATCCCGATCGGCAAGCAGAACCAGGATCAACTGGGTATGGGCGTGGTCGGCGTGCGGACCGACTACGGCATTCCGCACTGCGTCTTCGATACCCGCTACATTTCCGGCGGCTCGACCTCAGGCGGCGGCGTCAGCGTCGGTGCCGGCCTGGTGAGTTTCGCCGTCGCCAATGACGCGGCGGGCTCAGGCCGGGTGCCGGCAGCGCTGAACAACATCGTCGGCTACAAGCCCACACCCGGACTCGTGCCTCGGGCCGGGCTCTCCATGGCGGGCATGGTCGGAACCGAAAATTTCCTGACGCTGACTATGGAAGACAGCGTGCTGCTCAGCAACCTGTGGTTCCGTTACGAGCCAGGCGATCCGTTCTCGAAGCCCGAGGCCGAAGGTTTCCGTGTGTCCTGCGCTCCGCCACCCGCATCGTTCCGCTTTGCCATCCCCGATGCGGCCTCGCTCGACACCGATGGCGACACCGAGTCGGCGCGGCTGTTCCGGGAAAATGTCGAGCGGCTCGAGACACTCGGCGGCAGCGCCGTCGAGATCGACATGACGCCCTATCTGACCGCTGCGAAGATGCTCTACGACGGAGCCTTCATTGCACAGCGCTACGCCAACTTCGCCGACAGGTTCGACGGCAACGAGGACGCGCTGTGTCCGCCGACGCGCGAGATCCTTTCTTGGGGCCGCAAGTACAGCGCCCGGGACGTCTTCAAGGCGCAATACGTCATGGCCGGATATCGACAGCAAATCCGACAGCTCTTCCGCGACGTCGAGTTGCTGGTCACTCCGACCACGCCGTCAACCTATGAGATAGAGGAGCTGCTTGCGGACAACATTGCGCTCAACGCGAAGATGGGGACCTATACCAACTTCGTGAATCTCCTCGACCTGCCCGCGGCGTCGATCCC
Organism: Roseivivax sediminis; assembly: GCF_900112685.1. Taxonomy (GTDB): domain Bacteria; phylum Pseudomonadota; class Alphaproteobacteria; order Rhodobacterales; family Rhodobacteraceae; genus Roseivivax; species Roseivivax sediminis. The sequence goes on from NZ_FOMS01000007.1 coordinate 73,244, forward strand.
GGCGGGCTTTCGAAGCGACGGCATCGCTCTCGGCACAATGCTCATCGGACCTTCGCTCGGTGACGACCTTGTCTGTCGGGTCGGCGCCGCGCTGCACGCCGCGATCGGAATCGCCCCTGGCCTTGCCGGAAAGCCCGAATTCGCCGAGGCCTCGTGAGCGGAGCCGGTCAGCGCTGTATCGGAAACGAGGAAGGGCCGCGAATCCACGGCCCTTCGTCACAACCCCATCATCGCCGCCACATCGGGCAGGCCTGCAATCCCTCTCGCTCCGCCCGGTGGATCGCCGAGGAATGCCACCTGCATACCCGCCGCCTGCCCCGAGGCGGCGCCGGTGGCGCTGTCCTCGACCACAAGCACGTGCTCGGGTCTCAGACCGAGCAGCGCCGCTCCCCGTAGATAGGGTTCGGGGGCGGGCTTGCCCCGGGTCACGTCATCCAGCGACACCACCCCCTTCATCTGCTCACGGACGCCGAGCGCGCCGAGATTTGCCTCGACCACCCGGCGACCCGAATTGGACACCGCCACCTGGGGCACCCCAGCCGCAAAGAGCGCGCGTACGGTCTCTGCTGCGCGCGGCATCGGCGCGACGTCGCGGGCAACCCGCGCACAGTAATTGTCCTGTATCTGCGCCATCCACGCCTCGCGAGGGACGCCCGGCAACTGCGGGGCGAGCGCCAACCAGACGTCGTCCATGTGCACCCCCAGGAAACGTTCGGCGGGATCGGCGCGCAAGTCCAGAGAATGGTCAAGACAGACCTCCAACAGCACCCGGTGATGCAGCGGCTCACTGTCTACCAGTGTGCCGTCGATGTCCCATGCCACCCCGCGCCACGTCATTGGCGCATACCCCTCAGACGCGCATAGAGCTCGTGAAACCTGGCATAGCCCGCATCATAGGTCGCGCGGGTCGCCGGGTCTGGCCGGATGAGGTCTGCTTCGGTCACGAAAGCGCCGATCCCGTCCCAATCGGCCGCACCGACGCCCACCGCTGCGGTCCATGCGGCCCCGAGGCAAGAACCCGGATGACTGCCAAGTCGCTGCACCGGAGAGTCGAGGATATCGGCCACGATCTGCATCCAGACCGTGCTGGTGGCGCCGCCGTCCGAGACAAGGAAACGCCGGGGCTCATGCCCCATGTCGCGCAATACGTCCACGTGGTGGCGCAGCGCGTAGCCGTAACTTTCGAGCACGGCCCGCCAGATGTGCCCGAGCCCATGCGACAGGGTCAGCCCCTCGATCACACCGCGCGCCGAAGGATCGTGGATGGGCGTCTTCTCACCGAGAAGATAGGGTAGCACCGTCAGATCGTCCGCGCCGGCCGGGACTTCGGCGGCCATGGCATCAAGCGCTGCATGGGGCGATCCCCCGAAGCCGCGACCCTCGCAGAAGGTTCGTACCACCCAGTTCAGCACCGAGCCGCCGGTCGACATGCAGCCGTTTGGCATGAACAGGCCGGGGATGAGGTGGTAGTCGAGATAGAGCCGAGCATCGGGTTCGGCCCGGTTCGTGGCAGTCATCACGTCGACCGCGCCGCCGAATTTCAGCAGTACATCTCCGGCCTGCGTCACCCCGGCGCCGAGCGCGGAAGCGATCATGTCGGCGGCGCCGCCAGTCACCGGCGTTCCCTCGGCCAGTCCGGTGGCGGCAGCCGCGGCAGCGGTAACCCGGCCCTGCAAAGACACGCTCTCGATTCGCGGCGGCAGCGCGTCCCACGGCACACCGGTCATCGCGGCGAGTTCGGGCGACAACGTGCCGGTCGCCACGTCCGTCACGCCTGCCTCGAGCGCCCAGTTCTGTTCGACCGTCTTCACGCCGGTGAGGCGCCAGTTGATGTAGTCGTAGGAGCCGAAAACGGTCGCAATGGCTGCGTGCACCTGCGGCTCGCGCTTCGCAAGCCAGCGCAGTTTTGCGCCGACAAGCTGCTGGTTCACGCCATTGCCCGCGCGTGCAAGGAAGGCTTCCTCGTCGATTTCGGCACGCATCTCGGCCACTTCGGCACCCGAGCGCCCGTCACATTGCTGGATCGACGGGCGCAGCAACTGGTCCTCCGCATCAAGCAGCACCACCGCCGGCAACATGCCGGAGGTGCCGACTGCGATGATCTCCGATGCCTCGCGCCCGGCGCGCCGCAGCAGTTCGGGTACGATCTCGCAAAGATTGCCCCACCATTCGGCGGGGTCCTCTTCTGCCCATCCCGCCTTGCGCGACTGCAGGTTCACCGGGCGCGAGTCCACGGCAAGGATCTTGTCCGGCAGCTCCACCAGCAGGCCAATGGTCGAAGTGGTGCCGATGTCCAGTCCCAGTATCAGGCTCATGAAACTGTCACCCGGCTCAGCGCAGGGTGCCCACCTTGTCCATGAACCGTTTGACGCGGTCGGCGTCCACCGCTTTCCAGGTGTTGCCGTCGACCTTGAAATGGGTCCCGATCACGCAGCCCTGAGCGACCGAGAAGACGTCCCCGATATTGTCTATGTTGACGCCCGTGTTCGCAAACACCGGCACGTCCTCGACGGTCTCGCAGACCTTGCGCAGGTCCGACTGCTCTGCCGGCTGGCCGGTGATCGGCCCCGAGACGAGGATCGCATCGGCCAGCGACGAGAAGACTGCGCTCTTGGCGCGCAGCTCGATCGGGCGCTGATCCAGGGAATGGGCGAACTCGGCGTTGATATTGAAAAGCATCTTCATGTCGTCGCGCCGAAGGTTCGTCCGCAGGCGCGAGGCCTCGGCGCAGTTCGGTTCCCAGATACCCATGTCGGAAGCGAAAACGCCGGTGAAGATCTCGCGCACAAAGGCGGCACCGGTGACGGAGCCGATGGCGATCGAGCTTTGCGGATCCCACAGATAGTTCACGCCGAAAGGAACCTTCAGTATCGGTTTCACGGCGGTCACGACAGCGGTCATCGCCGCCACGCTCTCTGGAGAGCCCTTGAAAACGTAGGGGCGATCATTCTCGTTGCCGAACATGATCGCATCGACGCCGCCGGCCTGAAGCTTTTCGACGTCGGCGACGACGTCCTCGATCAGCCCGTCCATGCCGCGATCGGCGTCATAGAGCGGCGAGCCAGGCAGGGCGCCGATATGGGCCATGGAAATGACGGCTTTGTTCTTACCGCCGAAAAAATCGAAGGGCATACAGGGTCTCCTTGGGAAGGGTAGTTCAGGTTTCCTCTGCCACCCGGATCTCGACCCCTGCGCCAGCAAGGGCAGAAGCCAGATCGGACGGCGGAGGAGCATCGGTGATCAGCACCGACGCTTCGGACAATGCGGCGACGCGAATGGTCGAAAGCCGCCGGAACTTTGTTGAATCGCACAAGAAGACCCGTTGGGCTGAACGTTCAAGGTAGATCTTCTTCATCTCGCTGTCCTCGATCGAGTAGTCATAGAAGCCTTCGTCGGCCAGGCCCGACACGCCGATCACGGCGACCTCGAAATGCAGCTTGGAAAAACTCTCGATGGCACTGGGGCCGGTGATCGAAAGCTCGCTGGGGCGCGTGCGCCCCTCGGGCAGATACACTTCCTTCCCCATCGCGCCGAGCGAGGTGGCCACGCGCAGGCTGTTGGTGAAGACGTGCCGCTGGCCGCTGCGGCGCGCCAGTGCCTCGGCCGCGAAAAGGCAGGTGCTCCCTACGTCGATTGCAACCGAACGGAAGCCCGACAGAAGATTGGCGGCTTCCGCAGCGATAAGCCGCTTGGCCTCGGCGTTGTGAGCGGCGCGCGCCTCGAAGTCCGGCTCGATGTCGTCGATGACCTTGAGCGGACCGGACGCGCGCCGACGTGCGCCGCCGTGGATCCGTTCAAGCAATCCCTCGCGCTCCAGTTCCGCGAGATCGCGGCGCACCGTCATGTCAGAGACGTCAAAGTCCCGCGCCAGATCGGCCACGGCTACAGAGCCGCCCTCGTGCAGACGCTTCAGGATCGCGTTCATCCGGATCTGTGCAGGTGTTCGAATCTTGGTGCTCATGGTGGTCTCGCGCCTCGTCGCTGATCAAAGTAAACATCCAAACCAACAAATACAAACAAAAAGCTTGCCATGCGTGTGTGTTTTTGTTTTCTATCTCCTCGAAGGAGCCATCCGATATGACCAAAGACACCCTTAGCGAACAAGTACATCCTGATCTAAACGCGAAGTGTGCGTTTCTGACCGGCGGTGCCACAGGCATCGGCCATTCGATCGCCCGCGGCCTCGCCGCGCAGGGTGTCACGGTTGCCATCGCGGACATCAACGAAGAGGCCGCCAAGTCGGCCGCCGCCGCGCTTGGCGACGGACATGTGGGGCTTGGCGTGGATGTGCGGGATTCGGCCTCGGTCACGCGGGCCTTCGCCCGAGCGGTCGAAATGCTCGGTGCCGTCGACATCTGCATAGCCAATGCCGGCGTGTCTTCCATGCGCCCTGCTGTCGATCTCACGGTCGAGGATTGGGACTTCAACATGAATGTTAACGCGCGTGGCGTGTTTCTCACCAATCAGGCCGCCGCGCGGCACTTCCGGAAAACCGGTACCGGGGTGATCGTCAACACCGCTTCGCTGGCCGGCAAGGTTGGCGCACCCTTTCTTGGCCATTACAGCGCCTCTAAATTCGCGGTGATCGGCTGGACCCAGGCGCTGGCACGCGAGCTTGCCCCCCTCGGTATCCGCGTCAATGCCGTCTGTCCCGGCTTTGTAAAGACCGGCATGCAGGACCGCGAAGTCGAATGGGAAGGCGCGCTGCGCGGCATCAGCGGCACCGAAGTGGTTCAGGACTATATCGACCAGACCCCCCTCGGCCGGCTCGAGACTCCCGAGGATGTGGCCAATGTCGCGATCTTCCTTTGCTCCGAAGCCGCGCGCTTCATGACCGGACAGGCGATCAACGTCACCGGCGGCGTCTACATGACCTGATCGCCACGGGATCAACCGGAAAGGACGGCGCCATGGCAGACATCGTGATGAAAGGCGTTTCGCGCGACTACGGGCACGGCATCTACGGCGTTCGGGACGCCGATCTGGAAATTCGCGACGGCGAATTCATGTGTTTTCTCGGGCCATCGGGCTGCGGCAAGTCGACGACCCTGAGAATGATCGCCGGACTCGAGGACATCACGTCCGGCAGCCTGTCGATCGGCGGGCGCGACATGACGCACACACGGCCGCGCGACCGCAACATCGCTGTCGTTTTCCAGACCTACGCACTTTACCCTCATATGAGCGTGCGTGACAACATCGGCTTCGGCATGAAGATGCGGGGCGTCGGCCGCCGCGAACGCGATGCGCGCATTGTGGCAGCCGCAGATAAACTGGGGCTGACCAAGTATCTCGACCGCAAACCGGCAGCCCTGTCCGGCGGTCAACGGCAGCGGGTGGCGCTCGGGCGTGCAATGGTGCGTGAGCCCGATGTCTTCTTGATGGATGAGCCGCTGTCAAACCTTGACGCGACACTGCGCGCCGAGATGCGCCTCGAACTGGTGCGCCTTCATCGCGAGCACGGCAAGACCACGGTCTTCGTCACCCACGACCAGGTGGAGGCGATGACCATGGGAGACCGCATCTGCATCCTGCGTGACGGGCACATCATGCAGGTCGGTCGGCCGCTGGAGGTCTACGACAACCCGGTAAACATCTTCGTGGCACGCTTTTTGTCTTCACCGCCGATGAATATTCTGCCCGCGACGCTCGCTGAGGGGCGGATCAACACGGAGATTGCGAGTTTCGATCTCGCAGCCGCGCAGAAGCAGGCCTACGCGGCGGCGCGAAACAGGCCGCTCACGTTGGGGGTCCGCGCCGAGGACTTCTACGCAGAACCCGGTATCGGGCGCGTGGCCGTCCGCGGCCGGCTTCAGGTGATCGAGGCGCTTGGCGCCGAGAACATCCTCTTTCTGGACATTGAGGGTCAGCAGATCGCCGCACGCGTCGACCGCCGCTTTCTGCCCGAGACCGGAGCCGATGTGGTTCTGCACCTCGACACCGCCGCCATACACTTGTTCGACGCAGAGACCGAAACCGCTTTCGCGCGGCCCGATCCCGAAAGCCTGCGTGCATGAGCCGCGCCTCCCTGCTCCGCCACGCCGCGCTTGTCGCCATCTGTCTCGTCGTGGCGCTGCCGATCTTCTGGCTGCTGCGCACCAGTCTCGTGCCGCCGGAGCTTTCCTACGATCCACGGATTTGGCCGGAGTTCAGCACCGAGAATTACCGGACGCTGTTCGCCGGGAACGGGTTCGGGCGAAATTACCTCAATTCGATCATCGTTGCGCTTGGCTCTGTCCTGCTGGCAACGCCTCTGGCGGCTCTGACCGGCTATGCCTTCGCCCGGTTCCGTACCGGCGGGAAGGCCGCGCGCTTCGCGGTCCTGGCGACGCAGATGCTGCCGCCTGTGGCGCTCGCCCTGCCGACCTTCATGATCTATCGCGAGCTTGGTCTGACCAATTCGCTGACCGGCCTCGTCATCGTTTACGCGGTGGTGAACCTGCCTTTCCTGACCTGGATCCTCATGGGCTTTTTCGAAGGCATTCCCGCCGACCTCGAGGAAGCGGCGATAACCGATGGCGCCACCAACTGGCAGGCCTTCCTGCTGGTGGTGCTGCCGGTCGCCCGCCCCGGTATCGCGGCCGCGGTGGTGCTCGGCTTCATCCTCGCGTGGAACGAGTTCCTGTTCGCCCTGATCCTGAGCGGGCCCTCCACGGCCACCGTTCCGGTGGCCCTGGCGGCTCTGCAAACCTCGAACGGGGTCGAGATCGGCAAGGTTGCCGCCGGTGTCGCACTGGCCATCGTACCGCTGATGGTCGTGTCGCGCTTCATCCAGAAATACCTCGTCCGCGGCCTGTCCTTCGGCGGTGTCAGCTGACCCGCCGCCGCGGCGTCGCCGCGCACCAATACGAGAGGCCGCACGAAACGGCCCGAAGTCATCTCTGCAACAGGAAAGGATTTTTCATGAAGACCAAGATGACACACGCCTCCTCATTGGCCTTGCTCGCCGGACTGATCGCCTCCCCTGCCATGGCGCAGGACGTCACCATCCGTGCACTTATGGAAGACGTGCCCGAAACCCGCATCATCGAATCCATGCTGCCCGAGTTCATCGAAGAGACCGGCATCGAAGTGGAATTCGAGAAGGTCGGCTATGGCGACATGCACGACAAGCTGGTCGCCCAGCTGGTCGGCGGCACATCCTACTACAACCTGCTCTCGGTCGATTTCCTCTGGGCGGGTGAATTCCCCGAGGCCGGCTGGCTCACCGATCTCACGCCATATGTCGAGGACAGCGATTTCGACATGTCGGGTTTCATCCCCTCGATGCTCGACCTGCTCGGAGCGACCGACAGCAGCCTGCCGATCCTGCCGATGTACAACTATTCGATGGGTCTCATCTATCGCAAGGATCTGCTTGAGGCGCGCGGCGAGTCGCTGCCCGAGACCCTCGAAGGCTATGTCGACCTGGCCAAGGCGGTTTCGGCAGAAGGCGACGTGGTCGGCGCCGCGATGCAGGGCCAGAAGGGCGATCCGAACTCCATGGAGTTCTCCAACTACCTGTTCTCCGCCGGCGGCGCCTATCTCGACGACGCGGGCGAGGTCGTGCTTGACAGCGATGCCGCGGTCACTGCGCTGGGCCTTTATACCGACGCCATCCAGAATGCCGCGCAGACCGGCGCCCTGTCTGCGACCCTGGATGATACCATGCGCCTGATGTGTAGCGGCGAAGCCTTCTCTATGGTCACGTACTGGTGGATGCTGCCGCAGCTGGACAACGCCGAAAACTGCCCGGATGTGGCCGATAAGCTGGCCCTGTCGGTGATGCCGGGCGGCGCGGGGGAATCCGGCGGCTGGGGATGGGGCATCCCCGTCAATGTCTCGGACGCGGAGAAGGACGCCGCATGGACGTTCATATCCTGGGTCCAGAGCCACGACATCGCCGTCCGGCGCGCGGTCGAAGGCCATTCGCCGGTGCAGTCCGACGTATTCTCCGCACCGGAAGTGCTGGAAGCGCACCCCTATTACGCAGATGGCCAGAAGGTCGTCGAAGCAGGAAAATCCTTCCCGATCTTCACCTATACCGCGCAATACGAGGATGTTCTGGGCACGCAGATCTCGCTCGCCGCGAGCGGTGACGCGACACCCCAGGAGGCGATCACTGCCGCGGCCGAAGGTCTTACCGATCTGATGGCCGACTGAACGCCCCGGCCCCGCCCCGGGACCGGGGCGGGGCACCCCATAAGAGCTCCGGAAACCCCGATGTCCGACTACAGCATCTCGCGTGCCCGCCGCCGCCTCGGCCGCCTGTTCGCAGCCCCCGGCCTTAGCGTCCTGGCCCTCACGATGGGCCTTCCGCTTGGCTATGCGCTGGTGATCTCGCTGTCGAACATGACGCTGATACGGCCGAGCCTCACCCCGTTCCAGGGTCTCGAGAACTACGTCGAAGTGTTGTCGGATCCGATGTTCTGGTCCTCACTGGGCGTGACGCTGCGGTTTTCCGCCGCCTCGGTGATCGGCGAGTTCTTGGTCGGCCTCGGTATTGCGCTGCTGCTGACCAAGGTGGTGCGCATGCGCGCGGTCTACTTCGCCATCCTCACACTGCCGATGGCCATGTCGCCGGTCGCTGTGGCGCTGATCTGGAAGATGCTCCTGCAACCCAATCTTGGCATCGTGAATACCGCGCTGGGGGGCCTCGGCATTGCACCGGTTGACTGGTTGGGCACATCCGACCTCGCGCTCTCGACCCTCGTCTTCGTCGAGATATGGCAGCAGACATCTTTCGTGGTGCTGCTGCTCTCCGCGGGCTTGGCCTCCATGCCGCGCGAACCCTTCGAGGCGGCCGAGGTGGACGGTGCCGGCCCTCTGGCGCAGTTCTGGTACATCACGCTGCCGATGCTCCGCCCGGTCGCCAGCATTGCCATTGTGATCCAGCTCATCAACGAATTCCGCACCTATGATCTTGTCTACGTGATGACCAAGGGCGGGCCCGGTATCTCGACCGAATTGTTGTCCTTCTTCGCGTACAAGCGTGCGTTTCAGGGGCTGGCGATCAACGAGGGAAATGCCGCCGCCTTTCTGCTGCTGCTGGTCGTGCTGGGCATCACCGTCGTCTTCTTCTGGCTGCTGGAACGGCGCCGCTGAGATTGGGGGCGAGCCGACGTCTTCGGGGGGCTGGCCTCAGCACCCAAGGTCGCTCCGGCTTGTCCGCCTCCGGAAAGTAGCGGGTTGGTAAGAGCTGCTACGGTAGGCTGAATAGCGCCGTGCCCTGTGGACGCCTTCTTCGCTAGTTTATTGAGGCAAGGAGGCTATGGTGAGCCGCAGCAAGTTCAGCGACCAGTTCAAGTGCGACGCGGTCGCGCAGATCACCGCGCGAGGATAGCCGGTCAGGGAAGGGGCGGAGCGGCTCGGGGTCAGCCCGTATTCGCTCTACGCCTGGACGAAAAAAGTTCGCGGACCCTCGAAGCGAACGCGCGCGGGTGCCATGCGATGCAAGCACAGGCCCGCCGAAAGATCGGGGTCGCGCTTTTCCATAGTGCCGGCATGTCCTGCCACGGCGTCGCCGCGATGTGCCGCGTCTCGTTTCGGACCTCACCCGGCATCCGGCGCGCCGCGTCGAAGACGATGTCGTCCGACTCCGCGAATGTCGGCTCGGTCTTGTTGCGTGCCGCGGTTTCCGCTGCGCCCTCTTCTTCGCGCGCCGTGATCGGATCATCCCTCTGCGCAAGAATTGCCGCCCCCCACACACCGTATCCCTGACCACCCCCGCATCGGGATACTGTTCATGCCGGCATCTGCCGTTCGCGTTAGCAAACCAAAGCGTCGGCAAGAGAAACGGGAAAACTTGATTTGAATTCCGATGGTCGTCTGATCAGCGTTTACCGGGAAGCCGGCCTTTGGTCGGGTCGCCTCACAAAGCAGAAGGCCTCATGAATGTCAGGACCGAGCTTCGAACTCCCCAGGAGCGACGAGACTCCGACGCGTACCACCAAGGAAGCGCTCGAACTTGCGATGCAATCGGTCATCGACGCCTTTTACGAGGAGATCGGCGGCATTGTCACAGGCCTCATGCCCGCCGGCGCCTTCGATGCGAGCGCCGGGAGCTTTCCCGCCGATGCGCTTCACGGCAGCTACTACTTCGTAAGTGTTGCAGGCACGGTCGACGGGGAGGTGTTCGCCGTCGGCGACTGGCTGGTGCCGCTCATAGATAATGCTAGCCCCACGACCTTCGCCGGCAACTGGACGCGGGGCGACTATTCCAAGGTTGTGCATCGGGTATATGACGATTCGACATCATTGGCTGCATCGTTGGAAGGGTCGCGCGGTCAAGGCGCCCTTTGGGAGACTAAGGACGGGTTCCGATACAACGAAGTCGCATCCGGTGCACACCTGACCACGGCCGGCGAGGTGGGGCTCGTGGTGACGGGACGCAATCAGTTCACCCCCGAGGCGTTCGGGGCGGTCGGCGGCGACGCGGCCAAGGACACCGCGGCATGGAACGCGATGCTGCGTGCGGCCATCGGCGCAACGGCAACCGGCCCGGTGCGTGTCTATGCGCGCGGCGACTACCTGCTCGACCAGCTGGACCTGTTCTCGCAGAAGCGGACGGTCGGCACGATGCCGCGCCAGCTCGAGACCGTCTGTTTCGACTTCCTGAGCGCGAAGCTGCGCCACAGCGGCGTCGGCGACGGGATCCTGAGCTGGGAAGGCGCGGGCGAGGAAAGGTTCCTGACCGAGATCGAGGGCGGGCAGTTCATCCCGCATGCGAACACCAAATGGCTCACGCGGTCCTTCGATGCCCGCACCAGCCAGATCAAGCCGGAGATGTGGGGCACCCCGGCCGCACGCTACAACAGCATCGGCCACCTCGCGCTCATCTGGCGCACCTGGTCGGAGAACATGACCTTCGGCGACAAGGGCGGGACAACCGAGGCCCGCAATCTCGCGCACGGTCTCGTCTGCGGGCGCCGGGCCGAAAGCTGGGCGCTCGAAGCCTACTGGCAATCGCCCGCCCGGTTCGTCACCGGCGGCACGAGCCTCGGCACGTACACCGACGACGCGGCAGCAGTGGCGGCCAAGGGCGCCGCCGCGGTCGAGGGGGATTGCTACTATCGCACGTCCGGCGGCACCGCCGGTTTCCGGGTCCATCGCGGGTCCGACTGGGTCGACGCGATGTGGGTGCGCGGCGATGTCATCGGCTGGCGCGAACGCGCGACGGGCACCACCAACCCCTCCTCCCCGGTCAAGGGGGATCTCTACTACAATTCCTCCGCCGCAGAGGTGCGCGTCTACGACGGCTCCGCCTGGCAGGTGGCCCACGAGATCTCGGACGTCGATACCGGGCTCACCAGCGCGGAGAGCTTCGCGCGCATGTCGATCTACGACATGGTGTACGCTTCCTGCTACGACGAATCCTACGACGGCATCGGCATTCTCTGCCTCGGGGGGGCTCTTTACGACAGCCGCATTCACGGCGGGCAAGGCAACGTCACCAATGGCGGCGGCTCGCTGATCTATCTCGACGGCAATTACTTCGTGAACACGACCATTCGCGATTACGGCCTGGAGAAGGCCAACGTCCCGGCCAATGCGCGATCCGTCATCATCCGGATGGGGCCCGACGCGGCGTCCAATCTCAAATTGCCGCATGTCGAGAACATCTCCTGGACCGGGGGGGATGCCGATCAGGTCGATCCGGACGCCGGCCTGATCTTCTCGGGCGAGTGGAGCGGGCTGGTCGATCTCACCGCCGGCGTCCCGGCCACGATCGTTCCGGCCGGCGCGATCAAGCCGGGCGTGCAATTCGAGGTGGTGGTGAGCACCAACGGGAACGAGGTGCTGACGGGGGCTCTGGTCAAGCGCAAGATCGGCACCGTGGCGCTGAAGGTCATCGACCGGAACGCGACGTCTCAGATCGTCCGGTTCACCAAGACGCGCACATTGCCGGCGGTGGCGCATGTCGAAGCCGCCGGCGGCGTGACCATCGTCGAGACCAACGGCCCGCACGGGCTGCGGACCGGGGACCAGGTCAAGCTGATCGGCGTGCAGGGCATGACCGAGATCAATGGCCAGGTCAGCAACATCATCGTGGACGACGCCATCCACTTCCGGTTCCCGAACATCGACAGCGCGGGATACGGCGCCTACACCGGCGGCGGCTATATCGAGAACGGGCTGCTGCCGGGCACCTCTCTGCACCAGATCCATGGCCCCCGCTTCGTCGCGCCCCGCGGCGGATCCCTGGTCGGGATCACCGCGACCACCAGTGCCGACGTGTCCGCCGGATATGTCAACGCCGAGCCGCGGATCTCTCTCGGCGACCTCGACCAGTTCGGGGGCAACCCGGGCCTGGACGCGCGCATCGACGGCGGGTTCTTCGCCAGGACCGACCAGGAGGAAGGGGCCGACACCTTCGCGGCGGGAAACAGCCTCTATGCCGTGATCGAGACCAGCGCCGACTTCGCCGGACCCGACGACATCCAGGTCGATCTCGAGCTTCGGGTAAACGGCCGCGCCGAGTTCGGGCAATCCGCGGCGGGCGATCTGACGCTCAAGGTTCCGGAGGACGCGCCCGATGTGCGGATCGCCACCCGGATCGTCGTGCCTTGAAGACGGCTTCGAGCACCGGTGAAGCTATCTTCAAACCCCTGCCCGCGGCGCCCGCACCCCGAAATCGCGTTGCTGAAAAAACGAACGTCACGCACTGAAAAAATGAACGTCACGCTACAACAACTGTAGGGTGCAGCCTCAGAACCACTACAACCGACCAAACGCGGTTCCCCCGGCCCGCCAATGTAAAAGTTTTTCACATGGCGTCTTGAAGACAGCTCCCGGACTTCCGATCTATTGGATGTGAAAGACGTTCACATCAATGTACGACGGCAACGACGGAGACCGACAATGACCACCACGACCTCTGCCACGCTTCCTGCCAATGCCGGGTGGTTCGCCCGTGCGGAGGCGTGGCTCGACGACAAGGGCAAGGGTGCATGGATCGCCGCCATGGTGCTGGGGTTCATCCTTTTCTGGCCCGTGGGCCTTGCCTTCCTGTTCTACATGATCTGGAGCAAACGCATGTTTTCCTGCCGAAAATCGCAATCGAGCTGGAGAAGCGGACGCGCCGCGATGTCCTCTTCGGGCAACACCGCTTTCGACGCCTACAAGGCCGAGACGCTGCGCCGGCTGGAGGAAGAGCAGGAGAATTTCCAAGCCTTCCTGAAACGTCTGCGCGACGCCCGTGACAAGGCCGAGTTCGACCAGTTCATGGAAGAGCGCGCCCGCAAGAGCGACACGCGCCAGGACGCCGCCCCCGAGACGTATCCCGCGTCGACCGAGACCCGCCCGGGCGCACCGGCCTGAACCGACCGATATCCGGGGCCCCGCGCGGCCCCGGTTCACTCCAAGCCCCGCGAGCCCCATATGACCGACATGGACCAGTATCTCGACCACCACCTGCCCGACCCGATGACCCAGCCCGAGTTTTATGACGGTGTGACCGCGAAGCGCGCGCTGGCCTGGGTGATCGACGTGATCGTCGTGTCGATCTTCGTGGTTCCGGTGGTGATCCTCACCGCGTTCATCGCGCTGTTCTTCCTGCCGGTGGTTATGCTGACCGTCGGCTTTCTGTACCGCTGGTTCACGCTGGCCGAGGGATCCGCGACCTGGGGCATGCGGCTGATGGCGATCGAGCTGCGCGATGCCTATGGCGAGCGGCTCGACAGCGGCACTGCCTTCCTGCACACCGCCGGCTACGCGCTGTCGATCTCGACCGCGATCGTGCAGTTCGGCTCCGCCGTGCTGATGTGCGCCACCGAGCGGGGCCAGGGCCTAACCGACCTGGCGCTCGGCACGGTAATGATCAACAAGCGCGCCTGAGTTCTCGGGTCCGCGCCGCCGCCCCCGGACGGCGGCTTCACCTTTTTTGGGGACTTGGCGCCGCAGGCTGGCGTTGTTACGTTTCTGCCATCCCGATGCCAAAGGTTCTCGATGCGTCACGCGCTTCCCCTCGCACCGCAATTCTACGTGACGGCGCCGCAGCCCTGCCCCTACCTGCCCGGGCGGATGGAGCGGAAGCTGTTCACCGCCCTTCAGGGTGAGCAGGCCGAGAAGCTGAACGATTCGCTGTCCAAGCAGGGCTTCCGCCGCTCGCAGAACGTACTCTACCGGCCATCCTGCTCCGAATGTTCCGCGTGCTTGTCGGCCCGCATCTCGGTCGCGGATTTCGCGCCGTCCAAGAGCCAGCGACGCACGATCAACCGCAACGCCCATCTGGAACGTCGCGCCACGAGCCCCTGGGCGACGGAAGAGCAGTATTCCCTGTTCCGCCGCTACCTCGACCATCGCCACGCCGATGGCGGCATGGCCGACATGGACGTGTTCGAATTCGCCGCGATGATCGAGGAGACACCGATCCGCAGCCGCGTGGTCGAATACGTCGACCGCGAAAGCGGCGGGCTGACCGGGGTGTGCCTGACCGACGTGCTCGATGACGGGCTGTCGATGGTCTACTCGTTCTACGAGCCGGACCTGCCGCGGCAATCTCTGGGCACCTGGATGATCCTCGACCACGTGGAGATCGCGCGCGAGGCCGGGTTGCCTTACGTCTATCTCGGCTACTGGGTGCCGGGCTCGCCCAAGATGGGCTACAAGGCGAATTTCGAGGGGCTCGAGATCTTCCGTGGCGGCGCCTGGACGCGCAAGACGCCCAAGGACGATTTCACCGAGGAAATGTACCCGCACTCGACCGATCCGATCGCCGAGCAGGTGGCGAACATCTCCCTTCCCGACAGCCGGGGCTGACGGCCGGGACGCCGGTTCGCTTCTCTTTCACATCCGGGCAATGCCGTGCCCCGCCCCGCCGGCGCCGGATCGGCCGACCCGTCTGGCGCGATGTTGCCCCTGTGCAGCGTTCGTATGGCGGAGGCGCGTGGGACCCGTGAGGTGCTGACCTCCGGCCGCTCAGCGCCAGGCCCCGGTCCGTCGCGCGCCAGGCACAATTCCCGACGGCCGCACCAATCCCGCTCCAGTCAGGGGATCAAGTCCGGCACGATGGTGACTATGCCGGGGAAGAACCACAGGACCGCCAGCCCGAGGACCTGGATCAGCACGAAGGGCGCCACGCCGCGATAGATGTGCCCGGTCGTGACCGATGCGGGCGCCACGCCGCGCAGGTAGAACAGCGCGAAACCGAAAGGCGGAGTCAGGAACGAGGTCTGCAGGTTCACCGCGATCATGATCGTCACCCATTTGGGGTCGAAAGAGCCACCATAGATCACCGGCCCGACGATCGGCACGACGATGTAGATGATCTCCAGGAAGTCGAGCACGAAGCCCAGGATGAAGAGCACGAGCATCACGATCAGGAAGACCTTGAACTCGTTGTCGAAGCTCTGAAGGAACTGCTGGATGTAGTGCTCGCCCCCGAAGGAGATCACCACGAGGTTGAGAAGCTGCGAGGCGACGAGGATTGTGAACACCATGCTTGTCACCTTCGCCGTCTCGCGTACCGCCGGGGTCAGCACCCGCGCGCGCAAAAGCACCCAACACGCATAGAGGAGCCCGAAAAGCGAGAACAGGAAGGCTCCGTAGGCGACGAGGAAAGCCAGCCAGGATACGAAGCCCACCGCCGATACGTTGATCCTCACGTCGAAATTGATGCCGACGAGCAGCATGATGACGACCGCGATGGTCGACCATGTGATGATCCAGGGATCGCGCCGCTCCTCGCGCAACTTGCGGTAGGCGGCGAGCATGATGGCCCCCGCGGCGCCGAGGGCTGCGGCCGGGGTCGGGTTGGTGATCCCCCCAAGGATCGACCCGAGCACCGCGACGATCAGAACGAGCGGCGGAAAGACCACGCGGATGAGGTCGTTGGTTCCCATCCGCTGCGCCGCATGTTTCACGCCCCAGAGCGCGATCAGCATAGGGACGGCCATGATCGCCACGGTCCCCGCCGGCGAGGTGAACGGGGTGATGAAGAGGATGTCGACGAGGAGCAGCAGGAGCACACCGGCCGCGCCCCCGATCAGCGGCAGCGGGCTCGCGCTCGGCGATACACCGCGCCCGATGGCGAGCGCGAGGCTGAAGAGCACCGCGAAGGTGGCGATGCCGGAGCCGATGGGCGCAGCGTTGGCGGCCTTCTCGGCGCGGGCCTCGACGATCTGCTCGTCGGTGAGACGTTCTGCGTTCTGTACGCCGCCCTGGGCGTCGATCTCGTCCTGTTCGGCGACGGCGCTGTCCCAGGCGGCCTGGCCGTGCAGCTCGATCATGGAGGCCTGGCATTCCTCGCTCACGTTGGTGCGCAGCGATGCGGTCTGCCCGGCGTCCGAGAACCTGTCAACGCGCAGCGACTGGTTGCCGACGACGTTCGTCTGCGAGGCGAGAACCACGCCGAGGATGATCGCGGCCGGCACGAAGAGGAACCAGGTCAGCCCCTCGCCGCGGGTGACGACCTCACCCTCGGCCTGCCCCAGGGCCACGGGGGGCGCCTTGGACGGGTTGAAGAGCGCGAAACAGAACGCGTAGCCGGCATACAGGAAGGCGAGCAGCATCCCCGGCAGCAGCGCCGCCTGGAAAAGCGTGCCGACCGACACCACCGCCGGCTCCCCCAGATAGGTGAGCGCGTCGGAGCAACCGGCAAGCTGCGCGCGCGTCTCCTGGCTCGCCGAATAGAGATCGCCGGCGAGCGTGCCCAGCAGAACGATCACGATGGAGGGCGGAATGATCTGGCCGAGCGTGCCGGACGCCGCGATCACGCCTGTCGCCAGCTCCGGCGAGTAGTTGTTGCGCAGCATCGTCGGCAGCGCCAGCAGGCCCATCGTGACCACCGTCGCGCCGACGATCCCGGTGGAGGCGGCGAGGAACGCGCCGACCACGACGATGGAGACGGCAAGGCCGCCGGGCAGCGGGCCGAAGACCCGCGCCATGGTGGTCAGAAGGTCGTTGGCGATGCGCGAGCGCTCCAGCACGATGCCCATCAGCACGAACATCAGCACCGCGAGCAGAGTCTCGATCGACGGGCCGGCAAGCACCCGTTCGTTGATGCGGTTGGTGATGAACGACACGTTCCGGTCGAGCGCCACTTCCCAGCCGTTCGGGAAGACGGATTCCCCGATCCGCGGCAGGTCCGGGTATCGGAAGATCGAGATCGTCTCGGACCGCACACCCTCGGCGATGAGCGCGCGGTAGCCCTCGGACGAGGTGTCGATGGCCTGGTGGATCAGCAGCCCCGCGCTGTCCAGCCCGGCAATGATCCCGAAGGAGATGACGCCGGCGCCGCCGATGGCGAAGGCCACCGGGAAGCCCGACAGGATCGCCGAGAACAGCGTGACGAAGACAATGATGAGCCCCAGCTCAACTCCATCGAGGCCGAATAGCATGTGGACTGTCCCCGCCGGTCAGATTTCCGCGTGCTCGTGACCGCCCGGATCGGGCGCGTCGAGCACGTCCTTGTCGAGATACTTGTCCTCCGACTCCGGCCCTTCCTTCCATTCCAGGAACGACCGGTAGAGGAAGGCCCAGGCGTGCAGGAAGATGAGCCCGGCCATCAGCACGAGCAACACCTTGAAGAGGAAGTACGCCGAGAAGCCGTTCGGCGAGAAGCCGATCGTCTCCACGTTCCAGCGCAGCGCGCGCGCCTTCATCAGAAGCCGTTCGAGCGGTTCGGAAGCCGACGGGTTGGGCACGATCAGGTGGCGCCACATGAAGAACCACGAATACATCCAGATCAGCACGGCCATCGGCATCATGAAGATCACCGAGCCGACCATGTCGATCACCCGCTTGGTGCGGAAGCTGACCGCCGAATAGACCAGGTCGACGCGCACATGCCCCTTCTGCACGAAGGTGTAGCTCAGGCAGAGCGCGACGATCAGGGCGTTGTAGAACTTCAGCTCCTCGGCCCACCAGGAGACGTCGAACTCCATTGGAATGCCGAGCCCGAGTGAGATCGTGGGGCGCGCGAACACCCGCTGCATGAAAACGATGACGACCTGCTGCAGTACCATAAGAAGGCCCGCCCAGCAGAAAATACGGCCGAGCGTATTGGCAAAGGTCTCGAGGAACCGCACGACACCCCAGAGGAAACCGTTGTTCCACAATCCCACGCCGGTGATCACGAGGAAGAAGGTGACGACGACAAAGAAGAACTCCACCGATCCGCCGTAATAGACGACGCGCATGATCGCCTCGCTCGACGTCCAGTCGAGCCACAGATGCGGTTGCGCGAGCGCTGAGCCCAGGTTCCAGAACGCCATCGCGATGTTCCGGAGCACCCACACAATGCCGTCGAAGAGCCAGACGCCGCCGGCCGCGCTCTCTTCGTCCATGATGTTATCCCTGATGCCGGTTTTCGGTCATTGGCCGGGTTGGCCCGGCGATGCCGGCGCGCTTATGGCGCCTTTGGCAGGCCGGGGCGCGGACGCCCCGGCGAAGTGGCAGGTCGATCAGACGCCGATCACGCGGTTACGCTGCGCGGTGAAGGCGCCTTCCGAACGCTGGATCCAGGCCGCGGATTCGCGCATCGATGCCTGGTAGCTGTCGAAGGTGCGCTTGTAGATGTCGTCAGACATGTACTGCTGGAAGACCTCGTTGGCGGCGTCGCCAAAGGCGGTCCAGATCTCCTCGGAGAATTCGCGCACCTGGACGCCGCCCGACTGCAGACGCTGCAACGCCGCGCCGTTGTTGGCCATGAACATCGACAGCGTCCACAGGTTCGAGGCCGCCGCGGTCGTCTGCACCGCCGACTGGTGCGCCGGCGACAGGCTGTCCCAGACCTCGCGGTTGAGGGCGAGCGACAGGCCGGGGCCCGGCTCGTGGAAACCGGCGGTGTAGTAGATCTTGGTGATCTCCTGGAAGCCCGCCTTTTCGTCCGCCCA
Source organism: Roseivivax sediminis (assembly GCF_900112685.1). Classification (GTDB taxonomy): domain Bacteria; phylum Pseudomonadota; class Alphaproteobacteria; order Rhodobacterales; family Rhodobacteraceae; genus Roseivivax; species Roseivivax sediminis. The sequence continues at coordinate 92,059 of NZ_FOMS01000007.1, forward strand.
GGGCCCGATCCACTCGGTGCCGTCGATGGCACCCGAGGACAGCGCCTGGTAGACTTCCCCGCCCGGGATGTTCTGGACCGACGCGCCAAGCTTGCCGAGCACCTCGCCCCCCTGCCCCGGCATGCGGAACTTGAGGCCGTTGAAATCCTCCGGCGAGTTGATCTCGGAGCGGAACCAGCCCCCCGATTGCGGGCCGGTATTGCCGGCAAGGAACGACTTCAGGCCGAAGATCTGGCCAAGCTCGTCGTGCAGCTCCATCCCGTCGCCGTGATAGTACCAGTTGTTGAGCTCCTGCGCGGTCATGCCGAACGGCAGCGAGGCGAAGAACTGGTAGGCCGGGTGCTGGTTGACGAAGTAGTAATCGACCCCGTGATACATGTCGGCCTGGCCGGCGGTGACCGCGTCGAACACCTCGAACGCACCGACAAGCTCGCCTGCGGCCTTGAGGTCCACGGTCAGCTGGCCGTCGGTCATCTCGGTGATGCGGTCGGCGCAGTACTGGGCGCTGTCGTGCACGCCGGCGAGGCCGCGGCCCCAGGTGGTGACCAGCGTCAGCGTGCGGTTGCCCTGGGCGTAGGCCGGCGCCGCCAGCGTGCTCGCCGCGGCCGCGGATCCGCCCAGCGCGGACGTTCTCAAGAACGATCTACGATCCATGTATTCCTCCCTGTTTGACAAGCGTCGGCCGCGTTCTTCGGTATGCGCGGCGCGGATCGCCAAGTGCCCGCGACCCTATCTTTGGGCAAGCGTCATAGGAAGGGCAAATGCAGTGTTGCGCCGATGAAATATGACGCAAATGACGTTCGGTAACGCAGGGTTCTGACAGTTGCCCGGGGCGGTGCACCGGCCGGTTTTCGGCAAGGCCGCACCCTTGCAGGTCTGGCCTCTTGCGACCGGCATGCCGGTCACCAGCCCCGGGCGCGATCCGGCGCGTAAGACGCCCGCGCAAGGCATCGGCGGCGCCGCGCTGGCGCACCTCCTGCGTCAGTCCCGGCTCCATGATCGACTTCATCCATGCCAACGCGTCCAGCGCACCGCCAGGTACCGAAGCCGATTGAATTCCCTGACGATCGTGCCGAGCGTGGAAGGCAGCTTTTCCTGCTACAGCCCCATGTCTTTGGGAAAAATGGCCCGCAGACCGGGGCGCGGGCGAGCAGGTCTGGTGGAACCGCCGCGCGGTGTCCCGCTTGGCGGCATAGGCCCGACCGAAACTCCGGGTCACGAGATCGATCGCTTCCGGTGTCGTTGCGCGACCCTCCACTGCCGGAACGCACGCTACCCCGACTGTGATAGTCGGAGATCAACAGCGCCGCGGCCGCCGATCACTCGCCCTCGATGATCTCGATCAGTTGCGGCGTGACCTCCTGCATCTGCGCCTGGATGCGCGGCATCATCGTCCCCATCGTCTCCTGCATGAATGGCTGCATCTTGGCCATCACCGCGCCGCCGTGTTCGGAGGAGTAGAAGTCGATCAGGGCCTGAAGTTCGGCCGCAGTGAAGTGGTTGGCGCTGCCGGTGATCATCACCTCCTCCATCTCAGGGCGCAGACCGTTCATCGCCTCGGACAGGATGACGCCGACCTCCTCGCGCTGCGCGTCGGTCAGCGTCACGCTCGGCGGCAGGCCGGACTGGAACTGCTGGGCCATGCTCTCGGGGGCGAACATCTCGTCCATCATCGTCTGCACTTCGGGCAGTTCGACATAGTCGCGGGCAAGCTCGGACACGTCCTCCTGGGCGGCGGCGGCGGCCGGCAACGCGGCAGCGAGGACAAGGGCGGCAAGATAACGGGTCAAATCGGGCTCCTTTCGGGCAGCAGGGCGGGTCGACCCGAGTGGATGTAACCTGCGGATGCGACACGCCCATGCCGTCCGGCCGGTTTTCGCCCAAGGACGACTGCCGGGCGGCTCCGGACGATTGCGCACGTCCCGCGGCCGGGACCAGCCGGCTTTTACCATCGCTTGGGACACTGGCCATAGGCTCCCGATCACAGGGACTGAACGTGGGGCCCGGCCAACCGGATAGAACATCCGCGCGCGCGACGTGACTTGCGCCGCCGCCGGCGCCTCAGAACATCGGTCGACACGTCTGAAGGATCCTCGCCACGAGAGCCTTACATGAACGCCGATCCCTCTTTCGATATCCGCATCGCCGATGCCGCCATCGCTGCCCCCGTCCTCCGCGGGGTTGTCCTGGACCCTGGCGCCGCGGCACGCGACGTGCTGCGCCGCACGTGCGCGAAGGCGGAGCTGCGCATCGCCTCGATGACGCGAACACCATGGGAAAGCTGTCGCGTCATCTCGGCGCGGCGGCCTACGATCTGGAGTTCGTGGATTGCCACCCACCCGAGGGTGACGGCCTGGCGGCGCTGCGCATCCTGCAAGCCCGTCCCGAACAGGCGAACGCGCTGGCCATCATGCCGGTCGGTCCGGACGATGCCGTCGTCTCGATCAAGGCGATGCGATACGCCGGTGCCGAATACCTCGTAAAGGACAGGCTGACCGCGGCCGCGCTGCGTGCAGCGATCACCTCCGCGGTGGAGCGCCGTATCCTGGTCGCCGCTACGAGCCCAGTCGCGCCTGTCCGAAGCCGCGATGGAGCGAACGCTCAGCCGTCTCTCCGCAAGCATCGGCCCCGAGATGCGGACAGCGATGCACGACATGATCCGACATGTCCGCGCGGCGCGGGGCACGCTACACGAACCGGCCCGCGCCAGGGCACCGCGCGGACCCGCCAGCGACGACGTCGCCGAGCTGATCGACGAAGTCGCGCCGCTCGCAGCCCGCAGCGGGCACCTCGACCCCTCGACCGACGGCCCCTTCTAGCGCGATCACCACAACCAGACCGTGCCGCCGGCGCCGCCCGCGCTCAGGTCATCAAAGCGCGCCGAGTCGCTGCGGCGCCTGACCGAGCTCCAAAAGAAAAGGCGCCTGCGGCGAAACGCGGGCGCCCTCCAAGATTCCTCGGATCCGGCAGGCCTCAGGAAGCCGCCGCCACACCCCGCTTGGTCATCACCCCGATCAGGTGCGCGCGATAGGCACCGGTGCCGTGCAGATCGGAGATCATGTCGGACGCGTCCGGCGCAGTCAGCCCCGCCACGGCATCGGCCGAGAAATCACCGGCCAGGGCCTCTTCCGCTTCGCTCCAGCGGAACACGCCGTCATTCGACGCGCCGGTCACGCCCACGCCCACGCGATCGGCGTACTTGGCGACGAACACGCCCACGAGCGGAAAGCGCGAGGCGATCTGCTCGAACTTCATGTAGGCGGACTTCTCCGGGATCGGGAAGCGGACCTCGGTGACGATCTCGCCCTCCTCCAGCGCGGTCATGAACATGCCCTGGAAGTAGTCGTCGGCCGCAATCTCGCGCGTGTTGGTCACGATGGTCGCGCCGCAGGCCAGCGCCGCCGACGGGTAACAGGCCGACGGATCGTTGTTGGCGATCGACCCGCCGATTGTCCCGCGGTTGCGCACAGCCGGATCGCCGATCCGCGCCGCGAGGCCCGCAAGCCCCGGAAAATGCGTCGCCGCCTCCTTCGCCACGGTGCCATGGGTCGTTCCGCCGCCGATCGCCAGCGTGTCGCCGTCGCGCCGCACGTATTTCATGTCCGCGATGGCCGTCAGAGCAACCAGCTTCGACGGCATCGCCAGCCGCTGCTTCAACGTCGGGATCAGCGTCTGCCCGCCGCCCAGCGGCTGCGCCTCCTCTGTGCCGAGCGCGGTCACCGCCTCGGCGACGGAAGTCGGCCGTTCAATCTCGAATGCGTACATCTCTCGGGTCTCCCTAGACCGACGGAAGAAGCGTCCTGCCCTTCTTCTCGTTACAAATACTCCGGGGGGTCCGGGGGGCTGGCCCCCCGGCGTTCGTCACGTCAGCCCTGCATCGCCGCCCAGACGCGGTTCGGCGTCGCCGGCATGTCGATATGGGTCACATGGGTGAACCCGCCCGAATGCAGCGCGTCGATCACCGCGTTGATCACCGATGGCGGCGAGCCGATGGCGCCCGCCTCGCCGCAGCCCTTCACTCCCAGAGGGTTGTGCGTGCACGGCGTCTGGCAGGAATGGTCGACAGTCACCATCGGCACGTTGTCCGCCCGCGGCATCGCGTAGTCCATGTAGGAGGCCGACAGAAGCTGCCCGGTCTCGTCGTAGACGCAGTTCTCGAGCAGCGCCTGCCCGATCCCCTGCGCGACGCCGCCATGGACCTGCCCCTCGACGATCATCGGGTTGATGACGTTGCCGAAATCGTCCGCCGCCGCAAAACGCTCCACCGTCACATGGCCGGTCTCGGGGTCGACCTCCACCTCGCAGCAATAGGCGCCCGAGGGATAGGTGAAGTTCGACGGATCGTAGAACGCCGTCTCCTCCAGCCCCGGCTCGATATCCTCGAGCGGGTAGTTGTGCGGCACGTAGGCGGCGAGGCAGACATCCCCCCAGGCCACCGACTTGTCGGTCCCCGCGACCGAGAACGCGCCGTCCTTGAGCTCGATATCGGCCTCGGCCGCCTCCATCAGGTGCGCCGCGATCTTCTTGGCCTTGTTGATGATCTTCTCGGTCGCCCGGACCATGGCGCTGCCGCCCACGGCAATGGAGCGCGACCCGTAGGTGCCCATGCCCATCGGCGTGTTGGCGGTGTCGCCGTGCACGATGTCGACCTGATCCTCGGGAATGCCGAGCATCTCGGCCACCACCTGCGGGAAGGACGTCTCGTGCCCCTGCCCGTGGGAATGCGAGCCGGTCATCACCGAAATCGAGCCGGTCGCGTTCACCCGCACCGTCGCGCTTTCATACAGGCCCGCGCGCGCCCCGAGCTGCCCGACGAGGTTCGACGGCGCGATGCCGCAGGCCTCGATGTAGCAGTTGATCCCGAGCCCGCGCAGCTTGCCCTTCGCCTCGCTTTCGGCGCGGCGCTTGTCGAAGCCGGCGAGGTCCGCGATCTCCTCGAGCTTGTCCAGCGTCGCGTTGTAATCGCCGGTGTCGTATTCGACGGCGACGGGCGTCGCGTAGGGAAACTCGGTGATGAAGTTCTGCCGGCGCAGCGCCATCGGATCGACGCCGCGCTCGCGCGCCGCCTTGTCGATGACCCGCTCGAGCTGGTAGGTCGCCTCTGGCCGGCCTGCGCCGCGATAGGCGTCCACCGGCACGGTGTTGGTGAACACCGCCTTCACGTTCACGTAGATCAGCGGCGTCTTGTAATTGCCGGCCATCAGCGTGCCGTGCAGCCATGTCGGCACCGAAGGCGCGAAGGTCGACAGGTACGCGCCCATGTTGGCGTAGGTCTCGGTCCGCAGCGCGGTGAAGTTGTTCTCCGCATCCATCGCCAGTTCGATCTTGGTGACGTGGTCGCGCCCGTGCGCATCCGACATGAACGCCTCGCCCCGCGTCGACGTCCACTTGACCGGGCGTTTGATCTGCCGGGCGGCGAAGGTGCAGAACGCCTCCTCGGCGTAGTGGAAGATCTTCGTGCCGAAGCCGCCGCCCACGTCCGGCGCGACCACGCGCAGCTTGTGCTCGGGGATGCCGAGCACGAAGGCACCCATCAGGAGCCGGATCACGTGCGGGTTCTGCGAGGTGGTGTAGAGCGTCGACATGTCATCCGCGCGGCTGTAATCGCCCACCGCCACGCGCGGCTCCATCGGGTTGGCGACGAGGCGGTTGTTCACCAGCTCCAGCGTGGTGACATGTGCGGCCTCCTGGATCGCCTTGTCGACGGCCTCGCGGTTTTCCTCCACAAAGCCCCAGTCGTAGCAGAGGTTGGTGCCGAGATCATCGTGCACCAGTGTATCGGACGAAGCCACCGCCTGCTTCATGTCGACCACGGCGGGCAGATCCGAGATGTCGGCGACCACGGCGTCCGCGGCGTCGCGCGCCTCCTGCAGGCTCTCAGCGACGACGGCGGCGATCGGATCGCCCACGTGGCGCACCTTGCCCTGCGCGAGCACGGGATGCGGCGGCTCCTTCATCGGCTCGCCGTGGCGGTCGGTGATCTGCCAGCCGCAGGGGATCGAGCCGACCCCTTCGAAATCCTTGCCGGTGAAGACGCGGATGACGCCCGGCATCGCCTCGGCCTCGGCCGTGTCGACGCCGTTCAGCGTGCCGTGCGCAACGTCCGAGCGGACGAAGGCCACGTAGGCCTGCCCCCAGACGTTCACGTCGTCGGTGTAATTCCCGGCGCCGGTCAGGAAGCGCACGTCCTCCCGGCGCTTCGTGCTGGCTCCGATGCCATGATCCTTCGGCATGTGGCTTGTCCTCCCTGGGGTGGCGGGCGCGCCGCCTCTATTCGACCGGTGGGCGGATCGCCCACCCTACTTGGCCGGAATCACTCGGCGGCGACGGTGGCGACGTCCTGACCGGACGCGGCCATGATCGCCTTGACGATGTTGTGGTAGCCCGTGCAGCGGCATATGTTGCCCTGCAGCCAGTGGCGGACCTCGGCCTCGGTCGGCTTGGGGTTCTCCTTCAGGAGCGAGGCCGCCGACATCACCATGCCCGGCGTGCAGAAGCCGCATTGCAGGCCATGATGGTCCTGGAACGCCTGCTGGATCACGTTGAGCGAGCCGTCCGCGTTCGCCACACCCTCGATCGTGGTGACCTCCGCGCCCTCGGCCTCGGCCGCGAACATGGAGCACGCCTTCACAAGCTCGCCGTTCACATGCACGCAGCAGGCGCCGCACTGACTGGTGTCGCAGCCCACATGCGTGCCGGTCAGGCGCAGCTGCTCGCGCAGGAACTCCACCAGAAGCTCGTTGCCCCGCACGGCCCGGCGCACGGACTTGCCGTTCACCGTCATCGTCACCTCGGTCATGCCTTCCTCCCAGATTGGATAGCGTTCAATGCTGTCTCGTCAGTCACTTGGCCCGGGGCGCCCCCGGCCTGTCAAGGCGGCGCGGCTCAGCCGGAGATCTTCCGCCGGAACCAGCCCTTCTTGGCCTCGCCGGGGGTCTCCTCCGCCTCGGGCGCCTCGGCCTCGTCGGCGGGGCCCTCGATCGCTTCCTGCAGGCGGGTGAAGAACTGGTCGGCCATCTTCTTGGCAAAACCGTCGATGATGCGGGAGCCGAGTTGCGCGAGCTTGCCGCCCACCTTCGCGTCGACGTCGTAGGAAAGCTTCGTCACGCCCTCCCCGGCCTCCTCGAGCCGCACCGCCGCGCTGCCCTTGGCAAAGCCCGCGGCGCCGCCCTTGCCCTCGCCCGAAAGCGTCAGGGAATTGGGCTTGTCCATATCGGAGACGGTCACCTGGCCCTTGAAGGTCGCCTTCACCGGGCCGACCTTCTGCACCACCGTCGCCTCGTAGCCGTCCTCGGGCGTGCCGGTCAGCTCCTGGCAGCCGGGCACGCAGGCCTGAAGCACGTCGGGGCTCAGGATCGCGGCCCAGACCGTTTCCCGGTCCGCCTGGATCTCACGGGTGTCGCTCATCTGCATGGGGATGTCCTCTCCGGGTCCTTGGGCCGCACGTTAGGGGCGCGGCGGATGGGGCGAAATAGGACCATTCTCCTAGACGCGCCGGGCGAGCGCCAGCCCCCGATCCGACCGGGTCCGACGATGGTGGGCATTTGCCGCCGCGCGCGCGGGCCTCTAGTGTCGCCGCAAGAAAGCGGGGAGGACAGCGATGAGCGAAGGACTGCGCGTGGCGGACGTGACCTTCCGCTACGGCGCGAAGACGGCGCTGGAGGAGGTGTCCTTCGACATCGCGCCGGGGCGGTTCGCGGCGCTCCTCGGCCCCAACGGCGCGGGCAAGTCGACGCTCTTTGGGTTGCTCACACGGCTTTTCACCACGGCCGAGGGCCGGATCGAGGTCGCCGGCCACGACATCGCCCGCGCGCCGCGCGCCGCGCTCGCGCGCATGGGCGTGGTGTTCCAGTCGCCGACGCTCGACCAGGACCTGACGATCCGCCAGAACCTCGGCTACTTCGCCGCCCTGCACGGGCTGTCGGGCGCCGAGGCGCGCGGGCGCATCGACGCCGCGCTCGACCGGCTGGCGATCGCCGAGCGTGCGGGAGAACGGGTGCGCGACCTCAACGGCGGCCACAAGCGCCGCACGGAGATCGCCCGGGCGCTGATCCATGCCCCCTCGGTGCTGCTGCTGGACGAGGCGACCGTCGGCCTCGACGCCGCCTCGCGGCAGGCGATCACCGATCACGTGCACCGGCTCTGCGCCGAGGACGGGCTCACCGTGCTCTGGGCCACGCACCTGACCGACGAGGTGCGCGACAGCGACCGGCTGGTGGTGCTGCACCGCGGCCGCGTCTTGGCGGACGGCGAATGCGGCGCGCTGCGCGGGGACGCGCCGCTCAAGGACTATTTCCTCACCGCGACCGGGGCGCCCGCATGAGGCCCTACCTGATCGCGCTGCGCGCCATCGTCCTGCGCGAGGCGCTGCGCTTCGTGCACCAGCGCGAACGCTTCCTCGCCGCGCTCGTGCGCCCGCTGGTGTGGCTGCTGGTCTTCGCCGCCGGCTTCCGAGCCGCGCTGGGGCTGTCGATCATCCCGCCGTACCAGACCTACATCACCTACGAGACCTACATCGTGCCGGGCCTGTGCGGCATGATCCTTCTGTTTAACGGCATGCAAAGCTCGCTCAGCCTCGTCTACGACCGCGAGACCGGATCCATGCGGCTCCTGCTGACGGCGCCGCTGCCGCGCGGGTGGCTCCTCTTCTGCAAGCTCCTCGGCTCCACCGCCATCGGCATCCTGCAGGTCTATGCGTTCCTCTTCATCGCCTGGCTCTTCGACATAGAGATGCGCCCCCTCGGCTACCTAACGGCGCTGCCGGCGCTGCTCCTGTCGGGGCTGATGCTGGGCGCGCTGGGGCTCGCCATCTCGTCCTTCATCAAGCAGCTGGAGAACTTCGCGGGCGTGATGAATTTCGTCATCTTCCCGATGTTCTTCCTGTCCACCGCGCTCTACCCGCTGTGGAAGATGCAGGAGAGTTCGAGCCTCCTGCGCGATATCTGCGCGGCGAACCCGTTCACCCATGCGGTCGAGCTGATCCGCTTCGCGCTCTACACCAGCTGGAACGGCTGGGCGCTCTTGTGGGTGGCGCTGTCGCTCGCCGTCTTCCTGGCGCTGGCGCTCTGGGGGTACGATCCGGCGCGGAGCCTCGTGCGACGGAAGGGCTGAGTCCCCGGGCCGCGCGCCCGGCCCCGCCCCGGGCGCCTCCGGCGGGAGTATTTGCGGGCCCAAAGAAGCCAGCCCCGCGCCCGGTCTTCTTTGGGCTTCAAATACTCCGGGGGTGTGGGGGCTGGCCCCCACGCACGGCGCCGTCAGAGCGCCGCGTCGAAAGCCCGCTCCAGCCGTGCCACCGTGCCCTTCACGTCCCGCAGCTTGTCGAGCCCGAAGAGCCCCAGCCGGAAGGTCGAAAAGCCCTCGGGCTCGCCCACCTGCAGCGGCACGCCCGCCGCGATCTGCGTGCCCGCCGCCGCGAAGGCCCGGCCCGACTGTACCTCGGGATCGGCGGTGTAGCTCACCACCACGCCGGGCGCGCCGTAGCCCTCGGCCGCGACCGAGGTCGCGCCGCGCTCAGCCAGCGCCGCGCGGACCTGCGCGCCGAGGTCGAACTGCGCCTCGCGCGCGGCGGCGAAACCGAAGTCGCGGGTCTCCACCATGGCATCGCGGAAGGCGCGCAGCCCGTCGGTCGGCATCGTCGCGTGGTAGGCGTGCCCGCCCCCTTCGTAGGCCGCCATGATCGCGCGCCATTTCTTCAGGTCGAGCGAATAGGAGTTGGAGGCCGTCTCCTCCAGCCGCGCGGCGGCACGCTCCGACAACATCACCAGACCGGCCGACGGCGTCGCCGACCACCCCTTCTGCGGCGCGGAGATCAGCACGTCGACGCCGGTCGCCGCCATGTCGACCCAAGCGCAGCCTGATGCGATGCAGTCCAGCACCATCAGCGCGTCAACCTCGTGCGCCGCCGCGGCAAGGCGTGTGACGTATTCGTCCGGCAGGATGATTCCCGCCGACGTCTCCACATGCGGGGCGAAGACCACCTGCGGCCTCGTCTCGGCGATGGCCGCCTCGACCTCCTCGATCGGCGCGGGGGCGAACGGCGCTTGCGGCGTGTTGCCGGTCTGGCGCGCGTTCATAACGGTGACGTCGCCACCGAAGCCCCCGGCCTCGAAAATCTGGCTCCAGCGATAGGAGAACCAGCCGTTGCGCACCACCAGCATGTCGGCGCCCTGGCCGAACTGGCGCGCGACGGCCTCCATCGCGTAGGTGCCGCCGCCGGGCACCACGGCGACGGAGTGCGCGCCGTAGACCTCGCGCAGCATCGACGAGACGTCGCGCATCACCTGCTGGAACGCGGCCGACATGTGGTTGAGCGCGCGGTCGGTGAACACCACCGAGAATTCGTCGAGCCCGCCGGGATCGACATTGTCGAGCAAAGCCATGAACACCTCCGTTTGGGTCCCGCAACGGGCGGGATGGTCGCGTTCGACGTACCGCCCCGGCCCGCCGGGTCCAAGAGCAAGCGCCGCCTGGGCGCGCCCGAAATGCCGCGGCCGCGCCACAGGGACGAGAATTCGTTTCCGATCGGCACGTCGCCCCGAGAGGACCGTCCCCTTCGTCAGAGCGGGCCGGGCCGCCGCTCCTCCGACAGAAGAACGTTCGCGTCGAGGCTGCCGACCCCCGGCAGCGCCATGATCCGGCGCCGCAGCACCCGCTCGAAATCCGGGATGTCGCGGGCGACGACGCGGAGGCGGTAATCGTACATGCCAAGGACGTGTTCCACCGTCTGCACCTCGGGGATCGCCTGCACCGCGCGTTCGAAATCACCGAGGCTCGCCCGCCCCTTGGTGGCCAGCTTGACGCCCAGGAACACCGTGACGCCGAGGCCAAGCGCCGCGGTGTCGAGTTCCAGCCGCCGGCCGCGGAAGACGCCCGCCTCCTCCAGCCGCTTGATGCGCCGCCAGGCGGCGGGCTGCGACAGTCCCAGTTGCCGGCCGAGCGCGCCGGCCGAGAGCGTGGCGTCCTCCGCCAGCGCGCGGATCAGCGCGCGGTCGGTGTCGTCGAGGTCGATCATATCGGCAGCGTCTCGTCGCTTTTCAGCCGCGCGACATGCATCAGCGCCTCCACGTCGGTCATGTGCGGCAGCGCCAGGATCCGGTCGCGGTAGAGCGTCTGGTAATGCGCAAGGTCCCGCGCGATCACCAGAAGCCGCGCGTCGACCTGGCCGAGGAAGGTCTGGATCTCCAGCACCTCGGGCACCTTGCGGGCCTCGGCCTGAAACTCCTCGAATGCGCGCGGCGCGCTCTTGTCCAGGGTCACGCGCAGCGACACCTCGACCGAGTAGCCGAGCGCCTGCCAGTCGATCACGCCGCGCACCGCGCGCAGCACGCCGCGCGCGCGCAGCCGGTCGAGCCGTCGCGACAGGGTCGTCGCCGTCACGCCGCAGCGCGTCGCAAGCTCCGCCAGCCCGTCGCCGGGCGCGGACTGGTACTGGCGCAGGATGCGGCGGTCTGTATCGTCGAGCATGAATCCTGCACTAAGACGCCGACGGGCGAATGAAAAGGGCGCAAGCTGTCTAGCCATACTCAATTTCGCAAATCGTTTTTAAGCGCATTGCCTATGCTGCGGGTCACAAAGACAACCCGGAAGGAGACGGACATGCGGGTCTATTACGATCGCGACTGCGACATCAATCTGATCAAGGACAAGAAGATCGCCATCCTCGGCTATGGCTCCCAGGGGCACGCGCACGCGCTGAACCTGCGCGATTCCGGCGCCAAGAACGTCGCCGTGGCGCTGCGTGAAGGCTCGTCGTCGGCTGCGAAGGCCGAGGCCGAGGGCCTGCAGGTCATGGGCATCGCCGAGGCCGCCGCCTGGTGCGACCTGATCATGTTCACCATGCCCGACGAGCTTCAGGCCGAGACCTACAGGAAGTACGTGCACGACAACCTGCGCGAAGGCGCAGCGATCGCCTTCGCGCACGGCCTCAACGTGCACTTCGGCCTGATCGAGCCCAAGCCCGGCGTCGACGTCATCATGATGGCGCCCAAGGGCCCCGGCCACACCGTGCGCGGCGAATACACCAAGGGCGGCGGCGTGCCCTGCCTCGTGGCGGTGAACCAGGACGCGACCGGCAAGGCGCTGGAGCTTGGCCTCAGCTATTGCTCGGCAATCGGCGGCGGCCGCTCGGGCATCATCGAGACCGACTTCCAGGAAGAATGCGAGACCGACCTCTTCGGCGAGCAGGCGGTCCTCTGCGGCGGCCTGGTGGAGCTGATCCGCATGGGCTTCGAGACTCTGGTCGAGGCCGGCTACGAGCCGGAGATGGCCTATTTCGAGTGCCTGCACGAGGTGAAGCTGATCGTGGACCTGATCTACGAGGGCGGCATCGCCAACATGAACTACTCGATCTCGAATACCGCCGAGTACGGCGAGTACGTCTCCGGCCCGCGCATCCTGCCCTATGACGAGACCAAGGCACGGATGAAGGCCGTTCTGGAGGATATCCAGCAGGGCCGCTTCGTGCGTGACTTCATGCAGGAGAACGCCGTGGGCCAGCCGTCGTTCAAGGCGATCCGCCGCCGCAACGACGCCCACCAGATCGAGGAAGTCGGCGAGAAGCTGCGCGGCATGATGCCGTGGATCTCGGCCGGCAAAATGGTCGACAAGTCGAAGAACTGAAGCCCGCTGCCGGCGCCGCGCGAGCGGCGCCGGCACATCTGGCCGCCATCGGCCCCTTGGGTTGTCCGTCGCTGGCGCGAATCCGCTCGACTTGCACAATTTGTGAGCGACAATCGGCACGTCGCACCCCCACCGTCAGATTATTCTCAAGGGCCGGGCACTTTTTCGTGCGTGGCGCATTGGCTTCTGGACTCGTCGCGCGCCCCGCCACGCGCGCGCCCAAGGAGACAACCATGCGCCTGACACTGCTCGACGGATTCCGGGGGTTCTTCCTCCTGTTCATGATGATAGCCCATACGACCGGGCAGTTCTGGTCGATCCCCGGGTTCTACAACCACCACGCGCTCGGCTTTGTCGAGGATGCGCAGGGCTTCGTCTTCATCTCGGGCTTCGTCGTCGGGCTGGTCTACACCAAGCTGATGGACAAGAAGGGCACCGCGGGCATGCGGATCGGCGTTTTGAAACGCATCCGCACGATCTACACCTACCAGGCCGCGATGATCCTCGGCTTCGCCGCCGCGGCGCTGGGGCTGGCCGCCTACGGCTTTGCGCCCAACGTGCTGGCGCAGTACGTGGCGCAGCCGGTGGCCTTCACCCTCGCCTCGCTGGGCCTCCTGACCGGGTCGATGCACCTGGGCATCCTCGCGCTTTACATGTGGATGATGCTGATCACGCCCCTGGCGCTCATCGCCTTCGCGCGGGGTCACGCCAAATGGGTCTTCGGGCTGAGCGCGGTGGCCTGGATCATCGCGCAGCTCGGCTATCCCGACGCGGCGCAGGCCCCGATCGAGGGCGCGCTGCGCGACATCGGCGCCGGCATCAACATCGGCATCTACTTCAACGTATTCGCCTGGCAGGTCATCTACTTCTTCGCGCTCTGGCTCGGCTTCCTGTTCGCGCGCGACCAGTTTGACGACACCTGGATGAGGACACGCGCGGCGCGTCTGGGGTTCTGGGCGGCACTCGGCGGCGTGGTCATGTACGCGCTCTTCGACCGGGCGCTGAACCTGGGCTACCTGCCTCAGGAAATGCGTAGCCTTGCCTACGACCGTCTCGACCGCGGCAACATGGACTACATTTACCTGACGAACTTCGCGCTCGACCTCTACGTGGTCTCGTGGCTGCTGATCGCCGCGCCGGACAGCGGCAACCGCGTCCTGTCGCGCGTAGCGCAGGGCATCGAATGGCTGTTCACGCGCAGGCCGCTGGTGTTCCTCGGGCAGCATTCGCTGCAGGTCTTCACCGCGCATGTGGTGATGGTCTACCTGATCATGTGGGGCATGCAGGGGCGTTCGGCCGGACCGCTCGTGTCCAACCTTGCGGTGCTCGCGTCGATCATCCCGCTCTACCTGGTGGCCTGGCTGCACGCCCGCAGCGTCGCGGCGAAGAAGGCCCGGCGGGAGCCGTCGGCCTCGCGCGGCGCACCGGGCCTGAAAATGCCGGTGCCGGAACCCGCCGCCGCGGGGCGCTGAGGCGTCCGCTGCACGCGCCGAACCAGGGCTCTCTGGAAACCGAGGCCCTCGCTATGATCCGCGAGGGCCGCTTTCGTTCGCGCACAGCGCCGCGCCTGCCGTTGCACTTTCCTCATCGTGATGAAAGTTTGTGCATGTCAGGCAAAAAAGGCGCATGCTCTTGCAATTTCCACGATCACTCGGCCCGGCGGTGGCGCATGTCTCCGCGACGGAGGCGGTCCGCGCCGGTCTCGGCGCGTTGATCGGGCTCGGCCTCACCGGCCTTTTCCTGCTGTCGCCGCAGATCGACCTAGATCTCGGGCTCTACCTCGTGGCCCCTTTCGGGGCGACCTCGGTGCTGCTGTTCGCGGTGCCCAACAGCCCGCTCGCCCAGCCCTGGTCGGCGGTCGTGGGCAACACCGTGGCCGCGCTGGTCGGCGTGGCCGTCTGCCTGACGGTCGCGGACCCGGCCCTGCGGATCGGCCTTGCCGTGGGGCTCGCGATCACGGCGACGATCCTCTGCCGGGCGGTGCACCCGCCGGCGGGCGCCGTCGCCATGACCGCCGCGATGAGCCCCGAGGCCGTCGACCGCCTCGGATTCTGGTTCGCTCTGGCGCCGGTGGCGGCGGGCACAGTCGCGCTCGTCGCGATCGCGGCGCTCTATGCCCGGCTGACCGGCCGGCACTACCCTTTCCGGCAGTTCGACGATCGCAGCAAGCATCAGACGGGGGACCGCAACCCCTCTGAACGCCTCGGCCTGTCGGAAGACGAATTGTCGGGCCTGCTGGAAAGCTACAGCCAGTCCTTCAACCTCGGGGTGGAGGACCTCGCCCGGCTGATCGGCGCGGCGGAATTACAGGCCGCCGCCCAGACCTCCGGCCCGCTCGCGGCCGAGGACATCATGTCCCGCGACCTCATCACCATCGGTCCGGACACCGGCCTCGGCGCTGTGGCGGACCTCTTCCGGCGGCACAGGATCACGTCGCTGCCCGTGGTCGGGCCGGAGGGCCGTTTCCTCGGGGTGATCTTCCAGCTGCACCTGATCAGCCAGGCGCGCGACGACGCGCTGCGGCTCGACCGGGGCTTCCTGCCGGCGCTGCGGCGCCTTCTCGACCGGACGCGCGACCGCCCGGTCACCGCCGGAGAGATCATGAGCGTCGCCGGCCCGCGCGCGACGACGAAGACCCCCGTCGGTGCGCTGCTGCCGATGATGGCAGACGGTGACGTCGACGCCGTGCCGGTCGTGGAGTACGGGCGTGTCGTGGGCATGGTCACGCGCACCGACCTTATCGGCGCGCTGGCACGCAGCGCCGTCCGCATGGATCAGGCCCCCGGCAGCACCACGTCGGCATAGGCCGTCTGCGTGGCCTTCCAGTTGTCGATTGTCTTGCGGAAGGTGGCGATGCGGTCGGCCGAGAAACCGGCGACCGCGATCAGCTTGTCGTCGCGCAGCCCTGCCCATTCGATGCCCTTCATCAGCTCGACCTGAAGTGCGGACACATCGTGATGCTGCTGGGTCCAGTACTCTCCGGTTCCCTCGTTCGCCGCCTGATAGGCCACTTTCCAGATCGACACGAAGCCTTCCAGCTCACTGATATGAGTAGGCTCGAACGGATAGCTCTTGAGGCCCGGGCTCAGCACCTCGTCCTGCAATTTCCGGTGGCGGGCGAGCTGCGCCTCCATATCCGAGACCACCGTTTCGGCATGGCTGATGAAATCGGCAACCCTTTTCTTCATGTTCACGGCGTAGACGCTGGTGGTCAGCTGCGAATACATCTGCGGCGTGGTCTTCGGCTCTTCCGGCGGCTCGGGCTTGGTGGGCTGCGCGACATAGCTGCCCGTATCTGCGGTCGGAGCGGCCCGCCCCGCGCCCCAGTAGAAGCCCGGATTGCCGTGGCCCGGCCCGTATTTCAGCGCCATCGCGTCCTGGTAGGCGGCCAGCTCGTCGCGGTAATCGGCCATCTCCACGTCCCGCCAGTGGACATATCTCTTCCACCAGCGATGCTTGGCCTTCATGTATTCGGCATCGGCGGTGGGCGAGTTGATGTAGTCGTTCCACTCCACCATCAGGCAGATCTGGTTGAGGCTGAGATAGACCGACCCCGCCAGCGTGTAGAGGTCGAGCGTATCGTAGAGCCGGTGGCTCTGCGCCGCCGCCCAGTTGGCGTTCACGAGGCAGGTGTGCTGGTAACCGTCGGTCTTCTTGAACGCGTCGTAATAGGCACGCCAGTCGTTGTTGAGGATCTCGTCGACGTCCGGCTCCAGCCGGTTGCGGCTCTTCACGTCAGCGAGCGCGTATTCGATCGCGTCGTTGACCTCCTGCGCGATGGTCTGGATCTCGGTCACCCGGTCCAGCACCTCGTCGGCAAAGGTGTCGTCCGCAATCTCTCCACGCAACTTCTCGTTCGCGGTGTCGAGGTCCTTGCGGGTGAGCGGCGGGATCGGCGCGGCCTTCTGCGAGGCCGAGTAGATCCCCAGCGCCATGGAGGCGAGCCCGAAGACGATGGAGCCGACGCCGAGCTTGCCGCTGTGGTTCTTGCCGACGTCGGTACCCAGAAGCCCGAAACAGGTATTGGTCGAGAAGGACAGCGCCAGTTCGGCAATGGAAAGCGGGTTCATGTCGCGCCCTTTCCGTCGGTGTCCACGACGACGACGACCTGCGTGGTGAAGGACTGCCCGCGCAGCCCGACATGGCGAGTTGATCCGGTCGGGGCGGGATCGATCTGCGCCAGCCACGCATCGGCGGTGTAGTTCGCCTTCGCGTCCTTGCCCTGCCCGCGCTTCAGCGCGACGCCGGAACAGGATCGGCGAATGTCGTCCGCCTTGGCCAGGTAGAAGTCGTTCAGCGTTCCGGTCAGATCGTCGGTGATCGCAACGGAGCGATAACGTCCCTGGTAGGAGCCATATGCCGCCTGCGCGGCGAGCCAAAGCGGCGTCTCGAGGTTAGGATCGTCGGAACTGAGCGTGAAGCCCGCGGCGGTCCCGATCGCCAGCCCGGTCCAGGAGAACGTGACCAGACCGATCCCCGCCTTGTCGTTCTTTCGCTCACCCGCCGGGATGGTCCAGCTGTCTCCGGCATCCTCCCAGCGGTGATGATTGTGCCGCGCGTCCCAGCTTCGCGTTGCGGGGAAGTGGTCGACGGTGCCGTGATAGGCCGCGCCGCCATCGAGAGTGACGCTGAGCGGTGCCGACAGCCGGTTGACGAAGAGCATGGCGATCGATTGCTCGCACTGGTTCAGGCCGACGCCGTAGTCCACGTAGTATTCGCCATCGCCCTGTTCGTCATAAGCCATGCCCGGCAGGAAGTCGAAGAACGCGGTCAGCACGTTGCACGGGTCGGGCAGCATGAAGGGCGGATCGTTGTCGTCCTCGTCGATGCCGATGCGCCGGCGGAAGGCGAAACCGCCGCTGGACGGATCGGTGCCGCCCCCCGCGCGCTCGGCCTCGGTCAGCTCGCGCGTGGCGCAGAACTTCGTCGGCGCGACGAAGTGCTTTTCCACGACCGCGTTCGGCAGCACCGCGACCGGCACCGCCCCCGGCTGAGCCGTATCCCAGAGCGGATCAGGCATCGTCGAGCGTCTCTTCGGCCCTGGTGAACATCTGCGCGAGATAGTCCATCCGCGCCGCCCGGATTTGCAGCTCGCCGGCGTTGTCGCTGTCGGAGGGCACGCGCCGGTCGGAGAGGTCGAAGATCCAGCGCGCGTCGAGATCGTTGGAATCGCGCCAGGTGACGAAATCGGCGTCGACCACCGCCCGGTCGACCGCCAGCGCGCCGGGATCGGCGATGCGCCCCGACGCTTCCATCGACTTGAGGATCTTGCTGAGCATCCGCGTGACGAAGGCCCAGGTGCGCAGGCTCCAGACCGGGTCGCCTTCGAAAGCCTCGCGCGCGATCGCGTCCCAAAGCAGCGCGTTCGGGAGCTTGGCCCATTCGTCGATCGTGGTCTGCGCCACAGTCTGCATCTTCTCTTCGACGTCCTTTGCGTCGTCGTCGTCCTCAGCGCCGCCGGTGGTGCCGTCGCCTCCCCCGCCGGAGGATTTGTGCGCCGTCTCCTGTTCCTTCAGCGTCTTCATCACGCTGGCCAATTGCAGGCCGATCAGCGTTCCCCCGGCCACCACCGAGACCCCCAGCGTGCCGAACAGCACCGAGCCCAGACAGACCATACGCCGCTGCTTCTGCCGGATCGTTGCGAACTGGTTCTGTTCACCATCCACCTGTGCGACGCGCACCCCCTCCAGCGCCCGGAGCCGGTTCAGCATCGCCGCCTGCTGGTTCTCGACCTCGTTCAGCGCCGCCTCGAGCGCATGGATCCTTACCCGATCGGGAAGTTGGTCGTATATGTGAGCCTGGGCCTCGGCCTGTTCGAGCGCGTCCTCACCGGCATCCGCGGCATCCTCGGCCATGTCCTGAAGTTCGACATCGCCTGAATCCGCGTTCTCCGCCCCCTCGAATGCGGCCTGTGCGGCGATATAATGGGGGGCCTGTGCGCCTCCTGACATCCGAAAATCCTTATAGCAAACCAAGAAGATCAAAATGCTGCGGCTACGCTAGCGGCGCGTACGGACCCGCGCGAGCTGTCATTCGTGTCAGGTGGTGGGCTTGACCTCGGCCCGCTCGGGGTGATCATGCCACCCGACGCGCAAAGGGAAAGGACCGCGAATGGCCCGCAAGCTCGCCGCCGGAAACTGGAAGATGAACGGGCTCGCCGCCGCGCTGGCCGAACTCGACACGATCGCCGCAGGCACCGGGGCGGAGGACGGCCCGGAGGTCGCGCTCTGCCCGCCCTTCACGCTCATCGCGGCTGCGGCCGAGCGCGCCAAGGGCGGGCTCGCCATCGGCGGGCAGGATTGCCATGCCGCCGAGGCCGGCGCGCATACCGGCGACGTCTCCGCCGCGATGCTCGCCGATGCGGGGGCGCGCTACGTGATCCTCGGCCATTCCGAGCGCCGCCAGGACCACGGCGAGAGCGACGCCGATGTCGCCGCCAAGGTCTCGGCCGCCTGGGCCGCAGGGCTCAAGGCGATCGTCTGCCTCGGCGAGAGCCTCGAGCAGCGCGAGGCCGGCGAGACCCTGGAGGTGGTGCAGGGCCAGCTCGCCGGCTCCATCCCCGAGGGCGCCGATGCCGAGAACCTCGTCGTCGCCTACGAGCCGATCTGGGCCATCGGCACCGGCCGCGTCGCCGAGCCGCCGCAGATCGCAGAGGTGCACGATGCGCTCCGCACCGCCCTGAGTGACCTCTGCGGTGCCCAGATCGCGGAGGCCACCCCGCTGCTCTACGGCGGGTCGGTCAAGGCGGCGAACGCGGCCGAGATCTTCGCGACCTCCAATGTCGACGGCGCGCTCGTCGGCGGCGCCAGCCTCAAGGCCGGGGATTTCCTGCCCATCGTGGAGGCTCTCCACGGCGCCTGAGCCCCGGACGCGCCTCGCCGTCGGACCATTGCGGGCCGGCTACGGGTCAAGGATGCCGAAGGCACCGCCGCAGGCGGCGCGTCCTTGACGCGTGGCCGGCCCGCCCGACCATCGACATGGCGCCTGAGGGGCAGACCTGTCCCTCAGGCGCCTCTCAGCAAATGGTTCTGACCTTCCGGTCCACCCGACCTCCCGGTACAGCGCGTCGCCTATGGGATATCACGCCCTCGGCGCGCGGCAGCGCACCGCGTGATCCGGTCAGCGGGGCTTCACGCTGGCCGGGCGCTCCTTGATCATCCGCGCCAGGCGCTTGGTTTTGAACGGCCCGGTGATCTGCGGCGACAAGAGCGTCGTCGGCACGAAGCGCGGCTCGGCCGGATCGTCCACCGCCCGGATGTCGAAGCGCTTGCAACCGCCCACGAGGCTCTTCACCTGGTTCGGCGCCGCGACGACGGTGATGGTCATGCCGTTGCAGTAATGAACGTCGAACGGCGCGCCCAACCGGGCCTGCGCGCGCCGCGCGAGATCCTCGAAACTGCCCATGTCCCGCGCCTCGCCCGAGCCCAGCGGCCCCTGCAGCGTGCGCTCGAGCATGTCGTCGACATCGTTCTCCGACATCTCCTCGCGGTCCGTCACCAGCGCGCGGGAGCGCCCGTCCTCGGTGTCGATGTCGATCACCACAGCCAGGATGTAGACGTTCTGCGACCCCATGTTGGTCACCAGACAGCGCCCCTTGCTATGCTCCGACGCCGCCCGGCTGATATGCAGGACCGACCGGTTCTGGCGCATGAAGCTGACCAGGAACAGATTGAGGTAGGTGATCCACACCACCACCATCGCGACATTGGCGATCATGCCGATCACCTCGGCATTCTCGATGATCCAGCTCGGCATGGGCGCCCCCTGTCAATTCCGTCGTGCCGACCGAACGGGACGCGCGCACCGAGGTTCCCGCGAGGTCTAGCGAGTTACGATTTCCGGGCCCATCATCAACGTCGGCAGCCAGGTGGACAGGATCGGCACATAGGTCACGAGGATCAGGAAGACGAAGAGCACGGCGAGGAACGGCAGCGCCGCCTTCACCACCCGCATCATCGGCATCCCCGCCACGCCCGAGGTGACGAATAGGTTGAGACCCACCGGCGGCGTGATCATCCCGATCTCCATGTTGACCACCATGATGATGCCGAGGTGAATGGGATCGATGCCGAGCTCGATGGCGATGGGAAACACCAGCGGCGCGACGATCACCAGAAGGCCCGAGGGCTCCATGAACTGCCCGCCGATCAGCAGGATCACGTTCACGATCACCAGGAACATGATCGGTCCGAGCCCCGCATCCAGCATCGCCCGCGCGATGGATTGCGGGATCTGCTCGTCGGTCAGCACGTGTTTCAGGATCAGCGCATTGGCGATGATGAACATCAGCGTGATGGTCAGCTTGCCCGCCTCGAAGATCGTGTCGCGCGTGTCGCGGTGCACGAACACCGTCAGCAGCGCGATCGGCTTTCTCCAGAGCGGCAGGTTGCGCTGGCCGTCCGCCGTCTTCAGCGGCCCCATGTCGGCATAGACGAAATTGGCGATGAAGAAGGCGTAGACCGCCGCGACCGCCGCGGCTTCGGTCGGCGTGAAGATGCCGCCGTAGATGCCGCCCAGGATGATGACGATCAGGAACAGCCCCCAGGACGCATCGCGCCCCGAGGCGAAGATCTCACCCCAGCCGAGCCATTCGCCCTTGGGCAGGTTCCGCAGCCGCGCGATCAGATAGATCGTGACCATCAGCATCGTGCCGGCCAGAAGCCCCGGAATGACGCCCGCGAGGAACATCCGCCCGACCGACGTGTCGGTCGCCGAGGCGTAGACCACCATCACGATGGACGGCGGGATGAGGATGCCGAGCGTGCCGGCATTGGCGATGACCCCGGCGGCGAAGTCCTTGGAATAGCCGACCTGCCGCATCCCGGCGATGACGATGGAGCCGATGGCGACCACGGTCGCCGGGCTCGACCCCGAAAGCGCGGCGAAGAGCATGCAGGCGAACACCCCCGCGATGGCAAGCCCGCCCGAGAAATGCCCGACGATGGCGATGGAGAAGCGGATGATGCGCGCCGCCACCCCGCCCGTCGACATGAAGGACGACGCCAGGATGAAGAACGGGATCGCAAGAAGCGTGTAATGCCCCGCCATCGCCTGGAAGAAGCTCTGCGCGATGGAGGACAGCGAGGTGTCCGACAGCACCAGCAGAAAGATGGTGGAGGAAAAGCCCAGCGCGACGGCGATCGGCACGCCGATCAGCATCAGGCCGATGACCATGATGAAAAGGATCGCGACGTCCATTATCTCAGTCCCCGCGGTTCATGTCGGCGACGTCGTCTATCGCCTCTTCGGCCTCGTGGCTGACGATCAGCCCGTGCTGCTCTCCGGTCCAGATGCGGATCCCCGCCTGGATGAAGCGGAACAGCAGGAGCGCTGCGCCGAAGGGCAGGATGAAATACGGGATGAAGCGCGGCAGCTTCTCGTAATCGATGCCCTCGTTCATCACCGGCTGGATCCAGCGCAGCCATTCGGGGAAGGGGATGTCGATCACCTCGTACCAGCCGCGATAGGAGGTCCGGGTCATTTCCTCGAAGCCGGTCGGATACCAGCGGCCGGTGGTCTGCGGCAGGTTGGCGAAATTCGCCCAGTAATCCCAAGCGCCCTTCAGCAGGAGCGCTGCATACACGATACAGATCGCCGCCGCCGCCAGCGCCATGCCACGGCGGATCGCCGGCGGCATCACGTTGGTCAGCGCATCGACGCCGAGATTCGCGGTCGTCTTCACGCAATAGCTCACCCCGAAGAGAACGAGCCAGGCAAACAGCAGCGACGTCGCCTCCAGCCCCCAGATGAGACCGGTATTGAAACCGTAGCGGAGCACCACGTTGACGAAGGTGATGATTGTCATCGCGCCGAGGATCAGCGCGATCGCCGTCTCCTCCAGCTCGTGCACGAAGCGCCCGAACATGGTCTCGGGCTGATACTTTCTGGACATGGGATCGCCCCTACCGACAAGCAGATCACAAGTGCCCGGCCCCCGGGGTGCAGGGGGCCGGGCGAGTCGATGCAACCGGATCAGAAGTTCTGGTTGATCAATTGTGCGGCGTCGATGTTTTCCTGTCCGACATCGCCCGAGAACTGCTCCCAAACGGGCTTCATCGTGTCGACCCAGGCCTGGCGCTGGTCGGCATCGAGCTGGCGCACTTCGCCGCCCGCGTCGATGATCGCTTGCTTGGCCTCCTGGTTGACGTTGTAGGATTCCGCGTTGCGGGTCTCCGTCACTTCCTGGACGATGGTAGCGAGCTGTTCGCGCACGCCGTCATCGAGCCCGTCCCACCAGTCGGTGCCGACGACCACGAGGTAGTCGATGATGCCGTGGTTGGTCTCGGTTATGCCGTCCTGCACCTCGAAGAACTTCTGGCCGTAGATGTTCGACCAGGTGTTCTCCTGCCCGTCGACAACGCCGGTCTGCAGCGCGCCGTAGACCTCCGAGAAGGCCATCGGCTGCGGGCTCGCGCCCATCGCCTGCATCTGCGCCTTCAGCACCTCGGAGTTCTGCACTCGGAACTTCAGCCCCTCGGCGTCCGACGGCTCCAGCAGCGGCTGGTTGGCCGACATCTGCTTCATGCCGTTGTGCCAATAGCCGAGACCCAGCAGGCCGCGGCGAGCCATGGATTCCAGCATCTCCTGCCCGGCCTCGGAGGCCTGGAAGCTGTCGACCGCCTCGATGTTCTTGAACATGAACGGCAGATCGTAGATCCGGAAGACCTTGGTGAACTGCTCGAACTTCGACAGCGACGGTGCGGCCATCTGCACGTCGCCCTGCAGCATCGCCTCAAGCACCTGGTCGTCGTTGTAGAGGGTGGAGTTCGGATAGACCTCCATGCAGGCGGAGCCGTCCATCTCCTCGTTCACGCGCTCCTGCAGGAGCGAGGCGGCGATGCCCTTGGGGTGCTTGTCGGTGTTGGTGACGTGGCTGAACTTGATGACGATCTCGCCGTCGTCGCAATCGGCAAGAGCAGTGCCGGCAGTCGCGGAAAGCGCCGCCACGGCGGTGGCGGCCATCAGGAATGTCTTCATGGGTGTCCTCCCGGAACGTCTTTGCATGTCGTGCGAACCTCTCCCCCGAGGTCCGACGGGGGAAAGAGAGCCATTCCTGCGCCGCCGTGCAACAGCGGAGTCGATATTCCGCAAAAATAGATAAAACCGTTTAATATTAGCGGCCTGGATTCTTCCGAACCATCGCGCGACGCCTGACATGTGTGGATTTCCGCACATCTGTTTCCGCCAACATTGCGAAAACCCGCACGCTCCCCTCAGCGGAAGCTCTCGGGCTTCAGCCCGTGCTTCGCGAGCTTGTCGTAGAAGGTCTTGCGCGGCAGCTTCAGCGCCCGCGCCGCCTCGCTCGCCTGGCCACCGGCCCGTGCCAGCGCGCCCTCCAGGAGCGAGCGCTCCACCCGCGCCAATTGTTCGGCAAGGCCGAGCCCCTCGGCTGGCGCGTCGTTTCCCGGCAGCCGCATGGCAAAGCGCATCGCCTCGGACATCAGCGCGCGGGCATTGCCCGGCCAGTCCCGCGACATGAGGTCCGCGACCACGCCGTCGGTGATCTCGGGCGGGCTCAGCCCCGCCTGTTCGCTTGCCTGAGCGACATAGTGGCGGAAGAGCACCGGGATGTCCTCGGGACGTTCCGCCAGAGCCGGGATGCGCACCTCGATCACCTGCAGGCGATAATAGAGCTCCGCCGCCAGCCGCCCCTCCTCGGTCGCGGCGCGCAGGTCCTCGCTGGTGCCGGCGATCAGAGTCGCGCCGCCGCGGTCGAGTGCGTCAGACAGCGCCACCTGGCTGTCGCTCGGCAGCCGCGCGATGTTGTCGAGAAACAGCGTCCCCCCGGCAGAAGCCTGCCACAGCGTTTCCAGCGCCGCGCGATCCAGCCCCTCGGCGGCGCGCTTCTCGAAGCTGCGCTTGGCGCGGGCCGAACACAGATGCACCACTTCCGCGACCTTGGAGATCCCCGTTCCCGGCGCGCCGGAGACGAGGACCTCCGTCCCCGCACGGCCCGCCTGCCGCACCGCATCGCGCAGCGCGGCGGCCTTGTCGGAGACCCCGAAGATCAGCCGCGAGGCGGGATCGCCGCTTTCCAGTTCAGCCTTCAGGCGGCGGTTCTCGAGCACCAGTTCGCGGGTACGCAGCGCCCGCGCGATCACCGCCACGAGGTCCGCGGGAGCGCAGGGCTTCTCGAGGAAGTCGAAGGCGCCCGCCGACATCGCCCGCACCGCCATCGGGATATCGCCCTGCCCGGTCAAGAGGATCACCGGCAGATCCGGGTCGGCAGCGTGGGCGAAGTCCAGGAGGTGAAAGCCATCCCGTCCGGGCATACGGATGTCCGAGACGATGATGCCCTCGAAATCAGGGCCGATATAGTCCTTGGCCTCCACGAAACTCCCGGCGGTGAGCGCATCGTATTCGGCCAGTTCCAGCGACTGGCCCAGCGCCTCGCGCACCGCGGCGTCGTCGTCCACCAGCAGCACCCGCCGAGTCATTGCCCCACCTTCTGCCTCATGCGGCCTCCGCGTCCTCCCAGCGCTCCAGTTCCACGGTGAACACCGCGCCGCCGGCCGCGGCGTTCTCGCCGCGGATCGTGCCCCCGAAGCTCTGTACCAGCCCGTAGCTGATCGACAGGCCAAGCCCCATCCCCTCGCCCACCGCCTTGGTGGAGTAGAACGGATCGAACAGCCGCTCGGGCTCCGCGATGCCGGGGCCGGTATCGGCGATGGATACGCGCGGCGCGGCGCCGTCCTCCACCCGGATGGTCAGACGCTTGTCGTCCTGCCCCGCCATCGCGTCCGCCGCGTTGGAGATGAGGTTGACGAAGACCTGCCCCAGCCGCACCTCGCCGCCGCGCACATGGATCGGTTCCGCCAGCACAGGCCGCTCCAGCGTCACGCCCTCGCGCGCAAGCCGCGCCTCGCTGAGCTCGATGGCGCTCTGCAGCACCGCGCCAAGCTCGATCCGCCCCACCGGCGCGCTTTCCTGCCGTGCGAAGAGGCGCAGGTTCTGGATGATGCGGCCCATGCGTCGGCCCATCTCAGAGATCCGGGCGAAATTCTCCGCCGCCCGCTCCGGCCGGCCGCGGTCGAGGAAGGCGGCGCCGTTCTCCGCGAAGGAGCGGATCGCCATCAGCGGCTGGTTCAGCTCGTGGCTGATGCCCGCGCTCATCTTGCCCAGCGCCGAGAGCTTCCCGGCCTGCACCAGCTCCGCCTGCGCCCGGGTGAGCCGCGCCTCGGCCTCCTGCCGCTCCGCCACCTCGCGGCGGAGCGCGGCGTTGGCCTCCGACAGATCGCGGGTGCGCGCCGACACCCGGCTTTCCAGGTCGGCGTTGGCCACGGCCAGCGCCCGCCGCCGCTCCGTCGCGAGAAACAGCAGCGCGCCGAAGAACAGCACCACCGCCAAAACCGCGCTCGCCTGCAGCGCCGCAAGCCGCCGCGCCGGCGCCACGTCGACCAGCGCCGAGGCGTCAAGCCCGATCACCGGCAGCGCCTCGGTCAGATAGAGGGCGCTTTCGGGCACGTAGGGCGACCAGTCCTGCCTCCGGATCACGTGCCCCGCCCGGCGCACCGTCTCCACCTCGTAGACGCGCCCGGCAGGAGAGATCACCCGATCGCCCTCCCCCCGGCGCCAGCCCAGAAGCTCGGAGCGGTTGGTGGCGACGACGCTGCCCGACGCATCTGTGAAATAGACCGTGGGCAGCGATCCGCGCCAGACCTCCTCCAGCCGCGCGAGATCGACCGACACGACGAGGACCCCCTCGACCCGGCCCGAGGCGCCGAAATGCGGCGCGGCGTAGGAAAAGACCCGCCGCGCCGGCGTGTCGTCCGGCGCGCGCGCCGGCACCGTCTCCAGCCTGGCGCCGAGCGCGCCGCTCCGGGCTCTCTCGAAGAACGGCAGCGCGCCCATCCGCTGCGGCCATGGCCCGCGAGAGGCGGCGAGCACGTCACCCGACAGGTCCGCGTAGACCACCGACAGCGACCCGGTCATGTCGGCACCCTCCTGCAACACCCGGTCCGCCGCGTCCCGGTCGCCACCCGTATGGCGCGCAGTCAGCAGCGGGTGATCGGCCATCAGCACTGCGAACTCGCGATAGCGCTGCAGCTGCGTGACCAGCCGGTCGGCGGCCAAAGCGAGGTCCGACCGCCCGCGCGCGGCCAGCGGATCGAGCGCGGCGCGCACCCCGTAGCTCCAACTCGCCGCGGTGACGATCGCCGCGGCGGCCAGGAAGATCGCCACGAAGGGCGCACGCGAAAAAGACCCTGCCATCACGCCCTCATCTACCAAGCGCGCCCACCGTCGCACCAGCCCCCTCCGGCACGGGCGCGCGCTGCCGGCAACCGGGCGTCCGCGGTCCGATCCCGTGTCAAGGATCGCCGAAGGTGACCGCGCGCATGCGAGGCCCGTCCTTGACGCGGGGGCAGGGCCGCCAGACCACGGATTTGGCGCCGCGAGGGGCGGATCGGCCCCTCAGGCGCCTATCAGCAGGTCGAGCCTACGGCCCAGCCTGGCCAGACACCGGACCCAAAGCGTCACCTTTCCGATGTCACGCCCTCGGCGCGCGGCAGCGCACCGCATGCCACACCTCAAAGCGGCAGCGCCGTTGTCGACTTGATCTCCTCCATCGACAGAAGCGCCGTCACGCTCAGCACCTTCACCTCCGAGATCAGCGCCTGGTAGAAGACGTCGTAGGCGCGCGCATTCTTCACCCGCACCTTGAGTATGTAGTCGATGTCGCCCGCCAATCGGTGCGCTTCCTGCACTTCGGGGCGGGTCTGCAGCGCCTGCAGGAAGCGGCGCTGCCAGTCGGCCTCGTGCTCGGACGTGCGGATGAGCACGAAGAAACAGGCCTCGAATCCCAGCGCTTCGGCATCGAGCGTCACCGTCTGCGCGCCGATCACCCCGGCCTCGCGCAGCTTGCGGATGCGGTTCCAGACCGGCGTCTTGGAGGAGCCCACCGCTTTCGCGATCTCGTCAAGCGATTGGCTCGCGTCGCGCTGCAATTCGATCAGGATTTTCCGATCCGTCTCGTCGATGCGAACCATCGTTCCATCCTCTGCCCGATCCCGGAACCCGCTGTTCCGTCTGACGCCTCTTGTAGAACGAACATCCTTGTTTTCCCACTCCCCTAGCCATGCAGCGGGAAGAAATTCTATATCAGCCCTCAAGTCGACGCACCGGACGCGGGAGCACGAGCCAGATGCAGCACTTTCCGATCTTCATCGCGCTTGCCGGCCGGCGGGTCGTCGTGTCGGGCGGCGGCGACGCCGCGATCGCAAAACTGCGGCTTCTTCTGAAGACCGAGGCGCATCTCACCGTCTTCGCATCCGACCCCGCCGCCGAGATCGCCGCCTGGGCCGAGGCCGGCCGTCTGCGGCTCGTCCGCCGCGCGATGGAGCCTGGCGACGCGACATGCGCCGCGCTGTTCTACGGCGCCGACGAGGATGAGGCCGAGGACGCGCGCACCGCCGCGCTCGCCCGCGCCGACGGCGCGCTCGTCAACATTGTCGATAACCTTGGCGACAGCCAGTTCATCACGCCGGCCATCGTCGACCGCGACCCCGTGACCGTCGCCATCGGCACCGAGGGCGCCGCGCCCGTGCTCGCCCGTGCCATCAAGGCGGACCTCGAGGCACGCCTGCCGCAGACGCTCGGCCCGCTCGCGCGCATCGGCAAGGCGTTCCGCAAGATGGCCGAGGCGCTGCCCATGGGCCGCAAGCGCCGCGACTTCTGGAGCGACTACTATTTCGATGCCGGCCCCCGCGCCTATGAAGAGGGCGGCGAGGACGGCGCCGAGCGCGCGCTCGATACGCTCCTGGACCGTCACCTCGCGTCCGAGGCGCGGCCCGGCCATGTCGCCTTCGTCGGCAGCGGCCCGGGCGATCCCGAGCTTCTGACGCTCAAGGCGCGCAACGCGCTCGATACCGCCGACGTGGTGATCCACGACCGGCTTGTCGCGCCCGAGATCCTTGAGCTTGCCCGCCGCGAGGCGATCCTGATCGACGCCGGCAAGGAAGGCTTCGGCGCGCACACGCCGCAGGGCGACATCAACGACATGATCGTCGACCATGTCCGCGCCGGCGCGCAGGTCGTGCGGCTGAAATCCGGCGATCCCACCGTGTTCGGCCGCCTCGACGAGGAGATCGAGGCCGTGGACGCCCATGGCCTCTCCTGGTCCGTGGTGCCGGGCATCACCGCCGCGTCCGCCTCCGTCGCCGCCATCGGGCAGAGCCTGACGCGCCGCGGCCGCAACGCCTCCGTGCGCTACCTGACGGGCCACGACATGAAGGGCTTCGCCGATCACGACTGGGCCACGCTCGCCCGGCCCGGAGAGGTCGCCGCGATCTACATGGGCAAGCGCGCCGCACGCTTCATCCAGGGCAGGCTGATGATGCACGGCGCCGCGCCCGCGACGCCCGTCACCGTGATCGCCAACGCCTCTCGCGCCGATCAGAAGATCGTCGCCACCACGCTTGCGCAGCTTTCCACCGATCTTTCCGCGGCGGACCTGTCCGGCCCGGCGCTGGTGCTATATGGCCTCGCGCCGCGGGCCGCCGCCGCCGCGCTTCCCGATATCCAGCCCCAGCAGGAGGCGCTCTGATGCCCCGCCAGTTCACCCCCAAGGTCGTCACCGCGAACGCGCTTCTCGAAGGCGACGTGGTGTACCTGTCCGCCGACGGAAGCTGGACGCGCGAGCTGTCGCGCGCCGAGCTTCTGACCGACGAGGCCGACGCCCAGATCCGCCTGATCGACGCGCAGGCCCGCGCGGACGAGGTCGTCGGCGCCTATCTCGCCGACATGGAAGAGGGCGAGACAGGCCCCGAGCCCACCCATTTCCGCGAGGACTTCCGCCGCACCGGCCCCTCCAACTATTTCCACGGCAAGCAGGCCAGCTGAGCCCACACGGCCCCGCGCCTCAGGCCCCGAGCCAAGGAGACCCGCCATGTATCGCTACGACGATTTCGACGCCGCCTTCGTCGCCGAACGCAATCGCCAGTTCCGCGCCCAGGTGGAGCGCCGCATCGACGGCAGCCTCACCGAGGAGGAGTTCCGGCCGCTGCGCCTGATGAACGGGCTCTACCTTCAGCTTCACGCCTACATGCTGCGCGTGGCGATCCCCTACGGCACGCTCGACAGTGCCAAGATGCGCCAGCTCGCCTATATCGCGGAGCGCTGGGACAAGGGCTACGGCCATTTCACCACGCGCCAGAACATCCAGTACAACTGGCCCAGGCTGCGCGACATCCCCGACATCCTCGACGCGCTGGCCGAGGTGGAGATGCACGCCATCCAGACCTCCGGCAACACGATCCGCAACGTGACCGCCGACCATTTCGCCGGCGCCGCGAAGGACGAGATCGCCGACCCCCGCCCGGTGGCGGAGCTGCTGCGCCAATGGTCGACCGATCACCCGGAATTCCAGTTCCTGCCGCGCAAGTTCAAGATCGCCGTCACCGGCAGCCCGAACGACCGTGCGGTGACCGCCGCGCACGACATCGGCATCCGCATCGTGGAGCGCGACGGCCGGATCGGCTACCAGGTGCTGGTGGGCGGCGGGCTCGGCCGCACGCCGATGATCGGCAAGGTCATCAACGACTTCGTGCCGAGCGAGGATCTCCTGCCGTACTGCGAGGCTATCGTGTCGGTCTGGAACCTGCTCGGCCGCCGCGACAACAAGTACAAGGCGCGCATCAAGATCACCGTGCACGAACACGGCATCGAGGCGATCCGCGAGATGGTCGAGAGCCGCTTCGCGGAGCTCAAGCCGGCCTTCTCCGGCGTCGACCAGCAGATGCTCGGCGCGATCGAGGCGCAGTTCGCCGCGCCCGCCTTCAAGTCGGCGCCGACCGATGCCTATGACGCGGCCTACGAGGCCGATCCGACCTTCCGCGCCTGGGCCGACACCAACCTGTGGGACCATCGCGCCGACGGCTACGCCATCGCGCAGATCTCGCTCAAGGCGCATGGCGAGACGCCCGGCGATGCGAGCGCCGAGCAGATGCGCGTGATGGCCGATCTCGCGGAGCGCTTCGGCCACGATGAGCTGCGCATCTCCCACGAACAGAACGTGGTGCTGCCGCATGTCCACAAGTCGGACCTGCCGGAGGTGCACAAGGTGCTGAAGGCGCACGGGCTCGCGACCGCCAATATCGGCCTGGTGTCGGATATCATCGCCTGCCCCGGCATGGATTACTGCGCGCTGGCCACGGCCCGGTCGATCCCGATCGCGCAGGAGATCGCCACGCGCTTCGACGAGTTGAAGATCGAGCACGAGATCGGCGATCTGAAGATCAAGATCTCCGGTTGCATCAACGCCTGCGGGCACCACCACGTGGGCCATATCGGCATCCTCGGGCTCGACCGCGCCGGCGTGGAGAACTACCAGATCACGCTCGGCGGCGATCACACCGAGGCGGCGAGCCTCGGCGAGCGCACCGGCCCGGGCTTCTCGGCGGACGACATCGTCCCGGCGATCGAGACCGTGGTAAACACCTACCTGGCACAGCGCGAGAGCGCAGAGGAGACGTTCCTGCAGACCTACAGGCGCGTCGGCATGGACCCGTTCAAGGCGGCGCTGTATCCGCCCAAGGACAAAGCCGCGGCGCGCAAGGAGGCCGAGGTCAATGCGGCATGAACGGATAAACCCCGGCGAGGACGCCCGCGAGGGCGGATCGAGCGGCCCGGACCTGACCGCGCTGAAGGACCGCGTGGCCCGGCTGAACGCACGCTACCGCCACCACGGCGCCACGGACGTGCTGCGCGGCGCGCTCGGCGATCCCGAGGCGGGGCGCATCGCCATGGTCTCCAGCTTCGGCGCGGAATCGGTGGCGCTCCTGCACCTCGTGGCGATGGTGGACCGGTCCACCCCGGTCCTTTTCATCGACACCCGCCTGCTCTTCGCCGAAACGCTGACCTACCAGCAGGAAGTTGCCGAACGGCTCGGCCTGCGCGACGTGCGCGTCCTGCGCACCGACGAAGAGATGCTGCAATCGAAGGATCCCTACGGCGCGCTGCGCTTTTCGGACACCGACGCCTGCTGCCACCTGCGCAAGACCGTGCCGCTCGAGAATGCCCTGAAGGACTTCGACGGCTGGATCACCGGGCGCAAGCGCTACCAGTCCTCGGGCCGCGCCACGCTCGACTTCTTCGAACTCGAAGAGGCGACGGGCCGGATCAAGGTCAACCCGCTCGCCCATTGGGCGCCCGAGGACGTGCGCGCCTACATGGACGAGAACCGCCTGCCCCGGCATCCGCTGGTGGCGCAGGGCTACCCGTCGATCGGCTGCTGGCCCTGCACCTCCAAGGTGAAGGAGGGCGAGGATCCCCGCGCCGGTCGCTGGCGCGGCGAGCAAAAGGACGAATGCGGCATCCACTTCATCGACGGCCGCGCCGTGAAACAGGGAGAGAGCGCATGAGCGTGATCGTCACCGACCGGGGTTTCGGCCAGGACGACTGGACCGGCGCCTTCACCACGCTGGACGAAGGCGGCACGGCGCCGGGGCTGGACCTGGCCTCCGATACCGATCCCGCCGCGCTCTCGCAGGTGCCCGAGGGAACGGAGCTCGTGCGCATCGCCTTCCCCGCCTCCTCGGACGGGCGCGGCTTCACCCTCGCCCGGCTCCTGCGCCTGCGCGGCTATCGCGGGCGGCTCCGCGCCGCCGGCCATGTCATCGCCGATCAATACGCGATGGCCCGGCGGTCCGGCTTTGACGAGGTGGAGATCGACGACGATCTCGCCGCGCGCCAGCCCGAGGACCAGTGGCGCTTCCGCGCCGACTGGCAGGCGCACGATTACCAGTCGCGCCTGCGCGGCTGATTTCCGGGCAGGACACGCCCGACACAACACGTTTGCACGCAAACAACAGGCCGGCCCCTTCCGGCGGCCGCGAGGATATGACATGACACAGCAGAGTTCCGTGACCGAAGCCGAGGCGAAACCCGTGAACAAGCCCACACTTCCCGACGCGCAGACCGTCACCTCTGTGCGCCACTGGACGGACAAGCTGTTTTCCTTCCGGGTGACGCGGCCGCAGAGCCTGCGCTTCCGCTCGGGCGAGTTCGTCATGATCGGCCTGATGGGCGAGCCCGACGCCAAGACCGGCAAGGCAAAGCCGCTCCTGCGCGCCTATTCCATCGCCTCGCCCTCCTGGGACGAGGAGCTGGAGTTCTACTCGATCAAGGTGCAGGACGGCCCGCTGACCTCGCGCCTGCAGCACATCGAGCCGGGCGACGAGATCATCCTGCGGCCCAAGCCCGTTGGCACGCTCGTGCATGATGCGCTCCTGCCCGGCAAGCGTCTGTGGCTCTTCGCCACCGGCACCGGCATCGCGCCCTTCGCCTCGCTCCTGCGCGATCCGCAGACCTTCGAGGATTACGACGAGGTCATCCTCACCCATACCTGCCGCGAGGTCGGTGAGTTGACTTACGGCGCCGAGCTGATCCAGTCGATCAAGGACGACGAGCTCCTCAACGAGCTGATCGGGGCCGAAAACCTCGCCAAGCTGCGCTACTACCCGACCACCACGCGCGAAGAGAGCCCGAAGATGGGCCGGATCACCGACCTCATGCGCTCCGGCGAGGTGTTCGAGGATCTGGGCGTGGAGCCGATCTCTCCGGACCGCGACCGCGCGATGGTCTGCGGCAACCTCGCCTTCAATCTCGAGATCAAGGAGATCCTCGAGGGTTTCGGGCTCGAGGAAGGCGCGAATTCCGATCCCAAGCATTATGTGGTTGAAAAGGCGTTCCTCGACTGAGGCTCGCCCTTCGCGCGATCACTCCGAGGGCACCGGCCCCAGCTTCAGCCGCGCGCGCAGCGCGGCGAGAACCTCGGGCAGCATGTCCGGGGCCTCCTCTGCGGCGGCCAGGTCGGCCTTGATCTCGGCCTTTTCGCGGCTCGTCATGTCCGACGCGTCGATGAACGCGGCGATACCCGCCCGGTCGTAGCCATCCAGGGTCAGCAGGCGGTGCATGTCGCGCCGGGTCGGCGCCGGAGTCTCGGCGGGCGCTTCGACAGCAGCGTCGGCGTTTTCCGCCGCCGCGGCGACCGCCGCCGCAACCGCGTCCGAGACCATGGTCGCGGGCGCCGTCGCGCCGGTCTCGGCAGCCCGCTCGGCGCCTTCGCTCGCCTCCGCCGCAGCCTCGGCCGCAACGGCGGCAGCGTCGGCGGCGGTGTCGGCCGCGGCCCCGGCGGCATCCGCAGCAGCGCCGGCCGCTTCGGCGGCGGCCGTGTCGGCGGCGTTGCCGGCCCCGGCGGCGGCGTTCTGGGCAGCGGTACTGGCGGCGTTCGCGGCTTCGGCCGCTCGTGCCGCTGCGCCATCCGCCGCCTCGGCAGCGGCGGTCGCGCCGGCGGGATCGTTCTTCACGAAATCGGCCGCTTGCTCCGCTGCCCCCGCGGCATCCCAGGCGGCCACGCGTGCCGCCCGCGCACCCTCCGCGGCGGCAGCGGTCTCGCGCGAGACCTCCCGCGATGACGCCGCCTGGGCCGCCGCAACGGCCTCGATGACCGCCTTCTCGGCCGCCGCCGCTGTACCCTCGGCGGCTTCGACGGCCTCCTCGGTGGCCGTCACCACCGTTCCGGCCTCCCCCGTCCGGGCACCTTCGGCCGTCTCGACGGCATCTTCCGCGGCCGCCTCGGCCTCTTCGGCGGCTTCCTCTGCCCGGATGTCCTCGGGAGCGCCGTCTCCGGCACCGGTGGCGGGGCCTGCGCCCATCCACGCCGCGAGAATCGCCATCAGGCTCAGGGTTCCCGTCATCGGTT
Source organism: Roseivivax sediminis (assembly GCF_900112685.1). Taxonomy (GTDB): domain Bacteria; phylum Pseudomonadota; class Alphaproteobacteria; order Rhodobacterales; family Rhodobacteraceae; genus Roseivivax; species Roseivivax sediminis. The sequence continues at coordinate 126,377 of NZ_FOMS01000007.1, forward strand.
TCATCTCGCCATCCTCCGGTTCCGGCCGCGGGCGACGGCGAGCGGCGACTCCGCTGTCCGACACGCGCCGCGGCGCTTGCGGGCGAGCATGGTGCAAACAGACGCCCTGACAAGGCGAAAGCCCTGCCCCGCCGGCCTTTTGCCGCTTGAACCGGGGCGCCGGCACGGCTATTTTCCGCGCCTAACCGCGCAGGACAGATAGGAGCATCGTCATAGCCCGCAGACCTCACAACGCGCCCCCGACGCGCGACACCGGCCCCCGCGTAAACGACCGGATCCGGGTGGCCGAGATTCGGCTTATCGGCGCCGAAGGCGAGAATATCGGCGTCGTGCCGCCCTCCCGCGGTCTTGAGCTGGCCGAACAGGCCGGGCTCGACCTCGTGGAAATCTCGCCCAACGCCACGCCGCCGGTCTGCAAGATCATGGACTTCGGCAAGTTCAAGTACGAACAGCAGAAGCGCGAGGCCGAGGCCCGCAAGAAGCAGAAGACGATCGAGGTCAAGGAAGTCAAGTTCCGCCCGAACACCGATATCCACGACTACGACGTCAAGATGAAGAACGTGGTGAAGTTCCTCGAGAACGGCGACAAGGTAAAGGTCACGCTACGATTCCGCGGACGTGAAATGGCGCACCAGAACCTCGGTCGCAACCTGCTCGAGCGGGTGGCGGAGGACGTGAAGGAGATCGGCAAGGTCGAGAACATGCCGAAGATGGAAGGCCGTCAGATGGTCATGATGATCGGTCCCACCGTCAAGTAGGAGCCGGCCATCGAATGTTGACGAAGGGGCGCCAAAGGCGCCCTTTTTCGTGGCCGACTCCGAAGCGGCGATCACAGAGCGGTAGACCATGCCCGCGGCCCGAACGGTGGGTCCGGTGCCGGACGCTCCGGCCAAGAGGTTACCCCTCCCGCGGGCGCCCGCGCTGCGCGATCTCCTTCAGGAGCCCGCCGACCCCCATGCCGGCGATGTCGCGAGGGGTAACCTCGACGCCGCAGAGGATGCGCTCCATCACCCAATCCGCACCGTTGAGAGCCGGCGAGCGCGCGCAGCCCGGCAGGCCGACCACGGGCCGGCCGCGCAGCTCGCCCAGGAAGAGCAGGTTCCCCGGATCGACCGGCATGCCGTAATGGTGCACGCTGCCGCCCGCCATACGCACCGCCTCCGGCGCCACGTCGGCGATGTCGGAGGTGGCCGAGCCGGTGAGGATCAGCAGCGCCTCGGCGTCGGATGCGGCAAGCGCCTGCGCCAGCGGCCCGTTCTCGTGCGGCACCACGTGCACCGGGGCGAGGTCCACGCCTAGCCGCTCCAGCCGCGCGCCGATGGCAGCCTGCCCCTTGGCACCGTCTTCCGGCGCACCGGCTACCGCGGTCTGGATCAGCTCCGCGCGGCGCAGCGCCACGGGGCGCAGGCGCATTGCGTCGCGGCCCATGGCGGCGGCGCGGTGCAGCGCGACATCCGGCACCGCGTAGGAGATGATCTTGACCGTCGCCACCATCGTGCGCTCGGCCGTGCGCTGCCAGCGCGGCAGCGTCGCCACGGTGATCATCGGATGGATGGCGTTGACCGCGTCGATCTTCTCCGCGTCGATCTGCACCACGCCAGGGCCGGTCGCGAAGAGGTTCACCCGCCCCGTCGCCGCCCGCCCGATGCGAAGCCCCGCCGTCTGCGGATCGGGCACCAGTGCCTCCGCCAGTGCCATCGCGGCCGCGTCCTCGTGCATGTCGCCAGGCTCCAGCCGCGCGGCCACGACCTCCCCGGTGCCGGCCGCCCGCAGCGCCGCAAGGTCGTCCGGCCCGAGCGCCGTGCCCTTCCGGAGCTTGCCGGAGGGCAGCGTCACCGAATGGGCGAGGATCGCGCCCTCGGCCTCCGTGAGTGGCAGCGCGCCGAATTTCACGCCGCGCCCCGCCGCAGGACCTGCGTCATCTCCGCCAGCACAGACACCGCGATCTCGGCCGGCCCCGCCGCCCCGAGGTCGAGGCCGATGGGCCCATGGATGCGGCCGATCTCGGCTTCGGTGAAGCCGGTTTCGGTCAACCGCTCTACCCGCCGCGCATGCGTACGGGTCGATCCCAGGGCGCCGATATAGAAGCACTCCGAGCGCAGCGCGAGGTGCAGCGCCGGATCGTCGAGCTTGGGATCGTGCGTCAGAAGCACCAGCGCGGTCCGCTGATCGAGCCCGATCTCGGCCACCGCCTCGTCCGGCCAGTGGTTCAGGATCCGCTCGCCGGGGAAGCGCGCTTCCGATCCGAAGGCCTCGCGCGGGTCGACGAGCACCGGATCGTACCCGGCGATCCGCGCCATCGGCACCAGAGCCTGCGCGATATGCACCGCGCCCACGACGATCAGCCGCAGCGGCGGGTTGTGGATCGCCACGAAGATACGACCCTCCGGCTCGAACCCGGACCGGTCCATGCGGAACCTCTCCGCATGCCCCTCCCGGTCGAGCCGCCGGGCGCCGGAGTCGAGGTTCGCCACATAGGCGACAGGCTGGCGCGCCGCGCGCGCCTCGACGAGCTCTGCCAACATCTCCTCGGGCATCGCCGAGCCCACGGGCTCCACCAGCACGCGGATGGTGCCGCCGCAGGCCAGCCCGACGGCGAAGGCATCGTCATCGGAGACGCCGAACTCCAGCTCGCGTGCCGCACGTTCCTCCATCGCCTCCAGCGCCTCGACGATGACCGCGCCCTCGACACAGCCACCCGAGACCGAGCCCTCGATCTCCGCATCGCCCGAGATGGCAAGCTGCGCACCCACGCGCCGCGGCGCCGATCCCCATGTCTCGGTCACCGTAGCCAGCGCCGCGCCCTTACCGGCCCGGTGCCAGGCCAGCGCGGCCTCGGGAATCGAATCGAAACGTTCCGAAGACGATACGGTCTTGTCCATTCTGGCGCCCTCCTGGTGCCTGATGTAGGCGCTCCGGTCCGCCATGTCGCCCCCCGCGAAGGTCCCCCTTCTACGGCCCGCTGACCCTTCTTCTCGTCTCCAATACTCTCGGGGAGCGCGAGGGGCAGACAGCCCCTCGCCGGCCGCCGCTCAGGGCCGCGTCACGTCGTGACCATAGAGCCAGTCGAACCCGCCCATCAGCCGGTCCGGGGCCACCGTCCCGACGATACGCAGGACGGTATGCGCGGCGAGACGCAGTGGCGGCGTACGCAGGTGATATTTCCACGCATTGCCGTCGGCCGTGGCGATCACCCGCGCCACCCGGCCGCGGCGGCGCGTCTGGTAGGCATGCAGGCGCTCGGCAAGGCTGCCGGGCAGGTCCAGCGCATCCGCCAGAACCCATGCATCCTCCAGCGCCATGTTCGCCCCCTGCGCCAGGAACGGCAGCGTCGGATGCGCCGCGTCGCCCAGAAGGGCCACGCCCGCTCCGTGCCAGCGCGGGGCGACCGGGTGACGGAAGAGCCCCCAGAGCCGGGGGGCGTCCACTTCCGCCAGAAGACGCGCCGCCGGCCCGCCGAACCGCGCGAACGCCCGCGCGAGGTTCTCCGGCCTGTCGACATGGTCCCAGCCTTCGGCAGCCCAGTCGCGACGGGACTCCACGGCGACGAGGTTGACGACGGAGCCGTCGCGCAGCGGATAGCTCACGACGTGGCGACCCGGCCCCATGTGCACGCGCGCCTCGGCCGGGTGGCCGGTCACGTTGGGCACGACGGCGCGCCAGGCGACCTGGCCGGTGAAGCGCGGGGCCGCGGCGCCGTTCAGGGCCGGGCGCAGGACCGAATGCAACCCGTCGGCGCCGAGGATCAGGTCGGGGCGGACCTCGCTCTGCGCGACGCGCATCCTTGGCGGGGTGCCTGGCGTCACGCCTGTAATCTCCGCGCCGAAACGCAGCGTCGCGCCCGCCGCTTCGGCGCCCCGCGCCAGCAGGTCCACGAGGTCGGCGCGGTGCACGAAGCGGTAGCCTTCGGACAGCCCGCGCGCGGCCAGATCGAGCCGAAGCACTTCGCGGCCCGCCCGGTGGTCGCGCAGCGACACCGCCGCAGCCCGCGGCGCCGCGTCCAGCCCGCCGGCCAGCCCCAGCGCCCGCAGCACCGCCAGTCCGTTCGGGGTGATCTGCAGCCCCGCCCCGACCTCGCGCAGCGCCGGCGCCCGCTCGTGCACCGTCACGCGAGCGCCGCGCTGCGCCAATGCCGTCGCGGCGGCGAGCCCGCCGATCCCGGCCCCGATCACCGCGATGTCCATGTCGGCCAGCGTCATCTGCACCTCCCGTTGAACGCGAAGCGCCGGAGCTCTCGCCCCGGCGCTTCAGCCCTGTCCCGAAGGGCCGGTGTCCTCAGTCGTCGCGATGCACCTTCTCGCGGCGCTCGTGGCGTTCCTGCGCCTCGAGGCTCATCGTCGCGATCGGGCGTGCATCCAGCCGCTTGAGCGAGATCGGCTCCCCGGTGACCTCGCAGTAGCCGTATTCACCTTCCTCGATCCGGCGCAGCGCGCTGTCGATCTTGGCAACGAGCTTGCGCTGGCGATCGCGGGTACGCAGTTCAAGCGCACGGTCGGTTTCCTCGCTCGCGCGGTCGGTGACGTCGGGGATGTTGCGGGTGCTGTCCTGCAGCCCCTCGATCGTGTCACGGCTGTCGGCGAGCAGGTCGTTCCTCCACATGATGAGCTTGCGGCGGAAGTACTCGAGCTGCCGGTCGTTCATGAACGGTTCGTCGTCGCTCGGTCGGTAATCATCGGGAAGAAACGATTCAGGTTTCATGGCGCATCCCTTATCCACGCCGATATCTGCCATCTTGATTTCCCCAGATATCAGGCACCCCTTAGGCGCTGCACTTAACCCAAGGTCCGTTGAATGTCACTACTCAATCGCGCGGAGTCCCGGGGAATTCCGGGCCGCTTTTGCGGCCGCCGCATACCCGCGCATACCGAGCCCCGCAGCGGTGGCACGGTGTCCCCGGCTTGCCTTCGCCCGGCCCGGACACTACCCCTCGCGACAGCTTAAAGGAGGATGCGCGATGCGTTTCGAAGGCACCGACAGCTACGTGGCAACCGGCGATCTGACGCTCGCGGTGAACGCCGCGGTCGCGCTCGAACGCCCGCTTCTGGTGAAGGGCGAACCCGGCACCGGCAAGACGGAGCTGGCCCGCCAGGTGGCCGAGGGGCTGGGCCTGCCGATGATCGAATGGTCGATCAAGTCGACCACCAAGGCGCAGCAGGGTCTCTACGAATACGACGCGGTCAGTCGCCTGCGCGACAGCCAGCTCGGCGACGAACGCGTCAACGACGTCGCGAACTACATCCGCAAGGGCAAGCTGTGGCAGGCCTTCGAGGCGGAGAACAAGGTCGTGCTGCTGATCGACGAGGTCGACAAGGCGGATATCGAGTTCCCCAACGACCTGCTGCAGGAGCTCGACCGGATGGAGTTCCATGTCTACGAAACCGGCGAGACGGTGCGCGCGCGGCATCGCCCGATCGTCATCATCACCTCCAACAACGAAAAGGAGCTGCCCGACGCCTTCCTGCGCCGCTGCTTCTTCCACTACATCCGCTTCCCCGATCCCGAGACGCTGAAGAAGATCGTCGCGGTACACCATCCCGGCATCAAGTCCGAGCTTCTGAGCGCCGCCCTGACCCAGTTCTACGAGATCCGCGAGACGCCGGGGCTGAAGAAGAAGCCCTCCACGTCCGAAGTGCTCGACTGGCTGAAGCTGCTGCTGGCGGAGGATCTGGACCCGGCGGACCTGCGCCGCGACGGCGCGACGGCGCTGCCGAAGCTGCACGGTGCGCTCCTGAAGAACGAACAGGATGTGCACCTGTTCGAACGCCTCGCCTTCATGGCGCGGCGCGCGGGGCGCTGAGCCCCGGCGCCGCTACGATGGCCGGCATCGCCATGTGGCACCCGCGTCGCGCCCGCAGGAGCGCCGCGAGTGTTGCCGAACTGCACGGCGCAACGCATTGAAAGAAATAAAAGTTAACTAATCTGACCGGATTGGGATCCATTTTCGCGTCGGTTGCGGCGCAAACCGGATCAAACACCCGGATTTTACCCTATAGTCCACCCAGCACCGACAAGACCGTCGGCGATCACTCGGACGAACCGAGACAGCAACAGGCACGACACCATGGCCGCACACCCCCTCGCTCCCGTCCGCGGCCCGGCCCGTCGCCCCGTCCGCCGGCGGCGCGGCGCCACGCCGCTGCGGCGCCTGACATTCGCCGCCGCCCTGACGATCACCGCCTGCGCCCCGGCCGCGCCGGAGATCGGCCCCGAGATAGCCACCCGAGCGGCCCTGGAGGATGCGCCCGCCCTGCCCGCGATCAAGAGCTTCGCGGCGCCGCGCCTTGCCCCGGCCGATGTCTCCAACGCCGATCTCGATCGGGACGTGCTGGATCTCGGCTTCACTCTGGAATCGGGCCGCAACCTGCCGGTGCTGACCCGCTTCGAGGCGCCGATCCGGGTGCGCGTTCTCGGCGCTACGCCCCCGACCCTGCGCTCCGACCTCGACCGGCTGCTGCACCGGTTGCGCACCGAGGCCGGGATCGACATCGCCCGCGGGGGTGCCGAGGCGCAGATCACCGTGCAGGCCGTTCCGCGCAGCGAGATCCGCCGCCACCTGCCACAGGCCGCCTGTTTCGTCGTGCCCAATGTCGGCTCGCTCTCCGACTACCTCGCAGCGCGCCGCTCCGCGCTGCTGTCCTGGTCAAAGCTCGCGGTGCGCCGCCGCGTCGCCGTCTTCGTGCCCAGCGACACCAGCCCGCAGGAGGTGCGCGATTGCCTGCACGAGGAACTGGCCCAGGCGCTCGGCCCGCTCAACGACCTCTACCGGCTGCCGGATTCGGTCTTCAACGACGACAACGTGCACACGGTGCTGACCGGATACGACATGCTGATGCTGCGGATCTTCTACGACCCTGCGCTTGCCTCAGGCATGACCCGCCAAGAGGTCGCCGCCCGCCTGCCGGACATCCTCGCCCGGTTGAACCCCGCCGGCGAGGGCCGCCCGGCAGAGAACCTGGGCCGCACGCCCCGCGCGTGGATCGAGGCGATCCAGACCGCGCTCGGCCCCGGCGCGCCGGAGGAAGCGCGCTACGGCGCGGCGCGGCGTGCGCTCCAGGTGGCCTCCGCGATGGGCTGGCAGGATCACCGGCGCGGCTTCTCGCACTATGCCATGGGCCGCATCCTGCAGACCCGCGACCCCGATGCCGCCTATGCCGAGTTCCGCGCCGCCGACCGGATCTTCGCGCGCTCGCCGCGCACGGCCCTGCACCGTGCCTACGTCGCCTCCCAGCTCGCGGCGCACGACCTGGCGCGCGGCCGCGCCGAGGCCGCGCTGGCCCGGATCCGCCCGCATCTCGACATCGCCGCGCGGCACGAGAACGCCGCGCTCCTGTCGACGCTCATGCTGCTGCGCGCCGAGGCGCTGGAGCTGTCTGGCCAGGTGAGCGAAGGCCGGTCGGTGCGGCTGGACAGCCTCGGCTGGGCGCGATACGGCTTCGGCGCCGACTGGGCGGTGCGCGCGAAACTGCGCGAGATCGCCACGCTGAACCCGTTGAAAGGAGGCCCCGGCCGCTTATGATCGTGCTCGTCATGGCCATCGCCGGCGCCCTTCTGGGCGGCAACACCGCGCGCCGCCGCAAGGGCAATGCCGCGGACATGGCGCAATACGCCGCCGGCTACGCCATCCTCTTCGCGCTTGTCGGCCTGATCGCGACCATCGTGATCGAAAAGACCATGGCCTGACACGGCGCGCGCCCGCCTCCCTTCTTCTCGTTCCAAATACTCCCGCCGGAGGCGTCCGCACCCTCCGTCCCGCGCGCCGGCACGTCCCCCATCGCCAGCGCCGCCGCGATGCCCTACAACGCACCCCATGTTCGTGCCCTTCTTCGATACGCTCCGCAGCGCCGGCGTCCCGGTCAGCCTGCGCGAATACCTCACCTTCCTGGAGGCGATGCGCGCCGGCCTCGCCACCTACGACGTGGAGGCCTTCTACTACCTCGCCCGCACCTCGATGGTGAAGGACGAGCGCCACGTCGACCGCTTCGATCGCGTCTTCGCCCATTGCTTCAAGGGGCTGGAGGATATCCGCCCGGAGGAGGTGCTGGAGGCGATGGACCTGCCCGAGGACTGGCTCACGAAGATGGCCGAAAAGCACCTGACGGAAGAGGAAAAGGCCGAGATCGAGGCTATGGGCGGCTTCGACAAGCTGATGGAGACGCTGAAAGAGCGCCTGAAGGAACAACAGGGCCGCCACCAGGGCGGCAACAAGTGGGTCGGCACGGCCGGCACCTCGCCCTTCGGCGCCTACGGCTACAATCCCGAGGGCGTGCGCATCGGCCAGGACGGGTCGCGCCACCAGCGCGCGGTGAAGGTCTGGGACAAGCGCGATTTCAAGGATTTCGACGACCAGGTCGAGATCGGCACCCGCAACATCAAGGTCGCGCTCAAGCGCCTGCGCAAATGGGCCCGCGACGGCGCGGCCGAAGAACTGGACCTCTCGGGCACGATCCGCGCGACGGCCGAGCACGGCTATCTCGACGTGAAGACCCGGCCGGAGCGGCGCAACGCGGTGAAGGTGCTGCTGCTTCTCGATGTCGGCGGATCGATGGACGCGCATGTGAAGGTGGTCGAGGAGCTGTTCTCGGCCGCGCGGGCCGAGTTCAAGCATCTCGAACATTTCTACTTCCACAATTGCCTGTACGAAGGCGTCTGGCGCGACAACCGCCGCCGCTGGGACGCGCAGACCGGCACCGACGAGATCCTGCGCACCTATGGCAGCGACTGGAAGTGCATCTTCGTCGGCGACGCCTCGATGAGTCCCTACGAGATCGCCATGCCGGGCGGCGCCAACGAACACTGGAACGCCGAATCCGGCCAGGTCTGGCTGGAACGCGCGCGCGCCCAGTGGCCGGACCACCTGTGGATCAACCCGGTGCCCGAGCGCTACTGGGACTACACCCAGTCGATCGGCATGATCCGGGAAATCTTCGACGACCGCATGGTGCCGATGACGGTCGACGGCATCGACCGCGGCGCGCGGATGCTGTCGCGCTAGCGGGGCGGCCGGACGCCGCCGCCCCGGCGTCGTGGCTCAGATCACTTCGTAGGTGATGATCGCGTCCTCGACCTCCGTCTGCGTCGCGCCCAGCACCCGGATCGTGAAATCGCCGATGGCGATCTCGGTGCCGTCCGCGACCTCGGTCACGGTGAATTGGGAGGCGTCCTCCACATCGAGGTAGATCACGTCCTCCAGTGCATCGAGCGCCTCGATCACGTCGACCTCGCCCGCCCCGAAATCGTGGAACTCGAAGGTGTCGGCCCCGAACCCGCCGCGCAGCGTGTCGTTGCCGGCGCCGCCATCCAGCACGTCGTTGCCGCGCCCGCCGGCCACCAGGTCGTCGCCGGTGCCGCCGAACACGTAGTCGTTGCCGGCGCCGCCATAGCCTTCGTCGTCACCGGCCCCCAGCAGAACGATGTCCGCGCCGCCGCCGCCGCCGGCGGTGTCGTTGCCGTCGCCGCCGTCGACCAGGTCTTCCTGCCGGCCGCCGCCAAGCTCGTCGTCGCCGGCGCCGCCGAAGACCTCGTCGAAGCCGATGCCGCCCGACAAACGGTCGTCGCCCGCACCGCCGCGCACCAGGTCGTCGCCCTGCCCCGCGAAGATGCCGTCCTCGCCGGTGCCGCCGCGGAGCGTGTCGTTGCCGGTACCGCCGCCGATAAGGTCGTTGCCGGCATTGCCGTCGACCATATCGCTGCCGGCCGCTCCGGCGATGTTGTCGTTGCCGGCTCCGCCTCTCAGCACGTCGTTGCCGGCGCCGCCATAGACGCCGTCATCGCCCGTGCCGCCGTCGATGGTATCGGCTCCGGCCAGGCCCAGAAGGTTGTCTTCGCCGCCGCCGCCCGAGATCGAGTCGTTGCCGCTGCCACCGGTCAGTTGATCGTTTCCGTCGGTTCCCACCAGTGTCAGGGGCGGCGCCACCTCGACCACGCGAACCTCATAGCGGTATTCCAGCTCTGACTGGCCCTGCGGCACCTCGACATAAACCACTCCGCTTGCCGGCGCGACATAGCCAGAAAGGCGATAGACGCCGTCGATCTCGTCGCGGGCGACATTCTCCAGCGGCATACCGTCCGCATCCAGCAGCGACACGCCTGTCAGCAGCCCCTCGGCGGCAAGATTCGCGCCGGCCGTCACTTCGATGTCGTAGGACTGGCCTTCCTCGAGGGTCGCGGAGAAGACGTCCATATCGAGGAAATACTCGAATTCGCCGGACGCAGTGCCTTCCGTGCCGAGCGCGGTCGCGGTTTCGGTCGTGTTGCCGTGATCGTCGGGCACGTCGATTTCGCGGATGCGCACTTCGTAATCATCCACCGCGCCGCCGTAGATGTCGACATAGTACCTGCCCGTCTCGGGAACCTCGAATGCTCCCTCGCCGCCGCCGAGCTGCAGGCTGCCGCCGACCGGCGGCGCCTGGAGAATGACGTCGTAGAACGTCGAGGGTCTGCTGGGCACGACATCTATCTTGTAGGTTTGTCCTGCCTGGAGCTCGACCGCGAACCAGTCGACATCGTCCTCGTACTCGAACGTCGCGGCCTGGAGCCGGCCGAGCGCCAGAACCCCCGTCGTCGTATCGTCGGCCGGATAATCGTCCGGAGGCCCGTCGGTGTAGAAGGCCTCCACGCTGTAGGTGCCGATCTGGTCGCCGCCGAAGCCCGCCGCTTCCACGTAATAGGTACCGGAGGACGTAACCGCGAAATCCACGACGGCGGCATCGAAAGTGTCCGCGTTGAAGTCGTCGACCTCGACCAGAGCCTGCCCGGAGGCGTCGCGCACCCGCATCACCGGATCCTCGAGCGTGCCGCCCTGATTGTCCGCCCCGAAGACCGCGATCGTGTAGCCGATCCCGGCCTCGAGATCGATCGCGAACCAGTCGATATCGCCCTCGGTCTCGATCACGCCGCGCGATACGGGACCGTTTACCTCGACGCGGCCGGTCGTGGCCGGACCGGCTGGGAAATCGTCGCTGGAGAAGTCTGGCAGGATCGACAGGCCCTCGCCCGCTATCGCTTCCACGCTGTAGGTGCCGATACCGTTTGCGTCGAAGGCGCCGGCCTCGATGTAATAGCTCCCGGAATAGGGCGCGACGAAACCGGTGAGCGCGGCGTCCCGGGTGTTGACGGTCTCAGCGTCGTCGGAGGAGGCCAGCGGGGCGCCGTCGGCGTCGCGCAGCGTCAGGACAGGATCGACCAGCGTGCCGCCGTCGTGATCGGCGCCGAAGACCGAGAAGCTGTAGGCGGTACCGGCCTGCAGCGTGACCTCGAACCAGTCGGAGTCCTCCGGGGTCTCGATCGTCCCTGCGGCGATCGCGCCGAGGCTCACCATGCCGGTGGTCGAAAGGTCTGCGGTGAAGTCGTCCATGGTCCCTGCCTCTTGCGAACAGAAGTGCCGATACGTGCTTGCCACTAGCTTTAGCGCGGCGCGGCCCGCCCGCCTAGCGTGCTGTGACGCGAGGCGGGCGGGCACGTCCCGTCGAGGATCGCGTCGGCGGCCCGGCGCCGGGCCCGCCAAGCGCGACAGTGCACCGCGCCGCAGCCCCTGCGCCTTTCCCGGCGGCGGCCCGCGCCCCATATTCGGGTCATGCTCAAGCTCACTCCGATCCTTCTGGCCATTCTCTACGCGCTCGGCATGTACCGCGTGTCCGTCTGGCGCACGTCCAGGGAGCTCGACGCGCGTTCGACCGAACTTGCCGACCCCGCACTCAGGCGCCTGACCGACCGTATGGCCGAGGCACTCGACCTGCAGCGCATCCGCGTGCACATCTACGAAATCGCGCCGGTGAACGGGCTGGCCGCGCCGGACGGGCGGATCTTCATCACCCGCGGATTCTACCAGAAGTATCGCGCCGGCGAGGTCTCGGCCGAGGAGATGGCAAGCGTGATCGCCCACGAGATGGGGCACGTCGCGCTGGGGCATGCGCGCAAGCGTATGATCGATTTCTCCGGCCAGAACGCGATCCGCACCGCACTCATGATGGTGCTGGGTCGCATCGTGCCGGGCCTCGGGGTGATGATCGCCAACGCGCTGACCTCGCTGCTCTCGGCGCGCCTGTCGCGCGACGACGAATACGAGGCGGACGCCTACGCCGCGGCGCTGCTGACCAAGGCCGGAATCGGCATCGCCCCGCAAAAGGACCTCTTCCGCAAGCTGGAGCGGCTCTCGGGCGGGGGCGCCGGCGCCATGCCGGCCTGGCTGATGAGCCACCCCAAGACCGAGGAACGCATCGCCGCGCTCGAGGCGCTGGAACGACGCTGGAGATGAGGCGGACGCAGTCGACCGGCCCGGCGAACCTCTCCACCCGCGCCCGCCCCGTGCCCTCCCAGCACCCGGGACCGATCCGCCTCGCCCGCACCCTTTCGCCTCGCGCGCCTCTCCCCTATATGGCACCGACACCCGAGACGGAGGGCATTCCCATGGCCGACACGCGGCGCACCAAGGTCCTGATCATCGGCTCCGGCCCCGCGGGCTACACCGCGGGCGTCTACGCGAGCCGCGCGATGCTGGAGCCGATCCTCGTGCAGGGGATCGAGCCGGGCGGCCAGCTGACCACCACCACCGACGTTGAGAACTGGCCCGGCGACACCGAGGTGCAGGGCCCCGACCTCATGGTCCGGATGGAGGCGCATGCCCGCGCCATGGGCACCGAGATCATCGGTGACTACATCACGTCGCTCGACCTCGATACCCGGCCCTACAAGGCGCATGGCGACAGCGGCACGGTCTACGAGGCCGACGCCATCATCCTCGCCACCGGCGCGCGGGCGAAATGGCTCGGCCTGCCGAGCGAGGAGAAGTTCAAGGGCTTCGGCGTCTCGGCCTGCGCCACCTGCGACGGCTTCTTCTACCGCGGGCAGGAGATCGTCGTGGTCGGCGGTGGCAACACCGCGGTCGAAGAGGCGCTGTTCCTGACCAACTTCGCCTCCAAGGTCACGCTGGTGCATCGCCGCGACGAGCTTCGGGCCGAGAAGATCCTGCAGGACCGCCTGTTCAAGAACCCCAAGATCGAGATGCTCTGGGATCACGGCCTCGAAGAGGTCACCGGCACCGAGAACCCGCTCGGCGTCGAGGGCGTGCGCGTGAAGAACGTGAAGACCGGCGAGATCAGCGAGATCGCCGCCAAGGGCGTCTTCATCGCCATCGGCCACGCGCCGGCGAACGAGCTGGTGAAGGACAAGCTCGAGACCCACATGGGCGGTTACGTGGTCACCAAGCCCGACTCGACCGAAACCTCGATCCCCGGCGTCTTCGCCGCGGGCGATCTGACGGATCACAAGTACCGCCAGGCGGTGACCTCGGCCGGCATGGGCTGCATGGCCGCGCTCGAGGCCGAGCGCTGGCTGGCCGAGCAGGATCTCGACGAAGGCAAGGACGAGACCCTGCCCCTTGGCTACGGCGCCCCGGTGGAACCGGCGGCCGAGTAGCGAGCCCCTCCGCCGTACCGCAACGGCCGCGCCCAACGGCGCGGCCCTCGCTTGCGCAGACAGCGCATGTTTCCGAATCCGGATCCGACCTTCGCTAGCGACCCGCGCCCACGTCACCGGAAATGAGGAAATGCCGTTCAAGCGCCACTGACCGCGCCCGGCCGGCGACGTGCACGCCTCTGGACAAGTCGCCGAGGCCGTTCCTCGATATCGTCGGACGCAACGGGTCTAACCCGGTGGCAAGCACCGGGCGCGGGGCCAAGCGGTAGCCAGCGATGGGCTGCGGCCCAGCTCAAATCTTGGGATCCAAAAACCTGCGCGCGATCAGTCTTTCGCTGCAAGACGGCCGTCAGTATCGTAAGCCGCATGAGAGAAAACGGAACCCCAACCGTGAGGGGCAACGTCGCCGCCTCCTCTGGTGAGGCACCCGGTGCCAACCGGGTAAATGGTGCGGTCGAGAAGACTCGAACTTCCACGGGTATTACCCCACAGCGACCTCAACGCTGCGCGTCTACCAATTCCGCCACGACCGCACTGTCTGGCTTTGGGTAGCGGGCGTATAGACGAGCCATTCGGGGTTGTGAAGGGCCTTGGGGCGAAAATTTCGCGCGGCTGTCGCAAGGGCAGCCGAAGACGTGTCAGCGCGCCGCCTGCCAGCGGTCGGACACCTTCTCGAACCGGCTGCGAGAGAGCGTCTCGAAGCGGTCGCCCGCGTCCGACGCGCCGAGCCGTTCGATCGTCACCGCCGAAGGATCGAGCGTCAGGACATTGAAATCGTTCGGCTCGCCACGCACCCGCGTCGATAGGCCGGTGCCGGCCTGGACCAGGAGCAGCCCGGCGGCCGCCTGCACCGGGCTGGCCCGCCAGACGTGAAGATGGCCGCAGAGCAGGATGTCCGCCCCGCGGGCTGAGAGCACGCGCAGACCGGTGGAGACCCCGCGCATCGGACGCTTGGTCACGCCCGGCGCGTCCTCGGGCGGATGGTGCAACGCGACGATGCCGAGGCCCCGCCCCTCGCGCGGCGCGGAGAGGCATCTCTCGGCATGAGCCAGCGCGCTCCAGCGCAGCCGGCCGCGCTGCAAGGCGCGCGGATCGGCGGAATTCAGACCACAGACCACGTAGCCGTCCCCGGCATGGGTCGGTTGCAGGTCGCGCGAGATGTGGCGGCGGTAGCGCGCCCAGGGCCGCACCATGCGCACCGCGACATTGTCGAGCGGGGTGTCGTGGTTGCCCGGTACCGCGAGGATCGGCGCGTCGAGCCGGTCGAGGAAAGCGCGGGCGGCGCGGAATTGCGCGTGCCGTGCCCGCTGGGTCAGATCGCCGGAGACCACGACGAGTTCCACCCCCGCCGCATTGATCGCCTCGGCCAAGGGCTCGGCCAGCTCCGGCCGGTCGCGGCCGAAATGAAGGTCCGAAAGATGCGCGATGCGCGCGGTCATGACCAGCTCTGCGCGTCCTCCGGCGCCGGTGCGACCACGTGCAAGGCGGCGCGGTGCATGCGGAAGCGGAACGGCGTCTCGAGGCGGAACCGCTCGCCGTCCATCGCCAACGTCTGGGTGCGGCGCGAGGTGGTGATGGTGATCTCCTCGCCCGTGAAAAGCTCGAAGTCGCGGTTGAGCACCATACCCTTGGAAGCGAGCCGCAGCGCGCGCAGGAGAAGCTGCCAGCGCGTCGAATCGGGGGCCAGATAGAGCGCGAACCGCCCCGCCTGGACCTCTTCGGCGCCGGCGAGATCGTAGTGCCGTAGCTGGAAGGCGCTGCGGCCGATGAAGGCCAGCGGCGTCTTGCGGCGGATCGTCTTGCCCCCTGCCTCGACCTTCATGCGCACCGGCCTGCGGAAACTGAGGAAGGTGACCAGTACCGACCAATGCGCCGCGATCTGAGAGCGTCCCCAGCGGCGATAGGTGCCCTCGCGCTCCCGCAGGACCTCCGGATAGACGCCGAGACTGGCATTGTTGAGGAAGACGTGGCCGTTCACCTCCCCCACCGGTACCGCCCGCGCCTCGGCCTTGGCCAGGAGGTCCACGGCCGCGTCCAGATCCTGCGGGATGCCCAGACCGCGCGCGACGAAGTTGAAGGTGCCGAGCGGCACGATGCCGAGCCGCCGGCCGCTCCCTGCGACCTGCCCCGCGACCGCGCTGATGGTGCCGTCGCCGCCGGCCGCGGCGATCGTGCCGAAGCCGTCCTTCATCGCGCGCTGGCAGGCATCGGCGAGGCCCTGCCGGGGGGAGATGCGGCGCAGCTCGAAGCGGCCGGGATGGCGGGCGAAGGCGGCCTCCAGCCGCTCTGCCCGCCCCGACGCATCGCCAGCGCCCGAGCCGGTATTGAGCAGCACGCAGATGCGTCGGTCCGTCGACATGACGACGGCGCTCTGGTCGGCGTGGGGGTTGGCGAGAAAACTCATCAGGGAGGTGTCCGACTGGCAAAGTGTCGGGATGGAACGCCGCCCGGCAGACCCGGTTCCGGCGGGGCCGGCGAAAGGCCGGCGTTGCGCCCACGTCTGCGTGATTGCGCTGCCACGTTGACCCGCGGAGGCCGGCGCCGTAACCACGCAGCTATGGTGGAATGGCGGATCGAACCGGGGCTGACAGACTACGCCGGCGCGGTGCAGGCGATGGAGGCGCGCGCCGCCGACATCGCCGCGGGACGCGCCGACGAACTGGTGTGGCTGGTCGAGCATCCGCCGCTCTACACCGCCGGCACCAGCGCCGATCCCGCCGATCTGCGCGCACCGGACCGCTTTCCGGTGCACGAGACGCGCCGCGGCGGGCAATACACCTATCACGGGCCGGGCCAGCGCGTCGTCTACGTCATGCTCGACGTCGGCGCCCGGGGGCGCGACGTGCGCCGCTTCGTCGCCGACCTGGAAGCCTGGGTGATCGCGGCCCTGGCGGAGTTCGGACTCACCGGTCATATCCGCGACGGACGCGTCGGCGTCTGGATCCAGAGGCCGGACAAGCCGCGCACCGCCTCGGGCGCCGTCGCCGAGGACAAGATCGCCGCCATCGGCATCCGCCTGCGCCGCTGGGTCAGCTTTCACGGAATTTCGATCAACGTGGAGCCGGACCTGTCGCATTTCGACGGGATCGTGCCCTGCGGCATCACCGAACACGGGGTGACGAGCCTTGTCGATCTCGGCCTGCCGGTGACGATGGCCGACCTTGACGTCGCGCTCGCCAGGAGCTTCTCGGAGGTGTTCGAGGCGCGCACGCCGCATCCCGCCTAAGCGTCGGCGGGCAGGTTTGGAGCGAGGGGCCATCCCCTCGCGCTCCCCGGGATACTTGCGGGCAGATGGATGCCACGGCGCTGGACGCGCGACCTTGCCCGCAATGGATAGCGGGCGTGGCAGCGCCCCGAGCCCGGGCGCAACGCTTCGCGGGACGCCCATGTCGGCAGCGCGGATCAGCTGCCGCGCGAGAGCAGCACGTGACGCAGGATGTCTCCGCGGGTCAGGCCAAGCTCGGCCAGTTCGTCGTCCGACAGCCGCCGCAGGTCGGCGGCACGGCGGGCTATATCCCGGCTGCGCCGGTCGAAAGGCGTGTCCAGGAGGCCGCGCAGACCCAGCCCCGGCAGCGGGCGGCGATCGGCAGGCAGGGAGGTGTCGAAAAAGGCCATGACGGCGGCTCCTCGGCAGAAAAGGGCCAGAACAGGGTTTGGTGGCGTAATTTTCTTACTCTACCCTATGCGCGAGTTTTCGCCCAGTCAGGAAATCCGTGCCCGGAGACCCTTGACGCACGATATTTGCCTTGTGTGGCGGCGGCACCATGGCGCGCGGCGAATCGGCGAGGGGGCGCTATATGCCGGCCTGTCGCCGCATCGCGCCTTGATCTGCGACAAAATTCCCGGACATGCGGCAAAAGCTGTCATTGCCGCGCCGACAGGAGTTTCCTAAAACCGGCGCATAGGTTGCAGGGCGCGGGCAGGATCTGCCCGGCGCCCCCGTCGCACAGAGCAGGAGGCTTACATGGCAGACGCCGCCGTCCACGGCCATGACCACGAGGACTCGCGAGGGTTCTTCACGCGCTGGTTCATGTCCACCAACCACAAGGACATCGGGATACTCTACCTGATCGTCGCGGCGGCGATGGGCTTCGTGTCCGTCGCCTTCACCGTCTACATGCGCATGGAGTTGATGAGCCCCGGCGTACAGTTCATGTGCATGGAAGGCGCCCGGCTCTGGCCCGCGGCGGTCGAGAACTGCACCCCGAACGGGCACCTGTGGAACGTGCTGATCACCGGCCACGGCATCCTGATGATGTTCTTCGTGGTGATCCCCGCACTCTTCGGCGGCTTCGGCAACTACTTCATGCCGCTGCAGATCGGCGCGCCGGACATGGCGTTCCCGCGCCTCAACAACCTGTCCTTCTGGCTCTACGTGGCCGGCTCGACACTCGCGGTGTGTTCGGTCCTGTCGCCGGGCGGCAACGGCCAGCTCGGCTCCGGCGTGGGCTGGGTGCTCTACCCGCCGCTGTCGGTGCGCGAGGGCGGCTTCTCGATGGATCTGGCGATCTTCGCGGTGCACGTCTCGGGCGCCTCGTCGATTCTCGGCGCGATCAACATGATCACCACCTTCCTGAACATGCGCGCGCCGGGCATGAGCCTCTTCAAGGTGCCGCTGTTCTCCTGGTCGATCTTCGTGACCGCCTGGCTGATCCTGCTGTCGCTGCCCGTTCTCGCCGGCGCGATCACCATGCTGCTGACCGACCGCAACTTCGGGACAACATTCTTCGACCCGTCGGGCGGCGGCGACCCGGTGCTCTACCAGCACATCCTGTGGTTCTTCGGGCACCCCGAGGTCTACATCATCATTCTGCCCGGCTTCGGCATCATCTCCCACGTCATCGCGACGTTCTCGCGCAAGCCGATCTTCGGCTACCTGCCGATGGTCTGGGCGATCATCGCCATCGGCGCGCTCGGCTTCGTCGTGTGGGCGCACCACATGTACACCGTCGGCATGTCGCTGACGCAGCAGTCCTACTTCATGCTGGCGACGATGGTGATCGCGGTGCCCACGGGCGTGAAGGTGTTCAGCTGGATCGCGACGATGTGGGGCGGCTCGATCGAGTTCAAGACGCCGATGCTCTGGGCGTTCGGCTTCCTGTTCCTGTTCACCGTGGGCGGCGTCACCGGCATCGTCCTGTCGCAGGCCGGGATCGACCGGGCCTATCACGACACCTACTACGTTGTGGCACACTTCCACTACGTGATGTCGCTCGGGGCCGTGTTCGCCATCTTCGCGGGGATCTACTTCTACTTCCCCAAGATGACCGGCAAGATGTATCCCGAATGGGCCGGCAAGCTGCACTTCTGGGCGATGTTCATCGGGGCCAACCTGACCTTCTTCCCGCAGCACTTCCTCGGCCGCCAGGGCATGCCGCGCCGCTACATCGACTACCCGGAGGCCTTCGCGCTCTGGAACCACGTGTCGAGCTGGGGCGCCTTCCTGTCCTTCGCGTCCTTCGTGTTCTTCTTCGGCGTGATCGCCTACTCGCTCCGCAAGGGTGAGGCTCAGACGGCGAACAACCCGTGGAACGAATACGCCGACACGCTGGAATGGACCCTGCCTTCCCCGCCGCCGGAGCACACGTTCGAGCAGCTCCCGAAGCGCGAGGACTGGGACCGCTCGCCGGCGCACTGATCCGGCCCGCAAGACAGACGCAGAAGGGCCCCGCATCGCCGGGGCCCTTTCGCATTGCAGGGGCGGCAGCGCCCGACCTCGAGGTCAAACTTCGTTCGACAGCGCCGCCGACGGTGCTAGAACCGTATCCGACATGCCCTATCGCTGGACCGACGACACACAGGGATACCCGGCCGAGCTGACGCTCTGGCCGCACAACTCGCTGCCGCCGGCGGGATTCGCGGCCTTCATCCTGGCCACCTTCACCATGGCGACGCTGCCTCTCTATGGACTTCTCGGCACCGTGCTCCTCTGGGGTCTGCTGCCGTTCCTGTTGATCGCGCTCGGCGGCCTCTACTGGGCGCTCAGGCGCAACGAGGCGGACCGCCGCATCCTGGAGATCCTGACGCTGGAGCGGGAGCGGATGCGCCTGGTGCGCCACAACCCGCGCGGCGCCTGCCAGGAATGGGAAGGCAACCCCTACTGGACCCGCGTGACGCTGCATCCAAAGGGCGGGCCGGTGCCGTTCTACGTCACGCTCTCGGGCGCCGGCCGCGAGGTCGAGATCGGCGCCTTCCTTTCCGAGGATGAGCGCAAGGCGCTCTACGACGAGCTGTCGACCCGCGTCCGGGCGATCGCGTCCCCCTGATGGCGCAGGAACCCGCCACCTCGAAAGCGTCCCGCGCCGCCCGGCTGGCCCTCGCTCGTCTCGCGCCGGCCAGGGCGGCCGCCACGGCAGGTCTGGCCGCGTCCGAACGGGCGGCGCTGGACCTGCGCGCCGCCGGCCCGCCCCACCGGCCGGCGAAGGAGGTGATCTTCCTCATCCCGCTCGTCAGCCCGGATCACGTCTCCGACTGGCCGGCGGTGGAGCGGCGGCTCGGCGCGACGCTGGAGAGCCTGCGCCGGCAGGACGCCCCGTCCTGGCGCGCATTGATCTGCTGCCAGGTGCCGCCCGCGCTGCCCGACGATCCGCGCATCCGCCACTTGCCCTTCGACGACCCGGCACCGGGCAACGACAAGTGGCGCAAACTGCGCGCGCTCGTCTCCGCCATGGCCGCGGACACGCCGCACCCCGCCTACGTGATGAGCTTCGATGCCGACGACCTCCTGCGGCAGGGCACGGTGGCCGAGATGCTGGCCCGGCAGGAACCGGGCTACCTCGCCGAGACCGGCTTCGTGCGGGACGTCGCCACCGGTCATGTGGCGCTTGCCGGGCCGCGCACCCCGCGCCTGCCGCTGCGCAAGCCGTTCTGGAAGCTCTGCGGCTCCTGTGCGGCGCTCCTGCACGATCCGGCGCAGCCGCAAAGCGCCGCCTTCCTCGCCGAGATGACGCAGCACGAACACCGGATGTTTCCCTATCTCGCCGCGCTCGCCGGCCGGCCGCTCGCGCCGCTGTCCCGGCCATCGGTCCTCTACGAGCTGAACCACGGCGAGAATTTCGGCGCGCGCCGCGGCCGCGTCGGCTTCAAGACCCGCTTCGTCGCGCGCTACCGGGTCACCGATGCGGACACTCTGCGCGAGGTCATTCGCGACTTCCCCTGACACGGGCGCCCCGCCTCCCCGTCCCCTGCTTCTTTGGGCCCCGAAATACTCCGGGGGCATGGGGGCAGCGCCCCCATACGGGGGGTTTGGGGTCCTACCCCAAATATGGTGGGCGCGCGGCAGCGCGCACCGCAGGATCAGCCGGCGAGCCGCGCCTTCACCTTCGAGCCCACCGCGCCAAAATCCATCTGGCCGGAATGCCTGGCTTTCAGCACGCCCATCACCCGACCCATGTCGCGAATCGAGGTGGCGCCGACCTCGCTCACCGCGTTCTCGACCGCTGTGTCGACCTCGCGTTCCGACAGCCTGCGCGGCAGGAATTCCTCGATCACGTTGATCTCGGCCTCTTCCTGTTGGGCAAGGTCCAGCCGGCCGCCTTCCTCGTAGGTGCGCGCGCTTTCCCGGCGCTGCTTGACCATCTTGCCCAGGATCGAGAGGATCTCGGCGTCATCCACACCGCTGCCCTCTCCGCCCTCGCCCCGGGCCGCGATGTCGCGATCCTTGATCGCGGCGTTGATCAGCCGCAGGGTCGACAGGCGCGTGGCGTCCTTGTCCTTCATCGCCTGCTTCGTGGCCGCGCCGATGCGTGCTCGAAGGTTCATCCGCTTACCCATCCCCATGGTCGCAAGGGCGCAAGATAGCCAATGACACCGCGCGGCGCAACGGCCCGTGCCGCAATGCCGCAACTCGCCTCATATCATGTAAATCAACGACTTATGGGAAAAATGCCGGGGTTGTCGTTCCCGGCCGAAGCCCGTATATCACTGGACGATTTGCCCCGGACACAGCAGGAAACCGCCATGGCCCCGACCCCCACCGCCTGTCTCGCGCTCGCCGACGGCACCGTGTTCTACGGACAGGGCTTCGGTGCCGCCGGCCAGACAGAGGCCGAGCTGTGCTTCAACACCGCCATGTCCGGCTACCAGGAGATCATGACCGACCCGTCCTATGCCGGCCAGATCGTGACCTTTACCTTCCCTCATGTCGGCAATGTGGGCGTGAACCCCGACGACGACGAGACGCAGGACCCGGTGGCCGCGGGCATGGTGGTCAAGTGGATGCCCACCGAACCCTCAAACTGGCGCGCGGCCGAACGGCTGTCGGACTGGCTGGCCCGGCGCGGCCGCATCGCAATCGGAGGGGTGGACACGCGACGGCTGACCCGGGCGATCCGGCAACTGGGCGCCCCGCATGTCGCGCTGGCCCACGATCCCGAGGGCCGCTTCGACATCGAGGCCCTGATCGCCCGGGCCCGCGCCTTCCCCGGCCTGACCGGTCGCGACCTCGCGCGGGGCGTGACCTGTGCGCAAAGCTACCGCTGGGACGAGATGCGGTGGGCCTGGCCCGAGGGCTACAAGCGCCAGACCGAGGCGCGCCACCGCGTCGTCGCCATCGACTACGGCGCCAAGCGCAACATCCTGCGCTGCCTCGCCTCCGCCGGCTGCGAGGTCACGGTCATGCCCGCCAGCGCCACGGCCGAGGACGTGCTCGCACAATCGCCGGACGGTGTCTTCCTGTCCAACGGCCCCGGCGACCCGGCGGCCACCGGCGAATACACCGTGCCGATGATCCGGGGCGTGCTGGAGAAGGACGTACCGCTCTTCGGCATTTGCCTCGGCCACCAGATGCTGGCGCTGGCGCTCGGCGGGCGTACGGTCAAGATGAACCACGGCCATCACGGCGCCAACCACCCGGTGAAGGAGGTGGAGACCGGCAAGGTTGAGATCACCTCCATGAACCACGGCTTCGCCGTCGACGGACAGTCGCTGCCGACCGGGGTGCTGGAGACGCATGTATCGCTCTTCGACGGGTCGAACTGCGGCATCCGGATGGCCGACAAGCCGGTCTTCTCGGTCCAGCACCACCCCGAGGCGAGCCCCGGCCCGCAGGACAGTTTCTACCTGTTCGAGCGCTTCGCCGCCTCGATGGACGGCCGCTGAGGGGCAGGAATGCCTAAAATTCGGCGCGTCATGTAAACGGTTCTTTACCGTTAACGCAAGGTTAACCAGTCCTCCGCACAAACTGCCTCCACGGGTTTGGTGCGAGGTATGGCATGTCCGATGCGACCGACGACCCCGGCGCGCTCTTCGCGCTGCCGCACGCGCGCGATCGGGGCCGGCCGATGGGCGGGCTGATGATCGACCGCTGCGGCATGGCCGCCGCGGAGTTGCTCGACGCGCTCGGAGAGGCGCAGGCCACCGGTCTGCCGCTCGACCGTGTGCTCACGGCGCAGGGGCTGGCCGAGCCGGAAGAGGCGCTGCGCATGCTCGGCCGGCATTTCGGGCTGCCCACGGTGGACGTTGCCACGACCCCACCCGATCCGGAGCTCGACGGATTGCTTCCGCCCGACCTCTGCCTCGCTTGGCGGGTGCTGCCCTGGCGCGCGGCCGGCGACACGTTGATCGTCGCGGCTACCGATCCGGCCACGATCGAAGCCCTGCGCCCGATACTCGCCGACAGTTGGCCGCAGATCATGCCGGCCCTGGCTCTCGAGGCCGAGATCGAGACCGAGATCGCGCGCCGGCACGGCTTGCGCTTCGCGGAGGCGGCTGCCCAAGACGTGCCCGACGACGTGAGCTGCCGCGACCTCAACCTCGCACAGCCCGGCGCGCGCCGCGCGGCGCTCGCGGCTGGCATCCTCTGCCTCACGGGGCTCGCGCTGGCGCCGGGGATGTTCTTCCTGTGTGTCGCGGCGGTGGCGATGCTGTCAATGCTGGCCTGCCAGGGACTGAAACTCGCCGCCGCGCTGGCCGCCCCGCGCGCCCCCGCGCCGCCGACCACCCCGGCACAAGCGCCGCGCCCGGTCGTCACCCTGCTGGTCCCGCTCTTCCGCGAATCCGAGATCGCCGGCACGCTCGTCGAGCGGTTGAAGCGCCTGAGCTACCCCAAATCCGCCCTCGACGTCGTGCTGATCCTGGAAGAGGCCGACGACGCCACGCGCCGCGCGTTGTCCCGGGCCGATCTGCCGCCCTGGATCCGCGTGATCCAGGTGCCGCAGGGCCCGGTGACCACCAAACCCCGCGCACTGAACTATGCCCGCCGCTTCGCGCGCGGCGAGATCATCGGCGTGCTCGACGCCGAGGACGCGCCGGCGGCGAACCAGGTCGACCGGGTGGTGGCGCGCTTTGCCGCCGCGGGCGAGGACGTCGCCTGCCTCCAGGGCGTGCTCGATTTCTACAACCCGCACGCAAACTGGCTGTCGCGGATGTTCGCCATCGAATACGCGACCTGGTTCCGTCTGGTTCTGCCGGGGCTCGCCCGGCTCGGCCTCGTGATTCCGCTTGGGGGCACCACGGTCTACCTGCGGCGCAGCGCGCTGCAAGCGGTCAGCGGCTGGGACGCGCACAACGTGACGGAGGATGCCGATCTCGGCGTGCGTCTGGCGCGGCACGGCTACCGCACCGAACTCATCGCAACGGTCACGCTGGAAGAGGCGAACAACCGGCTTTGGCCCTGGGTGCGGCAGCGTTCGCGCTGGATCAAGGGTTACATGATGACCTGGGCGGCCCACACCCGCCGGCCCGGCGCCCTTCTGCGCGACTTGGGGGCCTGGCGCATGGCCGGGATGCAGATCCTTTTCCTCGGCACCATACTGCAGGCGCTGCTGGCGCCGGTGCTGTGGACCTTCTGGGCCGTGATCTTCGGCCTGCCGCATCCGGCCTTCGACCACCTGAACGACGCGCAGGCGCGCGGCCTCGTCACTCTGTTCCTGACCTCGGAGGCGGTGACGCTGGCGGTCGGCCTCGCCGCGTTGGCCCGCAGCCGTCACACCGGGCTCAAACGCTGGGTGCCGACGACGCTGTTCTACTTCCCGCTCTCGGTGGCTGCAGCCTACAAGGCGCTGTGGGAGGTGCTCCGCGCCCCGTTCTACTGGGACAAGACCATGCACGGCGCGTCCCTGCCCGACCACGCCACCGCCGATCGCACGGCCGAGTGATCACCCGGTCTCGCGCGAGAAGCTGTCGGCCTTCAGCCGCGTCACGAAGGCGGTGGAGATGTGTTCGCGCAAGGCCGCGGAGGCGCCGGCCTCATCCCTGCGCCGGATCGCGTCGACGATCTTGCCATGCTCCTTCAGCGCGACCGTGCCCCGCCCTTGCGCCGCCAGCGACGTCGTCGCCATCAGCGCCATGGACCGGTGCACGAGATCGAGCTGCTGCACCAGGAACCGGTTGTGCGAGGCAAGGTGGATCTGCGTGTGAAAGCGCCGGTTCGCCCGCGCCAGCGCCTTCGAATCGTCCAGGAGCGCGTGATCGGCCTCCACCATCTCGGCCAGAACGAGGATCTCTTCCTCGGTGGCGTGGCGCGCAGCGAGGCGGGCGGCGAGCCCCTCGAGCTCCGTGCGCACGGCGTAAAGCTCGGACATCTGGTTGTGATCGAGCGAGGCGACGATCAGCGACCGGCCGTCGCGCGTCAGCAGCGACTGCGTCTCGAGCCGTTGCAACGCCTCGCGGATCGGCGTGCGGCTGACCCCGAAGCGCTCGGCGAGGTCGCTTTCGACCAGGCGGTCGCCGGGGCGGTAGATCCCGGTGTCGATCGCCTCGAGGATCAGCGCGTAGGCGTCTTTCTGGCCGGGCCGTGCGAACGACATGAATTCTCGCTCCCTTGAACGTGACGGGCAGGATAGCCGCGGGGCGCGCGCCCGATCAAGCCGGGCCTTGGCAAGCACCCCGCGCCGCCCTAAGCCCAAGCCCATGCAGGATGCCTTTTCCCATGTCGAGACCTGGGTTTTCGACCTAGACAATACGCTCTATCCGCCGCAGACCCGGCTCTTCCCGCAGATCGAGGCGCGGATGCGCGCCTTCATCATGCGTGAACTCGGCGTTGCGCCGGAGGAGGCGGACCGCCTGCGCGACCTCTACTGGCGCGAACACGGCACCACGCTGGCCGGGCTGATGGCGCGTCACGCGGTCGACCCCGACCCGTTCCTGCAGGACGTGCATGACATCTCCTTCGACGTGCTGGAACCGTCGCCGGCGCTCGCCGCCGCCATCGGGGCGCTGCCGGGGCGGCGGATCGTCTACACCAACGGCACCGCCGATTACGCGCAATCAGTGCTTGCCGGGCTGAAGCTGACCGGCCTGTTCGACGCGGTCTATGGCGTGACCGAGGCCGGCTACCGTCCGAAGCCGGAGCGCGCCGCGTTCGAGACGGTGTTCGCCGCCGACGGTCTGCACCCCGAGCGCGCGGCGATGTTCGAGGACGATCCGCGCAACCTCGCCGTGCCGCACGCCATGGGCCTGAGGACGGTGCATGTCGCTCCCATCCCGGCGCCGGACGAGCACATCCACCACCACACCGACGACCTTGCCGGCTTTCTCGGCCGCCTCGCCTGAGTCCTGCGGCGCTTTGGCTGTGGTCAAGCGCCGCCCCCGCGCCTACCTGCGGAGCATGAGCAGCCGATACGACATACTGATCTCCGGCGGGGGCATCGCCGGGCTTGCCGCCGCCGCAGCCTTCGGGCGCGCGGGCTTCGACGTCCTCTGCGTCGATCCCGCGCCGCCGGTGACGGAGCGCGACGCCGAGGGCGCCGACCTGCGCACCACCGCCTTCCTGCAGCCGGCGCGGGATTTCCTGGACCGCGCTGAATTGTGGGATCGGCTGGCCCCGCACGCCACGCCGCTGCAGGTCATGCGCATCGTCGACGCCGGCGGCGAGGTGGCCGAGCCGCGCACGGTGCGCGACTTCGATGCCGCCGACATCTCGGACGCGCCGTTCGGGTGGAACCTGCCCAACTGGCTGATCCGCGGGGTGCTGCTGGACGCCATCGCCGAGCTCGAGAACGTGGAGCTGCGGCACGGCACCGGCACGCGGACCCTGTTGACCCGCACCAGCGCGGCGCGCGTGGGACTGACCGACGGCACGATGATCGAGGTGCCGCTGGTGATCGCCGCGGACGGCCGCGCCTCGCCCATGCGGACCGCTGCCGGAATCGGCGTGCAGACGCTGCGTTTCGGGCAGAAAGCGCTCGCCTTCGCGGTCACGCATCCCGAGCCGCACGGTAATGTCTCAACGGAGATCCACCGCAGCGGCGGGCCGTTCACGCTGGTCCCCCTGCCCGACCACGAGGGCCGACCCTCCTCGGCCATCGTGTGGATGGAGGACGGGCCGGAGGCGGAGCGGCTGTCCGGTCTGCCGACTGAGGCGTTCGAGGCGGAGATGACGGAGCGGTCCTGCGGCGTGCTCGGGCCGCTCACTCTCGCCTCGCGCCGCACAATCTGGCCGATCATAGCGCAGGCGGCGGACCGGATCCGCGGCGAGCGGCTCGCGCTGGTGGCGGAGGCGGCGCATGTCATGCCGCCCATCGGCGCGCAGGGGCTCAACATGAGCCTGCGGGACCTCGACGCGCTGCTGACGCTCGCGCTGCGCCATCGCGCAGATCTCGGCGGGCCGGAGATGCTCGACCGCTACGCCCGGACTAGAGCCGGCGACATGCGGCTGCGGGTCGGCGGCATCGCCGCGCTCAACCGGATCAGCCAATCGGCAAACCCGGCGGTACAGGACCTGCGGGCCGCCGGGCTCGGCGCGCTCTACGATCTGGCGCCGGTGCGCCGCACCCTCATGCAACTCGGCCTCGGCGCGCGGAGCTGAGCCGCGCGCCAGATCGCTCAATGGTAGGTCAGCTCTCCGACGACGCTGCGCCATTCGCCCGATGACAGCATCTTGCGATGGGTGTACCGGATCGAGTGCAGCGGCCCCTCGATGCTGTCCTGCCAGAACTCGATGAATTCGAACAGGCGCGGGTGATCCGGCGCCAGATCGTATTCCTGCCAGACGAAGGTGTTGAGGACGTTCCGGTAATCGGGCATCCGGTAGAAGATCTCCGCGGTGGTGAGCCCGTAGCCCTGCAGCATCAGTTCGGTCTCGCTCAGCGACATGCACATACCTCTCTTTTCTTGTGTTGTAGAGAAGATGATGCCGCGTATTTCTTAGTTTTCAACGAAAACAGCGTGTTAGCCACCTCAGCCGCTGGCTGCCAACCAGCGCGGACCGGGGCCCATTGCACCCCATATCCGGGCTCTGATATACAATAAATAACAAGATATAGAAAACGCACAGGCGGACAGAACACGTGAACGACACGCCCGAACCCCCTGATAACGAAGACGAAAACAGCGGCACCCGCCCCACGCCGAGCGGCGGGCCGACGGTTTCGATCCTCGAAGAGATGAAATCGTCCTACCTCGATTACGCGATGAGCGTTATCGTGAGCCGGGCGATCCCCGACCTGCGCGACGGGCTGAAGCCTGTGCATCGCCGCATCCTCTACGCGATGTACGAGACCGGCAACACGCACGACAAGTCCTACCGCAAGTCCGCCCGCCCGGTCGGCGACGTGATGGGTAAGTACCACCCGCACGGCGACGGCGCGATCTACGACGCGCTGGTGCGGATGGCGCAGGACTTCTCCATGTCGCTGCCGCTTCTGGACGGTCAGGGCAACTTCGGGTCGATGGACGGCGACAACCCGGCGGCCATGCGCTACACCGAGGTCCGCATGGACCGCCCGGCCTCCTACATGCTGGCGGACATCGACAAGGAAACGGTCGATTTCCAGGACAACTACGACGGCAAGGACCGCGAACCGTCCGTCCTGCCCGCACGCTTTCCGAACATGCTGGTCAACGGTGCCGGCGGCATCGCCGTCGGCATGGCCACGAACATCCCGCCGCATAACCTCGGTGAGGTGATCGACGCCACGCTCGCCCTGATCGAGGAGCCGGACCTGTCGTCCGAGCAACTCATCGACTACGTGCCGGCCCCCGATTTCCCGACCGGTGGCATGATCCTCGGCCGCTCCGGCGCGCGCAAGGCGTATCTTGAGGGCCGCGGCTCCGTGATCATCCGGGCCAAGACCCGGATCGAGGAGCTCCGCAAGGACCGCTACGCCATCGTCATCGACGAGATTCCCTACCAGGTGAACAAGGCCGCGATGATCGAGAAGATCGCCGAGGCCGCGCGCGAGAAGCGGATCGAGGGCATCGCGCACGTTCAGGACGAATCCGACCGCTCCGGCGTGCGCGTGGTGGTGGAGCTCAAGCGCGACGCGACGCCCGACGTGGTGCTGAACCAGCTTTTCCGCTTCACGCCGATGCAGACCTCCTTCGGCTGCAACATGCTGGCGCTGAACGGCGGCAAACCGGAACAGCTGACGCTGCGCAAGTTCCTGACGTCCTTCATCGACTTCCGCGAAGACGTGGTCGCCCGGCGTACCGCCTACCTGCTCCGGAAGGCGCGGGAGCGCAGCCACATTCTCTGCGGTCTGGCCGTGGCGGTCTCGAACGTGGACGAGGTCGTCGCGACAATTCGCGCCTCGCAGGACGCCGCCGAGGCGCGCGAGAAGCTGATGGAGCGGCGCTGGCCCGCGGATGAGATCGCGCCCTATATCCGGCTGATCGACGATCCCACGCACACCATGAACGACGACGGGACCTACAACCTGTCCGAGGCGCAGGCCCGCGCGATCCTGGAACTGCGTCTTCAGCGGCTCACCCAGCTCGGCGTGAAGGAAGTCACCGACGAGCTCGAGGAGCTGGCCGGCAAGATCAAGGAATACCTGGAGATCCTCGGCTCACGCGAGCGGATCATGGGCATCATCGCCGACGAGCTGGCCGAGGTGAAGGAGCTTTTCGCCGTCCCACGCCGGACGGAGATCGCCGATTGGGCCGGCGACATGGAGGACGAGGACCTCATCGAGCGCGAGGACATGGTCGTCACCGTGACGCAGTCCGGCTACATCAAGCGCACGCCGCTGTCGGACTTCCGGTCCCAGCGGCGCGGCGGCAAGGGCGTGTCGGGCGGCGGCCTGAAGGACGACGACGCGGTCACGACGCTCTTCGTGGCGAACACGCACACGCAGCTTCTGTTCTTCACCACCGACGGGATGGCCTACAAGCTCAAGACCTGGCGGCTGCCGGCGGGCGGGCGCACGTCCAAGGGCAAGGCGATCGTCAACATCCTGCCGATCCCGACCGGCGTGTCGATCGCGGCGATCATGCCCGTCGACCGGGACGAGGACGATTGGGACGATCTGCAAATCGTCTTTGCCACATCGGGCGGCGACGTGCGCCGCAACGCATTGTCGGACTTCACCAACGTCAAGCGCAACGGCAAGATCGCGATGGAGCTGCCGGAGGGCGTGACGCTGGTGAACGCACGCATCGCCTCGGGCGAGGACGACGTGATGCTGGTCACCGACGCCGGCCGCGCGATCCGCTTCCCGTCGACCGACGTGCGCGTCTTCAAGGGCCGCAAGTCGACCGGCGTGCGCGGCATCCGGCTGCAGAACGGCGACAAGGTCGTGTCGATGTCGATCATCCGGCATTTCGAGGCCACCTCGGACGAACGCGCCGCCTATCTCAAGATGCGCCGCGCGGTCGCCGGATTGTCGGACGAAGCGTCGGAGACCGAGGACGAGGAAGGCAACGCCAACGCCTCCATCGGGCAGGAACGCTACGCGCAGATGTCGGCGGCCGAGAATCTGATCCTCACCATCACCTCGAAGGGCACGGGCAAGCTGTCGTCGAGCCACGACTACCCGGTGCGGGGGCGTGGTGGCCAGGGCGTCACCGCAATGGACAAGGCAATGCGCGGCGGCGCCGTCGTGGCGTCGTTCCCGGTGGAAATCGACGACCAGATCATGCTCGCCACATCGCGCGGGCAGTCGATCCGTGTGCCGGTCGAGGGGATTTCCTTCCGCTCGCGCAGTGCCGGCGGCGTCCGCGTGTTCAACACCGGGCAAGGGGAAGAGGTCGTCAGCGTCGCATGGATCGCCGATCAGACGACCGAAGATGACGCTTCGGAACCCGACCAGAACTAGATGCGTTTGGATCACTGAGGCCGCAAAGCTGCAAACACGTTATTGCAGCTTTGCGGGCATGTGATAAAGAAGAGTGCGCCGCCGAGACGTCGCTTTTCACATCCGGCGCCACGACCCACTTGCGCGCTGTTCGCGCTCTTCTTCAGCTTGTGAAGGTCACGGACCGGCATGGACAATTGGGACGATCTCCGCTTTCTCGTGGCGCTGTCGAAGGCCGGCACCATGACGGCGGCCGCAAAGCACCTCGGAACCAATACCGCAACCGTCTCCAGGCGGATCGAGCGGCTTTCCGAGCAACTCGGCACACCGGCATTCATAAAGACGACGGATGGCTGGCGCCCGTCGGACGCGGTGGTGCGCCTGATCGAGGTAGCGCAGGCCTTCGACGGCACGCTGCAGAGCGTTCTGAACGACGAGACAGCGCGCCATTCCAACGAGCCGGTCAAGATCAGCATCGGCTCGATCCCGATCGTGACCTCACAGGTGCTCATTCCCGGGCTGCAGCGGCATGGCAGCATGCTCGACGGCGTGTCGATCACCTTCACCGATCGCGTATTCCGGGAAGGGTTGGGCGAGAACGACCTCGTCGTCATGTACGGCCAGCCGGACAGCGGACGGATCGTCACGCGAAAGGCCGGGCAGCTTTCGTTCCGGCTCTACCAGCAGAAGGACGTTGCCATTTCGGATAGCTGGGCCGGTCTGGGTGAGGCGCACGACGCCTATCCGCCGATGCAGCAGGGGTTCGCCCGCTTCGCCCGGGCCCCCAAGATCCGCGTCGATTCCTTCATCGCGCTCTTCAGCCTGATGAAGATGACCGGCCTGCCCGGGCCGCTCCCCGACGTGCTCGCGGCGCAGGACCCGGCCTTCGTGCCCCTGGAGCTGGAGCCGACGCATGCGCCGTTCCAGGCCGATTTCTGGCTGATGTTCCACGAAACCCGCCGAAGCGATCCGGCGATGCGCACCGTGGTCGAATGGATCGCCACCTGTTTCGAGGATATCGCGCAAGCCAACCAGAGCGTCGCATCCGCGACCTGATCGACTGATGCAAGGCCGTCTTTGTGCGGGCCTTGCTTGAGATCCCGTCAAGGTTGTGCGCCTTGTTGCAGGCGACGATACGAGCAGACCGGGCATGACCCGGCTCCACCTGATCGCCACGCTGCTTGCGCCTCTCATCGCATTTTGGCGGCTGGCGCTACGGCTTCGTCCGGGCCGGCCGGAGCACCATGCTCCGAGACGACTTCGGCTCGCGTCTTTCAAACCGTGACCTGCGCGGCCCTCGGGCCGCGCTTTTTTCACAACGCGTAGAGGTCGCGGAATTTCGTCTCCAGGTATTCCATGAGCGGCCCCTCCGACGGCGCTTCCCCGGTCGCGCGCGCGATGGTGTCGCGTGGCTCGAACAGGCCGCCATGCCGCTGTACGTTCTCGCGCAGCCATCCCGTGGCCGGCGACGGATCGCCCGCCGCCAGCGCGGAGTCGAGGCCCGGCTCCGCCCGGCGCAGCGCGGCATGCAGACAGCCGGCATAGACGTTGCCCAGCGAATAGGTCGGGAAGTAACCGAACAGCCCGACCGACCAATGCACATCCTGCAGCACACCGTTAGAGGGCCGGTCGACCGCGAAACCGAAATCGGCGGCGAACCGGGCGTTCCACGCCTCCTCGAGGTCGGCGACCTCAAGCTCCTTCGCGACCAGCGCGCGCTCGAGATCGTAACGCAGCAGGACGTGCAGGTTGTATTGCAGCTCGTCCGACTCGGTGCGGATGTAGCCGTCATGCACCCGGTTCACGGTGCGGTAGAACGCCTCCGCATCCGGGACGCCGATCTCTCCGAAGCGCCTTGTCATCTCGCCGAAGAGGTAGGAGGTGAAGGCTTGAGAGCGGCCGATCTGGTTCTCGTAGATTCGGCTCTGGCTTTCGTGCACGCCCATCGACACGCCCTGCCCGAGCGGCGTGAACAAGTAATCCTGCGCGACCGCCTGCTCGTAGGAGGCATGGCCGACCTCGTGGATCGTCGAGTAGAGGCAGTTGAACGGATCGTCCGCCGCCGTGCGCGTGGTGATCCGCACGTCGTTGCCCGACCCCGAGGAGAACGGGTGCACCGCCTTGTCGACGCGCCCGCGAGTCAGGTCGTAGCCGAAGGTCTTGGCGATGTCGCGGGCAAGGCGCATCTGCGCGTCCTCGTCGAACGTGCCCGACAGCCGCGCCGGCGCGGGCGCGCCGCGCACCTCGTCCAGCAGCGCCTTCAGCCGCGGCCTGAGCGCCCCGAACATCGCCGAAAGCTGCTCGGCCGTGGCGCCGGGCTCGTAATCCTGCAGAAGCGCATCGTAGACGTCGCCCCCATCCGCCAGCGCCGCGCCTTCCTCGCGCTTGAGCTTCAGCACCTGCGAGAGCGTCGGCGCGAAGGCCGCGAAATCGTCCTCCGCGCGCGCCTCCGCCCAGACGCCCTGCGCCACGCTGGTCACGCGCGCGAGTTCCGCCGCAAGCCGCGCTGGCACCTTGACCGCGCGATCGTAGGACCGGCGAATATGGCGCAGGTTGGCCGCCTGGACCGGCCCGAGCGGCTCTGGCGCCGCCTCCAGCGTCGCCAGCCACGCGCCGATGCGCGGATCGGACCGGCGGGCATGCAGCACGCCCTCCATCGCCGCCATTTCCTCGCCCCGCTGGGCGGCGGCACCGCGCGGCATCATCGTCTCCTGGTCCCAGGACAGGCGGCCAGCGACATGCGCGATGGCGCCGGTCTCGCGCTCGAACTCCATCAGGGCATCATAGGCGTCGGTCATCTTGTCCCCCGAAGAGATTGGGCCGCGGGATAGGCGGCGCCGAAGCGCGCCCGCAGGATCAGCACCCACAGCGCCACGGCCCCGACCTGGTGGACGATGGCGATCTGCCAGGTCGCACCGTAAAGCACCGTGGCGATCCCGAGCAGCATCTGGATCACCATCATCGCGAACACGGCGTTGAAGCGAAAGCGCGTCGCGGCGTGCGGCGACCGGCGCGAGCGCGCCCAGACGACGATGCCGAAGACGAACAGCAGGTAGCCGGCGATCCGATGCATGAACTGCACCAGCCCCGCGTTCTCGAAGAAGTTGCGCCACACCGGTTCGATCTCGAACGGCGTCGGCGGGAAGATCCCGCCCGACATCAGCGGCCAGTCGGTATAGGTCCGCCCCGCATCGATCCCCGCGACAAGCGCCCCGAGCAGGATCTGCAGGAACGCGAAGTGCATCAGGCCGGTACTCATGGAGAACAGCTTGCCCTCCCGCGCGCGGCGCGCCTGCATCAGCTCGCGGCTCTCGCGGCCAAGCCGGAAGACGTACCAGGCGATCAGACCCAGGATCACGAAGGCGAGCCCCAGATGCACCGCCAGCCGGTAGCTCGCGACGCTGATCATGCCGTTGCCGAGCCCCGAGGAGACCATCCACCAGCCGATCGCCCCCTGCAGACCGCCGAGCGCGCCCAGCCCCAGGAGACGCCCGGCCCAGCCCGGCGGGATCGTTCGGGTCACCAGAAAGCCCAGGAACCCGACCGCCCAGACCAGCCCGATCACCCGTCCAAGCTGCCGGTGCCCCCATTCCCACCAGTAGATCGTCTTGAACTCGTCCAGCGTCATGGTCGGGTTCAGAAGCTCGAATTGCGGGATGCGCTGGTATTTCTCGAACTCCGCCTCCCAGGTCGCCTGGTCCAGCGGCGGCACCGCCCCGGTGACGAGGTTCCATTCGGTGATCGACAACCCGCTGTCGGTCAGGCGCGTCAGCCCGCCCACGGCGATCATCACCATCACGAGCGCGAACAGCACCATCAGCCAGGCGCGCACCGCGCCGCGCGCGCCGCGGCGGCCGGCATCGATCATGCCGCCCTTCGGCGCCTCGGCCCGCGGGGCCGTGCCCTCGCCCACATCCTCGAAGAGCTTGCGCTTGGGCTTCTGTGCCATCCGACGCTCCTTGAACCACGCGCGCGGACACTATGCCCGCCGCGAGGGGCCTTCAAGTCAGCGCCCCCGCCCGGCCCAGCGGACCATCTGACGCAGGACCCCGTGCAGGATCTGCGCGTCGGCGCGCGTCAGCGGCATCCGGCTCCAGAGGTTGCGCAGGTTGCGCTTCATGCTCTCGGCCTTCTCGGGCGGAAAGAAGAACCCCGCCTCCTCCAGCCGGCTCTCGTAATGCGCGGCAAGCGCGTCGACCTCCGCCTGATCCGCCCAGACCGCGCCGGCCATCTCGACGGTGTGCGGCACGACCTCGGCGGTCGCCCGGCGCCATTCATAGGCCATCAGCAGCACGCATTGCGCAAGATTGAGCGAGGCGTAATCCGGGTTCACCGGTACCGACACCACGGCGTTGGCGCGCGCGATGTCGGCGTTCTCGAGCCCCGCCCGCTCGGGCCCGAAGAGGACCGCGACCCGCTCGCCCCGCGCGATCCGGTCGCGTGCCTCGACCATCGCCGCTTCGGGCGAATACACCGGCACGGTCAAACCGCGCGGCCGCGCCGTGGTCGCCAGCACGAAATGGCAGGAGGCGACGGCCTCGGCGGTGCTATCCGACACTTCGGCGGCGTCGAGCACGCGGCCCGCCCCGCTTGCCATGGCGCGCGCCGCCGGGTTGGGCCAGCCGTCGCGCGGCGCGACGAGCCGCATCGCGTCCAGCCCGAAATTCAGCATCCCCCGCGCCGCCGCACCGATATTCTCGCCCATCTGCGGGCGCACGAGCACGAAGGCGGGTTGCGCGGCGTCTGTCATGGTCTCTCCCGGAAAATCCGCTCCGTCCCTAGGCCCTCGCCGCACCCGCCGCAATCCCCGCCGCAACCGGGTGTCCCAACCCGATCAGGGGCGCGCCCGGGCTTTCATCTGTCCTCAAATATCCCGGGGGTGTGGGGGCTGGCCCCCACTCCCGTCCGCGCCTCCGGGCGCAACCTCAGATCACCTCGAACCCCGCCTCCGCACGATCCCGCCCGTTCACCTGCACGACGATCCGGTGCGGGCCCGGGTGCCACCTGAAGGTGCTCGCCGCCGCCTTGATCCGGTGCGCCTTGACCAGGACCAGCGGCGCGCCCGGCGCGGCTCGCCCCTGCCCGAGCTTGAACACCTTCTGCCCCGTGCGCCCGCCGGGCCGGTGGAAGACGACGCGGTAATCGACCAGCACGCGGGCCTCCGCCTCCGCCGCGATGGACACGCCGATATCCAGCACCTCCCCGATCGCCACCCGCTCCGGCACCGTCACATCGACGCAAAGCGCCGCGTCCGGATCGAAGCCGAGAAGCCGCAGCGCCTCGGGCTCGCCGCGCTTGACGGCGGTGCGCAGGGCGTGGCGGGTGATCCAGTCCATCTCGCGCGGGGCCTGCCGGCCCGATGCGGCCCAGTCTCGCAGCCGGCCGGTGACCGCCTCCGGCGCGATCTTGGAGATGTCGTTGAGGTGGTTCGCCACCGACCGCGTGACATAGCGCGTGCGGTCGGCATGCAGCCGGTCGAGAAGCGGCAGCGGCCTGAGCGGGTCGAGCGCGATCCGCCCCGCCCAGGGCAGCATCGGCCGGGTGCCCTCGCTCACCAGCCGGCGCACATGATAATTGTCGTCCTCAGCCCAGGTGCCCAGCCGCGCCAGCGTCTCCTCGGGCCAGCGGTCGAGGAACGGGCGGATGTAGAACTCCATGGAGAAGCGCTGAGTCGCCGCGTGCAGAAGGTCGAGCGCCCTTTCCCGGTGATTCTCCAACCCGTGCCGCACGGCGAGGATGCCCGGCACGGCATGGATGAACCGGCCGAAATCGTCGTCCGAGAGCGCGGGGTCGAGCGGCGGCGGCATCGCCGTCTCGAGCGCGTCGGCCATCGCCGGGAAATCGCGCGGCAGCTGCGCCTCGGCGCAGCTCGCCAGCCAGTCGAGCCGCTGGAGGAGCGTGCGCCCCTCCAGCTCCGTCAGCGCCTCGACCTCGAAGCGTGCCGCATCGAAGCCGGGCAGGACCGCGAAGTCGCGCGCCAGATCGGCGATGCTGCCGGCGTTGAAAAGCTGGTCGGACAGCGAGAAACCGGCGCCGCCGCCCTGCCCGTCCGGCCCGCGCGCCATGTCAGAGCGTCGCGTTGGTGGCGCCGCCATCCAGAAGCCAGTTCTGCCCGACCACGAAGCCTGCATGCCGCGAGCACAGGAACGCGCAGGCCTGACCGAACTCCGCCGCCGAGCCGTAGCGCCGCACCGGGATCGTCGCCTGGCGTTGCGCGCGCGCCTCCTCGACGGAAATACCCTCACGCTCCGCCACGCCGCCATCGAGCGATGCGGCCCGGTCGGTGGCATGAATGCCGGGAAGCAGGTTGTTGATGGTCACGCCGTCCTGCGCTACCTGCCGCGCAGTGCCGGCGACATACCCGGTCAGCCCGGTCCGCGCGGCGTTCGACAGCCCCAGTTGCGGGATCGGCGCCTTGACCGATTGCGAGGTGATGTTGACCACCCGCCCCCAGCCGCGCGCGCACATGCCCGGCAGCAGCGCCGTCATCAGAGCGATAGGGGTCAGCATGTTGGCATCGAGCGCGGCGAGGAAATCGTCCCGCCGCCAATCGTGCCACATCCCCGGCGGCGGGCCGCCGGCATTTGTAACGAGGATATCGACCTCGCCCGCTGCGGCCAGCACCTCGGCGCGCCCGGCTTCCGAGACGATGTCGGCCGGCACAGCGGTCACGGCGACGCCGAAACGGTCCCGGATCTCCGCGGCGGTGGTCTCCAGCGCGTCGGCGCCGCGTGCGTTCAGCACCAGGTCGACCCCGGCTTCGGCCAGCGCCTCGGCGCAGCCGCGGCCGAGCCCCTTGGAGGACGCCGTCACCAGCGCCCGCTTGCCCTTGATCCCGAGATCCATATCGTCCCTCCTGCCTCGTGTTGCGGCAAATCGCCGGAAACGCGGCCATAGCATGCCACATTCGCTTCGCATACACTCAAGCCCGTGTTCATTGGACAGCCATGCCGTCCGTGTGAGATGCCCCTACGATGCCCTCGAGTGCCGACTCCGCCCCGCTGCAACCCGTTTCCGTCTACCGCGCGGCGCAGTTCCGCGTGGCCAACGGCGCCAACCTCGGCGACGGCATTTCCGTTGCGGACGAACTTGTGCTCGACGACATCTACCGCCTGTCGCCCGTCGCGACGCCCGTGCGGCTGAGCTTGCTCGCCCGCGCGGAGCCGCCCTTCGCCATCGACGCGGGCAGCGAGGTCGGGCGCCCGGGCGCGGATCTGCACCTCGATTGCGCGGTGACCTTCATGTCCGGCGACGGCTGTACCACCGAAGCGCTGATGCTGGTGGAGACAGACGACGCCGGAAATATCGACGGGGTGTACCTCCTGCCGCTGGCGCCGCTCGATCCGCGTGCCGACTACGCACTGGTCGGGATCGACCCGGAGGACGCGCTGACCCGCTTCGCGCAGGTGGCCTGCGTGTCGTTCACCCGCGGCACGCTCATCACCTTGGCGAGCGGGGCGCAACGCGCCGTGGAAGACCTGGAGATCGGCGATCTGGTCCTGACGCGCGACGACGGCCCGCAGGCCATCCGCTGGATCGGCCACACGACGACGCGCGCCGTGGGATCCTTCGCACCGATCCTGATCAGGGCCGGGGTGCTGAACAACACCAACGACCTCGTGGTCAGCCCCGATCACCGCCTGTTCATCTACCAGCGCACCGACCGGCTCGGCGTCGGGCGGCCCGAGCTTCTGGTGAAAGCGCGGCACCTCGTGAACGGCGACACCGTCGCGCGGCTGAATGGCGGCTTCGTGGACTATTACCAGATGCTCTTCGATCATCACCAGATCATCTATGCCGAGGGAATCGCGGCGGAATCGATGCTGATCGACACCCGCACGCGGGCGGCGCTGCCGCGCGAGTTCTCCGAGACGCTGAAGGCGGTGATCCCCGGCCACCGTGACACCGCCGTCAGCGCCATCGAGGTTCAGGAATCGCTTCTGCACCGCGACGACGCAGCGGAAGTCCTGCGAAAGTCCTCCGGCGGGTAGGCGGCGCCGCACGTCAAACTTCAGCCCGCCTGGTAGAAGAACTCCTCCCGCACGATCCTGCCACCGGCGACGTGGTAGACGGCGACCTCCTCCATGTCGAAGCCGTCGCCACTGCTCTTGTCGCGGCCCTTGACCTTGAAGTGCACCGCGAAGCGGTCGTCGCCATGAGGAAACGGGCCGGAAACCACCTGCTCGGTCACCTCCATGTTGGCTTCCCACCAGGCATGCTTGCCACGAATCCCCTTCAGCCCGACGGTCTCGCGACTGTCGGAGCCGGGCATCTGCACCGCCTCCACCGACACCGCGTCCACCGCGTAGAGCTTTTCGAGGTTTTCCGCCTCGCGGCCCTCGCGGCACCCGGCCACCAGTTCCTTGCCAATCGCCGTCAGATCCATGACGTGCCCTCCCGGAATGTTCGCCAAACGTTCCTTGAGATTGCCGCAGAACCATGACACCGGCAAGACAAAGCTTCAGTGCTTGCGCAGTGCCTCGATCAGGTCGTCCTTGGTCATGTCGGAGCGGCCCTCGATCCCGACCTTCTGGGCCTGGGCATAGAGGTCATCCTTGCTCCACTCCTCGTAGGGCGGGCGCTTTCCACCCTTCTTCGACGGCGACATGTCGTCGTTCGCCCTGGCGTTCGCGATGCGTGCGGCCTTTTCCTTGGACATGCCGTCGTCGCGCAGGTCTTCGTACAGATCTTCGTTCTTGATCGAGGGGCGGTCGGCCATGACAGATCTCCTTTTGTCACCGCAACCGTGCAGCGCGCGCTCGGGTTCCCGCGGCCGATTGCGGGGCGCCCGGGGGCGGGCTATATCCCGCGCCATGCTCGATGCCCCATCCAACCGCCCCGCCCTGCCGCCCGAGATCGCGCGCCGCCGCACCTTCGCGATCATCTCGCACCCCGATGCGGGCAAGACCACGCTGACCGAGAAGTTCCTGCTCTTCGGCGGGGCGATCCAGATGGCCGGCCAGGTCCGCGCCAAGGGCGAGGCGCGGCGCACCCGGTCGGACTTCATGGCGATGGAGAAGGATCGCGGCATCTCCGTCTCCGCCTCCGCGATGTCCTTCGATTTCCGCGACTTCCGCTTCAATCTCGTGGACACGCCCGGCCACTCCGACTTCTCGGAGGACACCTATCGCACGCTCACCGCGGTCGACGCGGCGATCATGGTCATCGACGGCGCCAAGGGCGTGGAAAGCCAGACCCGCAAGCTCTTCGAGGTCTGCCGCCTGCGCGATCTGCCGATCCTGACCTTCTGCAACAAGATGGACCGCGAAAGCCGCGACGTGTTCGAGATCGTCGACGAGATCCAGGAGAACCTCGCCATCGACGTGACCCCGGCGAGCTGGCCCATCGGCATGGGACGCGACTTCGTCGGCGCCTACGACATGCTGAACGACCGGCTGGAGCTGATGGACCGCGCCGACCGCAACCGCGTCGCGGAGTCGATCTCGATCAGCGGTCTCGACGATCCCAAGCTGGCCGAGCATGTGCCGGATCACCTCCTCGACCAGCTCCGCGAAGAGGTGGAGATGGCGCGCGAGCTTCTGCCGCCGCTCGACAAGCAGGCGGTGCTCGAGGGACACATGACGCCGATCTGGTTCGGCTCGGCCATCAACTCCTTCGGCGTGAAGGAACTGATGGACGGGATCGGCGCCTACGCGCCCGAGCCGCAGCCGGCGCGCGCCGAACCGCGCCAGATCGCGCCCGAGGAAGGCAAGGTCGCCGGCTTCGTCTTCAAGGTGCAGGCCAACATGGACCCCAAGCACCGCGACCGGGTGGCCTTCGTTCGCCTCGCCTCGGGTCATTTCGAGCGGGGCATGAAACTCACCCATGTCCGGTCGAAGAAGGCGATGACAGTCTCCGCCCCGGTCCTCTTCCTCGCCGCCGACCGCGAGCTTGCCGAGGAGGCCTGGGCCGGCGACATCATCGGCATCCCCAACCACGGTCAGCTACGCATCGGCGACACCCTGACAGAGGGTGAGGCGCTGAAGGTCACCGGCATCCCGTCCTTCGCGCCGGAGCTTCTGCAGAACGTGCGCGCGGGCGATCCGATGAAGGCCAAGCACCTCGAAAAGGCGCTCTACCAGTTCGCCGAGGAAGGAGCGGCCAAGATCTTCAAGCCGTCCATCGGCTCGGGCTACATCGTCGGCGTGGTCGGCGCGCTGCAATTCGAGGTGCTGGGCGCGCGGATCGAAAGCGAATACGGCCTGCCGGTGCGGTTCGAGCCGTCGCAATTCACCTCCGCCCGCTGGGTCCACGGACCCAAGGACAAGGTGGAGGCCTTCGCCAATCGCAACAAGCAGCACATCGCTCACGACAACGACGGCGACATCGTCTACCTCACGCGCATGCAATGGGACATCGACCGGATCGAACGGGACCACCCCGAGGTGACGCTGTCGGCGACGAAGGAAATGATGGTCTGACCCGCCGGCGGCGGGGCCGCCCCGCTGCTTGGTCCACTGGAAAGGCCGTCCCATGTCGCGGCCGCGAGGCCGCCTTCCCTGCGCCCCGCGCTCTCGCGGCGGTTAGATGTCGAGCCGTCGCCCAGGCCGGCGCCCCTGCCCCTTCTTCTCGTTCCAAATACTCCCGGGGAGCGCGAGGGGCCGGCAGCCCCTCGCCGGCCCGATGGCTCACACCAGGAATACCGATCCCAGAATGATGACCGACACCGTCGCCAGAAGCGGGATCGCCACCGCCACCACAAAGATGTCGCCATAGCTCTGCTTGTGGGTCAGGCCGGTGATCGCCAGCAGCGTGATGACCGCGCCGTTATGCGGCAGCGCGTCGAACCCGCCAGAGGACAGCGCCGTGACACGGTGCATGAGCTCCAGGCTGATCCCCGACTGCTCGGCGATCTCGCGGAACCGTTCACCCAGCGTCTCGAGCGCGATCGACATGCCGCCCGAGGCCGACCCGGTGATCCCCGCCAGCACGTTGGTCGCCACCGCGGTCGAAATCAGCGGGTTCTCCGACACACCCAGCACCGCATCGCGCACCGTGGCGAAGGCCG
The DNA here is from genome assembly GCF_900112685.1 of Roseivivax sediminis. Taxonomy (GTDB): domain Bacteria; phylum Pseudomonadota; class Alphaproteobacteria; order Rhodobacterales; family Rhodobacteraceae; genus Roseivivax; species Roseivivax sediminis. Next base: position 167,753 of record NZ_FOMS01000007.1, read on the forward strand.
GCAGCGACGCGATGGTCGCGCCGTATCCGACCTCGGAGGCGGTATTGAACACCGGCAGAAGCGATCCCATCGTGCCCTTGTTCACGCTCTCCTGCAGTTCCGTCAGCCGGCCCCAGTTGAGCCCGATGCACAGCACGATCGACAGGACCAGCGCGGCGATGATCGCCCAGATCCCCTTCACGTCGTCCTTGGTGACCTCGCCGTACTGCTCGGTCTGAAGATAACTGGTGTCGAGCGCCGGGATCACCAGGTAAGTGAACACCCCGTTCAGCAAGATCACCGCCACCACCGGCGCGATGGCGATGGCGAAGGACGGCAGCCCGGTTTCGGGCGCGTCGGCGTCGGCATCCGTGGGCGGATGCTCGCCGTAGCCTTCCCCGCCCGCCGCCGCGCGCGCCTTGCGCATGTTGAGCCACAGGATCCCGCCGATCATCATGATCAGGCCGGCGACCGTCCCGAGGATCGGCGCGGCGAAGGTGGTAGTGCCGAAATAGGGGGCCGGAATCGCGTTCTGGATCGCCGGCGTGCCCGGAAAGGCGGTCATGGTGAAGGTGAACGACCCCAGCGCCAGCGCCGCCGGGATGAACCGCTTGGGGATGTCCGCCCGTTTGAACAGCGCATTGGCGATCGGGTAGACCGCGAAGGCGACGACGAAGAGCGACACGCCCCCGTAGGTCAGCACGCCGCAGGCCAGCACCACCGCGGCGATCGCCTGCGCCGCGCCGATGCGGCTCACGAAGCCCTCCGCGATGGTCCGGGCGGACCCCGAGTCCGCCATCAGCTTGCCGAAGATCGCACCCAGCAGGAACAGCGGGAAGAACCGGATGAGATAGCCGCCGAGCTCCTCCATGAAGACCTGCGTGTAGGTCGCCAGAAGCGGCCCGCTCCCTGACAGGAGCACTGCCAGAAGCGCCAGCAGCGGCGCGAGGATCAGCACGTTGATCCCGCGATAGGCGAGGTACATGAGCAAGAGTAGCGAGATGATGATGCCGAAAAGTCCCACGGGATCCGATCCTCTCTGGTCTGGGGTCGCTGCAGCGCAGATACCGCTGCCCCGCGCCGCTTCCAGAGCAAATCGGCGCTAGCGCGCCCATGCGCGGATTCGCGCCTGACGTGTGGCGCCGTCGCCTAGAACAACGGCAACCATCCCGGCGTCCCACCCCAGGTCGGCGCGCCGCCCCCTCTTCATCTGGCAGAATAAACCCCGGGGAGCGCGAGGGGCTGACCCCTCGCTCCCGTCCCCTCAATCAGCGCCCCGGTCAGACCGCCTTCAGCGCCAGCACCGCGTTGAGCCCGCCGAAGGCGAAGGCATTCGACAGCGCCGCGCCGACCTTAGCCTCGCGCGCCGTATTCGGCACGCAGTCGAGCGCGCACTCCGGGTCCGGCTCCTCGTAGCCGATGGTCGGGGCAATCACCCCGTCGCGCAGCGCCATGATGCAGGCGAGAAGCTCCACCGCGCCGGTGCCGCCGATGCAATGCCCGTGCATCGACTTCGTCGAGGAGATCATCAGGTCGTCCGCATGGGTGCCGAAGACGTCCGCCACCGCGGCGCATTCGGTCTTGTCGTTCGCCGCCGTGCCGGTGCCGTGCGCGTTGATGTAGCCGATCCGTTCGCGGTCGAGCCGCGCATCGGCCAGCGCGGCCGAAATTGCCCGCGCCGCCCCCTGCTTGGACGGCATGACGATGTCCGCGGCGTCCGAGGACATGGCAAACCCCGCCACCTCGGCGAGGATCTCCGCCCCTCGGGCCTTGGCGTGCTCGTAATCCTCGAAGACGAAGATGCCGGCGCCCTCGCCTTGCACCATGCCGTTGCGGGTAGCCGAGAAGGGGCGGCAGCCGTCCTTCGACATCACGCGCAACCCCTCCCACGCCTTGATCCCGCCGAAGCACAGCATCGATTCGGAGCCGCCGGTGACCATCACCGGCGCCATGCCGGAGCGCACGAACCAGAACGCCTGCCCCATCGCGTGATTGGACGACGCGCAGGCCGAGGCGACGGTGAAGCTCGGCCCCTTGATGTTGTACTGCATCGAGACGTGGCTGCACGCGGCGTTGTTCATCAGCTTCGGCACGACGAACGGATGAACCCGGTTCTTCCCCTCCTCGTAGACCGCGCGGTAATTCTCGTCCTGCGTGGTCAGTCCGCCGCCCGAGGTGCCCAGCACCACGCCGGAATTGTTCGCGAGTTCCCCGTCGAAGGTCAGGCCCGATTGCCGGATCGCCTCTTCCGCCGCGATCAGGGTGAACTGGGTGTAGCGGTCGTAAAGCGCGATCTGCTGGCGGTTGAATACCTCTTCGGGGTCGAAGCCTTTCACCTGGCCGCCGATCTTGATCGCGAGCCTGTCGGTGTCGCGCATCTCGAGCGGGCCGATGCCGCAGCGGCCCTCGCGCATCGCTTCCAGCGTGTCCGGCACGGTCCGCCCCAGCGCGTTGATCGTGCCCGCGCCGGTGATGACCACGCGCCTCACGCGTGCTGCTCGGCCACGAGGCGCTCCACACCCTCGACGATTCGCGCCACCGAGGAGATGTCGAAGTCGCTTTCGGTCGGATCGTTGGCGTTGAAGGGCACGGAAATGTCGAAGGCCTCCTCGATCGCGAAGATCGACTCGACGAGGCCGAGGCTGTCGATGCCCAGATCCTCGAGCGTCATGTCCATCTTCACGTCCGAGGGCTCCAGCACGGCCTGCTCGGCGATGATCTCGATCACCTTGTCCTTGACGTTCATCGCGGGCCCTCGCGTTCAGGGGTCTTTCGTGGGCGCGAGACTTATCCGTTGGGGGCGTCCTTGGAAACCGATTTCCGAAGCTCCGCGACCTCGCGTGCCAGCCGCGGCAGGCGGCGCAGCGCCTTGTAGCTCTCAAGCGTCTGATCCATCTTGGTGGCGGGATAACCCAGCATTACGCGACCCGCGGGGATCGAGGACAGCACCACGGTGGCGCCGCCACAGATAACGTTGTCTCCGACACAAATGTTGTCGCTGATGCCAACCTGCCCGGCCAGCACGACGAAATCGCCGATGGTCGCGGACCCGGCGATCCCCACCTGCCCGCACAAGAGCGTATGACGCCCGACCACGGTGTTGTGGCCGACCTGCACCTGATTGTCGATCTTGGTGCCATCGCCGATGCGTGTGTCGCGCACGGTGCCGCGGTCGATTGCCGCGCAGGCGCCGACCTCGACGTCGTCGCCGATCGTCACCCCCCCGAGCGAGGCGATACGCGCCCAGGGCTGGCCCTTCACCTCGCCCTGATCGCCGAGGCTCTCCCGCGCCTTCTCCACCCCAGAGGCTTCGGGCGTGACGAAGGAGAAGCCGTCATTTCCGACCACCGCGTTGAAATGCGCGATGAACCGGTCGCCGATTGTGCAGCGCGCGCCGATCTTCGCGCCCGCGTGCAGCAGCGCGCCGGCGCCGATGGTCGTCCCCCAGCCCACATGAACCTGCGGGCCGATGACGGAGCCGTCGCCGATCTCCACGTCCGCACCGATCACGGCGAAGGGGCCGACGGCGACATTCTCGCCCAGTTTGGCGGAAGGATCGACCACCGACATCGGGTGAATGCCCGCGGAATAGCCCTGCCCCGGGTCCATCATGCCCGAAAGCGCCGACAGCGCGAAGCGCGGGCGCGGCGCAAGGATCGCGGCCTCCAGCCCCAGCGCCTGCCAGTCGGCTTCGCCCCAGAGCATCGCCGCCCGCGCGCGGCCCTGCGACAGCCCCTCGGCATATTCCGGTTTCATCGCCATCGCGAGCTGGTCGGCACGTGCGTCGGAAGGCTCCGCGACGCCCGTCACCATGAGGGTGTCGTCGCCGACGGCCTCCAGCCCCAGCGCCGAGGCGATTTCCGCGATAGTATACTGCATCCGTTCCCTCCGGGCCCCCGTCGCCCGCGAGGTTTAACTTTCGCCGCGGCCGAGAACCACCCCCGCCGAGGACAGCGCCTGCCAGATGCGCGCGTCACGGCCATAAATGTCGTCGCGGTACTGCATGCGCCCTTTCGCCTGGGTGAACGCGGTGCGGTAGATCAGGTGCACCGGCACCGGTGTTTCCAGGTTCACCCGCGCCTCCGATCCGGTGCGCAGGCGGGAATGAAAGAAGCCTTCGGGATCGTCGGTCTGCGGCGCGAGCAGCGTGTAGGCGAACTCGAACGGCTTCTCCAGGCGGATGCACCCGTGCGAGAAGGCCCGGACCTCGCGGCTGAACAAGTGCTTGGAAGGCGTGTCGTGCAGGTAGATGCTGTACTTGTTCGGAAACATGAACTTCACCTTGCCGAGCGCGTTGTTCGGCCCCGGCGGCTGGCGCATGGAATAGGGGAAATCCGACCCGAAGCCGCGATTGCGGCTCACCACCTGGCCGCGGCTGTTGATGATCTGCATGTGGCTGAGCGCGTAGGGGTTGCGGCGCAGCTGCGGCAGATATTCATTCCGGATGATCGATCGCGGCACGTACCAGGACGGGTTGATGACCATGTGGTCCATCTCGTCGGAGAATTCCGGCGTGCGCCGCCCGCCCTCGTCCGATCCGATCACCGCCACCGTTTCGAAGGTCACGCGCTCGTCATCGTAGATGCGCGCCTTGAACTCGGTCAGGTTGACCTTGATGTGCCGCTGCCCGAGCCCTTCCGGCCGGGTCAGCCAGCGCTCGCGCTCCATCGCCACAAGCACCTGTTTCAGCCGCGCCTCGGCCGAAACGTTCAGTGCGCGAAGCGTGCTGTCGCCCGCGACACCGTCGACCTTCAGGCCGTGGTCGGACTGGAACGCCTCCACGGCGCGCTGGATAACGGCGTCGTATTCGGCCGTCACCGTCGGATCGAGATAGCCCATTGCGATCAGGCGGTCGCGAAGCGCGAGGACACGGTCGCCGCTTTCGCCCGGAGAGATCCGGCCCGGGGACACCGGCCGGCCCCAGCCGCCACGGGACAGGATCCGCTCCAGCCGCATCTTTTCGCGCATGAGCCGGACGTATTCCTGCGTCTGCGGCGCAAGGCCGCGGAAGACCGCTCGCGGATCGCCGTCTTCGAGACGCTTCAGCAGCTCTTCGGGATCGCGGTGGATGATTTCACGCTTGATGCTGTTGTCGACCTGCGATGGCACAAGGGCTCCGGAGCCGACGTCACGCGCGAATTGCAGGAACGCCTTGGTCAGCCGAACATCGAGCGCGCCGCGTTCGCGGCCGGTGCGGGCCGCGCGCATCTCGGCCATCAGGCGGGTCGCGTCGTAGCGCTCCGTCGGCAGCCCGTGGGCCGAAGCGACGCCGACCGCTTCGAGCAGGGCCTCGCGCCGGGCGCGGTGCGATTCGTCCGGCCCGGTCCAGAGAGGTTCGAACACCCGGCCACGGTAGAAGGCGGCGACGCCGTCGTCCTCACCGACCGATTCGGCCACCGCCTGCTTGAATGCCGTGACCTGCGCTGCAACCGGAAGGGGCGCAAGGCTGAGCAACGCCGCGGCAATGCCGGCTGTCAGCCAGCGTCGCGCGGGGCTCGGAAGGTCGCCTCTGGGGTCGCATCGCATCAAGTGTTCTCCATAATCCCGAATGAAATCTGCGCCTTGGCAGTGGACGTCGGAACGAAGCGCCTGTCCACTCACAAATCGCTCAGGGTTCAAGAATTCAGCCGCCGTGATGCGATGCTGCACTCTCCGAACCGGCCGACCCGTCCCGAGCGCACAGCACTTCGGCAAGATCCCGCCAGTCTCGAAAGTCAAGGGAACCCTTTCCTGACTCGTGCTTCCACGTAGTCGCCGGGTGTGGCATAAATGTTAAGGCATCTGGGGAAAGATGGCAGGGTCCGCGCAACGACGCGGGCGACGGCAGCAGACAAGACTCGCACGACAATCGGGACAGCAAGCGGACAGTCGAATCCATGACCAACGGCACTACTGGCAGCTTCACGCGCCGCGGCCTCTTGCAGGCTTTCGCGGCGACCACTCTCACCGCCGCTCCGACTTTCTCGCACGCCGCAGGGTTCCTGCGCGGCGGCGGCGACATTCGCCGCGTGCGCATGTATTCCGGCCGCACCGGAGAGCGCATCGACATGATCTACTGGGTCGAGGGCGAGTACATCGCCGACGCCGTCAAGGAGATCAATCACTTCATGCGCGACTGGCGCAACGGCCAGGTCAAGGACATCGATCTGCGCACGATCGACATCATGGCGGCAACGCACAATCTCCTCGATTGTTCCGAGCCGTACATGCTCATTTCCGGCTATCGCAGCCCGGAGACGAACGCGATGCTGCGGAGCCGGTCGTCCGGCGTGGCCAAGAACTCGCGCCACCTCGTCGGGGAGGCGGCGGACCTGCGACTCTCCTCGCGCTCGGTCAACCAGATGGCGCGGGCCGCGTCGGCCTGCAAGGCGGGCGGCGTCGGGCGCTACACCGGGTCGAACTTCGTTCACATGGATTGCGGCCCGGTGCGCAGCTGGGGCAGCTGAGCCAGGGACCGCCAAGTCGAGACAAGGGGCGCCTCCGGGCGCCTTTTGCATGTCCGGTGTCATGAAGGCTGAACACGCGGAAATCCGCGTGCGTTCCGATTCCGCGATCACATTCAATGTGATCGGTGGAACAGCCCAACCCGGCAATGTGCGGAATCAACATGCGCCGTAGCCTCTCGGGGCGGGCAGGACATGGCGCGGTTGACGGGGCTCGAACCCGCGACCCCCGGCGTGACAGGCCGGTACTCTAACCAACTGAGCTACAACCGCATGTCCTGCGACGGGCCGAAGGAACGGAACGGTGGCGCGGTTGACGGGGCTCGAACCCGCGACCCCCGGCGTGACAGGCCGGTACTCTAACCAACTGAGCTACAACCGCATGTGCCGTCCGCCCGTGGCCCGGGCGTGGGGGGCGTTCTAGGCGGGGCCTTCGGCGGCGTCAAGCGTATTTGCAGGACTTCCGGGGCCGGAAATCGCATCGGCCAGAAGATCGAAGACCAGCCGCACGCGTCGGCTTGTCCGCAGCTCCTGCGGGGCGACCAGCCAGATCGGGAAAGCGATGGGATCGAGCCCCGGCAAAATCCGCTGCACCTGGGGCGCCGCGTCCCCCACCGCCACCGGCGCCGCGCCGATTCCCAGCCCGGCCAGCGTCATCGCCCAATGCACGAGGTGGCTTTCCGACGTGACGGCAAAGCTGCTTTCTTCGATCGGAAAGCCCAGTTGCCTCAGGAACCGCGCGTAACGGTCGTTGTCGGAAAGACCCAGGAACTGCGCGCCGCCGAAGTCGCCCGGCCCCGTCGCCCCCGCGAAACGCCGCAGGTAGCCCGGCGTGGCATAGAGCGATCCCGAATCGTCGCGCAGCCGCCGGGCGATCAGGTCCTCGTCCTCGGGCCGGGCATTGCGCACGGCGATGTCGGCCTCGCGTCGGCGCAGGTCCGACAGATCGTCGGTGGCGACGATCTCGATCCCGATCCCGGGATGCGCCGCGCGGATGGCGGCGACGGGTCCCGGCAGAAGGTATGCCGAATACATCTGGCTCGCCGTGATCCGCACCAGCCCCTGCGCCGACTGCGCCTGCCCCGCCGCGGCGAGCGACAGCCGCTCCGCCGCCGCGCCCATGTCGCGCACGTGTTCGGCCAGTGCAGCACCCGCCTCTGTCGGGACAAGCCCCCGCCCCACCCGGTCGAAGAGCGTCACGCCGAGCTGCGCCTCGAGCGCCGCGACCTGCCGGCCGAGCGTCGGCTGCGTCAGCTTCAGCGCCCGCGCCGCCGCCGACAGCGAGCCTTCCTCGAGCGTGGCGAGGAACGCGCGCACCTGATTCCAGTCGAAGTTCATCGCCGCCCAATTCATGCGTATACGCATATCATCAGGACGGAATTGCGCAATTCCCAAGCCTTGCCGCATGGATCATTCCAGTCTCCAAGAACCGCACGCGAAAGGAAACGCCATGAACTCCGCTGCCTTCTGGGACCGCATCGCCCCCCGGTATGCGAAACAGCCCATCGCCGATACCAGCGCCTACGAGGCGACTCTCGCGCGGGTGCGCACGTATCTCGGGTCAGAGGACCGGGTGCTGGAACTCGGCTGCGGCACCGGCACCACCGCACTACGCCTGGCGGGTGACGTGCTGCGCTATACCGCCACGGACATCTCTTCCGCGATGATCGAGATCGCGGAAGAGAAGCGGTGGGCGGACGGTGCGGGGAACGTCACCTTTCGGCAGGGCGGCGTCACGCCCGCAGAGTATGACGCAGAGACCTTTGATGCCGTGCTCGCCTTCAACCTCCTGCACCTCGTCCCGGATGTGGGCGCGGCGCTTGCGACCGTTGCGCAGCTCTTGCCGCGCGGCGGGCTTTTCATCTCGAAAACGCCTGCGATCGGCGAGAAATGGTATTATCGCCCCATGATCTGGGTGATGAAGCCGCTCGGCAAGGCGCCGGATGTCACCTTTCTGACGGTTCCGCAGATCGACCGCGCGATCGCCGCCGCCGGTTTCGAGATCATCGAGACTGGCCTTTATCCGCCTTCGACGCCGTCGCGCTTCGTGGTCGCGCGCAAGCGCTGAGCCCGTGCGGCCTCACCGCGCGGGCAGCGGAATGAACTCCGACGCATCGCCCGGCGGCAGCGAGAACCGGCCATGCGCCCAGTCCTCGCGCCGCCACGCCTCCTTCGCCTCCTCGATGCGCTCCTTCGAGGAGGCGACGAAGTTCCACCAGATGTAGCGCGGCCCCTCCAGCGTCGCGCCGCCCAGCAGCATCAGCCGGGCGCCCTCTGGCCCGGCGGTCAGCGACACCTGGTCGCCGGGCCGGAACACCATCATCCGGCCGGCCTCGTAGCTCTCGCCCGCTACCTCGACGCGCCCTTCGACCACGTAGACGCCACGATCCTCATGATCGTCGGGCAGCGGGATCTTCGCGCCGGGTCGAAGCACCGCATCGGCATAGAACATCTCGGAGGCGGTCTTGACCGGCGCGCGTTCGCCCCAAGCGTTGCCGAGGATCAGGCGCACGGACTTGCCCTCCCCCTCCAGGAGCGGCAGGTCGCCGGCCGGCGCGTGCTGGAATTCCGGCGCGCGATCCTCGTGGTCCCTGGGCAGCGCCACCCAGGTCTGGATGCCGAAGAACGGCATGGGCCCCTCCTGCGTGGCGTCGTCCGTGCGCTCCGAATGGGTGATGCCGTGGCCGGCAACCATCCAGTTGACGGCGCCCGGTTCGATCCACGCATCGGTGCCGAGGCTGTCGCGATGGTGCATCCGCCCGCGATAGAGGTAGGAGATCGTCGCCAGCCCGATATGCGGATGCGGCCGCACGTCGAGACCCTTGGTCGGCAGGAACTCCGCCGGGCCCATCTGGTCGAAGAAGATGAACGGGCCGACCATCTGCCGCTTCGGCGCGGGCAGCGCGCGGCGCACCTCGAAGCCGCCGAGATCGCGAGCACGCGGCACGATCAGCGTGTCGATCGCGTCCACTTCGTCGCCGGTCGGGCAATGCGGGTCGAGCGCGGGGTTCCAGCTCATGGCGTCATCCTCCTGAGGCCGTGTGTACCCCGAAGATAGCCGATTCCGCACCGCACGAAACGTCGCAAATCGCGCGACATTCGTGCGCTTCCGCACAATGACGAAGATGTCGCGCCGCCCGCACTTTCCGCTGCCCGGCCCGCCGCTACCATGCCTGCACCCGGGGACGTGAGGGGCCGATGCTCGACGCGCACGATCTGACGAAATCCTTCCGCACCGGCGACGGCGCGATCAAGGTGCTGGACGGGGTGTCCGTCTCCGTAACGGCGGGCGAGAGCGTCGCGCTCACCGGCGAAAGCGGATCGGGCAAGTCGACGCTGCTGCATTGCCTCGGCTGTCTCGATGCGCCCGACAGCGGTACGCTGACGCTGAACGGCACCCGGCTCGACGGCCTTGACGAGGCCGGGCGGGCCGAGATCCGCCGCCGCCATATCGGCGTCGTGTTCCAGAGCCTCAACCTCGTCCCCTCGCTCACCGTGGCGCAGAACCTGAGCTTTCAAGCGCGGCTGGCCGGCCGCCACGATGCGGACTGGACCCGGGCCCTGACCGACCGGCTGGGCCTCGCGCCGATGCTGGCGCGCTACCCCGAGCAGCTTTCGGGCGGCCAGCAGCAGCGCGTCGCCATCGGCCGCGCCATCGCCGCGCGCCCCGACCTCGTGCTGGCGGACGAGCCCACCGGAAACCTCGACGAGGACACGGCAGAGCGGGTTCTGTCCCTGCTTCTCGACCTCGTGGCCGAGACCGGCGCGGGCCTTCTGATGGTGACCCATTCGCCGCGCCACGCCGCGCGGCTGGGGCGGGTGCTGCACCTCTCGGGCGGGCGGATCGCGTGACGCGGGCGGCGATCCTCGCGCTTTTGTCGCATTGGCGGCGCCAGCCGTTGCAACTGGCGATGCTGCTGATCGGGCTGGCGCTGGCCACCGCCCTCTGGTCCGGGGTACAGGCGATCAACGCCGAGGCGCGGTCGAGCTACGACCGCGCGGCGGCGACGCTGGGGCAGGACACGCTCGACCGGCTGTCGCGCCCCGGCGGCGCGACACTCGAGGATTTCGTGACCCTGCGCCGTGCCGGGTGGCTCGTCAGCCCGGTGATCGAGGGGCGCATCGCGGAGCCCGCGCGCCTCCAGATCCTCGGGGTCGACCCGCTGACCGCGCCGCCGCAGGCCGGGCTGAGCGCGCTGGCCGGCGACGGCGACATCCTGGCGGACTTCCTTGGTCCCGGCCTCCTTCTCGTCGCGCCGGAGACGGCGGCGGAGCTGGAAGGCAGCGATCTGCCGCCCCGCCGGATCGCGCCCGACCTCGCCCCCGGCATCGCCGTGACCGACATCACCACTGCGCAGGCATTGCTGGATCGGGAGCGGCTGTCCTACCTGACGCTCGCGCCGGAGCAGCCCTTCGGCCTTCCACCGCTGGAGAGTGTAACGGATCTCAGCCGCAGCACGCCCGAGGACGGCACCGACCTTGCGGAGCTGACGGACTCCTTTCACCTCAACCTCACCGCCTTCGGGCTTCTGGCCTTCGGGGTCGGGCTCTTCATCGTGCAATCGGCCATCGGGCTCGCGTTCGAACAACGCCGCCAGACCTTTCGGACGCTGCGCGCGCTTGGCCTGCCGCTGCGCCGGCTCGTGCTCCTTCTGGCGGCGGAGCTGGCCGGTTTCGCGCTGATCGCCGGCACCCTCGGCCTCGCGCTCGGCTACGCCATCGCGGCGGCGCTTCTGCCCGGCGTCGCGGGGACGCTTCGGGGGCTCTACGGCGCGCCGGTGTCGGGGGTGCTGGATTTCGATCCGGTCTGGGCGCTGGCCGGCCTCGGGATCACGCTCGCGGGCACCGCGCTCGCCGGGGCGCAGGCGCTCTGGACCGTCGCGCGGATGCCGCTGCTCGCGCCGGCGCAGCCGCGCGCCTGGGCGATGGCCTCCGCCCGGATGCTCACGATGCAAGGGGTGGCGGCGGGTCTGTTGCTTGCGCTCGCCCTCGGGCTGACGCTCACCGCCGAGAGCCTCATCGCCGCCTTCGCGAGCCTCGCCGCGCTTCTGCTGGGCGCGGCGCTCGCCCTGCCCCCGCTGCTGATCGCGGCGCTGCGGGCGGCACGGCCCCTGGCGCGCGGGCCGGTGGGCGAATGGCTGCTGGCCGATGCGCGCCAGCAGGTGCCGGCGTTGTCGCTCGCGCTGATGGCGCTTCTGCTGGCGCTCGCGGCCAATGTCGGCGTCGGCACTATGGTCGGATCGTTCCGCACCACCTTCACCGGCTGGCTCGACCAGCGCCTCGCGGCTGAGCTTTACGTCACCGCCCCGGACGAAGCCACCGCCGCCCGCGCCCGCGCCATCGCCGCGGAGGACGCCCGCGCCGTCCTGCCGACGCTCAGCACGGATCTGGACGTGCTCGGCCGGCCCGCGACGCTCGTCGGCGTGCCGGACGCGCCGACCTACCGCGAGGATTTCCCGCTGATCGACGCCGCGCCGGACGCCTGGGACCGCGTTGCAGACGGCTCCGGCATCCTCGTCAACGAACAGCTCTATCGCGGCGCGGACCTGTCGCTCGGCAACCCCCTGCGCCTCTCCGAGGACTGGCAGGTCCCGGTCGCCGGCGTCTACGCCGATTACGGCAACCCGGCCGGAGAGGTGCGTATCGGCCTCGGCCCCATGTCGGAGCGCTACCCGGACCTGCCGCTCCTGCGCTTTTCGGTGCGGATCGACCCCGAGGACGCGCCCGCCCTCGCCGATCGCCTGCGGCAGGAGGCGAGCTTGCCCGATCAGGCGGTGGTGAACCAGGCAGAGGTCAAGGCGATCTCCCTGCGGGTGTTCGAGCAGACGTTCCTCGTGACCGGCGCGCTCAACGTGCTGACGCTGGGCGTCGCGGGGATCGCGGTGCTGACCTCGCTCCTGACGCTGTCATCGCTGCGGCTGCCGCAACTTGCGCCGCTCTGGGCGCTGGGGATGCGGCCGGGGCGGCTTGCCCGGCTCGACGTCGCACGGACGCTGCTGCTTGCGCTCCTGACCTGGGTGCTGTCGGTGCCGGTGGGGCTGACGCTTGCCTGGGTGCTCCTGGCGAAGGTGAACGTCGCCGCCTTCGGATGGCGCCTGCCGATGCTGCTGTTCCCCGGCGACTGGCTGTGGCTCGGCCTCGCGGCGCTGGCGGCGGCGGGGCTCGCCTGCCTCTGGCCGGCGCTGCGCCTCACCCGCCTGCCGCCGTCGCGCCTTCTGAGGATCTTCGCCAATGATCGCTGACCGCCTTGCCGCCGCCTTTGCCGTCACGCTCCTCGCCGCCCCGGCGCTGGCGCAGGGCTATGCCGGGCTCGGATCCGAGGCCGGGGCGGACTTCCGGATGCCGGGCCGAAGCGCCCTGACCTTCCCCGAGGATCACTACGCCCATCCCGGTTTCCGCATCGAATGGTGGTACCTGACCGCCAACCTCGAAGGCCCGGACGGCACGGCCTACGGGGTGCAATGGACGCTCTTCCGCTCCGCCCTCGCGCCGACGGCGGCAGAGGGCTGGGAGGCCGACCAGATCTGGCTGGCCCATGCCGCGCTCACCACACCGGACCGGCACCGCCACGCCGAACGGCTGGCGCGCGGCGGCATCGGGCAGGCCGGCGTGGCCGAGCCGTTCGAGGCCTTCATCGACAATTGGGCGATGACGTCCACTTCCGCGGATGGCGATCCGCTGGACGCCCTGACGCTCACCGCCAACGGCGCGGATTTCGCCTACGACCTCTCGCTCGAAGCCACGGGCCCGCTGATCTTCCACGGCGAGGACGGCTATTCCGTGAAATCGCCCGCCGGGCAGGCCAGCCGCTACTATTCGCAGCCGTTCTACGAGGCGACGGGCATGCTCTCCCTGCCCTCCGGGGAGATCGCGGTGACGGGCAGCGCGTGGCTCGACCGGGAATGGTCGTCGCAGCCCTTGGCGGAGGATCAGAGCGGGTGGGACTGGTTCTCACTGAACTTCGAGACCGGCGCGAAGCTCATGGCCTTCGGGCTGCGGACCGACGCCGAGGGCACGCATTTCACCTCCGCCACCTGGATCGAACCGGACGGCACAGCCGAACCCTACGGCGACGGCGCGGTGACGCTCACCCCGCTGGAGCGCGGAGAGGTCGCGGGCCGCACCCTGCCGCTGCAATGGCGGATCGAGCTGCCGGCGCGCGATCTCGACGTGACCACCGCGCCGGTCAACCCCGGCGCCTGGATGGGCACGAGCTTTCCCTACTGGGAAGGGCCGGTCACCGTCTCGGGCAGCCACGCCGGGCGCGGCTACCTGGAGATGACGGGTTACGACTGACCGCGCGGGTCGTCGGCCGGCGCGTCGTCGAACCGGTCGTCGAGGATGCGCGCGCGGTCGCCCGCCGGGTCGTCGTATTGCGACGCGCGCAGCGTCCAGACGAAGGCGGCGAGTCCGGCAAGGCCGAGCCCCACCGAGACCGGGATGAGCACCACCAGAACGTTCATGCCTGCCTCCGCAGCGAGTTGAGCGTGACCGTCAGCGACGACACCGACATCGCCAGCGCCGCCAGGAACGGCGATGCGAAACCCAGCACCGCCACCGGCACCGCGACGATGTTGTAAAGCGCCGAGATGCCGATGTTCTCGCGCATTCTTACGAGACTGCCCTTCGCCGTGATCAGAAGGTCCGCGACGGACCCGAGATCGTCGCCCACGAGCACCACATCGGCAACCGCGCGCGCCGCCTCCAGCCCCGAGGCTGGGGCGAGCGAGGCATGCGCGCCGGCCAGCGCCGCGCTGTCGTTGAGCCCGTCGCCCACCATCAGCACGCGCCGCCCCTCGCCGGCTCGGGCGGCGAGCCAGTCGGCCTTGTCCTCGGGTGTCATCCGCGCGTGCGCATCGTCGATGCCGAGCGTGTTCGACGCGGCCCGCACCGTCCCTTCCCCGTCGCCGGAGAGAAGCGCGACCGGCAGGCCGCGCGCCTTCAGCGTGGCGATGAGCGCGGGCGCCTCGGGCCGCATCTCCTCCTCGAAGGTGAAGCGCACCGCGCCGCCCTCGCCGTCGTCGAGCATCACCCCGTCGCCCGCCGCACCGATCCAGCCGGGATGGCCGAGCCGGACGCGGCGGCCTTCGTGCTGCGCCTCGACCCCGCGGCCGGGCACTTCGACCACCTCGGAGACCGCTGCGGGCGCGATGCCGCGCGCTTCGGCTGCCGCGCGGATGGCCTGCGAATAAGGATGGCGCGATGCGGTGGCGAGCCCGGCGGCCAGCGCCAGCGCGCGCGGCTCCGGGCTGCCGGTCAGCCGTGCGGCGCCGGTGGTCAACGTGCCGGTCTTGTCGAAGACCACCATGTCTACCTCGGCCAGCCGCTCCAGCGCGGTTTGCGACTTGACCAGAAGGCCGCGGCGGAAGAGCCGCCCGGTCGCCACGGTCGACACCGCCGGCACCGCGAGGCCGAGCGCGCAGGGGCAGGTGATGACCAGCGTGGCGATGGCGACGTCGAGGGCGCGCCAGCCGTCCGCCGTCGCCCAGAACCACGCGACGAAGGCGCCGGCGCTGAGGATGTGGACGAGCGGCGCATAGGCCCGCGCGGCGCGGTCGGCGACGCCGGAATAGCGCGAGCGCTGCGCCTCCGCCGTGGCCACGAGGTCGGTGAGGCGGCTGAGCGCGGTGTCGCGCCCGGCCCGCTCCACCGTCACGACGAGGGGGCCGGAGAGGTTGATCTCCCCCGCCGACACGGCACCGCCAGGGGCCACCGGCGCGGGCGCGGATTCACCGTTCAGCGCGCTGCGGTCGATGTCGCTGCGCCCCTCCGCGACGATGCCGTCCGCCGGGAAGCGGTCGCCGGGGCGCACCTCGATCCGGTCGCCGGGGGCAAGCGTTTCGGCGCGCACGACGCGCGGGCCGGCATCGGTCAAGAGGATCGCCTGCGGCACGTCGAGCGCGGCCAGTTCCGCCGCCGCCGAGCGCGCTGCGCGCCGCCCGGCCTGATCGAGGCAGCGCCCGATCAGCAGGAAGAAGGTCAGCGCGAGCGCCGCGTCGAACCAGGCGTGCTGCTCCGATCCGGTGAGCGCGTTCATCAGCGACACGCCGGCAGCCAGCACGATGGCGAGCGAAATAGGCACGTCCATGTTGAGCCGCCCGTGCCCCAGCGCGCGCAGCGCGGAGGCAAAGAACGGCCGCCCCGCGAAGGCCACCGCCGGGATCGCGATCGCGGCCGAGATCAGGTGGAATAGCTGCGCGGTCGCGTCCGCCGCGCCCGACCAGACGGCCACCGACAGCAGCATCACGTTCATCATCGCGAAGCCCGCGACGCCGGTGCGCATCAGCAGATCGCGCATCTCCCCGCCCTGCCCGGCCAGAAGGCTCGGGTCGAGCTCCTGTGCGCGGTGGCCGGCGGCGGCGAGCGCCTCGATCAGCGGCGTGGCGGTCAGCCCGCCGCCCTCCACGCTCGCCCGTTTCAGTGTCAGGTTCACGCGCGCCCCAGTGACGCCCGGCGCGGCGCGCAGGGCTTCCTCGACCTCGGCGATGCAGGCGGCGCAGTGGATATCCGGCAGGTGGAGCTGGATCGCGCCACCGCCGTTCGGGGCATCCGACGCGCCGACATCGACCGCGGAACAGGCGGCACAGGCGGCGGTCATGGCGTCACGTGCAGCGTCAGGCGCTGCTCGAACGCTGTCCCGTCGGGCGCGGTGGCGATGACGTCGACGCGCCAGTAGCCCTCCGGCATCTCCAGCGCGGCGGCGGCGCGGCCGGTCTGCGGCATCACCCGCTCCCCGTCGTCCGTGGTGGCGCGGCCGATCACCGCCTGCATGTCCCGCAGATCGGCCGGCAGACCATGGGCATCCACCAGCGCCACGGCGGCGACGCCGCTCTCCCCGGTCGCCTCGACCGTCCAGCCAAGCGCCTCCTGCGCGGCGCGGCGGTCGTCGTATTCCTGGCTCGCAACGTAGGAATTGGCGGTCTCGAGCCCGGGGAAGGTGCGCACGGCGTTGACCGCCAGCGTCAGGTTGACCGCGATGATGGTGCCGAAGCCCAGCACGAACATCGCCAGGACGTGGCGGCCCTTCAGGGTGAAGTCGGTCATCTGTCGTCTCCGTCGAAGGTGGTGTCGACGCGCGCTGTGGCGCCGGAGGTGGTGTCGCGGACCTCGATCTCGATATCCGTGCGCGACGTGGTCGCCGGGGCGGAGCCTTCGGGCGCGGTGACGTAGAGGCGCGTGAGCCCCTGTGTGTCGGCCGGCACGGTCACGGTGCCATCCTCGGTGCCCTCCAGCGCGATCGCAAGGCCGGGCGCGTCGGCGAGGGACACCTCCATCGCCCGCGCCTCGCCCTCGCGGTTGCGGATGCGCAGGTCGTAGGCGTTGCGGATCGACCCGTCCGACAGCGTCACGAAGGTCGGGTTGCGCACCGGCGCGATGGTCGCCTCGATCTCGGGCCGCACGAGCAGCGCGACCAGAAGCGCCAGACCGAACGCTGCCCAGAGGCCGAAATAGATCAGGTTGCGCGGGCGCAGGATGTGCTTGCGCGCGGGTTTCGGCGCCTCGCCGGCGCGTTCGCGCGGCGCGTCCGACAGGGCGAGGTAATCGATCAGGCCGCGCTGCTTGCCGATCTTCTCCATCACCTCGTCGCAGGCGTCGATGCACAAAGCGCAGGTGATGCAGGCCATCTGCTGGCCGTCGCGGATGTCGATGCCCATCGGGCAGACGTTCACGCAGGCATTGCAGTCGATGCAGTCGCCGGGTTCGTCGCCGTAGAATTTCGGCCGCTGGATGACCGCCCTGGTCTCTCCGAAATGCATCGGGATCACCGGCGAGCGGCCGCCCATCTTGGGCCCGGCGGCGCGGGTCGTGGCCTGGGGGTCGGGAACCTCGGTATTGCTCTTGCGGCGGCGCAGACCCTTGCCGCGCGGCTCTCCGCGCCAGTCGCGGTAGGCCACGGTCAACGTGTCCTCATCCATCATCGCGCCCTGGATGCGCGGCCAGGGGCACATGTAGATGCAGACCTGTTCGCGCATGAAGCCGCCGAAGACGAACGTCGTCGCGGTCAGCACGGCGATGGAGCCGTAGGCCACGGGCGCGGCGTTCAGCGTGACGAGATCGCGCAGGAGCGTCGGCGCGTCCGCGAAGTAGAAGACCCAGGCGCCGCCGGTGGCGATTGCGATGGCCAGCCACAGCGCCCACTTGGTGATGCGCAGCCGCGCCTTTCGGGCCGACCAGGGCGCCTTGTGCAGGCGCATCCGGGCGTTGCGGTCGCCCTCCACCCAGCGTTCGACGGCGAGGAAGAGATCGGTCCAGACGGTCTGCGGGCAGGCATAGCCGCACCAGACCCGGCCCAGCGCGGCGGTGAAGAGGAAGAGGCCGAGGCCGGCCATCACCAGAAGGCCGGCGACGAAGTAGAACTCGTGCGGCCAGATCTCGATGCCGAAGAAGAAGAAGCGGCGGTTGGCCATGTCCACCAGCACTGCCTGATCGGGCAGGTTCGCGCCGCGGTCCCAGCGGATCCACGGCGTGACGTAGTAGATGCCGAGCGTGACCATCATGATCTGCCATTTGAGGCGCCGGAAGGCGCCGGAGACGCGGCGGGGAAAGATCGGCTCCCGCGCGGCATAGAGGGGCGTGTCGGAATCGCTCATGTCGGGTGTCCTTGGATGTCGCGTCCGTCTCGCATGTCGGCCGGCCCGGCGGCCTTGACCTGAATCAAGCCCGGCCGGCGCGCGTGCGCCGGCCGGACGTGACGCTGCGTTCGCGTCACTGGGGGGCGTCCACGCTCTCCTCAGGCGCCTCGCCCCCGCCGAGCTGGTGGACATAGGCCGCCACCGCCCGCACCTCAGCCTCGCCCAGCCGCTCGCCCCAAGCCGGCATCACGCCGAAGGGCCCTTCGGAGATCGACTGGTGGATCGCCGCATCGTCGCTGCCGTAGAGCCAGATCGCATCGGTCAGGTTCGGCGCGCCGAGATCCTGCATGCCCCGCGCGTCCTCGCCGTGGCAGGCGGCGCAGTTGTTGGCGAAAAGCTCCCCGCCCGGCCCGGAAAGCGGGTCGCCGCCGTCCGAGAGGCCCTGGACATGGGTGACGAGCGTCTCGATCTCCTCTTCGGCGAGGATGTCGCCGAAGGCGGGCATCTGGCTGTAGCGCGCGTCGGGGTCGTCCTCGTTGCGGATGCCGTGGCGCACGGTATAGGCGATCTCCTCGATCGTGCCGCCCCAGAGCCAGGCGTCGTCCAGGAGGTTGGGATAGCCCGTCGCGCCAGCCGCGCCCGAGCCGTGGCATTGCGAGCAATTGTTGCGGAAGACGGCAGCGCCGGCGTTGACGGCGAAGCCGTGCAGGTCCGGGTCGCCCTCGAGCGCGGCAAGCTCGGTGTCCACGATGCCCTGGCGCATGTCGGCATTGGCGTCGCGCACCGCCGCGATTTCCTGCGCGACGTTCTCGCGCGTGGACCAGCCGAGCACCCCGGCCGTGGCGCCCGAGACGAGCGGCCAGGCGGGGAACAGGATGGTATAGATCACGCCCCAGACGATCGTGGCGTAGAAGGTCCAGAGCCACCAGCGCGGCAGCGGGTTGTTGTATTCCTGGATGCCGTCCCAGCTGTGGCCGGTGGTCTCGACGTCCTGGTCCTCGGGTTTGTTACTCTTGTCGCTGCTCATCTCTCGCGCTCCTCGGAGAGGTTGGTCCGGCCCGCTCCTCCGCCCTCGCGGGCGTCCTCGCGCGGGGGCGCGTCGTCGTCCCTCAGGATCGAGCGCGCGGCGTATTGGTGGATCGCGCGGCTGCCAGGCCGCAGGACGAAGAGGATCGTGCCGACGAAGAAGCCGAAGAGCGCGAGAAGCGCCCAGCTGTCGGCGAAGTGGCGCATGAGGGAATAGGTGTCCATGACGTCCTCCTTACCGGCTGGTCTCGGCGACGAAGGTCGAGAAATCGACCGTCGTGCCGAGCATCTGCAGATAGGCGATCAGCGCATCCATCTCGGTCAGTTCGGGCTGGCCGTCGAAGTTGCGCACCTGCGCGCCCGGGTAGCGTTCGAG
This sequence comes from Roseivivax sediminis, assembly GCF_900112685.1. GTDB lineage: Bacteria > Pseudomonadota > Alphaproteobacteria > Rhodobacterales > Rhodobacteraceae > Roseivivax > Roseivivax sediminis. Next base: position 187,150 of record NZ_FOMS01000007.1, read on the forward strand.
AAGCCCGTCGTAGTCGCCCATCGGGTCGGCCTGGACGTGGAAGTCGGTATAGGCCGCCTCCAGCATCTCGTCCGAATAGGGCACGCCGACCAGCTTGTGGGTGGCCATCAGGTCCTCGATGTACTGCCCGTCGATATCCGCGCGCATCAGGTAGTCGTAATTCGGCATGACGCTTTCGGGCACGACGCTTTGCGGGTTGATGAAGTGGTCGACATGCCATTCGTCCGAGTAGCGCCCGCCGACGCGGGCGAGGTCGGGCCCCGTCCGCTTGGAGCCCCATTGGAACGGGTGGTCGTACATCGATTCCGCCGCCAGGGAGTAATGGCCGTACCGCTCCACCTCGTCGCGCATCGGCCGGATCATCTGGCTGTGGCAGACGTAGCAGCCTTCGCGGATGTAGATGTCGCGCCCCGCCAGTTCGAGCGGCGAGTAGGGGCGCACGCCCTCCACCTCCTCGATCGTGTTCTCGAGCCAGAAGAGCGGCGCGATCTCCACGATGCCGCCGATGGTGACGACGAGGAAAGAGGTGACGAGCAGGAGCGTGGCGTTCTTCTCCAGGATCGCGTGCTTGTCGATCAGCTTGGTGTGGTGCGGCAGCTCGTTCGGGATGCCGCCGTCATCGGGCTGGGTGACCTTGGGGTCCTGGTCCGCCGGGGGGATCTTTTCGTTTGTCATCGGTGATTACTCCGCAGGCACGGGGGCGTTGACCGGCCGGGCTTCGGGCTGACGGATCGTCATCCACATGTTCCAGACCATGATCAGTCCGCCGGAGAGGTAGAGGACCCCGCCCAGACCGCGCACCACGTACATCGGGAACTTGGCGGCGACGGTGTCGGCGAAGGAGTTGACGAGGAAGCCGTTGGCGTCGACCTCGCGCCACATCAGGCCTTCCATGATGCCCGTGACCCACATCGACGCGGCGTAGAGAACGATGCCGATAGTGGCGAGCCAGAAGTGCCAGTTGATCGCGGCCATGGAATACATCCGCTCGCGTCCCCAGAGCTTCGGCGTCAGGAAGTAGAGGCAGCCGAAGGTGATGAGCCCGTTCCAGCCGAGCGCGCCGGAATGCACGTGGCCGATGGTCCAGTCGGTGTAGTGGCTGAGGCTGTTGACCGCGCGGATCGACATCATCGGCCCTTCGAAGGTCGACATACCGTAGAAGGCGAGCGAAGCGACGAACATCCGGATGATCGGGTCGGTGCGGATCTTGTCCCACGCGCCTTCGAGGGTCATCAGGCCGTTGATCATGCCGCCCCACGACGGCATCCACAGCACGACCGAGAACACCATGCCCAGCGTCGCGGCCCAGTCGGGGAGCGCGGTGTAGTGCAGGTGGTGCGGACCCGCCCAGATGTAGAGGAAGATCAGCGCCCAGAAGTGGATGATCGACAGCTTGTAGCTGTAGACCGGGCGCCCGGCCTGCTTCGGCACGAAATAGTACATCATGCCGAGGAAGCCCGCGGTCAGGAAGAAGCCGACGGCGTTGTGACCGTACCACCACTGGGTCATCGCGTCCTGGACGCCGGCGAAGACCTGCACCGACTTGGAACCCCAGATCGACACCGGGATCGACAGGTTGTTGACGACGTGCAGCATCGCGACGGTGACGATGAACGCCAGGAAGAACCAGTTGGCGACGTAGATGTGGGGCTCGCGCCGCTTGATGATCGTGCCGAGGAAGACGGCGAGGTAGGCGACCCAGACGATGGTCAGCCAGATGTCGACGTACCATTCGGGCTCTGCGTATTCCTTGGATTGGGTGGACCCCAGGAGATATCCGGTCGCGGCGAGCACGATGAAGAGCTGGTAGCCCCAGAACACGAACCACGCAGTGTTCCCGCCCCAGAGCCGCGCCGCGGAGGTGCGCTGAACCACGTAGAACGACGTCGCGATGAGGGCGTTGCCGCCGAAGGCAAAGATCACCGCGGAGGTGTGCAACGGCCGCAGGCGGCCGAAATTGGCGTAGCCCTGCGACCAGTCGAAGTTGAGGCCGGGAAAGGCCAGCTGGAAGGCGATGAAGGTGCCGACCAGAAAGCCGGCGATGCCCCAAAAGGCAGTGGCGATCACGCCGGCCCGGATCGGCCCGTCCATGTAGCCGGCCCGGTCGGCCGCGACCGCCGGTTCGTCGTAGCTGCGGATCTCCCACAGCAGCAGCCCCGCCGCGACCACCATGATGATGACCGCGTGGACGCTGTAGGCCAGGTCGCGCCCCCAATCCGCCGCTATGGCAGAGAAGATCACGATCAGCCCGTAAACTATCATGCGCAAGATGTTCATGTCGGTGCTGTCCCCACGATTGTTGTCCGCCGCGACCGGCGGAGTCCGCGGCCCGTAGACACCATCCGCCGGGGCAGACGCCTTGATCTGCATCAACCCGGTGTTACGGGCCGGTCAGAGTTGACTTGCATGAGGAAGGTTACGCAGTCGTGAAATTCCGCGTCCAGAGGCGTGGGGCGCGGGACCGGCATGACGTGTATCGGTGTGACCTGCACGCGTCACGGTTGCGCCCCAGGCCGGAACCGGCAGCTCGCCGGCTCCTTCGATGTTCGATATCAGGGGGTTGTAACGTCAGGCGGCCAAGGGAAACGAGCGGCAGAGGCGAGCATCGAAGGACCGACCCGCCCGTCGCGATCGCACCGGCGGCACACATTCGCAACAGAGCCGCCGCTGCGCCCTCGGCTCCGACCGGGGCCGCACTGGACGGAGCGCGGCTGTCGCCAGCGCGTGCTTCAGTCAACAAGCGCGTGGCCCGGGCCTCGCGTCCCCGAAGGCGGAACGAACGACCCGACCTCCGCCGATGCCCCGGCCACGCCCCCCCGCCGGGCGTCAGCTGATCACGCCGCCGTCATCGTCGTCGATCTCTAGCGCCAGGGCCTCGAAATCGGGGATCTGTACATCGCGGGCCGACGGGGTCGCGATCAGCCCGTCCTTGCGCAGGGCAGAGAATTGGCGGCTCGTGGTCTCGATCGTCAGGCCCAGGTAATCGGCGATGGTCTCTCGCGACAGCGGCAGATGCAGCGCCACGGCGCCGCCCGATACCGAACCGTCATGGGCCGCGGCCTCGCGCCGGGCGAGATTGACGAGGAAGTTGACCACCTTCTCGCGCGCCGTCATCCGGCCCAGCACCACCGCCCAGTCGCGCGCGGCGTCAAGCTCGTCGAGCGTCATCACCAGCATCCTGTGTGCGATGTTGGGCGCGCTGGTCACGAGCTCCTCGAACATGCGCCGCTCGAACCGGCATAGCGTCACCTCGCTCGCCGCCTCGATGTTGTAGGCCGAGGTCGGCCGCCCCGGACGTCCGATGAAGTCCGACGGCAACAGGAGGCCGACCATCTGGCGTCGCCCGTCCGCGAAGGTGCGCGACATCGTCGCGCAGCCCGCCACGATGGACGACAGGTGATCGAGCGGCTCTCCGGCCTCCGCCAGCATCGTGCCGCGCGGGAAGGTGCGGTAGCTCTTGGCCGCTTCCAGCCGCTCCAGCTCGCTCCGGTCCGCTTCGGCGCAGACGGCGCGATGCCGGATGGGACAGTGCAGGCAGGATTCCTTGGCGAGAGTCAGGTCCATGGCTCCCGTGTAAATAACTGCTTGATCTGCATCAATGCGGGATCGGTCCGATACGGCCATTCGTCGCGTCATGACCGATGATCCGCTGCATACCGCCCTGCTCGATGCCCGCGTTCCGCGCTATACCAGCTACCCGCCGGCCAACCGCTTCTCGGCGGATGTCGGCCCCGCCGACATGGCGGAATGGCTTGCCGCGGTGCCGCAGGGGGACCCGATCTCGGTCTACGTGCACGTGCCGTTCTGCCGCAGGCTATGCTGGTTCTGCGCCTGCCGCACGCAGGGCACGACGACCGACACCCCGCTCGACCGCTACCTCGATCACCTCGACCGCGAGACGGCCATGGTCGCGGCCGCCCTGCCCCGCGGCACCACGATGCGCACCCTGCACCTTGGCGGCGGCACCCCGACGATTCTGTCGCCGCAGCGGATCGCGCGACTCTCGGAGATCCTGCACGGTGCGTTCTCTCCGACGGCGGAGGCCGACATCAGTGTCGAGATCGACCCGATGGAGTGCGACGAGGCGCGGCTCGATGCGCTGCGGGCTTTGGGCATGACGCGGGTGTCGCTGGGCGTGCAGGACTTCGACCCCGCGGTGCAGGCAGCCATCGGCCGCACGCAACCGGTCGACGCGACCGCCCGGGTGGTCGAGGCGGCCCGCGCCCGCGGCACGCGGAGCCTCAACGTCGACCTGGTCTACGGCCTGCCGCACCAGACGCCGGAGCGGCTCGCGGCAACGCTGAAGGAGGTTCTCGCGCTCGCGCCCGACCGGCTCGCGCTCTTCGGCTATGCCCACGTGCCGTGGATGGCACGCCGGCAACGGATGATCCCGGAAGCGGCGCTGCCCCGCCCGGTGGAGCGGCTGGAACTGGCGAACCTTGCGCGTGAGATGCTGACTGGCTCCGGCTACCGCGCCATCGGCATCGACCACTTCGCCCGCCCCGGCGACGCCATGGCGCGCGCCGCCGACGACGGAACGCTGCGGCGCAATTTCCAGGGCTACACGACCGACGGCGCGGCGACGCTGGTCGGCCTCGGCCCGTCCTCGATCTCGCGCTTCACCCAGGGCTTCGCGCAGAACGCCCCGGCAACCGGCGCCTGGCAGGCGGCCATCGACGCGGGCCGCCTCGCCACCGCGCGCGGTCATGCGCTGAGCGACCGCGACCGGCTGGTTGCGGAGGTGATCGAACGCCTCATGTGCCATGGGCGTGTCGATCTCGGCGCGCTCACGGGTCGCCACCGCGCGCCGGTCGCGCCGCTTCTGGCCATTGCGCGCGCAGCGCTCGAAGAGCTTCCGGGCGCTGGCAGACTGGCGGGCGAGGTTCTGCACATCACCTGCCCGGCGGCCCTGAGGCTCGTCGCGGCGCGCTTCGATCCGGGCTTCGCGCCGGCGACGAACCTCTACAGCCAAGCCAGCTGAGCGGCGGCGCGCCCGGCGGCCCGGCGAAAGCGCTGGCGGCACGTTCGGGAGCCTCGGCGGGGGGGGGTTATTCGGCCGGATGAACCTGCGGCCGCGCGAATGGCCCGACATGGGTCACGCGGAGTGGCGGGATCATTCGGCGGCGATCACGGCGCTTTCTGTTTTGGCGGGCCAGGTGACGAGGATCGTCGCAACGCCGGTGACGTTCTCGCGCCGGAGCGCCGCCGGCAGATCGGCAAGCGTGCAGCGCAGGCTGCGCCCGCCGGGCTTGGAGACGCGGTGACCCACGACCACCTCCGCCTCGGCGGGCAGGCCGCGCGCCATGAGGCCGGCCGAGATCCGCCCGGCCTTCGCCGCCGCCATGTAGAAGGCCGTGGTGGTGCCGGGGCCGGCATGGCGCAGGCAGTCGGGATCGGGCGCGCCGGCGCGCGCGGCGCCGGTAGCGAGGACCAGCGTGTCGCTTTGCCCGCGCGAGGTCAGGGGTATGCCGGCCTCTGCCGCAGCAGCGGACGCGGCGGTGACGCCCGGCACGATCTCCACCTCGATGCCGGCGGCGCGGGCGGCGGCGAGTTCCTCGGCGAGGCGTCCGAAGATGCCGGGATCACCGGATTTCAGCCGCACCACCCGCCGGCCCTTGCGGGCCTCGGCGACGACGGCGGCGTCGATCCGCTCCTGCGGCCAGTCGTGGGCGCCGACCTGTTTGCCGACATGAACGCGCTCCGCGTCCCGGCGGGCAAGCTCCAGCGCGCCGGGATCGACGAGGCGGTCGTGGAAGATCACGTCCGCCTCCTGCAGGCGCGCGACGGCGCGCATGGTCAGAAGATCGAGTGCGCCCGGCCCGGCGCCGACATAGGCGATGGAGCCGGTACGGGGCGCGGGCGCCCTTGACATGGCGTCCTTGAGGCGGCTAGCCGCCTCGCGCTCCGCGCCGCGCTCCCAGGCGTCGCGCGCCGGGCCGTCGAAGGCCCAGGCCCAGAAAGCGCGGCGCCCTTCGCGCGGCACGGCGCGGGCGACGGCGCCGCGCAGGCGGCCGGCGAGCGCGGCGTAGCCGCCGAGAGTGGGCGCGAGCATCCGCTCCACCTGCGTCTTGATCTGGCGGCCGAGCACCGGGGCGGTGCCCTCCGTCCCGATAGCGACGACCACCGGATCGCGGTCGACGATCGACGGCGTGGTGAGGTCGCACAGTTCGGGCCGGTCGACGACGTTGACCGGGCAGCGCGCCGCCTGCGCCAGCCCATGCGCCGCGGCGTCGAGGCCCGGGCAACCGGTGGCGACGAAGGCCATCGCGGCACCGGCGAAGGTCTGCGGCGTCAGCGGCGCGGGATCGTGGCGCGCGCGGCCGTTCGCGACGAGGCCCGCAAGCTCTGCCTCCAGGTCCGGCGCGGCGAGGGTGATGGCGGCGTCGGTCTTCAGCATCAGCCGGGTCTTCTGCGCCGCTTCCTCGCCGCCACCGACGATCACGACGCGGCGGCCGGTGGTGCGGATGAACATGGGAAAGCTTTTCATCGGGTCCTCCGTCAGGCCGCGAGTCTGCGCCGGGCCGCCCAGAGCGTGCCGGCGTCGGCCTCCGCGCCCAGCGTGTCCAGCGCCAGGTCTGCGGTCGACAGCACTATGGCTTCGGCAAAGGGATCGCGCAGGGTCCCTTCCCAGAGCGCGCCGGGCGTGTCCGGCGCGTCGCTCAGGCGCTGGTGGCCGATCGTCTGGATGCCGGTTGTCCCGGTCCAGGGCGCGCCGCCGCGCAGGCCGAAGGTCTGGATGTCCTTGGCGGGATGGTGTTCGAACTCGCCCCCGCCGCCCTTCAGGACGGTGAGATCGGCAAGGCCGAGAAGCGCCGCGGCGTCGGCCTGAAGCTCTCGGTAAGGCGGGTGGAACACGCCCTGCACCGCCGCGCGGGCGCCACCGGGGTTCAGCATGCGCAGCACCGTGTTCACGCAGGACCGCAGGCCGAGCTTGTCGCGCAGGCGCAGGAGCGCGAAGAGCGGCGGCGAGAGGGTCTCTAGCGGCAGATAGGCGATGCCCGTGCCCTCCAGCGCCGGGCCGACCTCTGCCGGGGCGCGGGCCTCGGCGATGCCCAGCGCCGGCAGGGCATTGCGGACCGAGGCAGACTCCCCCTGGTGGCTGTTCCAGCCGTGGAGCAGCACGGGATATCCGGCCTCGGCCACCAGCCGCGCCGACAGCAGGAACCACGGCAGGCCCCGCGTGCGGCCGGCGGCGTAGCTCGGCCAGTCGAGCGCGGGTGCCGGACCGGTCCAGCCGGGCAGCGAGGCCTGCGCGGCATCGGTGAAACCGGCGATCTCGGGCGCCGTCTCGCCCTTCATCCGCATCAGCATCAGGATGGCGCCGACGGCCTCCGGGTCGGCCCCCTCGCGCAGCATCAGCGTCATCGCCTCGCGCGCCTCGTCTTGGGTGAAGGACCGCGCGCGGCCCTGCCCGCGGGCGAGGATGCGCACATAGGGTGCCAGGCTCATTCCGCTGCCTCCTTTCGGCCGGCCCGGTCGAGAAGCGCCGCGATCTCGGGCCGGCAGGATCCGCAATTGGTTCCGGCCGAGAGCGCCGCGCCGATCGCCTCGACGCTCATCAGCCCCTCGGTCTCGATCGCCGTCAGGATCGTGTTGACCCCGACCCCGAAGCACGAACAGAGCGTCGGCCCCGGATCCGGCATGTCCGCCGGCGCCTGCCCGCTGAGCGCGTGCGGCGCCTCGGCCCCCGGCAGGCCGGCGAGGTGGTCGCGCATCAGGCCCAGCGGCTCCGGCCCCGCGAAGACCGCCGCGAGCAACCGGCCGCCGTCGTGAAAGGCGATCCGCGCGGCTCCGCGCGCGGGGTCGACCACAGATTCCGCCGCCGCCTCCGGCAGGTCGAAGAGGCTGCGCGCCCACCCATCCCAGTCCGCGGGCGGGGTGCGCCCGGCGATCTCGACCCGCCAACCGGCGGCCGTCCTTGCCCGCGCCCAGTAATCGTCCCGCGGCGCCGGCATCGAAGCCGACACCGCGAAAGCGTAGTAGCCGGCCGCGAAGGGCGCAACGGCGCAGACCGAAGCCTTGCTTTCGGGCTGACCCGAGATCGGGTCGGTCGCCGCCGCGACCAGCGCGTCGATCCGGCCCGAGGGCGCGGTCTGACCGGTCCAGTGCATCGGCGCGAAGACCGTGCCGGGCTGCACCGAGTCGGTCACCTGAGCGCGCAGGATGGCGCGACCCGAGGGGCTCGTGACCTCGGCCAGCGTGTCGGGCGCGATCTTCAGGCGGCGCGCATCGGCCGGATGGATCTCCACGAACGGCTCGGCGAGGTGCGCCGACAGGCGCGGCGAGAGTCCCGAGCGGGTCATCGTGTGCCACTGGTCGCGGATGCGCCCGGTGTTGAGCCGGAAGGGAAAGCGCGGCGCGTGGCGCGCGGCCGGCGCGCGCCACGCGACCGGCACCATGCGCATCCGCCCGCCGGGGTGGAAGGACCGGCCGTCCGCGAAAAACCGTCCGCCCTGCCGCGAGGCCACCGGCCAGCGCACCGGCGCCAGGCGGTCGTAATCGCTGTCGGAGATCCCGGCGAGGCCGGAGATGTCGAAGTCGAGCCCGAAGCCCCCGGCGATCCCCGACAGGGCGGCATGTTCGCGGAAGATCTCGGCCGGGCCGGAATAGTCGAAGGTGCGCGGCCAGCCCATGCGGCGGCCGATCTCGGCCATGTGCCACCAGTCGGGCCGCGCCTGCCCCGGCGCCGCGCGCACCGCCCGCTGGCGCGAGATCGTGCGGTCAGAATTGGTCACGGTGCCCGATTTCTCGGACCACGCCGCCGCCGGCAGGAGCACATGGGCCTCCCGCGCGGTGTCGGTCTCCGCGGTGATGTCCGAGACCACGGTGAAGTCGCAGGCGGCGATGGCGTCCTGCACCGCGTCGGCCTCGGGCAGGGTCACGGCGGGGTTGGAGTGCATCACCCAGAGCGCCTTGATCCGGCCCTCGGCCACGGCGCGGAACATCTCCACCGCCTTGAGGCCGGGCCGGTCGGGCACGGCGGGCGCGTCCCAGAAGGACCGCACGGCGGCGCGGTGGCCGGGATCCTCCAGCGCCATGTGGCAGGCGAGCATGTTGGCAAGGCCCCCGACCTCGCGCCCGCCCATCGCGTTGGGCTGGCCGGTGACGGAGAACGGCCCCATCCCCGGCTTGCCGATCCGCCCCGTGGCGAGGTGGCAGTTGAGGATCGCGTTGACCTTGTCGGTGCCGGCGCTCGACTGGTTCACGCCCTGGCTGTACACGGTCACGACCTTCTCGTGGCCGAGCCACATCTTGCAGAACCGCGCGATCAGGTCGGAGCGCAGGCCGGTCGGCTCGGCGGAGGCGGCCATCGCCTTGGTCACCGCCGCGTCGAAACCCTCCACCTGCCTGATGTAATCGCGATCGAACGCGCCGCCTTCGTAGATCGCCGCGAGCAGGAGGTTGAACAGCGCCACGTCGGAGCCGAGCGCCAGCGGCAGGTGCAGATCCGCGCCGTCGCAGGTCGCCGTGCGGCGCGGGTCGACCACGACGATCTTCGTGCCCTTCGCCGCCTTGGCCGCCAGCACCCGCTGGTGCAGCACCGGGTGGCACCACGCGAGGTTCGAGCCCACCAGCACGATCAGATCCGCCTCTTCGAGATCCTCGTAGGTGCCGGGCACGGTATCGGTGCCGAAGGCGCGGCGGTGCCCCGCGACCGTGGAGGCCATGCAGAGCCGCGAATTGGTGTCGATATTGGCCGAGCCGATGAAGCCCTTCATCAGCTTGTTGGCGACGTAGTAATCCTCTGTCAGCATCTGGCCGGAGACGTAGAAGGCGACGCTGTCGGGCCCGTGATCGGCGATCGTCCGGCGGAAGCGGTGGGCGACGAGGTCCAGCGTCTCGTCCCAGCCGCGCTCCTGCCCGTTCACCTGCGGCGCCAGCAGCCGGCCCTCCAGACCCACCGTCTCGCCCAGCGCGGCGCCCTTTGAGCACAGGCGCCCGCGGTTCGCTGGATGCTCCGGGTCGCCCTTCACCGCGACGCCCCCTGCCCCGTCTTGCCGGAGCAGGATACCGCACCCGACCCCGCAATAGGGGCAGGTGGAGCGCACCTCAGCGGCAATCTCGGGGCCCACGCTCATGCCGCGCGCCCCACGGCGAGCGCGTCGCCGTCGATCAGGATGCGCCCGCCCTCTAGCCGAACCGGGTAGGTGGCGATGCGGCCGTCGTCGGCGCCCTCCGCCTCCCCGGTCTCCAGGTCGAAGACCCAGTTGTGCAAGGGGCACGTGACCTTGCGGCCGTGCACGATGCCCTCGGAGAGCGGGCCGCCCTTGTGCGGGCAGGTGTTGGAGGCGGCGAAGACCTCCTCCGGCCCGGTGCGGAAGAGCGCGACGCAGCCCGCGCGGGTCCGCACGATGCGCGCGCCGCGTTCGGGCACGTCGTCGATGGCGCCAAGGTCGATCCAGCTCATTCCGCAGCCTCCAGGGTCAGATCGGCGAGCGGGGCGAATGTCCGCTCCGCCTCGGGGGTGGCATGTTCGGCCCATGGGTCTTTCTGGTAGACCGATTGCGACAGGTCGAACCGCGCGACCAGCGCGGCACGCGTCTCCGCATCGCCCAGCGTCTCCTGCACCCACGGCAGGCCCACCTTGGCGAGCCACTTGTAGGGCCGGTCGAGATACTTGCCGTGCTCGCGGTAGAGCTGGACGAAGGCGACGGTCCACTCGATCGCCTCGTCCTCCGTGGCGACCTTCACCAGCGGCTCCACCTCCTTGACATCCATGCCGGCGGCGCCGCCGACGCCGATCTCGAACCCACTGTCGACGCAGACGATGCCGACGTCCTTGCACGTCGCCTCCGCGCAATTGCGGGGGCAGCCGGAAACCGCCATCTTCACCTTGTGCGGCGTCCACGAACCCCAGAGCCGCTTTTCCAGTTTCACCCCGAGGCCGGTGGAATCCTGCGTGCCGAACCGGCAATGATCGGTGCCGACACAGGTCTTCACGGTGCGCAGCCCCTTGGAATAGGCGTGGCCCGAGACGAGGCCGGCGGCGTTGAGATCGCCCCAGATCTTCGGCAGATCCTCCCCCTTCACGCCCAGAAGGTCGATGCGCTGCCCGCCGGTGACCTTCACCGTGGGCACGTCGTACTTCTCGGCCGCGTCGGCGATGGCGCGCAGCTCCTGCGGGGTGGTGATCCCGCCCCACATGCGCGGCACCACGCTGAACGTGCCGTCCTTCTGGATGTTGGCGTGCTTGCGCTCGTTGACGAACCGGCTCTGCGGGTCGTCGGCGTATTCGAGCGGCCAGTCGGCCAGCAGGTAGAAGTTCACCGCCGGGCGGCAGACATGGCAGCCGTTCGGCGTGGACCAGCCAAGCTCCTGCCAGACCGCCGGCTGCGATTTCAGCTCGCGCGCCTTGATGAGGCGCCGCACATCCTCGTGCGTGAGCTCGGTGCAGCCGCAGATCGGCTGCGCCGTCGGCATGGCGAAGTCGTCGCCGAGCGTCGCGGCGAGCACCTGTTCGACGAGCCCCGTGCAGGTCCCGCAGGAAGCCGACGCTTTCGTCGTCGCCTTCACGTCGGCGAGGCTGGTGGCCCCGCCCTCGATCGCCTCCACGATCCGGCCCTTGCAGACGCCGTTGCAGCCGCAGATCTCTGCGTCAGCCGGCAAGGCTGCAACGGCGGCCAAAGGGTCCGCTGTGGCCCCTCCTCCCTGGTAGGCGGGGCCGAAGATCAGCGTCTCGCGCATCTCCGAGACGTCCTCGCCGTCCTTGATGAGACCGAAGAACCAGTTGCCGTCGGCGGTGTCGCCGTACATCACCGCGCCGATCAGCCTGTCGTCCTCGATCACCAGCCGCTTGTAGACGCCGCGCGCGGGGTCGCGGTAGACGATGTCCTCGCGCCCCTCGCCGTCGGCGAAATCCCCTGCGCTGAAGAGGTCGACGCCGGTGACCTTGAGCTTGGTCGAAAGCTGCTTCTGCCGGAACTCCGCCGCCTCCCCGATCAGCGTCTGCGCCGCGACCTTCGCCTGATCATAGAGAGGCGCGACGAGGCCGAAGATCGCGCCCCGGTGCTCGATGCACTCGCCCACGGCAAGGATGTCCTCGTCCGAGGTGATCATCGCGTCGTCGACGTGGATGCCCTTGCCGGTGGCCAGCCCGCTCTCCTTGGCAAGCTGCACGGCGGGCCGGATGCCGACCGCCATCACCACGAGATCGGCGGGGAGTTCCGTGCCGTCCTCCAGCCGGACGGCCTCTACCCGGTCCTCTCCGACGATCTCCTTCGTCGAGGCGCCGGTCCTTACGGTGATGCCGCGCGATTCCAGATCCTTCTGCAGCAGGTAGCCGGCCGCCTCGTCGAGCTGGCGTTCCATCAGGTGCCCGGCGAGGTGCAGCACGGTCACCTCCATCCCCCGAAGACGCAGGCCCGCCGCGGCTTCGAGGCCGAGAAGCCCGCCGCCGATCACCACCGCTTTCGCGCCTTGCATCCCCGACGCCTCGATCATCGCGTTGGTGTCGTCGAGATCGCGATAGGCGATCACGCCGGGCAGATCATGGCCCGGGCACGGGATGATGAACGGGCTCGACCCCGTGGCGAGGATAAGCTTGTCGTAGGGCACCTCCCCGTGCTCTCCGACGACGACCTTCCGGTCCCGGTCGATGCGCTGCACCTTTTCCCCGAACCGGCAGGCGATGCCGCGCTCTTCGTACCAGCCGTCGTCATGGGTGACGATCTCGGCATAGCTCTTCTCGCCCGACAAGACGGGCGAGAGCATGATGCGGTTGTAATTGCCGCGCGGCTCGGCGTTGAAGAGCGTGATGCTCCAGTCGTCCGGCGCGGTGTCCGTCAGGTGCTCCAGCGCACGGCCAGAGGCCATGCCGGCACCGATCACGACGAGGTTCCGGGTCATCTGTCCCTCGCTTTCTCAGCAATACCAGGCGACGACGAAGGCCATCTCGTCGCCGCGGAAGATCGGAAGCGCCACCAGGGAGGCATAGCCGTGCCCGGCGGCCTGGGTGGCGGGTTCGGCCAGCGGCACGCCCGAGCCCAGCACGCGCCCGATGGCGCCCTGCCAGGCCGCGACGCGCCGCGGCTCTTCTTGCGTGTCATCGGTCCAGAGCGGGCCCTCGCGCTCGCAAAGCCCGTCGATCAGCACCGCGCCGCCGCGGCTGCCGACCTTGGCGGCGCGCGCGTCCCAGATCTCGAACCGCCGCGCGATGGGGGTGCCGCGCGCCGACAGGAGCGTCAGCACGCAGGTCTCACCGCCCGGACGCGGCACCGGCAGGCCGAGCCCGGTGGTCAGCCCGGCCTTGCCGGCGCTGTCGGCGCGGATGAAGCGGTAGCCCGAGCCGAGATCGCGCATCAGCGTCGGCGTGCCGCTCGCCCACACCCCGCCGGGTAGCCCCTGCCCCTTGGGGAAATGCGTGTGCTGCGACACCCATTCGAAGTGCTTGGCGGCGCCGTAATAGCCGTCGTCCAGCATCAGGAGGCCCTCGGCCTCGGTCCAGACCTCGATGGCGCCGGTGCACGTGTCGTCATCGGCGCAGAGCGTCACCAGCACCGCCTTCAGCGACTTGCCGGCAAAGACCGGGATGGCGACGGCGCTGGTCAGCCCGGCTGCCTTCGCGGCCTCGGTGCGCTTGAAGTACGAGCCGTCGAAGCCCTTGAGCACGATGGGTTTGCCCTCGGCCCAGGCACGGCCCGGCAACCCCTCGCCCCTGGCGAAGCTGGTGCGGCGGGAGGCTTCCTCGAACGCCCGCATGGGCCCGTAATCGCCCCCGGAGAGCCGCAGCGTGTCGCCCTCGGGGACCCAGACCTCGGAGACCTCCACGAAGGTTTTGGTTTGAACGGCGGCATCCATTAGCGCGGTCCTCCGTGGCAAGGGGACCGAAGCCCTCGCTTAGATTCTACATGCGGTAGTTCAAGGATCGGCACGCCCAATACATAGCTTTCCACAGAAACATACATTTTGCCTGACACGTTGAATTCGTCGTGTTTTGGCCGTGCACAGCAACATTTTGTGGTCACTGCGACATGTGGGAATGGGACGAGGCCAAGAACCGGCACAACATCGCGGCGCGCGGGATCGACTTCGCCGACGCGCGGCGCATCGACTGGTCCACCGCCCAGATCTTCACCGACGACCGGACCGATTACGGTGAGGACAGGTTCCTGGCCCGTGGCACGATCGACGGACGGCTTCACATCCTCGTCTATACTTTGCGCGACGACCGACTGAGGGTTATATCTCTCAGGAAAGCCAATCGCAGAGAACGCCGCGCCTATGTCGCAGAAACCGGACGATCCCTCGGAAGCCTCTGACGCGCTCAGCCCGGAATGGACGGAGTACGAGTCCGCGTGGGCCGTGGATGTGGCCGAGTTCGGCGGCCCGCTCGAAGCGTCGCGCTTCCTGCTCCGGCGCAAGCGCATCTTCAGGGAGGCGGCGGCGCTAGGCATCCCGAAGGAAATGCTGACACCGTTCGCCCCGAACCGGCCCGGGTTCGAGCAGCGCGTGCACGATGCATTCGGCAAGCTCGCAGGGGTGGCCGCGGAATAGGCCATCACGCCGCCTCCTTCTTGCCGACGGCCTTCGCCTTGGGCGTCGCGCCGTGCTCGTATTCCTCGAGGAAGGTCAGGACCTGCTCGCGGTAGAGGTAGTAGTCGGGGTGCTCCAGCAGCGCCTTGCGGGTGCGCGGGCGCGGCAGGTCGACGTTGACGATCTTGCCGATGGTGGCCTGCGGGCCGTTGGTCATCATCACCACGCGGTCGGCGAGAAGGATCGCCTCGTCGACGTCGTGGGTCACGCAGATCGCCGTGACCTTGGTGCGCGACCAGACCTCCATCAGCACTTCCTGAAGCTCCCAGCGCGTGAGGCTGTCGAGCATCCCGAACGGCTCGTCCAGAAGCAGCAGTTTCGGCGAGAGCGCGAAGGCGCGCGCGATGCCGACGCGCTGCTTCATGCCGTTGGAGAGCGAATGCGCCGGGCGGTCCATCGCGTCGGCAAGGCCCACCCGTTCGAGGTAGTATTCGACCACCTCCTGCCGCTCGGACTGGCTGGCGCGCGGGTAGACGCGGTCGACGCCGACCGCCACGTTCTCCTTCGCCGAGAGCCACGGGAAGAGCGAGGGCGACTGGAAGACCACGGCGCGCTCGGGGTCCGCGCCCTCCACGTGCCGGCCGTCGAGCTTGATCGCGCCCTCGGAGATGTCGTTGAGCCCGGCCGCCATGGTCAGCACCGTGGACTTGCCGCAGCCGGAATGACCGATCAGCGAGACGAACTCGCCCTTGTTCATCTTCAGGTCGAAATCCTCGACCACGGTCAGCGGGCCGTTGGGCGTCGGGTAGACCTTGTGCAGTTGGGAGAAGTCGAGGAAGCGCTCCTCGATCATGCCCTCGGTCGCCCTGGCCTGCGCCTTGGGCAGCTCGTGGATCGGCGTGACGTCCGGCAGCCGGCGCGTCTCCTCGACCTTGGAGGCGATGCCGACATCCATCAGGTACTTCGTGACGTCGGCGCGCAGCGTCTGGAAGCGGGTGTCGTGGTTCATCTCGCCGCGGTCGCGGGGACGCGGGATCGACACGCGGAACTCCTGCCCGAGCGTGCCGTCGGGATTGAGCGCGATGATCCGGTCGGCGAGGATGATCGCCTCGTCGACGTCGTTGGTGATCAGAACGCAGGTTTTCTTGTCCTGCTCCCAGATCTGCTCGATCTCGTCGGCGAGGTTGGCGCGCGTCAGCGCATCGAGCGCCGAGAGCGGCTCGTCGAGCAGCAGAACCTCGGGGTTCATCGCCAGCGCGCGGGCCACGTTGACCCGTTGCCGCATGCCGCCCGACAGCTCTGCCGGGCGGCGGGACGCGGCATGGCCGAGACCGACCATCTTCACGTAATGCGCCACCTTCTCGGCCTTCTTCGCGCCCGAGAGGTTCGGAAAGACCGTGTCAACGGCCAGCCGCACGTTGCCCGCGACGGTCAGCCACGGCATCAGCGAATAGTTCTGGAAGATCACGCCGCGCTCCGGCCCCGGCCCCTCGACCGGCTTGCCGCGGAAGGTGACGCTGCCAGAGGTCGGGGCCTCGAGCCCCGCCATCAGGTTGATCAGCGTCGTCTTGCCGGTCCCAGAGAACCCGAGGAGCACGAGGAATTCGCCCTCCGCGACCTCGAGGTCGATGGCGCGCAGCACGTCCTCTCGATGGGTGCCCTCGCCGAAGCTCTTGGAGACATTGTCGAACTTGAGAATGCTCATGACGCTCACCGGTTACTGGAGAAGGTGAAGGCGGCCTGGATCGCGTACATCAGCCGGTCGAGCGCGAAGCCGATGAGGCCGATGGTGAAGACCGCGACCATGATCCGCGCGAGGCTCGACGACGAGCCGTTCTGGAACTCGTCCCAGACGAACTTGCCGAGGCCGGGGTTCTGGGCCAGCATCTCGGCCGCGATCAGGACCATCCAGCCGACGCCGAGCGACAGGCGCAGCCCGGTGAAGATCAGCGGAAGCGCGGATGGCAGCACCAGCTTGGTGATCTTGGTCCAGGTGTTCATCTTCAGGACCTTGGAGACGTTCACCAGATCCTTGTCGATGGACGCCACGCCCAGCGCTGTGTTGATCAGCGTCGGCCAGAGCGAGCAGAGCGTCACGGTGATCGCGGAAACCAGGAACGACTTCTCGAAGAGCCCGTCATTGGTGGCGTAGACGGCCGAGACGATCATCGTGACGATCGGCAGCCAGGCCAGCGGACTGACTGGCTTGAAGACCTGGATGATCGGATTGAGCGCGGCGTTCGCGGTGGGCGAGAGGCCGGCGAGGATGCCCAGCGGCACCGCGACCGCGGTGGCGATCAGGAAGCCGAAGAACACCGTGCGGATCGAGGTGGCAATCTGCTGGTAATAGGACGGCGCGCCGGTATAGGCGACGTCCTTGACGTCCTCGGGGCGGCCCGCCTCGATCATGCGCTGGTTGCGCTCGGCCACCATCGTCTCGAACTTCTCGCGCCGCTCGCCGGTGCGCACGGCGTCCGCGTGAAGGCCCTGGGCCTCGTCCCAGACGGCAGCCGGCCCCGGCACGGCGCCGAGCGAGGTCTGCACCTGAGGGGCGAGCACCGCCCAGAGGGCGAGAAAGCCGAGAATGGCGAGGACGGGCACGCCGAGCAGGCGCCAGATCTCGCCCATCTGGCCCTTCGGGTTGTCGCCGGCGGCGGCCTTGAGGACCGGGGTCATCCAGGCGAGGCCGAGGACGCGGAACCACGCGTCGGCCTTGTTGATGCGGGTGAAACGGCGGGCGCGGCGCGCCTCGCGGTGGTCGGCTTCTATCGTGCTCGGATCGACGGCGGTCATGGTCGGATCTCCTGGCATTGGGTGCGTGGAGCAGCTCCTCGAGCCCGTCCGGGCTCTCCTCGCGAGGACGCCCGTCAGGGCGGAGGAGCTGCCGCGGGGCCTCAGCCCTGGACTTCGCCGCCGACGATGCGCTGCTCGCCCTTCAGCCCGATATCGAGGCTGTCGAGGTACGCATTGGGCGTGCGGCCGTCGTAGGGGATGCCGTCGATGATGTCCTCGGGCGGGGTCGGCGCCTTGTAGCCGTCGCTGTCCCAGGGGAAGTCGGCCTCGTCGGCGAGCCCGTCATCGACCAGCGCCCGCGCCGCCTCGAGATAGATCTCCGGCTTGTAGACCGACTTGGCGACCTCGTCGTACCAGCTGTCGGGCTGCGGCTCCGCGATCTGGCCCCAGCGGCGCATCTGCGTGAGGTACCACACCGCGTCCGAATAGAACGGGTACGTCGCGTTGTAGCGGAAGAACACGTTGAAGTCGGGCACCTCGCGCACGTCGCCCTTCTCGTATTCGAACGTGCCGGTCATCGAGTTGGCGATCACCTCCTCGTCGGCGCCGACATATTCGGGGCGCGACAGGATCTCGACCGCCTCCTCGCGGTTGGCGTTCTCGTTCTCGTCGAGCCACATTGCCGCGCGGATCAGCGCCTTGGTCACCGCGAGCGTGGTGTTGGGGTTCTCTTCGGCGAACCCCGCGGTGATGCCGAACACCTTCTCGGGGTTGTTCTTCCAAATCTCGTAATCGGTGATGACCGGCACCCCGACGCCCTTGAACACCGCCTGCTGGTTCCAGGGCTCGCCCACGCAATAGCCGTAGATCGTGCCGGCCTCGAGCGTCGCGGGCATCTGCGGCGGCGGTGTCACCGACAGGAACACGTCGGCCTGCACCTGCCCCGTCGCGTCGCCGTCGGCGTAAAAGCCCGGATGCAGCCCGCCGGCGGCAAGCCAGTAGCGCAGTTCGTAATTGTGTGTGGAGACCGGGAAGACCATGCCCATGTTGAAGGGCCGGCCGCTGGAATTGTAGTCCTCCACCACCGGCGCCAGAGCTTCGGCGCTGATCGGGTGCTGCGGCAGGCCGTCCTCGTTTTCCGGGATGTTCGGCTTCATCTCCGCCCAGACCTCGTTCGACACGGTGATGCCGTTGCCGTTGAGGTCCATCGAGAACGGGGTGACGATATGCGCCTCGGTGCCGTAGCCGATGGTCGCGGCCAGCGGCTGACCGGCGAGCATGTGCGCCCCGTCAAGCTGCCCGTCGATCACGCCGTCCAGCAGAACCTTCCAGTTGGCCTGCGCCTCCAGCGTCACGAACAGCCCCTCGTCGAGGAAATAGCCCTGTTCGTAGGCCACCGCGAGCGGCGCCATGTCGGTCAGCTTGATGAAGCCGAAGGTCAGTTCGTCCTTCTCGAGGTCGAGCATCTGGGCAAGCGCCGGAGAGGTCAGCGCGGTCGAGGCCGCAAGTCCGATGATGAGATGTTTCATCCCTGTATCCATCCTTGGCCGTCTTCCCCTGTCCGGAAGACGAGCAGACAACAAAAAAGCCGCTGACGCGCCCTGCCGCATTCGGCAGAGGGTCGAGCGGCTGTGCTCACGTGTCCCGGTCGTCGGGAGATATCTTCGGAAAGAGGTCTCGGCGGACGCCATTGCCCGGCCGACACCTCATGCTATGCGCGACAGCCGGACATCGCGCAACGGCGGCCAGGCGGAAACGGCGCCGGCCCTGCCGCATTGCAGCACATTTCGGCGCGATTGTTCAGATCTTGGGCATCATGAAAGCGCGGGATCGAAGACCTGGCCGTCGAAGAAGGTGTCACGGGCCAGAATCAACCTCCCCGAGCGCGAACCTGCCGGCGTGTCCGCCGACAGTGCCCCTTCCAGCCGCGAGGAGGCCGAAGGAATATCGCACTGCGTCGGCGCCATCGCCGCGCGGAAATAGTCCGAGCGGAACCGCTCCGCCGCCGCGGCGGCCGCCTGCGCCCGGTCGAGGCCGGTGCGCGCCGAAAGCTGCGCGCCGATCCAAGCGCCCTGGCTGCGCCAGGGGAAGTTCGCGCAGAAGCGATGGAATTCCACGAAGCGCGGCACCTGCCGTTCCTCCCCGCGCGCGGACACCACGATGCGCCCGCTCAGGGCCCGCTCGATCAGCTCCGCGGCGATGCCCAGATGCTCGGCGCGGCTCAGAAGCTCCGCCGCGATGGTGAGCGAGCCGGGATCGGACAGCCAGCGCCCCGCCCGCCACACCGCACGGATCAGACGGCCGCGCAGGTCGGGCTCCGCCGTCGCCCAGTCGGCGCGCACCGCGAGCACCTTCTCGGGCGAGAACGCCCAGATCGCCGCCCCCGGCAGAAGCAGCGTCGCGCCGCCCGTCTCCACCGCGTAGGAGCCCCAGGGCTCGCCCACGCAGAAGGCATCGATCTCCCCGGCCTTCAGCGCATCGGCCATCGTCGCCGGCGGGAAGGTGCGCACCGACAGGTTCTGCGGCGCGGGCAGACCCAGCGCCGAGAGCCAGTAGAACATCAGCTCGGCATGCATGGAGAACGGGAACGGCACGCCGACGCGCAGCGGCGCATCCGCCGCCGCGATCAGCGCGCGGCCCGCGGCGCCGGCGTCGTCGAAGGCGAAATCGTGCCCGGCGGCGCGCAACCGCTCGGCCATCGCCGCGCTGACGCCGACGACGTTGCCGTTGACCGACAGCACCGACACCGCGTCCAGGGTCGTCGCGGTCCCGCCGAGGCCCAGTGCCTGCGCCACCGGCACCGGCGACAGAAGGTGCGCCGCCTCGACATGTCCGAAGCTCAGAAGATCGCGCACCGCCGACCACGATGGCGCACGTCGCAGATCGAGGCTGAGACCCTCCTCTGCGGCGAAGCCCATGCGCTCGGCGACGATCAGCGGGGCGGCATCCACCAACGGGTTGAACGCGACGGAGAGTGTGACCGTCCTCATCCCAGCAGCCCCGCCGAGGTTACCAGTGCCTCGGCCACGTCGGCCACGCGCCGGCCGCGGTCCATCGCGGTCTTGCGCAGGAGCGCGTAGGCCTCGTCCTCGCTGATCCCCCGCGCGCGCATGATCATGCCCTTGGCGCGGTCGATGACCTTGCGTTCCTCCAGCGCGCGCTTGGCCTCTGCCAGTTCCATCCGCATGCGCTGGAACATGCGGAAGCGCGCGATAGCGGCGTCGAGCACCGGCTTCAGGCGCCGCGGCTCCATCCCGTCCACGACATAGGCGGACACGCCCGCCTCGATCGCCGCCGCCGACAGCCCCTCCTCGGAACGGTCGACGAACATCGCCACCGGCCGATCGAGCGGGCCGGATGCGAGCGCCAGTTCCTCGAGCTGATCGCGCGAGGGATTGGCCATGTCGATCAGCACCACGTCGGGCGCGTGATCGCGGATATTGCCGGCCAGCGAAGCCGGCTCCGACAGGATGCGGATGTGGAAATCACCCGCGTCGTTCAGCGAATCGACGATCTGCAGCGCGCGTTCGCGGTCGGGTTCGACGACGATGATGGAAAGCCGCTCGGACATGGCTTCATCTGTCGGCACCCGGCAGCGCGGTGTAAAGGCAGCGCGCCGCAGGAAGGTTGGCGCGCTGCACCTGAACCGTGCGAAGCGCTCAATTCGCAGGCATCGAGCCTCGACACCGCCTCCTACGGGTCGTTCGCGGCGAGCAGACCGAGGAACTGCGCATCGATGATCGCAACCCGCAAGCGCCAGGCCTGCGCCTTTCTCACGGTAGAGAGTACGGATTCCAGCTTTTGGACTGCCTTGGGGTCAACGTGGTCCGAGCAGCCTTTAAGGTCGTTCAGAGCTTCGTTCGCCTCATCCAGAGCCGCCAGTGTCTGCTCTGCGGCATTGCGTTTCTCGCGACATCCCTGCGCCAAACGCACCGGAGCAATCCTGCGTTTCCGATCAACGACGATTTCCACGGCGTCTCCTCCTCAGCCATTTGAAACACTTGGCGCTCCCCTCAGGTACGAGTCACCGATTCAACCGTGGCGAAAATAAGTCGGACCAAACGCAACCACGTTCTTGCGCAATCCCAAGAGATGCAAGATTTGCGGAAGCGTGCCGCGGACCCGAGCCCGTGATGCAGCAATTCGCGACCGGACGGCGGCGCATTGCGCTTCCGTAGGACGCCCAAGCCCGATGTCGCCAAGCTCGAGGAAGGACAGCCGGCCCCTGCTGCTGCCCGAGTATGGCAAACGTCCCGACCGAACCGGAAGGCTCGCCCGGGGTGAAAACAGATGAGCTTTGAATAATGGTGGGTCGTGACGGATTCGAACCGCCGACATTCTCGGTGTAAACGAGACGCTCTACCAGCTGAGCTAACGACCCCCGGGCACGGCGTGACGCCAGTGCGGTTCGGGTCTAGCCCGGCGACAGCGGCGTATCAAGAACCTTCGAGTCCCCCCGGCGCGACACGCGCGGATCGCAACTTCAGAGCTCCCGAGTGCGGCTCGACTGTCCTCGCTGGACACGGCCAATCCGTCCGCTTGTGCCCCTTGGGGACAGCGGTTCTGGCGTCGTTGGGGCGGTCATACCAAGGGGAGGATGGTGGGTGATAGAGGATTTGAACCTCTGACATCTTCGATGTGAACGAAGCGCTCTACCACTGAGCTAATCACCCGGTGGCGTGCCTCTTAGACTCACTCGGACGCGTGTGCAAGAGGGTCGTCGCCTTCCTTCCGATCTCGGAGA
The DNA here is from genome assembly GCF_900112685.1 of Roseivivax sediminis. GTDB lineage: Bacteria > Pseudomonadota > Alphaproteobacteria > Rhodobacterales > Rhodobacteraceae > Roseivivax > Roseivivax sediminis. The sequence goes on from NZ_FOMS01000007.1 coordinate 209,099, forward strand.
TGTGCCGTTGCGAGACCGGGGTTCGCGGAAAACGGCGCCACGATCGACGCCATGCCACGCCCCGTCATCCGGGAGCCAAGCCGAGCATCGTCGGGTCGCGGGTCGGCGATCGTGACGTCGGAGCGGCAGCGCTTCTTGTCGGCCACGACCGGGCGACCTCTGAGCATCGCGCCGAGCGGCAGCCAATCGCTGGCCCCGGGCGCGGCCCGGCGACGCGCGAAGGCCTGACGGCCCTTGCCCGGCGCAAGGGTCCGGGCCAGCGCAGCGCGCCCCCGTCCCATTGCGCACAAGAGAAAGGCCGCACCCCCGAAAGGATGCGGCCCTGAACGTCCGGATGCAAATTCCGGATCAGTGCGCCACGGCGCCCTGGTCCTTGCTGTCCTCCGCCCGGGTCATGGCCTCGACAGCGGTTTCTTCCTCGGCCTCGTCCCAGTCGACGGCCTCGGGCTCGCGGATCAGGGCCAGCTTCAGCACCTCGGAGACATGCTCCACCGGGATGATCTCAAGCCCGTCCTTCACGTTGTCGGGCAGCTCGGCCAGATCCTTCTCGTTCTCCTTGGGGATGAGAACGGTCTTGATCCCGCCGCGGAGCGCCGCGAGCAGCTTTTCCTTCAGCCCGCCGATGGCGCTGGCATTGCCGCGCAGCGTCACCTCGCCGGTCATCGCGATGTCCTTGCGGACCGGGATGCCGGTCAGAACCGACACGATGGCCGTGACCATCGCCAGACCCGCGGACGGGCCGTCCTTGGGCGTCGCGCCGTCGGGCACGTGGACGTGGATGTCCCACTTCTCGAAGCGCGGCGGCTTGACGCCGATCTGCGGCGACACCGACCGCACGTAGGAGGAGGCCGCGTCGATGGACTCCTTCATCACGTCGCCGAGCGTGCCGGTGGTCTTCATCCGGCCCTTGCCCGGCAGGCGCAACGCCTCGATGTGCAGCAGATCGCCGCCCACCGACGTGTACGCCAACCCCGTGACCACGCCGACCTGATGCTCGTCCTCGGCCAGCCCGTAGCGATGCTTGCGCACGCCCAGGAAGTCCGGGAGGTTCTCGGCCGTCACCGTGACGGTCTCGGCCTCCTTCTTGACGATCTTGGTCACCGCCTTGCGCGCGATCTTGGCCAGTTCGCGTTCGAGGTTCCGCACCCCGGCCTCGCGGGTGTAGTAGCGGATCGTGTCGATCAGCGCCTGGTCCTCGACCACGAACTCGGTCTCTTTCAGCCCGTGGTTCTTCACCTGCTTGGGCAGCAGGTGCCGCTTGGCGATCTCGGCCTTCTCGTCCTCGGTGTAGCCCGACAGCGGGATGATCTCCATCCGGTCCAGAAGCGGCCCCGGCATGTTGTAGGAGTTCGCCGTGGTCAGGAACATCACGTTCGACAGGTCGTACTCGACCTCGAGGTAGTGGTCCACGAAGGTCGCATTCTGCTCGGGGTCGAGCACCTCGAGCATCGCCGATGCCGGGTCGCCGCGGAAGTCCTGACCCATCTTGTCGATCTCGTCGAGCAGGATCAGCGGGTTGGTCGTCTTGGCCTTCTTCAGCGCCTGGATGATCTTGCCCGGCATGGAGCCGATATAGGTCCGGCGGTGGCCGCGGATCTCGGATTCGTCACGCACGCCGCCCAGCGAGATGCGGATGAACTCGCGCCCCGTGGCCTTGGCGACCGACTGGCCGAGCGACGTCTTGCCGACGCCCGGAGGGCCGACGAGGCACATGATCGGCCCCTTCAGCTTCTTGGAGCGCTGCTGAACCGCGAGATACTCGACGATCCGCTCCTTCACCTTCTCGAGGCTGTAGTGATCGTCGTCGAGGATCTTCTCGGCGCGGCCGAGGTCCTTCTTGACCTTGGACTTCTTGCCCCAAGGGATCGACAGCATCCAGTCGAGGTAGTTGCGTACCACCGTCGCCTCGGCGGACATCGGACTCATGTTCTTGAGCTTCTTGATTTCCGCTTCGGCCTTTTCCTTGGCCTCGGTCGACAGCTTGGTCTCGGAGATCCGCTTCTCGAGCTCCTGCACCTCGTTCTGGCCATCCTCGCCGTCGCCGAGTTCCTTCTGAATGGCCTTCATCTGCTCATTCAGGTAGTACTCCCGCTGCGTGCGCTCCATCTGGCTCTTGACGCGGGTCTTGATCTTCTTCTCGACCTGCAGGACCGACATCTCGCCCTGCATCAGGCCGTACACCTTCTCAAGCCGGTCGGACACGGCGAGCGTTTCCAGAAGCTCCTGCTTCTGGTTCACCTCGATCCCCAGATGCCCGGCGACCAGATCGGCGAGCTTCGCCGGCTCGGTTGTCTCGCTGACGGCGGAGAGCGCTTCTTCGGGGATGTTCTTCTTGATCTTGGCATACCGGGCGAACTCGTCCGCGACGGACCGCACGAGCGCGGTGATCGACGTGGCGTCGCCCGGCATCTCGTGCATGTATTCGGCCTTCGCCTCGAAGAACTCCGCGTTCTCCAGGTATTCGGTGATCTTCACCCGCGCCTGCCCCTCGACCAGAACCTTCACGGTACCGTCGGGCAGCTTGAGAAGCTGCAGAACGTTGGCCAGCACGCCTGCGGTGTAGATCTGCTCGGAGGTGGGATCGTCCTCCGCCGGGTCGACCTGGCTTGCCAGCAGGATCTGCTTGTCGTCCTGCATGACCTCCTCGAGCGCGCGCACGGACTTGTCGCGCCCGACGAAGAGCGGAACGATCATGTGCGGGAACACCACGATGTCCCGCAGCGGGAGCACCGGGTAGGAGGCGTTGAGGGGATGTTCCATGGGCTTTCCTTCTGATCGGCAAGACGGCCCGGCCCCGCTTTGCGGCAGCGCTTACCGTCCCCTTCTTGGTGCTATGACCTGTGGTCGAGCGTAACGCTTTTCAAGCGGCGCGCGCCAGAGCCTTTTGGTTCAACCTAGCGCAAGGTGCCGGGCACACCACCGCAACACCCGGGTCACGCGAACGGATACCACCCCAAGATGTGGTGCCGCCTGTCCGGGTCAGGGCGCCCCGAACCGCCTTATCCAGCGGCCCCTGCGCGCGGCGTCACGGGCGGCCATCGCTGTCAGCGCGGCGTCCGGGTCGGGCGGAGGCAGCATGGACCGGTCCTCTCCGATGGCGCGCAATGCCTGGGTGTACCAGGCAGTCAACCCGCCGGGCGGGCGACTGTCGAAGCGCGGAAAGGCCGGCTCCCGCCCCGCCCGCCAGCTTTCGGGCAGCGCGGGGTCGAGTGCGAAGGCTCGCGCCAGCCCGACCGCGTCGGCATCGCCCGAGGCCACGATCCCGGCGGCCTCTGCGCGGGTCTTGATACCGCCGGTGAGCATCACCGGTGCGGATACGACCCGCTTCGCCCGCGCCGCGACGTCCCGGAAATATGCACCGCCCCCACTTCCGTCCGACGCCGCCGGGGCGCCCGGGAAATACGTTCCGCCGGAGATGTCGATCAGGTCGAGCCCCAGACCCTCAAGCGACGAAAGGACTTCGAGCGCATCGCCTTCGGTGGTGCCGCCTTCCAGCCGGTCGGTGGCGTTGATCTTGAGCCCCACGGGAAAGGCCGGGCCGACGCCCGCGCGCACCGCCTCCACCACTTCCAGCAGGAGCCGCATCCGGCGGCGGAGCGATCCGCCATACTCGTCGTCCCGGCGGTTGAAGAGCGGCGAGAGGAACTGGCTGAGCAGGAAGCCGTGCGCGGCGTGGATCTCGACGCCCGAGAACCCCGCTTGCCGCGCCCGCTGCGCGGCGCCGGCATAGATCTGCGGCAGCGCCCGGATCTCGTCGGCGCCGATCTCGGCGCAGTTCAGCCCCGGCAGGTCCAGCGCGGACGGCCCACGCGGGCGCCCGATCTCCGGCGGGGTGAGCGCGCCGGCATGACCGAGCTGCGCCCAGAGATGGGTGCCGCCCCTGCGCCCGCTCCGGGTCAGTTTCGCAAAATCCTCGGGATCGGCTTCGGGCGCCAGCACGAGATTGCCCGGCGCCTCGGCCGCGTCAGTCAGCGGCTGCACCTCCCCCACGATGCACAGCGCTGCGCCCCCTTCGGCCCAGCGCGCGTAGAGCCGCGCCTGCACGTCCGTCGGCCGCCCGGCCCCGTCGCCGAGCGCGTCGGACATTGCCGCCTTGAGCACGCGGTGTGACAGCCGCGCCCCGCAAGGCAGATCGAGCGGGGTGAAGAGCGGATCGGATGATGCGGGATCTTTCATGCGCGCCTCCAGCTCAATCGCAGGCTTATCAGCGCGCATGGGTTCGGGCAAACGCGGCGGCCGGTTCCTGCCGGTTACTTGGACCGGTTCAGCCGCCGCGGCCTGCTCATTCAGCGGCCGTGGAGGCCTGTGCGTCGTCGAGGAACGGATAGTCGGTGTAGCCCTCGCGCCCACCGCCGTAGAAGGTCGACTTGTCGGCGGCGTTCAGCTCCGCGCCCAGCTCAAGCCGCCTCGGCAGGTCGGGGTTGGCGATGAACGGCACGCCGAACGCGACGAGGTCGGTATCGCCCCGCTCCACCCGTTCGACGGCCATCTCTCGGTCGTAGCCGTTATTGCCCATCCAGGTGGTGCCGACGCGATCCTTCAGCTCGCGCAAGGTCACGCCCTCGGGCAGATCGCGCGGGCCGCCGGTCTGGCCTTCGATCATGTGCACGTAGGCAAGGCCCAGCGGATGCAGCACGTCCGCGAGATGCCGCGCTAGCGCCGCAGGGTCACTGTCGGTGGCGTCGTTCGCCCCCGAGAACGGCGAGATCCGCACGCCTGTGCGCCCCGCGCCCCAGACGCCCGTCACCACGTCCAGCACCTCTTCCAGAAGGCGCGAGCGATTCTCGAACGAGCCGCCATAGGCGTCGTCGCGCTGGTTGATCCCGTCCTTGAGGAACTGGTCGATCAGGTAGCCGTTCGCGGCGTGCACCTCGACCCCGTCGAAGCCCGCGGCTTTCGCGTTATCGGCCGCGATGCGGTATTCCTCCACGATGCGCGGCAGCTCGTCGAGGCGCAGCGCCCGCGGCTCCGACACGTCGACCATCTGCGTGCCGTCGAAGGTCGGCGCGTTCGCCCGGATTGCCGAGGGCGCGACCGGCGGCTGCCCGCCCGGCTGCAGCGAGGTGTGAGAGATCCGGCCGACATGCCAGAGCTGCAGCACGATCTTGCCGCCCGCATCGTGCACCGCGTCGGTCACCTGGCGCCAGGCGTCGATCTGCGCCTGCGAATGGATGCCCGGCGTCCAGGCATAGCCCTTGCCCTCTGGTGTGATCTGCGTTGCCTCGGTGACGATCAGGCCCGCGCCGGCGCGCTGGCGGTAATACTCGACATGCATGTCCATCGGGGCATCGTCGTCGTTCATCGCGCGATTGCGCGTGAGCGGCGCCATGACGATGCGGTTCTTCAGTTCGATATCGCCGGCCTTCGCCGGCGTGAACAACTTGGCCTCGGTCATCGCGGGATCCTTTCGGATGAGGTGCGTGAATTCCAGATTCCGTCCACTTAGGCATCCTCGCGGTCGCAACCAGTTGTCGCAGCGGCACCCGGGTATGCGCACCGGGTAGACCGGAACACCTATTTGCCCCGCAAATTCATTGTCTTGCGAGGCGTTTTGCACCAATGGCGCCACGCAACACAGCCACCCTGCGCCATTGCACAGCCCGGGCCGACCTGCCGGCCCCGGTCTTGCCCCCTGTTGCAAAAGGGTCATTTTACTTTCACAGACGCGCCGACTACGACGCGGCGTCACGAACGGACCGGAGGCCAATCCCATGCGCATCGCCATTCTCGGAGGGGACGGCTTTGTCGGCTGGCCCACCTGCCTGCACCTTTCGGCCCAGGGCCACGAGGTGCATATCGTCGACAACCTGTCGCGCCGCTGGATCGACACCGAGCTTGGCGTGCAGTCGCTGACCCCGATGGATTCCATCCAGGAACGCTGCCGCATCTGGAAAGAGGTGTCGGGCGAGGTCCTGCACTTCCACCTGCTGGATCTTGCCAAGGAATACGAGCGCCTCAAGGCTTGGCTGGTCGATCACCAGCCCGACGCGGTGATCCACTTCGCCGAACAGCGCGCCGCCCCCTATTCGATGAAGACCGACCGCCACAAGGTCTACACCGTCAACAACAACGTCAGCGCGACGCATAACCTGTTGGCTGCGATGGTGGAATCTGGCATCGACGCGCATCTGGTGCATCTCGGCACGATGGGCGTCTACGGCTATTCCAGCGTCGGCGCGCCGATCCCCGAGGGCTATCTCGACATCGAGATCGACACGCCCACCGGCAAGAAGGCGCAGGAGGTGCTCTACCCGACGAAGCCCGGCTCGGTCTATCACATGACCAAGTCGCTCGATCAGATCCTGTTCCAGTTCTATGCCCAGAACGACGGGCTGAGGATCACCGACCTGCACCAAGGCATCGTCTGGGGGACGCATACCGACCAGACGCGGCGGCACGACCAGCTCATCAACCGCTTCGACTATGACGGCGATTACGGCACGGTGCTCAACCGCTTCCTGATCCAGGCGGCGATCGACTACCCGCTGACGGTGCACGGCACCGGCGGGCAGACCCGTGCCTTCATCCACATCCAGGACTCGGTGCGCTGCATCGAGCTGGCGCTGAACGATGCGCCCGAGGCCGGCGAGCGGGTGAAGATCTTCAACCAGATGACCGAAACGCACCGCGTCCGCGATCTGGCCGAACTGGTGGCGAAGCTCACCGACGCGGAAGTCGCCTACCTTCCGAACCCGCGCAAGGAAGCCCCCGAGAACGACCTGATCGTGAAGAACGACCAGTTCCTCGCGCTCGGCCTCGACCCGACCACGCTGGCCGAGGGGCTGCTGGCCGAGGTCGTCGACGTCGCCAAGAAATACGCCCACCGCATCGACCGAAGCCGCGTGCCGGCGGTGTCGGCCTGGACGAAGGATCTCGGCTCTCGCGTGGAGCGCGACCCCGAGGGCAAGTCGCTCAAATCGGTGTCGTGAGCCCGCTGCGCCCCGAAGGCCCGGCCCGCGCGACCCGGGCCTTCGTCACGCTCGTCACCAATGCCGATTTCGCCCGCGGGGCGGCGGCGCTGCTGCACTCGCTCGCGCTGACCGGCACCGGGGCCGACCGGGTGGTCCTTCACACCGAGGCGGTGCCGGAGGACGCACTTGCGATCTTGCGCGAGCGTGGTGCGCGGCTGATCGAAACGGATCTGCTGCCGACCAGCGCCGCGTTCAACGAGGCGCATGCCAAGGACCAGATCCACGGCCGCAACCCTTTCACCAAGGGCGAAAAGCCCCCCTTCCACACCCCGCTCGACAATTTCGCCAAGCTGCGGCTCTGGCAGACGGAGTACGAGCGGGTCGTCTTCCTCGATGCCGACACGCTGGTGCTGCGGAACATCGACAGGCTGTTCGACTATCCGGAGTTCTCTGCGGCGCCCAACGTCTATGAAGGGCTGGCCGACTTTCACCGCATGAATTCCGGCGTCTTCACGGCCCGGCCCTCCGCCGCGACCTTCGAGGCGATGCTTGCCCGCCTCGACGCGCCCGGCGCGTTCTGGCGACGCACCGACCAGACCTTCCTGCAGGATTACTTCCCCGACTGGCACGGCCTGCCGGTCTTCGACAACATGCTGCAATATGTCTGGTTCAACCTGCCCGATCTCTGGGACTGGCAGGCGATCCGCGTGCTGCATTTCCAGTACGAAAAACCGTGGCAGGACCACGCCAAGGCGGACCGGCTGCGCCCCCTCATCGACCTCTGGCGCGCCCATGAGCGCGGCGAGACGCCGGAGCTCTCGGCCCTGCCCGCCCCATGCGCGTAGCGATCACCGGCGCCACCGGCTATGTCGGCCGATTCTTCGTCGCCGCGGCGCTGGCGCGGGGCCACGAGGTGACCGCCCTGACCCGCAGCGCGCCCGAGGGACCGGTCCGGCACCTGCCCTACGATCTCTCCGCGCCGGTCCCGGACCTCACAGGCCATGACCTGCTGGTGCACACCGCCTTCGCCCACGTCCCCGGCCGCTACCGGGGCGGCGAGGGCGAGGATCCGGCCGGCTTTCTCGCCGCGAACCTTGGCGGGACGCGCAGGCTCTTCGAGGCTGCCGTGGCGGCCGGCGTGCCGCGCGTGGCCTTCCTGTCCTCCCGCGCGGTCTTTGACGGCCTGCCCGGCGGCACCCACCTGCCTGAAGACCTGCCGCCCGAGCCGGCATCTCTCTACGGCAAGGCGAAGCTCTCCGCCGAGGAGCATCTTGCCGCCCTGCCGCTCACCGGCTGGTCCCTGCGCGCCACCGGGGTCTTCGGGCTGGAGCCCTCGGACCTCGCCCGCCCCGCGCCGCCCGCTTGGCGCAAATGGCACGCGGAGCTGACGGAAGCCTTCGCCGGACACGCTCCCGATCCCCGCCGGGGCACGGAGGTGCATGGACGCGACCTCGCGGACGCGCTGTTTCTGCTGGCGGAGGCCGACGCGCCCGGTGGACCGGTCCATGTCTCCGACATCCTCCTCGACCGGCGCGAGCTGATCGAGGCCGCGGCGGCCGCCGCGCAGCGCCCCCTGCCGCTCCCCGAGACCTCGGACGCGCCGGTCAGCGCGCTGGGCTGCGGCCGCCTCTCCGCCTTCGGCTGGGCGCCCTCGGGGCGCGCGCGTCTCCACGCGGAGATGCCCGCGCTCCTGTCCGCCTACGGGCTCGCCTAGACCCTCTGGCGCTCCGTCCCGATCCCGGCCACAAGGCGGAGATGGACAATCTTCGCGGTATCTCCCTCATGGTCCTCGCCATGGCCGCTTTCGCGGTCGAGGACGCCTTCATCAAGGCCGCCGCGCATGCGGTCCCCACCGGGCAGATCCTCGTGACCATCGGCGCTGTCGGCGGCGGGGCCTTCGCGCTCTACGCCCGCTCGCGCGGCGTGCGCCTGTTCGGACCGGTGCTGTGGTCGCGGGCGGTGATCCTGCGCAACGTGACCGAGATCTTCGGAACGCTCGGCTTCGTCACCGCGATCACCACCATCCCGCTCGCCACCGCCTCGGCCATCGCGCAGGCGGTGCCGCTGGTGATCACCGCCGGCGCCGCCTTCATCTTCGGCGAAACCGTCGGCTGGCGGCGCTGGAGCGCCGTGCTCGCCGGGCTCGCCGGCGTCCTGATCATCCTGCGGCCGGGCCTCTCGGCCTTCGATCCCAACACGCTCTGGGCGGTGCTGGCGGTCGTGGGGCTGGCAGGCCGTGACCTGGCCTCCCGCGCGGTTCCGCGCGAGGTCAGCCATCTGCAACTGGCCACCTACGGCCTCCTGACGGCGATCCCTTCGGGCCTCTTGCTGATGCCCTTCACCGGCGCCCCGGTCATGCCCGCGCCGCCCGCCGCCGGGCTTCTGGCCTGCGCCATCGCGGTCGGCGGCGTCGCCTATTACGCCATCACCAGCGCCACCCGCACCGGCGACATCGCGGTGGTCACGCCGTTCCGCTACACGCGGATCCTCTTCGCGCTCCTCATCGGACTCGCGGTCTTTGGCGAGATCCCCGACCTTGCCACCCTTGCCGGCGCCGCGCTGATCGTGGCCTCGGGCACCTACACGCTCCTGCGCGAACGGGCGCGGGTGCGGGCCGCCGCGCACCCGGCGCCAGCCTACCCGGACGCCTTATCCGTTATCGCTAACGCAAAGGCGCTCACGGCGCGTTTACCTCTGCTCCGCCCTGCGCTATCCCGAACCCGAACGCGACCTGCGCAAAAGGGACGGACCCCATGAGCATGATCATCGACATCTTCGCGCGCGAGATCCTCGATTCCCGCGGCAACCCGACCGTGGAGGTCGACGTGACCCTCGAAGACGGCTCCATGGGCCGCGCCGCAGTGCCCTCGGGCGCCTCGACCGGCGCCTACGAGGCGGTCGAACGCCGCGACGGCGACGCCGAGCGCTACAAGGGCAAGGGCGTGCTGGAAGCCGTCGCCGCGGTCAACGGCGAGATCGCCGAAGAGATCGTCGGCCTCGACGCGACCGATCAGGTCGCGCTCGACACCGCGATGATCGAGCTTGACGGCACCGACAACAAGGGCCGGCTCGGCGCCAACGCCATCCTCGGCGTGTCGCTCGCGACCGCCAAGGCGGCGGCGGAGTTCTGCACCCAGCCGCTCTACCGCTATGTCGGCGGCACGTCGGCGCGCGTCCTGCCGGTGCCGATGATGAACATCATCAACGGGGGCGAACACGCCGACAACCCGATCGACATCCAGGAATTCATGATCATGCCGGTCGCCGCCACCTCGATCCGCGAGGCGGTGCGCATGGGGAGCGAAGTGTTCCACACGCTCAAGAAAGAGCTGTCGAGCGCCGGCATGTCCACCGGCCTCGGCGACGAGGGCGGCTTCGCACCCGAGCTCAAGGGCACGCGCGACGCGCTCGACTTCATCCTGAAGTCCATCGAGAAGGCCGGCTACAAACCGGGCAAGGATATCTACCTCGCCCTCGACGCCGCCTCGACCGAGTATTTCGAGAACGGCAAGTACGAGATGAAGGGCGAAGGCCTGTCGCTCACCCCCGAAGAGAATGTCGACTACCTCGCCAAGCTCTGCGACGATTACCCGATCATCTCCATCGAGGATGGCTGCGGCGAGGACGACTGGGAGGGCTGGAAGCTCCTGACCGACCGGCTCGGCGACCGCGTGCAGCTGGTCGGGGACGATCTGTTCGTGACCAATCCGACGCGCCTCGCCATGGGGATCGAGAAGGGCTGCGCCAACTCCATGCTGGTCAAGGTCAACCAGATCGGCACGCTCACCGAGACGCTGAAGGCGGTCGACATGGCCCACCGCGCGCGCATGACCAACGTGATGTCCCACCGTTCGGGCGAAACCGAGGACGCCACCATCGCCGACCTCGCCGTCGCCACCAATTGCGGGCAGATCAAGACCGGCTCGCTCGCCCGGTCGGACCGGCTGGCGAAGTACAACCAGCTCATCCGCATCGAGGAGATGCTGGGCGAGAGCGCCGAATACGCCAGCACCTCGATCCTGCGGGGCTGAGCCCGCCACACCGAACGGAAAATCGCGCCGCGCCACCGGGGCGGCGCGAACGAACCGGCCGCCCCGCGCGTTGACGGCGAAACACACCGCAAAGGGCCAAGATGACCGGCTGGATCACCTCCTTGATGGAACAGAGCAGCTACGCCGCCGCCGCGTTCCTGATGTTCCTCGAAAACGTCTTCCCCCCGATCCCGTCCGAGATCGTGCTGCCGCTCGCCGGTTTCATCGCCCACCGCGACGGGCTGAGCCTCGTGCTGATGATCGCCACCGGCAGCGCCGGGTCCCTGGCGGGGGCGGTACTGTGGTATTATCTCGGGGCATGGATCGGGCTCGATCGTCTCAAGTCCTTCGCACGCAAGTACGGCCGCTGGCTGACGCTTACCCCGGGCGAGATCGACGCCGCCGACGCCTGGTTCGACAACCACGGCGGCAAGGCCGTGTTCATCGGGCGCCTGGTGCCCGGTATCCGCACCTTCATCTCCGTACCTGCCGGTCTCTCGGGCATGGGCATGGGCAAGTTCCTGAGCTACACGGCGGCCGGTACGGTTATCTGGACGACGTTCCTGACCGTCGCGGGCTGGTTCCTCGGCCGCAATTACGCGGCGGTCTCGGGCTGGCTCGCCCCGGTGTCCAACGTCGTTCTCGTGGTGCTCGTCGGCTGGTATCTCTACCGCGTCGCCACCTTCCGCCGCACAATCCGGCGCGAGGACGAAAAGCGCGACAGGGCCTAACTGCCCGCCTCCGGCGCCTGGTAGACGCCCTGCTCCTTCAGCGCGTCCACGACCTCCTTGGGCATGTAGGTCTCGTCGTGCTTGGCCAGGATCTCGGTCGCCTCGAAGGTGCCGTCCACGTAGCGGCCGGTGCCGACCATGCCCTGGTTCTCCTCGAAGAGATCCGGCAGCACGCCGGTGAAAACGACCGGCACGCTCGCCCCGCCATCGGTCACGGCGAACGACACCCGCTCGCCCTGTCCACGCACGAGCGTGCCCTCTTCCACCAACCCACCGATGCGGAACACCTCGTCGGCGCGCGGCGGCTCGGCCATCACCTCGCTCGGGGAGCGGAAGAAGTTGATGCCGTCGCGCATCGCGTAGCCGATGAGCGCCGTCGACACGACCAGCGCCACCGCCGCCAGCGCCACCACCTGGATCCGGCGTCTCTTCTTCAGCCTCGCAAGTGCCATGCCCAATCCTCTGCTGTTCCGTATCCAATATAGGCGATCCGCCCCGGCTACGAAAAGCGGCCGCGCGCCGCAGCCGCCCGGCGGATCATGGGAAGCAGGGCGCCAGCATCAACCCGGCCGTCTCCGCCTCGCCCAGCATCAGGTTCGCGTTCTGCACCGCCTGCCCCGAAGACCCCTTGGTGAGGTTGTCGAGCGCGGCGACCACGATGGCCCGCCCGCCGATCCGGTCCCCGGTCACGCCGATATGGCAGAAGTTCGAGCCGCGCACATGATGCGTCGACGGCGTCTCGCCCATCGGCAGGACGTGCAGGAACGGCTCGTCCGCATAAGCCGCGGCCAGCGCGCCATGCACCGTCTCCGCCTCGCCCGACACGTAGGCGGTGGCGAGGATACCGCGATTCATCGGCAGAAGATGCGGCGTGAACTGCACCCGGACCTCGCGCCCTGCGATGGCGGAAAATTCCTGATCGAACTCGCCCAGATGCCGGTGCGTGCCGCCCACCGCGTAGGCGTTCGTGCCCTCCGACAGCTCGGCGTGCAGAAGGTTTTCCTTCAGCGACCGCCCGGCCCCGCTGACCCCGCATTTCAGATCGAGGATGATGTCGTCCAGTCCGATCGCCCCGGCCGCGATCAGCGGACGCAGCGCGAACTGCCCGGTCGCCGCATTGCAACCGGTACCGGCGACGAGCCGCGCCAAGGCGATCTCCTCGCGGTAGAACTCGGTCAGGCCGTAGACGGCCTCCTTCTGCATCTGCGTCGCGGCGTGGGCGTTGCCGTACCATTGCGCATAGGCCTCGGGATCCCGCAGCCGGAAATCGGCAGACAGATCGACGATCTTCAGATGCTCCGGCAGTTGGGAGATCACCTCCTGGCTCGTCTTGTGCGGGAGCGCGCAGAAGCACAGGTCGATGCCGCCGAAGTCGATCTCTTCCCAGGTTACGAGCTTCGGCAGATCGAGATGGCGCAGATGCGGAAACACCGCCGCCATCTCCTGCCCAGCCCTGGAATTGGCGGCAAGCGCGCGGATTTCGAAAGACGGATGCGTGGCGATCAGGCGGATAAGCTCCGCGCCGGTATAGCCCGACGCGCCGATGATGGCGATCCTGTGGGTCATGGCCTGTCTCCTTCCGGCGCTCTTCGCGCGCCTTCTAACCCGTCCCGCACGCCAAGACCATGGCGCCAGACCCCTTAGCGCCTCCCGGCTTCTTTGGGCCGCAAATACTCTCAGGGCGTGCGGGGGCGGAACGCCCCCGCCGGTCGGCTCATGCCGCCTCGAACACGATCTGCCGGCGCAGGAACTGCGTCGCCTGCCCCGAGACCTTGCGCGGATCGCCGGTGGTCAGGAACTTCGCCGTCCCGTCCCCGGCGCGTCCGGGATGGCGTTTGAGGTAATCTTCAAGGCTCTCGGCCACCACCTGGGCCTGGCTGAACACCTTGACCCGGGGGCCCAGCGCCTCCCGGAACACTTCCTCGAGAAGCGGATAATGCGTGCAACCCAGCATGGCGGCCTCGGGATGCGGCATCTTGCGCTTGAGCGCATCGACGTGCGAGCGCACCAGCGCCTCGGCGAGGATCATGTCGCCCTCCTCGATCGCATCGACGAGCCCGCCGCAGGCCTGCGCCTCCACGTCGACGCCCACCGCGCGGAAGGACAGTTCGCGCTGGAAGGCGCGGCTGCGCACCGTCGCCGGTGTCGCGAACAGCGCCACGCAATTCACCGCGACCTCCCGCGGCGGCGAATTGTCGCCCCAGCGCCGCTCGGTCAGCGCCTCGATCAGCGGCACGAAGACGCCGAGGACGCGCTTGCCCTCGGGGATCCAGGCCGCCTGCATCCGGCGCAGGGCCGCAGCGCTCGCGGTGTTGCAGGCCAGGATCACCAGGTCGCAGCCCTCGTCAAAGAGCCGCTGCACCCCGGCGGTGGTCAGCCGGTAGATATCATCCGCGTTGCGGACGCCATAGGGCGCATTGGCATTGTCGCCGAGATAGACGAACGGCACCTCGGGCAGATGCCGCGACACCGCGTCCAGAACCGTGAGGCCGCCGAGCCCCGAATCGAAGATGCCTACTGCCATGCGCCCTGCCTCGCCTTGTCCGGGCGGCCTCTGGCGCGCGGCCTCCGCGCACATCTGCCTGCCCTACCGATGCTTCTCCTCGAACTCCAAACCGGTATCGAGCGATGCCGGCGGAGTCGGGGACAAGCCATAGGTCGACGCGCGCAGGAATTCCATCAGGTCGCGCGTATCCCGGGCGCGGCGGGCGCGCATGAACAGCGCCGGATACATCGCGACACGCCGGGGCGTACGCGCCGCGCCGCCCATTCATCTGCCCGGAAATATCCCGGGGAGCGCGAGGGGCTGGCCCCTCGCTCCGCCATGCGACATCTATTCCGCCGCGCGGGCCAGCGCCGTGCCGCCATCGCGTAGCGCCGCCAGCAGTTCCTCGCGCCGCCTCCTGGCCTTTTCCGCGTTCGCCGCCTTGACCGGCCCGAAGCCGCGGATCGTGCGCGGCAACTCGGCCAGCGCGACCAGCGCGTCCCGCGTCCCGGGGCGCGCCTGCGGCAGCCATTCGGCCATGTCGGCCTCGTATTGCCGGATCAGCGCGCGCTCCATCCGGCGCTCCTCGGACCGGCCGAACGGATCGAAAGGCGTGCCGCGCAGCCATTTCAGACGCGCGAGCAGGCGGAAATTGCGCAGCATGCCCTCGCCGTAGCGCTTCTTGACAGGGCGGCCGTCGGCGCCCTCCTTGGCCAGGATCGGCGGGGCGAGATGGAAGTGCATGCGGAATTTACCGTCGAAGGCCGCCTCGGCCTTCGCGCGGGTCTCCAGGTGGAGCCGCGCGACCTCGTACTCATCCTTGTAGGACAGCAGCTTGTGATAGCCGCGCGCGACCGCCTCGCGCAGCTTCGGGTCCTCCACGCGATCCACCATCGCGCGGTAGCGCCGGGCGAGGCGCTTGCCCTGGTAGGCGGTCAGGTGCGCGGCGCGCGCCTCTATCCGCTCTTCGAGCGTCTTCGGCCTGTCCACCACGTTCGGCACCGCCACGCGGGCCGCCTCCTCGGGGTGCACCATCGCCCAGCGGCCGATCTCGAAGGCGCGGGTGTTGCCCTCCACGGCCGCGCCGTTGAGCTCGATGGCCCGCAGGATCGCGGCTTTCGGCAGCGGCACGAGGCCCCGCTGCCAGGCCGCGCCAAGCAGCATCACGTTGGAGAAGATGGAATCGCCCAGTGTGGCGCGCGCCAGTTCCGACGCGTCGAAGAGGTCCAGCCGGTCCTTCATCCGCCGCTCCAGCGCCAGCTTCAGTCGGTCGGCCGGAAGCGCGAACTCGGTGTTGCGGGTAAACTCTCCCGTCGGTGTCTCGTGGCTGTTGACCACGGCGCCGGTGCGGCCCGTGGCGCATAGCCCCAGCGTCTTCGACCCGGCGCTCACCACCAGATCGCCGCCGATAAGCGCGTCGGCCTCCCCGGTCGCCACGCGCACCGCGCTGATGTCCTCGGGCGCCTTGGCCAGCCGCAAGTGGATGTGCACCGCGCCGCCCTTCTGGGCGAGGCCGGCCATCTCCATCATGCCGGCGCCCATGCCGGCGATCTGCGCCGCCTGCGCCATCACCGCGCCCACGGTCACGACCCCGGTGCCGCCGACACCGGTGACGATCACGTTCCAGGTCTTGTCGATGCCCGGCACCTTCGGTTCCGGCAGATCCGGCAGCATCAAGTCGGTGGTCGCGCCCTTCTTCGGCTGCGCCCCTTCGAGCGTGACGAAAGACGGGCAGAACCCGTTGAGGCAGGAGAAATCCTTGTTGCAGGCCGACTGGTCGATCTCGCGCTTGCGGCCGAACTCGGTCTCCTTCGGGGCGATGGCGACACAGTTGGACTGCACTCCGCAATCACCGCAGCCCTCGCAGACATCGGTGTTGATGAAGACGCGAGTGTCGGGGTCGGGAAATTCACGGCGCTTGCGGCGCCGCCGCTTCTCGGCCGCGCAGGTCTGCACGTAGAGGATCGCGGTGACGCCGGGGACCTCGCGCAGCTCCTTCTGCACGGTCTCCAGCTCGGCCCGTTCGTGCCAGCCGACCGATTTGGGGAAATGCGCGCGCTCGGGCTCTTCTTTCTCGTCGTAGACGACCTCGATCCGGCCGACGCCCATCGCCTCGAGCTCCCGGGCGATGCGACCCGGGGTCAGCCCGCCTTCGTTCTTCTGCCCGCCGGTCATCGCGACGGCATCGTTGTAGAGGATCTTGTAGGTGATGTTCGTCCCGGCGGCGAGCGCCGCGCGGATCGCCTGTTTCCCCGAATGGTTGTAGGTGCCGTCGCCGATGTTCTGGAAGACGTGCGGCGTCTTCGAGAACGGCGCCTCGCCGATCCAGTTCGCCCCTTCGGCGCCCATATGGGTGAAGCCGGTGGTACTGCGGTCCATCCATTGCACCATGTAGTGACAGCCGATCCCGGCATAGCCGCGGCTGCCCTCGGGCACCTTGGTGGAGGTGTTGTGCGGGCAGCCGGCGCAGTAATAGGGCAGCCGCGCCGCGATCTCTTCCACGTTGTCCGCCTTGCGCGCTTCGGCCAGCGTCGCGAGGCCGGCCTTCACGGCCTCGGTGCCACGCCCCTCCTCGATCAGGATCTCGCCCAACTTCTCGGCGATCCAGACGGGATCGAGCGCGCCGCGCGTCGGGAACAGCTCCTCGCGGTGCATGCCGCCGGCGCCGCCCTTGTACCATCCATAGACGCGCCGCCCCCGGCGGTCGTCGAAGATCGCCTCCTTCACCTGCACCTCGATCAGCTTGCGCTTCTCCTCGACGATGATGATGAGGTCGAGCCCCTCGGCCCAGTCGTGGAAGCCCTGCATGTCGAGGGGGAAGGTTTGCCCGACCTTGTAGGTGGTGATCCCGAGCCGCTCGGCCTCCGCCTCGTCGATGCCCAGGAGGGTCAGCGCATGGGTGAGGTCGAGCCAGTTCTTGCCCGCTGCCACGAGGCCGATCTTCGCGCCCGGCTTGCCCCAGGCACGCTTGTCCATGCGGTTGGCATGGCTGAACGCCTCCGCCGCGAAGCGCTTGTGGTCGATCATCCGCGCCTCCTGCAGGTGCGGGGTGTCGCCCAGCCGGATGTTCAACCCGCCCTCGGGCATGGCGAAATCGGACGGGTCCACGAGGCGCATCCGGTCCGGGCGCCCGTCGACCACCGCCGTCGCCTCCACCGTGTCCTTCATGGTCTTGAGGCCGACCCAGAGCCCGGCGAACCGGGAGAGCGCATAGCCGTAGATGCCGTAATCGAGGATCTCCTGCACACCGGCGGGGCTGACCACCGGCATATAGGCGTCCACGAGCGCCCATTCGGACTGGTGCAGCACGGTGGAGCTCTCTCCCGTGTGGTCGTCGCCCATGGCCATCAGCACACCGCCGTGTTGCGAGGTGCCGGCCATGTTGGCGTGCCGCATCACGTCGCCGGACCGGTCCACCCCCGGGCCCTTGCCGTACCAGAGCCCGAAGACGCCGTCGTACTTGCCCTCCCCCCGCAGTTCGGCCTGCTGGCTGCCCCAGAGCTGCGTGGCGGCCAGATCCTCGTTCAACCCCTCCTTGAAAAGGATATTCGCCGCTTCGAGCCATTTGCCGGCGCGCTTCATCTGCAGGTCCACCGCGCCGAGCGGCGAGCCGCGATAGCCCGTCACGTAACCGGCGGTGTCCAGCCCCGCCGTCTCGTCGCGCGCTTTCTGCATCAGCATCAGCCGCACAAGCGCCTGCGTGCCGTTCAAGAGCACTCGATCCTTGCCAATGTCGAAGCGGTCGTTCAGGGAAATGTCATGTGTGCTCATCGTGCGCCTCCCGCCGCTCAATGATCCATCCATTTCAGGAATCTAGGTCAAATAGCCTGACGCGCACAGGAATTTTTCGGGCCTTTTCTGCGCTGCGGCATAGAACATTCTACATGTATTCATTATTTCGGGGTACAGCACACAGAATGCTCGAAAGTTGATCGGATGGATTGGGACAAGCTCAGAATCTTTCACGCGGTGGCCGATGCCGGTTCGCTCACCCATGCCGGCGACGCGCTGCACCTGTCGCAATCGGCGGTGTCCCGGCAAATTCGCGCGCTGGAGGAATCGCTCAACACCACCCTCTTCCACCGCCACGCACGGGGCCTGATCCTCACCGAACAGGGGGAGCTGCTGTTCGATGCGACCTCCTCCATGGTTAAGCGGCTGGAAGCGGCGACCGCCCGCATCCACGACAGCGAAGAGGAAGTCTTCGGCGAGTTGCGGGTGACCACCACGACCGGCTTCGGCTCGCTGTGGCTCGCCCCGAGGCTGCAGAAGCTCTACGACAAGCATCCCGAGCTCAACATCGACCTGATGCTGGAAGAGCGCGTGCTCGACCTGCCGATGCGCGAGGCCGATGTCGCCATCCGCATGAAGGAACCAAGCCAGGCGGACCTCATCCGCAAACGCCTGATGTCGGTGAAGATGCGCCTCTACGCCGCGCCCGACTACCTCGACCGCTTCGGCACGCCCCGCACGCTCGAGGAGCTGTCCGGCCACCGCCTGATCTGCCAGAATCCGCGCTCAGCGCAGGTCACCGCCGGGTTGCAGCTGGTCCAGAACCTCCTGACCCACGACATCCACGGCACGCTGACCGTGAACAATTACTTCGGCGTGCTGCAGGCGGTGATATCCAGCCTCGGCATCGGCGTGCTGCCCGATTACATCATCGAGGATTTCCCCTCGGTCGTGCGCGTGCTGCCGGACGTGGAGTCCAACGAGGTGCCGGTCTTCCTCGCCTACCCCGAGGAGCTGCGCCAGTCCAAGCGCATCGCCGCCTTCCGCGATTTCGTGCAGGAAGAAATCGTCGCCCACCGCACCAGCCGGAAGGCCATGGGCGCCGAGTGAACGCGCCCACCTCCTGCACGCAGCCTTTGCGTGTGGCCTTCGTCTACACACGTTAAACGTGTCTTGCATGTGACGCATAGCGGCAATGCCCAGCAGCCGCAGCGCTTTCGCTTGCGCGACTCAAACGCGATGCCTAATTCAGCAATCGAACGATGCAACGCCCTTCGGGGCAGCATGTTCATACCTCCCTGTTGGACTTCGGCCGAGCTTTGTGCTCGGCCTTTTTTTTGGTGCCCCCCCGCCACACAACCTGCCGGGGTGGCAGTCGCACGGTACGGGCACGATTCCGCCCCCCCGATCGGCATCGCGCCCTACACTCTCCAGCCATGAAGACCGCGCTTCGTCTCCTCGCTCTCGTCCTCGCGCTACCGCTGATCCTGGCCTGCGCACTCCACATCGCCAATTCGGGAAGCGGCGCGCTGCCGCCGCGCGCCGAAGGCGCCCTGCGCGTGGCCACGCACAATGTCCATTACATCCGGGCGCGGCACGAGACCGGCCGCTGGTCTGTTGGTGACTGGCAGGGGCGCGCGCCGTCGCTCGACGCCGCTTTTAAGGCGATGGAGGCCGACCTTGTCGCCTTCCAGGAGATGGAGACCTTCTCGGGCGGCAACAGCGACGACGTCAATCTGGCCCGGAGCTACCTGCTGGACCGCAATCCCGGCTATGCCGCCGCTGCTATCGGCGACTGGCGCGATTTTCCCTCGACCCAGCCGATCTTCTACCGCACAGATCGGTTGTCGCTGCGCGACCAGGGCTGGTTCTTCTTCTCGGAGACGCCCGAGCGGATCTACGCGCGCAGCTTCGACGGCTCCTATCCCGCCTTTGCGTCCTGGGCGGAATTCGCCACCACCTCAGGCCGGGCGTTCCGCGTGCTCAACGTGCATTTCGACGCCGCCAGCGGCGACAACCGGCTGAAATCCGCGGAGCTCGTCGTGCGCCGCCTCGCCGCATGGCCCTCGGACATTCCCGTCCTGCTCCTCGGCGATCTCAACGCCCGCGCTGGCGCGCCGACGCTGGACATACTTGAAGAGGCCGGGTTCGACTTCGCGCCGACGGAGGGCGCGACGTACCATTTCGACCGGGGGGTCAACCTCTTCGGCGCCATCGACCACATCGCCTCGGGCGCCGGCCTGACGCGCGTCGGAGGTCCGGTCGTCCTGCGCCGCCGCTTCGCCGGCGACTGGCCTTCGGACCACTACCCCGTCATCGCCGATTATCGCCTGGGCGACTGACGGGATGCGCCGCCGTGCCCGACCGGATACCTGCCGGCCGATGGCTTTCAGCGCAGGAGGAGGCGGCACCATTCGCAGGGTTTTCCCATCCGGCCCGGGCCGGGCGGCGGCGCCACGCTAGGACGCCAACGCCGCCGCCACGCCGCGCAGCTCGGCCAGCCCGCGCAGCCGTCCGATATAGGGATAGCCGGCGCGCATTCCCCGCTCCCGGTCCCAGGCGATCATGTGGCCGTGGTCGGGGCGCATGGGGATCGCCGCGCCGCGCCGCGCTTCTAGGCTGAGCGCGCGGCGCACGATCTCCACGAGGCCCGCATCGCCGCCGAGATGCTCGGCCTCGTGGAAGCTGATGCCGTCCGCTTCCCGCCGGGTAGAGCGCAGGTGAAGGAAATGCACCCGGTTTCCGAAGCGGTCGATCATGCGCGGCAGGTCGTTGTCGGCACGCACGCCAAGCGAGCCGGTGCAGAAGGTCAGACCGTTCGCCGGAGTGTCCGCGTGCGCCAGGATGGCGGCAAGATCGGATTCGGTCGACACCACCCGCGGCAGACCGAACAGCGGGAACGGCGGGTCGTCGGGGTGGATGGCGAGCTTCACGCCCGCTTCTTCCGCCGCCGGCAGCACGCGGTCGAGGAAGGCGAAGAGGTTGGCGCGCAGCCCCTCGGCCCCGATGCCGCGATAGGCGGCGATGCGGTCGCGGAACGCCTCCAGCGTCCAGCTTTCCTCGGCCCCCGGCAGCCCGGCGATGATCGTGTCCGTGAGCCGCTTCCGACCCGCATCGCCCAGAGACGCGGCCCGCTTCGCCGCCTCTTCGGCGATATCGGGCCGGTGATCGGCCGCCGCGACGTCGCGGGCGAGGACATGGATGTCGAAGACCGCCGCATCGACGGCGTCGTAACGCAGGCAGCGCGCGCCGTCCTCCAATGCGTGCGAAAGGTCGGTGCGCGTCCAGTCCAGCACCGGCATGAAATTGTAGCAGACGGTGCCGATGCCGGCCGCACCCACGGCGCGCAGGCTTTCGGCCCAGGCGTCTGCATGGGCCTGCCAGCCCGGCGCACCGGTCTTGATGTCCTCGTGCACCGGAATGCTCTCGACCACATTCCAGTCGAGCCCGGCATTGGCGATCATCTCCTGCCGCGCTGCGACCTCGTCTTTCGTCCAGACCGTGCCGGCCGGCTGGCCGTGCAGCGCGGTGACGATGCCGCGCGCCCCGGCCTGCCGGATGTCGGAGAGGGTCACGGGGTCGTCGGGGCCGAACCAGCGCCAGGATTCGATCATGGAATGTATTTCCTCTTTCGCGATGCGGCTTGGGGTCAGCCGGTCCGCGTGACCGGCTCGAACAGGTACCCGTCGAAGGACGGATCATCGACATCCGAGAGCGTCATCAGCGTGTCCCGCACATTGCCGAGATGGCGCCACATCGCCGCGCGGGCCGCCCCCTCGTTGCGCGCCTGAAGACCGGCGAGAACGGCCTCGTGGTCGTCCAGCCAGGACCGACGGTACGTCGTCTCGAAGATGCGGTTGTGCAGCTTGGCCCACATCGGGCTCTGCTCGCGCTTGCGCCACAGCTCCTCGACCATATCCACCAGGACAGAGTTCTGGGTGGCCTGCGCCACGAGCCGGTGGAACTCGCGGTCGCCGGAATAATCGGCGTCGCCGCGCGCAAGGTCGGCGCGTTCGCGTTCCAGCGCCTCGCGCAGATGCAGGATGTCGGACTTGGTGACGTTTCGCGCGGCAAAGCCTGCGATCTCGGCCTCTACGAGCTGGCGCGCCTGCAAGAGCTCGAACGGCCCGATATCGTCGCGCACAGGCGCAGCCGTCTCGGGCGCAGCCACCGAGACGTAGACGCCGGAGCCCTTGCGGACCTCCACCGCGCCCTCGATCTCCAGCAGGATAAGCGCCTCCCGCACGAGAGAGCGGGACACGTTCAGCCGCTCCGACAGCCCGCGCTCGGGCGGCAGGCGGTCGCCCTCTCCGAGACGCGCATCCGCGATCAGCCCGCGGATGGCCTGCGCGACGTCCTGGTATTGCCGCCGGCCGGTCATTGCCCGGTCTCCTCGGTCGCGCGGCGCTCGGCGTAATGCGCCGCGAGGACGTGGAATGCGGGCTTCTTCGTGCGCTTGTCGGCCGCGATCAGACCCTTGCGGTTCCAGCCGCGCTGGAACACGTTCTGGCGCCGCTCGACCCGGAAATCGTAGAGGATCCAGGGTGACATGCCCTTGACGTAATCGAGCGTGCGCAGCGTCGCGATCTGCTTCTCGTAGACCTCGGCCTGGTAGGCGACGGAGAACAGGCCCGTCTCGGGCCCGGCCTCGTGGTCGCCGTCCGCGCCGGTCTCGGAGATGACCACTGGCCGGTCGGGGGCGGAGTTCTCTCCGATCACGGCCAGTTCGTCGAAATTCTCGTCATACCAGCCGTAATATTCGTTGATCCCGATCACGTCGATATGCGCGGCGAGCCGATCCTCGATCTTCAGCTTGCGGTGATTGACGAGGCAGGCCGCGCCGATCAGGCGCGTCGGGTCCTCCGCGCGGCACGTGTCCGCGAGGTGGCGCATGAAAGACAGGCGCGCATCGGTGTCGGGGTTCTCGTTGCCGATGGACCAGATCGCAACGCTCGCCCGGTTGCGGTCACGGCGGATGAGCTCGCGCAACTGGTTGGTCGCGTCGGCCCGGGTGTCGGGGTTGGCAAAGTCGATGGCCCAGTAGACCGGGATTTCCTCCCAGAGCAGCAGGCCCATCTCGTCGGCGATCTGCGGCGCGCGTTCGTGATGCGGGTAATGCGCGAGCCGGACGAAGTTGCAGCCAAGCTCTAGCGCGTGTTCGAAGCGGCGGCGGATATCGGCCTCGCTCGTGAGCTTGCCGGTCTCCGCGTCGTCCTCGTGGACGGAGATGCCGCGCAGGAAAAGCGGCTTGCCGTTGAGCACGATGTCGGTGCCGCGCCGCTCGACCGTGCGGAATCCGACGCGGTCGCGCACGATGTCCTCGCCCACGGTGCAGGTCACGTCGTACAGGCGCGGCGTCTCCGGCGACCAGAGGTCCGGCGCGGCATCGAACGCCGCCTCCCCCTGCCCGCCGGACAGCGCGATCGAAGCATCGATGCCAAGCTCGGGGATCTCGATCCGCGCGGCTTCGGCGGGGCCGTCGGCTGTCATGCTGACACGGATCTTGCCGCCGTCGAGCCGCACGAAGAGATCTCGGATTACCGTCTCCGGCGTCTCGAACAGCTCAACCTCGCGGTAGACGCCGCCGTAATTGAACCAGTCGGTATTGCGCATCGGCACCCGGTCCAGCGTCCGCGTGTTGTTCACGCAGAGCATGATCCAGTTCTCGCCCTCCGCCAGCGCGTCTGTCACCTCGACGCAGAACGGGGTCGAGCCGCCGTAATGGTTGCCGAGGAAGGCGCCGTTCACGAACACCTTGCAATCGTATTGCGCGGCGCCGATCCGCAGGAAACGGCGCCGCCCCTTGTCCAGGGGGTCCACGGTGACCGGCCGGCTGTACCAGGCCGAGCCCTCGAAGAAGTACCACTTCTCCTTGAGCATCTGCCAGCACGACGGGACCGGCACCGTCTCGCCCTCGTGGGGGTCGTAATCCCACGGCTCGATCCGATCCTCCGGGCGGGACGGCGTCATGGCGTACCATTTCTGCCTGAGCCCGGTATCGAGAAGGTCCACGCAGAACAGCCAGTCCCCATCCAAGGACCGGCTTTGCCGGCCCCCGGTGAAGATCATCGTATCCGCATTCAGGTTCTGCAGGTTGAAGGGCCGGTCATAGGCCTCGTCATGCAGCGCCTGCAGCGCGTTCTCCGCGATGTCGGATCGTTCGAGCATGGCCGGCTCAGGAGCCCGAGCCGTCGCCCGCGGCGGCCTGGATGCGCTCGATCAGGTCGGCCACGGTGTCGGACTGGGACGCGACCTCGTCGTACATCGGCTGCACAACCTCGACGAAGGGGGCCTTGTCGACCTCGTGCACCTCGACGCCGAGCTCGCTTTTGGCCTGCTCGATGGCCGCATCGGAGGCTTCTGCCCAATCCTCGCCGTGACGCTCCTGCATTTCGGCGGCGGCGGTCATCAGCGCCTCCTGCTCCGCCTCGCTCATGTTGTCCCAGGCGCAGTTGGAGATCAGGACGACCGACGGAATGATCGTGTGCTCGTCGAGCGAGAAGTCCGACACGACCTCGCCATGGCGTGCGGAGGTCAGTGCGGTCGGGTTGTTCTCGGCCGCGTCGACGACACCCTGCTGCAGGGCGCTGTAAAGCTCGCCCCAGGAGATCGGCGTGGGGTTGCCGCCGAGCAGCTCGACCATCCGGATCGCCGACGGCGACGGCTGCACGCGCACCTTCACGCCGTCGAGGTCGGCCGGCGACAGGATCGGCTTCTGGCCGTAGAACGACCGCGCGCCCTCGGTCAGGAAGGCCACGCCGCGGAAGCCGTTGTCTTCCGACGCGGCAAGGATGTCCTGGCCGATCTCGCCCGAGATCACCTGTTCGAAGTGATCTTCGGAATCGAAGATGTAGGGCAGGTTGATGGCCGAGTAGCTTTCCTCGAACGCTTCGAGCTCGGAGGCGTTGGACCGCGCCATCTCGAGCGAGCAGTTCTGCAGCAGCTCCATCGATTCGCGCTGGGTGCCGAGTTGCCCGTTGGGGAAGATCTGGATCTGCACCTCACCGTCGGTCAGCTCGGACACGCGGTCGGCCATGAACTGCATGGAGACGTGCGTGGGGTGATCCTCGGGATTGTTGTGGTTGAGACGCAGCGTGTCGGCCTGGGCCGCCGTGGCCAGCGCCGCGACGGCTGTCGTCGCGAAAAGAGCGTTAAATTTCATGGTGTCCTCCCGGAATGTCGCAAGATCTGGTCGCCCAGACTGGTCGACCAATCAACCGGAACATGGCTGCGACCGCGCCATCTAGTCAACCGGTTTGTGTAAATTGGTTGACCAAAGCGCCCGTGACTGAAAGGTTGCGCGAAATTCTCGGCACGGGGAGGAGGCGAGATGTCGGCACTTCACGGACATAGACGCACGGTGCGGCGAGGCACGCCATGAAATCGGCAGTCGACGTCTCCCTGCGGGTCATCATCATCGCGATCTTCGCCACGCTCGTCGTCTGCGTGAGCTGGCAGGTGGTCAGCCGCTACGTCTTCGGAACACCCAGCGTGCTGACCGACGAGATCGCCCGCTTCCTGTTCATGTGGCTCGCCCTGATCGGCGGCGCCTACACATTCGGCGCGCGGCGGCACCTCGCCATCGACCTTCTGACCGACTCGCTGAAGGGCCGGGCGAAGCTCGCCTCCGAAGCGTCGATCCTGACCGTCGTCGCGGTGTTCGCGGCGATCGTGATGGTCTGGGGCGGCAGCACGCTGGTCGCGCGCACCTTGGCCTCCGGCCAGGTGACCCCGGCGCTGCGCATCTCCATGGGCTGGGTCTACGGGGCCATCCCGTTCTCGGGCGCGGTGATCGTGTATTACTGCGCCCTCTTCTTCGCCGAAATCGCCCGGGGGCGCCTGCCGGGCGCCGAGGGCGAGGTCGACCTGCCGCTGGAATGAGGAGGCGCACGTGAGCTACGCGATCTGGGTCCTGTTCGGCTCCTTCGTCGTCTTCATGGCGATGGGCGTGCCGATCGCCTTCGCCATCGGGTCCGCGGCGACGCTGACCTTCCTTCTGTTCATGAGCTTCGAGCAGTCGATCTTCATCGTCGCCCAGCAGATGGCGTCGGGGCTCGACAGCTTCACGCTGCTGGCGATCCCGTTCTTCATCCTGGCGGGCAACATCATGAACCGCGGCGGCATCGCGCTGCGGCTGATCGACTTCGCCAAGGTTCTGGCCGGCCGCCTGCCCGGCGCGCTGGCCCATTGCAACGTCAT
Source organism: Roseivivax sediminis (assembly GCF_900112685.1). Taxonomy (GTDB): domain Bacteria; phylum Pseudomonadota; class Alphaproteobacteria; order Rhodobacterales; family Rhodobacteraceae; genus Roseivivax; species Roseivivax sediminis. The sequence continues at coordinate 235,188 of NZ_FOMS01000007.1, forward strand.
CGCCAACATGATGTTCGGCGCGATCTCGGGCTCGGCCGTTGCCTCCGCCGCGGCGGTCGGCGGCGTCATGGCGCCCCTGCAGGAGCGCGAAGGTTACGACCGGAGCTATTCGGCGGCGGTCAACATCGCCTCCTGCCCCACCGGCCTTTTGATCCCGCCGTCGGCTACGCTCATCATCTACTCGCTGATCACCGGCGGCACCTCCATCGCGGCGCTGTTCGTCGCGGGATACCTGCCGGGGCTGCTGATGGGCGGCGGGCTGATGCTGGTCGCCGGCATCATCGCCAAGCGGCGCGGCTACCCCGTCTCCCCCCGCCCCAGCCGGGGCGAGGTGTTCCGCGCGGCGCGCGACGCGATCCTGCCGCTGGGCCTGATCGTCGTCATCATGGGCGGCATCATCTCGGGCATCTTCACGGCGACCGAGGCGTCGGCCGCGGCGGTGATCTACGCGCTGGTCCTCGCGCTTGTCTGGTACCGCGAGATCAGCGTGCGCGACCTGCCCCGGATCATCATGGAATCGGCCGTCACGACGTCGGTCGTGCTGCTGATGATCGGCGCGTCCATCGCGATGAGCCGGGCGATGGCCTTCGGGATGATCCCGAACACGATCTCCGATCTGCTGCTCGGCATCTCGGACAATCCGCTGGCGATCCTCCTTGCGATCAACGTCACGCTCCTCTTGATCGGCACGTTCATGGACATGACACCGGCGCTCTTGATCTTCACGCCGATCTTCATGCCGGTGGTGGGCGATCTCGGGATGGACCCGGTGCATTTCGGCATCGTGATGACCTTCAACCTCTGCATCGGCATCTGCACGCCGCCCGTCGGCTCCGCGCTCTTTGTCGGTTGCTCCGTCGGGGGGACCTCCATCGCCAAGGTGATCCGCCCGCTTCTTCCCCTCTACGCGGTGCTGGTGACGCTGCTGCTCGTGGTGACCTACGTGCCCGAGATCAGCCTCTTCCTGCCGCGCGTTCTGCTTGGATACGGCTCATGAAGACTCTGCGCAACTGGACCCTCCACGACCGTCACGACGCGGGCTGCGATCTTCTGGTCGAGGGCCGGCACATCCTGCGCATCCGCGCGCTGGAGGACGACCTGATCCGGGTGTCGCTTCTGAAGAACGGCGCCTGGCGGCTGGACCGCACCTGGACCGTCGCGCCGGGCGGCGCGATGCCATGGGAAGGGCGCGCGCGCGACGACCTGTCGGGCTTTTCCTGCCCGGCGGTGACGATCCGCGAAGGCGACGCTCTCGAGATCGAGACCGCGCGGCTGCAGTTGACGATCCGCACGCCGCTGCAGCTCTGCTGGGCTGCGTGGATCGGCGATGAATGGGTCCCCTTCACCGAGGAACGCCCGACCGGCGGCACGCTGATGGGCACCGACGATCACCGCCACGGCCATTTCCTGCGCCGCTATCCCGGTGAACGGATTCACGGCCTCGGCGAAAAGGCGGGCGATCTGGAGCGGACCGGCAAGCGTTACGAGATGCGCAATCTCGACGCCATGGGTTACGACGCGGAGACGACCGATCCGCTCTACAAGCACGTGCCGTTCACGATGACCCAGACCGAAGGCGCCGGCGCCTGGTCGATCTTCTACGACAACCTCGCCTCGTGCTGGTTCGACCTCGGCAACGAGCTCGACAATTACCACCTCGCCTATCGCGGGGTCCGGGCCGAGGACGGCGATCTCGACTACTATGTCCGCTGGGCGCCGCAGATGCTGGACCTCGTGAAGGGCCAGGTGCGGCTGACCGGCGGAACCGCCTTCCCGCCGCGCTGGACGCTGGGCTATTCCGGCTCCACCATGAGCTACACCGACGCGCCCGACGCGCAGGCGCAGCTCGAAGGGTTCCTGACCCGGATCGAGGAGCACGACATCCCCTGCGACAGCTTCCAGATGTCGTCGGGCTACACCTCCATCGGGCCGAAGCGCTACGTCTTCAACTGGAACACCGAAAAGGTACCGGACGTGGACGCGATGACCGCGAAGTTCCGCGACGCGGGCGTGCATCTCATCGCCAACATCAAGCCGTGCCTCCTGCAGGACCATCCGCGCTACGACGAGGTGGCGAAGGCGGGCCTTTTCGTGCGCGACAGCGAGGCACCGGACCAGCCCGAGCGGTCGAGCTTCTGGGACGACGAGGGCTCTCACCTCGATTTCACCAATGCCGATGCGGTGACATGGTGGAAGGAGGGCGTGACCCGTCAGCTTCTTGAACACGGCATCGGGTCGACCTGGAACGACAACAACGAATACGAGATCTGGGACCGCAAGGCGCGCTGCGACGGTTTCGGCGATCCGGTCGATATCGGCCTCATCCGGCCGGTCATGCCGATCCTGATGACCCGCGCCTCCGAAGAGGCGCAGCGCGCCCATGCGCCAGGCCGGCGCCCCTACCTCATCTCGCGGTCGGGCGCGCCGGGGCTTCAGCGGCATGCGCAGACCTGGTCGGGCGACAACCGCACCGACTGGAAGACGATCCGCTACAACATCCGCACCGGGCTCGGCATGAGCCTGTCGGGCTTTTACAACATCGGCCACGACGTCGGCGGCTTTGCCGGCCCGCGCCCGGGGCCGGAGCTGTTCCTGCGCTGGGTGCAGAACGGCATCTTCCATCCGCGCTTCACGATCCATTCGTGGAACGACGACGGCACGGTTAACGAGCCGTGGATGTATCCCGAGGTGCTGCCGCAGATCCGCGACGCGCTGGCGCTGCGCTACCGGCTCCTGCCCTACCTCTACACCTGCCTTTGGCAGGCGGTGACGCAGGACGAGCCGATGCTGCGGCCGCTCTTCCTCGACCACCCGGACGATCCGGCGGCGTGGGAAGAGCGCGACGAGTTCCTGCTTGGCCGCGATCTGCTGGTCGCAAACGTCCTCGACGAAGGCGCGACGGAGCGGACGGTGCACCTGCCGCTCAACGGCACCGGCTGGTGGGATTTCCACGCCGGGACCTGGCACCAGCCGGGCGAGGTCGTGGTGCAGAAGGTCGGCCTCGGCTCCGTGCCGCTCTTCGTCCGCGCGGGTGCGGTGCTGCCGATGTCGGGCGGCGCCATGCGCGCCGATCCTGGCGCGGAGGCAGAGCGGCAGCTTCACCTTTTCCCGGCGCCCGAAGGCGCTGCGGGCTGCGGCGTTCTCTACGAGGATGACGGGATCAGCGAGGACGCTCCGCACAGCCTTCTGGCCTTCACCTTGGAGGGCGGCGAGACGCTGTCGCTGGACTGGCAGCAGCACGGCAACCGCGAGCCGGTGCTCGGCACCGCGCGGGTGATCCTGCCCGCCGGGGAGCATCGCCTCCTGCGCGTTCGCGGCGCCGACATGGACTCGGGCGACGAGATCGCGCTCTGACGGCCGGCGCGCGGATGCGGCCGCCGGCGGGATCGTGACATCAGCTCGGGGGCTTGCCCGGCCTGCCCGCCAGCGCGCCGGCAAGCCAAATGCATGGTGCTTCGGGTTGTGCCCGAAACACTTTTTTCCGGATGGCGGGTTCTCGCTGACGTCGCGCAAAGCGCCTTTCGCGCCGGCCCGATTCCATGAGAATGTCTCGATCCAACAAGAGCGGTGCGGCCCCTGAGTCGCGATCCGCCAGCGAGCAGGAGCAGCGGTCCGACGTGTCTCACCGATACGCCCAGGCCCGGCATGGGGACATGCCGGCCCAGATATCCCATTTCCAGATCCGCGGCCGGTTTCTCACGGCCCTGTCGCTGCGTGTCGAACCGGGCGGCGACGATGCCGCGTTCTATTCGCAGCTCGACGAGCAGTTGCAAAAGACGCCGCACTTCTTCGACGGCGCGCCGATGGTGCTCGACCTGTCGCACGCGCCGGCGCTGGCGCAGGCCGGGCGGCTCGGATCGCTCGTGGCGAACCTGCGGCGTCGCAAGCTGCGCGTCTTCGGCGTGCAGGCGGCCGCGGATCTCTCCGAGGACGCGCTGCAGGATCTCGGGCTGATCCCGGTGGCCGCGGGCAAGGACGCACCGCTGCCCTCCGAGACTCCCGGCGCCCGCCGCTCGCGCGGCGCCAAGCTCGGTGTCGAGAACAAGCTCGTGCGCGGGACGGTGCGGTCGGGCCAGACGGTGGTCTGCGACAGCGGCGACCTGACGGTGATCGGATCGGTCGGATCGGGCGCGGAGCTGGTGGCCGGCGGCAATATCCACGTCTACGGAAGGCTGCGCGGCCGCGCCATGGCCGGCGCCCATGGCGACGAAAGCGCGCGGATCTTCTGCCAGAGTCTCGACGCCGAACTGGTGGCTATCGCCGGCCTCTACCAGACCAGCGAGACGCTGGAGGACACGTTCCGCGAACGCCCCACACATATCTATCTGGAGGACGAGAGATTGCGCATGGAGGTCATTGGATGACGAGCGATCTGAAGCAGGAGCCGCCCCTCGGCCGGGTCGTCGTGATCACGTCCGGCAAGGGCGGCGTCGGCAAGACGACGTCCGCCGCGGCGATCTCGGCCGGGCTGGCCAAGCAGGGATACCGCACGGTCGTGATCGACTTCGACGTCGGCCTGCGTAACCTCGACATGACCATGGGGTGCGAGCGCCGCGTGGTGTTCGACTTCATCAACGTGATCCAGGGCGACGCGCGGCTGAAGCAGGCGCTGATCAAGGACAAGCGGCTCGACACGCTGTCGATCCTGCCCACGTCGCAGACCCGCGACAAGGACGCGCTGACCAAGGAGGGTGTCGAGAAGGTGCTGGACGAGCTCAAGAAGGAGTTCGACTACATCGTCTGCGACAGCCCCGCAGGGATCGAGCACGGCGCCCAGATGGCGATGTACTTCGCCGACGAGGCGGTCGTCGTGACCAACCCCGAAGTGTCCTCGGTGCGCGACAGCGACCGGGTGCTCGGCCTTCTCAGCAGCCAGACCAAGCGGGCCGAGAGCGAGGGCGCCGAGCCGGTGAAGGCGCAGGTCCTCCTGACACGGCACGACCAGACGCGCGTCGATACCGGCGAGATGATGAACGTCGAGGACGTGCTTGAGATCCTCGCCGTGCCGCTTCTGGGCGTGATCCCCGAAAGCCAGGCGATCCTGCGGGCGTCGAACCTCGGCATGCCGGTGGTACTCGACCAGCCCTCGGCGGCCTCGCGCGCCTACGAGGACGCGGTCCGCCGCCTGACCGGCGACGAGGTCGAGATGCGCATCGAGGGCGAGCGCCGCCCGGGCCTCTTCAACCGGCTGTTCGGGCGGGCGTCATGAACCTGTTCGCCTTCGCCCGCAAACAGCGCCGCGCCCGCAGCGCCGACACCGCGAAGGACCGCCTTCAGGTCCTTCTCGCCCACGAGCGCAGCAGCGGCTCGGGGTCCGGAGAGGCGGACTACCTGCCGAAGCTTCAGCGCGACATCGTCGCGGCGATCCGCAAGCACGTGGAGATCGCCGACGACGACGTCGATGTCCGGATGGAGCGCGGCGACCAGATGTCGAGCCTGGAGATCAACATCGATCTGCCGCAGTCGCCCAAGAAGGCGGCCGGCTGATATCGCGGCGCGGCGGGCCGGGGCCCGCCGCCCAGTGCACCGCGGCGGTCTAGCTTCGCCCGGTCAGCGCCCGCACGATCGCAAGCACGACGATCGCGCCGACCGCGGCCACCACCATCAGCAGCAAGAGGCCCCCGGCCGCCAGCACGCCGATCCCGACGGCGGCGAGGATGAACGGCGTGGCCACCGCCGCGATCACGCCGATCGCGAGGTAGAGCGGCATGTTGCGCCCGGCGATCCGCCCGGCAAGGTAACCTGCGGCGAGCCCGATCAGCACCAGAAGAACCAGTGCCACCACGCCGATCGCGTCGAGAAGTGCTTCCATCTTCGGGGTCCTTACACCGTATCTGTCACGGCTCTTGTGGCAGGTGAAACGCCGGGCGTCCATTGCCCGCGGCGCCTTTCCCCATGGTCCTGCCCGCTGTCCAGCCATGCACCCGGCGAAATCCGAGATTGACAATAAGTCATACTGTATGACTACGCTGCGTCAGCCCTCGGGCGAATTCGGGAGGAAATCATGATCAAGACGTTATTGGCGACCGCCGCGGCGGTCTCTCTGGGTGCGGCCGCCCAGGCCCAGACCATCGGCTTTTCGCAAATCGGATCGGAATCGGGCTGGCGCGCGGCCGAGACCACGCTGACGCGTCAGCAGGCAGAGGAACGCGGCATCGACCTGCGTTTCTCGGACGCCCAGCAGCGGCAGGAAAACCAGATCGCGGCGATCCGGTCCTTCATCGCGCAGGGCGTCGATGCCATCCTGCTCGCCCCCGTCGTGGCGACCGGGTGGGACTCGGTGCTCGAGGAAGCCCAGGAAGCCGAGATCCCGGTGGTGCTGCTCGACCGGCAGGTGGACAGCTCTGAGGATCTGTACCTGACGGCCGTCGGCTCCGACCTCGTGCACGAGGGCGAGGTCGCGGGACAGTGGCTGGTGGATACGGTCGGGGACGACGAATGCCGCGTGGTTGAGCTTCAGGGCACCACCGGATCCTCTCCGGCGATCGACCGCAAGACCGGGTTCGAAAACGCCATCGAGGGCCACGACAACATCGAGATCGTGCGCAGCCAGACCGGCGATTTCACCCGCACCGGCGGCAAGGAAGTCATGGAGAGCTTCCTGCAGGCCGAAGGCGGCGGCGGCGAGATCTGCGCGCTCTACGCCCATAACGACGACATGGCGATCGGCGCGATTCAGGCCATGAAAGAAGCCGGCGTGAACCCCGGCGAGGACGTGCTCGTCGTGTCCATCGACGCGGTGCCGGACATCTTCCAGGCGATGGCCAACGGCGACGCCAACGCGACCGTGGAGCTGACGCCGAACATGGCCGGTCCGGCCTTCGACGCGCTCGAGGCGTACATGGAGGACGGCACCGAGCCGGAGAAGTTCATCCAGACCGAGTCGAAGCTCTACACCCAAGACGACGATCCGATGGCCGAATACGAGGCCCGCAAGGATCTCGGCTACTGATCCGGTGATCGCAAAGGCCGGGGCGGCACCCCTGCCCCGGCTTCTTCGCGGTCCGTGCCCGCCGCCGCGGCCGGTCCGGACCGCGCCCTGTTTCGGAGGGGCGCCATGCTTCTGACCATCCGGTCCCTGACCAAGACGTTTCCGGGCACCCGCGCGCTCGACGCCGTCGATTTCGATCTGCGCGCCGGAGAGGTCCACGCGCTCCTGGGCGAGAACGGTGCCGGCAAGTCGACGCTGATCAAGTGCCTGACCGGCGCCTACCAGCGCGACGAGGGCGAGCTGCACCTGGACGGCGCGCCGATTTCGCCGGCCAGCACGCAAGAGGCGCAGGCACTCGGCATCGGCACCGTCTACCAGGAGGTGAACCTGCTTCCGAACCTGTCGGTGGCGGAGAACCTGACCTTCGGCCGCCAGCCGACCCGCTTCGGCATGATCGACCAGCGCGCCATGCGCCACCAGGCGGAGGAACTGCTCTCGGGATACGGGCTCGGCGTCGACGTGCGCCGCGATCTCGGCAGCTACTCGGTGGCGGTGCAGCAGCTCGTCGCCATCGCGCGGGCGGTGGCGCTGTCGGGCAAGGTGCTGATCCTCGACGAGCCGACGGCGAGCCTCGATGCGCGCGAGACGGCGATGCTGTTCGACGTGATGCGCGGGCTGCGCGACCGGGGCCTCGGAATCGTCTTCATCTCGCACTTCCTCGACCAGGTCTACGAGGTCGCGGACCGCGCGACCGTCCTGCGCAACGGCCAGCGCATCGTCACCGAGGAGACCGCGCGCCTCGACCGGCTGCGCCTGATCGAACACATGCTGGGCCACGAACTGGAAGAGCAGACGACCGAAGGCGCGCGCCACGCGGCGCAGCCCGCCGCGCCGGATGAGCGCGCGCTGCACTTCGATGGCTTCGGCCGGCGCGGAAAGATCGAGCCGTTCGATCTGTCGATCGGCCGCGGCGAGGTCGTGGGCCTCGCCGGTCTTCTGGGCGCGGGCCGGACTGAGACCGCCGAAGTCCTGTTCGGCGTGCATCCCGCGCAATCCGGCACGGCGCGGGCACCCGAAGGACCGCTGGACCTCGGCAATCCGCGCGCGGCCATTGCCGCCGGCTTCGGCTTCGCGCCCGAGGACCGCAAGACCGACGGCATCGTCGCCGACCTGTCGGTGCGCGAGAACATCGCGCTGGCACTGCAGGCGCGGCGCGGCTGGGCACGCCCCCTGCCCCGCGCAGAGCAGAACCGCCTCGCCGAGCACTACATCCAGCGGCTCGATATCCGCACCTCGGACGCCGAGAAGGCGGTCGGGGACCTGTCGGGCGGCAACCAGCAGAAGGTGGTGCTGGCCCGCTGGCTGGCGATGAACCCGCGGTTCTTCATCCTCGACGAGCCGACGCGCGGCATCGACGTCGGCGCCCACGCGGAAATCCTGCGCCTGATCGAGGAGGTCACAGAGGACGGCATGTCGATCCTGGTCATTTCCTCGGAGCTCGAGGAGCTCGTGGCGGTGGCGGACCGGGTGATCGTCGTGCGGGACCGGCGCCACGTCGCGGAACTGACCGGCACGGAGATCGCCACCGACCGGATCGTGCGCGCCATTGCCGCGCCCGACGCCAAAGCCGGGGAGGCCGCCTGATGCCGCAAGCGATCCGACGCGTCCTGCCGCAGCTTCTGACCCTTCTGGCGGTGATCCTGCTGGTCTCCGCCTTCTTTCCGGGGTTCCTGCAGGTCGACTACGAACGCGGGCGCCTTGTCGGGCCGATCATCGACGTGATCAAGCGCGGCGCGCCCGTGGCGCTTCTGGCCGTGGGTATGACGCTGGTGATCGCCACGCGGGGCATCGACCTGTCGGTCGGCGCGACCATGGCCATCTGCGGTGCCTGCGCCGCCTGGGCGATCTCGAGCGGATACGGCCTGATCCCGGCCCTCGCCGTGGCGCTGGCCGCCGGGCTTCTGGCCGGTCTCTGGAACGGCACCCTCGTCGCCGTCTTCGGCATCCAGCCGATCGTCGCGACGCTGATCCTGATGACAGCCGGACGCGGCGTCGCGCAGCTCATCACCGAGGGCCGCATCCTGACCTTCACCCATGACGGATTCGCCTTCTTCGGCTCCGGCGCGATCCTCGGCCTGCCGGCGCCGGCGGTGATCTGGGTCCTCGCCGCGATCCTCTTCACGCTGCTGGTGCGGCGCACGGCGCTTGGCCTGCTGATCGAATCCATCGGCATCAACCGCCGCGCCAGCACGCTTGCCGGCATCAACAGCCGCGTCCTGCTGATCGCGGTCTACATGGCGTCGGGCTTCTGCGCCGCCTGGGCCGGCATCATCGCCACCGCCGACATCCGCGGCGCGGACGCCAACAATTCCGGCCTCTGGCTCGAACTCGACGCGATCCTTGCCGTGGTGATCGGAGGCAATTCGCTGCTGGGCGGGCGGTTTTCCATCGCCGCGTCGGTCCTCGGAGCGATGATCATCCAGGCCATCGACACCGGCATCCTGCTGGCCGGCTTCCCGTCGGAGTTCAACCTCGTCATCAAGGCGGCACTGGTTCTGGTGATCCTCGTCCTGCAATCGCCGAGCCTCGCGCCCCGGATGGCGCGGGCCGCCCGGCGCCGACGGGGAACGCCTGTCGGACGCACCGCCGCAAGGGAGGCCGGAGAATGACCGCGCGCAGCCTGCCGCTTTTCGCGACCATCGCGATCTTCCTGCTGGCCTACCTCGTCTGCTACCTGCAGTTTCCCGCGATGCTGTCGACGCGGGTGATCGGCAACTTGTTGACCGACAACGCCTATCTGGGGATCACCGCGGTCGGCATGACCATCGTGATCCTGTCGGGCGGGATCGACCTGTCGGTCGGATCCGTGATCGCCTTCGCCGGCGTCTTCATCGCCGTTATGCTGCGCGACACCGGGCTGCACCCTCTCGTGGTCTTCACGCTGCTCCTGGCGATCACCACGGCCTTCGGCGCGGCGATGGGCGGGCTGATCCACGTGCTGGCCATGCCGCCCTTCATCGTGACGCTGGCAGGCATGTTCCTGGCCCGCGGCGCCGGCTACATGATCTCGGTCGATTCCGTGCCCATCGACCATCCGTTCTACGACGTGCTGAAAGATGCCTATTACCTGATGCCCGGCAAGGGGCGGCTGACGCTGATCGGTGTGGTGATGCTGCTGTCGGTGGGTGCCGGCATGGTGATTGCCCACCGCACGCGGTTCGGCACCAACGTCTTCGCGCTCGGCGGCGGGGTACAGACCGCGCGGCTGATGGGCGTGGACGTGGGACGCACGACGATCCTGATCTACGCCTTCTCGGGATTCATGGCGGGGCTTTCGGGCGTCGTGTTTTCGATCTACACGGCCTCGGGCTATCCGCTCGCCATGGTGGGGACGGAGCTCAACGCCATCGCCGCGGTGGTAATCGGCGGCACGATCCTCACCGGCGGGGCGGGATACGTCTTCGGAACACTCGTCGGGGTGCTGACCATGGGGCTGATCCAGACCTATATCGTCTTCGACGGCTCGCTCTCGAGCTGGTGGACGAAGATCGTGATCGGGGCATTGCTGCTGTTGTTCATTCTCCTGCAAAAGGGGCTCTTGCGCCTCAACGCGCGCCGGCAGGCCGCACGGTCGATGGCATGACGGACCTCCTGCGCACGGCCCTCGACGGCGGCGGGGTGCGCAACTCGCACGCGCTGGTGGTCGAGGGGTTGGGGCACGGCATGGTCGCGGGCCAGTACCCCGAGGGCAGCCTGCTGCCTAACGACGAGGAGCTTGCAAAGACCTTCGGCGTGTCGCGCACGGTGCTGCGCGAGGCGATGAAGACACTCGCCGCCAAGGGCATGATCGAGCCCCGCAGCCGCGTCGGCACCCGCGTGAAGCCGCGGCGGGCCTGGAACCTGTTCGACCAGCAGGTGCTGGCCTGGCATCTCGACGGCGACGTGAGCCCCGATTTCCTGGCCCAGCTCTTCGAGATGCGGCTCTCTTTCGAGCCCTTCGCCGCCGGCCTCGCGGCCGAGCGTGCGGGGCCGGAGGCGCTCGCTGCACTCTACGCGCAATGCGACGCGATGGCCGAGGCGAAAGACGAACGGGCCTTCGCCCTCGCCGACCTGGAATTTCACCGCTGCGTGCACGAGGCCGCGGCGAACGCCTTCTTCCACACGGTCATCACGCTGATCGAGGCCGCGATGCTCGTGGCCTTGCGCCTCAGTTCTCCCGCTGCGGATCCCGGCAGCAAGGCCGGATCGGCCCAGCGGCACCGCGACATCGCCGACGTCATCGCCGCCGGCAAGCGGCGTGAAGCCGAGATGGCGATGGCCGCAGTGATCGAGGAAGGCTGGGACCGGATTTCGCGCAATCCCGTCCGAAGCGCGCGAAGCTCGACCTGATCGGGATGAAGCGCCTTTCGCCGGACCTCCACCGGAGCCCGCGGATCGGCCCGGCGTAGCGCAGAGGCCCAACCGGCGCCGGCACCGTGCGGCGGCCGCTTTCCAATCCCGGGCAGCTTCGTTATCACCGCGCAAATTCCTGCCGGAGCGTCCCAATGGCCCAGACAGAAGAGCCGCAACTCTACCTGCTCACCCCGCCCGCCTTCGACCTCGGCACCTTTCCCGACCGTCTGGCGCGCGTGCTCGACGCCGCGCCTATCGCGTGCCTGCGGCTTTCGCTCGCGACGCGCGACGAGGACACCATCCTGCGTGCCGCCGACGCGATCCGCGACGTCGCCCATGCGCGCGACGTCGCGCTCGTCATCGACACGCACGTGGTGCTGGCCGAGCGGCTCGGGCTCGACGGCGTGCACCTGCCGGACGGGGCCCGATCGGTGCGTGCGGCGCGCAAGGCGCTCGGCGCCGACGCCATCGTCGGCAGCCATTGCGGCACCTCTCGCCATGCCGGCATGAACGCGGGGGAGGCCGGCGCGGACTACGTCGCTTTCGGCCCCGTCTCCGGCGCGCTCGGCGACGGCAGCACGGCAGAGCCGGAGCTCTTTGCCTGGTGGAGCGAGATGATCGAGCTGCCGGTCGTCGCCGAAGGCGGGCTCGACGCCGAGCACATCCGCAGCCTTGCGCCCGTGACCGACTTCTTCGCCCTGGGCGAGGAGATCTGGCAGGAAGAGGACGCCGCCGCCGCACTGGGCGATCTGATCGCCGCGATGCGCTAGGATCACATCTGCGACGGCGCGTGATCGTCGCGCACGATCGTTTCGAGCCGGTGGGCCAGCGTCTTCCGGTTGGGCACTTCGTCCACTGGCACCGTTTCGTGGAACAGCACATCGACGCTGCCGTGCCGCCGCATCGCCAGGACCTCCAGCAGGTTCGCACCGAACGACATGTCGCCCCACCAGCCATAGGCATCGTGGGGCGCGCCCTCGGGCGGACGATAGCTCACCGTGACGGGCTGGATCTCCGCGACGTGGCGCAGGCCGTCGGCGAAGAAGGCCTGGAACAGCGTCGTCTTGAACGGGAGCACGCGGCAGCCGTCGGTCGATGTGCCCTCGGGAAAGAACAGCAGGTGCTGGCCCGCGGTGATGCGCTCCTCGATCAGGGCGGTCTGCATCGCCGCCTCGCGCGCCTCGCGCCGGATGAACAGCGTTCCGGTCGCCCGCGCCAGCCAGCCGATTCCGGGCCAGCCCGCCACCTCCGCCTTGGACACGAAGACGACGTTGGCCGAGGCATTCAGCACGAAGATGTCGAGCCACGAGGAATGGTTGGCCACCATCGCGCCGATCCCCGTCATCGGCGCTCCGCGTCGCCGCAGCCGCAGGCCGAGGATCGCCACGGCCCCGGTGCAGACGCCCCGCGTGATCCATGGCGTGACCGGCCGGTGCGGCCCGCAGAGCGGCCGCTCCACCAGTCGTACCATAAGCAGCACGCCAAGCCCGCCGAAGACCAGCAGAGCCATCGGGATGCCGCGCGCCAGCGCGCGGAGCCAGCCGCCCGCGCCCGGTCGCACCGGGGGCCGGTCGGGCACCCCGCGCCAGGTGCTCACGACCGGTCTCTGCCGTAGATCTCGCGGCCACGGGCGCTCAGCCGCCCGGTATCCATCACGAGGCACACGTCCACGGTGTTGAAAGCATGGTCGACGAAGGCGCCCTCGCCCACCACGCCGCCGAGCCGCAGATACGCCTTGATCAGCGCCGGCGTCTCGAGCACGGCGCGGCGGCGGTCGGTCTCGGCTTCCGACAGAAGGTCCATCGGCTGGAAGCAGTGGGAGCGTACGCGCAGCTCCGGCGGCGCGAGGTGGCGGTGGTGCAGGTTCGACAGCGGATGGGAGAGCGCCGCCACGTCGGTGCCGTGAAAGCTCGCCACTCCGAAGAGGATGTCGATGCGGTGCTGCGTGACGTAGTCCGCGAGCGCCTGCCAGAGCGCCATCATCCCCGCCCCGCCGCGATAGTCGCGATGCAGGCAGGAGCGCCCGAGCTCCAGCAGCCGCTTGCCGGACGCGCGCAGCGGCGCGAGGTCGTATTCGTCATCGCAGTAGAAGCGGCCGAACGCCTCCGCCTGCTCGCCCCGGATCAGTCGATAGACCCCGACGACCGCGTCGCCACGGGCCTCGTCGATCAACAGCAGGTGATCGGCCGGGGCGTCGAAGCCGTCGGCCTCAAGCCGCGCGGCGTGGTCGACGCCCTCGCCGCCGCCGCCCAGTTCCGCGACGAAGACCTCGTAGCGCAGGGCTTGCGCGGCCCGCAGATCCGCCTCGGTCTCGGCCAGGCGCACGGCGAAGACGGGAGCGGTGCTGACGTTCATCGGGTCTCGGCTGGTCTGGGACGCGGTCACGCCACGGCTCTTAGGCATGCGGCGGCGCTTTTGCAAACCGATCCGGCGGCCGGGATCTTAACCCTTGCGTAACCATGAGCCGCTAGCGTCTACTCGAAGACGGGAAGGAGGGTTACGCGTTTGCCATCGATCACGACCTTGCCTTCCTCGCGGAAGTTCACGGTAATCCGGCCGCCGATGTTGGATTGTACCTGCCCCGTGCCCCAATCCGGCCGTTCGGGGTGCTGGACGAGCATTCCCGGCTCCAGCATCGCATTGAGGTCGTCCATGCGTACTCCTTTCGCCCGACGCGCGGGCTGGTCCGGGGGCGCCGATGTCGGAGTCTAACGCCGATCTGGCGCAGTTGATAGGCTCGCGCATCTGCCACGATCTGATCTCTCCGGTCGGGGCGATCAACAACGGGGTGGAGCTTCTGTCGATGACCGCCGGGATGCCGCCCGACCCCGAGGAAATGTCGTTGATCGAGACCTCGGCGCGCGCGGCGGCGGCGCGGATCAAGCTGTTCCGCATCGCCTTCGGTGCGGCGGGTACCGAGGAAGCGGTGCGCCGGTCCGAGATGCGTGCGATCCTCACCGACGTCACCGCCGACAAGCGGCTCGACGTGGACCTGTCGCTCGACGGCGACCCGCCCCGGACGGAGGCGCAGCTGGGCCTTCTGGCGTTGCTCTGCGTCGACGCCGCCCTGACTCACGGCGGCCTCGTGCAGGCAAGCTGGCAATCCGGGCGCTGGCACCTCACGACCGAGGCCGAACCCCGCAAATACGCACCCGGCCTCTGGTCGATCCTGACGGACGGGGCCGCAGAGGACGTCACCCCGGCCGAGGTACAGTTCCGGCTGCTGGCAGACCGCGCGGCCGAAATGGGCCGCGCGATCACGGTGGAAGATGGAGAGACCGCCCTGACGCTGACGGTCTGAACGGCTCAGGCCCGCGTCGTTCCGTCCCCCTCGACGAGGTATTTGAAGCTCGTCAGCTGCTCTGCCCCGACAGGCCCGCGCGCGTGCATCTTGCCCGTCGCGATGCCGATCTCCGCGCCCATGCCGAACTCCCCGCCATCGGCGAACTGGGTGGAGGCGTTGCGCATCAGGATCGCGCTGTCCAGCCGCTCGAAGAAACGCGCGGCGGCCGCGTCATCCTCGGTGACGATGCACTCGGTGTGGCTGGAGCCGTAGGTTCGGATATGCCCGATCGCGGCGTCGATGTCGTCCACCACCCGCGCCGCGATGATCATGTCGAGATATTCGCGGCCCCAATCGTCGTCCGCCGCCGCCTGCACGCCCTCGATCGCCTGCAAAGTGGCGTCGCCGCGCACTTCCACCCCGGCATCGATCAGCGCGCGCACCACGCCCTGCCCGATGGTGTCGAGCGCGTCGCGATGGATCAGCAGGCATTCGGCCGCGCCGCAGATGCCGGTGCGCCGGGTCTTGGCGTTCATCACCACGTCGAGCGCCTTCACGGGATCGGCAGCCGCGTCGAGGTAGATGTGCACGATCCCCTCGAGATGGGCAAAGACAGGCACCCGCGCCTCGCGCTGAACAAGACTCACGAGCCCCTTGCCGCCGCGCGGAACGATTACGTCGATATGCTGTGTCATGGTCAGCATCTCGGAAACCGCGGCGCGGTCGCGCGTCGGAACGAGCTGGATCGCATCCTCGGGCAGCCCGGCCGATTTCAGACCCTCCACCAGGCACTTGTGGATCGCACTTGAGGTATGGAAGCTCTCCGACCCGCCGCGCAGGATCACCGCGTTTCCGGACTTGAGGCACAGCGCCCCGGCATCGGCGGTCACGTTCGGGCGGCTTTCGTAGATCACGCCAACGACGCCGAGCGGCGTGCGCACGCGGCGGATGTGCAGACCCGTGGGCCGATCCCATTCGGCGATGGTCGCCCCCACCGGATCGTCCTGCGCCGCGACGGCACGCAGGCTGTCGCAGATTCCGGCGATACGGCTGCCATCGAGCGTCAACCGGTCGATCATCGCATCGGACAGGCCCTTGTCGCGCGCGAAGGCAAGATCCTGCGCGTTGGCCTCCAGCACTTCAGCCTCATGCGCAGCGAGCGCATCCGCCGCCGCTTCGAGCGCGGCGCGCTTGACCTCGGCTGGGGCGAAGGCGAGGTCCGCCGCCGCCGCACGGGCGCGCCGACCGAGTTCATGCATCACCGAAGGAATATCGCTCAAGTCATTCATGTCGTTCGCCTTTTGGCTGATGCGGTCACGGGCGCACTCAGGTCGCCATGTCGTCGCGATGTACTAGCACGGCGCGGCCGGCATAGCCTAGCACTTCCTCGATCTCGACAGATCGGCGCCCTGCAATCGCGCGCGCCTCCGCCGCCGTATAGCGCGCCAGTCCCTGGCCGAGGGCGCGACCCGACGCATCGCGGATCGCCACCGGATCGCCGCGCCCGAACGTGCCCTCCACCCGCGCAAGGCCGGCCGGCAAGAGCGACTTGCCCTGACCCAGAGCCTCCGCCGCACCGGCATCGACGGTGAGCGTGCCGCGCGGCTTCATCGCGGAGATCCAGCGCTTGCGCGCTGCCTGCGGATCGAGCCCCGGCGTGAACCAGGTCGCCGGCGCTCCGTTTTCCAGCGACGTCAAAGGGTTGAGTCGCGAACCTTCAGTGATGCACAAGGCGCAGCCGGCCGCCGTGGCGGTCTTGGCCGCCATCAGCTTGGTCTTCATGCCGCCCTTCGACAGGCCAGAGCCGGCATCGCCGGCCATCGCCTCGATCTCGGGCGTGATCGTCTCGATCACGTCAAAGCGGTGTGCTGCCGGGTCCTGCGCCGGATTGGCCGAGTAGAAGCCGTCCACGTCCGACAGCAGAACGAGTTGATCGGCCCCGACCGTCACGGCCACCTGCGCGGCGAGCCGGTCGTTGTCGCCGTAGCGGATCTCGTCGGTGGCGACGGTGTCGTTCTCGTTCACGATCGGTACCACGCCGAGCCCCAAGAGCGTACCGAGCGTCGCGCGGGAATTGAGGTAGCGGCGACGGTCGGCGCTGTCCTCCAACGTCACCAGCACTTGCGCGGTGGTGATGCCGTGTGGCGCGAGGTGTTCCTCCCACGCGCGGGCGAGCCGGATCTGCCCCACTGCCGCGGCGGCCTGGCTCTGCTCCAGCGAGAGCTCTGCCGCGCCGAGGCCGAGCACCCCGCGTCCCAGCGCGATGGAGCCCGAGGAGACAAGCACCACGTCGGTGCCCCGCGCCCGCAGCCGCGCCACGTCGGCGGCCATGGAGGCGAGCCAGTCGGCGCGCAGCTCACCGGTCAGGCGGTCCACCAGGAGCGCCGAGCCGATCTTCGCGACAAGCCGTTTCGCCTCGCTCAGGGCTGCCATGGCGCCTCGCCTTCGTCCTCCCCGCCTTCTTCGGCACGGCGGCGCAGGCGGGTGTCGTCGATGAGCGTGCGCAGCTCGCGCAGCACGTCCGTCAGCCCCTCTTTCGAGACGCCGGACATCAGGTGGACCGGTCCGGCGACCGCCTCCAGTTCCTCTCGCAGGAAGGCGCGCTCCTCGTCGTCGAGCGCATCGATCTTGTTCAGCACGGTCACGCGCGGCTTGTCGGCGAGACCTTCACCATATGTCTCGATCTCGTGCACGATGGTCCGGTAATCCTCGATCAACGTCCCGGACGTACCGTCGACGAGGTGCAGAAGCGCCGCGCAGCGCTCCACGTGGCCGAGGAAAAGATCACCAAGGCCGCGCCCCTCGGACGCCCCCTCGATCAGGCCGGGGATGTCGGCGACGACAAATTCCACGTCGTCCACGCCCACGACACCCAGGTTGGGGTGCAGTGTGGTGAAGGGGTAATCGGCCACCTTGGGCCGCGCGTTCGACGTGGCCGCGAGGAAGGTGGTCTTCCCCGCGTTCGGCAGGCCCAGAAGGCCCACATCCGCGATCAGCTTGAGCCGCAGCCAGATCGTGCGCTCAACCCCGGGCTGGCCCGGATTGGCGCGGCGCGGCGCCTGGTTGGTTGCGGACTTGAAGCGCAGGTTGCCCCAACCGCCATTGCCGCCCTCGGCCAGGCAGATGCGTTCGCCCAGAGTCGAGAGGTCGGCGATCAGCGTCTCGCCGTCCTCGTCGAGGATCTCGGTGCCCACGGGCACGCGCAGGACGATGTCGTCGCCCCCCGCCCCGGTCTTCTGGGAGCCCATGCCGTGCTGGCCGTTCTTGGCAAAGAAATGCTGCTGGTAACGGAAGTCGATGAGCGTGTTGAGCCCGTCCACCGCCTCGACCCAGACCGATCCGCCGGCGCCGCCGTCACCGCCATCCGGGCCGCCGTATTCGATGTACTTCTCGCGCCGGAACGACACGGAGCCGGCGCCGCCCGAGCCCGAGCGGATGTAGACCTTGGCCAGGTCGAGAAACTTCATGGCGTGGACCCCGCGAAATCGTCGCGGCTCAGGCGATAGAGGGTATTGGGCGCAGGCTCAAGTCGGGCGCGGCTGGTGCCTGTCCCGCTGCCGCTGACGCGGAAGCCCAATTTCGACAGGACCCGGCCCGAGGCGGGATTGTCGTCGAAATGGTCGGCGACGATCTCGGCCAGCCCGAAGCGCGAAAAGACCCAGGCCAGCAGGGTGCGGACCGCCTCGGTCGCGTAGCCCTGCCCTGCGACATCGGCGGACAGCATGTAGTGCAGCGTCGCCCCCTGTGCGAGGCCGACGGAGCCGATGAGCCGCCCCTCCGTATCCTCGATGGCAAAGCGGAACTGCGGCGTGCCGCGCCAACGCCCGCCCTCGATCCATTTCCGCGCCTCGGTCTCGGGCCAGGGCACGCTCATCGACAGCATCATCGGAGCGACCGCCGGATCGCCGCCGATCCGCGCAAGCGCTGCCGCGTCGTCCGGCCAGAGCGGACGCAGCAGCAGCCGCTTTGACCGCAGGTGGACCGGGTTGAGCGCGTGCCATTGTTCGGGTGCCAGCAGCATCCGGTGGAGCGTGACCGTCCCGAAGGATCGGGTTTCTTTCGCAACCGGCCGGCCGTAATAGGAAAAGCCGAGCTTGCGCAGGACACGGCCGGAGCGGTTATTGCCCTCGAAATGCCCGGATATCAGCGGCTCTGCTCCCGGATGTCGGAAGTGCCAGTCGACAACCGCACGAGCGGCCTCGCTCATGTAGCCGCGGCCCCAGTGATCGCGGCCGAGCCAGTAGCCGAATTCGTCCTCGAGCCCGATGACACCGGCCAAGGCCCCCGCACCCGGACAGATCGCCCAGACCTTCCAGGTCGAACTTCCGCGCTCGAGCGACAGGAATTGGCGCGCGTCCTCGAGGGTGTAGGGAAACGGCACATTGGTCATCCAGCGCGCGACCTGCGGGTCGGAAAGAGCGCGGGCAATTGCCTCGGCGTCGCTGTCGTAGAGCGGCCGCAGGTGCAGGCGCTCTGTCGTCAGCGCGGGCGCACGGGAGCGCGCGAAACCCGGGGGTGGCGGCGCTGCTACGATCTGTTGCATCGGGGACTCCCGAAAGAAGGTCGGCCCAGGCAGGCTAACCGCGTCTCGCGCGTCGGCAAGACGAGTGGTCAAAGCCGCTTGAGATAGGTCCAGGTCGGTACGATGGCGCCGCGGGCGACCGATTTCGCCTCGGCATCGCCGATATATTCGAACCCGGCATTCAGGAGCACCCGCGCAGAGGCCGGATTATCCTGAAAGACCGATCCGAAGATCGTGCAATTGCCCAGCGGGTTGGCCGTGACCAGAGCGCGCACCGCGTCGGAGGCAAGGCCGGTGTTCCAAGACCCCGGTTCCACCCAGTAGCCGATCTCGGACTGGCCGCGGCCCATGTCCTCGAGCGTGATGAGTCCGGCAAGGGGTGCGCCGCCACTGCGGCGCGCGTCCATGGCCCAGACCTCTTCGGTACGGTCGGGGGCGTGCGCCCGGTCGTAACAGGCCTCTGCAGTACCCGGGGGCAGCGGGTGTGGAAGGATGGTCGTCATGCACGCCACGCGGCAATCGCCGGCGAAGCGCGTGATCCAGGGAATGTCGGTCAGCGCCAGCGGCCGCAGGTCGAGCTTCTCACCCGGTATCCATGCCGCGATCCGTGCCTCGTCGAGGCTCATGGCCCCCTCCCTTACAAAATATGCCCGATGCGCCCCTGCTCGCGCCGATATATGTCCAAGATGACACGCGTGTGGCGCGGCGTTTCTATATCCCTCAAATGCAAGAGAGGGCCGGTGCGACACCGGCCCTCCCGTTCCTGTGGAACCGTTAGGATCCGGTTATTCTGCGGCCTCCACCGCCGGCAGCACCGAGATGAAGGTGCGGCCCTTGAGGCCCTTGTGGAAGGTCACGGCGCCCTGCTCGGTCGCAAAGATCGTGTGATCCTTGCCCATGCCGACGCCCTGACCCGGCCAGAAACGCGTGCCGCGCTGACGCACGATGATGTTGCCGGGCGCGGCCGCCTGACCGCCATAAAGCTTGACGCCAAGGCGGCGCCCGGCAGAGTCGCGACCGTTGCGGGACGAACCGCCTGCTTTCTTGTGTGCCATGGGTCCTTAACTCCTTACTTGCCCGCCAGTTCCTTGGCCTGTTCGATCCAGCCCTCGCGCTCGATCCGGCCCTTGAACGACAGTTTCTCTCCGAATTCCTCGATCTCGGCATCGCCCCAGGCCGCGATCTGCGCGAAGGAGGTGATGCCGGCCTCGTGCAGCTTCTTCTCGAGCGCCGGGCCGACGCCCGACAGCTTCTTGAGATCGTCCGCCGCGCCCGGCGCTACGCCGGCCTCGGTCACCGGCTTCTCCTCGGCCGCGTTCCCGGCGACTCGAGCGGCCATCTCCGACTGCTCGTCGCGGTTGGTGGCGTGAACCTCGTGGCCGAGGCCCGGAACGCCGGCCGCGCCCGCGCCGAGCGCCGCCTTCACGCCGGTCTTGTCGCCGCCGGAGGCAAGGATGTCGGTCACGCGAATCATCGTCAGCTGCTGACGGTGACCCTTGGTGCGCTGCGAGCTGTGCTTGCGGCGGCGCTTGACGAAGTTGATGACCTTGTCGCCCTTCACCTGGTCGACAATCTCCGCCTGCACGGCGGCGCCGTCGACGAAGGGCGTGCCGACCGTCAGGTCATCGCCGCCGAGCATCAGGATCTCGTTGAACTGGACGGTCTCGCCGGCGTCGGCCGCGATCTTCTCCACGCGGAGGGTATCGCCGGACTTCACCTTGTACTGCTTGCCGCCGGTCTTCATCACCGCGAACATCTGTCTCTTCCTTGTCACTCTCGCGTCCTGCGGCCCCCGGGATCCGGGTGTTGCCGGGGCCTTGCCCCGCCTTCGGACAGCGCGCCCCGGATCGGGGCGTCGATGCGTTGCAAAAAGTTCCATGCCCCGGGCACACCTGCCCCCGGGTCCACGGATGCGCGCTTATGCTTGCATGACCCGGCCCTGTCAAGCTCCGAACGGGGCTAGAGCTCGGTTCCCGACATCTCCCGCGCCGCCGCGAGGCCGAGCGCATACGAGATCTCGTTGTACATCGCGTTGAAGCCTTCGAAGAGCGTGCGGTTGACCGCCTCGCCGGCCGCGGATTCGCTGAGATCAATGTAGCGGTCGAGCTCGGCGTCTGTCAGCGGCTCGTAGGCCAGCATGAGATAGGCATGCAGCCATTCGGTGGTGTCCGCCCGGGTCTCCGGCTCCTGCGCCCAGACATCGCGCAGGATGTCCTCCTCGGGGATGTCCATGGCGCCGCCGGCGGCGAGACCGTTGTAGAAGGCAAGGCTGGCGTTCAGCGCCCCGCTCACGTTCTGCTCCACGAGGTCGCCCGAGGCCACGAAGCGCTCGATCTGGCCGAGGCGCGCATCGTCCGTGCCCTCGACCTCGCGGTAGCTCTCGCGCGCAGCCTCTTCTGCCGCCGGGTCGATCATCGTCTCGCGCGCCTCGATCTCGAGCGTGACGACGCGCGCGCCGAGTTCGCTTTCGAAAAAGGCAATCAGCGGCTCGATCTCGGACTGATCGAGTCCTTCATCGAAGGCCGAGCGCACGATCCGGCCCATCCGGTCGGTGTCGTAGATCCGCTCTGCCGTCTCGGTCCAGCCGGAGCCGGAGAGTTGCATGTCCCCGGCCAGGGTGTCGGTGTAGGCGAGCCCCTCCTCGCGCATCACCTCGACGACCCGCTCCACGCCGAGGGCGTCGAGCAATGTGTCGACGGGCGCTGCGGACGCGGGCAAGGCGGCAAGGGCGAAAGGCAAGACAAGAGTGAGACGCGGCAGCATGGCGGACCTCTGCGGTGCAGTATTGCCGTATTTACCTAGCCCCCCGACCCTGCCGGCTCAAGCGCGCGCTGCGGCGGGTGCATTTTTCGCTGCGAGCCGGGTTGCGCGCCCCTCCGCCGCACGTTACATCCCCGCGACACGACGATCCCCGCGGAGAGGTGCCGGAGTGGTCGAACGGGGCGGTCTCGAAAACCGTTGACCCTTCACGGGGTCCCAGGGTTCGAATCCCTGTCTCTCCGCCACTTACCCTCGCGAAAGCGTTCTCCCGATCCGGCTGCGGCTGGATTTTTGGGTTGTTTTCGAGGGTTATGCGGGAGGGGCTGTTAACCGGCCCACGCCCCGAAGGGCGCACACGCGTTCTCTCCGGGCCGATATTCTCCGGACCTGTTAACCGCCGCGCTTCCGGTGAACAGCTTTAAGTCATTGCTTTCAAGCGATCTTTCGAAGCCCGTGATGCACGCGATTTGGAAAATCCATCTGGATGGCGGATGGAACATAGATCGAACGCCGCCCGTTGCGCCGCGGTTCGGCTGCAGCTGGGACCAATCTCACCCCAGCCGCTGTTCGTGCTTTGTGCTGAGTCAGCCGCGTGTTACCGTTGTGAAAAAGTGTGAGGCGAGCAGTTGGCCCAGAAGTCAGACATCGAATGGACGGACGCGACGTGGAACCCGGTGACGGGCTGCACCAAGGTCGGTCCCGGTTGTGACAACTGCTACGCCAAGCGGTTCGCAGAGCGCTGGCGTGGGATCCCTGGACACCCCTACGAGCAGGGCTTTGACCTGACACTCTGGCCGTCGAGGCTGAAGCAGCCCGTGCTCTGGAAAAAGCCGCGGATGATCTTCGTGAACTCGATGAGCGACCTCTTCCACAAGGACATCGACCGTACATTCATCGACGCGGTGTTCGACGCCATGGAGCAGGCGGACTGGCACGTCTACCAGGTGCTGACCAAGCGCAGCTCGCTCATGCGCAACTACGTTCGGAAGCGGTATGATGGAGGGCCGATCCCTCGGCACATCTGGCTCGGCGTTTCTGTCTAGGACGCCGCGCACGCGAGCCGGATCGAGCACCTGAAGCAGATCAATTCCGACGCGCGCTTTATCTCGTTCGAGCCGCTGCTCGGACCGGTCGGGGATGTCGATCTGCAGGGCGTCGCTTGGGCCATCGTCGGGGGGGGAGAGCGGGCCCCGGGCTCGGCCCAGTGACGAAAGCTGGGCCCGCCAGATCCGGGACATCTGCGAACGTGACGGCGTCGCTTTCTTCTTCAAACAGTGGGGTGGCGCCCGTCCGAAGTCGGGGGGGCGTCTGCTCGATGGTGAGGAATGGAACGGCTTTCCGTGGCAAATCGTCCCGAAGCCGATCCTCGATCAGATTTCAGCATGAACCATTTCGCACGGAGTACCGCCATCATTGAAGAAATCGCATGTTGAAAATACGGTTGGCCCATGGGCTCGGCAAAAGCTCGATGGCCTCGAGGCATATCTTCACGCTTACACCATCGCGCTGAAGAAACAGTCCTTCGAACTGGTCTACATCGACGCATTTGCCGGCGCGGGACGGTCAAGAATCCGCGACGCCTGGGCCGGTGCTGATGACGAAGACCTTCAGCTTCTTGATGACGAGTTCGTTCGGTCCGAGGAGCAGTTCTGTATCGACCCAGCGGAATCTGCTCAGGTTAAGCCGCTAATTCGAACGTCGCGGCGGGTGTCTTCATGCCGAGCGCCTGATGCGGTCGGCGGGTGTTGTAGAAAGCGATCCAGTAGCCGATGGCGCGGCTCGCGTGGGCGAGGCTCTCGAAGCGCTGCCGATGCACGCACTGCTCTTTCAGCGACCGGATCAGGCGCTCCATCATGCCGTTCTGCTGCGGACAATGCGGCGTGATGAACTCTTGGCGCAGGCCGTAGCTGCGGACCATCTTTGTGTAATCCCGGCTGGTGAAGACGAGCCCGTTGTCGCTGCGCAGGAGGAACTCCGTGTCGACGCGGCCGAGCGTGCCGAACCGGGTGATGAGCGCCTGTTCGAGCGCGGCGACCGGGGTCGACGCTTTCCCACTCTTGGACAGGTGCCAGCCGAGCAGCTCGCGCGTGTGACAGTCCATGAC
>NZ_FOMS01000008.1 GCF_900112685.1 Roseivivax sediminis
GGTCCAGTCGAGGCCGACCAGGCGGAGCAGGCTCTCCACGAACCCGGTCGTCTGCCGGAGGGCCATACCGAAGAGGACTTTCATCGTCAGGCACGTCTGGATCGCGGCATCGCTATACTGCGGCTGCCTGCCTTGCTTGCCGGTCGGTGGCGGCACCCAGACCATGTCGGGATCGAACCAGATCGTCAGGGAGCCACGCTGCTTCAGCGCTTCGTTGTAGGCCGGCCAGTTCCTGGTCTTGTAGCTCGGCGGCGTAGGTCTGCTCATGCAGACCAGCTACCACGCTGGATTCACGAGATGAATCCCTCACCCCGCCTTTGCCCAACAAAGCCGATGTCGGTGGGAAAATATCCGGCTGAGAGTTGCTTCAATCTTCCGCAGCCGCTTTCGCAAGACCGCCGCAAGGCGTCCTCAGGCCCTACTCGGCCGGGCCGCTCCGAAGTCGCCGCAAATTCGGAGGCGGCAGCAGCGGTCGCGAGCGATTGTGGACAAGCGATGCCAAGGGATCAGGTAGCCGAAAGCTCCGTTTGTGCGGGCAACATCGCCGAGACCAAGCCGACAACGATCGGCAAAGACGCCCCCCCCTTCGCCGATCTGCTTGAGCTGTTGTTCGGCCTTGAACCGGCGCCACCACGTAGCGCGCCGGCCCTCTCGCTCGGGGCACTCCGGCAGGGGCGGCGGCGACAACGCGTCAGAAGAACGCCTGCAGCCCCGTCTGCGCGCGCCCGAGGATCAGCGCGTGCACGTCGTGAGTGCCCTCGTAGGTGTTCACCGTCTCGAGGTTGACCATGTGGCGGATCACCTGGAACTCGCCCGAGATGCCGTTGCCGCCGTGCATGTCCCGCGACATCCGCGCGATGTCGAGCGCCTTGCCGCAATTGTTGCGCTTGAGGATGGAGATCATCTCGGGCGCGGCCTTGGCCTCGTCCATCAGGCGGCCGACGCGCAGGCAGCCCTGAAGGCCGAGCGCGATCTCGGTCTGCATATCGGCAAGTTTCTTCTGGAAAAGCTGCGTCTGCGCGATCGGCCGGCCGAACTGCTTGCGGTCGAGCCCGTAGCCCCGCGCCGCCTGCCAACAATACTCTGCCGCGCCCAGAACGCCCCAGGAAATGCCGTAGCGCGCGCGGTTGAGGCAGCCGAACGGCCCCTTGAGGCCCTGCACGTTGGGCAGGAGCGCATCCTCCCCGACCTCGACGCCGTCCATCACGATCTCGCCGGTGACGGAGGCGCGCAAGCTCAGCTTGTTGCCGATCTTCGGCGCCGACAGACCCTTCATGCCCTTTTCCAGCACGAAGCCGCGGATCTTGCCCTCGTGCGCGTCGGACTTCGCCCAGACGACGAAGACATCCGCGATGGGCGAGTTGGAGATCCACATCTTGGAGCCGGAGATCCGGTAGCCGCCATCGGTCTTCTCCGCCCGCGTCTTCATCGCGGCGGGGTCCGACCCGGCATCGGGCTCGGTCAGGCCGAAACAGCCGATCCATTCGCCGCTGGCGAGCTTAGGCAGGTACTTCTGCCGCTGCTCTTCCGACCCGTAGGCGTAGATCGGGTAGATCACCAGGCTCGACTGCACCGACATCATCGACCGGTAGCCCGAGTCCACGCGCTCGATCTCGCGCGCGACGAGGCCGTAGGTCACGTAGGACGACCCGAGCCCGCCGTATTCCTCGGGCAGGGTCACGCCGAGAAGGCCCATCTCGCCCATCTCGGGGAAGATCTCGGGCGCGACGGTTTCCTCTTCGAAGGCGTCGCTGACGCGGGTCTGCAGGTTTTCCTGCGCGAAGGTGCGCGCGCTCTCGGCGATCATGCGCTCGTCTTCATCGAGTTGATCGGTCAGCCGGAACGGGTCCTGCCAGTCGAAGGGGCCGAGGTTGGGGGCGTCCTTGTCGCGCAGGGTCGGGGTCTGGCTCATCTCGTTCATGTCGGGTCCTCCTGGATTTGCGCGCAGCATACCTTGCGCCGGGCGCATGAAAAATCGACAATTGCGCAAGAATGCATGAGGAAACCGCAAGTGACGACGCTCTCCCGTCGCACCATCCCGCCGCTTGGCGCGCTGCGCGCGCTCGAAGCGCTCGACCGGCTGGGATCGGCCACCGCCGTCGCGGAGGAGCTCGACCTCAGCCAGAGCGCGGTCAGCCGGCAGATCCGCACGCTGGAGGACACGCTCGGCGTGCCGCTGGTGCGGCGCGAGAAGCGACGGCTGGAGCTGCTGCCG
Source organism: Roseivivax sediminis (assembly GCF_900112685.1). GTDB lineage: Bacteria > Pseudomonadota > Alphaproteobacteria > Rhodobacterales > Rhodobacteraceae > Roseivivax > Roseivivax sediminis. Next base: position 2,216 of record NZ_FOMS01000008.1, read on the forward strand.
GCGGCGCGGGACTATGCCCAGACGGTGCGCGGTGCGCTCGACCGAATCGCGCAGGCGTCGCTGGCGCTGCGGCTGCCGGAACGGGCGGGCAGCCTCGATCTGGCGATGCTGCCGACCTTCGGGATGCACTGGCTGGTGCCGCGCCTGCCGGATTTCGCCCGCCGGCACCCGGACGTGACCGTGAACCTCGCCACCCGCATCCGGCCCTGCGACTTCGCCGCCGATCCCTTCGATGCGGCGATCGAGTTCGGCGGGGCGGAGCCGCGCCCCGGCACGCGCCGCCTGCGCCTGCGGCCCGAACGCATGCTGCCGGTCTGCGCCCCGGATCTGCTGCCGGGCGGGCCGGCGAGCCCCGCCGCGCTTACCGACTTGCCGCTTCTTCACATGGAGACGCGGCCGGCCTCCTGGCGCGACTGGTTCGCGGCGCAGGGCGTCAGCGCGCCGGGCCAGGCCGGGACCACGTTCGATCAGTTCGTCGCCATGCGCGAGGGCGCGCAGGCGGGACTGGGCGTGGCGCTGCTCCCTGATTACCTGGTGGAGACGGAGCTTGCGACGGGCCGGCTGGTGCGCGCGGCGAATGCGGCGCCGGTGACGCTCGGCGCCTATCACCTCGTCTGGCCGGCGGAGCGGGCCGAGAGCCGGGCGCTCAGGCAGTTCCGAGACTGGATCGCGACAGAGGCGGAGGCGGAGGACGACCCGCTACCGCGCTAGGTCACCGCCGACCGTGCCTGGTACTTCGCATCGCGCCAGAGTTCCTGCGACAGGACCTCTTCCAGCACGTCGACCGCGGCGCTCACGTCCCCGGAATCGAGGTAAAGCGGCGTGAAGCCGAAGCGCATGATGTCGGGCGCGCGGAAATCGCCGATCACGCCCCGGTCGATCAGTGCCTGCATCGCGGCGTAGCCTTCGGCGAAGCGGAACGACACCTGGCTGCCGCGCTGGCCCGGATCGCGCGGGCTGGCGAGGGACAGCTGCGGGCAGCGCGCCTCCACCTCCTCGATGAACTGCTCCATCAGGGCGACGGCGGCGGCGCGCACGTCGGTCATCGACACCCCGTCCCAGACGCGCAGCGCCTCTTCCAGAGCGGTCATCTGGATCACCGGCGGGGTGCCGACGCGCATCCGCTCGATCCCGCCGGCGGGCCGGTAGTCGAGGTCGAAGGCGAAGGGCGCGCCGTGGCCCATCCAGCCCTGAAGCGCGGGCCGCGCCCCGTCCGCGAGGTCGGGCCGGACATAGATGAAGGCCGGCGCGCCGGGTCCGCCGTTGAGGTACTTGTAGGTGCAGCCGACCGCGAATTCGCAGCCCGATCCGCCCAGGTCCACCGGCACGGCGCCGGCGCTGTGCGCGAGATCCCAGATCATCACCGCGCCCGCGTCCTGCGCCGTTCGGGTGATCGCGTCCATGTCGTGGCGCCGGCCGGTGCGGTAGTCGACCTCGGTCAGCATCACCGCCGCGACATCCTCGTCGATGGCGCCCGCCGCCTCTTCGGGCGCGACGACGCGCAGCTCGTGGCCCTGGCCCAGCGTCTCAAGAAGGCCGCGCGCCATGTAGAGGTCGGTGGGAAAGTTGCCGCTGTCCGACAGCACGACCCGGCGGCCGGGGCGCATCGCCAGCGCGGCGGCGAGCGCCTGGTAGACCTTGATCGACAGCGTGTCGCCCATCACCACCGAACTTTCGGGCGCGCCGATCAGCGCGCCGACACGGTCGCCCACGCGGCCGGGCTGGGTGAACCAGTCGGCCTGGTTCCAGCCGCGGATGAGCATCTCGCCCCACTCGCCGGAGATCATCTCCTGCGTGCGCGCGGGCACGGATTTCGGCAGCGGCCCCAGAGAATTGCCGTCGAGGTAGATCACCCCCTCCGGCAGATCGAACAGATCCTTGCGGGTGACGGAGGTCGGGGCGTGGCTGGTATCGGGCATCTCAGAGTCCTCCGCGGACGCTCCAGAGTTCGGGGAACAGTTCGACGTCGAGCATCTTGCGCAGGTAGTTCACGCCGCTCGTCCCGCCTGTGCCGCGCTTGAAGCCGATCACGCGCTCCACCGTGGTGACGTGGTTGAAGCGCCAGCGGCGGAAGTAATCCTCGAGGTCGACCAGCTTCTCGGCCAGTTCGTAGAGGTTCCAGAACCGCGCGGTGTCGGCATAGACCTCGTGCCAGGCGGCCTCGATGCCTTCGTCGCGGGCGTGCGGCGCGCGCATCCGGTAGGCGGCGGGATCGAAGCGGTGGCCCGTAGCCTCACTCAGCCGGTCGAGCGTGACGTGATAGAGCGAGGGGCGCGACAACTCCGCCTCCAGCATCGCGTGGAGTTCGGGGCGGTGTTCGTGCACGCGCATCAGGTTCTCGTTGCGATTGCCGAGCGCGTATTCGATCAGCCGGTACTGGTGCGACTGGAAGCCCGACGACCGGCCGAGGCTTTCGCGGAACGTGGTATAATCCGACGGGGTCATCGTGCGCAGCACGTCCCAAGACGAATTGAGCTGATCGAAGATTCGAGCGACCCGCGACAGCACCTTGAAGGACGGCTGCAGGGCCCCGGCGCAGATGGCCGAGCGCGCGGCGCCGATCTCGTGCAGGACCAGTTTCATCCACAGCTCGGAGGTCTGGTGCTGGATGATGAACAGCATCTCGTCATGCGCGTCCGAAAGCGGCGCCTGCGCGGTCAGGATCGCGTCCGTGCGCAGATAGTCGCCGTAGCTCATGTCGCGCGCGAAGGACATCTGCGCGCCATCGCCGGCGGGATCGTAGGCATCGGACATCGCAAGCCCCTTCGCGTCTGCCAAAGGCAGAAGCAGCGTAGGCCCGGCCGGGTTTTGCTTCAAGTATAAAATTTCAGGCTTGAAGCTTTGGGGCCGGCCGCCGGGAGAGGGAGCGGCGACCGGTCCGGATCAAGCCTCACCGGCGGTGGTGAAGGACCTGATCGTCTGCAGCGCGCCGTCCAGCGCCTCGCCTTGGGGAGCCTTGAGCGCCGCGGTGATCAGGCGCGCGGTCCAGTCGGCGGCGTCATCGCGCCCTTCGACCAGCGTCGCGCCCGACATGACCTTGTCGAACTTGGCAAGGCCGCGCGCGTGCGTGTCGCTGTAGCCCTTGATCAGCCGGCGGATCTTCAGCGTCTCGGTCGCGTGGGCATAATCCGTGTCGAGCCGACCGAGCGCGGTGTCGAGCCACGTCTCGATATGCGCCATCTCCCGGCCGTGGCGCAGCATGCCGCGCCGCCGCTTGCGCAGGCCCGCCACGACGTAGAGCATCGCGAACCCCGCGAGCCGGTCCGTGCGCAGCCGCCGCCCCCGGTTGATCGCCCGGTCGAGCGCGGAGACAAGGTGCGGCCGCGCCTCCACCCACGCGCCGAGGCGGGCGGGCATGACGCTGATCGCCTCTTCCGCGCGGGGGTGCATGTACTCGGTGACGTGAACGAGCGTGCCGTCCGGCGCGCGCATCTCGTCGTTGATCCGCTCGAACCTTCCCTTTCGGGTCTTGAGGTCGGCAACGCGCGGGATGTCGTCATAGGCCATCGCCGTGGCGAGGTACTTCGCCGCGTTCGCGGTGAAGTCGAAGCCCTGCGCCTCGCCCCCCGCTGCGCGGTCGCGCGCCAGGATCGCGTCGAGCCGGTCGAGGTATTCGCGGCCGTAGGCGACGTCCTGGTAATCCACCAGCTTGCGCAGGCCGGCCTGGGCCAGCGGCACGACCGGTTCCGGCAGTGCCTTGGCGCGGTCGGTCAGGGCCTCCCATTCGCTCAGCATCGCGTCCGGCCCGACCATGCGCTCGGGGTCCGCGTCCTCGTGGACCGGCGTGGCGGCCGGGGGCAGGACACCGCCCGGCTCCGGCGCGGCCTCGGTCAGCTCCGTCGTGGTGGGCGTGCGGCCGGCCGCGGCGGCCTCGCGCGCCGCCTCGAACGCGGCGAGGGAGGCATCGACGCCCCGGCCCGAGGCGCGGATCGTCTCGCGGTAGGTCTCGGCGGGGAAGGGCAGCGTGCCCGACCCGGCAAGCGCGCCGAAGAGGCTGGCGGAGATCACCGAGCCCGCATCGCGCGCCATCGCCTCCATGTCGAAGGCGACGAACTTCGCGGCGCTTTCCTCGGCCGCTTTCGCCACCGCGCGGCTGTCGGCCAGACCGGTGCCCGGCACGATCTTCTCGCTGACGGCCAGGGCGCGATGCGACGAGGCGATGAGCGTGGTGCGGTCCGGCGTGACGAAGCCGCGCATGATCGCCCGGCCCGCCTCCATCATCTCTGCGGCGATGAGGATGTCGACATCGCCCTCGGCGGGCGCGAGCGCGAAGACCGGCTGGCGGTCGCTCTCGGGCAGCATCTCCACGTAGTAGATCGTGGCGCCGGTGCGCTGCGCGACCCCGGCGACGGAGGTCGCCTGCGCGGCGTAGCCGTTGCGCTCCGCGAGGTCGATGATCCAGTTGGTCAGGACGCCCCCGCCCTGGCCGCCGACCGCCATGACGGCGAGCTTGAGGACCTGTCCCAGCCGCGGATCGGGCGATTTCGCATCGAGCGTGACGGCCTGGTTCATCGCACCGCCTCCCGCGCGAGCCGCTTGCCGGCGCGGCGCTCCTGCAGCCAGTCGATCGCGCGGCGCTGCCAGCGGGCCATGCGCGTCTCCATCGGTTTGGGGTTATGGACGAGGTCGGCCTGATAGAACGACGGGCAGAGGATGGCGGCATCCGCCACCTCGCCGCAATTGCCGCAGCCGACGCAGGACTGGTCGATATGCGCGATGGGATCGTCGCGCAGCGGATCGTCCGGCATCTTGAGCGTCAGCGAGGGGCAGCCCGACAGCCGCATGCAGGCGTGATCGCCGGTGCAGACCTCTTCGTCGACGCCGAACTTGGGCCGCTCGACGCGCCGTCCCTCCTTGATCGCCTTGGCCAGCAGCGGCTTTTCGCGGCGTTGACGGTTGAGCATGCATTCCGACGACGCGACGATGACCTTCGGCCCCTCGTGGTCCGTGGTCAGCGCCTCGCGCAGCGTCTCGCGCATCTTGTTCACGTCGTAGGTGCGGTCGATCTGCCGGACCCATTTGACGCCGACGCCCTTCACCGCCTCGGTGATCGGGTTCTGGGTCGCCTTGGTCTTGTTGTTCGCACGCGACGACAGGATGTCCTGCCCGCCGGTCGCGGCGGAGTAGTAGTTGTCCACGACGATGGTCACGCCGTCGGACTTGTTGAACACCGCGTTGCCGATGGAGGACGACAGCCCGTTGTGCCAGAACCCGCCGTCCCCGATGATCGAGATCGGGCGCTTTTCTCCGCCGCCGTCGAACGCGGCGTTGGAGGCCGGGCCGAGGCCGTAGCCCATGGTCGTGCCACCGATCTCGAACGGCGGCATGATCGAAAAGAGGTGGCAGCCGATATCGGCCGACACCTGGTGCGGTCCGGTCTCTTCCTCCACCAGCTTCATCGCGGCGAAGATCGGCCGTTCGGGGCAGCCGGTGCAAAAACCGGGCGGACGGCCGGGCACCACTTCGGAGAGGTCCGGCACCGGGCCGGGACGGTTCGGCGCGCGGGCGCGGTCGGGCATCGTATCGCCCGCGTACTTGGCGAGGAACGCCTCCAGCCCGTCGAGCATGACCTGCCCGGTATATTCGCCCGCCATCGGCAGAACGTCCTTGCCCGCGACCTTCACGCCGTGCCCGGCCTTGTGCAGGATCGAACGGAGCGATTGTTCGATATGGTCGGGCTGGCCTTCCTCCACGATCAGCACGGCGTCCTTGCCTTCGCAGAAGGCCAGGAACTCGTCGTCGACCAGCGGGTAGGTCACGTTCAGGCAGTAAAGCGGGATCTCGGTGTCGCCGTAGACGTCCGCGAGGCCGAGGCGCTGCAGCGCGCGGATCACGCCGTTATACATGCCGCCCTGAAGGACGATGCCGACCTTGCCCTGCTCGGGTCCGAAGAACTCGTTGAGCTTGTTGTCCTTGATGTAGTCGACGGCGGCGGGCCAGCGCACCTCGATCTTCTGCTTCTCGTGCTGGAAGGAGGCGGGCGGCAGGACGATCCGGCTGGTGTCGCGTTGCGGGCTCGACAGTGCCTCACGCACCGTGAGTGGCGGGGGCACGTTGTCCTTGGCCTCGAATGCACCGTGGACGTGGCAGCAGCGGATGCGAAGCTGCAGCATGACCGGCGTGTTCGATGCCTCCGACAGCTCGAAGCCCTGGCGTACCGCGTCGGTGATCGACGGCAGGTTCGGGCGCGGATCGAGAAGCCAGATCTGCGACTTCATCGCGAAGGCGTGGCTCCGCTCCTGCATGATCGAGGAGCCTTCGCCGTAATCCTCCCCGACGATGATGAGCGCGCCGCCGTTCACCCCGCCCGAGGCGAGGTTGGCGAGCGCGTCGGACGCGACATTGGTGCCGACGGTCGACTTGAAGGTGACGGCCCCGCGGATCGGGTAATGCACGCTGGCCGCCAGCATCGCGGCGGCGGCGGCTTCGGAGGCGTTGGCCTCGAAACGGATGCCAAGCTCGCCCATCAGCTCTTCGGCATCGGCGAGCACGTCCATCAGATGGCTGATCGGTGCGCCCTGATAGCCGCCGACATAGCCCACGCCGTTTTCCAGAAGCGCCTTGGTGATGGCGAGGATGCCCTCGCCGCGAAAGGTCTCGCCCGCGCCGATGCGCAGCTGCTCCACCTCTTTCTTGAACGATCTCTCAGCCATAGTGTGCCCTCCCATCCGGGGTTTGGGCATTTATATCCATTTGCATAGATTTTTGCAAAGGTGGAGATTGCAGGCACTGCGGAAATTCCCGGCACTGCGGAAACAGCCAATGCAAATGGCGTGATCGGCGCGCAGCGCCTAAAGGTCGTGCAGCCGCACGTTCCGAAGGACCTTCTGCAGGGTGCCGACAAAGGCCGCCCGCTCCGCGTCGTCGATGCCGGCGAACATCTCCTCGTAGCGGGCGTGCATCGTCGGCCAGACCGCATCGAACTCCGCGCGGCCCATCTCCGTCAGGTAGATCTCGCGCACGCGGGCATCGGTGTCACGGGCCTGCCGGCGAATCAGGCCGGCCTTTTCCATCGCCTCGAGCGTGCGGGACATGGTCGACTGCTCGGTCACGGCGTAGACCGACAGCTCGTTGATCGTCAGCCCCGGCACCACCGCCAGCACGGCAAGCGTGCGCATCTTGGCGGTGGTCAGGCTCTGCGCCCGCAGCGCCGCCTGCAGGTTGGCGTTGTAGCGCCCCATGATGCGATTCATCAGGTAGGGCGCGAACTGCCACAGCCCGATCTCGCCCAATGTCTGATCGGCGCGAAGCGGGCCGTCCGCCTGATCTTCTGCCATCGGTGTCACCCGGTCCTCTCCGTCACGGATCCTACCGGGCCGGCACCTAGGCCGCATTCAGAAAGCGTCGAACCCTCGCATCCGCGTCCGGAGAGGCCCAAGCGCCGCATCAGGCGCTCCGGCTCACGCCGGCACAAGCGCCATCGCCCGGATCGGGCTGCCGGTGCCGCGCACGATCTTGAGCGGGGCCGCGATCAGCACAGCGCCCTTCGGCGGCAGCTGGTCGAGATTCGCGAGCGACGCCAGCCCGAAGCAATTGTCGCGGTGCAGGAAGTTGTGCGCGGGGAACGGTGGCTCCAGCCCGCCGGCGCAGCCTGCATCGGTGCCGATGCATTGCGTGCCCCAGCCGACGATCTTCTTCGACAGCAGGTATTCGATCGCCTCGGGGGTCGGTCCGGGCGAATGCGGGCCGGTCTCGTCGGCGTTGAGGAACGCGGCTTCGTCGTGCGCCCGCTTGTCCCAGTCACTGCGCATCACCACCCACTCGCCGGCACCGATCTCGCCATGCTCGGACTCCCACGCCTTGATGTGGTCCGGGGTGAGCAGGAAGTCGGCGTCCGCCGCGCTTTCGGCAGAGAAGTCGAGAACGTTCACCGGCGCCACGACGCGCTGCAGCTCGAGCGTGTCGGTAAAGCCTTCCTCATAATCCTTTCCGGTGATCCAGTGGTGCGGGGCATCGAAATGGGTGCCGGAATGCTCGCCAAGCACCATCCAGTTCCAGGCGAAGAACGGGCCGTCCTCGTCGTATTCGCTGATCTTGTGGATCTCGACCTTGGGGGTGTTCTTGGCGAAGTCGGGCGGCAGGTGCAGGATCGGGGTGTCCGGGCCGAGCGTCGCCGACAGGTCCACGACCTTCACCTTCCCCGCGAGCAGCTGCGCCCCCAGATCCTTCACGATGTCCGTTGCCGACATTTCCGTTCTCCCGATGATCGCGCATTTCCCTGGCAGGTTAGCGAGATACATATGCAGATGCAAATATCGGCTGGAAGGCCCGCGCCGGTCGGCGCGGGCCGCAGGCTCAGATCGCCTTATCGAAGAGGCCGCGCAGGTTCTCGGCGGTCAGAGTGACCGGGTTGCCGCCGCAGGACGGATCCTCCAGCGCCATCGCAACAAGGTCGTCCGTGCGGTCCGTCGTGACACCCAGGTCGCGCAGCTTGCGCGGGATGTCGAAGCCGTCGTTGAAGTCCTGCACGAAGGCGCGGAAGCCGTCATAACCGCCGTCGATCCCCAGATACGGCGCCGCGCGGTCGAAGCGGTCGCGGATCTTCGGCGCGTTGAGGTCCAGGACGGCAGGCATGCACACGGCGTTCGTGGTGCCGTGATGGGTGCCCCAGATCGCGCCAACCGGGTGGCTCATGGCGTGGATCGCGCCGAGGCCCTTCTGGAACGCCGTCGCGCCCATCGCCGCCGCCGACATCATGTTCGCCCGCGCCTCCAGATCGTCCGGCGTGGCGTACGCGCGCGGCAGGTTGTCGATCACCAGCCGCATCCCCTCGAGCGCGATGCCCTGGCTCATCGGGTGGTAATGCGGCGACGAGAACGCCTCCACGCAATGCGCAAACGCATCGAGGCCGGTCCCGGCGGTGATCGCCTTGGGCATGCCCACGGTCAGCTCGGGGTCCGCGATCACCACGGAGGGCAGCACCTTGGGGTGGAAAATGATCTTCTTCACATGCGTCTCGGAATTGGTGATGACGCTTGCGCGCCCCACCTCGGACCCGGTGCCGGCGGTCGTCGGCACGCAGATGTTGGGCACGATGGCGCTGGCATCCGCGCGCGTCCACCAGTCGCCGATATCCTCGAAATCCCAGATCGGGCGCGTCTGGCCGCACATGAAGGCGACCATCTTGCCCAGATCGAGCCCCGAGCCGCCGCCGAAGGCGATCACCCCGTCATGGCCGCCGGCGCGGAACGCCTCCACCCCGGCGGCGAGGTTGACCTCGTTCGGGTTGGGATCGACCTCCGCGAAGAGCGCGCGACCGAGGCCCGCGCCTTCGAGGATGTCGAGCGCGCGAGTGGTGATCTCCAGCGGCGCCAGCCCGCGGTCGGTGACCAGTAGCGGCCGGGAAATGCCGGCAGCGGCGCAGGCGTCGGGCAGTTCCGCAAGGCGCCCGGCGCCGAAGCGGATGGCGGTGGGATAGGACCAGTTGCCGGTCGGGCTCATGGCAAGTGCCTCGTCGTTGCTGTGGGGCCGCTCAGGCCGTGGTTTTCTTCAGGTGATAGGATTTCGGCCGCGTCAGCGCGTGGAAGCCCAGCACCGACAGGCCGGCGCCGCGCCCGGTGTCCTTGCAGCCGGTCCAGCAGAGCGCCGGGTCGAGGTAGTCGGCACGGTTCATGAACACCGTCCCGGTCTCGATCCGGTCGCCGATGGCGGCGGCGCGGTCGACGTCGCGGGTCCAGACGCTCGCGGTCAGGCCGAACTTGCAGTCGTTCATCAGCCGCACCGCCTCGTCGTCGTCCGTCACGGGCATGATGCCGACCACGGGGCCGAAGCTTTCCTCGCGCATCACCTCCATGTCGTGGGTGACGCCGGTGAGGATCTGCGGCGTGAGGTAGGCGCCGCCGTCATCGGCGGGCATGGTCGCGATATGCGCGGTGGCGCCGTCGGCGACGGCCTTCTCGACCTGGTCGCGCACGACCTTGGCAAAGCGGACATTGGCCATCGGGCCGATCGTGGTCGCCTCCTCCAGCGGGTTGCCGAGGACCAGCTCGTTCGCCCAGGCCACGGCCTTCTCGACGAAGCCCTCGTAGAGCCTTTCGTGCACGTAGATCCGCTCGATCCCGCAGCAGCACTGGCCGGCATTGAACATCGCACCGTCCATCAGGCCGTTCACGGCGGCATCGAGGTCGGCGTCGTCCATGACGTAGCCGGGATCCTTGCCCCCGAGCTCCGTCGCCACGGGCACGAAGGTGCCCGCCGCCGCGCGTTCCATCGCCTGCCCGCCGCCGACGGAGCCGGTGAAGTTCACGAAGTCGAACGCCCGCCCTGCGATCAGCTCGTTGGTGGTCTCGTGGCCGAGGAACACGTTCTGGAACACGTCCTCGGGGATGCCGGCAGAATGGAAGGCGCGCGCCATGCGCTCGCCCACCAGCAGCGTCTGCGTGGCGTGTTTCAGAACCACGGTGTTGCCCGCGATCAGCGCCGGGGCGACGGTGTTGATCGCCGTCATCCACGGGTAATTCCACGGCGCCACCACGAACACCACGCCCCAGGGCAGGCGGCGGATGTAGCGGCGGAAGGCGTCGTCGTCGCCCACCTCGATATCGGCCAGCGCCTCTTCGGCGATCTCGGCCATGTAGGCGCCGCGTTCCTCGAAACCGCCGAATTCGCCGCCGTAGCGCACCGGGCGGCCCATCATGTGCGCCAGTTCCGGCACGATCTCGTCGTTCATCGCGCCGACCGCGGCGATGCCCTTCATCACCAGATCCGCGCGTTCGCGGATCGGCCGGGCGGCCCAGTCGGGCTGCGCGGCGCGGGCGCGGGCGGCGGCCGCGCGGCCCTCCGCGACGCTCAGCACCGGGCGTTCGGCGAAGACCGATCCGTCGATCGGCGAGATGCACTTCAGCGTGTCGCTCATGTCGCTCCTTTCGCGCGCCGCCGCCCCGTGCGGGGCCGGTCCGGCGCAACCCTTTCCAGCGTGGGCCTAGGCCCTCTCGAAGCCGCGCGCCAGTTCCCAGTCGGTGACCGCGCGGTCGAATTCCTCCTGCTCCCATTCGGCGCTGCGCACGTAGTGATCGACCACCGCGTCGCCCATCGCCGCCCGCAGCATGGCCGAGCCGCGCAGGGCCTCCGTCGCATCGCGCAGGTTGCGCGGGATCTCGGCCACGTCGTCGCTTTCGTAGACGTCGCCGTCGTAGGCCGGCGCCAACTCAAGCCCGTCCTCGATCCCCTTGATCCCAGCAGCCAGAAGCGCCGCCTGCGCGAGATAGGGGTTCATGTCCGACCCGCCGATCCGGCATTCCATGCGCACCGCCTTGCTGCCCGATCCGCAGAGGCGGAAGCCGGCGGTGCGGTTGTCCTCCGACCAGACGGTCTTGGTCGGCGCGAAGGTCCCCGGCGCGAAGCGCTTGTAGGAATTGACGTAGGGCGCGAAGAAGAACGTGATCTCCTGCGCATGGGCGATCAGGCCCGCGCAGAACGCCCGCATCGTCTTCGACATGCCGAGCGGCGCATCGGCGTCGTAGAACGCCGGCGCCCCGTCCTTCCAGAGCGACATGTGCACGTGGCTCGACGAGCCGACCTTGTCGGCCGCCCATTTCGGCAGGAAGGTCGCGGAGAGCCCGTTCTGCCAGGCGATTTCCTTCGTGGCGTGCTTGGCGATGGTGTGATGATCCGCGCAACCCAGAGCATCGGCATAGCGGATGTTCAGCTCCTGCTGGCCGACCTCGGCCTCGCCCTTGGTGTTCTCGACCGGGATGCCAGCAGCGACGAGGTGATTGCGCAGGGGCCGCAGCACTGCCTCTTCCTTCGTGGTCTGGAACAGGCAGTAATCCTCGTTATGGCCGTTGAACGGCACGAGATTGCGATAGCCGTCCTTCTGCAGCGCGCGATAATCGCCCTCGAAGAGGAAGAATTCCAGCTCCGTCGCCATGGCAGCATCGAAGCCCATCTCGGCCAGCCGCGCGACCTGCCGTTTCAGCATCTCGCGCGGAGAATGCTCCACCGGCGCGTGGCCGTGGTGATCGAGCACGTCGCCCAGCACCAGCGCCGTCTTCTCCAGCCACGGCATCCGCCGCAGGGTCGAGAGGTCCGGGCGAAGCGTGTAGTCGCCGTAGCCCTTGCGCCAGGAGGTCGAGGCGTAGCCGTCCGGCGTCGACATCACGAGGTCGGTGGCCAGAAGATAGTTGCAGCAATGCGTTTCGGCATGCGCGTGGTCGATGAAGTTGGAGACGTGGAAGCGCTTGCCCATCAGGCGGCCCTGCATGTCCACCATCGCCAGCAGCACGGTGTCGATCTCGCCCGTCGCGGCCTCTTCCTTCAGGGCGTCGAATGTCAGGTTGCCGGCCATGTCGGTGATCCTCGGTGTCTCTCACGTGGCGGACGGCCCGCGCGGGGCGGGCCGTCCGTGTGTCGCGGCGGCGGCCTCAGCCGTTGGTGTAGGGCGGGCCGGCTTGGTTGATGACCTCGTTGTACTCGCGGAAGATGCCGACGATCCTCTCGTGCACCTCGCCCTCCTGGGCGATCTCTTCCCAGAACTCCTTCGCCGCGGTCTCGACCTCGGCCCATTCCTCGGCCGGGACGGTGCGCAGTTCCAGCTTCTCGCCCTGGGCGCGCAGCCGCGCCTCTCCGCCCCAGTACCACTGGTTGCGGTAGGTGTGGCCGGCCTCGATCGCCGCCATGACCAGCTGCTTGAGGTGGTCCGGCAGGTCGGCCCAACGCTCCTGGTTGACGAAGAACGACCCGATCCAGGCGCCCGAGATGTTGTTCGTGAGGAAGTAGTCGGTCACGTCCGCCCAGCCGACGGTGTAATCCTCGGTGATGCCCGACCAGGCCATGCCGTCAAGCTCCCCGGTCTGGACCGCGACCTCGGCGTCCTCGTAGGGGATGTTCACCGGCACCACGCCGAAGCGGCTCAGGAAGCGACCCGCCGTCGGGAAGGTGTAGAGCTTCAGCCCGTCGAGGTCGTCGACCGACGTGATCTCGCGCTTGGTGTTGAAGTTGCAGGGGTCCTGCCCGGCGGCCGACAGCCACTTCACGCCGACCTTGGCATATTCCTCGTCCCAGATCTCGGCGAGGCCGTACTGGTTGAACAGCACCGGCACGTCGAGGATGTGCTTGGTCGCGAACGGGAAATAACCCCCGAACACGCGCAGCGGCGTGGGCGAGGCCATGCTGTCGTCGTCCGAGTGCACGCCGTCGATGGTGCCGCGCTGGAGCGCCTGGAACAGCTCCCCGGTGGGCACGATCTGGTCGGCGTAGAACAGCTCGATCTCGAGCTCGCCGTTCGCGGCATTGTTGATGTAGTCGATGATCGGCTTGGTCACCTGTTCGCCCAGCGCGGTGCCCGCGTAGGTCTGGAAGCGCCAGCGGATCGGCTCCTGCGCGCGGGCGATGCCGGGGGCGGCAAGGCTCGCCGGGGCAGCGATGGCCGCGCCCTTGATCATGTTGCGTCTGGTTAAAGCCATGTTGGTCTCTCCTGTTGTCGGGTTATGGGAGGGGCCGGTTTTGCCCGGCCTCTTCGGTTTGAAATCAGCGTGAATAGACGAGCTCCGGCAGCCACAGCGCGATCTGCGGAAAGACCATCACCAGCGCCAGCGCGACGATCATCACCCCCACGAACGGCACGATGGAGCGGTAGATGTCTCGGATGGTGATCTCGGGCGGTGCCATCGCCCGCATCAGGAACAGGTTATAGCCGAAGGGCGGCGTCATGTAGGCGATCTGGCAGGTGATGGTGTAAAGGACGCCGTACCACACGAGGTTGAAGCCCAGCTCTCCGACCAGCGGCACGTAAAGCGGCGCGACGATGACCAGCATCGCGGTATCGTCGAGGAACGTACCCATGACGATGAAGCTCAGCTGCATCAGGATCAGGATGACCCAGGGCGACAGGCCCCATTGCGTCGTGAACAGATCCTCGATCGCCTTCACCGCACCCAGCCCGTCGAACACCGCCCCGAAGGCCAGCGCGGCGAGGATGATCCACATGAACATGCAGGTGATGGCGAGCGTCTGGCGCACGCTGGTTTCGAACACGCGCCACGTCATCCGGCGCTTCAGGATCGCGGCCACGAAGGCGGCGATGGCGCCGATGGCGGAGGATTCGACGAGGCTCGTCCAGCCGTTCACGAAAGGCACCATCATCACCGCGAAGATGCCGACCGGCAGGAGTCCGGCGCTCAGCAGACGGAGCTTCTCGGCCCGGGTGTATTGAGCCCGCTCCTCGGGCGGCAGCGTCGGCCCCAGCGACGGCGTTATCCGGCAGCGGATGGCGATGTAGATTACGAAGAGCGCCGCCATCATCAGCCCCGGGATCGCGCCTGCCAGCCAGAGCTGCCCCACAGGCTGCCGCGCGATCATCGCATAGAGGACCAGCACCACGGAGGGCGGCACGAGGATGCCCAGACTGGACCCCGCCTGTATGACCCCCGTGACCATCAGCTTGTCGTAATTGCGCTTCAGAAGCTCCGGCAGCGCGATGGTCGCGCCGATCGCCATGCCCGCGACGCTGAGGCCGTTCATCGCCGAGATCAGCACCATCAGCCCGATCGTCCCGATGGCCAGACCGCCGTTCAGCCCGCCCATCCAGACGTGGAACATCTTGTAGAGGTCGTCGGCGATCTTGGACTCCGACAGCACGTAGCCCATGAAGATGAACATCGGCAGCGTCAGCAGCGGGTACCACCGCATCACCTTGATCGCCGCCGAGAAGCCGATGTCGTAGCCGCCCCGGTCACCCCACAGGAACACCGCCGCCACGACGGCGACGAACCCGATGGCCCCGAACACCCGCTGCCCGGTGAAGAGCATGAGCATCATCGTGGAGAACATGAGCGCCGCGATCAGCTCATAGGGCATCGCTGGGCTCCTGGTTCTGGTGGCGCAGCGGCTCGCCGGTCTTGATGAAGAGGATGTCCTTGGCCAGCTCGCTCAGCGCCTGCAGCAGCATGAGCGCGATACCGATGCACATCGTCACCTTGATCGGCCAGAGATAGGGGCGCCAGGCGGAGGGGCTGCGCTCTCCGCCGTACTGGAAGGAATAGATGGTGGACTCGATCCCGCCCCAGAGCAGGATCACGAGGTAGACCAGCAGGAACAGAACCGTGAAACAATCCGTCCAGGCCTTCTTGCGGGGGCTGAACTCGCCGTAGAACAGGTCCATCCGGACATTGGCGCCCATCTGCATCGCGTAGGGCCCGCCGAGGATGTAGTAGCCGACCATCACGAACTGCGCCATTTCCAGCGTCCAGAGCGTCGGCGTGAAGAAGGTCTTGTTGACGGACGAGAACAGCAGGATCCCCATCAGCACGAAGATCCCGAACATGATCACCCGTCCGAGGACGTAGTTGAAGCGGTCCACCACCGCGACATAAGCCCGGAGCGCGCCGATCATTCCGCCACCCTGTCTACGCCACCGGCCCCCTGCCCGAGCGCGTCCCACGCGCGCGTCAGCGTCTCCTGCAGATGTGCGGCCATGGCGCGCGCGGTCTCGGCCGTGGCGATCAGGTCGTTGCGGATTTCGATCATCACCGCCGGGCGGCCGGCATCGTCGCCGTGCCGCCGTAGCGTGTAGGTCACACCATCGGATGCCGCGTAGGGTTCGTTCAGGGCGGCGCGGTACCGTCCGCGCGGCGCTTCGACCTCCAGCGCGGCGCGCGCGAAGCTTTCGTCATGATGGCACAGGAACCCAAGCTCCACCGCGCGGTGCTGCCCGTGATAGACCGGCGTGAAACTATGGATGGTGACAAGCGCGGCGCGGCCGGCCGCGACCTCCTCCACCGCCGCATGGAACGGATCGTGCACCAGCGCCACGCGCTGCGCGCGCGCGGCTGCGTCTAGGTCGCGATTGCCAGGAACCGCGATCACCTCGCTCTGAGCGGGCACCGCGTCGTGCGCCTCGGGCGGGCGATTGCAGTCGTAGACGAGCCGCGACAGCGTACCCGCGACCAGCGGCGCATCGAGTCCCTCGGCCAGCGCCACCGCCACGTCGCGTGCGCCGATATCCCAGGCGGCATGGCTGTCCCGCGCCTCGGGCGCGAGGCCCAGCGCGTCCAACTCTTCGGGGATCGCCAGCGCGGCATGTTCGCATACCAGCACGAAGGGCGACCGGCCGTACCGGTTCACCATCTCCACCGCTGTCCACGCGCTGTCGCCCATGATGCTTGCCCACTGTCCCGAGTATTGTAGACATCACTACAGCAGCCACTTGCATGTCAATCTTGCTTCTGAAATTTTTCATACACAGAATTCAGGTCTGAACAGAAAGGAACGCCGCTTGGACAGGACGCCGCTGGTCCGGGACCTCCTGAGGGAAAAACAGGATGAATTGACCGCGTCCGAACGGCGGCTGAGCGCGGTGCTGCTGAACGACTCACTGGTGATGGGCCTGCAATCCATCACCAGGCTGGCGGAAAGCGCCGAGGTCTCGACGCCGACCATCGTGCGTCTTGCCCGGAAACTGGGCTTCGAGGGCTTCCCCGATCTTCAGGACGCGATCCGCGAAGAGGTGGCGGCGCGCATGAAACAGCCGCTCGCCAAGCTCGACGCGGCCGAGCGGGCGGAACCACCCGACCACATCGTCTCGCGCTTCGTGCGCGCGGTGTCCGAGAACATCAACCGCACGCTCGACCGGCTCGACCTCGAGGAGTTCGACCGCGTGGCGGAGCTGCTCTCGGACCCCGAGCGCCGGCTGCACCTTCTGGGCGGGCGCATCACCCGCTCGAACGCGCATTACTTCTTCAATCACCTGCAGATCATCCGCCCGCAGGTCTTTCTTCTCGACAGCTCGCCCAGCGTCTGGCCGCAATCGCTGCTCGACATGGACGAACGCTCCACGGTGATCGTCTTCGACATCCGCCGCTACGAGAAGGAGCTGGAGAAGCTCGCCGGGCTGGCCGTCGACCAGGGCGCCAATATCGTGCTGTTCACCGACACCTGGGGCTCGCCCATCGAGAAGCACGCCGCGCATTGCTTCCGGGTGATGGTCGAGGTGCCGTCGAGCTGGGATTCGACGCTGGCGATGAACCTGCTGATCGAGGCGCTGGTCGCCGAGGTCCAGAGCCGCCGGTCGGATTCGAGCGCCGAGCGGATCACCGCCCTGGAGAACATGATCGGCGAATCGCGGATCTTCCGCAGTCTCTGAGCGCGCACCGCAGGCCGCGGTTGACCGGCGCCCGCGACTCGGAGTTTGATGAAATTGCATAGACCCAGACAGGCAGCCACCCGTTCACAGAGCTGCAGCCCAACAGGGGGACTACAACCATGAGATTCCGCACGACGTCCACCGCCGCCGCCGCGCTGATCGCAGCGACCGGCGCCGGGGCGCACCCGCTCGATGGCCTGACCGCCGAGGAGATCGACAGCGTCCGCGCAGTGCTGGCCGGGGCCGGTCACATCACCGAGGACAGCCGCTGGCACCTGATCGAGCTCTACGAGCCCGAGAAATCCGAGGTGTTGACCTGGTCCGAGGGCGACGCCGTGCCGAGGGAGGCGATCGTCAACGTCACCGCGGACGGCACAACCTATCGCGGCATCGTCGACATCGCGGACGGCTCGGTCACCGAATGGGCCGAGGCGGAGGGCGAGCCGATGCTGCTGGTCGAGGAATTCGTCGGCGCGATGGAGCTTGCCCTGTCGAATCCCGATTTCGTCGCCGGGCTCGAGGAACGCGGGCTGACGCCCGACGACGTGTTCTGCCTGCCGCTCACCGCCGGCGCCTTCGGCGATCCGGATGAGGAGGGCCGGCGGCTGATGAAGGTGCCCTGCTACGTGCTGCCCGAAGGGTCGAACTGGTATGCCAAGCCGATCGAGGGGCTCTATGCCACGGTCGACCTGCGCGGCGACGAGGTGGTCGAGGTCATCGACACCGGAGTGGTACCGCTGCCCGAGGATTCCTGGGGCTACACCGCCGAAGAGATCGCCGCCCGCGACGACATGGAGATGCGCGAGGACACCCCCCGCGCCGGAGTGGCGCAGCCCGAGGGCTCCGGAAACGTGACCGTCGATGGCAGCCTGATCGAATGGGACATGTGGTCGATGCGCTGGCGCATCGACAAGCGCCCCGGCGTGGTGCTGTCGCAGATCGAAGCGGACGGCCGCGAGGTGCTCTACCAGGCGCACCTGTCGGAGGTTTTCGTACCCTACATGGACCCCTCCGAGGGCTGGTACTGGCGCACCTACATGGACAGCGGCGAATACGGCTTCGGCATCTTCCTGTCGCCCTTGCGCGCCGGGGTCGACTGCCCGAGCTACGCCACCTTCCTGCCGGCGCTCGTTCATGCGGACGACGGCACGCCGCTCGAGATCCCCGACGCGATCTGCGTGTTCGAGCGGCAGGTGGGCGATCCCGCCTGGCGGCATTTCGAGATCTTCGCGCAGGGCCCTGACACCTTCACCCCGACCGAGGGGCGCCCGGCGACCGAACTGGTGGTGCGCTCGGCCTCCGAGGTCGGCAACTACGACTACCTGATCGACTATCGCTTCGACCAGTCGGGGCGGATGCGGGTCATGGTGGGCTCCACCGGGCTGGACGCGGTGAAGGGTGTCGCGGCGACCTCCATGGAAAGCGAGACCGCGGAAGCGGACACGCAGCACGGCACCCTGATCGCGCCGCACCTCGTTGCGCCGAACCACGACCACTTCTTCAACTTCCGGCTGGATTTCGACATCGACGGGCAGGCCAACAGCTTCATGCGCACGGGGATCGTGCCGGCCACCGCGCCCGACGACATCCCGCGCCGGTCGATGTGGGTGACCGAGCAGGAGATGCCGCAGACCGAGGGCGAGGCGAAGTACAAGGTGAACCCGGACACGCCGGCGATGTACCACGTGGGCAACATGGGCGTGACCTCGGGGCTCGGGCATCACCCGAGCTACATGATCAACCCCGGCAATTCGGTGGCCTACACGCCGCTCGACGTGGAAAACGATCCGCCGGCGATGCGCAATCCCTATATCGAGCACACGATGTTCGTGACGCCCTATGACCGGGACGAGAGGTACGCGGGCGGCGAGTATGCCTTCCAGAGCGACGGGTCGGACACTCTGGCGACCTGGATGCAGTCGGACGACAGCATCGCGGACACCGACATCGTGACCTGGTACACGATGGGCTTCCACCACATCCCGAGGATGGAGGACTGGCCGGTGATGCCGCTGATGTGGAAGGGGATCACGCTCGCGCCGTTCAACTTCTTCGACCACAACCCGGCGATCACCGTCCCGGCTGTGGGCGGGGACCAAGAGTAGAACGAGCTATAGCGCACATAGCATCGCCCCCGCCCCATTGGCGGGGGCGTTTTTGCGACGGGGCGCCAGCGTTCAACGGGTCCACCCATGGCGTGAGCCGCGCATCGTCGGGCCGCGGTGCGGCGATCCTGCCCGTCGAACAAATCGCTTTATGGCAGCCATGTCCGGATGACCTCCGATCTTCGCGCCAAGCGTCGCCAAATCGCCGTGCCGGGGGGCGGCCCGGCGATGCGCGGCGGCCTTCGGCCTTTGCTCCGCGCCGAGGGATCGGTCGGGCGCAGCGCGCGCTGCGCTCGGCACCGACCGACCGAACGGCCCTCTCAGATCGGCACCGACCCCACGCTCGCCCCGCCACAGACATACAGCGTCTGGCCGGTCACGAAGCCGTTCTCGGGCTCCGCGAAGAACATGAAGGCCCGCGTGACGTCCCCGGTCTCGCCCAGCCGCCGCACCGGGATGCGCTGCGCGAGGCCCTCTTCCTGGTCGGAGCCCTTGGGCACGATACCCCAGAAATTGTCCGTCCGGATCGGCCCCGGCGCGACCACGTTCACGGTGATCCCGTGCGGCGCCAGTTCCAGCGCCCAGGTCCGCGCCATGCCGAGCATCCCGGCCTTCGACGCACCGTAGGCGGTGCGCGTCGGCGCCCCCAAAGCGGCGCGGGAGGAGTTGAACATCACCCGCCCGAAGCCGCGCGCCTTCATCGCCGGCAGGAACGCCTGCACCAGCGTCAGCGCCGACCCCAGGTGAAGCTGCGCCAGCCCGGTGATGTCCTCCGGTTTCGCCTCTTCCACGAGGTTCGGCCAGATGACGCCTGCGTTGTGCACCAGATGCGTGACCTCGTGCCGCTCCGCGATGCCGCGCGCCGCCTCGGCCACGGCCCCGGCGTCCAGCAGATCGCATTCGACATGCTCGATCCGGTCCGCCGCCGTCTCGGGCGCGTGCCGCGCCACCGACACCACGCGGTAGCCGCGCTCCAGCATCGCGAGGGCGAGGTCGAGTCCGATGCCCTTGTTGCCCCCGGTGATGACCGCCGTGTAGCTCATGCCGTTTCCTTCTCCACCAGCGCCAGCACGCGCAGCGGGCTTCCCGTTCCGTTGCGGATCTTGAGCGGCGCAGCCAGCAGCATCGCGCCGGTCGCCGGCAGCCGATCGAGGCCGGACAGGCATTGCAGCCCGTAGCGCCCGGCGCCGTGCAGGTGATAATGCGCCGGATAGGGCGGCTCGAAATGCGTGGCCTGGCCCGCGTCCGTGCCCACCGTCTCGGTCCCGAAGCCGCGGATGCCGCGCTCTTCCACGAGGTAAAGCACCGCGCCCGCGTCGGGCCCCGGCGAATGCGCGCCGTCCTCGCGCATGTTGAGGTATTTGGCCCCCGACCGCTTCGACCAGTCGGTGCGCATCAGCACCCAGGCGCCTTCGGGGATGGCGCCATGCTCGGCCTCCCACGCCTCGATGCGAGCGCGGGTGAGGATGTAATCCTCGTCTTCCGCCGACTCGGCCGAGCAGTCGATGACGCAGACCGGCCCGACGAAGGCCGCCGGGTCGATCTCGTCAACCGCGCCATTCGCCACGTCACGCCCCGAGATCCAGTGGCAGGGCGCGTCGAAATGCGTGCCGGTATGCTCGGACATGTGGAGGTTGTGCCACTTCCACGCCGGGCCGCGGTGATCGTAGGCCGAGATTTCCTCCATCCGGAAGCGCGCACATTGCCCGAATTCGGGCGGCAGCACGATCACCGGGAAATCGGGGTCGAGCGTGTGGGTCAGGTCCACCACCTCGACCGCGCCCGAGGCCATCGCCCCGGCCAGATCCGCCAAGACGCTCATGCCCCGCCCTCCGACACTTGCCGTTCCACAACCTTCGGATCCTGCCGCAGCCGGTCGCGCAGGTCCTGCGCGACGTCGCCGCACCAGATCTCCTCCGTCCCGTCGCGGAGGCCCTGGACCAGCGAGCGCGCCAGCGCCTTCGGCAGCACCTTGGGCGGCGGCACGTCCTGGTGCCAGTCGTCCTCCGTCGGGCCGACAAACAGCGTCGCGACCCGCACGCCGCCCGGCCTCAGCTCCGCCCGCAGCGTCTGCGCCGCCGAGAGCGCCGCCGCCTGGCTGGCGTTGAAGCCGCCATAGGCCGGATCGCTCGCCAGCGCGTGCACCGACAGGATGTTGACCCAGGCCACCGCGTTGTTGACGCCGTCCGCGCCGCGGGCCCGCATGCCCGGCCCGAAGGCCTGCGCAAGCCGCATGAGGCCAAAGGCGTTCACGTCCATCTCGCGCTGCGCGAAGCCGACGTCGCCGCGGGACAGGATGCCGCCCGGGCGCACGAAGCGCGCGTTGTTGACGAGGATGTCCACCTTGCCGCCGATCTCTCCGGCCAGTTCCACGACCGAGGACGTGTCGGTGACGTCGAGCGGCAGAAGCTGCACACCCTCCATCGCGGCCAGCGTCTCGCGCTGCGGATAGGGCCGCCAGGTTTCGGCCTCGCCCACGAACACCACGCTCGCGCCCGCATCCAGCAGCGCCTTGGCCAGCGCCGGGGCGTTCGCCTGCCGCGCGTCGGTGAGCAGGACGCGGCGGTGCTTCGGATCGCAGGTCAGCTCCCGCAGCTCGGGATCGTCGGCCATGTTCGGTGTCTCCCCCTCGGGCAGCGCCATCAGCACCCCCTGCCCGGCCCGGTCCAGCCGGTTGATGAGCCGCACGCGCCCGCCCTTCTCGCAATCGCCGTGAACATGCGCGACGACCGACACGCCGACGTCGAGCCGCACCGTCCCCGTGCGCCACGGCGCCGCACGGCGGAAGTAGAGGTTGGGCGAGGTGCGCACCGTCGTCTCCGCGATCAGGGTGCCGGCGGGATCGGTGTCGCGCCAGCGCAGATCGGTCGACAGGCACCCGTGGCAGGCATCGCGCGGCGGATACTGGACCGCGCCGCATTCCGCGCAATGCTGGAGGGCAAAGCGCGCCTCGGCCGCCGCCGCACTCAGGCCGAGTGCCGCGCGCGACCGCGCGGCCGGCGGCGACAGCGGCACCGCCTGCGGTTTCTGCGGGTTCTTCTTCGGCGGGGGCGCGATCGGATCGGTCATGCCGCCCCCTCGATCACCGCGGCGCCGGAGCACAGCCCGCGGTCGTAATTGATCATCCCGAAGCCCGAGACGAGCGCCTTCCGCGCCTCCGCGACCTGCGTCGGCCCGGCGGTCTGCGTCACCTGCCGGATCGCCTCCACCAGCCCGATGAAGCCGCCGCCCGCGCCCGCCTGCCCGGCCGAAAGCTGCCCGCCAGAGGTGTTGTGCGGCAGATCGCCCGTGACGGTCAGGTCCTTGTTCCGCAGGTACTCCGGCGCGGCGCCCTTGTCGCAGAAACCGAGGTCCTCGAATTGCAGCATGGAGATCACCGGGTAGTCGTCATAGGTCTGGACGAGGTCCATGTCCTCGGGGCCGCAGCCCGCGCAGGACCACAGCGTGTCGCGGTCCATCTCCCACCCGCCGCGGAGCTGCATGGGATCGTCCGGGAAGGCATTGTGCCGCTCGATGGTCGAGGAGATGCGCGCCGCCGGAAGACCGCGCTTGGCAGCCTCGTCTTCGGTCATCACAAGGAACGCCTCCGCCCCGGCGCAGGGCATCACGCAATCGAAGAGCGCGATGGGGTCGGCGATGGGCCGCGCCGCAAGGTAGTCGTCCAGCGTCAGCGGCTTCTTCATCACCGCGTTGGGGTACCGCAGGGCGTTGTCGCGCTGCGCCACGCAGATCCGGCCGAAATCCTCGCGCGTCGCGCCGTACTCGGTCATGTAGCGGTCGGTCAGCAGGGCGAACATCGCGTTCGGCCCGCCGTAGCCGTAAGGGTACGCGGCATCCATCGCGAAGCGCGAGAAGCTCGACAGAAGCTTGCGGAACGAATCGATCTGGTTGGTGTCGCCCGCGACGCAGGCGACGATGTCGGCATCGCCCGCCTGCACCGCCCGCGCCGCGCGGCGCAGGGCCACCACGCCCGAGGCGCCGCCCATCGGGATGGAGTCGAGCCAGCGCGGCGTGAAGCCGAGATGCTGTGTCAGCCCGACCGGCGTGTCGGGGAACAGCGTGAAGGACGCGACCGACAGCCCGTCGACGTCCTCCTTGCGCAGCCCGGCGGCGTCCAGAGCGCCTTTCAGCCCGCGCGCCAGCCAGTGATGCGCGGTCTCGGTCGAATAGCGGGTGTAGGGCGTGGAGAAGGGCGCGGCGATCACCACCCCGTCATAGGATTGCGGTGTTCTCATGCGGCCTGACGCTTCTTCATC
Organism: Roseivivax sediminis; assembly: GCF_900112685.1. GTDB lineage: Bacteria > Pseudomonadota > Alphaproteobacteria > Rhodobacterales > Rhodobacteraceae > Roseivivax > Roseivivax sediminis. The sequence continues at coordinate 25,657 of NZ_FOMS01000008.1, forward strand.
TTGCGGGTGTCGATGGTGCCCGCGTCCGCCAGAAGATCGGCGGCCAGCGTCTTGAGCACCCCGCGCTGGATCTTGTTGGTCGCGGTGAGCGGCAGCTCACCTACGAAGGCGACGTAGCCGGGCACCTTGTAATAGGCCATCTGGCCGAGCGCCCACTCCACGATATCGCGGGCCAGCGCCTCTCCGGCCTCGCCCGAGACCTTGAGGCAGGCGAAGACCTCGTCGCCGCGCACGTCGTCGGGAACCGCCGCGACGCCCGCCGCCTCGATCGCCGGATGGCGCATGAGCACCGATTCCACCTCCACCGCGGCGATGTTCTCGCCCGAGCGGCGGATCACGTTCTTCTTGCGGTCGACGAAGACCATGTCGCCGGACGGCTCCTGCCGCACGACGTCACCGGTGTGGAACCAGCCCCCCTCCCAGACCTTCGCGGTCTCTTCGGCGTTCTTCCAGTATTCGGTGAAAAAGCCCCGGCGCGGGTCGTCGCCCTTACGACGCACCAGGAGTTCACCGGGCGTGTTCGGGGCCACGTCGGCGCCGGCATCGTCCACGAGCCGCACCTCCAGTTCCGGCCCCGGTCGGCCGAAGCACGCCTCGCCCACGCGGCGCGGTTCGTGATTTGCGGCCACCACAGCGCCGGCGCCGGTTTCGGTCATCGCCCAGGCCTCCATCAGCGGGAAGCCGAAGCGCGTCTCGAACGGGCCGTGCAGCTTGGGATCGACCCCCGCGCCGAAGCCGAAACGCACCGAATGGGCGCGGTCAGCGGGATCCTCCGGCGCGCCCATCAGCATCGACGGCATCACGCCGAGGTAGTGCAGGCAGGTGGCGCCACTCTCCTTCACGGAGGCCCACCACGTGCGCGGGTGGAACCGGTCGAGCGCGGTCAGGCAGCCGCCCACGGCGACCATCGCCATGAAGGAATAGGCCATCGCGTTCATGTGGAAGATCGGCAGCGGCGTCAGCATCCGTTCACCGTCCTCGGTCAGCGTGCAGACGCCGCCCGCGCCGGCGTACCAGCGCCCGGCCTCGAGGAAATAGGTGTTGGAGAGAACGCAGCCCTTGGGCTGGCCCGTGGTGCCGGAGGTATAGAGCATCGCCGCCTCGCGCGCCTCGGGCGCGACATCGGCGTCGAAAACCGGCCCGCCGCGCGGCGCCGGCACGTCCTCGCCCGGCGCGCAGACCGGCAGGTCGAGGCCCGCCGCCTGCCCGGCCGCGCGCAGTTCCTCGCAGCGCGCGGGGATCGCGACGACCAGCGCGGGCTCGGCGTGGCCGGCCATGTATTCCAGCTCTGCCGCGCGCAGGTCGGGGTTCACCGGCACCACCGACAGGCCCAGCCCGTTGAGTGCGATCCAGTAGAGGAAGAAATCCGGCCGGTTCTCGAGCAGCAGCATGACCCGCTGGCCGGGCGCGTAGCCCGAAGCCGCGAACGCCTCTCGCAGCGCGAGGACCCGCGCCTGCGCAGCGTCATAGGTGATCTCTCCCGCCGCGATCCCGTAGATGTCCGCCGTCTCGGCCAGAACGTTCAGCACCGGCCGCTCGGGCCAGAGGCCCGCCGCCGCCGCGAAGGCCTCGGCGACCGTCTCCGCTTCCATCGGCCTCATGGCAGAAGCTGGATGTTGCCGAAGGCGGCGTCGCAATTGAGGATGTCGACCCGTTTCTGCCGGATCAGCAGCCGGTCGGCATCGCGCACAAGGTCGTGCGTCGCGGTCAGCGCGAGCAGGATCTGCTCGTCGAGCCGCGTCTCCACGTAGTGCATCTGCGTCGTCACCAGATATTCGCCCGCCTCGTTGTCGATCCTGTCGACATAGGGTCGCTGGATGACGTGATGGCACCGCGTCTTGGGCTTCTGCGAAAAGGTCCGCGCCCCGGCCAGACGCTCGATCCGGAGGCGCAGCATGAACTGGTCCTCCCACATCAGCGAGGTCTCGTGGATCGGATCCTCCTGCTGATAGTCGAGCGGCATCCAGTACATGCCGTCCTTCGTCCACAGGTTCAGCCAGTCGTCGTAATGGCCGAAATCGAGCATCCGGACCTCGTCGTAGACGAAGTCGATCAGGTCCTCGCGGGTCACGTCGCGGTTCTTGACGTCGAGCGTGGTCATTCCGCGGCCTCCAGCACTTCGGCCTCGGGCATCGAGGCGGTCATGAACTTCACCCAGGCATTGAACTGGTTGCGCATCTGCCGCTCCGTCGTGCCGTTCTCCACCGCTTCGGCGTCGAAATCCTCGTCGTCCTGGTAGAGCCGCTGGACGTTCACCCATTCCAGCCCGTCGGCCATCAGGCCCTCCTGCGCGCGTTCGTACATCTCAAGATCGTCGTGCCCGACGATTGAGGTCGGCGCGTTGATCATCCGGTTGTACATCGCGGTGCGCGCGACCAGCTCGTCGGGCGCGTCGACCAGACGGTAGATCCAGCTTTCCACCAGCGTCTTGTCCGGCCCCAGCGGGATGAAGTTGCGGAGCTGCTGGATCGGCCCCTTGATCATGATGTTGGGGAAATAGACCGTGTTGTGCCGGTTCTCGCCCAGGATCTCCTTGGCGCGTTCCTCGCCATAGGCTTCTTTCATCGCCTCTTCGTAGCCGGGGATCTCGGAATAATCGGCGTGGATCGAAGTGTGCACGCCGGTGTGTCCGTGCCCGTTCGGCCAGGTGCGGATGCCCATTTCCTCGAAGAACTCGTAAGGGCTCATGAACGGCGCGATGATCTGCATCGCCGGGGGCTTCGGCGCGTCCTTCGGCATGTCCATCTCTTCCCAGATCTTCACCGCCGTCCCGGCGCTGCTTTCATGCGCGACCATCGGGTGGCAGGTGTCGGTCTGGTTCTCGACCAGCATCTTCCAGTTGCAGCGGTGCATGTAGCGCAGGGGCTGGCCCACGACCTCGAGCCGCCCGGCCGGCGAGCGGTCGACCATGTTGTCGAAGGACGACAGCGAATCCCCGAAATATTCCTCGAAGGAGATCCCCTCTTCGGCCAGCCGCGCGAAGATGAAGCCGCGATAATTGTGGACGTCGCCCACCGCCTTCATGCCCCGGGCGCTCTCGGTCTCGGAAAGGCCGGTGCCGTCGTAGCCCTTCTTCAGCGGGATCGCGAGAAGGCAGCCGTCGGTCTTGAAGGACCAGGCGTGATAGGGGCAGCGGAAGAACTTGCCGGTGTTGCCGGTGCGGTCGATGGCGATCTTGGTGCCCTTGTGCGGGCAACGGTTGTAGAGAACCTTCACCTCGCCATCAGAGTGCCGCACCATGATGACCGGCTGATCGCCGATCTGCGTGGTGTAGTAATCGCCCTTCTTCGGGACCTGGCTGTCATGGCCGACGAAGACCCAAGTATTGGCGAAAAGGTGCTTCATCTCGAGCCGGTAGACCTCCGGCGAGGTGTAGATGTCGCGGTGCACCTGGTAGGGCGTCACCAGCGCCTCGACGTCGGCGCGGGTCTGATACTTGGCCTGGGGCATGTCCTTGGTCCTCCCTTCTCAGAGGTCGAGTTTCAGGCGGGCGGATTTCGCCCGGCTGACACAGATCTGCATGACCTTGTTCGAGGCGCGTTCTTCGGACGACAGCACCACATCGCGATGGTCCGGCTCGCCCTCCAGCACGTCGGTCTGGCAGATGCCGCAATCGCCGCGCTGACAGTCGTAGATGAGATCCTCGCCCGCCTCTTCGAGCACCTCGATGATCGTGCGGCCCGGCGGGATCGTGTAGACTTCGCCGGAGGAGGCAAGCTCCACCTCGAAGGCCGTGTCGCCGTCCTGGTCCGCCGGGGCGTCGAAAAGCTCGAAATGGATCTGTTCGGCGGGATAGCCCTCGGCCTCGGCCGCGGCCTTCACCGCCTTGATCATCGCCTTGGGTCCGCAGACATAGACATGCGCCGAGGGATCGGCCGCCTTCACGATGCCGGCCACGTCCAGCGGCCCGCCCGCGCGGTCGTCGTGATGCATACTCAGCGCGTCGCCATGCGCCTCGGCCAGCCGGTCCGCGAAGGCCGCGGCCGCCTCGGACCGCACGGCGTAATGCAGCGCGTAGGGCGCGCCGCGCGCCTTGAGCGCGGTCGCCATCGACACGATCGGGGTGATCCCGATGCCGCCGGCGATCAGAACGGAGGGCGCGTCGCCCCCGGCCAGCGGGAAATCGTTCGACGGCCCCTCGACGGCGACGGTGTCGCCCTCGCTCAGCCCGTGCATGTAGCGCGACCCGCCGGTGCTCTCGGCCTCCAGCCGGATGCCGAAGCGGTAGGCGGCCGGCGCCGCCGCCCCGCCGTCCCAGTCGATCAGGCTGTAGGACCGCGTGGTACCGTCGGGCAGGTGCACGTCGACATGGGCGCCCGGATCGTAGGCAGGCAGCGGCGATCCGTCCGGCGCCTCCAGCGTCACGGCCCGAATCAGCTCCGCCGCCTCGGCGATTTCGGTCACCTTGAGATCCAGTGCCGTCATGCCACCCCCTTTGGATGCAGGCGCAAATGCCTTTCGATGCTTCAAGCATGAAAGATCCTGCGCCGTTGCGTCAAGCTTCAAGCCCAAAAAAATGCGTTTTCATGTTTTTCGTTTGTCATGAGCCGAAATCGGCGCTTACCCTCGGCGCCAGATCCATCACAGGGAGTGTCACCAATGAACAGGATCGCACGAACACTGACTGCAAGCGCGGTCGCGCTCGCAGCGGCCTCCGTTTCGGTCTCGGCGCAGGAGACGACGCTGCGGCTGTCGAACTGGCTGCCGCCGTCGCATCCGATCGTGAAGGACATCGTCGTGCCCTGGGCCGAAGACGTCGAAGAGGCGACCGAGGGCCGCGTGACGGTGGAGATCCTCGATGCAGCGCTCGGCCCGCCGCCGGCGCATTTCGACCTCGCCGCGACCGGCGCGGCGGATGTCACCTATGCGCCGCACGGCTACACGCCCGGACGGTTCGGCCTGACGGACATCGCCGAGCTGCCGCTGATCACGCCGTCCTCGACCGCGCTGTCGGTCGCCTACCAGCGCGTCCACGAGGAGATGCTGGCCGAGGCGGGCGAACACCAGGGGGTGAAGGTCCTGTCGGTCTGGACCCACGGGCCCGGGCACCTGTTCACCACCGGCGCCGACGTCACGCCGCTCGACACGGTCGAGGGGCTGAAGATCCGCGTGGGTGGCCCGCTGCCGTCGCAACTGGCCGAACAGATGGGCATGGTGCCGCTGCAATCGCCGTCGACCCAGACCTACGAGGTGCTGTCGGGCGGCGTCGCCGACGCGATCTACTTCCCCTACGAGTCGGTCACCTTCTTCAACCTCGACGAGCTGCTGACCAAGGCGCTGCGGGTGGACGGCGGGCTCTACAACACGTCGTTCTTCATGGTGATGAACCAGGCGAAGTGGGAGAGCCTCTCCGAAGAGGACCAGGCTGCCATCGATGAGGTCTCGGGCGAAGCACTGGCCCGCATGGCCGGCCAGGCCTGGGACAACGCCGACGAAGCGGGCCTCGAGGCGATGGAAGGCAGCGTCGAATTCCACGACGCCACCGAGGAAGAGCGCGCGCAGATCGAGGCCTGGTCCGAGCCGCTTTACGAAGAGGTGCGCGCCAAGTTCGAGGCGAAGGGCGTGGATTTCGACGCCGCGCTCGAGATGCTGACCTCGGAGGCCGAGAAGGTCGCGTCGGAATGAGCGCACCTCAAACCACCACAGGGCGCCGCGCCGGCGCCCTGCGATCCGCCTTCCGGCGCATCACGGCAGTCCTGACCGGCGTGCTGCTGCTGACGCTGACCGCGATCACGCTGGTCGACGTGCTGGGGCGCTACTTCTTCTCCAGCCCCCTGCCCGGCGCGACGGAGCTGACCGAGCTTCTGGTCATGGCCATCGTCTTCGCCGGCCTGCCGGCGATCTGCCTCGACGACGGGCACATCACCGTCGATCTGTTCACTACGCGCCTGAAAGGCCGGGCCGAGGGCGTGCAGACTTTCCTGTCTCGCCTCGTCGTCGCGGTCATGCTCGCCATCGTCGCCTGGCAGATGTGGGAGCACGGCGCCCGCATCGGCAGCTACGGCTCCACCACCACCTATCTGCGCATCCCGCTTCAGCCGGCAGCGCAGGCGGCCAGCGTGCTCTGCGCCGTCTCCGCGCTGATCGTCGCGACGCTGGCGGTCCTGCGCCTGCCCAAGGGCCGCTCCGAGGAGATCTGACATGGACTGGCCCATCGGCCTCGCGCTTCTGCTCGGGCTCATCTTCGCGGGCGTGCCGATCGCCTTCGCGCTCTCGGCCATCGGCCTTGTCGGCGTGATCTCGATCATCGGCCTCGATCCCGCATTCGCCATGCTGGGGCAGGTCTATTTCGACAGCGGCCGCAGCTACACGCTGTCGGTGGTGCCGCTGTTCCTGCTCATGGGCAACTTCATCGTGCAATCGGGCATCGCGTCCGAGCTTTACGACGCCGCGAATGCCTGGCTGCGCCACCGCAAGGGCGGGCTGGCGATGGCCACCATCGTCGCCTGCGGCGGCTTCTCTTCGGTCTGCGGATCGTCGCTCGCCACCACCGCGACGATGGGGCGGATTTCCCTGCCGGCGATGAAGCGCTACGGCTATTCCGACAGCCTCGCAGCGGCATCGGTCGCCGCCGGCGGCACGCTCGGCATCCTGATCCCGCCCTCGGTGATCCTGGTGATCTACGGCATCCTGACGCAACAGGACATCGGCAAGCTGTTCCTCGCCGGGCTCGTGCCCGGGCTCATCGGCATCCTGTTCTACATGGGCGCGGTGCGCCTGTCGCTTTGGATGCGGGCCGAAGATCACGGCCGGATCGACAAGCTGCCCCTTGCCGAACGGCTGCGCGCCACGCGCGGCGTCGCCGGGGCGCTGGTCCTGTTCGTCTTCGTGCTGGGGGGCATCTACCTCGGCGTCTTCACCGCGACGGAGGCCGCGGGCATGGGCGCCGGCGGGTCGATCCTGATCACCGCGCTGCGTGGAAAGCTGGGCCTGCGCGAGACGCTGGCGACGCTCTTCGACACCGCCAAGACAACGGCAGTGATGTTCTTCATCCTGTTCGGCGCGCTCTATTTCCTGAACTACGTGAACCTCGCGGGGCTGACGACCGACCTGCGCGGATGGATCAACGGGCTCGGCGTCGGGCGGATCGAGCTGATCCTGATGCTGATCGTGCTGTTCCTGATCCTCGGCTGCCTGCTGGAGAGCCTGTCGATGATCCTGCTGACGGTGCCGGTGCTCTATCCCATCGTGCAGGGCATGGGGATCGACCTGATCTGGTTCGGCGTCTTCGTCGTCGTCGCGACGGAGCTGAGCTACATCACCCCGCCCATCGGCATGAACGTCTTCGTCATGCGGCTCGTCGCGCCGGACATCCCGCTGGAGCGGGTGTTCGCGGGCGTCCTGCCCTTCGTCATCGTCGATGTCGGCCGGCTGCTGTTGCTGATCGCGGTGCCGGGGCTTGTCCTCTTCATCCCGAACTCGATGTGAGCGTCATGGGCACGGAACCGCGCCAGGGTGATCTGAACGAGGGGGGCGACGGCGACGCCCCCTTCGTGGCCGACTACCTGCTATTCCTGCTCGCCTCCACCAGCGCGGCGGCGAGCGCGGAATTTCACGCCGTGGTGCGGGCCGAGGGGCTTCGGGTGCGGGAATGGCGCGTGCTGGCGTGCCTCCACGACGAGGACGGCCAGATGACCACGCGGCTGGCAGAGCTTGCGCTGATGGAGCAATCGCGCCTGACCCGGATCATCGACCAGATGCACACGTCCGGGCTCGTCGAACGTCGCAGCGACGCCGAGGACCGACGCCGCGTCCGGGTGTTCCTGACGGAGCGCGGTGCCGCCGTGGCCGCAAACATGATCGAGAAGGCGCGCGCGCACGAGGCGGCTCTCATCGCCCGCCTGCCGGGCGCGAGCGGCGAGACCTTGAAGCGCCTGCTGAAGCGGGTGCACGCGGAACTGGTGGACGGGGAGTAGGGGTGCCGCCCGGAAATGGCGCCCGCTTTTCGCGCCGGTCGCCGGCCACGGGCGCGAATTGCACACAGAGCCACCGAAGGGGCCGGGCGCGCGCCGGACCGGGGTCTGGCGCTGCAGCGTCCAAGGTCAGCGCTTTATCCGCGCCACGCCCCTCTGCAATATGAGCGCTGCAAGAGGATGACATCGCGCCAGACCGGAGGGCCGGTCCGGCGCACGCCCGGCCCCTGCGGTGCTGTTCGGGCGGGCAGAGCTTTGCTCCCCCTCGGCCCGCCGTGTGCCGGCGACACGCGCCCCGCCCTTCGCAGGGTGGGCAATCTGCCCACCCCGCGCCGGTCACGACTGCGGCAGCACCGCGGTCGCCTCGATCTCCAGTTGCGCGTCGTCCTCGACCAGCGCGGTGACCACGACCATGGTCATCGCAGGGAAATGGTAGCCCATCACCTCGCGGTAGGCCTTTCCGATCTCCTTCTGGCGGGCGAGGTACTCTTTCTTGTCGGTCACGTACCAGGTCAGTCGGGTGATGTCGGTCACCTCGCCGCCGGCGGCGCGCACGACATCGGCGATGTTCCTGAGCGCCTGGCTCATCTGGCCGATGAAGTCGTGCGTCTCGAACACCTGCTCGGCGGTCCAGCCGATCTGCCCGCCGACGAACAGAACGCGGCCCTCGGCCACGACGCCGTTCGCGTAGCCCTTCGCCGGGGTCCAGCCCTCGGGTTGAATGGTCATCGTGCTCACGGGGCCTCGTCCTCCTTGTAGCTCGTCAATGTCGCGCGCTTGTCGTCGGGCCAGCGGATCGACGCCATCCGGTCGAGATCCACCAGCACCAGGGTGCCCCGCGCCGTAAGCCGTGCTTCGTCGCAGGACGCCGCCCGCAGGGTGAAATCGAGGCTCGCGCCGCCGATCCGGGTGACAAAGAGCATCCAGTCCAGCGCGTCCCCCAGCCGCGACGATGCGTGGAACTCGGTCTCGATCCGGCCCATCGGCACGCCGACGCGCTCCACGCTGTGCATCTGGCGGAACGACCAACCCACGGCGTCGCCGAAGAACGTCTCCACCACCTCGTTGATCATCTCGAAATAGCGCGGATAGAACACGATCGCCGCGGGATCGCAGTGCTGGAACATCACCCGTGTCCGATGCCGAAACGCCGCCATCGTTCAGCCCCGCCTCGCCTGGATCGTCCTGTCCCTCGCGCACATGCCGCGTCTCCTTCCGCCGGACGGCCACGGCCGCCTCTTCTTTCATCACTTTTCCTGACCGCGACAAAAACTTCAAGCCTAAAGTTTTAGGCTTGAAATGACTGCCGCGCGATGTGACATTCGACGGAAATGTTGCAGGGAAGGAGCGCGCGATGAAGACCGTCTGTCTCGGGGGCGGCCCGGCCGGCCTCTACTTCGCCATCAGCCTGAAACTTCGCCAGCCCGACTGGGAGGTCGTGGTGATCGAGCGCAACCGCGCCGACGACACCTTCGGCTGGGGCGTGGTGCTGTCGGACGAGACGCTCGACAACCTCCAGGCCAACGACCCGTCGAGCGCGAAGCTCATCCGCGATCACTTCGCCTACTGGGACGATATCAAGGTGGTGAAGGAGGACGTGGAGATCACGTCGACCGGCCACGGCTTCTGCGGCCTCGGGCGCAAGACCATGCTGCTGCTGCTTCAGGACCGCGCCCGCGAGCTTGGCGTCGACATGCGCTTCGAGACCGAGGTGGACGACATCGACGCGCTGCGCACCGAGTACGACCTCGTGGTCGCCGCCGACGGCATCAACTCCAAGACCCGCACCCGCTACGAGGACGCCTTCAGGCCCGAGATCGACACGCGGGCGTGCAAATTCGTCTGGCTGGGCACGCACGCGAAGTTCGACGACGCCTTCACCTTCATCTTCAAGAAGACGAAAGCCGGCTGGATCTGGGCGCATGCCTACCAGTTCGACGCCGACACCGCGACGTTCATCGTCGAATGCGCCGAGGACACCTGGCGCGGGCTCGGCTTCGACACGATGGGCCAGGAGGAGATGATCGCGCTTTGCGAGAAGATCTTCGCCGATCACCTCGGCGGCCACCCCCTTATGTCGAACATGAAGCACCTGCGCGGCTCAGCGTGGCTGAACTTCAACCGCGTGCTGTGCGAGAAGTGGCACCACGAGAACGTGGTCCTCTTGGGCGATGCCTCGGCCACCGCGCATTTCTCCATCGGCTCGGGCACCAAGCTGGCGCTGGAATCGGCAATCGCGCTGGCGGATCTGGTCACGAAAGAGCCGTCGCTGGAGAAGGCCTTCGAGACCTACCAGGAGGACCGCCGCCTCGACGTCCTCCGCCTGCAATCGGCCGCCCGCAACTCGACCGAGTGGTTCGAGGAGGTGGAGCGCTACCTTCACCTCGACCCGGTGCAGTTCAACTATTCGCTGCTGACCCGGTCGCAGCGCATCAGCCACGAGAACCTGCGCCTGCGCGACGCCGACTGGCTGCGCTCGGCCGAGGAATGGTTCCAGACGCAGGCCGGCGCCAACGGCGTTCACCGCGCGCCGATGTTCGCCCCCTTCCAGTTGCGCGACATGCGCCTGAAGAACCGCGTCGTCGTCTCGCCCATGGCGCAGTACAAGGCCGTGGACGGCAAGCCGACCGACTGGCACTTCGTCCATTATTCCGAACGCGCCAAGGGCGGCGCGGGCCTCGTCTATATCGAGATGACCTGCGTGAGCCCCGAGGGCCGGATCACGCCGGGCTGCCCGGGTCTCTACGCGCCCGAGCACGAGGCCGAATGGACGCGCCTGTGCGACTTCGTGCACGGCGAGACGGACGCGAAGCTCTGCATGCAGATCGGCCATTCCGGCCGCAAGGGCTCTACCCAGCTGGGGTGGGAGACGATGGACGCGCCGCTGGCCTCGGGCAATTGGCAGACCATGTCCGCCTCGCCGATCCCGTGGGACGAGGGGCACGAACCGCCGAAGGAAATGGACCGCGCCGACATGGACCGCGTGCGGGACGAATTCGTCGCTGCCGCCGAGATGGCCGAGCGCGCCGGTTTCGACATGATCGAGCTGCACGCCGCCCACGGCTACCTGCTGTCGTCGTTCATCTCGCCCATCTCCAACGTGCGGGAGGACGAGTACGGCGGATCGCTCGAGAACCGCATGCGCTACCCGCTTGAGGTCTTCCGCGCCATGCGCGCGGTCTGGCCTGAGGAAAAGCCGATGTCGGTGCGGATCTCCGCGACCGACTGGGTCGGGGAGCGCGGCGTCGAGGGCGAGGAGGCCGTCGAGATCGCGCAGATGTTCCGCGACGCGGGCGTCGACATCGTCGATGTCTCGGCGGGCCAGACGAGCGTGGAGGCGAAACCCGTCTACGGGCGCATGTTCCAGACGCCGTTCTCGGACCGCATCCGCAACGAGAAGGGCATCCCGACCATGGCGGTCGGCAACATCTACGAGCCCGACCACGTCAACTCCATCCTCATGGCCGGCCGCGCGGACCTCGTCTGCCTTGCGCGCCCCCACCTCGCGGACCCGTACTGGACGCTGCACGCAGCCGCGGCCTTGCAGGACGAGGAAAGCGCCTGGCCCCTGCCCTACCTGCCCGGCCGCGACCAGATGCGCCGCCTCGCCGAGCGTGGCGAAGGCCTCGGGATCCGGGTATGAGCGGGATCGCCATGACGGATCTGACCGGCAAGACGGCGCTCGTCACCGGCGGCGGCGCCGGCCTCGGCGCGAACCTCGCGCGCGGGCTGGCGGAGGCGGGCGCGACGGTCTGGGTCGCCGGGCGCCGGGCCGAACCGCTGGAGGCGCTGGCGAAAACGCACGAGCGGCTGCACGCGGTCGAAGTCGACGTGACCGACGAGACCGCCGTGAAGGCGATGTTCGACTTCACCGGCGCCTGCGACATCGTGATCGCCAATGCCGGCGCTTCGGTCAGCGCGCCGTTCACGAAGACGGACATCGATACGTGGCGGCAGATGGTCGACGTGAATCTCACCGGCGCCTTCCTGACACTGCGCGAAGGCGCGATCCGCCTCAAGGGCGCGGAATGGGGGCGGCTGATCGCGGTGGCCTCCACGGCGGGCCTGAAGGGCTACGGCTACGTCTCGGCCTATGCGGCGGCCAAGCACGGGGTCGTCGGCATGGTGAAATCGGCGGCGCTGGAGATGGCGAAGACCGGGATCACGGTGAACGCGCTCTGCCCCGGCTTCCTCGATACGGAGATGACCGACCGTTCGGTCGCCAACATCGCCGAGAAGACCGGCATGACGCCGGAAGACGCGCGCGCCAGCCTCGAGAAGATGTCGCCGCAGCGCCGCCTGATCCGGCCAGAGGAAGTCACCGCCGCGGCACTCTGGCTCTGCGGGCCGGGCTCGGAAGGGATCACCGGACAGACGGTGGCCATCGCGGGCGGCGAGGTCTAGGCGCCCCCGGTAGGGTGGGCAATCTGCCCACCGCCGGGCGAAGGGTGGGCAGATTGCCCACCCTACGGACCCGCGCTCACGACGCCCGGCGCACCTGCGAGAACCCCGCCATCGCGGCGTAGCCGCCGACGATGGCCTTGCGGTCCTCGTGGCTCAGCACCTTGTCGATGTCCCTGAACCCGGCGGGGGCGAGCTTTTCCACCGCGTCGATCACGCGCTCCGGCCCGCCGACGCGGTTGGTGCGCACCACGTCCGCCGTCTTCGGCAGCCGCTCCTTCTCGTAGGCCCAGAGCGCCGCGCGGGGATGTTCCGCCCCCGCCAGCGCATCCGCCAGGCAACGCGCATCGAGGATCGCCTGGCTCGCGCCGTTCGATCCGACCGGGTACATCGGGTGCGCCGCGTCGCCCAGCAGCGTCACCCGCCCGAAGGTCCAGCGCGGCAGCGGGTCGCGGTCGGCCATGGGATACTCGTAGATCGCCGGCGTGGCCCGGACGAGCCCGGCGATGTCCATGCCCGGCACGTGAAAGCGCAGCGCGTGCGGCAGCACATTCGCCAGCGGCGCCTGCCGCGACCAGTTGTCGGGCGGCGGGGTGGAGACCGCCGGATCCTTGATCCGCACGTTCACCACCCAGTTCATCAGCTGCGTCTTTCCCGTCGCCGGCGCGATCGGGTAAAGCACGAACTTGCCCCCGAGCCCGCCGCCGATCGCCATGGACTCGCCGTCCTCCCAGACCGGCCACTCGGCGGCGCCGCGCCACATCACCACGCCCTGCCAGGACGGCGCGCCCTCGTTCGGGTAGAACACCCGCCGGCCCGCCGAATGGATGCCGTCGGCACAGATCAGCACCTCGCCGCGCACGGTTTCCCCGGCGCCGCCCTCGGCGGCATCGGTGAAATGCGCCGTCACGCCAGCCTCGTCCTGCACGAAGCCGGCAAGGCGCCGCCCGGTGCGGATCGCCCCGGGCCCGAGCCGGTCGATCACCGCGTCGTGGATCGCCTTCTGCAGCCGCCCGCGGTGGATCGAGAATTGCGGCACCTCGTGGCCGGCATGCATGCCCCTGAGCTCGGACCAGACCTCCTGCCCCTGCCGGGTAAGGTACGTCAGCTTGCGCGTCCGCACCCCGACCTTGTCCAGCGCCGGCAGCAGGCCGAGCCCCGCCAGTTCGCGGATCGCGTGCGGCAGCACGTTGATGCCGACACCGACCTCGCGCACCTCGCGCGCCGCCTCGTAGATCACGCAAGGGATGCCCCGCGCATGGCACATCAGCGCCGTGGTCAGCCCGCCGATCCCCGCGCCCGCAATGATGACGGTCATCGGATCACTCCTCGGGCGGCAGAAAGTCGACCTCGTGCTCGGCCGAGACGGCGACCACGTCGGCGGGGTTCGCGTCCGGCCCCAGGTTGTGCAGCGCCCAGAACAGATCGTAGAGCCGCCGCGTCGGCGACACCCAGAACAGGCACTTGATGGTCGTGTCGGTCTTGTTGAAGATCCCATGCGGGATGCCCATCGGCATGCGGACCAGATCGCCCGGCTCGGCATAGGTCTCCACCCCGTTCAGCAGGAAATCGAACCGTCCCTCGAGCACGTAGATGAACTCGTCCTGCGTCGGGTGGATGTGCGGCGGCACGAAGGTGCCCTTGGGCAGCGTCGCATGCCAGGACATCGAGTTCTTGGACTTCTGCTTGGGCACGTAGGTCTGGCCGAGGATGTTCCAGGCGATGTCCTCCATGCCGGAATTCGATCTGGTGATGCCGGGAAGCATGGTCATGGCTTGCTCCTTTTCAGGGTTGAGATGTCGGGCCGTGCCTCGGGCGATCCGCGGCGTGGCGGGCCGGGGCCTCCGGCGGGAGTATTTGGGACGAGAAGAAGCCGGGAGCGCCGCGCGCCGGTCGCAGGAGGGACGCTTGCGGCCCGGCGGACTTCAGACATGGAGGAAGCGGTCTTTCACGTCCGGGGTGGCGAGGATTTCGGCTGTGGTGCCGGTCCAGACCACGCGGCCCTTTTCGATCACCACGTGGCGGTCGGCGAGGCGGGTGAGCGCATCGACGTTCTTGTCGATGACGAGGATCGCCTCGCCCTCGGCCTTGAGCGCCTCGAGGCAGGCCCAGATGTCGGCGCGAATGAGCGGCGCGAGCCCCTCGGTCGCCTCGTCGAGGACGATGAGCCGCGGGTTGGTCATCAGCGCGCGGCCGATGGCGAGCATCTGTTGCTCGCCGCCCGAGAGCTGGGTGCCCATGTTGCGGCGGCGTTCCTCGAGGCGCGGGAACAACTCGTAGATGCGGGGCAGGTCCCACTTGCCGGGACGGGCGGTGGCGCGCAGGTTCTCTTCCACGCTGAGCGTGGGGAAGATCTGGCGGCCTTCGGGCACGAGGCCGAGCCCGGCGAGCGCGACGCGGTGCGGCTCCGCCCCGGTGAGGTCCTCTCCGTCCACGGTGACGCGGCCGGCGCGCGGTTTGAGCATGCCGAAGATCGACTTGATCGTGGTAGTCTTGCCCATGCCGTTGCGGCCGAGGAGGGTGACGACCTCGCCGTCGGCGACCGACAGATCGACGCCGAAGAGGATGCGGCTTTCGCCATAGGCGGCTTCGAGGGCTTCGACGTTCAGCATGGGCGCGATCCCCCGGCGTCGCGCGGGGCGGCGGGCCGGGGCCTCCGGCGGGAGTATTTGGGACGAGAAGAAGGGGCGGGCGGGCGCGAGGGGCCGGGCGTCGGACGCGAGGTGGCAAAGGGTGCGGTCATGCCGAAGCCTCCTCTTCCTCGCCGAGATAGGCGGCGCGGACGGCGGCGTCGGCGCGGACGGCCTCGGGCGTGCCGGTGGCGATGATGCGGCCGTAGACGAGGACGGACACGCGCGTCGCGAGGCGGAATACCGCGTCCATGTCGTGCTCGATCAGCAGCATGGTGAAGCGCCCCTTCATCGCGGCGAGCGCGGCGACGAAGGCCTCCGCATCCTCGCCGCCGACCCCGGCGAGCGGCTCGTCGAGGAGGAGAACCGAGGGTTCGGTGGCCAGCGCACAGGCCAGTTCCAGGCGGCGGTGTTCGCCGTGGCTGAGGGCGCTGGCGCGGGCCTCCGCGCGGTGCTCGAGGCCGGCCTCGGTCAGCGCGCGCATCGCCGCGTCGTTGAGCGCGGCCTCGGTCGCGACGGGCGCCCAGAACCGGAAGGAGGAGCCGTGCCGCGCCTGCACCGCGAGGGCCACGTTCTCCAGCACCGTGAAGCCGGGCAGCGTCTGGGTGATCTGGAAGCTGCGGGCGAGGCCGAGATGCACGCGGTCGGGCATCGAGGTGCCGGTGATGTCGCGCCCGTCCAGGGCGATCCGTCCGGAATCGGAGGCGAGCTGGCCGGAGATCTGCGCGATCAGCGTCGTCTTGCCGGCGCCGTTGGGGCCGATGATGGCGTGGATCTCGCCCGGCTCCGCGGTCAGGGAGACGTCGTCGGTGACCTTCAAGGCGCCGAAGCTCTTGGTCAGGTGCGTTATGTCGAGCCGGCTCATTTGCGTCTCCGGATCTGCTCCACGAGGCCGGTGATGCCGCGCGGGGAGAAGAGGACCATGAGGACGAGGAAGACACCGAACCAGAGCCGCCAATGGTCGGTTGCCATGCCCAGCACCTCCTCGAGCACCAGCGCGGCAACTGCGCCGCCGATGGCGCCCGCGAGCGTGCCGATGCCTCCGAGGACGACCATCACGATAAGCTCGCCGGAGCGGTGCCAGGACATGAAGGCGGGCGAGACGAACTCCGCCTGGTTGGCCAGGAGCACCCCGGCGACGCTCGTCATGCAGCCCGAGATCACGAAGGCGGTGAGCTGGAAGCGGAAGGGCGAATAGCCGATCGCCTCCATCCGGGTCGGGTTCTCGCGGATGCCGGTCAGCACCCGGCCGAAGCGCGACCCGACGATGCGGTGGCAGAGCGCGAAGAGGCCGATCAGCACCGCGAGCGTGGCGTAGAAGAGCGCGAGGTCGTTCTCGAGCACCTGCGTGCCGAAGAGCGTGGAGCGTTGCGACAGGCCGTAGCCGTCGTCGCCGCCATAGGCCGAGAGCGAGATGAAGAAGAAGAACGCCATCTGCCCGAAGGCCAGCGTGATCATGATGAAGTAGACGCCCTTGGTGCGCAGGGAGATCGCGCCTGTGACGAGCGCGAAGAGCGCGGAGATCAGGACCGCGCCGAGCATCTGCAGAAGGATGTCACTCACCCCGTAGCTCGACAGGATGGCGACAGCGTAGGTGCCGAAGCCGAGATAGGCGGCGTGGCCGAAGGACACCATAGCGCCGTAGCCGAGGATCAGGTCGAGCGCCATTGCCGCGATGGCATAGGCCAGGATGCGGGTGCCGATGAGCACGAGGAACGGATCGCCCGCCGCCGTCACGATGGGCGGGAAGAGCGCGAAGAGAACGAAGAGGATCGCGGCGGCCTTCACGCGCCCGGCAAGGGCTGGGGCGCGCGGCGCGGCGGCGGGGGCGGCGGTGTCGGTCATCAGCCGCGCCCTCCGAAAAGGCCGGCGGGTTTCACGCAGAGGATCGCCGCCATCAGGATGTAGACGAGCATCGGCGCGAGCATCCGTCCTGCCTGCCCGGCCGCCGAGGGGTCCAGCACCTCGCGCAGGAGGATCGGGCCGAACACGCCGCCGAGCGTGTCGACGATGGCCACGAGCAGCGCGCCAAGGAACGCGCCCTTGATCGAGCCGATGCCGCCGATGACCACAACCACGAAGGTCAGGATCAGCACGCTCTCCCCCATGCCCGTGTCGACCGACAGGATCGGCGCGACCAGCGCCCCGGCGAGGCAGGCGAGCACTGCGCCCAGCGTGAAGACGATGGCGAAGAGCTTGCCGATGTCGATGCCGAGGGCGGAGACCATCGCGCGGTTGGTCGCGCCCGCGCGCAGCAGCATGCCGATCCGCGTGTGGTTGATGACAAGGTAGAGCCCGCCGGCCACCGCCAGCCCCGCGACGATGATCGCGATGCGGTAGACCGGGTATTGCAGCGGCCCCATGAGCGGGACGGAGCCCGACAGGATCTCCGGCATCGGCACCGACAGCGGCGAGACGCCCCAGACGATCTTGACCGTCTCGTTGGCGATCATCACCAGCCCGAAGGTCGCGAGCACCTGGTCGAGATGCGAGCGCGCATAAAGCCTTCGGATCACCACAACCTCGAGGATCAGGCCCACCGCCACCGCCGCCGGCAGCATGAGCAGGAGCCCCCACCAGAACGATCCGGTGAGGGCCGCGAAGGTGGCCACGAAATACGCGCCCACCATGTAGAGCACCCCGTGCGCGAGGTTGACCACGTCCATGATCCCGAAGACGAGCGTGAGGCCCGCCGCGATCAGGAACAACAGGACGCCGAGCTGCACTCCGTTCAGGAGCTGGAGCACGAAAAGGTTTGTCATGGCCGTGGTCCTTCCCGGTCAGGCGATCAGGGAGAGGGCATCTCGCACTGGTCGGCGTAGGTATCGACATAGTCGTCGAAGATCTTCTCCTGCGCCGAGGTCGCGAAGAAGCCGTCCTCGCGCTCCACCGCCTCGACGAGGTAGAAGTCCTGCACCGGGTAGTTGTTGACCCCGAAGGAGAAATCGCCGCGCGGGCTGTCGAAGTCGGCCTCCTTGAGCGCCGCGCGCAGGGCGTCGCGGTCGGTCAGGTCGCCGCCGACCTTCGAGACGGCGGAGTTGATGAGCTGCGCCGCGTCGTAGGCCTGCATCGCGTAGGTGCCGGGGACGGCATCGTATTCCTCGATATAGGCCGAGACGAATTCGGCATTCGCCTCATTGTCGAGGTCGGGCGCCCAGTTCGCGCCACCCAGAAGGCCGAGCGCCGCCTCTTGCGTCGCCGGCAGCGTGGTCTCGTCCACTGTGAAGGCCGACAGGAACGGGATCGAGGAGAGGCCCGCCTGATCGTATTGCTTCACGAGGTTCACGCCCATGCCGCCGGGCATGAAGGTGAACAGCGCGTCGGGCTGGAACGCCGCGATCTGCGCCAGCTCGGACGAGAAGTCGAGCTGCCCGAGCTCGGTGAAGACCTCGCCGGCGACCCCGCCGGTATAGGAGTGCTTGAACCCCGCGAGGCTGTCCTTGCCGGCCTGGTAGTTCGGCGCCATCAGGAACACGTTCTGGTAGCCCTCCTGCTCCGCGTAAGCGCCCATGACCTCGTGGTTCTGGTCGTTCTGGTAGGACGTCACGAAGAAGTTCGGGTGACAGTCCGGCCCGGCGAAGTTCGAGGTGCCGGCGTTGGTGGAGATCAGGATCGTCCCGGTCTCGGTCACCGGCTGGTGGATCGCCACGAGGATGTTGGAGAAGATCGGTCCGACGACGAAATCGACCTCTTCGCGCTGCACCAGTTCGCGCGCGTCGTCCGCGGCCTTGTCGGGGCGCTGCTCGTCGTCGATGACGACGATCTCGGTCTCCATCCCGCCGATCTCGCCCATGCGCTCGGCCGCCAGCATGAAGCCGTTGCGCGCCTGTTCGCCCAGGGCGGCGGCGGGGCCGGACAGGGTGTAGATCAGGCCGATCTTCAGCACGTCGTCCTCGGCTGCTGCCGGCACGTCCTGCGCGGCGGCCGCGGTCGCGAGGCCGAGCGACAGGGTGGTCGTCGCCAGAAGCGTTGTCTTGAGGGTCATTGTCGTCTCCCGTGTTGGTTCTGTGTGCGGCCGCGCCATCTGCCGGGCGTCGTGCCGAATGTCGGTATTGAAGGGCGGGCTCGGTTCCGCCCGCAACCCCCTTTCGTCGTTCAGGGCGCCTCCACCGGATCCAGCGCGGCGCGCATAAGTGGGGAGGTTGCATCCGCCAGACCGTCGATCACGTTGAAGTGGTGGCGGTCGGGTTCGGCGACCTCCAGCGTCGGCGCCCCGAGGCCCCGCCAGACGTTGGCGATCAGCGCGGTCTGGCGCAGGAATTCCTGCCGCTCGCCGCCGCCGACCCAGGCGGTCAGGCGCACGCCCTCAAGCGGACGCTTGAGCGCCGGGGAGCCCGCCTCCGCGCTGTCCATGTCGAGGCGCAGCGAGGCGTTGCGCGAGGTCTTCAGCATCGGGCGCAGATCGTGCAGGCCGGAGATCGACACGACATGCGCGAGGCGGTCGCGCGTCTGCGCTCCGAGCGGGCTGTCATGGCACATCATCGCGGTCACGAGATGCCCGCCGGCGGAATGGCCCGACAGAACGATGGGGCCGCCGACCTCGCCTGCCGCGTGGTCGATGGCGGCGCCGATCTGGGCCGTGATCTCCGCGATGGTGACATCGGGGCAGAGCTCATAGGACGGTATCGCGCAGGCCCAGCCGCGCGCCACCGCGCCGGCGGCGAGATGCGACCAGTACGACTTGTCGAGCGCGGCCCAGTAGCCGCCATGCACGAAGACGAAGAGGCCCTTGGGCGTGCCCTCGGGCAGAAAGAGGTCGTAGCGGTGCCGCGCGCCGTCGCCATAGGCCACGCCGAGCTGCGCCCTAGCGCTATCGCGGAACGCCGCCGCGGGGGCGACCCAGCGCTGCGGATACTCCGATCCGTTCGGAATATTCGCGCCGTTTTCGTAGGCGTCGTCCCAGTCGCGTATCTCGTGCACGATCACGCGGCACTCCCTGTCGATCTGCGCCGATCTTCGCCGGCATTTCCCGAAGCCTGACCCGGCCGAACCAGTATTTCAAGCTCAAACGTTTTTTGCTTGAAATAAATTTTGCCGCCACCTAGCCTTTTGCCCAGCAGCGCAGCGAAGAACAGGAGGCGCGGGGCCCGTGGCGCAACGAGGGACCGACACGACACCCGAGGATGCGGGCGCCGAGGCCTCCAAGGCCCGCCTGCGCATGTGGCTACGGATGCTCAAGAGCACCCGTCAGGTGGAGGCCGTCCTGCGCGAACGGCTGCGCGCCGAATTCGACACCACCCTGCCCCGCTTCGACGTGATGGCCGCGCTCGCCCGCTACGAGTCCGGGCTGAAGATGAGCGCGCTCTCCGGCGTCCTGCGCGTGTCCAACGGCAATGTCACCGGCATCGTCGACCGGCTGGCTGAGGACGGCATCGTCGTGCGCGTGCAGGTGCCGGGTGACCGCCGCGCCTCTCTCGTGCGGTTGACCCGCAAGGGACAGGAAGAGTTTGCCCGCCAGGCCGAAGCGCACGAGGCGTGGATCGGCGAGCTTCTGTCCGATTTCTCGGCGGAAGAGGCCGACACCCTCTCGGACCGCTTCGACGCGGTCAGCCACAAGGAGGACGAGACGTGACCGACACGCCCCAGAACTTCCGCTGCGAGATCGAGGGGGGCATCGCGACCCTCCGGCTCGATCGGCCGGACCGCAAGAACCCGCTGACTTTCGAGTCGTATGCCGAGCTGCGCGACTGGTTCCGCGCCCTGCCCTACAGAGACGACGTGAAGGCCGTGGTGTTCGGATCGAACGGCGGCAACTTCTGCTCGGGCGGGGACGTGCACGACATCATCGGCCCGCTCACCAAGATGACGATGAAGGAGCTTCTGGCCTTCACCCGGATGACCGGCGATCTCGTCAAGGCGATGATCAATTGCCACAAGCCGGTGATCGCGGCGGCCGACGGCGTCTGCGTCGGCGCCGGCGCGATTGTCGCCATGGCCTCCGACCTGCGGGTCGCGACGCCCGAGACGAAGACCGCCTTCCTGTTTACCAAGGTCGGGCTCGCGGGCTGCGACATGGGCGCCTGCGCGATGCTGCCGCGCATCATCGGCCAGGGCCGCGCGTCCGAACTGCTTTATACCGGCCGCTCCATGAGCGCCGAGGAAGGCCAGGCCTGGGGCTTCTGGAACAAGGTCGTCCCGGCGGCTGAGCTGGACGCCGCCGCGCAGGACATGGCCGCACGCATCGCCGCCGGCCCGAATTTCGGGCACATGATGACCAAGACCATGCTGAACCAGGAATGGTCCATGTCGCTCGAACAGGCCATCGAGGCCGAAGCGCAGGCGCAGGCGATCTGCATGCAGACCGAGGATTTCACCCGCGCCTACAACGCCTTCGTCGCGAAGGAAAAGCCGGTCTTCGAGGGCGATTGATGGCCGACCTTTCGTATCTCGACTGGCCGTTCCTCGAGGATCGCCACCGCGATCATGCCCGCGCGCTCGACACCTGGGCCGGCGAGGCCGGTCCCATCGACCACCACGACACCGACGCCACCTGCCGCGATCTCGTCGCCCGGCTCGGCGCCGATGGCTGGCTGATGCCGACCGCCGTCGATCCGGCCGATCCGCAGCCCCTCGACGTGCGCACGCTGTGCCTGTCGCGCGAGACGCTGGCACGGCATGACGGGCTGATGGACTTCGCCTTCGCGATGCAGGGGCTCGGCACCGGGGCGCTGTCTCTCTTCGGCTCGCCCGATCAGCAGGCCGAGTGGCTGCCGCTGACGCGGACCGGCAAGGCGATCTCCGCCTTCGCGCTGACCGAGCCTCGGTCGGGCTCGGACGTGGCGAATTCCACGATGACGGCGACCGACGATGGCGACGCCTGGGTCCTCGACGGGGAGAAGACGTGGATCTCCAACGGCGGGATCGCGGATGTCTACACGCTCTTTGCCCGCACCGGCGAGGGGCCGGGCGCCAAGGGCCTGTCGGCCTTCGTGGTGCCTGCCGATACGCCGGGCCTGACGATCGCCGAGCGGCTGGAGACGATCGCGCCGCACCCGCTTGCGACCTTGCGTTTCGACGGCGCGCGGCTGCCGAAATCGGCGCTGATCGGCCAGCCCGGACAGGGCTTCAAGATCGCGATGTCGGTGCTCGACGTGTTCCGCACCACCGTCGCCGCCGCAGGGCTCGGCTTCGCGCGCCGCGCGCTTGACGAAGCGCTTGCGCGGGTGACGAGCCGCGAGGTTCAGGGCGAGCCGCTGAGCGAACTCCAGATGGTGCAGGGCCACATCGCCGACATGGCACTGCGCGTCGATGCGGCCGCCCTTCTCGTCTACCGCGCCGCCTGGACGAAGGACAGTGGCGCGCCCCGCGTCAGCCGCGAGGCGGCGATGGCCAAGCTCTACGCCACCGACGAGGCGCAGAAGGTGATCGACGCGGCGGTGCAGCTTCACGGCGGCGACGGCGTGAAATCGGGCGAGACGGTCGAACGGCTCTACCGCGAGATCCGGGCGCTGCGCATCTACGAGGGCGCCTCGGACGTGCAGAAGGTCATCATCGCGCGCCAGACGCTGAGCGCCGCCGCGCGCTAAAGATCAAGACAGAGGCGGGACAACCCGCCCGTCATCCCGGCCCGAGGCCGGCAACAGGGAGTTTGGACTGATGACAGAGCAGTCTGTGCACGACGTGCTGGGCCCATCGGCCCATACCGACACCTTCACCCGCGACAACCTTCCCCCGCTGGACCGCTGGCCCGACTTCCTGCTGGACGGGTTCGACTACCCCGAGCGGCTGAACGCGGGCGTGGAGTTGACCGACGCGATGGTCGCCCGTGGCCACGGCGACCGCACAGCGCTGATCGGCAATGGACGCCGGCGCACCTACAAGGAGCTGGCCGACTGGACCAACCGGCTCGCCCATGCGCTGGTGGACGATCTGGGCGTGAAGCCGGGCAACCGCGTGCTGATCCGCTCGGCCAACAACCCGGCGATGGTGGCGGCGTGGCTGGCGGCGACCAAGGCCGGCGCGGTGGTGGTGAACACCATGCCGCTGCTGCGCGCCGGGGAGCTGGCAAAGGTCGTCGACAAGGCCGAGATCGAATTCGCGCTCTGCGACACGCGGCTGATGGACGAGATGGTCATCTGCGCCAAGTCGAGCCGGTTCCTGAAGAAAGTGGTCGGCTTCGACGGCACCTCGAACCACGATGCGGAGCTTGACCGCCTCGCGCTGGAAAAACCGGTGCTGTTCGACGCGGTCGACACTGGACGCGACGACGTGGCGCTTCTGGGCTTCACTTCCGGCACCACCGGATCGCCCAAGGCGACGATGCACTTTCACCGCGACATCCTGACGATCGCGGACGGCTACGCCAAGGAAGTGCTGGGCGTGACCCCCGACGACGTCTTCGTCGGCTCGCCGCCGCTGGCCTTCACCTTCGGGCTGGGCGGGCTCGCGGTGTTCCCGCTGCGCTTCGGCGCGGCGGCGGCGCTGCTCGAGACCGCCTCACCCCCGAACATGATCGAGATCATCCAGAAGTACCGCGCCACGGTCAGCTTCACCGCACCCACCGCCTACCGCGTGATGCTGCGGGCGATGGACGAGGGCGCGGACCTGTCCTCACTCCGTGCCGCCGTCTCGGCCGGGGAGACGCTGCCGGCGCCGGTCTACGAGGAGTGGATGCAGAAGACCGGCAAGCCGATGCTCGACGGGATCGGCGCGACGGAGATGCTGCATATCTTCATCTCCAACCGCTTCGACGACCACCGCCCGGCCTGCACCGGCAAGCCCGTGACCGGCTACGAGGCCAAGGTGATCGGCGAGGACGGGCAGGAGGTGCCGCGCGGCACAATCGGCAAGCTCGCCGTGCGTGGGCCGACGGGGTGCCGCTACCTCGCCGACGACCGGCAGACCGACTATGTCCGGGACGGCTGGAACGTCACCGGCGACGCCTTCGTGATGGACGAAGGGGGCTACCTGCACTTCGCCGCCCGCAACGACGACATGATCGTGTCGTCGGGCTACAACATCGCGGGGCCGGAGGTGGAAGCGGCACTGCTCGCACACGAAGCCGTGGCCGAATGCGCCGTGGTCGGCCAGCCCGACGAGGAGCGCGGCGCCATCGTCTCCGCCCACGTGGTGCTGGCGGAGGGTCACACCGGCGACTCCGCGCTGGTCAAGGCGCTGCAGGACCACGTCAAGGCGACAATCGCGCCGTTCAAGTATCCTCGCGCAGTGAGCTTCGTGGAGGCCCTTCCGAAGACCGAGACCGGCAAGATCCAGCGCTTCCGCCTGAAGGACTAGGGCCGGAAGGTGCCGGGCACATCGTGCTTCCTGGGAATCGCGCCTTGCGCCAAGCCTTGGCTGCCCTGAGCTCCCTACTTAACCCCCGAGCCACCGAAGGGGCCGGGCGCGCGCCGGACCGGGGTCTGGCGCTGCGCCCTCCGAGGACTGCGCTTTATCCCGGCCACGCGCCTCCGCAATACGAACGTTGCACGCGGGTGACATCGCGCCAGACCGCCGGGCCGGTCCGGCGCGCGCCCGGCACCTGCGGTGCTGTTCGGGCGATCAGAGCATTGCTCGACCGGCGCGAGGCCGCCCCTCACATGTCCCGTGCCGGATGCCGCGCGGGATGCTCCAGGAACTCGTCGATCACCTCGCGCGGGGGCTGGAGGAAATCGCCCGTCCGGCTGACCGACAGGCCGAACTCGCGCTTGAGTTCCACCGCGCTTTCGGCGGCTTTCACCGCCACCGGGATGCCGTTCAGCACCGGCAGCCCCTCGATCCGGTGGGCATGGACCTGCGAGAACAGCAGCATCGGAATGCCCCCGCCGGGGATCAGCACGTCCGTCCCCCGCCCGATCATCGGCATCGCCTGCTCGGCGAAGAGCCGCGCGACCTCGTCCCGCCGCGCGTCCGAGCCGAAGGCGCCGAGGATCTGGCCCGGCTCGAAATCCATCGCGTAGACGTCCGAAACGCGCTCGCGCAGGCCGTACTTGCTGATCTGATGATGAAACCACGGGATGAACCGCCGGTTGATCGTTATGATCCCGATGCGCTGGCCGAGCGTGCAGGCGTGCAGCATCGACGCCTCGCCAAGCGCGATGACGGGAATGTCCACCGCCGCCCGCGCCTCGTAGAGGCCCGCGTCCTGGAAATGGCCGACGACGAAGGCGTCGTAGCCCTCGCGTTCGGCCTGCACGGCGTTGCAGATCATCTCGCGCGCGCAGCGCCATTCGACGAGCGGATGGGCGTAGCTGTCATAGGGCGTGATGCCGTGGACCACGATCTCCGTACCCTCGCGCGCCACCGCGTTCAGATGCTTTTCCAGCTCGGTCCAGTAGACCCCGCCATTCTCGCTGTCCACGTAGCTTTGGTACCATATCCGCATCGTCTATCCTCCGACCCCCGGCAGCCATGTCGCCAGCCCCGGCACCAGCACCAGAAGCACCAGGAGGATCAGCGTGCACAGGATGAACGGCGCTACCGACTTGGTGACATCCCACAGCGTCGTGCCCCTTGGCGCGACGCCCAGCATCACGAACAGCAGTAGCCCGAAGGGCGGCGTGACGAGGCTGAGCTCCAGCGCCACCAGCATGAAGACCCCGAACCACACCGAATCGAAGCCGAAATGCAGCACCAGCGGCATGAAGATCGGCAGCGACAGCATCATGATCGACAGCTGATCCATGAACATCCCCATCACCAGAAGCACGAGGAAGATGAACAGCAGCATCACGTAGCCCGACACCTCGAAGCCCGTCGCCCACTGGACGACGCCGCGCGAGGCGCCGGAAAAGGCGAGGATCTGCGCGAAGGTGGTCGAGGCGACGATGATCGTCAGCATCATTGCCGACACCGCGAGCGTGCCGCGCAGGGATCGCACGATCACCCCGCGGTCGAGCTTGCGGTAGAGAAGCGCGAGGATCACCACCGACAGCACGCCGAAGGCGGCGCTTTCGGTCGGTGTGGCCCAGCCCAACAGGATCAGTCCGATCACCGCGAAGATGACCAGCCCCATCGGCGCCACGTCCCGCAGGAGCGCTACGGCGATCTCGCGCGCCGGGGCGCGTTCGGCGTCGTAGCTGGGCGCGGCCTCGGGATCGAGCGCGATGATAACGCGGATGGCGATGCCGAAGAGCACCGCCAGCACCAGCCCCGGCAGCACCCCCGCGATCAGAAGCGCGCCGACGTCGATCCGCGCGAGGCTGCCCAGCAGCACCGCCAGCGAGGACGGCGGAATGATCATCGCAAGGCTGCCGGTCGCGAGGATCGGCCCCATCACCAGCACGTTCTTGTAGCCGCGCGCCTTCATCTCGGGCATCAGCGTCGTGCCCAGCATCGCGGTGTTCGCCATGGACGACCCCGACAGCGTCGCGAAGAGCGTGCCGCCGGCCACCGTCATGTAGCTCAGCCTCCCA
This sequence comes from Roseivivax sediminis, assembly GCF_900112685.1. Lineage (GTDB taxonomy): Bacteria > Pseudomonadota > Alphaproteobacteria > Rhodobacterales > Rhodobacteraceae > Roseivivax > Roseivivax sediminis. The sequence continues at coordinate 51,952 of NZ_FOMS01000008.1, forward strand.
CGCGCGGTGCCGAGGCACTTGTCGAGCGCGTCGAACACCCGCAGCGCCAGCCCCGACTGGAACAGAAGCTCCCCCATCAGCACGAAAAGCGGTACGGGCACGAGGCTGAACGAGGTCACGCTGTCCGTCGCGTTGGCGATCAGCTGGTCGATCCCCGGCATGCCGCCGAGAAAGAGGATCGCGCCGAGGATGTTGATGCCGAGGAACGCGACCGCCACCGGCAGGCCGAAGGCCATCAGGACCAGGACGCCCCCGATCATCAGCGCCGTCGCGGAATACCATGCCATCATGCGCGGATGCCCCTCAATGGCTGGCGCGCGAGGCGTCGAAACGCTCGCCGCGCAGAAGCAGGCGCAGGAACTCCGTCCCCATCAGCGCAAAACCGGCGCAAAGCATCACCGGCAGGATCCACGCCGGCAGCGCTATGGAGCGGATGTCGACCGCGCCGCGTTCCACCGCCTCGAAGGCGACGACGCCGGCCCGCCAGCTCAGCAGCGCCAGGATCGCGATGCTGAACACCAGCATCGCGCGGTCCACCGCTGCTCCCACCCGGTCCGGCAGAAGCCCGATCAGCGCGCGGATCGCCACGTGGCCGTTTTCCCGCACGAGCCACGGCGCCCCGGCCATGGTCGCGAACAGAAGACCGTATTCGATCAGCGCCGAGGTCGCCTGCACCGGCGCCCGGCCCATGTTGCGCAGCACCACGTCCGTCACGATCCCGACAACCATCAGCGCCAGCGTCAGCGCCGCTAGCACCGCAAGGCCGTGGATCACGCCGTCATAGATCTTGAGTAGCCGGGCCATGTCCCCTCCGCTGCCAAAATGGGGGAGCGGCGCGCGCCGCTCCCCCGACCGTTCCGTGAGTTGCGATCAACGGTCGTAATACGCCTCGCGCAGGGCGTCGTAGCGCTCGGTCCCCGAGGCCTCCATGCGCGCCCAGGCGCTGTCGTAGGCGGCGTCGAGATAGGCGTCGCGCGCCGCGCCCTCGAGTTCGATCACCGTCATGCCCTCTTCGCGCACGGTGGCGTCGGTCTCCTGGATCACCTCCTGGAAGTTGTCGTAGGAGATCTGCTCGTATTCCGCCGCGACCTCGGTGAGGATTTCCTTGGCCTCGTCGCTGAGGCTGTCCCACTTGCCGGGGTTCATGTAGATCCCGAGGTCGGTGTTGAAGAAGCCCGGATCGACGCGGTACTGCAGGAACTTGTCCCAGCTGAGGTCCTTGATCGCGACGATCGGCCAGCCGGCGCCGTCGAAGGTGTTGCGCTCCAGCCCGGTATAGACGTCCGGCACGGGCACGGAGATCGGCACCGCGCCGAGGCTTTCGAAGAACGCCTTGTAGATCGGCTGCGAGCGAAGCTGCGCGCCGTTGAACTCAAGGCTGCCGTCCTCGGCGCGGCCGGGCTCATCCACGGTGTAGATGTGGAACTGGATGCCGCTGTCGATATGGGCCAGAAGCTGCACGCCCAGCTTTTCGGCGAACGCCTCCTGCATGATTTCGAAGCCGCCGTTCTCGCGCGCGTCCATCGCGGTGACGGTCGATCCGACCCAGGCATCCGCCTCGGGCATGGTGCCGAGGTGGAAGGAGGCGGGGCCGTAATGCATGTCGACGACGCCGCGCGCGGCGGCATCCATCTGCTGGTTCTGCGGCACCGCTTCGGGCCCGCCGATATACTGGATCTGGACCACGCCTTCGCCGCGCTCGTTGAGCAGATCGACGAAGCCGAGGAAGGACTGGCTGAAGGCGAGCTGGCTGGGGAACGCGGTCACGGCACGGATCGTCTCCTGCGCCGCGGCGGGTGCGGCCAGCGCCGCGGCGAGGCCGAGCGCGCTTGCCAGGGTGGTGAACTTGGTCATCTGCTTGTCTCCCTGTGAAGGACTGGCCGGTCCCGGTTCGCCCGGGGTCAGGTGGCCGGTGGTTTGAACAATCCCGCCTGCCGTAGCGCCGAAAGGAACGCGCCCATGCGTTCCTTCTGGTAGGCCGGCACGTCGCGGCCCGCGTAGTCGAAGAAGCCCTGCCCCGATTTCATCCCGATGCGGCCGGCCTCCATGTTCTCGCTGACGATGGCGGGCGGGGCGAAGCGGTCCTCGCCAGTGGCCTCTGCCATATAGCGACTCGCATGATAGAGGATATCGCCGCCGCCCCAGTCGATGAATTCCAGAAGCCCGAGCACGGAGAAGCGCAGACCGAAGCCATATTTCACCGCGCGGTCCACGTCCTCTGCGCTGGCGACGCCTTCCTCGACCAGCCGCGCCGCCTCGTTCATGGCGAGCGCCTGGATACGCGGGACGATGTAGCCGGGGGAGGCCTTGCACACGACCGGCACCTTGCCGAGGGTCTCCAGAAGCGCGGTGGTGTGCGACAGCGTCTCGGGCGAGGTCTCCTCGCAGGGCGACACCTCCACCAGAGGCACGAGCAGCGCGGGATTCAGCCAGTGAGCGTTGAGGAAGCGGTCCGGATGCGCGGTCAGCCCGGCAAGATCGGTCGCCAGCATCGTGGAGGTCGTGGAGGCGAGGATCGCCTCCGGCCCCGCCGCCCGGTCGAAGAGCGCGAAGGCGGCGGCCTTGGCGTCGCGCACCTCCGGCACCGCCTCGAAGACGATCTCGGCGTCCTCGAGCGCGGCCTCCGCCTCGGCCAGCGGGTAGATCGACACACGTTCCCTGAGGGTCGGCAGATCGGCCCGGTCGAAGCCGCCGAGATCGGCGATCATGCCGAGGCCGGCCTCGACCTCCGACAACACGGCGGTCACGTAGGCATCGAAGTCCTGCGGCGAGCGGTCCCGCGCATCGAGAAGCGCGATCTCTCCGCCCGCATAGGCCAGCGCCTGGGCGATGCCGCGGCCCATGCGGCCGGCGCCGATGCAAGCGGCGTATGGCATCGCCATCAGATCCCCTCCGCGAGGGTCTTCTGGAACGCCTTCGGGTCGCGGTCCGCGAGGCCCAGCGCCTCGAGCGTCCGCCCCTCGCTGCGCCAGTCGCGCCCCGTGACGGCACTCGCCAGCGCCAGGAGGCCCGCGGCAACCGGCGTCTTCACTCCCGCCCATTCGCCGACGGAGACCAGCAGAGCGAGTCCGACGGCGATATCCTCGGTCATGTAGCGGTGGGTCTGAAGGTCGAGGTGCTCGTGCCAGTCACCCGATCCGACAAGCTTGTCATGGGCGAGGTTGCCGTACATCCAGTTCGACGTGTTGTAGTGGTCCGCCAGCGGGAAATGCGGCGCGCCGTAGCCCAGCGCCTCGCGCACCGCGACACGTTCGGCGTCGAGCGCGTCGTGCACCGACCGGATCGCCGGCTGCGTGCCCTCGTTGTGGATGTCCCACTTGTCGAAATGCTGGATCGGCCCCGCGTTCATCAGGATCAGCGGCGGGTGGATGATCGGCCCGGCATTCATCAGCGCGCCCGACAGCGCATCCTCGCAGCGCTCGATCGCGCCGGGATAGACCTGCCCCAGCTTTTCCAGCGCCATGTCGGTCAGCCGCGCCGGCAGAACGCCCGTCGGCAGGCGCGAGGCGCGCGTGGTGATCCGCACCTCCGCCTCGCCCTGCTTGCGGCAGAGCCACGGCAGCGTGCCGGTCTCGCACAGCGCCACGTCGGCGCTGCAGCCGGCAGCGCGGATCCGCTCCAGCATGATCCAGGCGCCGAAGGAGCCCGGCGAGAGGTAGATCACCTGCCCATCCACGAGATGCGGCGCCAGCGCGTCGGCAAGATCGGCCTGCGCGAAGGCCGGCATCGGTGCGAGGATCACCTCCGCCCCGTCCAGCGCGCGCCCGAGGTCGTCCGTCGTATCGACGGCGATCTGCCGCGTGCCTTCGTGGTCGGTCACGGTCAGGGTCGGCGGCGTGCCGAGCGGGGCGAAGCTGGCCCCGTCGCGGCGCCACCAGCGCACCTCGTGCCCCGCCTCAGCAGCATCCGCCACAGCGGCATAAGACCCGTTTCCACCCCCGAGGACTGCAATCTTCACCCGGCTACTCCCGTCTTGCGTGCGGGCGGCCACTTCATGCGGACGCATGTGGACACACCCGGTGTTTCCCGTTCTCCGAACCAATGCGAGCAAAATTTATCTGCAACTGCAAGTTTTTTATTTTAAGCTTGAAAGAAAAAACCGGTCAACCGATGCCGCCGCCCGTTTCGGCGGCACCTTGCCGGAACCTGTCGACAGCCGCGCCCCTTCCCCCTAGCTGACCGTGAGGATCGCCGCCCCTGACTTCCCGAGAGGCCTCCCCCGTGACACCATCGCCCGTCCGCTTCGACGATGCCGACGCCGCCGCACGGGAGATCGTCGCGCGCGCCGGGCCGGAATTGCGCGTCGGCCTGCCGCTCGGCCTCGGCAAGCCGGTCACGTTGATCAACGCGCTCACCCGGCTGGCGGCGGAGGACCCCGGGCTGCGGCTGTCGATCTTCACCGCGCTGACACTGGAGCGGCCGGCGCCGTCCTCGGACCTTGCCGAGCGCTTTCTCGGCCCGGCGATGGACCGCCTCTTCGGCGCCTACCCCGAGATCGACTATGCCCGCATGCTGCGGGACGGCACCCTCCCGGAAAACATCAAGGTGCAAGAGTTCTTCTTCTTCGCCGGCCGCTGGCTCGGCACGAACGCGGCGCAACAGGATTATGTCTCGGTGAACTATTCGGACGCCTGCTCCGTCCTGCTGGCGCAGCGGCCGAACGTGATGCTGCAACTCCTCGCGCCCGGCAGCGACCGGCTGAGCCTGTCGTGCAACCCCGACATCTCTGTCGATCTACTTGAGCGGCGCCGCGCCGGCACCCTGGACATCCTCTTCGCCGGAGAGCTGCACCTCGGCCTGCCGTTCATGGACGGCCCCGCCGCCCTGCCGGCGTCGGAGCCCGACATCCTCCTCGACCCGGCGGAGCCGTTTGAGCTTTTCTCCGCGGTCAACCAGCCGGTGAGCGACGCCGCGCATGCCATCGGCCTGCACGTCGCCCGGACGGTTCCCGACGGCGGCACGCTGCAAATCGGGATCGGAGAGATCGGCGACGCCGTCGCCAACGCGCTCCTCCTGCGGGATCGCGGCGAGATCGCGCCCGCCCTGGCTGCGTCCCCGTTCCCGGCGGACGGCTTCGACGAGACCGGGCGATTCGAGACCGGCCTATACGCGGTGACGGAGATGCTGGTGGATGGGCTCCTGCAGCTTTTCGAGGCCGGCATCCTGCGGCGCGAGGTGGACGGCGCCGCGATCCATGCCGGGTTCTTCGTGGAGAGCCGCGACTTCTACGCCCGCCTGAACGACATGCCGCCCGAGCGGCGCGCCAAGATCGCAATGGTGCCGGTGAGCTACACCAACACGCTCCTCGGCGACGAGACCGGCAAGCGAAACGCGCGGCAGGGCGCGCGCTTCGTCAATTCCGCGATGAAGGTCACCGCGCTCGGCGCGGTCGTGTCGGACACGCTCGAGGACGGGCGCGTGGTCAGCGGCGTCGGCGGGCAGCACGACTTCGTCACCCAGGCGCATGCGCTGGAAGGCGGGCGGTCGATCATCACTTTGCCCGCCGTGCGCACGTCGAAGGGCAAGACCGAAAGCAACATCGTCTGGTCGCAGGCCAATGCAACGGTGCCGCGCCATCTGCGCGACATCGTGGTCACGGAATACGGCATCGCCGACCTCTGGGGCCGCTCCGACGCGGAGGTGATCGCGGCGCTCATCGGCATCGCCGACAGCCGGTTCCAGGACGACCTGGTGCGGCAGGCGAAGGACGCGGGCAAGCTGCCGGCCGATTTCGAGGTTCCGCCGGAGCGCCGCGACAACCGGCCAGAGACGGTCAGACGCTGGCTCGCGCCATTCGGGGACGCGCTGCCCGACTTTCCCTTCGGCACGGATTTCGACGAGGTCGAGCGGCAGCTCCTGCCCGCGCTCGACCGGATGCGCGCCGCCGGTGCGTCGCGGCGGGCGCTGCTCTGGCTCGCATGGCGGGGATTGCGCACCCGTGGCGATTATTCCGCCGCCCTGCATCGCATGAACCTCGCCGCGCCGCGGACCTGGCGCGACCGCCTTCAGGCGTTTGCGCTGAAAGGCGCGCTGGACGGGGGCGCGCGGGACTAGACCGGCGCGGGGCCACCGGACCCCTGTCCCGCTTGGCCGGGGCGACGGCCTGACCTCCGCTCAACCGGCCGTGTCGCGGCGCACGAGATCGGCGTAAAGCGCCCGGATGCGCTTCGTGACCGGGCGCGATCCGTCTCCGATGGCCTTGCCGTCGATCGACGCGACCGGCGTCTGCGCACCGAAGGTGCCGGTCAGGAACGCCTCGTCGGCGCCATAGGCCTCGTAGAGCGAATAGTTCTTCTCGAAGACCGGGATGCCGTTTTCGCGGCAGAGATCGATCACCTTTGCCCGCGTCACGCCGTTCATGCAGTAATCGCCGGTCGAGGTCCAAACCTCGCCACGCCGGACGATGAAGAAGTTGCAGGCGTTGGTGGTGTTCACGAAGCCATGCGGGTCGAGCATCAGCCCCTCGTCGGCGCCCGCGGCCTCTGCCTGCAGGCAGGCGATGATGCAGTTGAGCTTCGAATGCGAGTTGAACTTGGCGTCCTGGCTGTGCGGCAGGCCGCGCACCTGCGGCACGGTGGCCAAGCGGATGCCCGCCGCCAGTGCTTCGGCCGGTTTCGAATGCTCCATGATGATGACGAGCGTCGGACCGGTGGTCGACAGCTTGGGATGCTGGAACGGCTTGTCCTTGATCCCGCGCGTCAGCATCAGCCGGCAATGCACGTCCGTCGTCATGCCATTCGCCTCGGCCGTGCGGGTCAGCGCGTCGAGGATGCCGGCGCGGTCCATGCCGACGTCGAGCCCGACCGCGTGGCAACTGTCGAAAAACCGGTCCATGTGGTCGTCGAAGAAGGCCCAGCGCCCGTTATAGAGGCGCATCCCCTCCCACATGCCGTCGCCCAGCATGAAGCCGGCATCGTAGACCGACACCTTGGCCTCATCGCGGTGGACGATGTCGCCGTTGACGTAGATCCGGATGTCGCGGTTGCGCGCATCCTCTTCGGCGTCGTGGGTGCTGGGGCGGTCCTCGGTCATTCCGGTTCAGCCCTCCGAGGCACCCGACAGCGCCTCCAGCCCCTCGCCCGCGCCGGCAAAGGAGAAGCGGAAGAAGAACGGCTCGGCCTGCACCGAGGGGCGGAACGCGGCGGTGACGCCACCCTCGGCCTCCTCGAGCGCAGCGACCTCCTCGGCACTGAGGGAAATCAGCGCCTCGCACATGTCCTGACCGCAGACCTGCCAGGTGAAGTCGTGCTGCGCCTCGCCCTCCGCGCCGCGCATCACGAACCCCGACGGCAGATGCGCGCCGGTCGGCACGCGCGCGATGATGGCCGCGCCGCCGTCTTCCGAACCTTGCGGCAGCGCGAGGATGTCGGCGACGAAGGCATTGTCGGCACTGCGGCGGATGCGCTGGCTGAGCGTGCAGGCGGTGCGGTTCACCGTCAGCGCCTGACAGGCCACCCTCCAGGCGCCGAAGCTCTGACCGTTGGCGACATCGTCCGGCGGCTCGGGCAGGACGTCCGGGGACATCGCACCGTCCGCCTCCGTCGTGGCGTCGGGCGCCGGTTCCGCCGGGCTGTCCTGGGCGGTCCCGCGCACCGGCCCGACAACCACGAGCGCGGCCACGAGGAGCAGAATTGCGGTCGACAGCGCGGTCGGCTTGAACATGGCGTCTCGTCCCCTGGGGCGTCGCCGGGCGGTCCCGCCGGCCCGCGCAGAAACCCACCGAAACCGGTTGCTGTCAAGGAGAGCGCCGGGCAGAATGTCACACGTCACAGATGTACGGTGCGGGCTCCGCGCCGGGGCGGACGGCAGGGGGGAGCAGACGAAAATGACCGATGGCGGCGGCAACCTCCCGGCGTCCGTGCTTCCGGAGCCGCCCGACCGGACAGATGCCGCCGAACTGCCCGAGGCCGACAGGACCCGCCCGCCGCGGCGGACATTGCGCCACGACGGCCCGGCCGAGCTCTTCGAAAGCCTGCCCGAGATCGCCCGGCTGACCCAGCACCGCCCGCGGCCCGGAGACACGACGCGGAGCTATCTCACCCGCCTGCGTCAAAGCGCGACGCCGGAGGAGGCGATCACCTTCGCCGCTTTCGCCGCCGAACCCCGCACGGCGATCTGGTGGGGCCACGCCTGCCTGTCGCCGGGTGCCGGTCAGGCGGTGCCCGACGCGGATCGCGCGATGATGGGCCTGGTTCGGGACTGGCTGCTCCACCCGGACGAGTCCCACCGCTGGGCGACGATGCAGGCCGCCCTGTTCGCGACCCGGCGATCGCCGGCGGTGCTGCTCGGACTCGCCGTGGGCTGGTCTGGCGGCCCGCCCGCACCCAACGATCCCGCGCCGGCGCCGCGCTGGCGCCAGCCGCAGGCGCTCAACGCCGCGGTGCTGTCGCAACTGGCCGAGACGCCGAGCGATGTACGGCGCGGCCGCCTGCAGGACTATGTCGACGCGGCCGCGGCTCTTTTCGGTGTGCGCTGACGAGGCGCGGAGATGACGCTGACCCTGCGGATAGAAGGCCACGACGAGTTGGACAACGGCAGCCCGGCCAGTGTGGTGGTGAGCCGTTCCGGGCTCAGCGCCGGGCGGCGGCGCACGATGGACTGGGTCCTGCCGGATCCCGAACGGCACATCTCCGGGCATCATTTCGACATCGGCTTCGCCGAGGGGGCGTACTGGCTGACCGATCTGTCGACCAACGGCACATTCCTGGCCGGGCAGGCGCAGCGCATAGACGGCGCGCACCGGCTTTGCGACGGCGACCGGCTGATCGTCGGACGCTACGCGATCGCGGTGTCGGTGGTCGGCGCCGCCCGCGAGAAGGCCGCGCTGCGCCCCTCCGATATCGGTCCGACGCCCTGGCCCGGAGAGGAGGAGGCCGACTGGGCCAGCCGCGCCGCGGCCCGCCCGGCCCGGCCCGACCCCACGCCCCCCGAACCGGCGCCGTCCATGGCGGCAAGACCCGACCCCCTCGACCTGGATGCGGGCCAACCGACCCAGGAGACGACAAGCGAGCCGCAGACCGACCGGCCCGCCGGCGACGATGCGGTGATGCGGGCATTCTGCGAAGGCGCCGGGCTCTGCCACGGCGGCATCGACGCGGTCGATGCCGAGACGCTGGCGCGGCTGCTCGGCCGCACGGTGCGCATCATGACGGAAGCGACAATGCGCCAGTTGAGCGACCGCGCGGAGGAGCCGCTCTTTGTCCGCGGCGGCGAGCGGGCGCAGCCCCACGCGCGCGCCAACAACCCGCTGCGGGTGCTGCCCGACGCGGACCAGGCGATCGCGGCGATGTTCGTCGCACCGCGCGACGGTTTCCTGCTGGGCCCGGAGAGTTTCGACGCCGCGACGGCCGATCTTGCCGCACATCAGCGCGCGGCGGCGGCGGCACTGCGACCGGCCCTCGCCGAAACCCTGTCGGGGCTTGCACCCGATATGATCGAGGAGGAGGTGCGGACCGGGCTGCCCTTCTCGCCCGCGCGGAGGTCGCGGGCCTGGGATGCCTATGTCGCCGCCTGGTACGCGCGCGCCAAACCGGGGGAGGCGGGCATGATCGAGGCGGTGCTCGAGGCTTATGCCACCGCCTATGGCGCGCTAGCCGCAGACGCGCCCCCCTCTCAGTCCACACCAAGGGAGGATTGACGCGAGGTCAGCGGAATACGCCGATGCCGAGCGCGCTCGGATCAATCCGTGGCGACGCAGCCGGAGCGGGCGCGGACCGGCGCGCCGGTGCGGCCTGGCGGGCCGGCGCCGCGCCGTGCACCCGGTCACCGCCCCGGGCCGCCGCCGCTTTGCGCGATGGGGCCGCCGGGGCCGCGACAACCGGCGGGCAGGTCACGCCGGGATTGAGCAACACGGCGCGGTACAGCGCCGCCGTCGGCTGGCTGTCGCCGGGCACCCCGGCCGCGCCGCGGAACGCCGCAGCCCCGCGTCGCGATTGCGGCCCCCAGGCGCCGTCGATGGCGCCGCCATAGCAGCCGAGACGCCGCAGCGCCCGCTGCAATGTCACCACGAGCGTGTCCGGCGACGGATCCAGAACACCGCGCGCGGCCAGCGCCCCGAAGCGTGCCGGATCCGCGAGCCGCAGCGCGTCGACCTCCGCCGCGACGGCCCCAGCGTCCGGGCTCGGCGCCGGTTCGCGCTGCGCGGCGGCCTCGGGCAACAGACCGACAATCAACGCGGGTTCCGGCAGCCCCTCCGGCACCGGCAGCGCCGCGCGGCCCGCCTCTGGCGTGAAAAGCAGGATGTCGGGCTCGGCCGCCACCGCGGCGGCAACGGGGGCTGGATCGACATGTGGCAGGATGATCAGATCATCCTCCACGACCGCCACCGGCGCGGCCGGATCGACCTGCGGAAAGACGCGGGCCGAGACGAACGCACCCTTGCCGGAACCGCCCTCGGCGAGGGCGGTTCCGGCCCCCAACAGGCCGGCGAGAAAGAGTGGCAGCGCGCGGAACAGCATATCCGGCATATTCGACCGGTTCGCCGTGTCGGGCAAGCGGAAGCCGCACGTCACCCGGAGCCGACGCAGGCGATGGCAAACCGTCCGTCGGACCGGCCTGCACATCCGCGAAACAACCGATTTCGAGGGTTGGCGAGGTTACGGCAAAGGCCCGTGGTTGACTTGATCGAAGGTTTCCGCACCAATCGTGCAGGATCGCAACGAAACGTGCCGATAGGGGAATGCCATGGCTCGCACGTCCTTGCTCGGGGGCGCGTTCTTTGCCTGCCTGGCCACCGTCGCCACAGCGCAGGAGACCGAAGACCCAAATGCCTCCGGCCCGTTCGAGCTTGAACTGAACGCGGCCGAGCAGGTGGAGGCCGGGGGGTGCCGGATGACCTACCTCGTGCGCAACCCCAGCGCCACCGACCTCGCGGAGGTCGCTTACGAGATGGTGATGTTCGACGGCGGCGGGGTCGTCTCACAGATCCTGACGGTGGATTTCGGCGCGCTGGAGGCCGGCCGGACGCGGGTGCGCCGCTTCGTGCTGCCAGATACGCGGTGCGAGGCGATTTCGCGCGTGCTGGTGAATTCGGCATGGACCTGCCGCCGCGCCGCGGACGGCGAGGACTCTGCCCTCTGCATCGACGATCTGAAGACCCGCAGCCGCGCGCCGATCCCCTTCGGCCTCTGACCCGCGCGCCCTGCCCTGACCGACGGAGCCCCGGCCATGTTCTCGGCCATCGCGTTCGACATGCTCGACCCTGTCACGCTGATCGTGTTCGCGGCGCTCGGCGGGCTGTCCTTCATCGCCGTCACCGTCGCGGTGTTCAAGGCGGTCCAGTTCGCCCGCCTCGGTGTCGGCCAGCGCAAGGCGGCCGAGGCGGTGCTCGACGCCTGGCTCTCGGACCGGCAGGATGAGGCGCTGCGCCTTGTCGCGCCGCGCCGGTCGGTGCTGGCACGGACCCTGCAGGCGGTGTTCTCGGCTCTGCACGCCCGACCGGACCAGCCCGCCTTCGCGGAGGAACTCGGCCGCCAGACCGCTTTGGTGGAGCTCGCCGCGATGGAAGAGCGGATGCGCCTTCTGGAAATGGTCGTGCAGGCGGCTCCGATGCTGGGCCTTCTCGGCACCGTGGTCGGCATGATCGAGGCGTTCTCGGTCCTATCGGCCGCCGGCGGCGCGGTAGACTCCGCCGCCCTCGCGGGAGGCATCTGGGTGGCTCTGACCACCACAGCGGCGGGGCTGACTATCGCGCTGGTCACCTATTTTGCGGCAAGCTGGTTCGAGGCACGGATCGACACCGAACGCACGCTGATCGAGGCGGCGATCTCGGCCGCGATCCACGGCCGGGTCGACGCATCGGCGCGGTTGGGTTGATCGCGTGGCCGTGCGGCTCGATCCTCCGGTTCGGGTGCGGCGCTACCGCTTTGCGCTGACGCCGCTGGCCGACGCGATGTTCCAACTGCTGATCTTCTTCCTGCTGACCGCCAACCTGTCGCCCTTCTCGGCCCTGACCTTGCAGAGCCTTTCGCAGGCGCCGGAGCGCGCCGGCAGCGGCGGGGACGTCGGGGCGACGCCGCTGGCCACAGCCGGCACGCTTCTCTGGACGCTCGAGGCCGGGGCGATCGTGGTGCGCGGGCAGCGCTTCGAGCTTTCGGCGCTGACCCGGCTGATCGGCGCGCTCGGCCCGGACCGCGGCGCGGCCCGGATCGTCGTGATCGTGCGCGACGGCGCCAGCGTGCAGGACCTGGCCACGCTGCTCGCGCGGTTGCGGGCGGCGGGCGTGGGGACGGTCGAGGTCGCGGACGGGGGGCGCTGAGATGCCGTTGCGGCTTCCCCGGCGGGCGCCGATCCGCCCAGACGTGTCGCTGGCCATCGTCAATATCGTGCTGCTGCTGATCCTGTTCTTCCTGGCGACCGGAACGCTCGGGACGACGCAGCGACCGGGGGTCGCGCCGCCCGTCACCGCCGAACTGCCGGTCGAGACGGCGCTCCGGCCGATCCTGGTGGTGCCGGGTGACGGCCCGCCCCGACTGGACGGAGAGCCGGTGACCCCCGGTATACTCGGGCCGCGCCTGGCCGGGGCCGAGGTGCTGCACGTGCTGGTCCCGGGCGAGGCGCCGGCCTCGGACCTGCTGGCGCTGCTGGGTGAACCGGGGCTCGGACATCTGGAGATCCGGCTGTTGACGGTCCGGGGGAGCGACGGTCCATGAGCCTGCTATCTGCCACGCAGGCGGGCGCCGGCACCTGGCTTCTCGCCGGTGCGGTCTCGCTCGCACTGCATGCGGGCGCTCTTGCCGCTCTCGTCCTGCCGCGAACCGGTGATGGCACCCAGGCGCCCGGCCGCCCGATTGTGCAGAGCATCGTGACGCTGGAGCGCCTCGACAGCAACGTCATCGCCCGTAGCAGTTCCGGTGTGGCCGCCGAAGGAGACGCGCCGGACCCGGCCCCGCCGCAGGACCGCGACCCTGCTCCGCCCGCCGCGCCGGACACAGCCGCCGTGCTTCCGGCGCCTCCGGCAAGGCTGTCCCCCAATAATACGCCGGCGGCCGCGACGACGCGGCCGCTCCCGCCCCTGTCCGGGCCGGGGCCGATCGCCCGGCGCTCGGGGGCGACGGCGCCCGATCCCGCGTCCCGGGCCTTGCCGCAGCGCGCGGAGGATGCACCGCCATCCACCCGCGATGACGGCACGGACCGGGCCGCGGAAATGCAGGCGTCTCCGACTCCGCAGCGCGACGCCCCGGACCGCCTTGCCCTGGTCCCGACGCCGGCGCCCCGGGCACCGCCCGACAGGCCGGAGCCCCCCGCGGAGGGGCGGCGCAGCATCGCTGCCGGCGGAGCGCCTTCCCCGCAGGATCTAGCGCTCGGCGACCTTCTCAAGCGGATCCGGGCCACCCCCGCCGATCCCTGCCTCGTGGCGCTGCCGCGCCGCGACGGGGCGGAACGGACAGCACTGGCGCTGATCGCCGCGGGCCAGCGGGCGATGGCGGACTTCTCCGCACGCCTCCTGACCCCGGCCGACGCGGATATGAAGCAGAACCGCACCCTGGTCGATCGGCGTCAATGCGCCGCGCTGGAATACCTCCGCAGCGCGTTGGACTATCCCGCACTGCGCCTCGGCCTTGCGCTCGACCGCGCCATCGTGCCGAGCGGCGGGCGCCTCACCGGGCGCATCCGGGGGCTCGGAGATCGGGCACTCACACTCCTGCTGGTGGACACCAACGGCGTGGTGCACGACCTGGCCCGCTTTACCGCGCGGCGCGGCGACATTGCGGAATTCGACGTGCCGCTGACCCGGACGGGGCCACGCCGGGACACCGAGCACCTGTTGCTCGCCCTGGCCACCGAGGCGCCGCCCGAGGCGCTTCTGGACCGGGCAGGGCAGCGGGCGGAAGAGGTTTTCGCCGGCTCCGGCTCGCGCGGCGCACGACTCGCCTCCGCGACATTCTCGGTGCGCTAGGTGCCTGGGGTCAGCAACACGTGGCCCAGCGTAGCTGACGCGGCCTCGTCGCCGATCTCCGCTCGGATGCGGGGCAGCAACTCCGCGGCCCGTGCCCCGTCGGGCGCGGCGGCGGCGGTGGCCAGCGGCGCCTCGGTCGCCACCGCCAGCAGCAATTGCGGCGCCGGCCCGGCTCCGTCCCCGAGCGTCAGCCCGATCGAGAAAGCCTGCCCCTCCGCCGCCGGCTCCAACCGGTCGGTGAGTGTGTAGACCCCACCCCCGGCGCTCACCAGCGCAAGCCAGAGCGCGCGCTCCCCGAGCTCTTCGATCTGTCCGCTGAGGGTGCCGCCGGTCTCCAGACGCTCCGAACCAAGGGCCATTCGCAGCGGCTGCGCCCCTCGCCCACGCAGCGCCCCGACGAACTCGAGCGCGGCGCATTGCGGCGCCGTGACGGTTCGCGACAGGATACCGGGCCGCGCGCCGAAGGCTTCCTCGTAGGCCGCGGGCAGTCCGGGAAAACGTGCGCCGGTCTCGGAATAGCCGGCGATCATGCCCGCCCTCGGCCCGCTCGCGACGCGCGCCACGAGCGTGCAGGGGCCGCCGTCGAAGGCGGCCAGGAACCCGTCGCGGGTGGAGACGTCAGGCCCCGCCGCTTCCGGCGCTGGCGCGGGAGGCGCCGGCGCCTGCGGGCGCTGCGCCCAGAACCCGATGCCGAGCCCGATAAGCGCCAAAAGCGCCGCCGATAGCAGCAGCCCGCGCCCGCCGCGCCCCACGAACTCGTCCCTCGAAGCGTCAGCCCCGGCCGGTGCGGGCGGCACGATCCTGGACGGTGCCGAAGGCCGCGGCGTGGCGACGGGGTCTTCGGCCGGTTCGCTCAAGAGGCGGCGCACCGCCTGCATGCCGGACGGCCGGTCCCCCGGATCGGGCGCCAGCAACTTTGCCAAGACCGGCCGCATCGCTTCGGGCAGATGCGACAGATCGGGTACGGTGCGCCGCGCGGCCACCGCTTCCACCACGGTGCCGCCCATCTCGAGCGGCCGGCCTGCGAGGGCCGCGGCGATCAGCAGGCCGAGCCCGTAGATATCCGTCCACGGCCCGATCGCGCCGTCGAAATGCCCCAGCTGCTCGGGCGCGACGAAACGGAACTTGCCGGCGAACTGTCCATGCATCGTGCCCTCGGTCATGGCCGATTTGGCGATGCCGAAATCGATCAGTACGGCGTCGGCGACACGGCCGCCGGGCAGCATCACGTTGTCCGGCGACAGGTCCCGGTGGACGATGCCGCGGGCATGCGCCTCTGCCAGCCCGCGGGCCAGCCGGCGCAGCAATTGCCGCGCGTCCGGCTCGGCGATCGCGCCATGACTCAGGAGGTGATCCGACAGCGTGGTGCCGTCGATGTATTCCATCACCAGGAAGAACCGGTCGAGCGCGGTGTCGTGGACGTAGTTGTAATACCGCACGATGGCCGCGTCCTGCAGCTGGCGCAGTGTCCGGGCCTCGCGCTTGAAGAGAAGCTCCGCGGCCTCGTCCTCGGCCAGCGCGGGCAGGATGGCCTTGATCGCCACCGCCTCGCCGGTGCCGATCTCGATGCCGCGATAGACCTCGCCCATGCCGCCGGCCTTGAGCACGGCGGTCACCTCGTAATTATTGTTGATGAGAGTTCCGAGCGGCACCGCCCCGGCGCTCTCCTGCCCGGTGCGGCCGGTGCCCTTCGGCACCGCACGGTCGGAAAGCGGAACGACGCGCGTCGCCTCGTCGTCCTCGTTCATCCGCGTCGGCTCGTCCTCGCGGTCGCGGCGTCGGGGGGTCACGGAAAGAGGTCCTTCGTCATCGGAGGATGTGGCGTGCCCGGCATCCGGCCGACGCAGCGCGTGACCACCACCGTCACGTTATCGCGCGCTCCACGCTCAAGCGTGTCGGCGATCAGCGCCTCGCAAATCGCCTGCACCGCTATGGGCCGGGCCAGGTGCCAGGCGATTTCGCTGTCGTCGAGATGTTCGGTAAGCCCGTCCGAGCACAGCAGGAACACGTCGCCGACCGCGATCTCGCCCTCCATCCGGTCGCAATCGGGCGTCTCGGTCACGCCGATGGCGCGGGTGATTATGTTACGGCCGGGCCAGGCGCGGGCCTCCTCCTCAGTGATCGTGCCGGTGTCGATGAGTTCGCGCGCCTCGGTGTGATCGCGCGTCAGCGGCCTGAGCGCGGAGCCGCGCAGCCGGTAGGCCCGGCTGTCGCCGGCCCACAGGCAGGTGAATTCCGGGCCGTGGACCAGGAGCGCGACGATGGTCGAGCCGATGACGCCGCAGCTCAGCCTGTCGGACTGGTCCAGGATACGCGTATTCGCGCGGGCCAGCCTCTCCAGCACACGGGCCCGCAGATCGGCCATGCCAGCCGGGCGGCCGATGGAGGCCAGCTCCCGCACGATGGCCTGGCTGGCGAAATCGCCTGCGGCGTGCCCGCCCATGCCGTCCGCGACCGCCCAGAACCCGCTTTCCGGGCTCGACAGGAAACCGTCCTCGTTCACCGACCGGCAGCGGCCCACATCCGAAGCCTGCCCGGTCTCGAACCGGAACATTGGGGTCAGCATGTCCGTGCCTTTGCCGATCGTCGGGCCCGCCTTGGGCGGAGAGTGCGGGCCGGGGGTAGCGCAGTCAAGCGCCGTGCTGTCCCTAGAATTGCAGACGCATCTGCGCCGTCACGCCCCAGCTATCGAGAGACTCGCTGAACCGGGTATCCAGCCGGACCGACCCGTTGAACTGGCTGGCCGGCAGCGCGGAGCCGTCGGACAGCAGCCGGGTGTAGTTCAGCCCCAGGCTCACCTCGCCGTAATCGCCGAGGCTCCCGGATGTCGAGGAAAGCGGATCGCCCACCTTGTCGCCGTCCTTGTCGACGCGGAAGTAGTTCGCCTCCACCCCGTCAGAGAAGTCGCGGTAATAGGTGCCGGTGGCGAAGAGGTTGAGCGCGCTCTGGCCGTCCGGCAGCACGCGGGTATGCGACACGGTGGCGCCGAGGAAGCCGACCTTCGTCGTGAAATCCTCGAATTCCAGCACCGCGTCGTCGGTCCCCAGATCGCCGAGCACATCGGCGTCTTCGAGGTTCGAGAAGGCCAGCGAGTCGGTGCTCACCCGCGAGATCGAGAACCCCGCCGTCGGCACGAGGCTGAGCCCGCCCACCCCCTTCATCGGCACCGCGTAGCTGACCGAGCCGGAGAGTGTATTGGCGCGGCTCTCGTAGTCCTGATCGTCGACGCCGAGTCCGGTCCCGGGCGCGGTCGGGTCGTTCTCCAGGCTGAAGCGGGTCAGCTCGTGGCGGTATTGCAGGTCCCCGGCCAGGCCTTCTCGCGTCGCAGCGAGGTAGACACCGCCATAGGTCTGGGTGAAATCGGTCTCGTTGACGCTGGTCACCCGGCCGGTATCGAGCCGCCCGGTCAGCGGATCGAAGGCGAAGACCGGCTGTTCGGTGCGCCCCTGATTGACGCCGAGAAGCCCGCCGAAGGTCAGGTTCCAGCCGTTGAAGCGCCCATCGAAGCAGCTGAAGTCGCCGCCCACCTGCAGTCCGCCATAGCTGGCCTCGATCTCGCTGTCGAACGCGCCGAGCTCGGTGCTGCTGGTGCCCTCGGCCTCCGCCCGTCCACCGGTCGCCCGCGCCCAGGACCCGTGGCCGCACGGATCCGCAGCGTCGCCGGCCAATCCCGCGACGAAGGGGCTGGACGGTCGGTTGATCACCGAGCCGATCAACGACTGGGTCAGCGCGATGCCGCTGGCCAAGCCGCCGACTGCGGGGTTGGCACCGGCCTCGAGTTCCACCGCCTGCGAGTCCGGATCGTTCCGAACGCTGTAGAGGACAGCCGTGCTCGTGGGCAGGCCGCGGGTTTCGAAGCTGAGCGAGTAATCGGCGACCCCGGCATAGTCGATCAGCGCGACCGGCTCACCGAAGAGGCTCACGTCGGGGCTCACCGGCGCGAATTCCAGCACCACCTCGCCCGCAAGCGACGCGCCCCGGACCTCGATCCGGTCGGCCACGGCGTTGGCATCCGACGGGCCCGACAGGTCGACATCGTAGACAATGGTGCCGTTCAGCTCCGCGTTGCCGTCGATCCGCAGCACGTCGGCGGTGAAGGGCGCACCGATGTCCAGCGCGCTGCCCGGTGTCGCGCCGAGCCGCAGGACCGATCCCGAGGTGCTGGTAAGGCCGCCCGTCGAGACCTCGCCGAAACTCAGCACCGTGCCCGAGTTGCGCAGCAGATCGCCCGCGCGCGCCCCGTCACGCAGGATCGCGCGGCCGACATTGCGGATCTCGCCCGTCGCCGTCGCCCCGTCCTGCAGGCGCAACTCTCCACGGTTGAGCAAGGTGCCGCCGCCGAGCGTGCTGCCTGTGCGGACAACCACCGTCCCGTCGTTCTCGGCCGCGACGAAGTCGAGCCGTCCCTCGGTGACGATCTGCCCGGCATTGGCCAGCGTGCCGCCGACCGAGGCACCGGGCCCCGGCCGCACTGTCAGTACCGCGCCCTCGGCGTTGACCAGATCACCGCCCACCTCGCCGGTCAGGCTCAGCAGGTCGAGATTGGCGAAGTCGCCCGAGACAAGGCCGCCAAGCGTCGCCGCACTGCGGTTCTCCACCCTCCCCTCGACGGAGCCGTCGATCCGCGCGGTGCCCTCGTTCAGAAGATCCATGCCCAGCGTGCCGTCCGGCGCGATGCGCAGCACTCCGCCCGCGCGATTGGCCAGCGCCGCATCCTCGGCCGCGAGCGTCGCGCCGGCCTCGACGGTGGCATCGCCGGCGTTCAGCACCGGCGCGCCGGCATCGAGTGTTACGTCCCCGGCGACCCGGAGCGTGCCGCCGGCCGCCTGGGTGAGCGCGTCGAGTCCCGTCGTCATGTCCGTGAAGGTCAGCAGCGCCGCGCCGCCGGTCTCGACCGTGCCGTCGACGACACCCGACAGCACTGCCTCGGCAACGCCGGCCTCGGCGCTGCCGACATTGCTGAGATTCCCGCCGATAGTGCCGGTGGAGGTCAGCCTCCCCCCGCCGGCATTGCCGACGCCGCCCCGTATCGTGCCGGTATTCGCGAAGCTGCCGGAATTGCCGAGCGCCGCCAACGTGCCGGCGCTCGCCCCGGTGCCGGAATTGATCACCGCCCCGGCGGTGCCATCCACGGCGATGGTCAGCCTTCCGATATTGGTCACCTCCGCCAGCGTGCCGGAGGAGACCAGCGTGCCATCCTCACCCACCGTGGTTGCGCCGCTCACCCTGCCGCCATTGGTCACGGTTCCACCGGCCACATCCAGCGTCCCGGTCACGATGCCGGTCGTCTCGAAACGGCCCGCACTCTGCGTCAGGGCGGCAAGGGTCCCCGTGTTTCGTCCCGTGCCGGTGTTCGCGACCGTGCCGGTGATCGTGCCCGCGTTGTCGAGTGCGCCCTCGTTGTCGAGCCCCGATGCGATGGTGCCGGTCGACGTCACCGTCCCGTCGGTCCGGTTGACGAGCGTGGCCGACCGCACGTCGATGGTGCCGGCATTGACGACCGTGCCGAAGGCGCCGTTTTCGAATTCCGCCACGCGGAGAGTTCCGCCCGCGCCGACCTCGACCAGGCCCTCGTCGTCCGCCGTGCCGCCATTGGTCAGCATGATTGCCGGTCCCGCGACGGTGTCCGTCTCGCCGACGCTGAGCGTGCCCGAGACGTTGCGGACAAGATCCGGCGCCGCCCCGTCGCCTAGCGCGACCAGGTCGGCGCCGCCATCGGTCGTCTCGATCACGCCGGCATTGAGAAGCACGTCGCCGTCATTGTCGGTATCCGCCGCAAGCGTGCCTCCCGCGCCGAAGGTGATGCGGCCGGCGGCGGTGTTGTCGATGCCGCCCGCATCGGTGAGCGAGCCGCCGTCGGCGAGCGCAATGGCGGCATCGTTCCTGGTGGTGTTGCCCGTGCCGACAACCGTCGCGTCCCTGCCGAGGAAGATCGTGCCCGAGAGGTTCGAGATGGTATCAGCCACCAGCGTTGCGCCGTCGCCGATCCGCGTGATGCCGTCGTTGACGAAGGCGCCGCTGACCGCGACGTCGCCGTAGTTGCCGATATCCAGGCCCTCGGCGGAGGAGCTGTTGGTCAGCGCGCCGATGTTGCCCAGGCGCGTGCCCTCCGCGGGCGTGCCGTCCGGAATCCGCAGCGTGGCGCCCGCGGCGATGGAAATGTCGAATCCGTTCGCGTCGATATCCGCCCCGATGGTGACGTCGGCACCGGGTGCGACGTTGAGATCGCCGCCGAAGTCGTTAGTCAGGGTCAGCGGGCCACCGACCGAGATGGTCCCGAGAAGGGTCACGTCGCCTTGCACGACAGAGGTGCCGGTCAGCACGATGTCGGCCGCGGTGATGCTCAATGCACCGTCCGAGCCGTCGAGAAGGCCGGCATTGGAGAATACCTGCGACAGACCGCCGGTCAGGGTGATAGCGGCCGCGTCCGCGCCGGCCGAGATCGTGCCTGCGTTCACAACGTCGCCGGCCACGTTCGTCGTGCCGGTCGCCACGACCTCGGCGCTGTCGACGATCCGCAGCGCCCCGCCCAGGCTGCCGCCAGCGGCGTTGAAGCGCGCGTCGCCCGAAAGGCGAACGCTTCCCGTGATCGCCCCTTCGGCATGGGTGAAGACCCCTCCGCTCTGGTCGAGCGTGCCGTCGATCCCGGCACCTGAGGCGTTCCCGAAGGTACCGCCGGACATCGTAACCTCACCCGAGATTTCGCCGGTATTGTCGAGCCTGCCACCCGACTGGGTGACGGCGCCGGTGACGATGCCGGCATTGGCGATGGCGCCGGACGAGAGGGTCACCGCCTCGATCCGGCCGCGATTGCCGAACGTACCGCCGTCGAGAGAGACCGCGCCGGTCACGGTGCCGTCATTGGCAATCGTACCGCCTGATTGGGCAATGCCGCCCCTTACGGCCGCCGCGTTCGTGAACGTCCCTTCAGACAAGATGAGACCGCCGTTCACGCGGCCCACCAGGTTGTCGAACGTCCCGCCCGTCTGCACCACGCCGCCACCGACCCCGAAAGCGGACCCGTTGGTGAAGGTGCCACCCGCCAAGGTGACACTGCCGAGGATTCCCTCGTCAGAGGCGTTGTCGAAGGCCCCGGCAGACAGAGTCACACTTCCCGCCACTGCGCCGGAGACGTTGTCGAAGGTGCCGCCGCTCTGGCTGACGTCACCGGCAACGCCACTTTCCGACTCATTCAGAAACGTCCCGCCCGACAGCGTCACGGCGCCGCGGACACCGCCGGCGGAACGGTTCTCGAACCGTGCCGCGTCGGCGAGCGACACGTCGCCCGCGACGCCGGCATCCGACAGGTTCCGCACGACCGCCTCGCCCGAGGCATCCACGTTGCCCAGCGCCCCGTCCGCGTTCTGAAGGAATGTCCCGCCGGTCACCGTAACCGGGCCGGTCACGACGCCGCCGCCGACTATGTCGACGCGCCCGCCGGTACTGAGGATTTGGCCGGTGCGCGCGCTGCTGGTCAGATCGCCGCTGTTGACTAGAGCGCTCGCGCTGCCGCCTCTCAAAGTTGCGGTGCCGCTGTTGGCCAAGTGGCCGAGGACCGCGTCGGTGGCTGTCAGCGTACCCGAGGTCTCGACCGCGCCGGCGCTGCCGCCCGAGAGAGTGACCTCGCCCGCGCTCTCGATGCCTGCAAAGGTGCCGGTCTCGCCGGTCACGGCGCCCGCTTGGCCGACGACGGTGATGCCACCGATAGTGCCGCTCTGGCGCAGCTCACCCGCAAGCACCGCCGCGGTGCCAAGGATCGTGCCGCTGTTGGTCGAGGTGCCGCCGATGGTCGACAGGCTGGCGATCGTGCCAGCGGAGCTGAAGGTCGCGCCTTCGTTCCGCACCGCGCCGCCCGTGGCGCCCGCCGACAACAAGGCGACACGAGCGCCGTCCGCGACCGCGATGTCGCCGACTCGGGCGTTGTCGACGGTGGCGGTGGCACCTGCCCCGGTCACGCCGAGTGCGCCGTGCGCACCGCCGGTGATCGTCAGGAGGCCGGTGCTATCCATCCGGCCGATGCTCCCGCCGCTGACGACGGCAGTGCCCGCGTTCGACAACGACGCGGCGATGCCGGAGGCGACGGTGAGCGTGCCGGCATTGTCGATGGCGCCGGTGGCACCGCCCTCAACGGTCAGCCTGCCGGTCGCGGCAACGTCGACCGAGCCGGCCCTCCCGTCCGCGATCAACGCCGTACCGGCCACCGACAGGTCACCGGCAGAGCCGTCCGTGATCGCCAGGTCCGCGCCGTCCAGCACCGTCACACCGGCGAGCGTGCCGGCGGAGACGAGGCTGCCCCGCTCCACCCGCGTGGCGCCGCCGACAGATCCGCTCGCGGTCACGGCGATGCGCTCCGCCCCGCGCTGGGTGAGCACGCCAAGCACCGTCCCGCCGACGCCGAAGTCGCCGCCGATCACCGTCAGGCTGTCGGCGGTGCCGTTGAGGAAGTTGCCCGCCAGATCCGCCGGCGCCGCCGAGGTCACCTCGCCCAGCCGTGCGCCCGCCGCGACCGTGAGCGTGCCGCCGTCATTGTCCACGTCACCGACGATGCCGCCGGAAATCGACAGGGCGCCGCTGCTGGAAATGTCGCCCGCCGAGCCCCCGGCGATCCGCAGCCTCGCGCCAGCATCGACTTCGACGCCCGCCAGCGTTCCCCGCGACACCAGCCGGCCGTCGTTGACCTCGGTCAGCCCGTTCACCTCCCCGCCGACCGTCACCGTGCCGCCCCCGTTCTGCACCAGCGCGCCGAGGATCGTGCCGTCCACCTCGAAGAAGCCGGACTCGACGGTGAGGCTGTCGGCTGTGCCGAAGATGGCGTTCGCCCCGGCGGACGCGCTGCTGGAAGACGTGACGGCCCCGACAATGCCATCGGCCCCGACGTTCAGCGTGCCGGCGTCGGTAATGTCGATGGACTGCGTCTGCCCGGCGGACACGGTGACGGCGCCGGCGCTGCCGATTGCTCCGGCGCTGCCGCCGGTGATCCGCAGCGTGCCGCGATCCGCGACCGAAACGCCTTGGAGCGAACCGGAGGAGTGCAACGTGCCGCCGCTCACCGTGCTGGCCCCGCCGACGATGCCGGTGCTGGAGACCGTGCCGCCGGTTACAGAGACGTCTCCGGTGATCGCGCCGCTGTTTCGGAAGATCGCAGCGTCGCCCGTGTTGGTCAGTGACGCGATTGTCCCGGCGCTCCGGCTGGTCCCGGCATTCATGACGTCGAAAGCGGTACCGGAGACCAGGTCGAACGAGCCGCCGGCAGCGACCGACACGCCGGCAAGGGTCCCCGTGCTCTCCAGCGTGCCGCCGGTGACCGAGGCGGTGCCGCCGACCGTCCCGCCGGTGTTCTGCAGCAGCCCGCCGGACACGGTGACCGCCCCGCCGACGATACCGGAATTGACGAAGCTGCCGTCCGTCACGGCAAGGGTGGAGACGACACCGGCGCTGCTGCCGGCGCCCGAGGTCGTGACCGCGCCGGCAAGCGCCTCCGCCCCGAGCGTGAGGCGGCCGGCCGAAGTCGTGGACCCGGCGATCACTCCGCCCGTCACCGCGAGCTGCCCGTCCGCGCCGACAGTGGCGTCGCCCGCTATGGTGCCCCCGGCCTCTACTGTCACGGTACCGCCATCGACGGCGACGTCGCCCGAAACGACGCCAGAGAGCACCGCCCTGCCATCCCGGTTGTCGAGCTCCCCGAGGGTTCCGGCGGACATGGCCGTGCCGCTGTTCACGAGCGTGCCCGAGACCGTCCCGTAATTGTAGAGCGTCCCCGCGTTGGCGACGCCGCCGCTCAGCGTGCCGCCGCCGCTCACGGACACGGCGCCGCCCTCGGCATTCTCCAGCGGCCCGTCGGCCACCCGGACGGTTCCCTCGACCTCGAGACTGCCGAAGGCCCGGTTCTCGAACGCCGCGACGTCGAGCAGCGCGCCGCTGCCGACGACGACCGTCGCCGCACCGTCGGCGCTGCCGGCATTGGTCAGCGTCACGCCGGTGCCGACGACGCTGTCCCCGGCGCCGACGCGCAGAATGCCGCCGGTCAGGTTGCGGAAGAAATCGCCCGCTCCGTCGCCCACGGTGAGGGTGTCGCCGCCGCCGTCCAGCGTCTCGATCAGGCCGGCATTCTCGACCGCATCGCCGTCATTGTCGGTGTCGGCGTGCAGCTCGCCGCTGCCCGAATACGTGTAGCGACCGCCGGCGAGGTTCACGATCGCCCCGGCATCACGCACCGCGGCACCGTCAGCGAGCGTCACCACCGCGCCGTTCGTCGTGGTGTTTCCGCTGCCCACCAGCGCTGCGTTCTCGCGCAGAACGATGGTGCCAGACAGGTTGCGGATCGTCCCCGCCGTCAGGGTCGCACCGGCGCCGATCTCCGTCTCGCCGTCGTTGACGAACGCGCCCGAAGCGGTGACGGTCGTGAATGCGCCGAGCTCCAGACCCGGCCCGCCCGCGTCGTTGGTGATGCTGCCGACGCCGGTCACGTCCGTCGTATCACCGGCAGTGCCCGTGGCGATGCTCAGCGCACCTCCCGAGCGGACACTCAGGTCGAAGCCCATCGCGTCGATGTCGTCGTTGATCTCCACGACGCCGCCCGACAGGACGGTCAGATCGCCGGCAAGGTCCTGCGAGAAACCGGTCGTGCTGCCCACGGACAGATCGCCCAGCAGCGCCACCTCGCCAATGATCTGCGAGCCTTCCGCCAATACGATGTCGCCGGCGGTGATCGACAGCGCCGCCACCTGGCCGTCGATGGTCCCGCGGTTGGTGAAGGTGCCGCCCGCCGCGCCCGACAGGGTCAGGCCGACCGGCCCGCCCGCCTGCGCCGCGATGGTCGCGTCGTTGGTCAGCGTCCCGCCCAGCGCACTGTCCGCCGCGACCTCGAGTCGCGCAGCGCCGCTCAGGACGGTGGCCCCGCCGATGCTGCCGCCATTGGCGGTGAAGGTGCCGCCGGACAGGATCGCGTTGCCCGCTATGGTCCCGCCGGCGTCGTTCGCCACGCTGCCCGCCGTCTGGGTCGGCCCCGAAAGCGTGCCCGCATTGGTCACCGTGCCGCCTTCGACCAGCGTGGCACCGGCCGCGCCCCCGGTCTCGACCGTAAGCATGGCCCCGACACGGTTCGTCACGCCGGCGGCCAGGCCGCCCGACAGCCTCGCCCCGCCCAGGTTGTCGAGACCGGCCAGCGTGCCGCCCGCCAGCGACAGCGTGCCGTCGTTGGTGACCGCACCGGCGCTGCCGCCGGTCATTTCCAGCGCGCCCGCCGCGCCGATTCCGGTCGCCCCGAGCGTGCCGGCGTTCCTGAGCGTGCCGCCCGCCACGGAAGTCGCGCCATCGACCTTCCCGCCGGGCGCGTTGGTCACGTCGCTCCCGGCGCCGGTCAGGTCGAGTGCGCCTTCGATCCGCCCCGAGTTGACGAAAGAGCCCGCGGCCACGTCGAGCGAGGCGATGCGCCCGGCGTTGGAATTGGCGCCGGCCCCCGACACCGTCACCGCGCCCGCCCTCCCGCCGGCCGACACGCTCATCCCGGCACCGCCGGACTGTTCGATGTCGCCCGCCACGCCGCCGGTCACCTCGACTCGCCCCCCGGAGGTCAGCGCGCCCGTCGTCCCACCGGTCACGCGCAGCATGCCGCCGGCGGCGATGTCCACCGCGCCGAGCGTACCCGCGCTATCCAGCTCCGCTCCGGTGCCGACCGCTGCCGCCCCGCTCACGACGCCGCCGGCCAGGTTGCTCATCGTGCCGCCGGTCAGATCCAGGGACGTGGTGATCGTACCTGAGTTCAGGGCGGTGCCGGCACTCTCGACCGATTGCAGCGTGCCGGCATTGTCCAGCGTGCCGGCAGAGGTGACCCCGCCGCCGCTGCCGCCGGTTACCTCCAGGACGCCACCCGCCGCGACATCCGCGTCGGCGAAGATCCCGCCCGACGTGGCGGTCCCGCCATCGGCGACGACAAGCGCGCCACCGATCGTGCCGGTGCGGTTGGCCAGCGTGCCGCCTGTCACCGTGACCCCGTTCACGAGGCCGGTATTGGTCGCGCTGCCGCCCGAGACGGCCAGGTTCTGCACCGTTCCCGCGTTGGTCACGGTGCCGGCGCTGTCAACCGCCGAGACCAGCCCGCCGCCCGCCACGCTCAACACGGACTCCGCATCCAGCGTCATCCTGCCGGCAACGATGGCCGGCGCCCCGGCGACGGTCGCCGTTCCGCCGGTCAGCACGGCATCACCGGCGATCGTGCCTTGCACCACGAGACTGCCCGCCACCTCGATCGGCGCCGCACTCATCACGACGGAGCCGCCCGCCGCGTTCACGAGGTGCGCACCATCCGCCACCGACAGCGCGGTCGGGGTGAGGTTCGACGCCACGGACAACGTCCCCTCGGCCACACTCACCGCCTGCGTGGCGTTGCTCGCACCGGTGAGGTTCAGCAGCCCGCTACCGGTCTTGGTCAGATCGCCCGACCCGGTATAGCGGCCGAGCGTCAGCGTCAGGTCGCTCCCCACCTTCACCTCGAGCGCACTCCCCGCCGCCGCGAGAAGCGGCGCCGAGACCTCGGCCTCGGTCACGTCCCCGGCGCCGCGCCCGGTGAACCGCAACCGGGGCGCCGCGCCGCTCGCAACCAGCCTGTCCGCGTCATCGGAGGAGGTGATGTCGTAACGGCCCGCGCCGGCCTCGATCTCGATCGCCCCGAAGGCGCGGCTTTCGGCAATGGCCAGCGCGCCGTTGATGTCGATCGCGCCCGCGGCGGCGCCAGGCAGAACGGCGGTGTCCGACGCGTCGTCCGGAATTCCGGTCGCAGGGATCCAGTTCGCGGCGGCGCCCCAGAGGCCGTTCGCCGCGCCGGTCCAGGTGAAGCTTTCGGCCCTGAGCTCGGGCGCGGTTGCGGTCAGCACGGCGAAGATGGCGGTGGAGGTCAGCAGACCGCGACGGGCTGCGCGCTGCGCGTCCGATCCCCGCGACCGGTCGATAATCGTCTGAAAATACATCGCCGCGGGGGCCTTCCGAAAAGTAACGTCCGGATCGTGGCCCGAACCCGCCACCATTGCAACGATGTGGAGATAACCGCCCGCGCCGCCCGGGACGCTGTTGCCGGCTTGCACTGTCTCGTCGTCCGGGCGTTGCCTTCCCGCGCGGCGACGGGCAAGGTCTTCCGCGCCGCGGCATGGCTGGCCCCGGATCGCAACGAAGAGGCGCCACATGCCCTACCATGCCCGCCCCCTCCCGCGCGTGGTGCGGAAATGACCCTGATCCGTGACGAGACCGGCACCCAGCGCACGCTCGGCTACGTGATCGACGTGGCCGATCCCGAGAGCGCGCGCTGCCATCTCGACGTGACCGACGCACATACCAACCGGCACGACGTGCTGCATGGCGGCATCGTCACGCTCCTGCTGGACAGCGCGATGGGCGCCACAGGCTCACTCAGCATCGACCCGGAGGGGCGCGCGCCCTTCCTGACGGTCTCGATCACCACCCAGTTCCTCGCGGCCGCCTGCGCCGGTGAGCGCGTGACCGCCAGCGGCCGCATCACCGGCGGCGGCCGGTCTTTGCTGTTCATCTCCGGAGAGCTCGCGTCGGACAGCGGCGCGCTCATCGCCACCGCCACCGGCGTCTTCAAGCGCGTACCGCCGAAGACCGCCTGATCTTCTTCTCGTGGAAATACTCCCCAGAGTGCGAGAGTGGAACTCTCGCACGCGCCAGAGGCGCATCCCGCGCTCAGGTGCCGACGATCCGGCGCAGCCCTTCGATCTTCGCCGCGGCCTTTTCCTTCGCCCCGCGCGAGGCCTTGGCCATCATCGCCTCGAGCTCGCCGGGATCGGCCATGTATTCGGCAAAGCGGGCGGCCGGCACTTCGAACATCTCATCGAGTTTGTCGGCGAGGATGCGCTTGGCCTCTCCGTAGCCCATGCCGCCCTGCTCGAAGCGATAGCGCAGGTGCTCGACCTCCGCCGGTTCCGCGAGCGCGGCGTAGAGTTGGAACACCGTGTTGCCGTCCGGGTCCTTGGGCTCGTGCGGCTCCTTGCTGTCGGTGACGATCTTGTTGATCATCTTGCGCCGCTTCTTGGGCTCGAGGAACAGCGGGATCGTGTTGCCGTAGCTCTTGGACATCTTGCGCCCGTCGAGCCCGACGATCGCCTCGAGATTCTCCTGCACCGAATGCTCGGGCAGGGTGAAGAATTCGGTGTCGTAGCGGCGGTTGAAGTAGCCGGCGATGTCGCGGGCGAACTCCACGTGCTGGATCTGGTCGCGGCCGACGGGCACGATCCCGCCGTCGAACAGCAGGATGTCCGCCGACATCAGGATCGGGTAGGTATAGAGCCCCATGTTGATCCCGTCGTCGGGATTGGCGCTCTGCCGTTCGGCATTGGCGTCGACCGCGGCCTTGTAGGCGTGCGCGCGGTTCATCAACCCCTTGGGCGTGACCGAAGACAGGACCTGCGTGAGCTCGAACACCTCCGGCACGTCGGATTGCCGGTAGAAGTTGGTGTGCTCCAAATCGAGCCCGAGGGCGAGGAAACAGGCGGCGATCTCGTGCGTGAACTGGCGCACCTCGCCTGCGTTCCCGATGGAGTTGAGCGCGTGATAATTGGCGATGAACAGGAAGTTCTCGCCGTCCGGGTTGGAACCCATGAGGTCGAGGGTCGGACGGATCATCCCGGCGTAATTGCCGACATGCACCTGGCCCGTGGGCTTGATGCCGGTCAGGATCGACTTCTGGCTCATGTGGCTCACCCCTCTGCGGTCGGGCCGCAGATGTGGTCCGAACCTCGCGCGGTTGCAAGCCCTAAGGCGGATGCGGGCACCTTGCTACCGACACGGAGCGCAAACCGCGCAGCGTCGGGCCGCGGATCGGCGATCCTGACCTTTGAGCGGCAGCGCTTTATCCCAGCCACGTCCGGTCGACCTCGGAGCGGCGTGCCAAGCGTCGACAAATCGCCGGTCCGGGGGGCGGCCCGGCGATGCGCGGCGGCCTTCGGCCTTGTTTCCGCGCGTGCGGGGTCAGGCGACGCTCACTCCTCGATCGGGTGATAACAGGCGTAACGGTGCCGCTCGCCTTCGTACGGTGGAAACGCCTCCCTGCATTCCTCAGTCGCCTTCCAGCAGCGCGGGTTGAACGGGCAGCCCTCCGGCACGTTCATCGGGGAAGGCAGCTCGCCCTCCAGCTTGATCCGGTTTCTCGTGTGACGCGGATCGGCCACCGGCGTCGCCGACAGAAGCGCCCGCGTATAGGGATGCCGGGGATGGGCGAAGACGTCGTCCTTCGGCCCCGTCTCGACCGGGCGGCCGAGATACATCACCATCACCTCGTCGGCGAGGTGCCGCACCACGCTCAGGTCGTGGCTGATGAACAGGTAAGCAAGCTGGAACTTCTCCTGCAGGTCGATCAACAGGTTCAGCACCTGGCTCTGGATCGACAGATCGAGCGCGGAGACAGGCTCGTCCAGCACCAGGATCTTCGGCTCCAGCATCAGCGCCCGGCCCACCGCGATGCGCTGGCGCTGCCCGCCCGAGAACATGTGCGGATAGCGGTCGAAATGCTCCGCCCGGAGGCCGACCATCTCCAGCATGTCGGCGGCGCGCTTGCGCCGCTCCTCCGCCGACACTTCGGGGCGGTTGAGCTTCAGCGGCTCCATCAGCGTCTGGCCGATGGTCTGGCGCGGGTTGAGCGAGCCGTAGGGGTCCTGGAACACGATCTGCACCATGGCGCGCAGGTCGCGGTCCTTCGACGCGCCGTCCGGGCCGACCTCCTTGCCGCGGATGGCGAGCGTCCCGCCCGAGGGCGGCTCGATCATCGTCACCACGCGGGCGAGCGTGGACTTGCCGCAGCCCGACTCGCCCACGACAGCCAGCGTCTTGCCGGGCTCGAGCGCGAAGGACGCGCCGTCGAGCGCACGCACCGTCGCGGGCTTGGAGAACGGGCCGCCGCCAACCTCGTAATGCCGCTTCAGCGTATCGGCGGTGAGGATCGCCTCGCTCATGACGCCTTCTCCCGGTTCGTGGGCTCTCCGTGCGAGAGCGGGTAGTGACAGAGCGCGAGGCCCATCTCGGGCGCGGCCTGCACCGGCTCCACCGCCTTGCAATGCGCGTTGGCAAAACGGCAGCGCGGCGAGAAGAGGCACCCTTCGGGCCGGTCGAACTGCCCCGGCACCACGCCCGGAATCGTCGGCAGGCGCCGCTCCGTCGCGCGTTCCGGCAGCGCCGCCAGAAGCGCGGCGGTATAGGGATGGTGCGGGTCGTCGAAGAGCGCGCCGACCTCCTGCTCCTCGACCTTCTGGCCGGCATACTGGACCTGCACGCGCTTCACCGTCTCGGCCACCACGCCCATGTCGTGCGTGATGAGGATGAGCGCCATGCCCGTCTCTTCCTGAAGGCCGGTCAGAAGCTCCAGGATCTGCGCCTGGATCGTCACGTCGAGCGCCGTCGTCGGCTCGTCCGCGATCAGCAGCTTCGGCTCGCAGGCCAGCGCCATGGCGATCATCGCCCGCTGGCTCATGCCGCCCGAGAGCTGGTGCGGGAAGGCGTTGAGGCGCTTTTCCGGCGCGGGGATGCCGACGAGGTTCATCAGTTCGATCGCGCGGTCCTGACGGCCCTTGCGGTCGAGATCGGTGTGCTTCTTGAGGCTTTCCTTGATCTGGAAGCCGACCGTGAAGCACGGGTTGAGGGAACTCATCGGCTCTTGGAAGATCATCGACATGTCGCGACCGATGATCCGGCGCCGCTGCTTCGGCGACATGCCGCGCAGGTCGTGGCCGTTGAAGGCCATGCGGTCGGCGGTGATCGTCGCGGTCCACGGCAAGAGGCCCATGACGGCGAGCATGGAGACGGACTTGCCCGACCCGCTCTCGCCCACGATGGCCATGAGGTCGCCGGGCTCCACGTTGATGTCGACGCCGTCGACCGCGCGGAAGGCGCCCGAGGTGGTGGCGAACTCCACGCTGAGGTTGCGGATTTCGAGAAGAGGCATCGTCTCAGCTCCGCTTCAGTTTGGGGTCGAGCGCGTCGCGCAGCCCGTCGCCCATCAGGTTGATCGCCAGCACCGTCACCAGGATGCACAGGCCGGGGAAGGTCACCACCCACCAGGCACGGAGGATGAATTCGCGCGCCTCGGCCAGCATGGTGCCCCATTCCGGCGTCGGCGGCTGCGCCCCCATGCCGAGGAACCCCAGCGCCGCGGCGTCGAGGATCGCGGTGGAGAACGACAGCGCCGCCTGCACGATGATCGGCGCGAGGCAGTTCGGCAGAACGGTGCGGAACATGATCCTGAGGCGCCCCGCCCCCGCGACGCGCGCGGCGGTGACATAGTCGCGCGTGCGTTCGGAGATCACGGCGGCGCGGGTGAGGCGCACGAAATGCGGCTGCAGGACGATGGCGATTGCCACCATCGCGTTCAAGAGCGACGGCCCGAGGATCGCCACCAGAACCAGCGCCATCAGAAGCGACGGGAAGGACAGCACGATGTCCATGATCCGCATGATGATCGTGTCGAGCCAGCGCGGCGCGAATCCGGCGATCACCCCGATCACCACGCCGAAGAAGGTTGCGACCGTCACCACGACGAGGCCGATGAAGAACGAGAACCGCGCCCCGTGGATCAGGCGCGAGACCATGTCGCGCCCCAGCGGATCGGTGCCGAGCGGGAACTGCCATTTTCCACCGTCCTCCCATACCGGCGGGACGAGCAGCGAGTCGCGGAACTGCGCGTCGGGCGGATAGGGTGACAGGATCGGCGCGAAAATCGCGATCAAGAGGAACAGCGCGAAGACGACCATGCCCATGACCGCGCCGCGGTTTTCCTTGAACGCGTTCCAGAAGTCGCGGATCGGGCTGGGCGGGGCCTGGGCGATGGTGCGGGCCGTGGCTGAGCTTGCGTCGGACATGTCAGCGGTTCCGGATCTTGGGGTTGATGGCGCCGTAAAGGATGTCGACCGTCAGGTTCACGATCATCACGATCACCGCGATGATCAGAAGCCCGCCCTGCACCGCCTGGTAGTCGCGGCGGAAGATGCTGTCGACCATCCACTTGCCGATGCCGGGCCAGGAAAAGATCGTCTCGGTCAGGATCGCGCCCGCGAGCAGCGTGCCGACCGACAGGCCGATCACCGTCACCACGGGGATGAGCGCGTTGCGCAGCGCATGGAACCCGTTGACCCTCAGCGGCGCGAGACCCTTGGCGCGGGCGGTGCGCACGTAATCCTCGCCCAGCACCTCCAGCATGGCCGACCGCGTCTGCCGCGCGATGATGGCCAGCGGAATGGTCGCCAGCACGATTGTCGGCAGGATCAGGTGCGAGACGGCGGATTTGAACGCCCCCTCCTGCCCCGACAGCAGCGCGTCGATGGTCATGAAGCCGGTTGGCCCCTCGATGAAGAACATCAGCGACATGCGGCCCGACACCGGCGTCCAGCCGAGGCCCGACGAGAACACGATGATCAAGAGCAGCGCCCACCAGAAGATCGGCATCGAGTAGCCGATGAGCGCCGTGGTCATCAGCGCCTGGTCGAAGAACTTGCCGCGGTTGACCGCCGCGATGACGCCGGCCGGGATGCCGATCAGCACCGCCAGCGTGATCGCGCAGATCGACAGCTCCAGCGTCGCAGGAAAGAGCGCCATGAACTCGTCGAGGACCGGCCGCTTGGTCACGAAGGAAACCCCCAGATCGCCCTGGAAGATCCCGGCGAGGTAGTCGAAATACTGCATCCAGAGCGGCTGGTCGAAGCCGAGCTGCGCGGCCAGTTCGTCATAACGTTCCTGGCTGATACCGCGTTCGCCGGCCAGCAGCGTGATCGGATCGCCGGGCAGCAGCCGGATGAAGGCGAACGACACCAGCGTCACCCCGAAGAAGGTCGGCACGAAGGTCAGAAGGCGGGAGAGGACGAAGCGCAGCATCAGCCGAGGATCCTCAATTCACGTGGAAAGGTGGTGAGCGAGCGGTTGCCGTCATCGGTCACGAGGATGTCGTCCTCGATCCTGACACCGAAGCGGCCCACGGCATAGAGCCCCGGCTCGTTCGTAAACACCGCGCCGGCGGGCACCGCTTCGTGGTTGCCGCGCATGATGTAAGGTGCCTCGTGCACCTCGCGGCCAAGCCCGTGGCCCGTCTTGGTGCGGATGCGGTCGGCGAAGGGCGAGGCCTCCAGAACGCCGATCACGGCGTCGTCGATCTCGTGCGCCGTGATGCCGGCGCGGGCGATCTCATGGCCGCGGGCGTTGGCGGCCTTCACGGTCTCGTAGACCTCGTGCGCCTCGTCCGACGCGCTGCCGACGAAGAAGGTGCGCGTGATGTCGGCGGCGAACCCGCCCCAGCGTGCCCCGAAATCGATCAGAAGCGCGTCGCCGTCCCCGATGGCGACGTCGCGCGCGTCGGCATGGGCGTTGGCGGAATGCGCGCCGGAGCCGATCAGCGGGCCGAAGGCGTTGCCCTCGGCCCCGTGGGCGAAGAGCGCGGCGGTCAGGCGGCGCTCCACCTCCTTTTCGGTGGTGCCGATGCGAACGGTCTCGATCACCTCGGCGAGCGCGGTTTCGGAGATGCGGATCGCCTCTTCCAGCGCGGCGACCTCATCGGCGCTTTTCGTCAGGCGCAGGCCCGAGATGGCGCCTTCGGCGTCGCGGATGTCGAGCGGCCCGTAGGCGCCGGCGAGCGCGTGGTGCACGAAGACGCGCATCACCTGCCCCTCGACGGCCAGCGACCGGATCGGCAGGTGCTTCGCAAGTGCGTCGAAGGCGGCGGCGTAGCCGTCCTGGTCGCGCCAGTCGAAGACCTCGCCCTCGAAGCCCAGCGCGCCCCAGGAGCTCAGCTCCAGGTTCGGCACGATCGCGGCGGGCGGCCCCTTGGCCGGGATGACGACCAGCGTCGGCCGCTCGGAGGTGGAGAAATGCGCGTGGTAGAGCCGTTCGAAGTTCGGCCCCGGCACCAGTGCGACGGCATCGACGCCAAGCGCGCCGGCGAGGTCGCGGAATTCGCGGTAGCGATCGGTCATGCGTCGGGCCTCGCGCCGGGAATGTCGGTCAGCGCCTGCCGGTTCGGACAGATGGCCGATACGGGATAGCTGGGTGAACGGTGGATCAAGGGACCACGCGCCTCGCTTGCTTTCGGGGATAAAGTGCCCTTCCGGGGCAGGGCCGGGCGGGACGCCCCGATACCGCACGAAGATGCGGACGGCAACGTCCTGCGGACATGACGAAGCGGCCGGGTCGGGCCCGGCCGCTTCCAATGGTCATCCGATCACTCGGACAGGCCCACACCGTAGAAGATATGGCCGCCGAACGGGTCGATCTTGTAGTTCTCGACCTCCGGACGGACCGGCTCGAACACGACCGAGTGCGCGATGGTCGCCCACGGCGCCTGCTCCTTGAAGACGACCTGCGCCTCTTTGTAGAGTTCGGCGCGCTCCTCCTGGTCGGCGACGGTCTTGGCCTCCTGGATCAGTTCGTCGAAGGGCTCGTGGCACCATTGCGCCCGGTTGGACCCGCCCACGGAATCGCAGCCCAGAAGCACGGCGAGGAAGTTGTCCGGGTCGCCGTTGTCGCCGGTCCAGCCGAGCAGCACCGCCCCTTCGCGGTCCTCCGCCTTGGAACGTTCGAGGTATTCACCCCACTCGTAGGACACGATCTCCACGTCCACGCCGACCTGGGCGAAGTCTTCCTGCAGAAGCTCGGCCATGCGGCGGGCGTTGGGGTTGTAGGGGCGCTGCACCGGCATCGCCCAGATCTCCATCGACAGATCCGTCACGCCGGCCTCTTCCAGCATCTGCTGCGCGGCCTCGGGATCGTAGGGGTCGTCCTCGATATCGTCGTTGTAGGACCAGATCGTCGGCGGGATCGGGTTCTTGGCCGCCGTGCCGGCACCCTGGAACACCACATCGATGATCGCCTGCTTGTCGATCGCCATGTTGAGCGCCTTGCGCACCTCGACCTGGTCGAACGGCTCAACCTGCGTGTTGTAGGCAAGGTAGCCGACGTTCAGGCCTTCCTTGCTCATCAGGTTGACGTTCTCGTCCTGCTCCATCGCGTCGAGATCGGCGGGGTTCGGATAGGGCATGACGTGGCATTCGCCCGCCTGCAGCTTCTGATAGCGCACCGACGCGTCGGGCGTGATCGCGAAGACGAGGTTGTCGATCTCGGGCGCGCCGCGGAAGAAATCCTCGTTCGCGGCGTAACGGATCACCGCGTCCTTCTGGTAGCCGACGAAGGAGAACGGACCGGTGCCGATCGGCGCCTGGTTCAGCATCTCGGGGGTGCCGGCCTCCTGCATCTGGTCGGCGTATTCCTTGGACAGGATCGACGCGAAATCCATTGCCATGTTGGCGATGAACGGCGCCTCGGGCCGGGTCAGGTTGAAGCGGACGGTGTAGTCGTCGACCTTCTCGATGCTCTCGATCAGGTCGGGCATCGACATGGCGTTGAAGTATTCCCACGTGCCGCCGGAATAGCCGTTATACGGGTTCTCCTCGTTGCCCTGCCGGTCGAACGAGAAGATCACGTCGTCGGCGTTGAAATCGCGGCTCGGCGTGAATTGGTCGTTGGAATGAAACTGCACGCCTTCGCGCAGCTTGAAGGTATACTGCGTGCCGTCCTCGGACACCTCCCAGCTTTCGGCGAGGCCGGGGATGGTCTCGGTGGTGCCGCGCTCGAACTCGACGAGCCTGTTGTAGACCTGGCGCGACGAGGCGTCGAAGGTCGTGCCGGCGGTGTAGAGCGCCGGGTCGAACCCTTCGGGCGAGCCTTCGGAGCAATAGATCAGCGTCTGCGCGGAGGCGCCGGCGCTCAGCGCGAGAAGGGCCGCGCCCGCCGCCAGCGTTGTGCGGAGTGGTGTCATCGAATGAGCTCCCTGAACGTTGTTGTCCGGCACTCTTGTACGGCGCCGACATGATCAAAAACTGACGGGCCAGGCGGCCGGATGCAAACGAGTAAGCCTCTGCATCCATGCAATGGCGGTTTTGCGTAGTCCGATCGCGGAGAGTGACACACAATTGACCTTACGTCACCCAGCAAAAAGTGTGACAGACAGGTAACCGCACATTAACTTTTTATGAAGTGCCCGATATTCAGACACAGATGAACAAACGAGAGTTCGCTCACAGCATGGCCAGTGCCATGGCCAACATCTCGGGGCTCGACGCCCTCTTCCTTGCCGGGTCGCTCGGGCGTGGCACCGAGGATGCTTTCAGCGATATCGACGTCGTCGCGCTGGCCGAGCCGGACCGGCACGAGGCGCTTGCGGCGCGCTGGATCTCTGCACTCGAGGATCGCGACCACGTGGTCTACCGGCGCCAGGCGAAATCCGGACAGGGCCTCCTGGTGAACGCGATCACGGGAAACTGGGTCCGCGTGGACCTGCATGTCCTGCCGCGCGCGTTGTTCGCGCGCCGCGCCAAGGATACCGTCACGCCGCTCATCGACCCCGAGGACATCCACGGCGCGCTGCCCGACTCGCTGCCGCCCGCGCGCCCCGATCCGGAGCGCGTGAAGGGCATCGTGACGGAGTTCATCCGCATGATGGGCCTCATGCCGGTCGCGCTCGGCCGCGACGAGCGGGTGACGCTGGTGACGAGTGTGGAACTGCTGCGCGGCCTCCTGCGCGATCTCTACATCGAGCAATCCGCGGCACCGGACAAAGGCGGCATGCTGCACCTGAGCAAGCTGATCACGCCGGCGCAGATGGCCGTCCTGGAATCGATGCCGCATCCGGGCCCCGACCGAACGGCGTTGATCGACGCGCATCTGCGTATCGCCGACGCCTTCCTGCCGGAGGCCCGCAGGCTTGCCGCCCGGCTGGAGATCGACTGGCCGGACGAGTTCGAGGCCGCGACGGCGGCCCATATTCACCGCGAAACGGGCGTGGAGATCCTGGCGCACGCCGCGGCCTGACCGGGCGCCCGGCCGGCGCTCAATCCACGGGCGAGAGCGGGAAGGCCGCCGCGTCCGCGTTCCAGCCGTCGACCGAACAGCGCGCACGGACATACACATTTTCGGTCCCGTCGGGCAGCATCACGGAGGTGAGCGCCCGGGTGAACGGCTGCTCGGACACGTGCGGATGCAGAAGCTCGCGAGTGCCGAGGACGGTACCCTCCGCATCCTCGACCCGCCAGGCGTCTGCGTAGTGATCCCAGCCCGTGTCGGGGTGTTCCAGCGTCACCGAGATGCGCCAGGACATGCCGGTCTTCTCGGCCTCCATGCCGCGCACCTGCGGCGGATCGGCGGCAGCCGCGCTGCCGATCAGGCCAGCACAGACCGCCACTGCACATGTCTTCATGGTTGTTCCCCCCGGTTGTCGATGCTCTTGCACACCCGTCTTACATCGCCACCCGCGTCGCGGGTTCTGACGGTCTCTCACCTTTGCGTGTCGGGCGGGGGCGGGGCCTGCAGCAGAACCGCCCGCGAGGCCGACGCGAACTCGCGCCGCAGGATCACCGCCACGGTCATCGCGGTCGCGACCAGCAGCGGCACTGCCCCCAGCAGCCAGGCCGACGCCGCGATGCCGAAATAGACGGACCTGAGCCCGCGATTGTAGGCGCGCGCGGCGGTCACGTTGATTTCGGCCGCCTGCCGGGCGCGCGGGTAGGCGGCCGGATCGGACGGATCGTTGGGCACCGCGGCCATCAGCACCGAGCAATAGCCGAAGAGCCGGTGCGACCAGACGAATTTCAGGAACGCGTTGACCCCGAAGATCAGCATCACCACCAGCTTGATCTCCCACACCGCGGTTGGCGCGTCCTCGGCGGTGAAGTCCGAGACCACGCCGGACAGCGATTCGGCATTGCCGATCAGCGCGAAGCCCCCGCCGATCGCGATCATCGAGGCCGAGGCGAAGAATGCCGTGCTCTGGCGCAGGTTCCCCACGATCTGCGAATCGAAGATCCGCGGGTCCCGGGTGACGAACACCCGCATCCATTCGCGCCGGTAATCGGCCATCACACGCGACACCGACGGGCGCCAGGCGGGCGAATGCTCGACCAGCACGATCAGCACGAGCCAGCAGGCGAAATGCGCAGCCACCGCGACAACATCCAGGGTGGAGAACAGGGCGGCGCGATCGGCGAAGCTCATGGCACGCTCAGAACGGCTTCGCCACGACGACCCAGAGGACCGCGATGACGACGAGAACGCTCGCCTCGTTGAAGATCCGCAGGGTACGGTCGCTTTCGCGGAACTCGCCGCGGCGCGCGCGCAGCACCATCAACCCGGTCCAGACGTAATGCGCGACCAGCGTCAGCACCAGCGCCAGCTTCAGCCACACCCAGCCCGGCATCGCCAGCAGCCCGCCGAGCCAGAGCCCCGTGATGAGCGCGATCACCCCCAGCCCGGCGGAAAAGCGGTAGAGCCGGATGGTCAGATCGCCGAGCGGGCCGAACTCTCCCAGTCGCGCATGTTCGCGCTTCCAGTAGATCAGCGCCCGCGGCACTGCGAAGATGGAGGTCATCCATCCCATCACGCACAGAAGATGGACGATCTTGATCCATGTCATGGTCGCAAGAGGTGCGCCAAAGCAAACCCGTGCGCAAGAGGTTCGGGTGCGCCTCTTGGACGGGCGGGGATCGACTGTGTATTTTGGGTCGGGTTCTCGCCCGTTTTCCGTCGACCGGTCCGGCGCTGGCAAATCCCGCGAGCGGGCACTAGACTCGCGATGCAAGGTTGCAGGAGGCCGCCGATGCAGATGCCAGACCCCGACGCCGCGATCCTGTCGCGCAAGGACGCCATCGTCGAACGGCTGCAGGAGATCCTGCCGCCGCAGGCGGTGATCTCGGATCCGGCCGAGACGCGTGCCTACGAATGCGACGCGCTGACAGCCTACAAATGCGCGCCCCTCGCCGCGGTGCTTCCCGCCACGACCGAAGAGGTCGCGGCGGTGCTGAAGCTTTGCCATGCCGAAGGCGTGCCTGTGGTGCCGCGCGGCGCGGGCACGTCGCTCGCCGGGGGATCGCTGCCGACGGCGGACAGCATTATCCTGGGCGTCTCGCGCATGACCGAAGTGCTGGAGACCGACTACGACAACCGGCTGATCCGGCTGCAGACGGGCCGCACCAACCTCTCGGTCACCGGCGCGGTGGAGGAGGACGGCTTCTTCTACGCGCCCGATCCGTCCTCGCAGCTGGCCTGCGCGATATCGGGCAATATCGCGATGAACTCGGGCGGGGCGCATTGCCTCAAATACGGGGTGACGACGAACAACCTCCTGGGCGTGACGATGGTGCTGATGGACGGCACGGTGGTGGAGCTCGGCGGCGCGCATCTCGATGCCGGGGGGCTCGACCTGCTGGGGCTGGTCTGCGGCTCCGAGGGGCAGCTCGGCGTGGTGACCGAAGCGACGCTGCGCATCCTGCCCAAGCCCGAGGGCGCGCGCCCGGTGCTCATGGGCTTCGCCTCGAGCGAGGTGGCCGGCGCCTGCGTGTCGGACATCATCAAGGCCGGCGTCCTGCCGGTTGCGATCGAGTTCATGGATCGCCCCTGCATTCGCGCCTGCGAGTCCTTCGCCAAGGCCGGCTATCCCGATTGCGAGGCGCTCCTGATCGTGGAGGTCGAGGGCTCGGACGCCGAGATCGACCACCAGCTCGGCCTGATCAAGGACATCGCCCGCAGTCACGACCCGGTGGAGCTGCGCGAGGCGCAGGACGCCGACGAGGCGGGCCGGATCTGGCTGGGCCGCAAGTCGGCCTTCGGGGCGATGGGGCAGATCAACGATTACATGTGCCTCGACGGCACGATCCCGGTGTCGGAGTTGCCTTACGTGCTGCGGCGCACCGCCGAACTGGCGCAGCAATACGGGCTCGAGGTCGCCAACGTCTTTCACGCCGGTGACGGCAACATGCACCCGCTGATCCTCTTCGACGCCAACAAGGAGGGCGACCTGGAGAAATGCGAGGCGCTGGGGGCGGATATCCTGCGGCTCTGCGTCGAGGTCGGCGGCTGCCTGACCGGAGAGCACGGCGTCGGCATCGAGAAGCGCGACCTGATGGGCGACCAGTACGCGGCCGCCGACCTCGAATGCCAGATGGCGGTGAAGGACGTGTTCGACCCGGCCTGGCTGCTCAACCCCGCGAAGGTGTTCCCGCTCGCGGTGTCCGAGGCACGGCGCGGCCAGCGGCTGGCGGCGGAGTGAGATGGGAGGGGCGCTGCCCCTCTTGGCCTGACGGCCAATTCACCCCGGAGTATTTTTGACGAGAAGAAGGTGCAGGGTCGCGATGAGACCGCAGAGCGAAGAAGAACTGAGCGGCATCGTCGCGGAGGCGTCCGGCCCCTTGCACGTGCGCGGCGGCGGCACGCGCGGCATAGGGCGGCCGGTGACCGGCGACGTGGTGGAAACCGGAGGGCTGAGCGGCATCACGCTATACGAGCCGGGTGCGCTGACGCTGGTGGCCGGGGCAGGCACGCCGCTGGCGGAGATCGAGGCGACGCTGGCGGCGGAGGGCCAGCGGCTGGCCTTCGAGCCGATGGACCATCGCGGGCTTCTGGGCACTACGGGCGAGCCGACGCTGGGCGGCATGGCGGCGGCGAACGTGTCGGGGCCGCGGCGGGTCGTCGCCGGGGCGTGTCGGGATTTCATGCTGGGCGTGCGCTTCGTCGACGGCACCGGCGCGGTCGTGAAGAACGGCGGGCGGGTGATGAAGAACGTCACCGGCTACGACCTGGTGAAGCTGATGGCCGGCAGCTGGGGCACGCTGGGCGTTCTGACCGAGCTGTCGCTGAAGGTTCTGCCGGTGCCCGAGACGCAGGGCACGCTGATCCTGAAGGGGCTGACGGACGAGGCCGCGGTGGCGGCGATGGCGCGCGCGCTCGGCTCTCCTTTCGAGGTAACGGGGGCGGCGCATCTGCCGGCGGCGGGCGAGACCTGCCTCAGGCTCGAGGGCTTCGCGGATTCGGTGACCTACCGGCTGGAGCGCCTCGCCGCGCTCTTTCCCGGCACCGACATGCACCGCGAGACGGAGGCGGAGCCTGTGGCCGCCTGCTGGCGCGCGATCCGCGACGTCGCCGCCTTTCACGACGCGCCCGGCGATGTCTGGCAGCTGTCGGTGAAGCCTTCGGACGCGCCGGGCCTCGTGGCGCGCATGGGGGCGGAAGACGTCGTCTACGACTGGGGCGGCGGTCTGATCCGGGCGCGGCTGGCGCCGGGCACCGACCTGCGCGCGCGGCTCGGCGCCTTCGGCGGCCACGCGACGCTGGTGCGCGGGGACGCGGCGACGCGTGCCGCGCTGCCGGTGTTCCAGCCCGAGACCGCGCCCGTCGCGGCGCTGTCGCGCGGGCTGCGGGCACGGTTCGACCCCAAGGGAATCCTCAATCCCGGGCTCATGGCGTGATGCGCTATACCAAGATCCTCGCCTACCTTCTGATCTTCGTCGCCGGCCCGGCCCAGGCCCTGCGCGCCCGGATCCCGGGCCCGCGCGCGCGCCCCGCGCTGACCGTCGCCGCCCTTCTTGCAACTTCCGTGCCCTGGTTCGGCCCGGCCACCGCAGAGATGATGACCTCCTGACATGCAGACCACCTTTACCGACGTCCAGCTTCGCGATCCCGACACCGCCCGGTCGAACGAGATCCTGCGCGCCTGCGTGCATTGCGGGTTCTGCACCGCGACCTGCCCGACCTACCAGGTGCTGGGCGACGAGCTCGATTCCCCGCGCGGGCGCATCTACCTGATCAAGGACATGCTCGAGAACGAGCGCGTGCCGGACGACAAGACGGTCACGCATATCGACCGGTGCCTGTCGTGCCTCGCCTGCATGACGACCTGCCCCTCGGGGGTGCATTACATGCACCTGGTCGACCACGCCCGCACCTATATCGAGGAGAATTACCAACGCCCCTGGCAGGATCGTGCGCTGCGCTGGGTGCTGGCGCGGATCCTGCCCTATCCGGGGCGGTTCCGAATGGCGCTGCTAGGGGCGAAGATCGGGCGACCGTTCAAGGGGCTGATGCCGGACAAGCGGCTGCGCGCGATGCTCGACATGGCGCCGAAGACGATTCCCCCGGTCAGCCGCAACGACGATCCGCAGACGTTCCCGGCCGAGGGCGAGCGTCGCAAGCGCGTCGCGCTGATGACAGGCTGTGCGCAGCGCGCGCTCAACACCGACATCAACGATGCGACGATCCGGCTTCTCACCCGGCTCGGCTGCGAAGTGGTGGTGGCCGAGGGCGCCGGCTGCTGCGGCGCGCTCACCCACCACATGGGCAAGAGCGAGGAGGCACACGGCACCGCCGCGAAGAACATCCGCGCCTGGACCCGCGAGATGGACGAAGGCGGGCTCGACGCGGTGGTGATCAACACCAGCGGTTGCGGCACCACGGTCAAGGATTACGGCCACATGTTCCGCACCGGCCCGATGGCCGAGGAGGCCGCGCGCGTCTCGGCCATCGCCATGGATGTCAGCGAGCTGCTGGCGACGCTCGTGAAAGAGGCCGAAACGCGCTCGGGCGCGGAAGCCACGGCGGGGATCGCCGGAACCGACGCGGCGCCGGGGCGGGGCGTCTTCGCGCCGCCGAAGGCAGAGGGCGCCGGCCTGCGCGTGGCCTACCACGCCGCCTGCTCGCTCCAGCACGGGCAGAAGATCAAGACCCACCCGAAGGACCTGTTGAAGCGCGCCGGGTTCGAGGTGGTCGAACCGGCGGACGCGCATCTGTGCTGCGGCTCGGCCGGCACCTACAACCTGATGCAGCCCGAGATCTCCGCGCAGCTCAAGGACCGAAAGGTGCGCACGCTCGAGGCGAAGGCGCCGCAGGTGATCGCCGCCGGCAACATCGGCTGCATGATGCAGATCGGCGGCGGCACGGAGGTGCCTGTCGTGCACACTGTGGAGCTTCTGGACTGGGCCTGGGGCGGGCCGGTGCCGCCTGCTCTGCGGGGCCGGGTCGACGGGATCTGAACAAGCCGGCTCCGCATCCGCGCCGCATTCCCGCCGCAAAGCGCGACTAATCGGGGCGAACAGCCGACAGGAGCCTATTTTGCGTGCAGGATTCGCCGCCCTTTTCATCCTTCTGTGTCTCTGCGCACCGGCGCGCGCGGGCGGGCTTCTCTCGCTTGGCTCGTCGCAGGACGGGCGCGATTGGGACGCGGTCGGCCGGATCGAGATCGAGGGCCGCGCCTTCTGCACCGGCGCGCTGATCGCGCCCGACCTGGTGCTGACCGCGGCGCATTGCCTGTATGACGCGGAGACCGGCGCGCAGGTGCCGGCCGAGCACATGCAGTTCCGCGCCGGCTGGCGCAGCGGCCGGGCCGCCGCGTACCGCTACGTGCGCCGGGCCTTGCACCTGCCGGATTTCGTCTACACCGCCCCGTCGGATGCGCACCGCGTGCGGCACGACGTGGCGCTGCTGGAGTTGCAGCACCCGATCCGCAACACGCGGATCGTGCCCTTCGCCACCGACCGGCGGCCGGACGCGGGCGACCGGATCGGCGTGGTGTCCTACGCCCACGACCGCCCCGAGGCGCCGAGCCTGCAGGAGATGTGCGAAGTGATCGCCCGGCAGGAGGGTGTCGTGGTGATGTCCTGCACGGTCGATTTCGGCTCGTCGGGCTCCCCGGTGTTTTCCTTCGCGTCGGGCGATCCGCGCATCGTGTCGGTGGTGTCGGCCAAGGCCGAGGCCGGCGGTGCCCCGGTATCGCTGGGAATCGGCCTCGACGGGCCGGTGGAGCAATTGCGCGCGGAGCTCGACAGGGTGCGCGCCGAAACGGCGCTGCCCGGCACCCGCTCCGTCGCCGCCGGAACGCGGGTCGAGACCGGGGCGAAGTTCATCCGCCCGTGACCGGCGCGGGGCCGGCG
This sequence comes from Roseivivax sediminis, assembly GCF_900112685.1. GTDB lineage: Bacteria > Pseudomonadota > Alphaproteobacteria > Rhodobacterales > Rhodobacteraceae > Roseivivax > Roseivivax sediminis. The sequence continues at coordinate 95,578 of NZ_FOMS01000008.1, forward strand.
CCCGATCATAGCGCCGGCTCGCCATGCCGGAGGGGCTGTTCGCCGGCGCGCTGAACGCTGCCGCTGGCCGCGCATCGCCAGGGGGGCAGGCGCCGGCAACGGTTTCGGAGCCGCACGGACGCCCGTTTCCCCCCATTCGGCGGAGGGTCTTGACAGGCGCCAGACCGCTTCCCACTTAAACCTTGCCGAGACGCCCGCCGCGGGTCTCGGATCCCTGCAAGCGCCTGTTTCCGAACGGAAAAGGCGTACGTGAATGATATCGCTCAACGGAGGATATTCCATGCGTAGCTTCGACTTCGCACCGCTCTACCGGGCCACGGTCGGCTTCGACCAGATCGCCGACATGATGGACCGCGTGCTGGCCAACGACGTCAGCCAACCGACCTACCCGCCCTACAACATCGAAAAGACCGCGGATGATGCCTACCGCATCTCCATTGCCGTGGCCGGCTTCTCCGAGGATGACCTCTCGGTCGAGGTGAAAGACCACGCGCTTGTCGTCTCCGCCCGCAAGGCCGAGGATGACGGGGCCCGCAACTACCTGCACCGAGGCATCGCCACCCGCGCCTTCGAGCGCCGGTTCCAGCTGGCCGATCACGTGCGCGTCGAGGGCGCAAGCCATGCGGACGGCATGCTGCATATCGACCTCGTGCGCGAGATCCCCGAGGCGCTGAAACCGCGACGCATCGCGATCGAGAAGGCGGACGGCGCCGAGACCCGCAAAGACGTTGTCGACGCCAAATCCGTCAACTGATCGGCGCACACCGCGAAGATCCCGCGCCCCGGCCCTTCGCCGGGGCGTTTCCGATTCGGGGTCGGATCACGCACCCGGCGAGGGTCAGAGCTTCCAGATGTCGCCCTCGATCGTCTCCGCCTTCGGCAGCCGCGCCTTCCCGGGCGAATCGTAGAGAACCAGGACCGCGCCGGTCACTTCCGGCCACAGCACCAGTCCCTCCGGATGATCGACGGCACCGCGATAGGGCAATTCCATCACGTGCTGCACACTCTCCGGCGCCACTACGCCCGATGTCCGGACACCCGCGAAGCCCCGCCAGCGCAGGATGTCCGACCGCCCGTCGCCGCCGGTCACCGGCCCGGTCAGCACCAGAAGATCGTTGCCGTCGACCTCCAGATCGCGGATGCCCTCGCCCGCCGCCGGCACGAGGTGCTTGCGGTAGCGCCGGTCGCCGTCGATCTTGCGCGGCTTGAGAAACCCGGCCTTCGTAACCTTCATCTCGAATTCGAGGATCACCGCGTGGTCGCGCAGCACCGGGCCGCGCAGGCCCAGCCAGACGCGATTGCCGCGCCCGACCATGCCCTCGATGTCGAAGCCGTTCTCCTTCGACGGCAGCGGCAGGTAGGGGCCGAGATGCGCATCCCCCTCGAGCCAGCCGAGCAGCTTGGAGCGCTTCCTCTTCATCTCGACCCAGGCCGCGCGCCGCTCCCCGTCGGCGCCGGTCGGCACCATGCCGGCCTTGGTCTTCGCCAGCGGCACGCGGGCGAGGAAGTAGCGGTTGGGATCGCGCTTGATCTTCGCCATGGCGTCCAGCCCGCCTTGAAGGTCGTGCTTCCCGGGCTTGAACTTGCCGCGCTTGAGCGAGTGCGAACCGGTGATCCACAGCCAGTCCCCGTCGCAGTCGAGCCCCTCGATGTCCATCTCCCCGTCCGGCCCGTCCGGCAGGTCGACAAAGTCGCCGAGGTTGAAATGCTCGTGGTTGCCCCAGTGGCCATCCTCGGTGAGGGTCAGCCGGTCGACGCCCGCGGTCTCGTCGCAGCAGACGAACAGGCTGTCGCCGCAGCGCGCCGCGGAGGAAATGTCCTCGTGAATCCTGTTCGACACCATCTCGAAATCGGACGCGGGCCGGAACACCATGCTGACGGTGCAATGCGGGGTGAACTCTGGCATGACGCCTCCTTGATGCGGAGCGGGCAACGGCCGGGCAACTCGGTATCCGCCGGTCTGCGGGACGGCGGGCGGGGCGACGCTCGCTGCGCGAGCGAGCGTCGTTCGTCGTCACACCGACAGGCAGACGTATTTCATCTCCAGGAACTCGTCGATGCCGTGGTGCGAGCCCTCGCGGCCGAGGCCCGATTGCTTCACGCCGCCGAACGGCGCCACCTCGGTCGAGATGAGGCCGGTGTTCACGCCGACGATGCCGTATTCCAGCTCTTCCGCGACCTTCCAGACCCGGCTGAGGTCCTTGGCGTAAAAGTACGACGCCAGCCCGAAGATCGTGTCGTTGGCCATCGCGATCACGTCGTCCGCGTCCTCGAACCGGAACAGCGGGGCGAGCGGGCCGAACGTTTCCTCCTGCGCGAAGGCCATGTCCTGCGTCGCGCCGGTGATGATCGCCGGCTTGAAGAAGTTGCCATCCGCGTCGTGCTGGTCCGACCCGAGGATGACCTTGCCGCCCTTCGACTTGGCGTCGCGGATATGCTCCTGCACCTTGTCGATGGCCTCCGCGGTGATCATCGGGCCGAGATCCACGTCGTCCTCGGCCAGCCCGTCGCCGATCTTGAGCTGCGACACCCGGTCCTTCAGCTTCTCGGCGAACTCGTCGTAGACGCCCGCCTGCACATAGATCCGGTTGGCGCAGACGCAGGTCTGCCCGTTGTTGCGGAACTTGGACGCGATGGCCCCTTCGACCGCCGCGTCGACGTCGGCGTCGTCGAAGACGATGAACGGCGCGTTGCCGCCCAGCTCCATGGAACATTTCTTCACCTGGTCGGCAGCCTGCTTGAGCAGGATCCGCCCCACCTCGGTGGAGCCGGTGAAGGTCAGCTTGCGCACCTTGGCGTTCTCGCAGAACTCCTTGCCCACCTCGGACGAGGACGAGGACGTCACCACGTTGAACACGCCCGAGGGCATGCCCGCCCGCTCGGCCAGCACGGCGAGCGCGGTGGCCGACAGCGGCGTCTCCTTGGCGGGCCGCGCCACGAAGCTGCATCCGGCGGCCAGCGCGGGGGCGGCCTTGCGGGTGATCATCGCGATGGGGAAGTTCCACGGCGTGATCGACGCGGCGACGCCGACCGGCTGTTTCATTACCAGGATGCGCTTGTCGCGCTGGTGGCCAGGGATCTGTTCGCCATAGACGCGCTTGGCCTCTTCGGCGAAGAACTCGATGAAGGACGCGCCATAGGCGACCTCGCCGGTCGACTCGGTCATCGGCTTGCCCTGCTCGGCGGTCATGATCTTGCCGAGGTCGCGCTGGTTGGCCATGATCAGGTCGAACCACTGGCGCAGGACCGCCGCGCGCTCCTTGCCGGTCCATCGGGCCCAGTCCTTCTGCGCCGCGTGCGCCTGGTCGATGGCGTCGGCCACCTGGGCGCGCGACAGGTCCGACACCTCGGCGATCACGTCGCCCCGGGCCGGGTTGGTCACCTCGAAGGTGCCGTCGTCGCCGGCGATCCATTGCCCGCCGACGAAGGCGTGCGGCTCCAGCAGGCTCGGATCGTCCAGCATCGCGGCCAGGTCGGTCGTCTTGTCGAGCATGTCACAAACCTTTCAAATTGGGGGGTGTCGCCGCGCCCGGTTCTGGTAAGTCTTGGCCGATCCTATAGTCCCGGTACGACCAAGAGGAAAACGATGGACCTCGACGACGCCTACGACAACCAAAGTCACGTTCCCGACGCGGCCGATTACCCGCCCCGCTGGGCCGCGGAAGCGGAGGCGTACCGCAAGCGGCTCGGGGCAGCCAACCGGGCGCGGCTGGGATTGATGTACGGTCACGGAACGCGCCAGGTGATGGATTTGTTCACGCCGGTCGGTCGTCGCGATGGGCTCGCGATCTTCGTGCACGGCGGTTACTGGCGGCGCTTCGGCCGCGGCGACTTCTCGCATTTCGCCGACGGGCTGGTGCTGCAGCACTGGGCGGTGGCGATGCCGTCCTACGATCTTTGCCCGCGCGCGCGCATCTCGGACATCATGCGGCAAGTGGCCAGCGCCGTCGCGGCGGTCGCGCGCGAGCTGCCGGACCTGCCGATCCGGCTCGTCGGCCATTCCGCCGGCGGTCAGCTCGTCGCGCGCATGCTGGCCCCCGGCGTCCTTCCGGAGGAGGTCGGCGCCCGGATCGAGCGGGTGATGCCGATCTCGCCGGTCTCCGACCTGCGGCCGCTCCTGCGCACCTCGATCAACGACGATCTGCAGCTCGAGGCCGAGGAGGCCGCCGCCGAGAGCCCGGTCCTGATGGACCCGCCGCGCACGCCGGTCTCGGTCTGGGTGGGCGGCGACGAGCTGCCGGCTTTCCTGGACCAGGCCCGCTGGCTCGCCGAGGCCTGGGGCGCGGAGCACGTCGTCGAGGACGGCAAGCACCATTTCAATGTGATCGACGGGCTTCTCGACCCCGAGAGCCGCATGATCCGGACGCTGTTGGCCTAGACGCGCAGGTTTGTCCCGGCACGAAGGCGCCGGGCCAGCGCCGGCTCGTGGGTTGGCGCCCATAACCTTCGAGGTCTGCGCTTTATGGCTGCCACGTACATCGTCGATCCGAGCGTCTTGCACGGGTGACAGAGCGCCGACCCGCCGGGACGGTCCGGCGCTGGCCCGACGCCTTCGGCTTGATTCCGGGCCGGTCAAAGCGGCACTAGGCCGTTGCCAGAAAGATCGAAGCTTCCCGTTCAGAGGCGCTTTCGACCCGAGCCACCGGACCCAAACGCGCCGGGCCAGCGTGCGCCCATGTGTTGGCACCGTTGGCTAGCCTTGGGCCGGTCGGCGCTTGGCTCGGCCTCTACCCCCTTGCCACACGCGACCATCCACGTCAGAACCTTGCCCAGGGCCGGGCGATGGCGTCGCCCGCATTCCGCCCCCGACCGTCCTGAACGCCGGGACCTATCTTTGCCGCCGTATGCGCGGGGAAGGCAGGCTCCGCCCCCTCCCCCGCGCATTAGGCGCTATCCGGAGGGACCCCCATGGACCGACCCGCATCCTACCGCTTCCACAACGGCGACAAGGCCGCCCTGCCCTTCGCGCCCGAGGAATACGAGGCGCGCCTCGCCGGGCTGCGCCGTATCCTCGCCGCCCACGGGCTCGACGCCTGCCTACTGACGTCCATGCATAACGTCGCCTACTATTCGGGCTTTCTCTACTGCGCCTTCGGCCGGCCCTACGGGCTCGTGGTCACGCCCGAGACCTCGGTGACCATCGCCGCCGGGATCGACGCCGGCCAACCCTGGCGGCGCTGCCACGGCGATGCCGTCACCTATACCGACTGGCAGCGCGACAATTTCTGGCGCGTCGCCGCCGGTATCGCCGGGCGCGGCAGGCGCCTCGGGATCGAGGGCGACCTCCTGACGCTGGAGGCCCGCGAGAAGCTGGAAGCCGCCTTCGCCCCCGAGTCGGTCGTCCCGATCCACGCGGACACGATGCGCCAGCGCATGATGAAATCGCCCGCCGAGATCGCGCTCATCCGGCAGGGCGCGGCCGTGGCCGATATCGGCGGCGCAGCGGTGGTCGAGGCGATCGCCGAAGGCGTGCGAGAGATCGACGTCGCCATGGCCGGCCGCGACGCAATGGAGCGCGAGATCGCCGCACGCTTCGCGGAGGCGGAGTACCGCGACACATGGGTCTGGTTCCAGTCGGGGCTCAACACCGACGGGGCGCACAATCCGGTCACCGCGCGGCGCCTGGAGCGCGGCGATATCCTCAGCCTGAACGCCTTCCCGATGATCTCGGGCTATTACACCGCGCTCGAACGCACGCTGTTTCTGGGTGAGGTCGACCCCGCCTCGCGGCGCTACTGGGAGGCGAATGTCGCGACGCACGAATACGGCATGTCGCTGCTGAAACCCGGCGCCCGCTGCTCGGACGTCACGCATGCGCTCAACACCTTCCTGGCAGAGCGCGACCTGCTGCAGTACCGCACGTTCGGGTACGGGCATTCGTTCGGGATCCTGTCGCATTATTACGGCCGCGAAGCCGGGCTGGAGCTGCGCGAGGACGTCGAGACGGTGCTCGAACCCGGCATGGTCGTGTCGATGGAGCCGATGCTGACCATCCCCGACGGTCGACCCGGCGCCGGCGGCTACCGCGAGCACGACATCCTCGTCATCAGCGAGGACGGCGCAGAGAATATCACCGGCTTCCCCTACGGACCGGAGGCGAATATCGTGCCCTGATACCCGATAGAAAAACTCGGATTGACTTGTCCGACTGGTTTGGTCAGGTTTAGCGTCAGCCACCCCGCTCGACCGACCCGGGGAAGCCCGCGACCCAAACCTTTCGGAGGACCGGCACATGCCCCGCGCTCCATCGCACGATTCGCGTATTCCCCGTGTCGAACGGCCCGGTTTCGTCACCGATGCCGAGCCGTTCGGCATCCTCGGCCTCGAAGCGCTGCTCGACCGCCTTGTCTGGCGCGCAACCCGGGGGGATTGCGCATGCTGACCCGGCGGATCGAGACCCAGACTGCCAGCGAAGTGCCGCAGCACGACGCGGAAATCCTCACCGGCGGCGGGCAACTCGCCCAGATCCGCCTGGGTGAGCAGATCTACACGCTGCGCATCACCCGTCAGGGAAAGCTCATCCTGACGAAATGAGTCGGGCCGGGGTAGCGAAAATTATAGCCAAGGAACGGGACAACAGATGATTCGTACGTTAACCGCTACCGCCGCGCTGATTGCCGCGACGCCTGCGCTGGCCGACAAGGCCGGCGTGGTCGAGACCTATGCCGACATCGCCCATGCCGGATACGAAGACAGCCTCACTACCGCCCAGGCGCTGCAGGAGGCCGTGACCGCGCTGATCGAAGAGCCCTCGGCCGAAGCGCTGGCGACGGCCAAGCAAGCCTGGCTCGAGGCCCGCGTGCCCTACCAGCAGACCGAGGCGTTCCGCTTCGGCAACCCGATCGTCGACGACTGGGAAGGCAAGGTGAACGCCTGGCCGCTCGACGAGGGGCTGATCGACTATGTCGAGGGCGGCGCGGTCGAAGCGGGCGAGAACCGCTATGCCGGGCTCAACGTCATCGCCAACGAAAGCTTCACGCTCTCGGGCGAAGAGGTCGACGCCTCGGAGATCACGCCGGATCTGCTGCAGGACACCCTGCACGAGGCCGACGGCGTGGAGGCGAACGTCGCCACCGGCTACCATGCGATCGAGTTCCTGCTCTGGGGTCAGGATCTGAACGGCACCGATGACGGCGCCGGCAGCCGCCCGTGGACGGATTACGCTGCGGGCGAGGACTGCACCAACGGCAATTGCGATCGCCGCGGCGAATACCTGCAAGCCGCGACCGACCTGCTGGTCTCCGACCTCGAATGGATCACGCAGCAGTGGGCCGAAGGCGGCGATGCGCGCACGGCGGTCACCGAAGATCCCGATGCCGGGATCAAGGCGATGCTGACCGGCATGGGCTCGCTCTCCTACGGGGAGCAGGCAGGCGAGCGCATGAAGCTCGGCCTGATGCTGAACGATCCCGAGGAAGAGCATGATTGCTTCTCGGACAACACGCACAATTCGCATTTCTACGACGGGCTCGGCATCCACAACGTCTATAACGGCCGTTACCTGCGCGTGGACGGCTCCGTTGTCGAAGGCGACAGCCTCGCGGACCTCGTCGCCGAGGCGGACGCGGAGGTCGGCGACGCGCTCTCGCGCGATCTAGACAATTCCGTGCTGCAGCTGGCCAAGCTGAAGGCCGCGGCCGAAGCCGGCTTCGCCTATGACGAGATGCTCGCGCGCGGCAATGCCGAAGGCGAGGCGATCATCATGGCGGCGGTCGACGCGCTCGTCGCGCAGACCCGGTCGATCGAACGCGCGGTCAGCGCGCTCGGCCTCGACCAGATCGGGTTCGAAGGCTCCGACAGCCTCGACAACCCGGACGCAGTTTTCCAATAAGAGGATCGAGCAGTTCCCTCTGGCGGGCGGTCTCTGGACCGCCCGTCTTCCGTTCCAGCCACGGGATTCACATGGCCAAGAAACTCCCCAGCCCCTGTATCGACGTCTGCAAGTTCCGCCGCGAAGGGCACTGCATCGGCTGCTCGATGACGAAGACGCAGAAGAAGATCTTCAAGAAAATGAAAAACCCCGCGGAACGCGAGGCTTTCGTGACGATGCTGGTGCATCAGCAGAACGACCTTGGGAAGTATTCCCACTGGCGCGCCGCCTATTTGAAGAAATGCACGAAAAAGGGGGCCAAGCCCCCTTTCGCCGCCTGAGGCGCCGGGCCTTCGGCCCGGCATCTCCGGACGACGTGCGCTCAGCCCTGAAGGTGAGAGCGCAGCATCCAGGCGAATTTCTCGTGGACGCGGCCCCGCTCGATCGCGAGGTCTTCGGTCAGCGTATCGCCGTTGTCGCCGGACACGGCCTCGAGGCCCGACAGCGTGGCGGCGATCTGCTCTTCCGCCTTCATCAGGGTCTCGATCATCTCCTTGTCGGTCGCGTGGCCGTCATGCTCGGACACCTTGGAGCGTTCGAGCATCTTGGCCAGTTGGCCTTCCGCGTGCATATCGAGCGCGCGGACACGTTCGGCCAGGTCGTCCTGACCCTCGAAGTGATCCTCGTAGATCTTCTGGAACAGGTCGTGCAGCGGGCCGAAAGCCATGCCCTTCACGTTCCAGTGGAAATTCTGGGCCAGCATCGTGGTCACGACCGTTTCGGCCACGGCCTGGTTGAGCGCGTCGGCGATCGCTTCGCGCGCGGACGGGCTCAGGTTCATTGCAGTCTCGGGCATCGCGTTCTCCTTCTAACGCCGGTTACGTCCCTACTTTAGAATTATTCTAAGCTGGTTCAAGTCCCATCGACAATCCGCGCGCGAGAAATCCGATGGATCGGCGCGAAGCATGGGTCAAACGGCGCGAGACGAGGAAGGTTGCACTGGCGTCGTCGTCCCGGCGGAAGGCGGCGATGAGCGCAAGCAGCCAGCGTTCGTCGAAGCTCAGCTCCGTGCTGCCGCGCTTGTAGATCCGGACCGGCCGACCGAGGCCCTGGTCGAGCGTGCGCAGGAGCGCCTCGGCGAAACGCGGCGCCGCGACGCTGCGTTCGGCACCGAGCAGCGCACAGGCGCGAAAGAGATCCGCCCGCGGCGTCGCCCGGCAGCGCGCGGCGGTGCGCCGCAACATGTCCAGCAGGGCCGCTTCGTCGTCGGGTAGCCGGGCCGCATCGTCGATTTCACGGGTCGGGCTGGGAAGCTGGGCAAGGGGGACGGGCTGTGCGGTCATCTTCGGTCCTCGGGACGTCGTCCTGGAGTTGTCTGGAAGGCGGAGGCGAACCCCTGCACTCCCCTTTTCCTACAATATTGGTCAGGCTCTGAGAACCCTCAAGATGTCGCATGTACGGAGGATCCGACAAGTTTCCGATTGAAACGCTCAAGATTCCTTGCAAGTGAGGCTGCATACGCTGCCGGAGCCTCGTTCCTCATGTTGTTTCGCGCCCTTCTTGCCGGTCTCCTCCTAGCCGCGCCGGCCGCCGCCGACCCGATCCTCGAAGAACCGCACCTGTCCATCGTCCCGCGCACCGCGGAAGAGCAGACGCGAATCGATGCCGTCACCGCCACGCCCGGCAGCTTCGACGCCGCCGAGCAGTTCGAGGAAAACCCCGCCGGCGCCGCAACGGTGCGGGCGCGCACCACCGCGGACGCCTTTTCGCAGGCCTCGGGCAACATCCCGTTCGAGCGGGAACTGGACTTCAAGGTCGGGAACGGGCTGTTCAAGAAGCTCTGGGTGTCGGCGCCGGCCTCGACCAAGGCCTCTGACGGGCTCGGCCCGCTCTATAATGCGCGGTCCTGCCAGCGCTGCCATCTCAAGGACGGGCGCGGGCGCCTGCCCGAAAGCGGCGGCGACGGCTTCTTCCTGCGCGTGTCGGTGCCCCATGAAGGCCCGGCCGAGACGGCGATCCAGCGCTATCTGGACAAGATCGGCGACGACACCCCGCGCACCGCGCCGCACCCGGTCTACGGATCTCAACTCCAGGACAAGGCGGTCGCCGGCTTCCCGGCAGAGGCGCAGTTCGTCATCTCCTACGAAGAGCGCGAAGTGGGACTGTCGGACGGAGAGACGGCGACGCTCCGCGTCCCGACATACGCCATCGAGGCGCCCGGATACGGCGAGCCCGAAGAGATCCAGACCAGCCCGCGCCTCGCGCCGCAGATGATCGGGCTGGGCCTGCTGGAGGCGATCCCGGCGGCCGACATCCTCGCCTGGGCCGACCCGGACGATGCCGACGGCGACGGTATCTCGGGGCGGGCGCAGATCGTCTGGTCGGTGGAATACGACCGGCCGATGCTGGGCCGCTTCGGCTGGAAGGGGGGAAACCCCACGGTGCGCGAACAGACGGCCTCCGCCTTCGCGGGCGACATCGGCATCTCCTCTCCGCTCTTCAAGGATGGGTTCGGGGAGTGCATGGCGACCCAGGACGCCTGCATCAACGCGCCCCATGGCGGCGAGGGCGAAGCGCCGGAGATCGGCGCCGAGGGGCTGGACCTCGTGACCTTCTACGCCCGCAACCTTGCCGTCCCGGCCCGGCGCGACGTGGACAACCCGGAGGTCCTGCGCGGCAAGCAGGTGTTCCACGACACCGGCTGCGCGAACTGCCACCGGGCGAAATACGTCACCCACCGGCTGAAGGATCAGCCCGAGCAGAGCTTCCAGCTGATCTGGCCGATGACCGACCTGCTGCTGCATGACATGGGCGAGGGGCTGGCCGACCACCGGCCCGAGGCGCGGGCAACGGGCCGCGAATGGCGCACGCCGCCGCTCTGGGGGATCGGGATGACCTCGCGCGTGAGCGGCGAGGAACGCTACCTGCACGACGGGCGCGCCCGCTCGCTTCTGGAGGCCGTCCTGTGGCACGGTGGCGAGGCGGAGGCGGCACGCAGCCGCGTGGAGACGATGCCGAAAGCCGACCGAGACGCCCTGATCCGCTACCTGGAGAGCCTGTGATGCGCCACGCCGTCCTTGCCCTGTCGCTTCTCGCGACGCCCGCCGTGGCCGGCGTCGAAGAGGCGATCACCGATCACGCCCTGTCCGCCACCGACCGCTTTGCAGAGGCGGCAGGCGCGCTGGCCGAGACGGCCGGGAACGATTGCACCGCCGAGGCGCTGCGCCCGGCCTGGAACGACGCCTTCGACGCCTGGCTCGGGCTCGCGCATCTGCGCTTCGGCCCGCTGGAGACGGGGAGCCGGGCGCTCTCCATCGCCTTCTGGCCCGATCCGCGCGGGATGATCCCGCGCACGGTGTCGGGCATCGTGGCAGACGCCGATCCCATCGTCGAGACGCCCGAGGGCTTTGCGGAAGTGTCCATCGCGGCCCGCGGCCTCTTCGCGATGGAGCGGCTGCTTTATGCCGAGGATCTATCGGCCTACGCCGCGGGCGATTATGCCTGCACGCTTGCCTGGGCGCAGGCGCAGGACCTGGCGCGCATGGGGAACGCAATCGCCGAGGACTGGGAGGCCTTCGCGGAGACGATCCGCACCGCCGGCGAAGCCGGGAACGATACCTTCCTGTCGGAGCGCGAGCCGCGGCAAGCGTTCTATACCGCGCTGACCACGGGGATGTCCTTCGTCATCGACCAGCGGCTCGGCCGGCCGCTGGGCAGCTTCGACGACCCGCGCCCGGACCGGGCGGAGGCGCGGCTGTCGGGCCGAGCGCTGCGCAACGTCACGCTTTCGGTGGAGGCATTGCGCGACCTCGCCCGCGCGCTCGCGCCCGGAGAGATCCCGCAGACCGACGCCGCCTTCGCCCGCGCGCTGACCACGGCGGGGCGGATCGACGCAGGGGATTTCTCGGGCGTGTCGGACCCGAGGCAGCGCATCGTCGTGGAGGCGTTGCAGCAGCAGCTTGTCGAGGCGCGTGAGAACGCCGCGAACGAGATCGGCGTGCCGCTCGGCGTGTCGGCCGGCTTCAACGCGTCGGACGGGGACTGACCCGCCGCCCCGAAAGGAGAGCACCATGCCCACGCGCCGCGGTTTCCTGACCAGCCTTCTGGCCGCCTCCACCCTGCCCGCGCTGAGTTGGGCCGACGCCGGCAGCCCCGCCTATCTCGGCGCGGCGAAGGGGGCGTCGGGGCGTTTTTCGCTCATCGGGCTCGGCGCGGATGCCTCGCGGCGCTTCGCCGTGCCGCTGCCGGGCCGCGGCCACGCCGCCGCCGCGCATCCCTCCGCGCCCGAGGCGGTCGCCTTCGCCCGCCGCCCCGGCACCTTCGCGCTGGTGATCGACTGCGCCGCAGGACACGTCGCGCACCGGCTGGAGGCGCCGGAGGGGCGACATTTCTACGGCCACGGCGCCTTCGTCGCAGGCGGCACGATCCTCTGCACGACGGAGAACGACATGGGCAGCGGCGCGGGCCGCATCGGCCTCTGGTCGCGCCCCGACGGCTACCGCCGGATCGGGGAGGTCGCGACCCACGGCATCGGCCCCCACGACCTCCTGCGGCTTTCGGGCGACGTGCTGGCGGTGGCGAATGGTGGCATCCGTACCCACCCGGACACGGGTCGCGAGAAGCTGAACCTCGACACGATGGCGCCCTCGCTGAGCTACCTGACACCCGAGGGCGAGCTTCTCGACCAGGTGACGCTCGATCCCGAGCTGCACAAGAACTCCATCCGCCACCTCGCCGCGGCGGCGGACGGCACCGTCGCCTTCGCGATGCAGTGGCAGGGCGAGGCGATGGCACCGGTGCCGCTGCTGGGCCTGCACCGGCGCGGATCGGCGCCGCGATTGCTGGCGGCCGATGACGGCGAGCAGATCGCCATGCAGGGCTATGCCGGGTCGGTCGCGATCTCCTGGGACGGCGCGCGCGTCGGCATCACCTCGCCGCGCGGCGGTCGGCTGCATGTCTTTGGCCGCGCGGACGGCGCCTGCACGATCCTGCGGCGGCCCGACATCTGCGGGCTCGCCCCTTCGGCGGACGGGTTCACCGCCACCGACGGCATGGGCGGGGTGCTGCGCGTGACCGATCGGCTGGCCCCGCTTGCCGCAGACCCGGGCACGGCGTGGGACAATCACCTCATCGCCATCGGCTGAGGCTGTTCCCCCTCGCGCCTCCGCGCCCCGGCGACTAACGTCGGCCCCAATATGCGACTCAGCACGATCACCTACGGCACGGCCCTCGCAATCATGCTCGGCTGGCTCTTCTGGATGGGCAAGCCACTGCTATTGCCCGTGCTCACAGCCATCGTGTCGCTATACGTCCTGTCGGCGGCGGCCACGGCGCTCTCGCGGCTGCCGCTGATCGGGCTGCTCCCGCTCTGGGCATTGCGCACGCTGGTCCTGATCGCCTTCGCCACCGGGCTCTTCGTGCTTTTCTTCATGCTGATGGCGAATTTCGGCCGCGTCGCCGCTGCGGTGCCCGGCTACGAGGAGAACCTCGACCGGCTCGTTGCCCGCGGCGCCACGATGTTCGGCATCGAGGACGAACCCAACTGGGCCATCGTGCGGGACAACACACTGGGGCGGATCGACGTCGCCAGCTACATCGCCCCGCTCGCCAACCAGATTCGGGGCTTCGGCACGACGCTGTTCCTCATCGTACTCTACGCGGCGTTCTTCTTCGCCGAACGCGCGCTCTTTGCCGACAAGGTGACCATCGCACTCGGCGGGATGCAGCGCGGCAAGAAGGCGGTGGACCTCGTCGACCGGATCAACGGCCGGATCAGCGACTACCTTCTGGTGAAGACCCTCGTGAACGTGGTGCTGGGCCTGATCTCCTTCGGCATCATGTGGGTGATCGGGATCGAGTTCGCGGTGTTCTGGGCCGTGCTGATCGGTTTTCTCAACTACGTGCCCTATTTCGGATCGCTCATCGGGGTGCTGTTTCCGGTGCTGCTGAGCCTCGTGCAGTCCGGCTCCTTCGGCTTCGCAGGGCTGGCGCTTGTCACCCTGACGGTCGCGCAGGTCTATGTCGGCGCCGTGCTGGAGCCGCGACTGATGGGCCGCACCTTCAACCTGTCGCCGGCTGTGGTGCTGCTGGCGCTGGCGTTCTGGGGCGCGCTCTGGGGGATCGCGGGGGCGATCCTCGCGGTGCCGCTGACCGCGAGCCTCGTCATCGTGCTCGCCGAGATCGAGGCAACGCGGCCCGTGGCCGTGATGCTGTCGGCACGGGGCCGCATTTGACGCTGGAGATCTTTCTCGCCACCGCCCCGGGGCTGGAGCCGCTTCTGGCAGAAGAGGCGCGCGCGGCAGACTTTGCCGAAGTGGCCGAAACGGCGGGCGGCGTCACCGTCACCGGCGGCTGGCCCGAAGTGTGGCGCGCCAATCTCGTGCTGCGCGGCGCCGCGCGGGTACTGGTGCGGATCGGCGGCTTTCACGCCGCGCATCTGGCACAGCTCGACAAGCGGGCGACGAAGTTTCCCTGGGCCGAGACGCTGAGGCCGGATCGCCCGGTGCGCGTGGAGGTCACGACGCGCCGCTCGAAGATCTATCATGCCGGCGCCGCGCAACAGCGGATCGAGGGCGGGCTCTCGGCCGGCGGCATCCGGGTGGACCCCGAGGCCGGGATCGTCCTGAAGACACGGATCGAGAACGACTTCGTGCGTTTCAGCCTCGAGTCCAGCGGCGCGCCCCTGCACCGCCGCGGTTTCAAACAGGCGGTCGGAAAGGCACCGATGCGCGAGACGCTCGCCGCGCTGTTCCTACGCGCCTGCGGCTATGACGGAGAGGAGCCGGTGCTCGACCCGATGTGCGGCTCGGGCACCTTCGTGCTGGAGGCCGCCGAGATCGCCGCCGGCCTTCCCCCCGGCCGCGCGCGCCGCTTCGCCTTCGAGGACTTCGCCAGCTTCGACCCCGCAGCATGGGACGAGATGCGCCGCAGCGCCCCGGCCCCGGCCGGTCCGCCCCGCTTTTACGGCTCGGACCGCGACCAGGGCGCGGTGCAGGGCGCTGCCGCGAACGCCGAGCGCGCGGGCGTTGCGCCGCTCTGTTCCTTCACCTGCCGGCCGGTAAGCGAGCTGGCGCGGCCGGACGGAGCGCCGGGCCTTGTCATCGTCAACCCGCCCTACGGCACGCGGGTCGGCAACAAGAAGCTGCTCTACGCGATCCACGGCGCGCTCGGCGAGGTGCTGAAGACCCGCTTTTCCGGCTGGCGCGTCGGGCTTGTGACCTCCGACAAGGCGCTCGCCAGGGCCACCGCCCTGCCCTTCCGCCCGCCCGGGCCGCCAGTGCCGCATGGCGGGCTGAAGGTGCAGCTCTGGCAGACGGGCCCCCTGCGATGACGGCCGCCCGCCCTTGCCGCATCGTCGGCCCATGTTACTTCCCCCGTTCGGCAGAAAGGGTTTCCCATGGCTGAAAAGCCCCGCACCTTCGGCGTGATCGGGCTCGGCAATTTCGGGTCCACCGTCGCGAAGGAACTGACGCGCTTCGGCAACCAGGTCATCGGCATCGACATCAACAAGGACCGCGTCGCCGCTCATGCGGACGAGATCGCAGAGGCGATGATCGTCGATGCCCGCGACGACCGCGCGGTGAAGGAGGCCGGCCTCGGCGATTGCCACGTCGCCCTCGTGGCGATGGGCGCGGATCTCGAGGCGTCGATCCTCGCGGCGATGAACCTCAAGCTCGCGGGGGTGGAGAAGGTCTGGGCCAAGGCCCGTACCAAGACCCATCACCGCATCCTGTCGCGCATCGGCGTCGACCGCATCATCCACCCGGAGGTGGAGGTCGGCCAGCACGTCGCGCAGGTGCTCCACAACCCGCTGATCCGCGACTACATCAGCCTCGGCAACGGCTTCTACGTGGTCAATTTCCGCATCCCCGAAAGCCTCGAGGGCAAGACGCTGGACGAACTGTCGCACAAGGATCACGACCTGCGCTGCGTCGGCGTGATGCGCGGGACCGAGTTCCTCGGCATGGACGGCGAAGGCTGCCAGTTCCAGAGCGATGATCTGCTGCTGCTTCTCGGCAAGCGCGGCGATCTGCGCGCCTTCGCCGCCAGCCTCTGACACGATGGCGTTCGTCGGCATCCGGTCCGGGCTGCGCTGGCGCGTCCTCAAGCTGTCGCCGCCGGCGCTCCTGGCGAGCTTCTATCTCGTTCTGGTCGTCCTCGGCGGGGTCTTTCTGCACCTGCCCTTCGCCAATACCGGCGGGCTGACGGTCATGGACACGCTATTCACCTCGATGTCAGCGGTGACAGTGACCGGACTGACCGTGGTCGATACCGGCGGGGACTACACGCTGGCGGGCCAGGCGGGGATCCTGGTTCTGATGCAGTTGGGCGGGCTCGGGCTCGTGACCTTCGCGGTCTTCGTTCTGGCCTCGCTCGGGGTACAGCTCGGCCTCGGCCAGCGCCTGATCCTGCGCGAGGACCTCAACCAGAGCTCCTTCGGCGATCTCATGCAGCTCGTGAAGACCGTCTTCGTCGTTGCGCTGGGCTGCGAGGCGGTCGGGGCGATACTGCTCGCCATCGTCTTCGTGCCCGATCACGGCTGGGGGCCGGGCCTGTGGGCGGCGGTGTTCCACGCGGTCTCGGCCTTCAACAACGCGGGCTTCTCGCTCTGGTCCGAGAGCCTGGTCGACTATGCCACCGATCCGGTGGTGAACATCGTCGTACCAATGCTGTTCATCATCGGCGGGCTCGGCTTCGTGGTGCTGAACGATATCCGGCGCAAGCGCAGCTGGCGCAGATTCACGCTGCACTCCAAGATCATGCTGGTGATGAGCCTCGTGCTGATCTTCTACGGCTGGGCAACCTTCGCGATCCTCGAATGGACCAATCCGGGCACGCTCGGCGCGTATGACGACGCAGTTTCGCGACTCGTCGTCAGCTGGTTCCAGGCGGTCACGCCACGCACCGCCGGTTTCAACACGATCGACACCGGGGAGATACGCGATTCCACCGCGCTGATGACCATGACACTGATGCTCGTCGGGGCCGGCTCCACCTCCACCGCAGGCGGGATCAAGGTCACGACCTTCGCGGTGCTGATCCTCGCCACGCTCGCCTTCTTCCGGCGCGAGAGCGAGCTGCACCTCTTCCGCCGCTCCCTCGGCGTCGACGAGGTGATGAAGGTGCTGGCGCTGACGGTGGTGTCCATGCTGATCGTGCTGAGCGCGATCTTCTTCGTCTCGATCACCCATGACGGATCGTTCCTGTCGCTGGCCTTCGAAATCTGCTCGGCCTTCGGGACGGTGGGACTGACGATGGGCGCGACGCCCGAACTCGACACCTTCGGCCGCCTCGTGGTGATGACGGTGATGTTCCTCGGACGGGTCGGGCCGCTGACGCTCGGATTCTTCATCGCCACGCACAGCGCGGCGCGCGTGCGCTACCCACCGGGCCGGATCTTCCTCGGCTGAGGCGCACCGGGCTGGCGGCACACCCCTGCTTCTTTGGGCCGGAAATACTCCGGGGGTGTGGGGGCAGCGCCCCCACGACCTCGTCACATGTGGATCGGCCCGTCGCCGCAGGCGAGCGCGGCCTCGCGCACCGCCTCGGAATAGGTCGGGTGCGCGTGGCACGTCATCGCCACGTCCTCGGCCGCGGCGCCGAACTCCATCGCCACGCAGATCTCGTGGATCAGATCCCCCGCCATCGGCCCGATGATATGGGCCCCGAGGATACGGTCGGTCTCCTTGTCGGCGAGGATCTTCACGAAACCGTCGGCGGCGAAGTTGGCCTTGGCCCGGCCGTTGCCCATGAAGGAGAACTTTCCGGTCTTGTAGGCGCGGCCCTCATCCTTGAGGTCCTGCTCGGTCTTGCCGACCGCCGCGACCTCGGGATGGGTGTAGATCACGCTCGGGATCACGCCGTAATTGACGTGGCCCGCCTTGCCGGCGATGACCTCGGCCGCCGCCATGCCCTCGTCCTCGGCCTTGTGGGCGAGCATCGGCCCCTCGGTCGCGTCGCCGATGGCGTAGATCCCGTCCACGGCGGTCTTCCAGTGGCCGTCGGTCTTCACGAAGCCGCGGTCGGTGATCTCGACCCCCAGCTCCTTGAGGCCCAGCCCCTCGGTCACCGGCTTGCGGCCGGTGGCGACGAGCACGGTGTCGGCCTCCAGCGTCTCCTCGCTGTCGTCCTTCTTGAGCGTGTAGGTCACCTTGGCCTTGCCGTTCTTGACCTCCGCGCCCTGGACGGCGGCGCCGAGCACGAACTTCATGCCCTGCTTCGACAGGATCTTCTGGAACTGCTTCTGGACCTCGGCATCCATCGTCGGCGTGATCGTGTCGAGATATTCGAGCACCGTGACCTCCGCCCCGAGGCGGGCATAGACCGACCCCATCTCGAGCCCGATGACCCCGGCGCCGATCACGATCATCTTCTTGGGGATCTTGGCCAGCTCCAGCGCGCCGGTGGAGGACACGATCGTTTTCTCGTCGATCTCCACGCCCTTCAGCTGCGCGACATCGGAGCCGGTGGCGACGATGATGTTCTTCGCCTCGTGCGTCTCGTCCCCGACCTTGACCTTGCCGGCCTCGGGGATGGAGCCCCAGCCCTTGAGCCAGTCGATCTTGTTCTTCTTGAACAGGTACTCGATGCCCTTGGTGTTGGTTTCGATGGTCTCGGTCTTGTACTGGAGCATCTGTTTCCAGTCGACCGTGGGCGCCTTGCCCTTGAGGCCCATCTTGGCGAAGTTGTGCTCTGCCTCGTGAAGCTGGTGGGTGGCGTGCAGCAGCGCCTTCGACGGGATGCAGCCGACGTTGAGACAGGTGCCGCCCAGCGTCTCGCGCCCCTCCACGCAGGCGGTCTTGAGCCCCAGTTGCGCGGCCCGGATCGCGGCGACGTAGCCGCCGGGGCCGGAGCCGATCACGATGACGTCGTAGCTGGCCATGGAAGTGGTCCTTTCCTTTCGAGGGAGGGGGAGGGGCGCTGCCCCTCTTGCGCCTGCGGCGCAATTCACCCCGGAGTATTTGAGGCCCAAAGAAGCATCAGAAGAGGGCGGCGAGAAGCAGGATCAGCGTCGCGAAGAAGCCGATGGCCCAGATCAGCGAGCGCCAGGGGCGCAATCCGAAGTAATAGGCCGGGACATAGGCGACCCGCGCGGCGAGATAGATCCAGGCGGCGAGCATGGTGATCGCGTTGGACTTGTCGGCATAGGTGACGACGAAGACCGCTATGGAGAAGAGGATGAGCCCTTCGAAATGGTTGCCGAGGGCGCGCTGCAGCCGGGCGGTGCCTTCGGAGAGGGGCCGCGAGGGCGGGCGGTCGCGCGCCGAGGTGGTATAGCCGGGGCCGAGCTCGAGGTTCGCGGGGATCGCGAAGATGAGGTACTGCACCACTTGCAGGAGCGCGGCGAGCGTGAGGGCGATCAGTTCGGGGGTCATGCGAGCTCCGGCATTGGGGTGCGGCGGGGCGGGGTCATGCGGCCTCCAGCGCGCGGGCGATGCGGGCCGCGCGCGCGTCGAAATCGAGGCCGCGCGCCGAGGGATGGATGGTTTCGACATGCTCCACGCCGGCGGCGCGCAGCGCGCGCGCGGCGTCGGTGCCGGCGGCGACGGGGCGGCGGCCCATCAATTCGTGCCCGGTGACCGCGTCGAACGAGGCGCGCGCGGCGGCGGCCGGCAGCGGGTGGGAGCGGCGCGGCGGCAAAAGGCAGAAGACCGGGGCGATATAGATATCGCTGCGGGTCAGACCGAGGAGCGCCAGCACGCGGTCGATGACCCGGTTGAACGGCGTCTGCGGCAGGTAGCCGGTGGCGGCGAGCGCGGTGCGGAAGCGCCGGGCCGAGGGCGCGTCGAGCCAATCCTTGGACATCAGCATCGGGCCGGAGAGGTTGCCCGACGTCATCTGGATCGGCGAGACGTAGTCGCCGTCGAAGCCGGCCTCCGCGAGCGTGGTGTAGCCGGGCAGCCGGAAGGCGCGCCGGCGGGCGACCGCCGCGGCGTAGAGCGCGCGCCGGTCCCGGCGCGCGCCTGTGGACCGCGGCGCCGTCGTCATGCGGCCTCTTCTTCGTAGTCGTAGTCGACGTCCGCGAAGCGGTCGACCGGGAAGGTGAAGAACAGCGTCATGTCGTCGTCGGCGTCGAAGCCGTGGCGCTGCCCGGCGGGGATGAAGACCGTGTCGCCCGTCTTGATCTCCATCTCGCGGTCCTCGATCGAGATCTTGCCTGTGCCCTCGATGACATGGATCGTCTCGGTCACGTCGTGGCGATGCTTCGATTCGGTGTGTCCGCCGTAGAGGTAGAACAGGCCCTGGGCGAGGCCGCAGGAGGGCCCGTGATCGGAGTCGATCACGAGGCGGTACTTGAGCCCGCCGCGCTGCGCCTCCTGCATCACCTTCACCTCGGGTGTCTCGTAGGGAATGTGGATCGGCTTGGTCATGTCTCGTGCCTCCTTGGCTGCGGCGCCATGGGCGCCCTTGTCTGCCAAACGAGATTGCCGGGGCTTTCGGTCCGTCCTGTGCGCCCCGGCGGCGGAGCTGCGCCGCCGGGACGCGGGGCCGATCAGAGATCCATCAGCATGCGGCGCGGATCCTCGAGCGCCTCCTTGACGCGCACGAGGAAGGTCACCGCGCCCTTGCCGTCGACGATGCGGTGATCGTAGCTGAGCGCGAGATACATCATCGGACGGGCCTTGATCTCTCCGTCCACGACCATGGGCCGCTGCTGGATCTTGTGCATGCCGAGGATGCCCGATTGCGGCGGGTTGAGGATCGGCGAGGACATCAGCGAGCCGTAGACGCCGCCGTTGGAGATGGTGAAGGTGCCGCCCTGCATCTCGGCCATCGACAGCTTGCCGTCGCGGGCGCGCTTGCCCTTCTCGCCGATCGCCGCCTCGATCTCCGCGAAGGACAGCGAGTCGACGTCGCGGATCACCGGCACCACGAGGCCGTTCGGCGTGCCCGTGGCGATGCCCATGTGCACGAAGTTCTTGTAGACGACATCGGTGCCGTCGATCTCCGCGTTGACCTCGGGGACTTCCTTGAGGGCAAAGCAGCACGCCTTGGTGAAGAAGGACATGAAGCCGAGGCGCACGCCGTGCTTCTTCTCGAAGAGGTCCTTGTACTCCGAGCGCAGGGCCATGACCTCGGTCATGTCGACCTCGTTGTAGGTCGTCAGCATGGCCGCGGTGTTCTGCGCGTCCTTGAGGCGCCGCGCGATGGTCTGGCGCAGGCGCGTCATCTTCACGCGCTCTTCGCGGGCCTCGTCCTCGGCGGCCACCGGGGCGCGGGGCGCCTTCTGCGGCGCGGATTCGCCCTGCGGCGGCGCCTTGGCGGCGGAGAGCGCCTTGGCGACGTCCTCCTTCATCACGCGGCCGTCGCGGCCCGATCCCTGCACCTGGTCGCGCGAGACACCCTTTTCGGCCATCGCCTTCTTCGCCGAAGGCGCATCCTCGATGTCCGAGCGGCCGGGGCCGCCGTCGCCCGCGGGGGGCGAGTCGTATTGCGTCGCGCCCGGCGCCTTGGCGGGGGTATCGCCGCCGTCCTTGGTGCCGGCCTCGGGCTCGGCCTTGTCGGAGGCGCCGGCGCCGGCGGAGCCGGTGGCGATCACGGCGAGCTTGGCGTCGGCCTGCACGGTGGTGCCTTCCTCGGCGACGATCTCCGACAGGGTGCCGGAGGCGGGGGCGGGCACCTCGACGGAGACCTTGTCGGTCTCCAGCTCGCAGAGGGTTTCGTCCTGCTCGACGCTGTCGCCCGATTTCTTGAACCAGGTCGCGACGGTCGCCTCGGAGACGGATTCGCCCAGCGTCGGGACCATCACGTCGACCTTGGTGCCGGTCTGGTCGCCCTGCGATCCGCCGGCATCGGCGACTTCCTTCTTGGGCGCCTCCTCGGTCTCTTTCGAGGCCTCCTCGGACTTGCCGCCGCCCTTCTGGCTGCCGCCCCCCTTCTTGTCGCCGCCGCCGGAATCGCCTTCGGAGATGTTGGCCAGAAGGGCGTCGACGCCCACGGTCTCGCCTTCCTCCGCGACGATGTCGGACAGGGTGCCGGCGGCGGGCGAGGGCACCTCGACCGTCACCTTGTCGGTCTCCAGCTCGCAGAGCATCTCGTCGACCGCGACGCTGTCGCCCGGTTTCTTGAACCAGGTCGCGACGGTCGCCTCGGTCACGGACTCGCCCAGGGTGGGCACGCGCACTTCGGTCATGGGGTCACTTTCCTTCGATCGTCAGCGCTTCGTCGACGAGCGCCGCTTGCTGTGCCTTGTGGGTGGAGGCCAGGCCCGTTGCGGGCGAGGCGGAGGTGGCGCGGCCGACATAGCGCGGCCGCGGATGCGCCGCCTCGATCCGGCCGAGCACCCATTCGATGTTGGGCTCGATGAACGACCAGGCGCCCTGGTTCTTGGGTTCTTCCTGGCACCAGATCACTTCGGCCTGCTTGAAGCGCTCGAGCTCCTTCACCGCGGAGACGGCCGGGAAGGGATAGAACTGCTCGATCCGCATCAGGTAGACGTCGTCGAGCCCGCGGCTGTCGCGCTCTTCCAGGAGATCGTAATAGACCTTGCCGGAGCACATCACGACGCGCCGGATCTCGTTGTCGGGCTTCAGCTTGTGCTCTGCCTCGGCATGTTCGGCATCGTCCCACAGCACGCGGTGGAACGAGGAGCCGTCGAGGAACATCTCCGCATCCGACACGCAGAGCTTGTGCCGCAGGAGCGACTTCGGCGTCATCAGCATCAGCGGCTTGCGGAACGACCGGTGCAACTGACGCCGCAGGATGTGGAAGTAGTTCGCCGGGGTCGAGCAGTTCGCGACGATCCAGTTGTCCTGCCCGCAGAGCTGCAACCAGCGTTCGAGCCGCGCCGAGGAATGCTCCGGCCCCTGCCCTTCGTAGCCGTGCGGCAGCAGGCAGACGAGGCCCGACATCCGCAGCCACTTGGATTCGCCCGAGGAGATGAACTGGTCGAACATGATCTGCGCGCCGTTGGCGAAGTCGCCGAACTGCGCCTCCCACACGGTCAGCGCGTTCGGTTCGGCCAGCGAATAGCCGTATTCGAAGCCGAGGACCGCGTATTCAGACAGCGCCGAGTCGATCGGATCGAACTTCGCCTGCCCGTCGCGGATGTGGTTGAGCGGGTAGTACCGTTCCTCCGTGTCCTGGTCGATCAGGGCCGAATGGCGCTGCGAGAAGGTGCCGCGCGTCGAATCCTGGCCCGACAGGCGCACCGGGTAGCCCTCGGTCAGGAGCGATCCGAAGGCGAGCGCCTCGGCCGTGGCCCAGTCGAAGCCCTTGCCGGTCTCGAACATCTGCTTGCGGTTCTCGAGGAGCCGCCCGACCGTGCGGTGCAGCGGGAAGCCGTCGGGCGCATTGCTGATCGCGCGGCCGACCTCCTCCATCGTGTCTTTCTTGATGGAGGTCTTGCCGCGCTGGTACTTGCCCTCTTTCTGCTTGTCGAGATGCGACCAGCGCCCATCGAGCCAGTCGGCCTTGTTGGGCTTGTAGTTCTTGCCGGCCTCGAATTCCTCGTTCAGGTGCGACTGAAACGCGGCCTTCATGTCCTCGATCTCGCCCTCGGGGATCAGGCCGTCCTTCACCAGACGCTCCGTGTACAGGGTCAGGGTCGTCTTGTGGCCCTTGATCTGCTTGTACATCAAGGGGTTGGTGAACATGGGCTCGTCGCCCTCGTTGTGGCCGAAGCGGCGGTAGCAGAACATGTCGATGACGACGTCCTTGCCGAACTTCTGCCGGAACTCGGTGGCGACCTTTGCGGCGTGGACGACCGCCTCGGGATCGTCGCCGTTGACGTGGAAAATCGGCGCCTCGACCACCAGCGCGTTATCCGTCGGATAGGGCGAGGAGCGCGAGAAATGCGGTGCGGTGGTGAAGCCGATCTGGTTGTTCACCACGAGGTGGATCGTCCCGCCGGTGCGGTGCCCGCGCAGGCCCGACAGCGCGAAGCACTCGGCCACGACACCCTGGCCGGCAAAGGCGGCGTCGCCGTGCAGGAGGATCGGCAGCACCTTTGTGCGGGTCTCGTCCTTGAGCTGGTCCTGCTTGGCGCGCACCTTGCCGAGCACGACCGGGTTCACCGCCTCGAGGTGGGAGGGATTCGCGGTCAGCGACAGGTGCACGTTGTTGCCGTCGAAGTCGCGGTCGTGGCTGGCACCGAGGTGGTACTTCACGTCGCCCGACCCGTCGACATCCTCGGGCTTGAAGCTGCCGCCCTGGAATTCGTTGAAGATCGCGCGATAGGGCTTGCCCATCACGTTTGCCAGCACCGACAGACGGCCGCGGTGCGGCATGCCGATGACGATGTCCGACACGCCGAGCGCGCCGCCGCGCTTGATGATCTGCTCCATCGCCGGGACCGCGCTTTCGCCGCCGTCGAGGCCGAAGCGCTTGGTGCCGGTGTACTTGACGTGCAGGAACTTCTCGAAGCCCTCGGCCTCTACCATCTTGTTGAGGATCGCCTTGCGGCCCTCGCGGGTGAACTTCACCTCCTTGCCGTAGCCCTCGATCCGCTCCTTCAGCCAGGCCGATTGCTCGGGGTCGGAGATATGCATGTACTGCAGCGCGAAGGTGCCGCAATAGGTGCGCTGCAGCACACCCACGATCTCGCGCAGCGACGCGATCTCGAGGCCCAGCACGTTGTCGATAAAGATCGGCCGGTCCATGTCGGCCTCGGTGAAGCCGTAGGAGCGGGGGTCGAGCTCGGGGTGTTCCTGCCCCTCGTTGCGCATCCCAAGGGGATCGAGCTGCGCGGCGAGGTGGCCGCGGATCCGGTGCGCGCGGATGATCATCAGCGCGCGGATCGAATCCAGAACAGCCCGCTGGACCTGGTCGTCGGTGATCTCGATCCCGTGCGCTGCGGCTTTTGCCTCGATCTTCTCGGCGGCGCCCTTGGCCTCTTTGGGCATCATCGGCATCGGCCAGTCGCCGGTGAGCGCCTGCGTCACCTCGTCGTCCGGCTGCTGCGGCCAGTCGCGGCGCGCCCAGGACGGGCCGCCCGCCTCTTTCTTGACCGAGATCTCGTCGTCGCCGAGCCCCTCGAAGAAGGCGCGCCACGCCTCGTCCACGGCGCCGGGATCGTTGGCGTAGCGGGCATACATCTGTTCGAGGTAATCCGCATTCGCCCCCTGCATGAAGGAAGAGGCGTGGAAGAGGTCGTTCGGAGATTGGTCGGTCATGTTCAGGTCCTCGCACTGAGGGACGAAAGGGAAGCGCGCATCAACTCGCGGCCTCCGCCGGGACGGGGCCCCATTGGTTCTCACGTGGCTCGCTGGGGCGGGAGAGCCAGTAGAAGACGACGAGCGGCGACAGCGCGAGCGCGAAGAGCCCGATGCCGGCGAGGGCCGTGAACACGATCCCCGTCGACGCCCGTTCGAGCGCCGGGCCGGCGAGGTCGAGGAAGGCGGTCAGCCCGATCATCACGATGAACGGGTAGAGCAGGTAGAGGCCACGCCGCCCCGTGTCGTGCATGCGCCGCCAACCGACGGCGAGGAACGGCACGATCAGCGCAAGGCTGAAGATGGTCGATATCGGCCCCGAGGCGCCGCGAAGGACGAGGCTGGCGGCACCGTCCCCGGTGCGGGTCGTCGCGACATTGGTGCCGAAGAGCGTCGCATCGACGACCCCGAGCAGCAGCCCGCCGACAAGGAAGAACAGCGCGAACCACCAATATTCCGCGCGCACCGCGCGGCCCGAGAAGGTCGCGTAGTTGGAAAGCGCGCGGGTTATGGCGGTCTTCGGGGTCATCTCGGCGGTGCGTCTCAGCCCTTTTCGATCGCTTCGAGAACCGCCTCGCCCAGCGTGGCGGGGCTGTCGGCGACGACGATGCCGGCGGATTTCATCGCTTCGATCTTGTCCTCGGCGCCGCCCTTGCCGCCGGCGACGATGGCGCCCGCGTGGCCCATGCGGCGGCCCGGAGGCGCCGTGCGGCCGGCGATGAAGCCCGCGGTCGGCTTCCAGCGGCCCTTCTTCTTCTCATCGGCAAGGAACTGCGCGGCGTCTTCCTCGGCAGACCCGCCGATCTCGCCGATCATGATGATCGCCTCGGTCTCGTCGTCGGCGAGGAACCATTCCAGGACATCGAGATGCTCCGTCCCCTTGATCGGATCGCCCCCGATGCCGACGCAGGTCGACTGGCCGAGACCGACATCGGTCGTCTGTTTCACGGCCTCGTAGGTAAGCGTGCCGGAGCGGGATACAACGCCGACCTTGCCGCGCTTGTGGATGTGGCCGGGCATGATGCCGATCTTGCAGGCATCCGGCGTGATCACGCCGGGGCAGTTCGGACCCACGAGCACCGACTTCGACCCCTCAAGCGCGCGCTTGACCTTCATCATGTCCTGCACCGGGATGCCCTCGGTGATGCAGACGATCAGCTCCATCTCCGCGTCGATCGCTTCCATGATCGAATCGGCCGCGAACGGCGGCGGCACGTAGATCACGCTCGCATTCGCCTCGGTCCTGGCCTTGGCTTCGTGCACGGAATTGAAGATCGGCAGGTCGAGATGGCTCTGCCCACCTTTCCCGGGGGTGACGCCGCCGACCATGTTGGTGCCGTAGGCGATGGCCTGCTCGGTGTGGAATGTCCCCTGGCTACCGGTCAGGCCCTGGCAGATGACCTTGGTATGCTTGTCGACAAGAATTGCCATTGAGTGTCGTCCTTTGTCCCTCGGGGGGGCGGGCCGCCGGGGCCCGCCCGTCAGTCATGTCAGTATCGGGCGTCGTCGTCCGTCAGCTCGTCGAGCATCCGCACCGCGATGGTGGCGGCGCCCATGAGCACGAGCGAGCGCCCGAGCGTCTTTGTCAGGTTGCGCGGCGTGAACCGCGCGATGCCGTCACGCGTCGCGCGTACAGCGTCGCTGCCCGACCGCACGTCGCGGAAGTGCTGGGGCTTTCGCGCAGGTTCCGGCAGGCGCAGCACACTGGGTTCGGTGCGGCGCAGCAGCAGCCCCGCCCCGATCAGGGCGGCGCCGGCGATCAGCGAGGTGTAGGCGGCCAGCCCCTCGGGCATCTCGGGCAGGTCGATGTCCGAGACGCTGGGCAGGGTGGTGTTGGAACGCGAGAAGAGCGGCATGGGATGATCCTTCGTCAAAAGGGCGACCGTCTGGCCGGGACGACACGCCCGGCGCCGGTCCTCTGGGACAGGGCGACACGATCCGGCTGTACCGGACCGCACGAGGACAGAACCCCCGCGGCCCCATTCTGGTTCATCACTCGCGCCATCCGTCGCGCTCCCGGCCTCAGCCCTTCACCGCCTGCACGATCTTCTGGGCGCCGTCCTTGAGGTCGTCGGCCGCGATCACGTTGAGGCCGCTTTCGTTGATCAGCTTCTTGCCCTGCTCGACGTTGGTGCCTTCGAGCCGGACCACCAGCGGAACGGTCAGGCCGACATCCTTCACCGCGGCGATCACGCCCTCGGCGATCACGTCACAGCGCATGATGCCGCCGAAGATGTTGACGAGGATCCCCTTCACGTTCTTGTCGGACGTGATGATCTTGAACGCCTCGGTCACCTTCTCCGTGGTCGCGCCGCCGCCGACGTCGAGGAAGTTTGCCGGCTCCGCACCGTAGAGCTTGATGATGTCCATGGTCGCCATCGCGAGGCCCGCGCCGTTGACCATGCAGCCGATCTCACCGTCGAGCGCGATATAGTTGAGGTCGTATTTCGACGCCTGCAGTTCCTTGGGGTCTTCCTCGGTCTCGTCGCGCAGTTCGGCGATGTCGGACTGGCGGTAGAGCGCGTTGGAATCGAAGCCGAGCTTGGCGTCGAGCACCTTCAGATCGCCCTTGTCGGAGACGATCAGCGGGTTGATCTCCAGCATCTCCATGTCGCGTTCGATGAAGGCATTGTAGAGAATGCCCATCAGCTTCACGCATTGCTTGACCTGCGCGCCCTCGAGGCCGAGCGCGAAGGCGATGCGGCGGCCGTGGAACGGCTGGTAGCCCGTCGCGGGATCGACGGCGAAGCTGAGGATCTTCTCGGGGGTGGATGCCGCGACCTCCTCGATGTCCATGCCGCCCTCGGTCGAGCAGACGAAGGACACGCGCGAGGTCACGCGGTCGACCAGCAGCGCGAGATAGAGTTCGCGCTCGATGCCCGAGCCGTCCTCGATGTAGATGCGATTGACCTGCTTGCCCGCCGGGCCGGTCTGGTGGGTCACCAGCGTCTTGCCGAGCATCCGCTTGGCTTCCTGCTCGGCTTCCTCCACCGACTTGGCGATGCGCACGCCGCCCTTCTCGCCGGCGTCGGCTTCCTTGAACGAGCCCTTGCCGCGCCCGCCTGCGTGGATCTGAGCCTTCACCACCCAGATCGGCCCGTCGAGCGCGCCGGCGGCGGTCTTGGCTTCCTCCGCGCGGGTCACGGCGCGACCGTCGGACACGGGGGCGCCATAGCTGCGCAGGAGCGCCTTCGCCTGATACTCGTGGATGTTCATAGAAAACCTGTCCCCGGAATTGCTTCGCTTTGCCTCAGATAGGCATGCGTAGCGGGGCAGGATAAAGGGTTTGTTGCCGAAAACGCCCCTTGCGCGCGAATTTCCCCGCTTTGTGGTCACAGGCTACAAACGTGTGATCACAAACCGTGCCGCCGGCATCCGGCACCGGAGGCCGCGGCGCGTGGGGTCAGAATCGCGCGGGCCGAAACGCGAAAGGCGCCCGACATCGCGGGCGCCTTCCAGACATGTCTGATGACACGCCGGGTTCAGGCGAGGGTTTCGTCGATGCCCTTGCAGGCTTCCACGAGGCCCTTCACCGCGTCGACCGAATGGTCGAACATGGCGGCTTCGTCCTTGGTCATCTTGATGTCGAGGATGCGCTCGATCCCGCCGGCGCCGATCACGGTAGGCACGCCCACGTAGAGGCCCTTGAGGTTCAGAACGCCGTCGCACCAGGCCGCGCAGGGCAGCACGCGCTTCTGGTCCTTCAGATACGCCTCGGCCATCTCGATGGCGGAGGTCGCGGGCGCGTAGAAGGCAGAGCCGGATTTCAGCAGGCCGACGATCTCCGCGCCGCCGTCGCGGGTGCGCTGGACGATGGCGTCGATCTTGTCCTTGGTGGTCCAGCCCATGTCGACGAGATCGGGCAGCGGCACGCCGGCGACGGTGGAATAGCGCACCAGCGGCACCATCGTGTCGCCATGGCCGCCGAGGACGAAGGCGCTCACGTCCTTCATCGACACGCCGAATTCGAGGCTGAGGAAGTGGCGGAAGCGGGCGCTGTCGAGCACGCCGGCCATGCCGCAGACCTTCTCGTGCGGCAGGCCCGAGAATTCGCGCAGCGCCCACACCATCGCGTCGAGCGGGTTGGTGATGCAGATCACGAAGGCGTTCGGCGCGTTGGCGGCGATACCCTCGCCCACGGCCTTCATCACCTTGAGGTTGATGCCCAGAAGGTCGTCGCGGCTCATCCCCGGCTTGCGCGGCACGCCGGCGGTGACGATGCAGACGTCGGCGCCGGCGATGTCGGCATAATCCGACGTGCCCTTGAGCGCGGCGTCGAAGCCTTCGGCCGGGCCGGATTCGGCGATGTCGAGCGCCTTGCCCTCGGGGATGCCCTCGGCGATGTCGAACAGCACGACGTCGCCCAGTTCCTTCATCGCGGCGAGATGGGCAAGCGTGCCGCCGATCTGCCCCGCACCGATCAGCGCGATCTTGGGTCTGGCCATGGCTAAGGTCTCCGGTTTCCCTTGAATTCCGTTTGGGTCGTTTTTCCGCATGGCTATGCCGAAGCGCGGGTCCGCGCAAGTGTGCCGCGATGCGGCGAAACCGGGCGCGGGTCTGGGCATTGCCGGCTGTTGGCGCTAAAGCGCCGCGGGCGAAGCGGTTGGCGCGGGGGTGACCTTGGACATTCTGAGCTGGAGCGTCTACGCGGTCGCCGTGCCGGCGGTGATCTTCGCCGGCATCTCCAAGGCCGGATTCGGATCGGGCGCGGCCTTTGCCAGCGCCGCGATTCTCGCCCTGGTGCTGGAGCCGGGATCGGCGCTGGGGATCATGCTGCCGATCCTGATGCTGATCGACGTGACCTCCCTGCCCGCCTACTGGCGCCGCTGGAGCTGGCGCGACGCGCGGCTTCTGATCCTCAGCGGGCTGCCCGGCGTGATCCTCGGCGCCCTGTTCTACGACTGGGCCGACCCGGACGCGATCCGCTTCCTGATCGGCGTCGTCGCGGTGGGCTTCGTCGTCTGGCAGGCCGCGCTCAAAGCGGGATGGATCACGCTCGGTCAGCGCCCGATGGGGCCGGTGGCCGGCAGCGCCGCGGGCGTCACGCTGGGCTTCACCAGTTTCGTCAGCCATGCCGGCGGGCCGGCGGCGGCGGTATACCTGCTGGGTCGCAAGCTCGACAAGACGACGTTCCAGGCGACGACGGTGCTGACGTTCTGGGCGATCAACCTGTCGAAATCCGGCATCTACGCCGGCATGGGCATCTTCACGCGCGACACCCTGCTTCTGGACCTCGCGCTCGCACCTTTCGCGGTGCTGGGCACCTGGATCGGCATTCGTGTGCACACCCTGGTGCCCGAACGGGTGTTCTTCGGAATCACGTACGCGCTTCTGACCGTCACCGGGGTGAAGCTGATTTGGGACGCGCTGGTCTGAACGGCGGTACACCCGAGCATACATTTCCGCCGCGGCGCGGCATTTTTCGCTTGAATTTTTCGCAAAGGAATGGCGTCTATCGCGCAACTTTGTGTCTCGCGCAGCAGGTATCCGCCATGCAGGTCCAGCCGTTCCGCTCCGTCCTCTACATTCCCGGCTCCAAGCCGCGGGCGATCGCCAAGGCGCGGTCGCTGCCCGTGGACGCGGTGATCCTCGATCTGGAGGACGCGGTGTCGCCCGACGAGAAAGAGGCAGCGCGGACCACGCTGGCGGAGGCGCTCGCCGAAGGCGGCTTCGGCCACCGCATGCGGATCGTGCGGATCAACGGGCTGGACACCGACTGGGGCCGCGCGGACGCCAAAGCGGTCGCCGCCATGGAGTGCGATGCGGTCCTGCTGCCCAAGGTCGAATCGCCGGGCCAGATCGACGCGCAGGCCGAGATCACCGGCGACCTGCCAGTCTGGGCGATGATGGAAACGCCGCTCGGGATGCTGCAGGCCGCATCCGTCGCGGCACACCCGAAGCTCGGCGGCATGGTCATGGGCACCAACGACCTGATCAAGGATCTCGGTGCCCGCGCGACGCTGGACCGCGTGTCGGTGATGACGGGGCTCGGGCTTTGCCTTCTCGCGGCGAAGGCGCACGGCGTGGTCATCGTCGACGGGGTCTACAACGCCTTCAAGGACATGGAGGGGCTGGAGGCCGAATGCGTGCAGGGCCGCGACATGGGATTTGACGGCAAGACGCTGATCCACCCCGCGCAGATCGACATCGCAAATGCCTGTTTCGGCCCCTCAAAGGCGGAGATCGAGTTGGCCCGCCGCCAGATCGAGGCGTTCGAGGCAGCAAAGCGCGAGGGCCAGGGCATCGCGGTGGTCGACGGCCGGATCGTGGAGAACCTTCACGTGGACACCGCACGCAAGGTTCTGGCACAAGCCGAGGCGATTGAGCAGATCGCAGCGGAGTAAGCCATGATCCTTCTCGTCCTCGGCATCGCCCTCTGGGTGGCGGCGCATCTTTTCAAGCGCGTGGCGCCCGAGCGGCGGGCAGCGATGGGCGACAAGGGCAAGGGCGCGGTCGCCGTCGCGCTTCTGGTCGCGCTGGTGCTGATCGTCCTCGGCTACCGCGGCGCACCCTTCATCAATGTGTGGACGCCGCCGGCCTTCATGGTCCACATCAACAACCTGCTGATGCTGGTCGCGGTCTTCGTCTACGGGATGAGCGCCACGACCGGCCGGCTGCGCGGCAAGATGCGCCACCCGCAGTTGACTGCCGTGAAGATCTGGGCGGTCGCACACCTTCTGGTGAACGGAGATCTCGCGTCGATCATCCTCTTCGGGTCCATGCTGGCCTGGGCAGTGGCCGAGGTCATCGTCATCAACCGCTCCGAGGCATGGGTGCGGCCCGAACCCGGCCCGGCGAAGAAGGACATCCTGCTCGTAGTCATCACGCTGGTGATGTTCGCGGTCATAACCGGCATCCACGCCTGGCTCGGCGTGTGGCCCTTCCCGAGGTGAGGCAATGAAGCTCTACCGGTTCCTGTCGGCCGACGACACGTCGGCGTTCTGCCACAAGGTCTCCGAGGCGCTGTCGAAGGGGTGGGAGCTTCACGGCGATCCCACCTACGCCTTCGACGCGGCGAACGGCGTGATGCGCTGCGGCCAGGCGGTCACGAAGGAGGTCGAGGGCACCTATTCGCCCGATCTCAAGCTGGGAGAGCAATGATGCCGGGCGGCGGGGCCAAGACCGATTCCGGCCGGTTCTTCGAGGATTACCGCGTCGGTGAAGTGTTGCGTCACGCGGTGCCGCGCACGGTCGGCGGCGGAGAGCGGGCGCTTTACCACGCGCTCTACCCGGCGCGACACGCGATCCATTCCTCGGACGCCTTCGCGCAGGCCTGCGGACTGCCCGCCTCGCCGCTCGACGATCTCATCGGCTTCCACGTGGTGTTCGGCAAGACGGTGCCGGACGTGTCGCTGAACGCGCGCGCCAATCTGGGCTATGCCGAGGGGCGCTGGCTGCGGCCGGTCTGGCCGGGGGACACGCTGCGCTCCGAAAGCGAGGTGATCGGGCTCAAGCAGAACTCGAACGGCAGGACGGGTGTGGTCTGGGTTCGCACGCGCGGGCTCAATCAGCACGGCGAGACGGTGATCGAGTATGTCCGCTGGGTCATGGTCAAGAAGCGCGACGCCGAGGCGCCGGCGCCCGAAACGGTGGTGCCGGACCTGAAAACGGCGCTTGAGGCGGGCGACCTGGCGGTGCCCGAGGGGCTCGATTTCTCGAACTACGACACGGATCTGGCGGGGGAGCCGCATCGCCTGGGCGACTACGCGCCGGGCGAGGTGATCGACCACGTGGACGGCGTGACGATCGAGGAAGCCGAGCACATGATGGCCACCCGGCTGTGGCAGAACACGTCCAAGACCCATTTCGACGGCACCGCGCGCGAGGACGGCAAGCGGCTGATCTACGGCGGGCACGTGATCTCCATGGCGCGGGCGCTGTCCTTCAACGGGCTGGCGAACGCGCAGATGATCGTCGGGCTGAACGGCGGCGCGCACGCCAATCCATGCTTCGCCGGGGAGACTTTGCGCGCCTGGTCCGAGGTGCTGGACGTGGCCGAGACGGGCGCGCCGGGCGTCGGTGCGATCCGCCTGCGGCTGGTGGCGACGACGGATGGCAGCGTCGGGACGCTGAAGGACGCGGCCGGGAAATACCTGCCGGGGGTGTTGCTGGACCTCGACTACTGGGCGCTGATGCCGGTGTGAGCGGGGGGCAGATTGCCCTCCCTACAAACAGCCGCCTGACATCGCCGAGGGATGAGCCCGCGAGGGCCGGCCCGGAATCAAGCCGGAGGCGCCGAGCCAGCGCCCGCCCGTGGTGCGGCGCCTTCTGGCTGATGGTTGTGCCGTACGCACGGCAGGATACGCCTACACAGGTGCAGCCTTATGCTGCATCCGCAGAATCAAGAGCGGCGACGACGCGCCGCCATTGTGATCACAGCCGTCTCAAGCGTGATCACGACACCCTGAAAACCTGCGGATTGCGCCAAAAAACCGCCCTCCGCATGGGCCTCGTCTCGTGACACGCGGATGAAAAGCGTTACACCCGGGGGCAAGGGAAGCGAAAGGACGCAACCGATGGCAGACGTGAACCGCGGCAACCGGCCGCTCTCGCCCCACCTCCAGGTCTATCGCCCGCAACTGACGTCGATCACCTCGATCCTCACACGGATCACCGGCAACGCACTTCTTCTGTCGATGCTTATGATCGTGTGCTGGCTCATCGGCGCGGCCAGCGGCCCCGACGCCTTCGCCGCCGTCGACGGCATCGTGACGAGTTGGCTGGGCATATTGATCTTCGCGCTCTCGATCTGGGCGCTGTGGTATCACTTCCTCGCCGGGATCCGGCACCTGATCTGGGACAGCGGCGTGGGCCTCGACGTGCCGACGGCGGAAAAGCTGGGCTGGGCCTGCGTGATCGGC
Organism: Roseivivax sediminis; assembly: GCF_900112685.1. Lineage (GTDB taxonomy): Bacteria > Pseudomonadota > Alphaproteobacteria > Rhodobacterales > Rhodobacteraceae > Roseivivax > Roseivivax sediminis. The sequence continues at coordinate 129,402 of NZ_FOMS01000008.1, forward strand.
TCGGGCGTCCTCTGGGTCGTCACCCTGATCGCCCTGGCGCTGTTCTGAGAGGAGCCCCGACATGAGCTACATGACCGACCGCAAGCGCGCCGACCGCTGGGGCAGCGCCAAGTCCGGCACCCAGCATTTCTGGCGCGTGAAGGTGCAATCCGTCGCGCTGCTGGTGCTGATCCCGCTCTTCCTCATCGCGGTCGCGCCGATCATCGGCGCCGACTACGCCGCCGTCACCGACCATTTCGCCCGGCCGCTTCCCGCGCTCATCGCGGCGCTGACCATCACCGTCAGCTTCCTGCACTTCGCCGACGGCTTCCAGGTGCTGGTCGAGGACTACGTTCACGGGATCTGGGAAAAGGTCCTGATCATCGGCATGACCTGCCTGTGCTGGGGTGCCTCGGCCGTCGCGATCTTCGCCATCGCGCGCATGGCCCTCTGAAATCCGGAGCAACGACCAAATGGCAGCATACAACTACGAGACGCACAACTACGACGTCGTGGTGGTGGGCGCCGGGGGCTCGGGCCTTCGCGCGACGCTGGGCATGGCCGAACAGGGGCTCAAGACCGCCTGCGTGACCAAGGTGTTCCCGACCCGGTCGCACACCGTGGCGGCGCAGGGCGGCATCGCCGCATCCCTGTCGAACATGGGCCCCGACCACTGGCAGTGGCACATGTACGACACCGTGAAGGGCTCCGACTGGCTCGGCGATACCGACGCGATGGAATACCTCGCGCGGAACGCGCCGGCGGCGGTCTACGAGCTGGAACATTACGGCGTGCCGTTCTCGCGCACCGAGGAAGGCAAGATCTACCAGCGCCCCTTCGGCGGCCACACGACCGAGTTCGGCGAAGGCCCCCCGGTGCAGCGCACCTGCGCGGCGGCCGACCGCACCGGCCACGCCATCCTGCACACGCTCTATGGCCAGTCGCTCAAGCACAACGCCGAGTTCCACATCGAGTATTTCGCCATCGACCTGCTGATGGACGAGGACGGCACCTGCACCGGCGTCGTCTGCTGGAAGCTCGACGACGGCACGATCCACGTCTTCAACTCCAAGATGGTGGTGCTGGCGACGGGCGGATACGGCCGGGCCTACTTCTCCGCGACCTCGGCGCATACCTGCACCGGCGACGGCGGCGGCATGGTTGCGCGTGCCGGCCTGCCGCTTCAGGACATGGAGTTCGTGCAGTTCCACCCGACCGGGATCTACGGCGCCGGCTGCCTGATCACCGAGGGCGCGCGCGGCGAGGGCGGGTACCTCACGAACTCCGAGGGCGAGCGGTTCATGGAGCGCTACGCGCCCACCTACAAGGACCTCGCGCCGCGCGATTACGTCTCGCGCTCCATGACCATGGAGATCCGCGAGGGGCGCGGGGTGGGGCCGAACGGTGACCACATCCACCTCAACCTGTCGCACCTGCCGAAGGAGGCGCTGCACCTGCGCCTGCCCGGCATCTCGGAAAGTGCGAAGATCTTCGCCGGTGTCGACGTCACGAAAGAGCCGATCCCGGTCCTGCCGACGGTGCACTACAACATGGGCGGCATCCCGACGAACTATTGGGGCGAAGTGCTCGACCCGCGCGAGGGCGATCCGAACAAGGTCGTGCCCGGCCTCATGGCCGTGGGCGAGGCCGGCTGCGCGTCGGTCCACGGCGCCAACCGCCTCGGCTCCAACTCGCTGATCGACCTGGTGGTGTTCGGCCGCGCCGCGGCGATCCGCGCGGGCAAGACGGTGGACCGCGACGCCACGACCCGCACGGTGAACACCGCGCAGGTGGACAAGGCGCTCGACCGCTTCGACGGCATGCGTCATGCCAAGGGCACCGTGCCCACCGCCGAGCTGCGGCTGGAGATGCAGCGCACAATGCAGGAGGACGCCGCCGTCTTCCGCACCGCCGAGACGATGGCCCAGGGCGTGGAGAAGATGACCGCCATCGCCGGCAAGATGGACGACATCTCCGTGACCGACCGTTCGATGGTCTGGAACTCCGACCTGATGGAGACGCTGGAGCTCAGCAACCTGATGCCCAACGCGCTGGCCACGATCATCTCTGCCGAGGCACGCAAGGAAAGCCGCGGCGCCCATGCGCACGAGGATTTCGGAGACCGCGACGATGAGAACTGGCGCGTGCACACCATCGCCCGGGCCGAGGGCAACCGCGTGAACTCCATCCGCATGACGCTGAGCTACCGGCCCATCGTCACCGACCCGCTGACCGACGAGGCGCAGGGCGGGATCGAGCTCAAGCGCATCGCCCCCAAGGCGCGGACGTTCTGATGCGGTTCTGTGCAACCCTCCTGATCCTGGCGACCGTCGCGGCCTGCGCGCCGCAGACGCGGGATCAGGTCGCGCGGAACGCCGCGCGCTCGACCGTCAATCGCGTGGTGCTCGACCGCTACCCGAACCTGCCGCTGGAGGCCGCGATCGACTGCGTTATCGACAATGCCAGCGCCAACCAGATCTATTCGCTGGGGGCGGACACGCTCACCGGGCCGACGGCGTCGTCGGTGCAGATCGTGGCCGAGGTCGTGCAGCGGCCCGAGACGGTGCGCTGCCTCGCCACGCAATATGCCCGCGACGCGGGCGCGCTCTGATGGGCCCGGCGCATATCGACGCAGCGCGTTGCGCCGCGCCGGCGCATCCATATCTGACCGGTAGCCGAAGGGCTGCCGGCCCTTCTCTCAACGGGAGGCTGACATGGTCCAACTGACCCTGCCCAAGAATTCTCAGATGCGCACCGGCAAGACCTGGCCGAAGCCCGAGGGCGCGACCAACGTGCGCAAGTTCCAGATCTACCGCTGGTCGCCGGACGACGACGAGAACCCCCGCGTCGACACCTACTTCGTCGACATGGACACCTGCGGGCCGATGATCCTTGACGCTCTCATCAAGATCAAGAACGAGATCGACCCGACCCTGACCTTCCGCCGGTCCTGCCGCGAGGGGATCTGCGGATCCTGCGCGATGAACATCGACGGGATCAATACGCTCGCCTGCATCTACGGCATGGACGAGGTGAAGGGCGACGTGAAGATCTACCCGCTGCCGCACATGCCGGTGGTCAAGGACCTGATCCCGGACCTCACCCATTTCTACGCCCAGCACGCCTCGATCCATCCGTACCTGGAGACGTCGACGCCCGCCCCGGCGAAGGAATGGCGGCAATCCATCGAGGATCGCGAGAAACTCGACGGTCTTTACGAATGCGTGATGTGCGCCTGCTGCTCCACCGCCTGCCCGTCCTACTGGTGGAACGGCGACCGGTACCTCGGGCCCGCCGCGCTATTGCACGCTTACCGCTGGATCATCGACAGCCGCGACGAGGCGACGGGCGAGCGGCTGGACGATCTGGAGGATCCGTTCAAGCTTTATCGCTGCCACACGATCATGAACTGCGCGAAGACCTGCCCGAAGGGCCTGAACCCCGCCAAGGCCATCGCGCAGATCAAGAAGACCATGGTCGAGCGCTCGATCTGATCCCGCGCCGACCGCCGCGCGAGACGCCGCCCGGAGCCCTCCGCGCGGCGTCTTACATTCGGCATGCAGCAACGTCATCGCGCTTATGCACACGGTCCGGGGTGACAATGCCGCGCCGCAGCATCATATGGTCGGTCAGGGAGGGGCCAAGCCAACCGAGCTAGAGGCACCCAGATGACCGATCAAATCCGCACCGCCGCACCGACCCGTGCCGAACAGGCTCTCGCCGTCCTGGCCGAGCAACTGGCGTACTGGACCCCCGTCGCCATGCCCGCCCCGAAGGAAGAGGCACCGGGCGACGCGCTGGCCTATTACCGCGCAGCCTGAGCCTGCGCTTGCGCGCCACCTGTCCTGCCCTAGCTGAAAGCCCGGGCGGGGCAGACCGCCGGAAGGAGGGATCATGGTCGTCATCGTCGGGCTCATCGTCGCCTTCGTGCTGATCGCGATCTTCTCCAACCGGGCGACCCGCGCCTGCCGCTGGCGCGAATACCGCCACAGTGACACGGAAGCCACATGGAGCTGCGTTTTCTGCGGCGCCAAGACCACCGGAAAACCGGGTGAAACGCCGAAATCGTGTTTCAGGAACAACGCCTGAAGCGGTAACGGAAAAATCGAAAATCGTGCGAAAATCACACTTGAAGAGAATCGGGTGATCCCCGATATGCGCTCTACCGCAGACGCCAACGCACGCGCCTCTGTCCCATGGGTCCGCCCCACGGTTACGTAGCGACGGTAACGTCTCTGACAGCACTGGTCGGTCCAGGAATGGACCGGGTCCTATTGGAGATGGAACATGAACGCATACGTCACCGAGTTCTCGGCAACCGAAGTCATGCCCGCAACCCGCGGCGTCTCCGACCGGGTCGAGAGCTTCATCCGCAATACCTCTTTCGAACGTCCGACCCTGGTGATCGACACCGAGGCCGTCGCGCGCCAGTACCGCGCGCTGAAGGACGGCCTGGGCCGCGCCACGATCCACTACGCGGTGAAGGCCAACCCCGACCGCGCCGTGATCGAGACGCTGGTCCGTGAAGGCTCGAACTTCGACGCCGCCTCGCGCGGGGAGATCGAGCTTTGCCTCGCCATGGGCGCCCGGCCCGAGCAGATCTCCTTCGGCAACACGATCAAGCGGGCCTCGGACATCGCCTTCGCGCACCAGGCCGGCATCGCCACCTTCGCCGTCGACGCCGAAGAGGAGATGGACAAGATCGCCGCGCATGCGCCCGGCGCGAAGGTCTATGTCCGCCTCATCGTCGGCTCGACCGAGGCCGACTGGCCGCTGTCGCGCAAGTTCGGCTGCGCCATGGACAAGGCTGTGCCGCTGCTCGATCTCGCCGTGGCGAAGGGGCTGACGCCGGTCGGCCTGTCCTTCCACGTCGGATCGCAGACCAAGCGCGCGCTCGGCTGGGGCGAGACGCTCGACCAGGTGGCCTCCGTCTGGCACGCCGCGAAGGCGGCCGGGCACGATCTGACCACGCTCAACATCGGCGGCGGCTTCCCGGCCTTCTACACCGAGGAAATCGACGCGCCGAACGCCTATGCAGCCGCCGTCATGCGCCAGATCGAGGCGCGCTTCGGTGACGTGCCGCACATCATGGCAGAGCCCGGCCGCGGCCTCGTCGCCGAGGCCGGCGCCATCGCCGCCGAGGTGCTGCTGGTGTCCAAGAAGTCCGAGAACGACCTGCACCGCTGGGTCTATCTCGACATCGGCCGCTTCTCGGGTCTCGCGGAGACCGAGGGCGAGGCGATCCGCTACCGCTTCGTGACCACGCGCGATCACGAGCCCCACGGTCCTTGCGTCCTGGCCGGTCCGTCCTGCGACTCGGCCGACGTCCTGTACGAAAAGCGCCCGGTCGAGCTGCCGCTCGGTCTGAAAGCCGGGGATAAGATCATCATCCGCAGCTGCGGCGCCTACACGTCGACCTATTCCTCGGTCGGCTTCAATGGCTTCCCGCCGCTCGACGTCGTCGCGATCTGAAGCGCGCGTCACCTGTTATCTGTGAAGGCCGGGCCCTGTCCCGGCCTTTTCTTTTTGTCTAGGACCGGGGGGGGGGCAGGTTGCCCGCCCGACCGGGCGCCGCAAGGCGGGCCCCGTCGGGCAAGAACCGCATGGGACAGAAAGGCAGTGCGATGCAGACAGGATCAAAGAGCGGTGCGCCGAAGGATGCGGAGGCCCGGCGCGCGGTGCGGCCAGTGATCTGCTACCCGCCCGAAACGCTGCCCCGGGTGCCGATGGACGCCTACAAGGTGGCGCTGGCAGGTGCGGAGGTGACGGGCACGGCCCGGGTGCCGCCGCGGCAGGCGCGGTGCTTCCGCGTTCCGGCCGGGACATTCTTTCGCATCCGCTCACTTGAGGGGCCGCAGGTCGGAGACCTGAATCTCTGGGCCGCCTCGGACCTGTCGGAACGCTTCTATTCGGGCAAGACCCGCGCGCTGCACGGCACGCATGTCTCCACGGGCGACCGGCTGTGGTCGGCTTTTCCTTATATGCGGCCGATGGCGACGGTCGTGGCGGACGACCTCGACTGGTACGGGATCGACGGGGACGGCGGGTCTGTGCATGACGTGATCGGCACGCGCTGCGATCCCTACACCGCGCATCTGCTGTCGCGGACGCAATACCACCATTGCTGCCATTCCAACCTCACCCGCGCGTTGGCCGAAGAACTGGAGCTGCCGCTGGCGGAGGCGGAACGGCACGTGCATGACGTTCTGAACGTCTTCATGTGCACCGGCTTCACCCGCGACACCGGACAGTATTTCATGAAGGCCAGCCCGGTGCGGCCGGGCGACGCGATCACCTTCCTCGCGGAAATCGATCTTCTGGGCGCGCTCAGCGCTTGTCCCGGCGGCGATTGCGGATCGGCACATTCGAGCGACGCGGCGCGCTGTTTTCCCCTGGAGGTGGAAATCCTGCGGCCGGAAAACGGCGCCCCCGCAGGATGGGAGGCGCCGGCGGCGAGCGGCTACGACCGTTCGCACGGGCTCTAGGCAAAGGCAGCGGCGAGCGCGATTTCGACCATGTCGGCAAAGCCGCGTTCGCGGTCGGCGGAGGACAGTGCCTCACCGGTCATCAACTGGTCGCTGACTGTCAGGACCGCGAGCGCCCTGACCCCATGACGCGCGGCGAGCGTATAAAGTTCGGCCGCTTCCATTTCCACGCCGAGAATGCCGTGGCGGGTCATGATTTCCGAAAGATCGGGCCGTTCGTCATAGAACACGTCCGAGGAATAAATCCCGCCGACGTGATAGGTCGCGCCCCTGGCTTCGGCCGCATCGGCCGCACCGCGCAGCAGTTGCCAATTCGCCGCAGGAGCGAAATCGATCTCGCGCAAGATCCCCCGCGACGGCGTCGAGAGGGTGCTGGCCGCCATTGCGAGAATGATATCCCGCAACGCGACCTTGTCCTGCATCGCGCCGCAGGAGCCGACGCGAATGAGCGTCTTCGCCCCGTAATCCCGGATCAGCTCGTTGGCGTAGATCGACAATGAAGGCATGCCCATGCCGGAGCCGTGAACGGTCACCGCGTGACCGTTCCAGGTACCGGTATATCCCAGCATGCCGCGCACCTCGTTGACGAGGCGCGGTGCGGTGAGGAAGGTTTCGGCGATCCATTTCGCGCGATAAGGATCCCCGGGCAGAAGCACGGTCTCCGCGATTTCGCCCGCGGCGGCGCCGATATGGATCGTCATCCGTTCAGATCTTCAGATCGTCCAACGTCTTTCCGCTATCGAGCGCCGAAAGCACCCAGTTGGGCTTCCGGCCACGGCCCGTCCAGGTTTGCGAAGGATCGTCTGGATTCTTGTATTTCGGCAAGCCCTTGGAACCCTTTCCGGCTTCGGCCACGAGATCGTCGAGAGAAAAGCCGTATTCCTTCGCGGCGGTTTCGGCGGCGCGTTTCGCCTCCGCCTTGCGGCGTTGGTCGATCGTCTTCAAGGCGCGGTCCACATCCGTTTTCAGTCGCTTGAGCTCGTCCTTGGAGAGGTCTTCGAGGTTCATATTCATGGAGTGTCTCTTTCTTTCTGCCCGCTGGAAGCTCTATTACACGCTCCACTGTTTAACTGAAGTTAATTCTGTGGCAGCGGATTTGGAATAGCAATGGCAAAAAGAAAATGCCGCCCAGTCGGGCGGCATTTCTTGGAGCCGGGATCTGACGCTACTCAGCGGCAACGGCTTTGGGATCAACCAGGGCGACGATATCTCGCATGATGGAATTCAACTCAAAATCCTTTGGCGTATAGGTTTTGGCAACGCCCATCGCGGTCAATTTCCGAGCGTCTTCGTCGGGAATAATGCCGCCAACGATCACGGGAATATGACCGAGGTTCTCCTGACGTAAACGCTCCAGAGTCTCTTCAACCAGTGGCAGATGGCTGCCCGACAGGATCGACAATCCGATCACGTGCGGATCGGATTCGGATGCCGCCGCAACGATCTGGGCCGGCGTCAGGCGAATGCCCTCGTAGTCGATCTGCATGCCGCAATCGCGGGCTCGAAAGGCGATCTGCTCGGCCCCGTTGGAATGACCGTCGAGTCCCGGTTTGCCGACAAGGAAGGTCAGACGGCGGCCGAGCCGGCCGGACACCGCATCCACCGCCTCGCGAATATCGTCGAGACCCTCTGTGCGGTTGGAGACCGCTTTCGATACTCCCGTGGGCCCCCGGTATTCGCCGTGCGCCGCGCGCATCTCGGCGGCCCATTCGCCCGTCGTCACGCCGGCCTTGGCCGCCTCGATCGACGCAGGCATGACGTTGCGGCCCTCGCGCGCGGCGGCGCGCAGATCGGCAAGCGCGCGCTTCACGGCTTCATCGTCGCGCGCCTCGCGCCAGGCGGTAAGCCGTGCGATCTGGTCCTGCTCCACCGCGGGGTCGACGGTCATGATACCGCCATCCTCGCCGAGGAGCGGCGAGCGCTCCGTGTCCGTCCAGCGGTTGACGCCGACCACCACCGTCTCGCCCCGCTCCACTTTCGCGACGCGGTCGGCGTTGCTCTCGACGAGGCGGGACTTCATGTAATCGATCGCCTCGATCGCGCCGCCCATGGCGTCGAGCGTCGCCAGTTCCGCCCTTGCGCCGTCGCGCAGTTCGGCCACCTTGCGCTCCACAGCCGGGTTGTCGTCGAACAGATCGTCGAATTCCAGAAGGTCGGTCTCGTAGGCCATGATCTGCTGCATCCGCATGGACCATTGCTGGTCCCACGGACGCGGCAGGCCGAGCGCCTCGTTCCAGGCCGGCAATTGCACGGCGCGGGCGCGGGCCTTTTTCGACAGCGTCACGGCGAGCATCTCGATCAGGATGCGGTAGACGTTGTTTTCGGGTTGCTGTTCGGTCAGGCCCAGCGAATTGACCTGCACGCCGTAACGGAAGCGGCGGTACTTGGGATCGGTCACGCCGTAGCGCGACTCCAGTATTTCGTCCCAGAGATCGACGAAGGCGCGCATCTTGCACATCTCGGTCACGAACCGGATGCCGGCATTCACGAAGAAGGAAATGCGCCCACAGAGCATCGGGAAATCGGACGCAGGAACCCGTGGCTTCAATTCGTCGAGGACTGCGGTCGCGGTGGCGAGCGCGAAGGCAAGCTCCTGCTCGGGCGTCGCGCCGGCCTCTTGCAGGTGATAGGAACACACGTTCATCGGGTTCCATTTCGGCACGTGCTTGTAGCAATACTCGGCGACGTCCCCGATCATCTTCAGCGACGGTTTCGGCGGACAGATATAGGTGCCGCGGCTGAGGTATTCCTTGATCAGGTCGTTCTGCACGGTGCCGGTAAGCCTGGAGACATCCGCCCCCTGCCGCTCGGCCACCGCGATATAGAGCGCGAGCAGCCACGGCGCCGTGGCGTTGATCGTCATTGAGGTGTTCATCTGCTCAAGCGGAATTGCGTCGAACAGCGTCTCCATGTCACCGAGATGGCATATCGGCACGCCGACCTTTCCCACCTCGCCCTTCGACAGTTCGTGATCGCTGTCGTAGCCGGTCTGCGTCGGCAGATCGAACGCGACCGACAGACCGGTCTGGCCCTTGGCGAGGTTGCCGCGGTAAAGCGCGTTGGAAGCTGCGGCCGTCGAGTGACCCGCGTAGGTCCGGATGAGCCAGGGTGTGTCGCGAGGCGGCAGGGAAGGCGTGTCTGGCATGGCGGGCGTCACCTGAGCTGAAGATGCGTGGGTAATAAAGTTTCGCTTCGGACCGATTAATAGAAATATTGTGGCAATGTCAATTCGCCGCGCTGCGGCGAAACCGGAGCCGTGGCCCGACCGCCGAACCCGGCGGCACGGGCCGGAGCGAGGGGCGCCTGCCCCTCGCGCTCCCCGGGAGTATTTCAGGCCCAAAGAAGCAGGACGCGCCGGGCCGGGGCCCGGGTCCGGCGGCCAAGCGTCGACGTGGCGCAGGCATGCGGCTTGCCAGCGCCGCGGCGGGCTGCGACTTTGCCGCGATGACCGCTACCGTGACGCTTCCCGTCTGGCTTTTCGTCCTGATCCTGGCTTTCGCCGCGGTGACCTTCGCCTCGCATTTCCTGTTTCCGTCGGTGCGCTGGTTCCTGCGCCGGCGGCTGGAACGGGCGGTGGCGCGGCTCAATACGCGACTTGAGCGGCCGATCCAGCCGTTCAAGCTTGCCCGGCGCTACGACCTGATCCAGCGGCTGTGCTACGATCCGGAGGTGACGCGCGCCATCGTCGACCATGCGCGCGAGACCGGCGTGCGCGAGGACGTGGCCTTCGAGGAGGCCCGGCGCTACGCGCGCGAGATCGTTCCGTCCTTTTCCGCCGCGGCCTATTTCGGCGTCGCGATCCGGGCGGCGCGGGCGCTGTCGAACGCGCTGTACCGCGTGCGGATGGTGCGGCACGACACCGAGGCACTGTCGGCCATCGACCGGAACGCCACGGTGGTCTTCGTCATGAACCACCGCTCCAACATGGATTACGTGCTGGTCACCTATCTTGCCGCGGACCGCTCTGCGCTGAGCTACGCGGTCGGCGAATGGGCGCAGGTCTGGCCGCTGTCGCGGCTGATCCGCGCGATGGGGGCGTATTTCATCCGCCGGAAATCGCGCAACACGCTCTATCGGCGGGTGCTGCAGCGCTACGTGCAGTTGTCGACGGCCGGGGGCGTCACGCAGGCGATCTTTCCCGAGGGCGGACTCAGCCTCGACGGGGCGCTGGCCGCTCCGAAGGTCGGGCTGACCAAGTACATCACCGAGGGCGCCGACCTCTCGGCGCACGACGTGGTCTTCGTGCCGGTGGCGCTGAACTACGACCGCGTGCTCGAGGATCGCATCCTCGTCGCCGCGGGGCGCGCGGGCGGGCGCCGCTTCGAGGCGCGGATCGGGGTCGTCGCGGGCTTCGCCCTCAGGCAGGTGTGGCTTTGGCTGACGGGGCGCTACCGGCGCTTCGGCTATGCCGCTGTCAGCTTCGGCGATCCGGTGTCGCTGCGCGCGGCGCCAGAGCTGGCCCAGGCGCCGGAGGAGCTGGCGCAAACGCTGATCGACCGGATCGGCGCGGTCACGCCGGTTCTGCCCGTCCCATTGGTTGCGCATGTGCTGCTTCACGGCGGGCCGATGCGGCGTCCCGCGCTGCAAGACGCCTTCTCCGACGCGGCGCAGGGACTGAACCGGGGGCAGATGCACCTGCCGCGCGGCGACCGTGACTATGCCGTGGAGGTCGGGCTGCGGACGCTTCTGAAGCGCGGCATCGCCGCGGACACGCCCGAGGGTTACCGGATCACCGGGGAGGGCCGTGACCTCGCCGCCTTCTACGCCAATTCGATCCGCCACCTGATGCCGGAGCCCGAGGCGGATACGCAAGTTTCTGCAACTGCTCGGTCATAAAGTTTCAAACCCTACCTCCTTGGTGTTGAATTATTGCGCGATGGGCGGTATCTCCGTGAAAACGGGGTGACGATTCTGCGGCGCGGCAAGATGCACGGTCGGGGCCCCGACGGCACGTTCAGGAAGGAGGCCGCGATGGCTCTGGATACGCAAACCGACATCGCCCAGTACGATGCGCCCGAAAAGGACCTCTACGAGATCGGCGAGATGCCCCCGATGGGCTACGTGCCGAAGCAGATGTACTGCTGGTGCATCCGGCGCGAACGGCACGGCGACCCCGACAAGAGCTTCCAGCAGGAAGTCGTCGATGTCCCCAGGCTCGACAGCTACGAGGTGCTGGTGCTGGTGATGGCCGCGGGCGTGAACTACAACGGCGTCTGGGCCGGCAAGGGCGTGCCGATCTCGCCGTTCGACGTGCACGGGGCGGAATTCCACATCGCCGGATCGGACGCGAGCGGGATCGTCTGGGCGGTCGGCGACAAGGTGAAGCGCTGGAAGGTCGGCGACGAGGTCGTCATCCACTGCAACCAGGACGACGGCGACGACGAGGAATGCAACGGCGGCGACCCGATGCTGTCGCCCTCGCAGCGGATCTGGGGCTACGAGACGCCGGACGGCTCCTTCGCGCAGTTCACCAACGTGCAGGCGCAGCAGCTCATGCCGCGGCCCAAGCACCTGACCTGGGAAGAGGCGGCCTGCTACACGCTGACGCTCGCCACCGCCTACCGGATGCTGTTCGGACACCATCCGCACGAGCTCAAGCCCGGCCAGAACGTGCTGGTCTGGGGCGCCTCAGGCGGGCTCGGCTCCTACGCGATCCAGCTTGCGAACACGGCGGGGGCGAACGCCATCGGCGTGATCTCGGACGAGGACAAGCGCGATTTCGTCATGTCGCTGGGCGCCAAGGGCGTCATCAACCGGCGCGATTTCAAGTGCTGGGGGCAGCTTCCGACGGTTAACACGCCGGAATACAACGAGTGGCTCAAGGAAGCGCGCAAGTTCGGCAAGGCGATCTGGGAGATCACCGGCAAGGGCGTGAACGTCGACATGGTGTTCGAACATCCCGGCGAGGCGACCTTCCCGGTCTCCACCCTGGTGGTGAAGAAGGGCGGCATGGTGGTGATCTGCGCCGGCACGACCGGCTACAACACCACCTTCGACGTGCGCTACATGTGGATGCACCAGAAGCGCCTGCAAGGGTCGCACTTCGCCCACCTCAAGCAGGCGGCGGCGGCGAACCAGCTGATGGTGGAACGCCGGCTCGATCCATGCATGTCCGAGGTGTTTCCGTGGAACGAGATCCCGCACGCGCACATGAAGATGATGCGCAACGAACACAAGCCGGGAAACATGTCGGTGCTGGTCCAGTCGCCCAAGACCGGCCTGCGCACACTCGAGGACGCGCTCGAGGCGAAGACGTAAACGCGCTCGCAGCGACACGATGCCGGACGGGCCCGCGGCGCTGCCGCGGGCCCGTCGCGTTTCGGTGCCTGCCTTCGTGCGCGCAACGCTTCGAAGGGCTTGGCCGCGCTGACCCTCGCAGGAAATGGGGAGGGAACTTTCGTGAATACCGGCGGTGACCCGGCTCCGCTAAGATTGTTGTTAAGGAGCCGTTAACCATTTGGAGGTGACATCATGAAACACGACTGGATCATTAACGTGCTTTCGGACCTGGGCACCTTCTCGCGCCAGAACGGCCTTCATGCGCTCGCGTCGCAACTGGAAGATGCCAAGTTCGTCGCCCACGCCGAAATCGCGTCGCGTACAGGGGACCCGTGCGGTGGGGTACATTTCGTCGGTCGCGTCGATCGAGAGGATTCTGAACGGTTTGGAGTCGGCTGACGCGCACGACGACCTGCAAGCCTTTTCCGAAAGGCTCTGCACCGATCTGGGTATCAGCCACGTCGTCTACCACTGGGTCAGCGGCAGCGGCGATCAATACGGCTGCGGCACCTATCCCGCCTCCTGGGTCGCGCGGTACGTCGAAAAGGGGTACCTGCGCGTCGATCCGGTGGTGCAGGGCTGCTACCAGCGGTTCCACCCGGTGAACTGGAAACAGCTCGACTGGTCGAGCCGGGCCGCACGGGCCTTCCTTGCCGACGCGGTGGCGCACGGGGTCGGCAACCAGGGGTTCTCCATCCCGATCCGGGGGCCGAACGGGCAATTCGCGCTCTTCACGATCAACCATAGCTGCGACGACAATCACTGGGAGATGTTCACGACCGAAAGCCGGCGCGACCTGATCCTCTTGGCGCATTTCTTCAACGACAAGGCGCTGCAATTGCAGCCCGGGCGCAAGCCCCGCGACGCGACGCCCCTGTCCCCGCGCGAGGTCGACGCGCTCACCTTCCTCGCGGTCGGCTACAACCGTGCGCAGGTGGCCGACGCGCTGTCGATCTCGGAGCATACGCTGCGCGTCTATATCGAAAGCGCCCGCCACAAGCTGGGGGCGATGAACACGACCCACGCTGTCGCGAAGGCGTTGCAGCGCGGGATCATTGTCGTCTGACGCCGCACGCTGCGGTTAACGCTTCGCTAAGGTGTGTTCACGCTCCGTCGTCGACCACCCACGCCCCGCTCGGGCGGGATTAACCCGCCCCCCACACGCTGCCTCCATCACATTCGGAAGGGAGCGCAGCATGATCCGTTACATTTACGGCCAGGACCTTCACACCCGCCCTGCCCTGCGCGACGCGATGTTCCGCGACCGCGCCGCGCAGTTCGTCGGCCGCCTCGGCTGGGACCTGCCGCTGACGGCGGAGGGGCTGGAGATCGACCAGTACGACGCGCTGAACCCGCTCTATGTCATCTGGGAGACGCCGAAGGGCGGGCATGGCGGGTCCATGCGGCTCCTGCCGACGACCGGGCGGACGATGGTCATCGACCATTTCCTGCACCTGACGGACGGCGTGCGCATCGAAAGCCCGCTGATCTGGGAATGCACGCGCTTCTGCCTCTCCGAAGGGGCGCATCCTGGCGTAGCGGCCGGGTTGATGCTGGCAGGCGGCGAGGTCATGCGCGGCTTCGGCGTCGAGCATTTCGTCGGAGTCTTCGACGCGCGCATGGTGCGGATCTATCGCCGCATCGGCGCCTCGCCGGAGGTTCTGGGAACCTCCGGCAGCGGCCGCGCCCAGGTCTCCGTCGGCCTGTGGGACTTCACCGTCGAGGCGCAGGCGCGCGTCGCGGCGAGCGCGGGCATCGCGCCCGAAACCTCGCGCCGCTGGTTCGAGACCGCCTTCGGCACCGCCCCGCAAAGCTGCGTCGCGGCGGCCTGATCGCCGCGCTCTCTGGCGCCGCCTCTGCACGAGGGATAGGGTCGGCGCCATGACCCTGCCCCAGCTTACCTTTTCCGACGATCAGGCCGAGGCCTACGACCGCGTGGCCGAGATGCTGCGCAATGCCGGCATCGACCTGAAGGCCGGCACCGCCCTGCCGGCGAAGGGCGCGGCGCCCAAGCGCCTCGCGCTCATGGGCAAGGCCGGGTCGGGCAAGACGCTGCTGCTGGCCGAGCTCTGCAAGGCGCTGGACGCGGCGGGGGTGGAGCTTGTGTCCGGCGATTTCGAAAGCCGGCGGCGGCGCGAGAAACGCACCGTCGCGGTGCTGGCGCCGACCAACAAGGCGGCGAGCGTGCTGCGCAACCGCGGCGTGCCGGCGACGACGATCCACCGCATCATCTATACGCCGGTCTACGACCCCGAATACGAACGCATCGCCGAATGGCTGATGGGCAACGTCGAGAAGCCCGAGATCGAGGACCTGACCGAGGACGCGCTCGACCGCGCCTTCGCCTCCTACCAGTCGCACAAGTCGGTGCCGGCGGCGCTGGCGGCCGCGGGCCTGCGCGGGTCGGACTTCATCACCGGCTGGAAGCGGCGGGAAGAGCCGCTCGACGTCGGCTTCGTCGATGAGGCCTCGATGCTTGACGACCGCCAGTTCGAGGATCTGCAGGAGATCTTTCCCAACCTCGTCCTGTTCGGCGATCCCGCGCAGCTCGCCCCGGTGAACCAGTCGGGAAAGATGATCTTCGACGAGTTTGCCGACGATCAGAAGCTGGAGCTGAGCCGCATCCACCGGCAGGAGGCCGACAACCCGATCCTCGATCTGGCGCATGCGCTGTCGGACCCGCAGCTGTCCTTCGAGGATTTCGAGCGGATGGTGGAGGACAAGGCCCGCCACGACGACCGCGTCGTCTGGGCGAGCCGGGTCGAGGTCGACCTGATGGCCCGCTCGCCGGTGCTGGTCTGGCGCAACGTCACGCGCATCCGGCTGATAAACGCCTTCCGCGCCGTCCACGAAGCGCCCGAAACCGAACTTCTGGCCGGCGAGCCGCTGATCTGCGACGGGATCGAGTTGCCGGTGAAGCACCGCAAGAAGCGGCTGGACCTTGAAGCGCGCGGGCTCATCAAGGGCGCCCAGGTGATCTACCTCGGCCCCGGCAAGCGGCCGGGCTTTTCCCGTCTGCACGTCGTCGGGGCAGAGGATCCGCGGATGTCCGCGGCCTCCATCGTGAAGATCGAGAAACCGGACGAGGAAGAGCCCTTCATTCCCTTCGCCGCGCGCATGGGCGCGACCTTCCTGCACGGCGCGGCGGTGACGATCCACAAGGCGCAGGGCTCGCAATGGGAGAACGTGCAGGTCTTCGCCCCCGACCTTTACGCCGCGGCGCGGATGGGGCGGGTGGAAGCCGGCCAGCCGCTGTGGAAGCGGCTCGCCTATGTGGCGATCACGCGGGCGTCCTCGCGGCTTCACTGGGTGGTGCGCAACCGGCTGTCGAAACCCTCCGCCCCGCTGTCGGTGGAGGATCTGCCATCGAAGACGGCGCCGCTCGCGCTGGAGATGGAGGCAGAGGGCGAAGCCTGAGCCACGCCCGCCGCCCGGGTTTCAGTGGCCGAGGATCTGGCTCAGGAACAGCTGCGTGCGCGGGTTCTTGGGGTTGTTGAAGAACTCTTCCGGCTCGTTCTGTTCGACGATCTGGCCTTGGTCCATGAAGATCACCCGGTTCGCCACCTGCCGGGCAAAGCCCATCTCGTGCGTGACGCAGATCATCGTCATGCCTTCCTCGGCGAGCTCGACCATGGTGTCGAGCACCTCCTTGATCATCTCGGGATCGAGCGCCGAGGTCGGCTCGTCGAAGAGCATGATGCGCGGGCGCATGCACAGCGACCGGGCGATGGCGACGCGCTGCTGCTGACCGCCCGAGAGCTGGCCGGGATACTTGTCGGCCTGTTCGGGGATCTTCACCTTCTCGAGGAAGTGCATCGCCGTCTTCTCGGCCTCGTGCTTGGGGATCTTGCGGACCCAGATCGGCGCCAGCGTGCAGTTCTCCAGGATCGTCAGGTGCGGGAACAGGTTGAAGTGCTGGAACACCATCCCGACCTCGGACCGGATCGTGTCGATGTTCTTGATGTCCGAGGACAGCACCGTTCCGTCGACCTCGATCCGCCCGCGCTGGTGTTCCTCCAGCGCATTGATGCAGCGGATCAGCGTGGACTTGCCCGACCCCGACGGCCCGGCGATGACGATCCGCTCGCCGCGATGCACCGTCAGGTCGATGTCGCGCAGAACGTGGAACGTGCCGTACCACTTGTTCATGTTGGTGATCTGGATCGCGACCTCGTCGGAGACCTCGAGTTTCGCCGGGCTCGGCGTTTCGACTGCGGTGTCAGCCATGTCTTGAACTCCTTACCGGCGGTCCGTGTTGAGCTGGCGCTCGAGCCACTGGGAATATTGCGAAATGCCGTAGCAGGTGACGAAGAACAGAAGCGCGGCAAAGCCCAGAAGCTCCCAGTAGACGCCGTTCCATTCGGTCGAGGCGAGGATCGGCCCCCTTATCATGCCCACGAGGTCGAACATCGAGATCACCGACACCAGCGTGGTGTCCTTGAAGAGGCCCACCGCCACGTTGACGATGCCCGGAATGGAGATCTTCAGCGCCTGCGGCAGGATGATCAGCCGCATCGCCTGCGCGTAGTCGAGCCCGAGACTGTCGGCCGCCTCGTACTGGCCCTTGGGCAGCGCCGCTAGGCCGCCGCGGATGACCTCCGCGATATAGGCCGAGGCGAACATGGTGATCATGATGATCACCCGCAGGATCAGATCGAAATTCGACCCCGGCGGCAGGAAATAGGCCAGCACCACGTTCGCCACGAACAGCAGCGTGATCAGCGGCACGCCCCGGATGAACTCGATGAAGACCACGCAGATCCACTTGATGATCGGCATGTCCGATTGTCGCCCCAGCGCCAGCGCGATGCCGAACGGGATCGACAACGACACGCAGACCGTACCGAGGATCAGGTTCAGCATGAAGCCGCCGAGATTGCGGCTCTCCACCCGCTCCATCATCAGGATGCCGGTGAAGTTGAGCGCCCCGGTAATCCACCAGAACACCAGGGCCGCGGCGATGCCTCCGAAGAAGCCCATGGCGAAGCTTTGCGTCACCAGCCGCGCATAGACGAGGTAGCCGATCACGAATCCCAACCCCGCGCAGACCGGCGTCAGCAGCGAGCCGCCCCAGATCAGCCAGTAGGCGAGGAACGGGTAGATCGCCGTGAAGATCAGCATCTGCCGCGGGAAGGTCTTGTAGAACAGCACCGGTGCGATGGCGACGAACAGCAGCAGGAACGCGCTCATCGGTCGCCAGTAGAGCTCCGACGGGTACTGGAAACCGAACAGAAGCTGGTTCCAGCGCTCCGCCAGCACCGCGAAGCAGCCACCGGTGGCCCCGTCCAGGATCTCCCGGCAGGCCGACAGCGACGGCGCGTCCCAGATCCCGTTGAGGATCCATGGCGCCACGCCCGACAGCAGCCTCCACAGCACCCAAAGCGCGGCAAGCGTCAGGATCGCGTTGGGGATCGTGGAAAAGAGATTCGACCGGACCCACTTCACCGCGCCAGCCTCGGTTACAGGGGGCGGCTGTTGGTCGATAAGCGTATCGCGGACCCAGCCGACGGATTGTGCGTGAACGTCGCTCATGTCACCGCTCCTTCAGCCGCACGGCGTTGTTGTAGACGTTCATCAGGCCCGAGATCGTCAGGCTGATCGCGAGATAGAACAGCATCAGCAAGAGGATCGTCTCGATTGCCCGGCCCGTCTGGTTGAGCGTGATGCCACCCAGCGTGCCGGTGAGGTCCATATACCCCACCGCGATGGCGAGAGAGGAGTTCTTGGTGATGTTGAGGTAATGCGAGATCAGCGGCGGAACGATCACCCGCAACGCCTGCGGCAGCACCACCAGGTTCATGATCCGCCGCGGCCTCAAACCCAGCGCGGCGGCCGCCTCGGTCTGGCCGCGGCTCACCGACAGGATGCCGGCGCGCACGTTTTCGGCGATGAAGGCGCCGGTATAGATCGCCAGCGCGAACCACAGCGCGATGAGAGAGCCCAGAAGCGTGACGCCGCCCGAGAAGTTGAAGCCCCCCAGCTCGGGGATATCGAGCGTGATCGGCCGGCCCAGCACGAAGAACACCAGGATCGCGGGCACAAAGACGATGGCCAGCGTCGGCCAGGTCGTTGGCAGCAGCACGCCTTCGTCAAAGAGCTTCTTTCTGGCATGGCGGCGATAGAGGATCGACGCCACGATGGAGGCGAGAAACACGCCCAGCACGACCCAGCCCAGCGGCTCGAATACCGGTGCGGGCACGTAGACGCCCCGGTTGGTGAAGGCGATCATGCCGAAGACCATGGAGGCGTCGGGATCGTCGCCCCGGAACGCGCTTGGGCTCGGGGCGACGGCGGTCATGATCGTGAAGATGATGATGATCCAGATCAGCACCGGCACATTGCGGAACATTTCCACGTAACCGGCCATGAGCTTGGAGACGAGCCAGTTGTTCGACAGCCGCAGCACACCCGCCACGACGCCGATGATCGTCGCCGTGATACAGGCGAGGATCGACACCAGGAGCGTGTTCAGGAGCCCCACGATGGAGGCGCGCAGATGGCTCGACTGGCTGGTATAGGCGATCATCGTCTGGTTGATGTCGTAACCGGACGGATCGCCAAGGAAATCGTAGCTGATGCTCAGCCCCGCCGCCCGCAGGTTCGCCATCAGGTTCGACCCCAGATAGGCGAAGAGCGCTGCGACACAGACAAGTGCGATGAACTGGAAAGTGTACGAACGATAGCGCGTGTCGTTCAACAGCATGGATAGCCGGAACGACTCCCCTTGCGGGTCGCTGAGTGTCGTCATCGATGTGATCCCTGTGGTGGCGCCTGCTGGTGTCGCGCCGGCGGGTTGATCCCGTCCTGACGCATCGAAGGCGCGTTCTTGTCACCAGACCCGCCGCATCCGGCGACGGAGAAAAAGAGGCGCGGGGAAGTGCCCCCGCGCCTCTTCCAAGTGTCTTAGCGGAACGGCGGCGCGTACATCAGGCCGCCATCGGTCCATTGCGCGTTCAGACCGCGGGCCAGGCCGATCGGGGTCGACTCGCCGATGTTCTTGGCGAAGATCTCGCCGTAATTGCCGTTGGCCTTGATTGCCCGGTACGCCCAGTCGGCGTCGAGGCCGAGCATCTCGCCGAGATTGCCCTCGGTGCCGAGGATGCGGTTGATCTCCGGGCTCTCGGTTCCGGCCTTCATCTCGTCGATATTGGCCGAGGTGATGCCAAGCTCTTCGGCCGCGATCAGCGCGTTCAGGGTCCAGCGCACCACGTCGCCCCATTCGTTGTCGCCGTGGCGCACGAGCGGGCCGAGCGGCTCCTTGGAGATGATCTCGGGCAGGATGACGTGATCGCCCGGCGTCTCGAAGGCGGCGCGCGTCGCGGCGAGGCCGGAGGCGTCGGTGGTGTAGACGTCACAGGCGCCGGCAATGTACTGCTGCTGCGCCTCGGCGTTGGTCTCGATCGGGACCGGCTCGTAGTCCATGTTGTTCTTGCGGAAGTAGTCCGCGAGGTTGAGCTCGGTGGTGGTGCCGGTCTGGATGCAGACCGTCGCGCCGCTGAGCTCCCGGGCGGAGCTGACGCCCAGCTCCTTTGGGATCATGAAGCCCTGGCCGTCGTAGTAGTTGATGCCGGCGAACTCGAACTTGAGGTCGACGTCGCGGGTGAAGGTCCAGGTGGTGTTCCGCGCCAGCATGTCGATCTCCCCCGAAGAGAGCGCGGTGAAACGGGTCTTGCCGGTCGTGGGCACGAATTCGACGGATTGCGGATCCTCGAGGACCGCCGCGGCGACAGCGCGGCACACCGCGACGTCGAAGCCCGACCAGTCCCCGTTGGCGTCCGGCGCGGCAAAGCCGACGAGTCCCGTGGTCACGCCGCAATTGAGCGTGCCCCGGTCCTGCACATCGGACAGCGTCTGCGCCCCGGCGGCGCCAGCGGCCATCGCGGCCAGGGTCATCGTGCCGAGGATGACAGATGTTTTCATAAGAACCTCTTCCTGTTTATGCGCCGCCCTTTGGTGTGGCGGTTCGCGCGTCCCGAAACGGGGGCCGGTCCGAAAGTCGAAGGCCCCCTCCCAGTGCGCCCGAGTGTGGGCGCATTCCTTCGAAGGCGTCAAGGCAAAGCGCCCCGGTTCTGCCTGCGTTTTCCGCATCTGCCGCAACGGCGGGCAGGTCCGCGCAGGGCTATTCGGCGCGCGCCAGCGCCAGGAATCTCACCGCATCGAGGAACGCCCCGCGCTTCTTCGCCGCGACATCCGCGGCCTCCTCGTCGGCGCCCCAAAGCTCTTCCTGCCAGGTCTCGTCGATGCGGGACGCGGCCCAGAGCGCCTCGGGATCGTGCGCGCCGCGCTCCGCCGCCAGCCCGATCACCAGCGACCCGCTGAGCGACACGAGATCGTGAAACGCCGTCAGATCGAAGGCGTCCAGGGCGTGGACTTCCCGGCGCAGCCGCGCCAGCGCCTCGGGATCCTGCGCTTCGTGCATGATCCCGGTCCGTGGCGACAGCCGCGCACCGAACGTATCGCCAGCCCAGTCGAGCAGCGGATCCCACGCCGCCGCCTGCCGCGACACGAGCTCCGCCGGCGCCTCCGCGCGGTAGCAAAGAAGATCGCTGTCGCCGTAATCGGCCAGCATGTCCGCCACCTCGGCGTGCTGCACGCGCACCCGGTCGATCGCGGCGTTCGCGCCGCGCGTGACCGGCATCGACATCGGGTCGATCCGCTCGCCCTGCGCCCGCCATTCGGCGGCCACCGCCTCGGCCATGGCCCGGCTCGGCACCACCAGCGGCGCCTTGGACGGCGTCTTCACCGCACGCCCGTCCAGCTCCACCGAATGCCCGGCGCCCTGCGCCACCGCCTCCGCAGCCGTCCAGAACCGTTTCGCTGCCCACTCGCTCATGTCAGCCTCTCCCGCGGGCCCGGCGCCATCCGCGCCCGCCCCCTGGTTTCATCTGCCCGAAAATATCCCCGCCGGAGGCTCCTCCGGCACCGCCTGGCGCCTCCGCCGGGCCGAACGCGCCCCCGGTCACGCCGCCGCCCAGACGGCGCCAAGCGCTTCCGGCAGCGCGCCGATCTCGTCGATCACGACATCGGCAGCCCCCAGCCGCGCCGCCGCGTGATACCCCCAACTCACTCCGATGGCACGGAGGCCCGAGGCCCGCGCCATCTCCATGTCGAAGGAGGTGTCGCCGACCATCGCCGCCCGGCCCGCCGCGACACCTGTCTCGGACAGGGCCGCCTGCAGCATCGCCGGATGCGGCTTCGACGGATGATCGTCCGCGCATTGCAGCGTCACGAACAGCTCGCGCAGGCCGTGCCCGTCCAGCAGCTTGTCGAGCCCGCGCCGCGACTTGCCCGTCGCCACGCCCAGAAGCGTCCAGGGTTCGGCATGAAGCCTCTCCAGCATCGCCCGCACGCCGGGATAAAGCGGCGAGGACTGCGCAACCCCGCCCGCGCGGCGCAGGTCGACATAGGCATCCTTGTAGGCCTCCACCATCGCGGACCGTTCCGCCGGCGCCGCCTCGGGCACCAGCGCGGCGAAGGCGTCCGGCAGCGACAGCCCGACGATGCCGAGGACCTCCGACCGCGTCGGCACCGGGCGGCCGGCGGCGCCGAATGCCTGCCCCATCGCCGCCAGAATGTCGCCCTGGCTGTCGACCAGAGTGCCGTCCACGTCGAAGACGATGAGGCGCAGCTCGCTCATTCTACGTCCTCGAACGGATCGGTTGGCACGTCGCCGGGCGCCCAGCCCACTGTCTCCCAAGTCCGCGCCATGTGGTCCGGCAGCGGCGCGGTCACGGTGATCCGCGCGCCGGTGACCGGATGGGTGATCGACAGCGTCCGCGCATGCAGGTGCAGTTTGCGGCTGATCTCGCCTCCCAGCTGCGCGCCCCAGCCGTCGCCGAGGTTCTCCTGCCCCGAACCGCCGTACTTGCCGTCGCCCACGATCGGATGGCCAAGCTCGGCCATGTGCGCGCGCAGCTGGTGGGTGCGGCCCGTCACCGGCACCATCGCCACCCAGGCCGCGCGCTTGGCGAGGCTTGTGAGCACCGCGTAATCGGTCGTCGCGTTCTTCGCGCCCTCGGTGCGCGGCACCTCGTCGGGATGCAGGCACAGCATCTTCTCGCCCTCGCCGCCCTTGCCGTGGCCCGGCGCCTTCACGAGGCCGTAGCGGATCGTGCCCATGTTCGGCTGCGGCACGCCTGCGACCGCCGCCCAGTAGATCTTGCGCGTCTCGCGTGCCCGGAACGCCTCTGCCAGATCCTTGGCCACCGCCCGCGTCCGCGCCAGCAGCAGCACCCCCGACGTGTCCTTGTCGAGCCGGTGGACAAGCCGCGGCCGTTCGTCCAACCCGAACATCAGCGCCTCGGACATCCCGTCGACATGGCGCGTCTGCTTCGATCCGCCCTGCGTCGGCAGGCCGGGCGGCTTGTTGAGCGCGATGATGTGCTCGTCGCGGAACAGCACCGCGGCGCGGATCATCTCCGCGTCCCTGTCGGTCACGGTCGGCTTGGGGCGCGAGGCGACCTCGCCCGGCTCGGGGATCGGCGGGATGCGCACCTGCATTCCGGTCTCGAGACGGTGAGAGCCCTTCACCCGGCCGCCGTCGACCCGCAGCTCGCCCTTGCGGCACATCTTCTCGATCCGGCCCTGCGCGAGGTGCGGGAACAATCGCTTGAGCCAGCGGTCGAGCCGCTGGTCGCCCTCGCCCGGCCCCACGGTCACGGTCTGAACGCCGCTCATGTCAAGCTCCGCGCACAAAGAAGGCCCGCGGCCAGCGCCGCGAGCGAAAGGGCCACGGAGCCTGCGACGTAGGCGGCGGCCGCCCCGGCCGCGCCGCGTTCGTAAAGCGTCACCGCGTCGAGAGAGAAGGCCGAGAACGTGGTGAACCCGCCGAGCAGCCCGGTCATCAGCAGCGGCGCGGCGCGGTTGGCGCCGAAATGCCCCAGCGCCACCACCAGAACGCCCATGGCGAAGGAGCCGGCAACGTTGACGATAACCGTGCCCCAGGGAAAGCCGGGCCCCAGCGCGCGCATCGCCGCGGCGCCGGTGAGATAGCGCGCCACGGCGCCCATGGCGCCGCCCGCGGCGACCTGGAGAAGGGTGAAGCTCATGGCATGCGCATGTCGGCCCGCGCTGCGCGAGAGTCAAGCGCGGGCGCCCTTGCCAGACGCCCCGCCGCGGGTGCAAGACTCCTGTCGACAGGCCGGCGCGCGCCCGGCCCGCCCCCCTGCGCAAGGAGCCCCGCGATGGACGGCACGCTTTCGGCCAACGACCTCAGCCACATCGTCACCGCCGACAAGGCGCATGTCTGGCACCACCTCAGCCAGCACAAGCCGTGGGAGACGTCGGACCCCAACATCCTCATCGAGGGCAAGGGCATGCGCGTCTGGAACCAGGCGGGCAAAGAGCATCTCGACGCGGTGTCGGGCGCGGTCTGGACGGTGAACGTGGGCTACGGGCGCGAGCGCATCGCGAAAGCGGTCTACGACCAGATCCTCAAGATGAACTACTTCGCCGGCGCCTCGGGCACCGTTCCCGGCGCGCTCTTCGCCGAGAAGCTGATCGGAAAGATGCCGGGGATGAGCCGGGTCTATTACTGCAACTCGGGGAGCGAGGCGAACGAGAAGGCGTTCAAGATGGTCCGCCAGATCGCGCACAAGCGGTATGGCGGCAAGAAGCACAAGATCCTCTTCCGCGACCGCGACTACCACGGCACCACCATCGGATGCCTCTCGGCCGGCGGGCAGGACGAGCGCAACGAACAATACGGCCCCTTCGCGCCGGGTTTCGTGCGGGTGCCGCACTGCCTCGAATACCGCCGGCACGAACAGGACGGCGCGCCCGAGGACAATTACGGCGAATGGGCCGCCGACCAGATCGAGAAGGTGATCCTCGCCGAGGGGCCGGACACCGTGGGCGCGCTCTGCCTCGAGCCGGTGACCGCCGGCGGCGGCGTCATCGCCCCGCCCGAGGGCTACTGGCCGCGCGTGCAGGAGATCTGCCGCAAGTACGACATCCTTCTGCACATCGACGAGGTCGTCTGCGGGGTCGGCCGCACCGGCACCTGGTTCGGCTACCAGCATTACGGGGTGGAGCCCGACATGGTCACGATGGCCAAGGGCGTGGCGTCTGGCTACGCGGCCATCGCGTGCCTCGTGACGACCGAAGGCGTGTTCGACCTCTTCAAATCGGACGAGACCGATCCGATGGATTATTTCCGCGACATCTCCACCTTCGGCGGCTGCACCGCGGGTCCGGCAGCGGCGATCGAGAACATGGCGATCATCGAGGATGAGAACCTCTTGCAGAACACCACCGACATGGGCGCCTACATGCTGGACCGCCTGGGCGAGCTGAAGGAGCGGCACGCCATCGTCGGCGACGTGCGCGGCAAGGGCCTGTTCCTCGGGGCGGAGCTGGTGACGGACCGTGACACCAAGGACCCCGTCGAGGAGGCGCGCGTGAAGGCTGTGGTCGGCGACTGCATGGCGCAGGGCGTGATCATCGGCGCGACCAACCGGTCTGTGCCGGGCCGCAACAACACGCTCTGCTTCTCACCGGCGCTGATCGCCACGAAGGACGACATCGACGAGATCGTGTCGGCAGTGGACGGCGCGCTCGGCCGCGTTTTCGGCTGAAGGCCGCCGCGGGCGTCAGGCGCTGCGCCTTGGCACCGAGCCGCGCATCGACGGGCCGTGGATCGGCGATCCCGACCGCCGAGCGGCAGCGCTTTTTGGCTGCCAGCTCGGCAAGACCTCTGAGCATTGCGCGAAGCGTCACCAAATCGCCGGTCCGGGGGCGGCCCGGCGATGCGCGGCGGCCTGACGGCCTTGATCCCGCGCGGGCAATGATCACGCCGCGTGAAGAGGCGCCCCCCCTCGCGGGGAGGCGCTATCGCCATTAGAGGATCGTTATTCGCCCGGTGCAGGCGCCGCTGTCGGCGCCGCCCGCGGCTGGTCGTAGGAGGACACAGCGTTCTCCTCCTCGTGCAGGTCCGAGGGCTTCGGCCGCGGCCCGACGGTGATGTAGTCGATATCCTCGGCCAGAAGCCCCATGATCAGCGACGGGATCATCAGGAACACCAGGCAGAACACCGGCAGACCGACCACCGTGATCACCTGCTGCAGCGCAGTCAGACCCGCCTGCCCAGCCAGCACGATCAGCAGGATCGCGATTGTGCCCTCCGCGATCCCCCAGAACAGCCGTTGCTGCACCGGGCCGGCCTCCGCCTCGCCGGTGCAGAGCATGTCGACCACCAGCGACGCGGAGTCCGATGAGGTGGCGAAGAAGATCGCCACGACGATCACCGCAAAGCCCTGCAGGAAGGTCGCGAATGGGAAATTGTCGAGGAAGGCGAACATCGCCAGCGGGATCGAGTCCGACACCGCCTGGCTGAGTTGCCCGGCGGCATCTCCGAGCTGCTCGCGCGCCTCGGGGCCGATCCCGTCGAAGCCCATCGCCTGCCAGCCGAAGATCGCGAACCACACCAGCGTGAAGAACGATGGCGCCAGGAGCACACCCATCACGAACTCGCGGATCGTCCGCCCGTAGGAGATCCGCGCGACGAACAGCCCCATGAACGGCGACCAGGTCACGGTCCACGCCCAGTAGAAGACCGTCCAAGATCCCTGCCAGCCCCATCCGTCCGTCGACGGGTCGCGGTCGGCCATCATGTCGTTCCAGAACGCCAGCCGTGGCAGATTCGACAGGTAGAGCCCCGCCGTTTCCACGATCCCGCGCAGCAGGAACAGGGTCGACCCCGCGATCAGAACGAAGATCATCAGCGCCACCGCCATGCCGATATTGAGGTTCGACAGGAACCGCACCCCGCTGTCGAGCCCGGCGACGATGGACATCACGGCCACCGCAGTCAGCACGGCGATGATGACGATCTGCACGAAGGGCCCGTCACCGGTGCCCATCAGTTCGTTCAGGCCCGCGGCGACCTGGCTCGACCCCAGGCCGAGCGACACCGCGACGCCGAAGAGCGTGCCGAGGATGGCAACCACGTCAATGGTCTTGCCGACCGGGCCGTGAATTCCTTCCTTCAACAGCGGATAGAAGACGGAACTGACCCGCACCGGCAGCTTGTAGCGGTAGATGAAATAGGCAAAGGCCAGCCCCGGCAGCGTGAAGATCGTCCAGGTGTGCAGCCCCAGGTGGTAAAGCGCGATGGAAATGGCGTCCTGCGCCGCCTCGACCGAATGCGGCTCGACCCCCGGGAAGGGGGGCGTTGCGAAATGGCTCATCGGTTCGGCCACGCCCCAGAACATCAGCACCGTGCCGATGCCGCCGGCAAAGAGCATCGTGAACCACGAGATGTTGCCGTAGTCGGGTATCGCATCGCGCCCGCCGAGGCGCACATGGCCATAGCGGCTCATCGACACCCAGATCAGAAAGCCCAGCCAGACGTTCACGCCGAGAATGAAGAACCAGCCGAGATGCGCGACGATCCAGGCCCGCGCCGCCGCGAAGCCGTCTCCGATCGGCCCTGGAAACAGCACGAGGAGGAAGGCGAAAACCACCATGAAGGCAGCCGCCGAGAAGAAAATGACGGGGTCGGTCTTCAGTCCGAACCGGCGGGCGAGTTCTTCCATTGTCCCTCTCCTTTGGCAAAAAACGACAGCACAAGAAAAAGGGATACTTGGAAAACTGAGTGTCGCTGCGTCAAGTCGGCAAAACCCCGCCAACAGGCCCCGGTTCCCGGTCAATAGAAAAGATTCCGCCAGGAGACGGCGCCCGCGCGCCCGGCGCACAATACCGTGGCGGCCCGGCCTGATCGCGCGTCGGAAACGAAAAAGGCCGCCCGAGGGGGCGGCCCGATATAGCTTGACGCGAGGTGCGCCTCAGCCGTTCACGCTGTCCTTGAGCGCCTTGGCCACGGTCACCTTGACCTGCTTGTCGGCTTCTTTCTTGAACTGCTCGCCGGTGGCGGGGTTGCGCACCATGCGCTCGGGGCGTTCGCGGCAATAGATCTTGCCCACGCCCGGGAGCGTCACCGCGCCGCCATCTGCGACTTCCTTGGTGATGATGTCCGTCAGCGCGTCGAGAGCGGCCCCGGCCGTCTTCTTGTCACTGCCCATTTCATCGGCCAGTGCAGCCACGAGCTGCGTCTTCGTCATTGCCTTCGCCATTTTTCCTGGTCTCCTTGCCGCCACATCTCTTGGGCTAGATCGCGCCGAATAAACTCATTCCTGAGGGAAAACACAAGATATTGAGGAATACCAGCGAGGAGTGAAGCGGAATGTCGCGAGGCTTCGCTTCAAAGGAACGCTGTTTCATAGAAACTACGCAATTTCCGGCTGTGGATACGCTCAAGCGGCATCTCGCGCAACTCTTCCATCGCCTTGATCCCGATCAGCAGGTGCCGCGCGACTTGCGTGCGGTAGAAATCCGTCGCCATGCCCGGCAGCTTCAGCTCTCCGTGCAGGGGCTTGTCCGAGACGCACAGCAGCGTGCCGTAGGGCACGCGGAACCGGAACCCGTTCGCCGCTATGGTGGCGCTTTCCATGTCGAGCGCGATGGCCCGCGACTGCGACAACCGCTGCACCGGGCCGGACATGTCCCTCAATTCCCAGTTGCGGTTGTCGACGCTGGCCACCGTGCCGGTGCGCATCACGCGCTTGAGATCGTAGCCCGACAGCTCCGTCACGTCCGCCACCGCGTTCTCGAGCGCGACCTGGATCTCGGCCAGCGCCGGGATCGGCACCCAGACGGGCAGATCGTCGTCGAGCACGCGATCCTCGCGCAAGTAGGCATGCGCCAGCACGAAATCGCCGAGGCTCTGCGAATTGCGCAGGCCGGCGCAATGTCCGACCATCATCCAGGCATGCGGGCGCAGCACCGCGATGTGGTCGGTCGCCGTCTTCGCATTCGACGGTCCGACGCCGATATTGACCAGCGTGATGCCGGCGTTGTTCGGTCGCTTGAGGTGGTAGGTCGGCATCTGCGGCATCTTCAGGACCGGCGCGAGTTCGTCCTCCGGGCCGGTGATCTCCACATTCCCGGTCGACACGAAGCTGGTGTAGCCGCTGTCGGGGTCTGCGAGCATCTGGCGCGCGAAGGCCTCGAACTCGCTGACGTAGAACTGGTAGTTGGTGAACAGGACGTGGTTCTGGAAATGCTCCGCGTCGGTCGCGGTGTAATGCGCGAGGCGCGCCAGCGAATAGTCGACGCGCTGCGCGGTGAACGGCGCGAGGGGTTCGGTGCCGTCCGGCGCCGGCTGGAAGGTGCCGTTGACGATATCGTCGTTGGTCGAGGTCAGGTCCGGCACGTCGAAGCAGTCGCGCAGCGGAAAGGCGGCGGCGCCTTCCTGCGGCACCGTGATCTCGGACCGGGCGGCGACCGCGAAGTGGATCGGGATCGGCGTCTCCGAGGGGCCGACCTGCACCTTCACCCCGTGGGTCCGAACCAGCAGTTCCAGTTGTTGCCGCAGGTAATGGGCGAAGAGATCGGGCCGCGTGATCGTCGTGGCATAGCTGCCCGGCGCGGCGACATGGCCGAAGCTGAGGCGACTGTCCATCTTGGAATGGCTGGTCGTGGTGATCCGCACCTCGGGGTAGAACGCACGGTAGCGCACGCCGGGGTGGCCGTGCCGCATCGCGGACTCGAACGCCTCGGTCAGGAAGGTGACGGCCGTGCGGTAAAGCGTCGTCAGGTACGTGACCGCTTCGGCCGGATCGTCGAAGAGCCGCGGCCCCTCGCTTTCGGGCGCCTGCACCTTCAGTTCGGTTGGAATGTCCTGCATCGCGGCCCCCGGCATGTTTGCGGGCAAGATGGCAGGGGGGCCGCCCCGCTTCAAGCCGCCCCGGACTGCATCGAACCGCCGGAACCGGGCGCCCCGCACGGGAAAAGTGCGGCGCGGGGTGCCACCGTCCGGCCCCGGTTCCGGCGCGGCCACGAAGCTGACGGCGAACCGCGCCGCGAGCCTTCGGCCGTGGTCAGGACAAGGCCCCGCCCGGCGAAGGCCGTCCCTCTCAGCTCCGGACCTTGGTCTCGTAGGCGTCCGAGATCTCGCGCGCGAGCGCACCGACCTCGAAGTTGTAGTCGCCGATCTGCCCGACCGGCGTCACCTCGGCGGCGGTGCCGGTCAGCCAGCACTGCTCGAAGCCCTCGAGCTCCTCGGGCATGATGTGGCGCTCGTGGATCTTCACCTGGCGCTCTTCCAGCATCCCCATGACCGTCTGCCGCGTCAGGCCGTTGAGGAAGCAGTCCGGCTTCGGCGTGTGCACCTCGCCGTCCTTGACGAAGAAGATGTTGGCCCCCGTCGCCTCGGCGACGTAGCCGCGATAGTCGAACATCATCGCGTCCGAACATCCCTTCGCCTCGGCGGCGTGCTTGGACATGGTGCAGATCATGTAAAGGCCGGCGGCCTTGGCATGGCTCGGTGCGGTCTCGGGGCTCGGCCGTTTCCACTTGGCGATGTCGAGCTTGGCGCCGCGTGTCTTGGCGTCGCCGTAATAGCTGCCCCATTCCCACGCCGCGATGGCGAGCCGCACCGGGTTGCGCTTGGAGGCGACGCCCATGTCCTCGCCCACGCCGCGCCAGGCGACGGCGCGGACATAGGCATCGGTCAGGCCGTTCACGGCCAGGACTTTCGCCTTCGCCGCCTCGATCTCCTCGACGCTGTAGGGGATCTCGAAATCGAGTTCTCCGGCGGAATAATGCAGCCGCTCCGAATGTTCGCGCGACAGGAAGATCTTGCCGTTATACGCGCGCTCGCCCTCGAAGACGGAGCTGGCGTAATGCATCGCGTGGGTCAGCACGTGCACGTTCGCGCCGCGCCAGTCCACCATCTGCCCGTCCATCCAGATCGTGCCGTCCCGATCGTCATACGCTCCCGCCATTGCGCGCACTCCCAGCCTAGGTTTTCCGTTTGTTGCGCCAAATACGTCCGCTCCGGACACAAAATGTCGCAAAATCTGCGAGTCGCTACCAGTTGAACCTTGGAATGTCAACAAGACTGACCTAGACTGCCCGCAAACCCAGCAGAACGTGAACAGGAAAGGCCAACCATGGCAGAGCCGGAGCGGATGACGGCGCAGGGCGGCGAGGCGCTGCTCTTTCTCACCGACGAGCAGCTTCGCCAGGGGATCGAGGCGATGTTCTTCGCCTATCGCGGCTTCACCGCCGATCCCGACCGGATTCTCGAGACGCTGTCCTACGGCCGGGCGCATCACCGCGCGATCCACTTCATCAACTGCGTGCCGGGCACGACGGTGAACAACCTGCTGTCGATCCTCGGCGTGACCAAGCAGTCGCTGAACCGGGTGCTGCGCACGCTGATCGCCGACGGGCTGGTGGAAAGCCGGGTGGGCCGCAGCGACAAGCGCGAACGCCACCTCTACCTGACCGAGCGGGGCCAGGGCCTTGAGCGACAGCTCTCGGACGCCCAGCGCGCGCGGATGCGGCAGGCCTACCGGCAGGCCGGGCCGGACGCGGTGGCCGGGTTCCGCACGGTGCTCGAGGCTATGATGGATTCCGAGCAGCAGCGACAGTATCGTGCGCTGCGGACCGGACGCTAGGCTCGGAGGGGAGAGACGGAATGAGCGATCCCGATGCGCATCTGCTGATCGTGGACGACGACGAGCGGATTCGCGGTCTGCTGCAGAAATTCCTGATGCGCAGCGGCTTTCTGGTCAGCACTGCACGCGATGCGGCGCATGCGCGGCGGGTGCTGTCGGGGCTCGACTTCGACCTCATCGTGCTCGACGTGATGATGCCGGGCGAAGACGGCGTTGCGCTGACCCGCTCGATCCGCGAAACGCGCACCACGCCGATCCTGCTGCTGACCGCGAAGTCAGAGACAGACGATCGCATCGCGGGGCTGGAGGCCGGCGCGGACGACTACCTCTCCAAGCCGTTCGAGCCCAAGGAACTGCTGCTGCGGATCAACGCGATCCTGCGGCGGATGCCTGATGTGCCCGCGGGCGAGACGGCGCCGAAGCTGCTGACGCTGGGGCCGATCCGATACGACATCGAGCGCGGCGAGATGTGGCGCGGCGAGGAGCCGATCCGCCTGACGGCGACGGAAAGCCACCTGATGCGGATCTTCGCGGCCAAGCCGGGCGAGGCGCTGTCCCGCACCAGGCTGGTGGAGGATCTCGGCCGCGACCGCAGCCAGAGCCAGGAGCGCGCGGTGGACGTTCAGATCACCCGGCTGCGCCGCAAGATCGAGGACGACCCCAAGCAGCCGCGCTACCTGCAGACGGTGCGGGGCGCCGGTTACATGCTGTCGCCCGACTGATGCGGGCGAGGACGCCCGCAAGGGCGGATCGAGCCTTGCTCCTCAAGCCCTTTTCGGGCTTTCCTCGCAGCCATGACAGCTCTCATCACCCATGCCGACGGGCTGACCCACGTCACCCCCGACGGCCACCCCGAACGTGTCGCCCGGCTCGAGCACCTCTTGCACGCGCTGGAGCCTCTGGACCTCACCCGCGTCTCCGCCCCTCTGGCGAGCGAGGACGACCTCCTGCGCTGCCACCCGCAGGATTACATCGACCGCATCCGCACCAACACGCCCGCCAAGGGCGCGGTGCCGCTCGATTCCGACACCTGGCTCTCCCCGGGCTCCTGGAACGCCGCGCTGCGCTGCGTCGGCGGCGCGATTCGCGGCGTCGACATGGTTCTCGCGGGGGAAGTGCCCAACGTGTTCTGCGCCACGCGTCCGCCCGGCCACCACACCGAGACCGCGACGCCGATGGGCTTCTGCATCTTCGGTACGGCGGCCATCGCCGCGAAACACGCGCTCGACCAGCACGGCCTGTCGCGCGTCGCAATCGTCGATTTCGACGTCCACCACGGCAACGGCACGCAGGACCTGCTGTGGACCGAGGACCGCGCGCTCTTCGTCTCCTCGCACCAGTCGCCGCTCTGGCCCGGCAGCGGGGCCCCCTCCGAACGCGGCGCGCACGACAACGTTCTGAACGTCCCGCTCTCGCCCGGCTCGGACGGCGCCGTGATGCGGCGGGAGTACGAGTCGAAGGTCTTTCCGCGCCTGCGCGACTTCGCGCCCGAGCTCCTGATCATCTCCGCCGGCTTCGATTCGCATGCCGACGACCCGCTCGCCAACCTCGAATGGGAGGCGGAGGATTTCCGCTGGCTCACCAGGGAGCTCTGTGCGATCGCCCGCGACTGCTGCGATGGCCGGCTGGTCTCCACTCTGGAGGGCGGTTACGATCTCGCCGCGCTGAGCGAGTCCGGTCGCGCGCATGTCGAGGAATTGATGGAGGCAGGGACATGACCGACAGCCCGGTCACCGAAGAGGCCGGCCCCCCGGTCGAGGAGATGAGCTTCGAGACCGCGATGGCCGAGCTCGAGCGCGTGGTCGCGCAGCTCGAACGCGGCGACGTGGCGCTCGACGATTCGATCCGCCTCTACGAGCGCGGCGCGGCGCTGAAAAAGCGCTGCGAGGCCAAGCTCAAAGATGCCGAGGAAAAGGTCGCCGCGATCACCCTCGACGCCGAGGGCACGCCCACGGGCACGAAGCCGGTCGACGCCGGCTGATGCCGTTCGAGGAGGACCTCGCCGCGGCGCAGGCGCGGATCGAGGCCGGATTCGACGACCTCTTCGCGCACACGCCGGGCCTGCCGCTGCACGACGC
This sequence comes from Roseivivax sediminis, assembly GCF_900112685.1. Lineage (GTDB taxonomy): Bacteria > Pseudomonadota > Alphaproteobacteria > Rhodobacterales > Rhodobacteraceae > Roseivivax > Roseivivax sediminis. The sequence goes on from NZ_FOMS01000008.1 coordinate 162,684, forward strand.
GATGCGCTACGCGCTGCGCGGCGGCAAGCGGCTGCGCGGTTTCCTGGTGCTGGAGGGCGCGCGCCTGCACGGTGCGCCGGACGCGCTGAACGCCGCGCTCGCGATCGAGGCGGTGCATGCCTATTCGCTCGTCCACGACGACCTGCCGGCGATGGACGACGACGACACCCGCCGCGGTCAGCCGACGCTGCACCGCAAGTGGGACGAGGCGACCGCGATCCTTGCCGGAGACGCGCTGCAGACGATGGGCTTCGAGCTCTGCCTCGCACCGGGCTGCCATCCCGACCCGGCGGTGCGCGCCGACCTCGCCTTCGCGCTCGCCAAGGCGGCCGGCGCCGAAGGCATGGTGCTCGGCCAGGCGCTCGACATCGAGGCGGAAGCCGGCGGCGCGACCGATCTGGAGGCGATCACGCGCCTCCAGGCCGGCAAGACCGGCGCACTGATCTCCTGGGCGGCGGAGGCCGGCCCGCGCCTCGCCGGGGCCGACCCCGCGCCGATGCGCGGCTATGCCGCCGCGCTCGGCCTCGCCTTCCAGATCGCCGACGATCTTCTGGACGTCGAAGGCGACGCGGATGCGCTCGGCAAAGCGGTCGGCAAGGACGCGGCCGCCGGCAAGGCGACCTTCGTGTCGCTCCTGGGGGTGGACGGCGCCCGCGCCCGCGCGTCAGAGCTCATCGACACCGCCTGCGACGCGCTATCTGCCTACGGAAAGGGCGCTGCCAGCTTGATAGACGCCGCCCGCTTCGTTATCTCGCGGCAGACCTGACGGCCCCTCCCGCATCGTCCGCCAGTCCGCGCACATCAAGGAGGCGCGCAGCCCATGTCCGACCGTCCTCTCACCCCGCTTCTCGACCGCGTCGCTTCGCCGGCCGACCTCAAGGCCTTCTCCGACATGGAGCTGCGTCAGGTTGCCGACGAATTGCGCGCCGAGACCATTTCCGCGGTGTCCGAAACCGGCGGTCATCTTGGCGCGGGGCTCGGCGTGATCGAGCTGACCGTCGCGCTGCACAGCGTCTTCGACGCGCCGCGCGACAAGATCGTCTGGGACGTCTCGCACCAGACCTACCCGCACAAGATCCTCACAGGGCGCCGCGACCGCATCCGTACCCTGCGCCAGGCCGGGGGCCTCTCGGGCTTCACCAAACGCAGCGAGTCGCCCTACGACCCGTTCGGCGCGGCGCATTCCTCGACCTCGATCTCGGCCGCGCTCGGCTTCGCCACCGCCCGCGATCTCGGCGGCGATTGCGACACCGGGCATGGCGACGCCATCGCGGTGATCGGCGACGGCGCGATGTCGGCGGGCATGGCCTACGAGGCGATGAACAATGCCGGCCACATGGGCAAGCGGCTGATCGTCATCCTCAACGACAACGAGATGTCCATCGCGCCGCCGACCGGGGCGATGTCGACCTACCTCTCGCGCCTTTACACCGAGGCGCCGTTCCACACCCTGAAGGACGCCGCCAAGGGCGCCGTGTCCTTCCTGCCCGAGCCCTTCCGCGAGGGCGCCAAGCGCGCCAAGGACATGATCAAGGGCATGGCGATGGGCGGCACGCTCTTCGAGGAGCTCGGCTTTACCTATCTCGGCCCCATCGACGGGCACGACATGACCCAGCTTCTGCCGGTGCTGCGCGCGGTGAAGGCCCGCGCCCACGGGCCGGTGCTGATCCATGCGCTGACCCGCAAGGGCAAGGGCTACCAACCGGCGGAGGAGCGCCCCGATCGCGGCCACGCCACCGCGAAGTTCGACATCCGTTCCGGCGAGCAGAAGAAGACGCCGCCGAACGCCCCGGCCTATACCAAGGTCTTCGCCGGTGCGCTGATCACGGAGGCCGAGGCCGACCACCGGATCTGCGCGGTGACCGCGGCGATGCCCGACGGCACCGGGCTCGACAAGTTCGGCGAGCGGTTCCCCTCGCGCACCTTCGACGTGGGCATCGCCGAACAGCACGCCGTGACCTTCTGCGCCGGGCTCGCGGCGGGGGGCATGAAGCCTTTCGCGGCGCTCTATTCGACCTTCCTGCAGCGCGGCTACGACCAGGTCGTGCACGACGTCGCGATCCAGCGCCTGCCGGTGCGCTTCGCCATTGACCGCGCGGGGCTCGTGGGCGCCGACGGCGCCACCCATGCGGGCAGCTACGACGTCGCCTACCTGGCCAACCTGCCGGGCTTCACCGTGATGGCCGCCGCCGACGAGGCGGAGCTGGTGCACATGGTCGCCACCGCCGCCGCGCACGACGAGGGCCCCATCGCCTTCCGGTACCCGCGTGGCGAGGGCACCGGCGTGGAGATGCCCGAGCGCGGCACGCCGCTTGAGATCGGCCGCGGCCGGATGATCCGCGAAGGGTCCGGCGTCGCGCTTCTGTCCTTCGGCACACGCCTTCAGGAGGTGACGGAGGCCGCCGATGCGCTGGAAGCGCGCGGCATCCGCCCGACCGTCGCCGATGCGCGTTTCGCCAAGCCGCTCGACCGAGACCTGATCCTGCGCCTCGCGCGGAACCACGAGGCGCTGATCACCGTGGAGGAAGGCGCCGTCGGCGGCTTCGGCAGCCATGTCGCGCAGCTTCTGGCCGAGGAAGGCGTCTTCGATTCCGGGTTGAAGTTCCGCTCCATGGTGCTGCCCGACATCTTCATCGACCAGGCCTCCCCGCGCGACATGTACGCGGTGGCGAAGCTCAACGCCGAGGATATCGAGGCGAAGGTGCTGAGCGTCATGGGCGTCGCGCAGATGGACCGCCGGGCCTGATCGGAGAGTGCGGGCGCAAGGGCCGCCATTGATCCGAGCGTCGGTGGCGGCGCCCCTCGCGCTCCACGGGATATTTTCGGGCAGATGACGTCAGGGGCGCGGCACGATGGCCGCGCCCCCCGTATTCGGGGCAGCTCCCTCAGAAGCGGTAGCCGATGGAGGCCGTCGCCGTGCGCCCCTCGTAGCGATAGCAATAGCCGGCGCTGCAGGTCTGGCCGTCCTCGTCGAAGAGGTTCTTGACGTTGACCTGAAGTGCCAGTCCGTCCTGCCCGATGGCGCCGAAATCGTAGCTCATCGCGAGGTCGGCAAAGAGGTAGTCGTCGTTCTCGAAGCTATTCTCGTCGTCGCCCCAGCTTTCGCCGACATAGCGCAGGCCGCCGCCGAAGCCCCAGCCCTCGAAGGTGCCGCCCTCGGGCTCCCAGAACGCCCAGACCGACGCGGTGTGCTCGGGCGAGGCCGACAGCGTGTTGCCTTCCGTGCCTTCGGCGCCCTCCTCGATCTCCATGTCGAGATAGGTGTAGCTGCCCATCAGCCGCAGCCCCGACCCCAGGTTGGCGCTGCCCTCGAGTTCCAGCCCGCGCGAGCGCAGATCGTAGGGCACCTGGATCTGGTTGAGCCCGCCGAAGGCGTCGGTCTCCTCCGCGGTGAGGGTCTGGTAGATCGTGCCGTTCTCCTGGCGGATGTCGAACAGCGCCGCGGAAAGCTGCACGTCCCGCGTGGGATGCCGGTACTTGACGCCGATTTCCTTCTGCAACGCCGTCGTCGGGTCCGCGGCGCGGCCGCTGGCCGGATCGCCCGGATCGAAGACCAGCCCGGTATTCGGCACGAAGGCGCTGGAGAGGCTGGCATAGGGCGTCACGCCGTTGGCAAAGGCATAGGACACGCCCAGCCGGCCCGACCATTCCTCGTCCGTCCGCTCGTCGGTGGAGCGGCTGGAATCCTCGGTCTCGATCTCGACCCAGTCGTGACGCGCGCTGAGGAACACGCTGAGGTTCCCGGCGGTGATCTGGTCGTGCACGTAGACGCCGGTCTGCCGCACGTCCTGCCCCGCGTTGTATGGCGCATCCAGGTCGTCAGTGGCCGAGGCCGACACGTAGCCCGTGGGCGCAAGGTACGAATCGTAGGCGCTTTCGGTGTAGTCCACGCCGACCACGGCCTCGTGGCTCAGCCCGCCGGTGGTGAATTCGAATTCCGCGGTGGTGTCGGTGGCGAGGTTGTACTGATCCTCGAGGTAATGCCCCCAGTACCGCGCGAGATCGCTCCCGGTGTCGTAGAAGCCGGAATACTCCATCTCCACGTCGACCTCGGAATAGCGCAGCTTGTGGCGCAGGGTGATCGCGTCGGTCAGCTCGTGCTCGACCTCGTAGCCCAGGCGCCACTGCTCCTGGTCGAAGTCGTTGTAATCGGGATCGCCGTTATAGATCTCCGACGCCTCGCCGTAGCTCGGGTTGTAGTAGCTGGCGGTGCCGCCCACCGTGCTGTCGGAGTATTCGCCCAGCAGCGTCACGGTGGTGCGCTCGCCCAGCTCGAAGGTCAGCGCCGGGGCGATCAGCGTCTTGTCGTCCTGGTAGCCGTCGAGCGGCGTGTCCGCATCGCGCAGGATACCGGTCAGGCGATACAGCACGCGGGCATCGTCGTCCGCCGCGCCGGTCACGTCGAAGGCCAGCTCGGCCCGGTCGTCGGTGCCGCCGGTCAGCTTGATCTCGCGGAACGGATCGGCCTTGGGCCGCTTGGAGACGAGGTTCACCAGCCCGCCCGGGCCGGACACGCCGTAAAGCGACGAGGCCGGCCCCTTGAGAAGCGCCGCGCCTTCCAGCGTGTAGGGATCGTTGCGGTACCATGCCGAGGGGCCGTTCACCTGCCGCAACCCGTCACGGAAGAAGCCGCTGTTATAGGCCGGGAAGCCGCGCAGGTAGAATGCGTCGTAACGGGTGTCGAAGGCAAAGTCGCCCACGCCCGCCCCGGCCGAGTAGCTGAGCGACTCGAGCAGCGTGCGCGGCTGCTGGTCCTCCAGCTGGTCCTGCGTGACCACGCCGATGGATTGCGGGATCCGGCTGATATCGGTGTCGAGCTTGGTGGCCTGGCGGCCCGACTCGGCGACGTAGCCGTTCTGCAGCAGCGTGTCGTCGCTTTCGGCCTCGAAGACGACAGACCCCAGATCGACGGCGCCGCTGTCCTGCGCGCGGGCGGCCGGGGCGATGGCAATCGTGGCAAGCCCCGCCATGAGGGCCATTCGAGAGACGTGCATCCTGGAACTCCTGATCGGCCCGTGGCTACCGTCTCTCGCTTCGGGCAATTCCGACGGTATATGTCAGGTTAGTCAGGAGAGCTTAAGGCGCGGGGGCGGGCCGAGCCGTCGCCTGTCGCAAGAGAGCAACAGGGGAAGACGCCGCCCATCACGCCCCTACCACATGCGCTCTGCGGCGTAGGCGGGATAATCCGCGTCGTAGGCCCGGGCGTCGAAATCGCCGCTGGCGGCCTCCTTGACGAAATCTCCGGCGCTGGGAACGAGGTGCGCGTCGTCGCGGTCCCAGAGTCCGGCGCGCATCACCGCCTTGGCGCACTGGAAGTAGACCTCCGCGACGCCGGTGACGATGACCGTCGTGGGCTGCGCGTCGCCCTTGGCGAAACGGGCGCGCGCCTCCGCGTCATCGGTGAGATAGGCGGTGCCGTTCACCCGCACGACGTTGGTTGAGCCCGGCACCATGAACATCAGCGACAGCCGCCCGTCGGCGACGATGTTGCGCAGCGTGTCGAGCCGGTTGTTGCCGCGCCAGTCGGGCATCAGGATGGTGCGCTCGTCCGCGACCTCGGCCACCGGGCCGTCGTCGCCGCGTGGCGAGCCGTCGGTGCCACCGGGGCCGACGCTGGTCAGCACGCAGAAGCGCGACGCCTCGATCCAGCGGCGGTAGAGCGGCGTGATGTGCGGCATCACCTTGGTGAGGGACCGCGACGCGGCAGGGCCGTAAAGCGCTTCGAGCCCATCAATCGTGTCGATTTTCCGCATCGCGGGCCTCCTTCAGCAGGCGGTTGCTGGCATCCTCGATCTCGGTCGCGAGGCGGGCGAGCATGGTTGCGCGGTCGGCATCCGCGGGGATCCGCGGCAGGAACTCCACGACGCCGAGGCCGGGGCGCTTCATGATCCCGCTGCGCGGCCAGAAGAGGCCGACATTGGTAGCAACCGGCACGCAATCCTGCCCCAACTCGCGGAACAGCACGGCGGTGCCCTGCTTGTAGGGCAAGCTCGCCTCCGGCGCGACGCGGGTGCCCTGCGGGTAGATCACCAGCTGGCCGGGATAGGCACGGCCCTTCGCAACGTCGGACAGCATCTTGCCGATGGCCTGCCCGCGCTTGCCGCGATCCACCGGCACGCAGCCGATGCGCCAGGCGTACTGGCCGATCGCCGGTGTCCACAGAAGCTCCCGCTTCATGATGAACTTGGCCTCGGGCAGCACCGCGAAGATCATCAGGATATCGAGGAAGCTCTGGTGTTTGGCCGCCACCATGACCTCGTCGGTAGGCACCTCGCCGCGCACTTCCGTCCGCAGGCCGATCATCCAGCGCGCCGACCACATCGCGTAGCGCGCGTAGGACCGGCAGGCAAAGCGCGCCGCCCGGCGCGAGGCCAGCGCGAAGGGCAGGCAGAGCAGCCCCCAGACCACCATCGCGATATAGACCTGCACGGTGTAGACCAGCGACCGGATCCATTGCAGCGCGTCTTTCATGTCAGCCCCCCGAGCACCCGTTTCGACGCCATGCGCGTGGCCAGAAGCGCCACCAGCGCGGCGAGCGGCGGCACCAGCAGCGGCCAGAGCCAGTGCCCGCCGCGAAAGCCCAGCCCGGTGAGCACGCCGCCCGCGTCGCCCGTGTCCGGCATCAGCGCGACCGCCCCGAGCCCCAGCGCCGTGCCCGCCGCCGCACCGACGAGCGCGCGCAGCGTGAACCGGCGCACGAAGGCACCGGCGATGTAGTCGTCCGTGGCGCCGACGAGCCGCAGCACCGTGATGACCTGCGCGTTCGCAGCGAGCGCGGCATTGGCGGCGAGCGTGACCATCGCCGCGAGCGCGCCGAAGATCAGCGCCAGCGCCGTCCATCCCAGCAGCCGCAGCCCCGAGGCCGCCGCCATCAGCGGCCGCCGCCAGCGGCGGTGATCGTCGAGCACCGCGCCCGGCACCTCGGCCTGCAGCCGCAGCCGCAGCCCGGCCGCGTCGTAGCCGTCCGAGGTCTCCGAAAACGCGATGAGCTGCGGGATCGGCAACTGGTCGAGCGGAAGGTCGGGGCCGAACCACGGCTCCAGCAGCGCGCGCTGTTCGTCCTCCGTCAGGGCGCGCACATCCGCCACGCCCGGCGTCTGCTCCAGCACGCGCAGGGCGGCGGCGACCTGGCGGTCCATCTCGGCGGCCGGAGCGGAGATGCGCAGCGTGGCACCGCGGGCCAGCTCCTCTCCCCAACGGTCGGCGAGCCGACCGGCGGCCAGCGACAGCGCCAGCGCGAAGACCGCGAGGAAGGCCATCGCCGCCGCGCTGAACAGCGTCAGCCGCACCGTGAAGCCGGCGGGCGGCACCACGCGGTCGGCCGCCGCGTCGCCTTTCAGTGCATCGAGAATTCGGGCCAGAGCCGTCACAGGTCGGCCCCCGCAAGCTGCACGCGCCGGCGCGCGATCCGCAGGACGCGCGTCTGCACCTGGCTCTTGGCCGCCCGGATGAGGCTGAGGTCGTGCGTCGCGATCATCACCGCACGGCCCATCCGGTTGAGCTCCAGAAGCAGGGTCATCAGGCGCTGCGACATCTCCCAGTCGACATTGCCGGTGGGCTCGTCGGCAAGGATCGCGTCAGGCTGGACGATGAGCGCGCGCGCCAGCGCGGCGCGCTGGCGTTCCCCGCCCGACAGTTCAGGCGGCAGGGCGCGGGCGCGGCGCGCCAGGCCGACCCAGGACAGCAACTCCTCGAGGTCCTGCCGTGCGGCGGGCGTGTCCTGGCCAGACACGATCAGCGGCAGCGCGACGTTCTCGGCCACGCTCAGGTGATCGAGGAACTGGCAATCCTGGTGCACGACGCCGATGCGCCGCCGCAGATGCGCGACCCCGTCGCGGTCCATATCGCCGACGGGCTGCCCGAACAGCGTCACCTGACCCGCGGTCGGGGTCAGCGCCGCGTAGCAAAGTTTCAGGAACGTGGTCTTGCCGGCGCCCGAGGGCCCGGTGAGGAAATGGAAGGACCCGGGCGCGAGATCGAGCGTGATGTCGCTCAGAAGCTCACCGCCGCCATAGGAGTAGGCCACTTGTTCGAAGGAAATCACGGCATGGTATCCGGGCGGGATTGCGGAAGGCGCATCGGCGTCTCTTGTGCCCGAGCCACGCCGCGGTTTCAATGACGCGCACCGCCTTGAATCGGCCTTTTCGGCGACAGGACGGCGGCTTATGGTCGGGCGGACGCCGCGGGCACGCCCGCGCGGCCGGACGGCGGAAGGCGGGAAGAGACGGGATGCGGCTGATCTGCCCCAATTGCGAGGCGCAATACGAGGTGCCGGTGGAGGTGATCCCCACCGGCGGGCGCGAGGTGCAATGCTCCGATTGCGGGCACACCTGGTACCAGCGCCACCCGGGCGATCCCGCCCCCGAGAGCGCCGGGGATGCCGCGCCGCAGACGGACAGCGACGCAGCGCCCACCCCCGATCCGGAGGCCGAACGCGACGAACCGGCAGCCGATGCGCCTTCCGAGCCCGAGACCCTGCCCGATGCCACCGAGACCCCGCCGCACCCCGCGCGGCGGCGCGAACTCGACCCCGAGGTCGCCGACGTGCTGCGTCAGGAGGCCGAATTCGAGGCCCGCCACCGCGCCGCGGAGGCCGGCGTGATCGAGACGCAGACCGAATTCGGCCTCGACGATCCGCCCGAGGACGAGTCGACGCGACGCGCCCGCCAGGCGCGCGAACGGATGACGCGGATGCGCGCAGAGCCGACGGACGCCGCGGAGCGCGCCCGCCGCGCCGCCGCCTCCACCGGGGCGGTCGGCCCCGCACGGTACGACGACCCCGGCACGCCTGCGCCGGACCGCGAGGGCGCCTCGCGCCGGGACCTGCTGCCCGACGTGGACGAGATCAACCAGACCCTTCGCTCGAGCGAGGACCGTCGCCCGGTGGAGACAACCCAGGGCCGCGCGCCGCAGGCCGATGACGCAGGCGGCGGCTTCGGCCGCGGCTTCGTGTCGGTTCTGCTGCTGGGCGCCGCCCTGATCGCGCTCTACGCCTTCGCCCCGCGCATCGCGGACGCGGTGCCGGCGCTGGCCGATCCGCTCGCCGCCTACGCGGCGGCGCTGGACGCGGCGCGGCTATGGCTCGACTCGCAGGTGACCTCGGTGCTGGTCTGGCTCGACACGCTGGGCGCCGGGGCCGGCTCGGCCGAGGGCTGACCCGCGCGGCCGGGCCGCCTCAGATCCGTTCCAACGCGACCGCCGTGCCCTCGCCGCCGCCGATGCAGATGGCGGCGACGCCCCGTTTCAGACCGCGCGCCTCCAGCGCATGCAGCAGCGTCACGAGGATGCGCGCGCCCGACGCGCCGATCGGATGGCCAAGCGCGCAGGCCCCGCCGTTCACGTTCACCACGTCGCGCGGCAGCCCCATCTCGCGCATGAACGCCATGGGGACGACGGCGAAGGCCTCGTTGACCTCCCACAGGTCGACATCCGCGGCGGACCAGCCGGCGCGCTCCAGCACCTTGCGGGCCGCCGGGACCGGCGCGGTGGTGAAGAGGCCCGGCGCCTGGGCGTGGCTGGCATGCGCGACGATCCGGGCGCGCGGGGCGCGGCCCGCCGCCTCCGCCACGTCGCGGCGTTCGAGGACGAGCGCCGCCGCCCCGTCCGAGATCGAGGAGGCGTTGGCCGGCGTGACCGTGCCGTCGCGGCGAAACGCGGGCTTGAGGTGCGGGATGCGATCGGGCCGCGCGGCGCCGGGCTGTTCGTCCTCGGCCACATAGCTGTCGCCCTTGCGCCCCGACACGGTGACCGGGGCGATCTCCGCGCCGAAGGCCCCCGACGCCTGCGCCTCCAGCGCGCGGGACAGAGAGCCAAGCGCGTAGTCGTCCTGCGCCTCGCGGGTGAACTGGTAGGCGGCCGCGCAATCCTCCGCGAAGGTGCCCATGAGCCGGCCAGTGTCGTAGGCGTCCTCCAACCCGTCGAGGAACATGTGATCGATCACCTCGGCATGGCCGAGCCGCGCGCCGCCGCGCATCTTCGGCAACAGGTACGGCGCGTTGGTCATGCTCTCCATGCCGCCCGCGACAAGGCAGTCGGCCTGCCCCAGCGCCAGCCGGTCCCAGGCCATCATCGCCGCCTTCATGCCCGAGCCGCACATCTTGTTGAGCGTCGTCGCCGGCACGTCCTCGCCCAGCCCCGCGGCAAAGCCCGCCTGGCGCGCCGGCGCCTGGCCCTGCCCGGCCGGCAGCACACAGCCCATCAGCACCTCTTCCGGCGCGGCACCGGGCGCGTCCGCCAGCGCCGCGCGGATCGCCGCGCCGCCCAGCTCCGCGGCCCGCGCGCCCGACAGGCTGCCCTGGAAGCCACCCATCGGCGTGCGCCGCGCGGCGGTAATGACGATCTCGTGCATCCGGCACCTCCGATCCCGTCCTCCGAAACCGATTGGAAAGGTTTCGACCGTAGCGTGCAAGCGTCGCGGCATGCCGAAGGATCAGACCATGCATCTCAGCACCGACCAAAGGGAAGGCGCGCTCATAGTCCGCGTGGAGGCCGCCCGTATCGATTCCGCCGTCGCGATCCAGTTCAAGGACGCGATGCGCGACGTGACCGGCGGGGCAGAGACGCGGGTGCTGCTCGACCTCTCGCAGGTGGAGTTCGTCGATTCCAGCGGGCTTGGCGCCATCGTCGCGGCGATGAAGGTGATCGGCCCGGGGCGCAGACTCGACCTCGCCGCGCTGCAGCCCGGTGTCGACAAGGTCTTCCGGCTGACACGAATGGACACGATCTTCGCCATCCACCCTGACGTCGAGTCCGCCCTCGGCGCACATGCCGGCTGAAAAACCCGGGCGCGACCGGGCAAGGAAACGGGCGCTCTGGCAAGTGGCCTTTCGGATCTGGCCCGCACCGGCAGAGATTCGCGCCGCCCTCCTCCGGGTGGAGGACGCATTACAGAGCGCCGGCGTGCCGGCCGCCTCCGCCGGGGACGCAGCGCTTGCGCTCGCAGAGGCGCTGAACAACGTCGTCGAACACGCCTTCGCGGGCCTCGCCCCCGGGTGGGTCACGCTCGACATCACGCTCGGGCAGGACCGGCTGACGGTGCGAATCTGCGATCGCGGGCGGCCGATGCCGGGCCTCGCGGCGCCGGCCGGACACTTGCCGGACCTCGACGTCCCCCGCTCCGACGTGCCGGAGGGCGGGTTCGGCTGGCACCTCATCCATTCGCTGTCGAGCACGCTGGACTACCGGCGCGAGGACGGCGCGAATCTCCTGCGCCTCGATTTCGATCTCCGCGTGGACCCGGGCCCCGACTCAAGCGGATCGGACCCGGTGACACCCCGGATTGCCCGCAAGGATTGAGGGCAGATTTTCCGTGTGCCGATCAGGGGTTGCCAAATGACCAAACAGCCAAGAAATCGTCGCATTGCGTGCCAAATTGGGCCTGAAAGCGACGGCATAGATGATCTTGTAGCTGCACAAGGCTTCCCTCGGTGCCCCGTTGCAATAGCCCCCACCCAGTACGGGGCGCCGAGGTCTTTCCCCCTTCGCAAACGCCTCAGATGCGATTGACGCCGGACGCCGGGCCGGTACGGTCCGCCGGCGAAGCGAAGGAGGCGTCATGCGCGATTTTCAAAGCCCCGGCCGGTCCGCCGTCTACGTCGACAACGGCATGTGCGCGACCTCGCACCCGCTTGCCGCGCAGGAGGCGGTGCGCATCCTGCAGGCGGGCGGCAACGCCGTCGACGCCGCCATCGCCGGCGCGGTGCTACTCGGCGTGTGCGAGCCGCACATGACAGGGATCGGCGGTGATTGCTTCGCGCTGATCGCCCCCGAAGGCGCCCCCGTCGTCGCAATCAACGGCTCGGGCCGGGCCCACGCCGCCGCCGACCCGGAGCGGCTGCGGGCCGCGGGCCACAAGGTCATGCCGCAGGACGCGCCCGACGCGGTAACGATCCCCGGCGCCGTCGACGCCTTCTGCACCATGTCCGAAAACTGGGGGCGGCTCGGTCTCACCGACAGCCTCGCCCCCGCGATCCGCTATTTCGACGACGGCGTACCGGTCGCGCCGCGCGTCGCCGACGACTGGGCCGGAATGACCGGCGTGCTGCAGGGGGCGGCCCGGCGGCACTTCCTCCAGGACGGCGCGGCGCCCGGGGTTGGCACGCGCTTCGCGCTGCCCGGCCAGGCGGAGGTGCTGCGCCGCGTCGCCAAGGACGGTCGCGCGGCCTTCTACGACGGCGAGGTGGCCGAGGACATGCTCGCCACGCTCGCCCCGGCCGGCCACACTGCCGAGGATTTCGCCGCCGCGCGCACCGACACCGGCGCGCCGATCTCGGGCGGCTATGCCGGCGCCACCCTGTCGGAGCATCCTCCGAACGGACAGGGCGCCACGGCGCTCTTGATGCTGAACATCCTCGCACAGTTCGACATTGCGTCCATGGACCCGTTCGGCGCCGAGCGCGCGCATATCGAGGCGGAGGCGGCCAAGCTCGCCTACGACGCGCGCAACCGCTTCATGGCCGATCCCGATCACACCGCGCGGCTGGATCACATGCTGGCGCCCGAGACGGCCAAACGGCTCGCGGCACTGATCGACCCGGCCCGCGCGCTGCCCTCGCCCGCATCGGCCTCCGAGGCCGTGCATCGCGATACCGTCTATATCACCGTGGTCGACCGCGACCGGCTGGCGGTATCGCTGATCTACTCGATCTTCCACGGCTTCGGATCTGGCCTCGCCTCCGAACGCTTCGGCATCCTCTTCCAGAATCGCGGCGCCGGCTTCTCGCTCGAAGCTGGGCACCCGAACGAGTTCGGGCCCGGCAAGCGGCCGATGCACACGATCATTCCGGGCCTTCTCGACCTGCCGGACGGCGCGCGGATGCCCTTCGGCGTGATGGGCGGACAGTACCAATCGGCGGGACATGCACGGCTCGTGACCAACCTGAGGGACCACGGGATCGACCTGCAAGGCGCGCTCGACGCGCCACGCAGCTTCCCCGAGGACGGCACGCTGATGGTGGAGCGGGGATACCCGGACGCGGTGCGCGCGGCGCTGGCCGACAAGGGGCACAAGGTGGCCATCCCCGACCGCGCCATCGGCGGCGCGCAGGCGATCCGCATCCGCGCCGATGGCGTGCTCGAAGGCGCATCCGACCCCCGCAAGGACGGCTGCGCGATCGGCTACTGAAACTCGCCTGCGTGCCGCCCGGCCCAGAGCCCGGTCGCCAGGCACGCGGTCAGAAGGTAGCCCCCGGTCGGCGCCTCCCAGTCCAGCATCTCGCCCGCGGCGAAAACGCCTGGGCGGGCGCGCAGTTCCAGCGACGGGCTGAGCCCCTCCCACGCCACGCCTCCGGCGGTGGAGATCGCCTCGTCCAGCGGGGCGAGCCCTTGGTGCGGCACCGGCAGCGCCTTGATGAGTCGGGCAATCGCCTCCGCCTCCCGCGGCAGCGGGCGGGCACAGTCCATCATCAGCGCGCGGGCGGCGGGTGACAGCCGCGCCGCCTTGCGCAGCCGGTTGGCGGCGCTTTCCTTCGCGGGCCGCGCGGCGAGGCGCCGGGCCAGCGTGCCTGCGTCCGTATCGGGCGCGAGATCGACCCGCAGCGCCGCGCCCTCCCGCAACGCCGGCGACAGCGGATAGAGGCCGCCTCCCTCCAGCCCGCGTCCGGAGATCACCGCCTCGCCGCGGCTGTGCAGATGCCCCGCGCAAAGCGCGATGTTCTTCAGCGGGGTGCCGAAATGCTGCGCCATGTGTTCGGACCAGTCCACGCGCAGCCCCGCGTTGGCGGGCGCGAACGCCGTCACCGGCACCCCAGCCGCGCGGAGCGTCCCCGCCCAGAGCCCGTCGGAGCCGAGCCGCGCCCAGCTCGCCCCGCCCATCGCCAGCACCGTGACCGCCGGCCGCAGCCGCACCTCTCCCTCCGGCGTGTCGAAGAGCGTTGCGTCGCCATCCCAGCCGCGCCACGCCCAGCGCGTGCGCACCTCGAGGCCCGAAAGCCGCGCCAGCCACGCCCGCAGAAGCGGAGAGGCCTTCATCGCCGCGGGAAAAACGCGCCCCGTGCTGCCGGTGAAGACCGCCTGCCCCAGCCCCTCGGCCCAGGCGACGATCGCCTCGGGCGGCAGCGCGCGGATCATCGGCTCAAGCTGCGGCGCGGCGGCACCGTAATGCGCGAGGCACGTCTCCGCGTCCTCGGCCTTGGTCAGGTTCAGGCCCGATTTCCCGGCCATCAGCAGCTTGCGCGCGAGGCTCGGGCGCTGCTCTGTCAGGATTACGCGGCGCCCGGCCGAGAGCAGCGCGTCGGCGGCCATCAGGCCGGCGGGGCCGCCGCCGATGACGAGGGCGTCGCAGGGCTCGGGCAAGGCTTGATCTCCGCCGTCGAAGGGTCAGGTGGTGATGCCGTTCGAAGACGAGAGGCGCAAGGGAGCATGAGCGATCCGATCTGCCCGCTCTGCGGCCGGCCGATCCCGCCGGACGTGCGGCAAAGCTGGCATCACCTTGTCCCCAAGCTGAAGGGTGGCAAAGGCGGGCCGGTCGTGCTGCTGCACCAGATCTGCCACAACGAGATCCACGCCACGTTCACCGAAGGCGAGCTTGCGCGCGAGTTCAACAGCGTCGAGGCGCTGCGCGCGCATCCCCGCATGGCAGGCTTCCTGGCGTGGGTGGCGAAACGGCCGCCGGGCTTTCACAAGCGCTCCGCCGGCGGTCGGCGCAAGCGCTGAGGGATCAGCCCGCGTTCATCCGCTCGACATAGGAGCGCATTTCCTCGGCCTCGTGCCGGGCCTCGCGCAGGCCCTCCATCGCCGCGGCAAGCTCTGCCTCGGTCTGGGCCAGCTGGTTGGTCAGCTCCGCCTCGCGCTGCTGAAGGTAGGTGATCGCCTGATCGCGCGTCTCCTCCGCCTCGTGCAGCTCCTGGCTCATGCGCTCCAGCTCGTTCACGTCGGCCTGACTGACGCGGGTGAAGCGGTGCACCAGCCAGTTGGCGAACCATCCCACGCAGAAGGCCACGAACAGGATGATCGCTGTGGTGAAAATGAACTCAGTCCTGTTCATCCTCAGTCCCTTCCCCGGCATCCGCCTCAGCCTCGTCGGAGCCCGCGGCATCCGTCAACGCTTCTTCGCCTGTCGGGACGGGATATTCAACGTCTTCCGCGCTCTCTTCGTCGGCTTCTGGCTCGATCAGACGGAACTCGATCCGGCGGTTGGCCTCGCGTCCCGCTTCGGTGTCGTTGTCGGCGATGGGCTCTTCCTCGCCATAGCCAGTCGCGCGGTAGGACGCGGTCAGCACCCGGCGCTGGCGCAGTTGGTCGAGCACCGCCTGCGCACGGTCCTGGCTGAGCTGCTGGTTCATCACTTCGCGGCCCTGGCTGTCGGTGTGGCCCTGGATCTCCAGCGGAATTTCCCCGCAGATCTTCAGAAGGTCGGCAATCTCGTCGAGGATGTCCTTGGCGCTGCTGTCGAGCGTGGCCGAGCCCGGCTCGAAGGTGAGCTTGCGCGCGCCGATGATCTGGCGGATCTGGTCGACGCATTCCTCCGGCGTCGGGATGCCGAGCGTCGGGTCGAGCCGCTCCACGTAGGTCACGTCGATGTCATAGTCGTCAGTCCCCAGCTTGTCGGACAGAACCCCCGCGATCTCGGCGTTGGCGTCGGAATTGCCGGTATTGCCGCGCACGGAAATGCTCTCGGGCGTGACCACGACGGCACCGTTGGCGAGCATCGACAGCGCCTCGAGTCCCGCCAGCACGCGCACCGACCAGCCCTCGGGCAGGTCGTCGTCCACCCGGGCCCCCACCGACACCTCTTCGGAGCCGAAGCGGGCGCGGGCATAGCTTTCCGCGGTGGTGCGCGCGAGTTCCGAATCGAGCCGCCCGCGCAGCTGCACCTGCCCCTCGGGGCTGAGCGTCGCGGTGAATTCGACCGGGCCCTGGTCGCCGTCGGGGTCGGGCGGTTCGGGCAGGACGGCGTCGAGGACGAAGGTGTCGGGCAGCGCGCTTTCGAGGTCGCCGACCACGCTGTCGAACCGCCCGGGCGGCGTGCCCTGTGCGGCGATCAGCGACACGTCGGCGTTGGAGAACGTGACCGACCCGCCGCCGATCTCGGCCAGCGCGGCGATCGCTGTCGACGCCGCCTCGCCCCAGTCGCGCGACGGCACGCCCAGACCGATGACGCAGCCCGCCGACTCGGACGCCCCGGCGGCTTCGGCGGCGGCGAGGATGCGCGCCTTCGCCTCCTGGGTATCGGCCGAGCAGGCGTCGAACCGGGCTCCGGCGTCGTCCATGACGAAACGCAGGGTAAACGGCGAGAGCACCGGCCGCGGCGCCGACAGATCGAGCGCGAGCGCGATGGTCTCGGGCGCGGCGCCGTTCAACCGCGCCTCCACCCGGCGGCGGGCGGCGGCGCTTTCGGTCATCGCCTGCACTTCGACCTCGCCCGCGGCGGCGGAGATCTTGGAGCGCGGCAGGTCCCGCAGCGCCCTCGTGGCGAGGCGCATGGACGCCTCCCACTCTTCCGGCACCGGGAAGTTCGCCGTCTCCAGCAGGTCGGAGACGTCCTCCGACGCGCCGACGATGCCGGCAACCTCCTCGATCAGGCGGGCGCGGTCAAAGGCCTCGGGCACCAGACCGATGAGCGAGACGGTTTCGCCGTTGCGCAGGATCTCGACCGAGAAGCGCGGCGGCTCGATGTCATCGGGTTCGGCCACCAGCGTCTCGTCGATGACGCGGGCGGCGTCGACCACCTGCCCGGCGGCCGAGATCGCGCGGAAGCGCGCCGCCTCGTCCGGCGCGGTGCCGTGCACGAAGACCTGCAGCCCGTTCGCGTCTACCCCGGCCCAGTCGATACCCTCGTGTTCGAGCCGCTGCTCCACCTCGGCGACCGAGTTGTCCTCCACGATGCGGACCGAGAAGACCGCGGCGACGGCGCAAAGAGCGGCGGCGGCGGTGAACGTCCCGGCAAGGATGGCGACGATGGAAAGGCGCATGTGATCGGGTCCAGTGACCGTTCAGGGGTGAGTCGTGATACGCCCCCCGCCTTTGGCCCGCAATCAGGCCAGGCAGGCAGCGGCGAAAAACAGCACGGGCAGAAGGCCGGCGTCGCGATTCGACCGGAAGAGCGACAGCAACCGGTCGTGATCCCGCAGGTCCACGCTGCGGAGCTGCCGGGCGAGGTGCCAGCCGAAGGCCCCTGCCCCGGCGAGCGCGAGAACCAGCATGCCGACCTCGCCCGTCGGCGCGGCGGCGATGACCGCGAGCCCCATGAGCGTGACCGCGAGGACGAGGAAGACGCGCAGCGCCTTCGGCGTGGCCTCCCCGAAGAGCCGGGCGGTGGACTTCACGCCGATGAGCGCGTCGTCCTCCTTGTCCTGGTGCGCATAGATCGTGTCGTAGAACAGCGTCCAGGCCATCCCGGCGACATAGAGCAGGAGCGCCGGCCAGCCGAGCGATCCGGTATGGGCCGTCCACGCCAGCAGCGCACCCCAGTTGAACGCGAGGCCGAGGAAGACCTGCGGCCACCAGGTGAAGCGCTTGGCGAACGGATAGACCGTCACCGGCAGGAGCGCGAGAACGCCAAGCCCGATGGCCGCCCAGTTGAAGGTGATGAGGATCAGAAAGGCCGCGAGCGACTGCGCGCAGGCCCAGGCGAAGGCGGCCTTGGCCGACACCGCGCCCGAGGGGATGGGCCGCGAGGCGGTGCGCGCCACCGACCCGTCGATGCCGCGATCGGTGATGTCGTTCCAGGTGCAGCCCGCCCCGCGCATGAGAATCGCGCCGAGCCCGCAACCCGCGAAGATCCACGCATCGTGCAGCCGCGCGCCGCCGGTCGCCGCGATGGCCAGGAACAGGCCCCACCAGCAGGGCAGCAGCAGCAGCCACGTGCCGATCGGCCGGTCGAGCCGCGAGAGCCGGAAATACGGCTTCCACCCCTCGGGCGCGTAGCGGTCGACCCAGTTTCCCTTGTAGGCGTCGGCGACGCTGCCGGCCCCCTCTGGCGCCGGGGCGGGTTCGGGCATAGGTCTCTCCCATGGCTCGTGTCAGGCTGTTTGTAGATCACCCCCTCGGGGAGGGACAACCGGTGCCGCTGTCGCGGGAGGCGGCGCATTACCTCTTCGGGGTGATGCGGCTCGGCCAAGGGGCGGAGCTTTCGGTGTTCAACGGCGCCGACGGCGAGTGGGACGCGCGGGTGGCCGAGGCCGGCAAGAAGGGCGGCACGCTGGAGCCGCTGGCGCAATCCGTGCCGCAATGGCTGCCCCCGGACCTGTGGCTGATGTTCGCGCCGGTGAAGAAGGCGCGCACCGATTTCATCGTCGAGAAGGCGGTGGAGATGGGGGTGCGGCGGCTGCTGCCGGTGGCGACCGATTTCACCAATTCCGAGCGGATCCGGCAGGACCGCCTGCAGGCCCATGCCCGCGAGGCGGCCGAGCAATGCGGCGCGGTCTTCGTGCCGGAGGTGGCGGAGCTGTCGAAGCTGTCGGCGGTGCTGGCGGACTGGCCCGACGCGCGGCGGCTGATGTTCTGCGACGAGGCGGCGGCGGGCAGCTCATCCGCCCTTGCGGGCGTCTTCGCCGAGGCGGAGGGCCCGGGGCCCTGGGCGGTGCTGATCGGGCCGGAGGGCGGGTTCTCCGAGGCCGAGCGCACCCGGCTCTACGGCCTGCCGCAGGCGCATGTCGCCACGCTCGGCCCCCGCATCCTGCGGGCGGAAACCGCGGCGGTGGCGGCGCTGACGCTCTGGCAGACCCGCTTCGGGGACTGGGCGTGATCCGCCCCGAGGCACGCGCCGCGCTGTCGCGCTGGGCGGAGACGCTGGCCGGGCTGGCGGTGGCGCTGCTCGGCATCCTCTGGGCGACGGGGTCGGGCGGCGTGCTCGGCTGGGTCGTGACCGTGGCGGGCGCGGCGCTCGCCGCCGCCGGGGCGCAGCGGGCGCGCTTCGGCATGGGCGGCGGCGGCCCCGGAATCGTTGATGTGACCGAGGGGCGCATCGCCTATTTCGGGCCGCTCGACGGCGGGGTCGTCGACCTCGACGCGCTGGAGAGCCTGACGCTCGACCCGTCGGGGCGCCCGGCGCACTGGGTGCTCGGCCGGCCGGAGGAGCCACCCTTGTCGATACCGCTCACCGCGCAGGGGGCCGACGGGCTCTTCGACGCCTTTGCCGCGCTGCCGGAGCTCGACACCGAACGGATGCTGCGCGAGATGCGCCGCCGCCCGGATCGCCCGGTCGTGATCTGGCGCAGGCCACACCTGCGCGACACGGCCCTTCGGCTGCATTGACACCCCGCGCCGTTGGCTACATCCCTCTGAGCCTGACGTTACACGGCCTATCGGAGCCTGCCCCATGTCCATACCTCAATCCGGCGGCGGGCCGATCGAACATCGCGGTCAGCTGGCCGAGTACCTCGCCCGCGGCTGCAAGCCGCGCGAAGACTGGCGCATCGGCACCGAGCACGAAAAATTCGGCTACGTGAAGGAGACCCTGGCGCCGCTGCCCTATGACGGGCCGACCTCCGTGCGCGCGGTGCTGGAAGGCCTGCGCGACCGCCACGGCTGGACCGGGATCGAGGAGGGCGGCCACCTCATCGGGCTGGAGAAGGACGGCGCCAACGTGTCGCTCGAACCCGGCGGCCAGCTCGAACTCTCCGGGGCGCCACTGGAGACGATCCACCAGACCTGCGACGAGGTGAACGGGCACCTCGCCGAGGTGCGCGACGTCGCCGACCGCGTGGGCGCGGGCTATATCGGCCTCGGCGCCGCGCCGACCTGGTCCTTCGAGGACATGCCGATGATGCCCAAGGGGCGGTACCGGCTGATGACCGATTACATGGACCGCGTCGGCACGATGGGGAAGACGATGATGTACCGCACCTGCACGGTGCAGGTGAATCTCGACTTCTCGTCCGAGGCGGACATGGTCAAGAAACTGCGCGTGGCGCTGGCGCTGCAGCCGGTCGCCACCGCGCTTTTCGCCAATTCGCCCTTCCTCGACGGAAAGGAGAACGGCCACAAGTCCTGGCGCGCGCGGGTCTGGCGCGATCTCGACCCCGACCGCACCGGCATGCTGCCCTTCGTGTTCGAGGACGGCTTCGGCTTCGAGCGCTGGGCCGAATACGCGCTCGACGTGCCGATGTACTTCGTCTACCGCGACGGCCGCTACATAGACGCGACCGGGCAGAGCTTCCGTGACTTCCTGGAGGGCAGGCTGCCGGCGCTGCCGGGCGAGGTGCCGACGCTGTCGGACTGGGCCGACCACCTCACCACGATCTTCCCCGAGGCGCGGGTGAAGAAGTTCATCGAGATGCGCGGCGCCGATGGCGGCCCGTGGCGACGGCTCTGCGCGCTGCCGGCGTTCTGGGTCGGCCTGATGTACGATCAATCGTCGCTCGATGCCGCCTGGGACCTGGTGAAGGGCTGGGACGCCGCTACGCGCGAGGCGCTGCGGGTCGCGGCCTCGGTCGACGGGCTGCAGGCCAGGGTCGCGGACATCGACATGCACGCGCTGGCGCGCGAGGTGGTGGCGCTGTCCGAGGCCGGGCTGAAGGCGCGCGCCTGCCCCGGCGCCGGCGGCCTCCTGCCCGACGAGACGCATTTCCTCAACGCGCTCAAGGACAGCGTGGAGACCGGCCAGGTTCCGGCCGACGAACTTCTGGCGAAGTATCGCGGCGACTGGAACGGCGACATCACCCGGGTCTTCGCGGAATACAGCTACTGAAGGGTGCCCCCGCGCGGCGTTGAACCGGCGGCGACAATGCTGCCGACTCGCCCGCCCGCATGAGGCCGCGAAAGCCGGTCAATCGCCGCTCGGGGACGTCAACTCGCCTGCGCGCCGAACGCCTCGCCCGAGGCGTCCGCTCAGCGGATCAAAACCGCTCGTCCGCTTCGCGCAATTGCCGCGCCCGGGTCAGGATCGCATCCTCGACGGCACGCACCGTGCTGCCCTCGACCGGGCCCGACCGGGTCGCCAGCGCGATATTGAGCGACCGGGCGTCGAGCGCCGGGTCGGTGACGTAGATCGTCGCGCGGTAGGCGCGGCCGCCACCCGGCGGCGTGCCGTACCCGGTCGTGATCACCCCCGAAAACGGATCGACCGACGTGACCGGCAGGAAGTCCAGCGTCTCCAGCGAGGCGTTCCAGATATAGCGGTTCACCGCCCCGACCGTGCCCGGCTCCGCCCGCGGGCGGAAGAAATCCCAGATGGTCGATTCGGGCGGACCGGCCTCGCCGTAGATTTCCCGGTCGGCGATCTCCTGTGCCGAGCGCGTCTCGACCGGCTGACCCTGACCGTCGCCGCGGAACATTCCGCAACCCGACAGAAGCCCCACGGCCATGGCGAGCGCCAGCATGCTCTGTGTCCGCATGATCGTCATCGTCCCCGCTCCCGGCCGTTCGCGCGGCCCGTCCCTTGGCTGTTCCCGGACGTGCTTACAAGCCCGTGCGGCGCGCGACAAGCCGGCAGGCGATCCGGCGGCTCCGGCACCTCCCATCGCCGCATTTCCGGGCGTGTCCGAGCCGCCTCAGGGCCTTGTGGCAATTGTGCATCATCGAAAAGCTTGTTCCGCGACGCCCGGGGCTCCGTCTTGCAAGGTCGGGGTCCGGCGGCGCATAGACACTCACATCAAGGCCGGGCTTCCGGATTGGTACGTGCCTTAAGACACATGAGGGAACACATGAAAAAGATTCTTCTTGCATCCACGGCGCTGGTTGCAACCGCAGGCGTCGCATCGGCCCAGGACCTCGGCATCGCCCTGACCGGCCAGGCCGAAATGGGTATCTTCGACGGTGGTGACGACAACACCCAGTTCTTCACCGACCTGGACGTCACCTTCACCATGACCGGCGAGTCGGACAACGGCATCTCGTTCGGCGCGACCATCGACCTCGACGAAGCCACCGACCAGCCCGACTTCGAGAACCCGTCGGTTCAGGGCGGCGAGAACATGTTCGTGTCGTTCGGCGGCGCCACCCTGACCATGGGTGACACCGACGGCGCAATGGATGCCGCGATGCCGGAAATGGCGCTCGCAGGCGGCTCGCTGAACGACGACGAAACCGAGCACCTCGGCTTCGACGACCAGGACGGCCACTTCCTGATCAACGACTCCGGCCTGTCGCTCGACGGCGTCGGTGACGGCCAGATCGCGCGCTTCGACTACACCTACAGCGCCTTCACCTTCTCGGTCTCGGCCGAGCAGCTGAACAACGGTGACGACTTCGTGATCGGCACCGAGGAATTCGGCAACACCGCCTATGGTATTGGTGTCAACTACGCGGGCGACTTCTCGGGCGTCGCAATCGAAGCCGGTCTCGGCTACCAGGCGATCAACGACGCTGTCAGCTCGGTCGGCCTCGCAGCCACCGCCGGCCTGGCCAACGGCCTGTCCTTCGGCGCGACCCTGTCGCAGTCCACCCTCGAAGATGACCTTGAAGACGTTCTCGGCTACGGCGACGACGAGATCACCCACTGGGGTATCGGCATCGGCTACGAGATGAACGCCTTCGCAGTCGGCGTGAACTACGGCGAGTACGAATTCGACGGTAATACCGCTTCCGGCTACGGCCTCGCGGCATCTTACGACCTCGGCGGCGGCCTCTCGATGCGTGCCGGCTACGGCAACAGCGAAGTCGACGACGACCTGTTCGACGACGACGGCTTCGACACCTACTCGCTCGGCCTGCAGATGAACTTCTGATCTCTCCCGAGATCCGAATTCCGGAAAGAGCGGGCCTTGCGCCCGCTCTTTTCTTTTCCGGCGCGGCTTCGTACATCCCGGATCGGGAAGGAGCCCGATCAATGCGCCAGACCGCCCGTCCGCAGCAGAGCCCGTCCGAGCGCTACAAGGCCGCACTCGCCGCGATCGAGGCCGGCCGCCACGCCGAGGCCCGCGCCGCGCTCACCCAGCTCGGGATGGAACGGCCGCGCGCGCCCGAGATCCCCTACCAGCTGTCCCGCATCGCCGGCTTCGCCGCCGATCTGCCGGCACGCCTGCGCCAGATCGACCGCGCGCTGGCGTTGCGCCCCGAGGACCCGGCGCTGATCGACGCCGCCATCGCCGCGCACGACGTGGCCGGCGACGCCGAAGCGGCGCTCGCCCTGCACGACCGGCGCATCGCCGCGGCGAAGAACCGGCTCCACGCCGAGACCGCCAAGGCCGTGTATCTCCAGCATGTCGGCCGCTTCGACGCCGCCGAGACGCTGCTGCGCGACCTCATCGCCCGTCACCCGCGGGAAGGCGTGCTCTACCGCACCCTCTTCGCCACGCTGAAGATTTCTCCGGACGAGCCACTCCTCCCGCGCCTCGAGACGCTCCTGGCGCGGCGCGACATGGCCGACAACTCCCGCGCCGACGCCCATTTCGCGATGGCCAAGGCGCGAGAGGATATCGGCGACACGGCCGCCGTCTTTCCTCATCTCGACATCGCAAACCGCCTGCAACGCGCCGCCGCCCCCTACGATCCGGCCGCCCAGGCGCGCGAACACGACGGGCTCTTCGCCGCCCAGAAGGACGCCGATCTCGCCCCCGTTCCGGGCTCCCCCGCACCCCGCCCTGTCTTCGTGATCGGCCCGCCGCGCGCCGGCACCACGCTGGCCGAACGCATCCTCGCCGGCCATGCCGGCGTGACCGCGGGCGGAGAGCTCGCCCACGCCCTTCGCCTCGTCGCCTCCGGCTTCAATCGCGGCGGCGCCCTCGCCCCCCTGGACGGCGTGACGCAAGGCGCGCTGCAGGCCCTCGCGCGGCGCTACCTCGACCAGGTACGCTTCGACACCGGTGCGGCGGGCGGCGTCGTCACCGACAAGTCGATCCAGTCGCATCTGGTGCTCGGCTATCTCGCCCGCGCCCTGCCCGAGGCGCGCTTCGTCTCGGTCCGCCGCGACCCGCGCGATACCGCGTTGTCGATCTACAAGACGCATTTCCGCACCGGCACGCATCGCTATTCCAACGCCCTCGCCGACATCGCCCTAGCGCTCAAGACCCAGCGCGCCATCATGGCCCACTGGCGGGACCGCCTGCCGGACCGGGTGACGGAAATCGCCTACGAGGACCTGGTGAGCGATCCCGAACCCGCCGCCCGCGCGCTGGCCGCCGCCGCCGGGCTGGACTTCGCACCCGAAAGTCTCGATACCACGCGCCCGGGCCGGGTGCGCACGCTCTCCGTCGCGCAGGCACGCCAGCCGATCCACGCCGGCCGCCGCGCCGCCTGGCGCGCCTACGAGACCGAGCTTCAACCCTTCCTTGACGCCTGGGGAGACGATCCATGGGACTGAGCGACATCCGCAGCCGCCTCGAGGCCGCCTGCACCGCCGCGGGCCGCGACCCCGCGGAGATCACCCTCATCGCCATCTCCAAGGTGCAACCGAACGACCGGGTGGAGGCGGTGCTCGAAGCCGGCCACCGCGTCTTCGGCGAAAACACGGTGCAGGAGGCCGAAAGCAAGTGGCCGGACTTCCGCGCCCGCTTCCCCGGCACCGAGGTCCACCTCGTCGGCCCGCTGCAAAGCAACAAGGCCCGCCGCGCGATGGAACTGTTCGACACCATCCATTCGGTCGACCGCCCGAAGATCGCCAGGGCCATCGCCCGGCTCACGGACGAGATCGGCCGTTGCCCCGACCTCTTCATCCAGGTGAACACCGGCGAGGAGGCGCAGAAGGCCGGCGTCCTGCCCTCGGACACCGACGCCTTCGTCG
Source organism: Roseivivax sediminis (assembly GCF_900112685.1). Lineage (GTDB taxonomy): Bacteria > Pseudomonadota > Alphaproteobacteria > Rhodobacterales > Rhodobacteraceae > Roseivivax > Roseivivax sediminis. Next base: position 187,285 of record NZ_FOMS01000008.1, read on the forward strand.
CCGAATGCCGCGACCTGAACCTGCCGGTGCGCGGCCTGATGTGCATCCCCCCGGCCGAGGAGACGCCGTCGCTGCACTTCGCGCTTCTGCGCAAGATCGCGGAGCGCAACGGCCTGACCGGCCTGTCGATGGGCATGTCCGCCGATTTCGAGGAGGCCATCGCCCAGGGCGCCACCCATGTTCGCGTCGGCTCCGCCATCTTCGGCGACCGCGTCTATTCCTGACGGGCCGCCGGTCGTCGCTCCGGACCGCCCCGCCCGGCGCCGCCCCCCGGCTTCTTCGGGCCTGAAATACTCCACGGGGGTCCGGGGGCGTGAAGCCCCCGGCGCTCTCCGCCCGCGGGCCGGCGCCGCGTCCGTCCCCGGGTGACATCGCCCCGCGCCCCCCCTATAAGCGCGGCGAAAAACGCGCCAAGGACACGAGGATTCCCATGACCATCCAGGTATTCGGCCACAAATCCCCCGACACCGATTCCACCGGCAGCCCGCTGATCTGGGCCTGGTATCTCAAGGAGATCCGCGGCGAGGACGCCAGGGCCGTCCTTCTGGGCGAGCCCAACACCGAGGCGGCGTTCATGCTCGACCGCTGGGGCTTCGACAAGCCCGAGATCATCGACGACGTCGCCGAGGGCGCCCCGGTCGCCATCGTCGACACCAACAACCCCGCCGAACTGCCCGCCTCGATCAACAAGGCCGACATCCGGTCGATCATCGACCACCACAAGCTGGTCGGCGGGCTCGAGACCAAGGCCCCGATCGAGATCCGGGTGGAGCCGCTCGCCTGCACCGCCACGATCCTGCACAAGATGATCGGCAAGGACCTCGCGCAGGCGCCGCAGGGCATCAAGGGCGCGATGCTGACCTGCATCCTGTCCGACACGCTGGGCTTCCGTTCGCCCACCACGACACAGGAAGACAAGGCGATCGCGCACGATCTCGCGCAGGATCTCGGCATCGACATCGACGGCTACGCCGAAGAAATGTTCGCGGCCAAATCCGACGTCTCCGCCTTCTCGGACGCCGAACTCCTGCGCATGGACAGCAAGGAGTACGAGGTCGACGGCACCGCCCTGCGCGTCTCCGTGCTCGAAACCACCGCGCCGGCGCAGGTCCTCGACCGCAAGGACAGCCTGATGGCCTCCATGCCGGGCGTCGCCAAGGAAGACGGCGCCGAGGAAGTGCTGCTCTTCATCGTCGACATCCTGAAAGAGGAAGCGACGCTGCTGGTGCCCAACGACCGGGTCAAGAAAATCGCGGAAGCGAGCTTCGACAAGAGCGTCAGCGGCGACACGCTCGTCCTGCCCGGCGTGATGAGCCGCAAGAAGCAGATCATGCCGGTCCTGAAAGCCGGCTGAGCCCGACCCGCCCCCTCCCCCAAGGCGGGTGGAGGGGGCCGACATCCGGAGGCCGCACCGTGGCGCGCATCGTCTTCGACCTCGACGGCACGCTGGTGCACAGCGCGCCGGACATCCGCGCCACGGCGAACGCGGTCCTGACCGCGCGCGGCGCCGCGCCGCTGACCATGGACGAAACGGTGTCCTTCATCGGCAGCGGCGCCCCGGTCTTCGTGGAGCGGATGCGCGCCGCGCGCGCCCTGCCCGAGGCGGACGCGCCGGACCTGCTGGACGCCTTCCTCGCCCTCTACGAAGACGCGCACGCGTTGACCGAGCCGTTTCCCGGCGTGCGGGAGGCGCTCGACGCGCTGCGCGGCGCCGGCCACCGTCTCGCGATCTGCACCAACAAGCCCGAGGGGCCGGCGCGCGCCCTGCTCGCGCATCTGGACCTCGCCGATCCGTTCGACGCCGTCGTCGGCGGCGACACGCTCGCCGTGCGCAAACCCGATCCCGCGCCGCTCTTCGCCGCGGCGGAGGCGCTCGGGACCGGCCCGCTTGCCTATGTCGGCGACAGCGAAACCGATGCCGAGACCGCCGTCGCCGCCGCCGTGCCGTTCCTTCTGTTCACCGGCGGATACCGCAAGTCGCCGGTGACCGAGATCCCGCACCGCGCGGCGTTCGACAGCTTCGACACGCTCGCCGCGCTCGTCGGCCGCCATGCCGGCGATCCGCTTGTGGGCGCGCGGCCCGCGCCCTAGCTTCGCCCCAACCTTTGCCACCTCCCGTCCCAGTCCGAAAGCGCCCCCAATGACCCAGATCGTCCAGTCCCTCGCAGAGGTTTCCGCGCGCTACGACGCGCTCTTCGTCGATCTCTGGGGCTGCGTGCACAACGGCATCACCGCCTATCCCGACGCGGTCGCGGCACTGCAGACCTATCGCGAGACCGGCGGCAAGGTCGTGCTTCTGACCAACGCGCCGCGCCCGCGCGCGGACGTTGAGCGGCAGATCGCCCGGATGGGCGTGCCCGAGGATGCCTGGGACACCGTGGCCACGTCGGGCGATTCGGCGCGCGCGGCAATGTTCCGCGGCGCCGTCGGCCGCCGTGTCTGGTTCGTGGGCGAAGATCACGACCACAGCTTCTTCGAACCCCTGAAGGTGATCGAGGATCCGGTCGACGTGTCCGAGGTCTCGCTGGACGATGCCGACGGCATCGTCTGCTGCGGCCCCTTCGACCCGCACGCCGACCCCTCGGTGCTGCGGCCGGAGCTTCTGCTCGCCAAGCAGAAGGGGCTGAAGCTCCTCTGCGCCAACCCCGACATCGTCGTCGATCGCGGCGACCGGCGCGAATGGTGCGCCGGCGCCATCGCCCGGCTGTATACGGAGATGGGCGGCGAAAGCCTCTATTTCGGCAAGCCGCACCCCCCGATCTACGACCTGGCGCGGCTGCGCCTGTCGGAGATCGGAGACGTCCCGGCGGCCGAGGGCATCCTCGCCATCGGCGACGGCGCGAATACCGACATCGCCGGCGCCATGGCCGAGGACATCGATTCTCTCTTCATCACCGGCGGGCTCGCCGCGGAGGAGACGCGCACCGCCACCCAGCCAGAACCCAAGGCGCTCGAGGCGTACCTGGCCAAGGAAGGCATCTCGCCCACCTTCGCCATCGGCTATCTGCGCTGACGGAACCGGGGCGCCACCCTTCTACCTGCCCCTGCGGGCCACGGGACAGAGCGCGGCGGTCCTCGCCGGCGTCGGAGCGCCGCGAGGCCGCGCGCGGGTGCGGCCCTTTGGCGACAGCCCGCCGGCGCGGCGATCCGCGACTATCGCAGCCCTTGATTTTCTGCGCCTGCGAAGTAATAAAGTTGCTTGATAGCGCCGATACCGCGCTAATTTGTTACCGGGCCGATCTCTCATGGGGGCTGACATGTTCGACAATCTGCCGCGCGGCACGATCCCGATCGAGGACATCGAGATGGGCATGACCCGGTCGCTCGAGAAGGAGGTGACCGACAAGGACATCGAGATGTTCGCCGAGGTTTCCACCGACCGGAACCCGGTGCATCTCGACGACGATTACGCCCGCGACACGATCTTCGAGGGGCGCATCGCGCACGGGATGCTGACGGCCGGGTTGATCTCCGCGGTGATCGGTGAACAGCTTCCGGGTCACGGCACGGTCTACATGGGCCAGACGCTGAAGTTCCTCGGCCCCGTGCGGCCGGGCGACCGTGTGCTGGCCGAAGTGACGGTGGTCGAGATCGATACCGCGAAACGCCGCGTCACGCTCGATTGCACCTGCAAGGTCGACGGCAAGACGGTGCTGACGGGCGAGGCCAAGGTGCTCGCCCCCTCGCGCAAGTTCGACTGATCCCGCGCGGGGCGGACCGCCCGCCCGACGTGGCCCCGAACCGGCCTGCCGCGCCGGACCCGCGCGCCGGCCGCCGCTGGCCTCACCCCCCCGATTTCGCTTCCTTCGCCAGCCGTTCCAGCTCGGGCACCGCGATGCCGCGCTTCTCCGCGCTGCGCTGCACCGCCGCCTGGATCGCCGGGGACCGGCGCAGAAGGCGCCGGAACCGCCGCTCGTCTAGCGCCAGCAGTGTCGATGGCGCGATCGCCCGCACCTCGGCACGGCGCACCGAGTTGACCAGCATCGACAGCTGGCCGAACAGCTCCCCCCGGCCGAGCCGCCAGCTCTGGCTCGCCGCGCGCAGCTCCACCGCGCCGGAGGCGATGAAGAACACCGTGTCGGGCGTCGAATCGCGGCTCAACAGCAGGTCGCCCTCGTCGGCATAGCGCGTCACCAGCGCCCGGCTCAGCCGCCGCAACGTCGCCTCGTCGAGTTCCGAGAACAGCGGGAATTGCTTGGCCAGCTCCGCCTTCTGCAACACGATATCGAGCGCCGGGCGCGTGTCCTCCTGTGCAAAACGCCGGTCGAGCCGCTGCATCAGGTCGGTGTGCAGCTCCACCCCGACCAGGCCCTCCTCGAAGAGCTGGTCGTATTCGCGCTTTTCCAGCCGCAGCGCGGTGCGGCGGATGAAGCGGCGCTCCAGCTCCTCGGCGTAGCCGGGATATTGCAGCCTCAGCCCGTCGAGCGCCTGCTCCACCATCTCCGCCCGCCTGTGCAGAAGCTCGTGCAGCAGCTCCGCCACCCGGCGACCGTGGATGCGCCGGATGCGCGCGTCGATGAAAGTGTCGAGATCGCGCAGAACCAGACCCTGCAGCAGCAGGATCTCGAACCGGTCGGCGGTCAGCCGGGCGAGCGGATAGGAGATGCGGAACCGGTTATAGAGCCGAAGCGCCACCCGGAACGCGGGATCGATCCCGACCGCCCGCCGCGCCGCCCGGCGATAGCCCAAGCGCCCCGATTGCCGCGCCTGCTCCAGCAGGCGGTCCACATCCGACAGGATCCGCTCCGTCAGCCGGGGCGATACCGCGCGTTCGCGGAACCGGTCGAGGATCATGTCCCGCTCTGCCCCGGCCAGCGCGATGAGGCCCAGCGTCACCCGGTCGCGGTCGAGGATCTCGGCCGAGCGCTCGGCTGCCTTCACCGCGCCTTCCAGCCGCTCGCCGAAGCCCTTGGCCTCGGATCGCACGATGTCGTGCGACAGCCCGTAATTCTCCGTCGCCGCCTTCACGTCCTCGCGCACGCTCTGTAGCGCCACGGCGACCACCTGCCGCGCCAGCGCCGCGTCGAGCGGGCTCAGCTTGTCGAGCCCCAGCCTGGAGATCACCAGCCTGAGGGTGGACCCCTGCACCACCAGCGTGAACAGCGTGTAGCCAGTGGCAAGCACGCCGACCATGCGCTGGATGTCGTCGGGGACACGCCCGCTTTCGGTCACCGCCAGCGCCAACGCCAGCGTCACCGCCCCGCGCAGCCCGCCCCAGAGGATCGCGGTGCGGTAGGGCCGCTCCACCTGCGGCGACAGCCGCAGCAGCGACAGAAGCGGCAGCAGCACGAAGAGGATCAGCGCCCGCGCCGCCAGCGCTGCCCCGACCACCACGCCGATGAGACCGATATCGGTCCAGCTCACACCCTCCAGAAGGCGCGGGATCAGCAGCGCGGCGAGCACGAAGATCAGCGCCCCGGCCCAGTGCGCCAGCAGTCCCCACATCTCGCGCATGTTCTGCCACACGCCCGGCGACAGCGCGCCCGGGGCGCTCGCGTTGACGGTAATGCCGGCCGCAACCACGGCGATCACGCCCGACGCGCCCAGCACCTGCTCAGCGGCGATGTAGGCCAGGTAGGGCAGCGCCACCGATAGCGACATCTGCGCCGGCTCGTAACGCCCCACCGCCGACATCACCATCATCGCCACCTGCCCCAGCAGCACGCCGACGCCGACGCCGCCCAGTACGATCAGCGGAAACCGCCCCAGCGCCGCTCCGAGCGCCGGATCGGGCACGCCCTGCATCACGAAGCCCATGAGCAACCCGAAGATGGCGATGGCGGCGGCGTCGTTCATCAGGCTCTCGCCCTCGACGATCCGCGCGAGGCGCCGCGGCGCCGCGATGGAGCGGAAGATCGACACCACCGCCGAAGGGTCGGTGGTCGACACGATCGACCCCAGCAGCAGACAGGCGACGATCCCGATTCCCGAGACGCTGGCGAGCGCCCCGCCGACGACGAGGGTGGAGAAGGCCACCGCCACCACCGCAAGCACGATGATCGGCACCCAGTCGTCGAGCATCCGCCGCAGGTTCATGCCGAGCGTCACCTGGAACAGCAGGGTCGGCAGGAAGACGTAGAGGAAGACGTTGGAGCGGACGGGGAAATTCAGGATCGCCTCGGCCACCGGGTTGAGGGCGTCGGTCAGGTCGGTGCGCAGGAAGAAGCTCGCCGCCCCGCCGATGACGATGCCGAACGCGGCGAGCGCCACGGAATAGGGTAGCCGCAGGCGGCCGGCGAGCGGCTCGGCCACCCCGATCAGGACAAAGAGGGCCGCGATGACGGCGACGACGACAATCACACTCATGGCTTGCCTCTAGCCTAGCGCAGGCCGCGGCGGAATGCAGGGGGACATATTGTTGCGCGATTTTGCGCGGGTCAGGGGATGCGCATTCGATGGGCGCCCGACCGGCGAGGGGCGACCTGCCCCTCGCGCGCCCCGGGAGGACTTGTGACGAGAAGAAGGGCGCGGGCGGCGCTTGACGTACCTGATTAATTTAATAAGGAATGTGATGCCTGACAGGATGATGCGCCATGCCCGATTCGCATATGATGTGCCGCGAACGTGATGACCTGACCGCCCCCGAGGCGCGGTTCCTGTCGATGCTTCGGCACTGGCCGCTGGGGCCCGAGTCGCAGGCGTTGGTCTGGGCCGATCTGGCAGCGGAGCTCAGTCCGCCCCGCGCCAGGGCCTGCCTGTCGGCCTTCGAGAGCTTCTCGGCCCGCATCGCACGCGCCGCCTGGACCGCGCCGCAGGTATACGCGCCGGAGACGGACGCGCTCAGCCCCGACGAGGATGCGCTCTGCCGGATCGTCGATGCCGCCGCCCGCGGCGCGCGCGAGGAGGCGCTGAGTCACGCGGTGTTCCTCGTCCGGCCCGAGGCGCTGATGCCGCTTCTGCATTCGGCCGAGCGCACCGGCTTGCCGCTTCTGTGCGCCGAGTGCCGTGCGCGGCTCGCGCTCTGCCGGACTCAGCCGCACTGAGCTTCGCCCCTGCCCGCAACGGTCGCGTCCTGCCGCCTGCACATGAAGGCTCTCCGGCGCCCTGCGCAGCCCCCTAGAGGTCGGCCGGCAGCGGGTCGGGGCGCATCGCGCGGTCGAGCCCCTCGCGCGTGAGGTCCCAGTGCTGCAGCGCCAGCGCCGCGGCACTGACCCCATCCCGGGCGGCGAGCGCCTGCACCAGTTCGTCGTGCTGGGCCGCCGCGCGTTTGAGTTGCTTGCGGTCCTTCTTGGCCTGCGGCGCGTAGAAGCCGGCAGTCAGCCGCGTCACCTCGATCATCATCCGGGTGTGACCGGGGGCGAGGAACGGGTTTCCTGCCATCGCCGCGACGGCTTCGTGGAACCGGTGATCGGCCAGCGCCGCCGTCTCGGCGTCCTCCCCGCTCACCGCCGCGCCGAAGGCGGCTTGTACCTCGCGCAGGGCGGCGAGATCGGCGGTGCTGTGCTCCTCGGCCGCCTGGCGGGCCAGCGCGGCGATCAGCAGCGGCGCGCTGCGCAGGAGGCTGCGATAGCCGACGAGGTCGAGCTGCGCCACGTTCGGCGCGCGGCCCGCGCCCAGAACGAGGAAACCGGCACCGCCGAGGCGCTGGAAGATCTCGCGCAGAGGGGTGCGCGACAGGCCGTAGTCGCCGCAGAGCCGCGCCTCCTCCAGCGTCGCGCCCGGGCGCAGATCCCCGGTCAGGATGCGCGCCTTGAGGTCCTCCTCGATCCGGGCCTTTTCGGAGCGTGCCATGTCTGCCCGTATAGCGCCGGGGATCGCGGCTTCGCAACGGGCGGGGGGGGCTGGCCGAGCCCTATCCCCGCCCGGAATCGAGGCCGTCAGGCCGCCGCGCATCGCCGGGCCCCCCCGGACCGGCGATTTGGTGAGTCTTGGTGCGCCGCTCGGAGGTCATCCTGACGTGGCTGGCATAAAGCGCCCCCGCTCCGCCGGCAGGATCGCCGGACCGCGGCCCGACGACGCGCGACTCGCGCGATGCTCAGGCGGCGGCGAGCTCCGAAGGCGGCTCCTTGGCGCCGGTCATGTAGGCCACCGCGTCGTTCATCGTGATCTCCTTGGGATCGACGACGCAGAGGCGCTTGCCGAGCCGGTGCACATGGATACGGTCGGCGACCTCGAAGACATGCGGCATGTTGTGGCTGATCAGCACGATCGGCATGCCGCGCGCCTTCACGTCCTGGATCAGTTCCAGCACCTTGCGGCTTTCCTTCACCCCCAGCGCCGCGGTCGGCTCGTCGAGGATGATGACCTTCGATCCGAACGCCGCCGCGCGGGCCACCGCCACGCCCTGACGCTGCCCCCCCGACAGCGTCTCGACCGGTTGGTTGATGTTCTGGATCGTCATCAGGCCGAGTTCGTTCAGCTTGTCGCGGGCGACCCGCTCCATCCGAGGCTTGTCGAGCTTCCGAAGGTACTTGCCCAGAATCCCGCCCTTCCGGATCTCGCGACCCATGAACATGTTGTCGACGATCGACAGCGCCGGCGACATGGCGAGCGTCTGGTACACCGTCTCGATGCCGTGGGCGCGGGCGGCGATGGGACTCTCGAAGGTGACCTTCTCGCCCTCGAGCCAGATCTCCCCGCCGTCGGGCTGCACCGCGCCCGACAGCGCCTTGATCAGCGACGACTTGCCCGCCCCGTTGTCGCCGATCACCGCGAGGACCTCTCCGGGATAGAGGTCGAAGTCGCAGCGGTCGAGCGCGGTGACCTTGCCGTAATACTTGGTCAGCCCGCGCGCCTGCAGGATTGCCTCGCTCATGCCGTCACCTTTCTGATCCACTGATCCACCGCGACCGCGCCGATGATCAGCGCGCCGATAAGCAGGTAGGTCCATTGCGCATTCGCCCCGGCCATGCGGAGCCCAAGCTCGAACGTGCCGACGATGAGCGCGCCGAAGAACGCGCCCCAGATCGACCCGCGCCCGCCGAAGAGCGAGATGCCCCCGATCACCACCGCGGTGATCGACTGGATGTTGCCGACGACCCCTGTGGAGGCAGAGGGCGACACCGACCCGAAGCGGCCGATCATCACCCAGCCGGCGATGGCGCAGATGAACCCCGCGAGCATGTAGACCGACATGATCGTGCGGTGCCGGTCGACGCCGGCCAGTTCCGCCGCCTCGGCGTCGTCGCCCACGGCATAGACGTGCCGGCCCCATGCGGTCGAGCGCAGGCAATAGGACAGGACCACCACCAGTACGACCATGGTGACCACGCCCAGCGTTATGATCGCCCCGCCGACCTGGAACCGCTCGCCCATCAGCCCCAGGAGCGGCGCCTCGGCGCGGATGTCCTGGCTGCGGATCGTCTCGTTCCTGGAATAGAGGTAGTTCGCCGCGAGCACGATCTGCCACATGCCCAGCGTGACGATGAAGGGCGGCAGCTTCACCCGGCTGACGAGCCAGCCCGAGATCGCGCCGATCCCGGTGCCGATGGCCAGCCCGCAGGGAATGGCCAGCGCCGGCGGGATGCCGTAGCGGAACGAGAACTGGCCCATGATGACCGAGCAGAACACCGCCATCGCCCCCACCGACAGGTCGATCCCCGCGGTCAGGATGATCAGCGATTGAGCCACGGCGAGGATGCCGACGATCTGCACCTGTTGCAGGATCAGCGTCAGCGTGCCGGGCGAGAAGAACCTCTCTCCCAGCGTGACGCCGAAGATGATCAGCGCGATCACCAGAACGATCAGCGGCACCAGCGCCGGCGTGACATGCAGCGCGTGCTGAAAGCGGTGGATGACACCCTTGCGGCGGTCCTCGAACGCGGCCTGCGCCTGGCTCGCGCCGGACAGGGACGACTCGTAGTCCTCCCCCTTAGAGGCGGTCTGTGACATCGGATCCTCCCTCCGGGCGATGCCCGGTCACATCTATCGGGCGGTTGGCCCGCCCCGTCCGGTCACCCTAGCACATCGAGACCGGATCTTCGCGGGAAACGGGACCGGGGCGCCTACGCGCCCCGGTCGCCCTGGCATGTCAGCCCCAGCAGAGTTCCAGGCCATCTTCGACCGAGATCGAGTCGACGCCCTCGACCGGGTCGTCGGTGACCAGCGCGACGCCGGTGTCGACGAAGTCCTTGCCCTCGGTGTTCTCGGGCAGCGTGCCGTCCTCGGCATAGGCGGCAATCGCCTCGATTCCCAGCGCGGCCATCTGCAGCGGGTATTGCTGCGAGGTCGCACCGATGATGCCCTCCTGGACGTTCTGGACGCCGGGGCAGCCGCCGTCGACCGACACGATCAGCGTGTCGTCCGGATTGCCCATCGCGTTCAGCGCCTCGTATGCGCCGGCCGCCGCGGGCTCGTTGATCGTGTAGACGACGTTGATGCCCGGATCCTGCGCGAGGCAGTTCTCCATCGCGGTGCGTCCGCCCTCTTCGTTGCCCTGCGTCACCTCGTTGCAGATGATGCGCTCGTCTTCCTCGTCGCCCCAGCGGGTCTCGTCCATCACGTCGATGCCGAAGCCGGTCAGGAAGCCCTGGTCGCGCAGCACGCCCACGGTGGGCTGGCTGATCGCGAGGTCGAGCATTGCGATCTTGGCGTTCTCGGCCTCATCGCCCATCTTCGCCGCCGCCCAGCGGCCGATCAGCTCACCGGCCAGGAAGTTGTCGGTGGCGAAGGTCGCGTCGGCCGCGTCCACCGGGTTGAGCGGCGTGTCCAGTGCGATCACCAGGATGCCGGCGTCACGCGCCTGCTGCACCGGGCCGACGATGGCGGCGGTGTCCGAGGCGGTGATCAGGATGCCGTCGACGCCGTTGGCGATGCAGGTCTCGATCGCCTGCACCTGGCTTTCGTGGTCTCCGTCCACCTGCCCGGCATAGGAGTTGAGCGAGATGCCCAGTTCCTCGGCCTTCTGCGTCGCGCCCTCGCGCATCTTGACGAAGAACGGGTTGGTGTCGGTCTTGGTCACGATGCAGGCCGACACGTCGCTGTCCTGCGCGTAGGCCGGGGCCGCCAGGGTGGCGGCAAGGGCGGCGGCGCTGCACAGGCCCGCCTTGGCAAATCTGGTCATTGTGGTCTCTCCTCCCAAAGATCCTTTTACGCATGAGCGCATAACCCTGATAGGTTTCGCCCCATGCGAGCGAGGCTACGGCACGTCCGCCACCCCGTCGAGCCAAGGTTAGACACCGAGGTGGCCTTGCGTCAATAATAAATAAATCTCTCTTATTTATCGTTGACCGGAGTCGTCCAGGCTCGCAAACTATTGAGAAACCGGGCCGACCGTCGATCCGGCGTACCCCCGGCGCATCGCGGCGGAACCAAGAGCGAGGAGGAGGCGCATTGGACGCAGACCCAGAAGACCCGGCGCCGCCGCAAGTCTCCGCCCGCGGATCGAATCAGTCGGGGATGCGCGCGCACAACGAACGCCTCGTGCTCAGCCTCGTGCGGCGTCACGGCGCCCTGCCGAAGGCCGAGATCGCCCGGGCGACGAAATTGTCGGCGCAGACCGTCTCCGTCATCATGCGTGAGCTCGAGGCCGACGGCCTTCTGCTCCGGGGGGACCCGGTGCGCGGCAAGGTGGGCCAGCCCTCCATCCCGATGTCGCTGGCCCCGGACGGCGCCTATTTCCTCGGCCTCAATATCGGCCGTCGCAACCTGGATCTCATTCTTCTTAACTTCGTCGGGGATGTCGTCGGGCGGCGCCGCGCCGCGCACCGGTACCCCACCCCCGACGCCGCGCTCGACTTCACCGCCGAGGGCGCTGCGGCCCTCGCCGCGCTGCTGCCGGCTGGCCATGCCGACCGGATTTCCGGGCTCGGCATAGCCATGCCCTTCCGCATCTGGGACTGGGCCGGGGCGCCCGGCTCTGCCGCCGCCGCGATGGACGCCTGGCGCAACCGCGACATCCGCACGGAACTGGCCCAGCGGCTCGACCTGCCCGTCTTCCTGCAGAACGACGCCACCTCCGCCTGCGGGGCCGAACTGGTCTTCGGCCAGGCCCCCTCGGGCGGGGAGTTCCTCTACTTCTACGTGGGCACCTTCATCGGCGGTGGCATCGTTCTCAACGGCAACGTCTTCTCGGGCGTGACCGGCAATGCCGGCGCGCTCGGCTCGATGCCGGTGCCGGGTCCGGGGCGGTCGCGCCAGCTCATCGACGTGGCCTCCCTGTCGCTGCTGGAAGAGGCAATCGAGGCGTCGGGCGGACGCGCCGATGTCATCTGGGAGGACTGGCGGCACTGGGACGTACCGCAGCCGATGCTCGACACCTGGATTGAGGGGGCAGCGGCGGGGGTCGCCCATGCCATCGTCGCGGCCTGCGCCCTCATCGACTTCCCGACGGTGATGATCGACGGCTGGATGCCGCCCGCGCTGCGCGCCCGTCTGGTCGACGAAACGCGCGCCAGGCTGGGCCAGGTCGACCTCGCCGGCCTCAGCCCGCCGGCGATCGTGGAGGGCACGGTCGGCGCCGACGCCCGCACGCTCGGCGCGGCCAGCCTGCCGCTGTCGGAACGCTACCTCGTCGACACGACGGCGCTGCTCAACTACCGCTGAGCGCTCTTCACGCAAAAAGCCCGGGCGACGACGCCGCCCGGGCAGGAACAAGTGCTGACTGGAAGGAGAAGGTCAGCCCTTGGAGAATTCGGGATAGGCCTCCATCCCGAGCTCGGCCATGTCGAGCCCGTTGATCTCGGCCTCTTCCGACACGCGGATGCCGAAGATCGCCTTGAGCAGGAACCACACGACCAGCGAGGCGACGAAGGTGAACACGCCGTAGCCGATGATGCCGATGACCTGCGTGACGATGTTGGCCTCGCCGTAGAAGATCACCGCGATTGTGCCCCAGATGCCCGCGAAGAGGTGCACCGGAATGGCGCCGACCACGTCGTCGATCTTCATCTTGTCGAGCATCGGGACCGTCAGGACCACGATGATGCCGCCGACCGCACCGATCCACAGCGCGCCGAACAGCGACGGGGCCAGCGGCTCCGCGGTGATCGACACGAGGCCCGCCAGAGCGCCGTTGAGGACCATGGTCAGGTCGGCCTTGCCGTACATCAGCTGCGTCATGATCAGCGCCGTCACCGCGCCGGCCGCGGCCGCCATGTTGGTGTTGGCGAAGATCCGGCTGACGTCGCTGACGTCACCCACGGTGCCCATGGCAAGCTGCGAGCCGCCGTTGAACCCGAACCAGCCGAGCCACAGGATGAACGTGCCGAGCGTGGCGAGCGCGAGGTTGGAGCCCGGCATCGGCGTCACGCGCCCGTCCTTGGCGTACTTGCCGATCCGCGGGCCGAGCACGATGGCGCCCGCCAGGGCCGCCCAGCCGCCGACCGAGTGCACGACCGTGGAGCCGGCGAAGTCCGAGAAGCCCATCTCGGCGAGCCAGCCGCCGCCCCACTGCCAGGAGCCGGAGATCGGATACATCACGCCGGTCAGCAGCACCACGAAGGCGAGGAAGGGCCACAGCTTGATCCGCTCGGCCAGCGCGCCCGACACGATCGAGGCGGTCGCCGCGACGAAGACGAGCTGGAAGAAGAAGTCCGAGCCGATCGAGGCATAGTCCAATGCCGCGTCGCCCGCGCCGACGCCCACCGGATCGAGCACCGTGGTCGCGAAGAACGGCCCGACATAGCCCGGCACAATCCAGCCGTCGCCCGGATACATCAGGTTGAAACCGATCAGCCAGTACATGATCGCCGCGATCGAATAGAGACCGATGTTCTTGGTCATCTGCATGGTGACGTTCTTGGACCGCACCAGCCCGCCCTCGAGCATGGCAAAGCCCGCGGCCATGAAGAACACCAGAAAGCCCGCCATGCAGAACAGCAGGGTCGTCATGATGTAAGGGCCGATCTCGTCGAAGCCCGGGGCCGCGGCCTCCGCGCCCTCGGCGGCTTCCTGCGCGAAGCCCAGCGCCGGAAGCAGGATCAGCGCCGCCGTCGGCGCCAGAAGTTGCTTGAGTTTCATGTGTTCCGTTTCCCTAAATCCTGTCCTCGAACGGTCGGCCACCCCGGCGGGGCGGCTCAGAGCGCGTCCGAGTTGGTTTCCCCTGTCCGGACCCGCACCGCCTGCGCGACGTCGAGCACGAAGATCTTGCCGTCGCCGATCTTGCCGGTCTGCGCGGTCTTGGTGATGGTCTCCACCACCTGGTCGGCCATGCTCTCGGCCACCACGATCTCCAGCTTGATCTTGGGCACGAAGTTCACCGCGTATTCGGCGCCGCGGTAGATCTCGGTGTGACCGGACTGGGAGCCGAAGCCCTTGATCTCGGTCACCATCATGCCGCGCACGCCGATGGCGGTCAGCGCCTCGCGGACCTCCTCCAGCTTGAACGGCTTGATCGTCGCAATGATGAGTTTCACCCTGATCCCTTTCGCGTTGGTCCTCTTTCGCAGGCCGGACCTGCGCTTCGCTGTTGCAGAAAGGGCCTCATGGCGGCGCGAGGGAAGCGCAAGCGCCCGTTTTTGCGCCGAAAGCCTGGGAGTAAATGCACATTTTTTGCACACATGGGATTTTGTGATTAAAGATAAGGCAAATTAAAAAGTCGGAAATGCACCCCGGGGAGGTCCACATCCGTCACCCGAAGCTTTATCTTCGCGTGGAAAACGAGCGGCCGGGCAGGACGACATGAGCACAAGGAAAGGCGGGCGCGGACGGCTGGTGGCCGATCGCCGCTATGCCAAACCGAGCGCCTCCAAGCGCACGACATCCGCAGGCGGATCCAAGACGCGGTCCCGCAAGGCACCGGCCAAGGGGCGCAATACGCGCCGCAAACCCGCGCGCCGCGGGCTGTCGGGCCTGATCCTGGGACTCTTCGGCTTCATCGGCCGGCTGGTCTGGCTCGTGGTCTCACGCACCGCGCTCGTCGTGGCGCTCGTGCTGGCGGTGATGGTGGGCTACACCTACACCACCCTGCCCCCGGTCGGAGAGGTGCTCGACGGCCGTGCGCAGGGCTCGGTCACCATGCTTGACCGCGAGGGGCGCACCTTCGCCTGGCGTGGCGACCAGTTCGGCGGCGCGGTGCGCGCCGACCAGGTCAGCCGGCATCTCAAGAACGCCGTCATCGCCACCGAGGACCGCCGCTTCTACTGGCATTTCGGCGTCAGCCCCCGCGGGGTCGCCAGCGCCATCCGCATCAACCTGCGCGAGGGGCGCGGCCCCCTGCAGGGCCACGGCGGCTCCACCATCTCGCAGCAGACGGCGAAGCTGCTGTGCCTCGGCCAGCGCTACGACCCGAACGAATGGGAAAGCGAATCGGCCTACATCGCCGATTGCCGCGAGACCTCCATCGCCCGGAAGGCGAAGGAAGCGCTTTATGCCATGGCGATGGAAGCGAAGTATTCCAAGGACGACATCCTGTCGATCTACCTCAACCGCGCCTACCTGGGCGCCGGCGCCTACGGCGCGGAGGCGGCATCGCAGCGCTATTTCTCCAAGCCCGCCTCGGCGCTCGAGCCGCAGGAGGCGGCGATGCTCGCGGGGCTTCTGACGGCGCCGTCGACGCTGTCGCCCACGAACGATCTCGAACGCTCCCAGAACCGTGCCGCCGTGGTGCTGAACCTGATGGAGGACCAGGGCTACCTGACCGCGCAAGAGGCCGACCGCGCCCGGGCCAACCCCGCCACCCTGTCGCCCGAGGCGGAGGAGAACCGCGGCGGCTACTTCGCCGACTGGATCATGGACACCCTGCCGCCCTTCGTGAACGTCGATTCGCGGCAGGACGTGGACATCCGAACGACGCTCGACCAGCGCATCCAGAACGCCGCAGAGGCCGCGATGCGCCAGGTGTTCGAGAACAAGGTACGGCCGGGGTCCGAGGCGCAGGCCGCCATCGTGGTGATGTCCGCCGACGGCGCCGTGCGCGCCATGGTCGGCGGGCGCAAGACCGGCGTGTCGGGCGTGTTCAACCGCGCCTCCCAAGCTGTCCGGCAGACCGGATCGGCGTTCAAGCCCTTCGTCTACGCCACCGCGCTGGAGCTTGGCCGCTCCCCCTACGACACCGTCGTCGACGAGCCGTTCTGCATGAACGTGCCGGGATCGGGCGAATGGTGCCCGAAGAACTACTCGCGCAACTATGCCGGCCCGATGACGCTGATCGACGCGCTCAAGCATTCGCGCAACATCCCGGCCATCAAGGTGTCGGAAGAGGCGGGCCGCGACCTCGTCGCCAAGGTGGCGACCGATTTCGGCATCCAGTCGGACGTGGTCGATTCGCCGTCCGTCGCGCTCGGCGTGTCCGAGGCGACGCTGCTGGAGATGACCGGCGCCTATGCCGGCATCCTCAACGGCGGCTCGTCGGTGCAGCCCTACGGAATCGAATCGCTCACCATCAAGGGCGACGACGAACCGCTCGTCGGCCGCCGCGGCGGCATGGGCGAACGGGTGATCCGCGAAGAGGCCGCCCGCCAGCTCGTCTTCATGCTGGAAAAGGTCGTCTCCGAAGGCACGGGCCGCGCGGCGCAGCTTCCCGACCGCGAAGCTGCGGGCAAGACCGGCACCTCGAACGAACAGCGCGACGCCTGGTTCGTCGGCTTCACCGCCGATTATGTCGCCGGCGTGTGGATGGGCTACGATGACAACACGCCGCTCACCGGCGTCACCGGCGGCGGCCTTCCGGCCGACATCTGGCGCGAAACCATGACCCGCGTGCACGACGGGATCGAGCCCAAGCCGCTGCCGATGAGCCAGCCGGAGCCGCCGCAGCGCGTGGCCGAACCGCAGCCCGCACCCCGGCAGCAGCCGCAACCGCAGCGCCAGCCGCAGCCGCAGCAATCCAACGACCCGGTCGGCGATTTCGTCGGCCGCGTGTTGCGCGACATCTTCGGCAACTGACCGATTACGTCGGTCGGGTAATCCGCTATGGCGCCGCGGGCCGCGGCGTGCTCATCTGTGGCCCATCATTGTGGATCAAAGCATTTGTGGCACACCCCGCCGATGCAGTAGGACTACGCGTGCACAGGCCTTTTGGCCCGCACGGGCATCCGGCCCCGGGGCAGAGACGGAGCTTATAGGAACATGCGGCGGCAAGACAACGAACGGGGCCTCGAAGAGCTGCGCAAGGTCCGGCGCGAAAGCCGGCCATATTACTGGTTCGTCGGGATCTTCAGCTTCTTCGTGAACCTGCTGATGCTGACCGGCCCTCTTTACATGCTGCAGGTCTACGACCGGGTGCTCGGCTCGCGCTCCGTCGCGACGCTGATCGCGCTGTCGGTGCTGGTGGTGTTCCTCTACGGCATGATGGGTCTTCTGGACTACACCCGCGGGCGCGTCATGGGCCGCGTCGCCGCGCGCTTCCAGTCCAAGCTCGACACCCGCGTCTTCGACGCCGTGGTCCGCCGCTCGGCGGTGCAGCCGGACGAGCTGTCGCAGACCGGCCTGCGCGACCTCGAATCGGTCCAGCGGCTGATGTCCTCACCCGTGCTGATGGCGTTCTTCGACATTCCGTGGACACCGGTCTTCCTCATCGGGATCTCGCTGTTCCACCCGTGGCTGGGCTATCTGGCGATGTCGGGCGGCGCGGTGCTGATCATCATCACCGTGATCAACCAGCTCGTCACCAAGAACCCGACGCTGAAATCCAACGTCACCACCATGCAGGCCGAGAAGATCTCGGACCAGCTGCGCCAGGAATCGGAGATGGTGCAGGCCCTCGGCATGCGCCGCGCGGCCTTCCTGCGCTGGCACGACGCGCGCCAGAAATCGCTGTCGGGCCAGATCGGGGCCTCCGACCTCACCGGGTCGTTCACCACGCTGACGCGGACGCTGCGGCTCCTGCTTCAGTCGGCGATGCTGGGCCTCGGCGCGTATCTCGTGCTGCAGGGCGAACTGACGCCGGGCGCGATGATCGCCGGCTCCATCCTGATGGGACGCGCGCTGGCGCCGATCGAGCTGGCCATCGGCCAGTGGGCGCTGGTGGAACGCGCCCGCAAGGGCTGGCAGAACCTCGGCCAGCTCCTGGCCGAGGTGCCGCCCGAGCAGCCGCGCACCGCCCTGCCCGCCCCGCGGGCCAAGCTCGATGTGCAGCAGCTTACCGTGGTGCCGCCGGGCGAACAGCAGGCCGCGCTGCGCATCGTGTCGTTCACCCTCGAACCCGGGCACGCGCTCGGCGTGATCGGGCCCTCGGGCGCCGGCAAGTCGACGCTGGCGCGCGCGCTCACCGGCGTCTGGCGCCCGGCCGGCGGCAAGATCCGGCTCGACGGTGCGACGCTCGACCAGTACGGGCCCGACGTCCTCGGTGAGCACATCGGCTACCTGCCCCAGCGCGTCACCCTTTTCGACGGCACCATCGCCGAGAACATCGCCCGGCTCAGCCAGGCCCCCGACGATACCAAGATCGTCGAGGCCGCCAAGAAGGCCGCCGCGCACGAGATGATCCTGAAGCTGCCCGAAGGCTACAACACCCGCGTCTCCTCCACCGGCGGGCGGCTGTCGGGCGGCCAGATGCAGCGCATCGGGCTCGCGCGCGCGATGTACGGCGACCCGGTGATCCTGGTGCTCGACGAGCCCAACTCCAACCTCGACAACGAAGGCAGCCAGGCCGTGAACCAGGCGATCAAGCGCATGAAGGAAGAGGGCAAGTCCGTCCTCATCATGGCGCACCGCCCGGCCGCGATCCAGGAATGCGACATGCTGCTGATGCTCGAGAACGGCAGCCGGTCGGCCTTTGGCCCGAAGGACGAGGTGCTGAAGTCCATGGTCAAGAACCACGAACAGATCACCAAGACGGCGGCGATGCCGGGAGGCGTGAGATGAGCGATCAGCCGAGGAAATTCTCGCTCCGGGCGCCGATGATCCTCGGCATCCTTGTGCTGTTGCTGCTGGTCGGCGGCTTCGGCACCTGGGCGGCGACCACCAACATCTCCGGCGCGATCATCGCCGGCGGGCAGATCGAGGTCGACCAGAACCGCCAGATCGTCCAGCACCCCGACGGCGGCGTCGTCTCCGAGATCCTCGTCGACGAAGGCGACACGGTCGAAGCCGGCGACGTCCTGATCCGCCTCGATCCGACGCTGCTTCTGTCGGAGCTGACCATCGTCGAGGACCAGTATTTCGAGCTGATGGCCCGCCGTGCCCGCCTCCAGGCCGAGCGCGACGAAGAGGACGAGGTCGAATTTCCCAGCGAGGTCCTGGAAGTCGCCGAAAGCGACGAGGAGATCGCCGATGCGGTCGAGGGCCAGCGCAACCTCTTCACCGCCCGCAACGACAGTATCAGCCGAGAGGTCGAACAACTCGAGAAGCGCGCCCAGCAGACCGCCGACCAGATCCAGGGCATCGAGGCCCAGCAGGAGGCGCTGACCCGCCAGCTCGACCTGATCGAAAGCGAGCTCGGCGACCAGCAATCGCTGCTCGACCGCGGGCTGGCCCAAGCCAGCCGCGTGCTCGCCCTCCAACGCGAGGAGGCGAACCTGTCAGGCCGCGTCGGAGAGCTGCGCGCCTCCAAGGCGCAGGCCGAGGGCCGCATCACAGAGGTCGAGATCGAGGTGCTGAAGCTGCAGACCCAGCGCCGCGAACAGGCGATCAGCGAGCTGCGCGACCTGCAATACCGCGAACGCGAACTGGCGGAGGAACGCCGCGCCCTGCGCGAGCGGCTGAACCGGCTCGACATCACCGCGCCGGTGGGCGGCATCGTCTACGGGCTGCAGGTCTACACCCCGCGCTCGGTGATCCGCGCCGCCGATCCCGTGATGTACATCATCCCGCAGGACCGCCCGCTGATCATTACCGCGCAGGTGCCGCCGATCCATGTCGACAAGCTCTTCGTCAGCCAGGAGGTGACGCTGCGCTTCTCCGCCCTCGACCAGCGCCAGACGCCGGAGCTTTTCGGGACGGTCACGCAGGTCTCGGCCGACTCCTTCACCAACGAAGAGCAAGGCACCAGCTACTACCGGGCAGAGATCGTGCTGTCCGAGGGACAGATCGACCGCCTGCCCGAAAACACGCGGCTCGTCCCCGGCATGCCGGTGGAGGCGTTCATCCGCACCGCCGACCGCACCCCGCTGGCCTATCTCGTGAAGCCCTTCAGCGACTATTTCGCCAAGGCGTTCCGCGAAAGCTGAGACGACGGAACGTCGCGCCGCGCGGAATCGAGGCCGTCAGGCCGCCGCGCATCGCCGGGCCGCCCCCCGGCCCGGCGATTGGCAGACGCCAGCGCACCGCTCGAAGGTCGTCCGCGCTTGGCCGCCATAAAGTGCCGCCGCACGACCGTTCGGGTCGCCGATCCGCGGCCCGACGCTGCGCGGCTTGCGTCACCGTCACTCCCGAAACATACCCCTCGCCCCCGCGCGCCCGTTTCCCTACCCTGGCCGCCGACACGACTCGCCACGGAGGCCCCATGACCCACGACATCGAAACCAGGCTCACCGAGAAGGGCTACCAGCTTCCCGAGGCGCCCGCGCCCGCCGCGAACTACGTGCCTTACGTCCGCGTCGGCAACACGCTCTACGTCTCGGGCCAGATCAGCCAGCGCCCCGACGGGCTCGTCACCGGCAAGCTCGGCGACACGCTCTCGACCGAGGAAGGCGCCGAGGCCGCCCGCCTCTGCGCGCTGTCGCTCCTCGCGCAGGTCAAGGCCGCCTGCGGGGGCGACCTGTCGAAGCTGAACCGCGTCGTGAAGCTCACCGGCTTCGTCAACTCGACCCCGGATTTCACCGACCAGCCCAAGGTGATCAACGGCGCCTCCGACCTCCTGGGCGAGGTCTGCGGCGAAGGCGGCCGGCACGCACGCTCCGCCGTCTCGGCCGCTTCGCTGCCGATGGGCGTCGCGGTGGAAATCGAAGGCATCTTCGAGATCGCATGACCTCGGCCCCCGACCTGCCCGACGCCTTTCTCGGCCGGCCGATCGCGCATCGTGCCCTGCACGACGTGACGGCCGGCCGGCCGGAAAACTCGCGCGCCGCGATCCGCGCTGCCATCGCCGCCGGCTACGGCGTCGAGATCGACCTGCAACTCGCCGCCTGCGGCACCGCCATGGTGTTCCACGACTACGACCTGCGCCGGCTCACGGACGCCTCCGGCCCGATCCGCCAGCGCACCGCGGCCGAACTCGCGGACCTGCCGTTGAAACACGGCGACGAGGGCATCCCCACCCTCGACGAGGTGCTGGAGATCGTCGCCGGACAGGTCCCCCTGCTGATGGAGATCAAGGACCAGGACGGCCAGATGGGCCCCCGCGTCGGCCTTCTCGAACACGCCGCCGCGACCGCGCTCGCCGGCTACGACGGCCCCGCCGCCATCATGTCCTTCAACCCATCCAGCGTGCAGGCGATGGCGGAGCTTGCGCCGGACCTGCCGCGCGGGCTCGTCACCTCCGCCTTCGCGCCCGAGCACTGGCCGACCCTCAGCGAAGAGACCCGCGCCGCGCTGCGCCCGATCCCGAACCTGATGGCCACCGGCGCCCGCTTCGTCAGCCACGAGGCCGCCGACCTCGCCAATCCCCGCATCGCGGAGCTGAAGGCGGCGGGCATCCCGATCCTCTGCTGGACCATCCGCACGCCCGCCGAAGAGGCACGGGCCCGCAGCATCGCCGACAACATCACGTTCGAGGGATACACCGCTTGAACCTGCCCGCGCGGGTCACAGATCATGCCCGGGAAGGGAGCCGCCATGACCTGTGAGACCCCGAGCCGCACGCTCTCCGTCACCGCGCACAACAGCCTCGCCAGCATCGGGCAGGACACCTGGGACGCCTGCGCCTGCCCCGAGGCGGCGGAGGGCGGCCGCCCGAACGATCCCTTCACCACCTACCGCTTCCTCAAGGCGCTGGAGGACAGCGGCTCGGTCGGCCCCGGCACCGGCTGGGACCCGCATTACCTCACCGCCGAGATGGACGGCGAGGTCATCGCCTGTGCGCCGCTTTACGCCAAGGGCCACAGCCAGGGCGAATACATCTTCGACCATTCCTGGGCCCATGCCTTCGAACGCGCGGGCGGGCGCTACTATCCCAAGCTGCAGATCGCCGTGCCCTTCACGCCCGCTACCGGCCGGCGTTTCCTGACGAAACCCGGATACGAGGCCGAAGGCATCTCCGCGCTGATCCAGGGCGCCGTGCAACTCGCCGCGAACAACAAGATCAGCTCCGTCCACGCCACCTTCTGCACCGAGGAAGAAGCAGAGGCCGGCGAAGAGATCGGCCTCATGCGCCGGGTCACGCAGCAATTCCACTGGCTCAACCGCGGCTATTCCGATTTCGACGCCTTCCTCGCGGAGCTGTCCTCGCGCAAGCGCAAGACGATCCGCAAGGAGCGCCGCACCGCGAACGATTTCGGCGGCACGATCGAGACCCTGACCGGCGACGACCTGAAGACCCGCCACTGGGACGCGTTCTGGGAGTTCTACCAGGACACCGGCGCCCGCAAATGGGGCGCGCCCTACCTGACGCGCAAGTTCTTCCACATCGCGCAGGAGGTGCTGCGGGACGACATCGCGCTGGTGATGGCCTCCCGGGACGGCGCCTACATCGCCGGCGCGCTCAACTTCATCGGCCGTGACGCGCTCTACGGCCGCTACTGGGGCTGCACCGAGCACCATTCCTGCCTGCATTTCGAGGCGTGCTATTACCGCGCCATCGACTTCGCCATCGCGCGCGGCCTCGGCCGCGTCGAGGCCGGCGCCCAGGGCGAGCACAAGCTCGCGCGCGGGTATCTGCCGGCCGAATGCCACTCGCTGCACTGGATCGGCGACGAGGGTTTCGCCGAAGCCGTCGCGCGCTATCTGGAGGCAGAGAGGCAGGCCGTGGACGAGGACATCGAGATCCTGACCGCCTTCGGCCCGTTCCGCAAAGCGAAAGTAGAGGAACAGGAATGAGCGAAAAACTGAGCGACACCGCGCGCGAGACCATGCTGGCGCCGCTCTTCGAGAGCGGCTGGCAGATGGTCGATGGCCGCGACGCGATCACCAAGACCTTCAAGTTCGACGATTTCGCCTGCGCCTTCGGCTGGATGACCAAGGCCGCGATCTGGGCGGAGAAATGGGACCATCACCCCGAATGGTCCAACACCTACAACAGCGTCGTCGTCACGCTGACCAGCCACGATGTCGGTGGCCTGTCCTCCCGCGACGCCAAGCTCGCGCGGAAGATGGACGCGCTCTGACCCGCGCCCCGGGGCCGGGCCACGCGCCCGGGCCCCGGCCCGCGCGGTTCCCGGCTTCCGCCGGCGCACACTCACACACCACACCAGACCGCTGCCCGTCCCGGCGTCGCCGCAAGACGTCTTCGGCCGCGCCTCGGGCAAGCCGCTCGCGGCACCGGCACGAAGCGACCATGCCGCCCCGCGGTCCCGCCTCGGACCGGCAGCCCGCGGGGTCATCTTCCCGCGCGGCGCGAGCGGCGGGCCGGCCTCCCGACCGCCCCGCAGTCCCACCCCGGATCGGCGCGCGCGCCCCTTCATCTGCCGATAAATATCCCGGGGTGCGCGAGGGGCTGGCCCCTCGCTCCCTCCGCTGCCACCGGGCGCGCACAGGCGATCAGAGCGTCGCCAGCAGCGCCTCGCCGCCCGAGGTGTCGCAGGTGCCGGGGCTTTCCTCGACATGCAGCGTGGTGACCACGCCGTTCTCGACCACCATCGCGTAACGCTTGGAGCGGTTGATGAGCCCCGCCGGCGGCGCGGTGAAGTCCATGCCGATCGCCTGGGTGAACGCGGACTCGGCGTCCGACAGCATCGTGATCCCGGCATCTTCGGCGCCCGTGGCCTGCCCCCAGGCCTTCAGAACGAAGGGATCGTTGACCGAGATGCAGATGATCTCGTTCACGCCCTTGGCGGCAAAGTCGTCTTTGGTGCGCACGAAGCTCGGCACGTGGGCCGAATGGCAGGTGGGCGTGAACGCCCCCGGCACGGCGAAGATCACCACCCGGCGTCCGTCGAGCTTGGAGCCCAGATCCACGGGTTCGGGCCCCTCGTCGCCCAGCCGCACCAGCGTTGCCCCCGGCAGCGTATCTCCTTGCGAAATCGGCATGTCCTGTCCTCTCGTCGAATTGCAATTCCCGTCACCGGGCATCTAGGGTAGCGCCGCGAAAGGCAATGCGGGGGATCAGCATGGATCGGATCGTCGTGGTGGGCGCAGGCCAGGCCGGCGCGTCGCTGGTGGCCCGGCTCAGGGCGAACGGTTATGGTGGTGCCCTCACCCTGATCGGCGAGGAACCGGTGCCGCCCTACCAGCGCCCGCCGCTCTCCAAGGCGTATCTGTTGGGCGAGATGGACCTCGAACGGCTCTACCTGCGGCCCGAAAGCTTCTACGACGACAAGGAAATCACGCTGAAGAAGGGCGCGGCGGTGACCGCCATCGACCGCGCCGCGCAGACCGTGACCGTCGGGGGCGAGGCCCTGCCCTACGACGCGCTCGCGCTCACCACCGGGTCGGTGCCCCGGCGCCTGCCGGCAGCGATCGGCGGCGATCTCGGCGGCGTGGTGACGGTGCGCACGCTTGGCGACGTGGACGCCATGGCGCATCGCTTCGGCGCCGGCGCGCGCGTGCTGATCGTCGGCGGCGGCTATATCGGGCTCGAAGCCGCCGCGGTCGCCGCAAAGCGCGGCCTCGACGTGACGCTGGTCGAAGCCGCGGACCGCATCCTTGCCCGCGTCGCCGCCCCCGAGACCGCCGATTATTTCCGGGCCCTGCACGAAGCCAACGGCGTCCGTATCCTCGAAGGCGCGGGGCTCGACCGGCTGATCGGAGACGATCACGTCACGGCGGCACGGCTTACCGACGGCACCGAGATCGCGGTCGATTTCGTCGTCGCCGGCATCGGCATCGCGCCCTGCACGGAGCTTGCCGAAAAAGCCGGGATCGAGACCGACAACGGCATCCGGGTGGACGAATACGGCCGCACCTCCGATCCGGCGATCTGGGCGGCGGGCGACTGCGCCTCCTTCCCGCATGCGGGCGGGCGCATCCGGCTCGAAAGCGTCGGCAACGCCATCGACCAGGCCGAACGGGTGGCCGACAACATTCTCGGCGCGAACACGCCCTACATCCCGAAACCGTGGTTCTGGTCGGACCAGTACGACACCAAGCTGCAGATCGCCGGGCTGAACAGCGGCTACGACCGCGTCGTCACCCGCTCGGGCGCGGGGGAGGCGGTGTCGCACTGGTATTTCTGCGACGGCCGGCTGATCGCGGTCGACGCGATGAACGACCCGCGCGCCTACATGGTCGGCAAGCGGCTGATCGAGGCGGGCAAATCCCCCGACCCCGATGCCATCGCCGACCCCGAGAGCGACCTCAAGGCGCTGATGAAGGCGTGAGGATCGTCGCCGGACGCTTCCGCGGCCGCGCCCTGGCCAGCGTCGGGCGCGGCGATCCGGGCGCGCATCTGCGCCCGACAACCGACCGCGTGCGCGAGGCGCTGTTCAACACCCTCGCCGGCGGGCGCTTCGGCGACCCGATCGACGGCGCGCGGGTGCTCGACCTCTTCGCCGGGACCGGCGCGCTGGGGCTCGAGGCGCTGTCGCGCGGCGCGGTCCACGCCACCTTCGTCGACAGCGGCCGGCGCGCGCAGGCGCTCCTGCGCGAGAACGTCAAGACGCTGGGGGTGAGCGGCGAGACCACGCTCATCGGCGGCGACGCCACGCGCCTGCCAGCGGCCGATGAGCCCGCGACGCTGATCTTCCTCGATCCGCCCTACGGCAAGGACCTCGGTGCCCCGGCGCTGAACGCCGCTCGCGCCGCCGGCTGGATCGCGCAAGGCGCGCTGGTCGTCTGGGAGGATTCCACGCCGCAGACTCCGCCCGAGGGCTTCACGCTGCTGGAGAGCCGGAAATACGGCGACACCCATGTCACGCTGGCCGAGGCCGACTAGCGACTTCAACGGCAGCCCCTGAAAGCACCCGGCTCAGCCGTCCCGCCCGACGCCCCGCGGCGGGCAGCGCCTGCCTGCCCCCCGGCAGGCGCTTTCGACCTCTCAACAGGCTCAGCCCAACCACACTTCAACAGGCTCAGCCCAACCACACTGCTCCCCCGGCCCGCCAAGCCCGGCGCTACCGCAAGAGCGCCCGCCCAGGCAGGCGCTGCCCGCCACGGCGCGCCCCGATCAGGCCGCCGTACCACGCCCCGCGCGCAGGGCCGCGCGCCGCGACCAGAGGATGTGCGCCAGCACCCAGCACGCGGCGAGGCCCCCGGCGATGCCCAGCGCGCCGATCCCGAAAGCGCCCAGCACCGCGCCGCCCAAGGCCGAACCAAGCGCCGCGCCGATGTAGATCGCCGCGGCGTTGAGCGCGAGCACCACGCTCGCCTCCTCGGGCGCGATGGCCAGCAGGCGCAGCTGCTGCGCCGCCATGAAGGACCAGCCCACCAGCGCCCAGAGAAAGGCCAGCGCCATCACCGCCGCCTCCGGGTAGGGCAGACCGGAAAAGACCGGCATCACCGCGATCTGGCACAAAGTCAGCACCACCAGCGTGCGCACCGCGCCCAGCCGGTCGGCCATCCAGCCGCCCATGAGGTTGCCCAGAACCGCGCCGGCCCCGTAGATCACCAGCAGGAGCGTGATCCCGTCGCGTCCCCAGCCCATCGTCTCGCCCAGAAGCGGCGTGAGGTAGGTGTAGAGGACAAACACCGCCGCAAGGAACGACGCGGTGAACAGCACCGCCCCCATCGCCAGCCGGTCGCGCAGGACGCCGCCGAGGTCGCGCAGCGTCACCGGCGCCAGCCGCAGCCCCTGCGGCACCCGCGTCCAGACCAGCGCCACGCCGATCAGCGCCAGCGCCAGGATCAGCCAGAACGCCCCGCGCCAGCCGAAAGTGTAGGCGATCCAGCCGCCCGCCGGCACCCCGGCGACCTGCGCCAGCGACAGCCCGACGACCACGGTGGCAAGCGCCCGGCCCCGCGCTTCGGGCGCGGCCAGCGCCGCGGCCACGGCGGCCGAGACCGGCGTGAACATCCCCGCCCCGGCGGCGGCGACCGCCCGCCCCGCCATCATCGCCCAGAGCGTCGGCGCCAGGGCACACAGCGCCGAACCCGCGGCAAAGACCGCGAGGCCCAGCGCCATCACCCGGCGCCGCCCGATCCGGCCCGTGGCCGACACCAGAAGCGGCGACAGGATCGCGTAGGCGATGGCGTAGACCGTCATCAGCGCGCCGGCCTCGCCCCGCGTGACGCCGAATCCGTCGGCCACCGGCTCCAGCAGGCCGATGACCACGAAGGCGCCCATGCCGATGACGAAATTGCACGCCGACAGCGTCCAGATCACGCCGTGGGGCGTGTCGTCCTCTCCTCCCGCCTCCGCGGGGCGTGGCGCATCACTCATATGTGGGGTGGAACTTTCCCGCCGGGGACAGGGTGAAGATCTCCGCACCGTCGGCGGTGATCCCCACGGAATGCTCGAACTGCGCCGACAGCGACTTGTCGCGCGTCACCGCCGTCCAGTCGTCGGACAGCACCTTGGTTTCGGGCCGGCCGAGATTCACCATCGGCTCGATGGTGAAGAACATCCCCTCTTCGAGCACGGGGCCGGTGCCCCCGCGCCCGTAATGCAGCACGTTCGGCGGCGCGTGGAACACCCGCCCGAGCCCGTGCCCGCAGAAATCGCGCACCACCGACATCCTCTGGCCCTCCACGAAGGTCTGGATGGCGTGGCCGATATCGCCGAAGGTCTTGCCGGGCCTGGCCGCCTCGATCCCCACCATCAGGCTGTCATGGGTGACCTGGATCAGCCGCTCGGCCTTCCGCGACAGCTTTCCGGCGACATACATCCGGCTGGTGTCGCCGTACCAGCCGTCCACGATCACCGTGATGTCGACGTTGAGGATATCGCCGTCCTTCAGCTTCTTGTCGCCCGGAATGCCGTGGCAGACGACATGGTTGATGCTGATGCAGGTGGCGTGCTGGTAGCCCTTGTAGCCGATCGTGGCCGAGGTCGCGCCCTCTTCCTCGATCCGGCCGCGGATGTAATCGTCGATGGCGCCCGTGGTCTGGCCCGGCCACACGTGCTCGGCCACCTCGTCGAGCAGTTGCGCCGCGAGCCGTCCGGCCGCGTGCATCCCGGCGAAGTCGTCCGTGTCGTAAATACGAATCCCGTCCCGCGTGAGACGGCCGCGTGCATCCTCGTCCAAAACCGGCATCCTCAATCTGCTTGCGCTCTTATATTCCCGATGTCCGCCGATTTCCAGACCTTCGCCGCAGCGCAGCGTGACAAGCTCAGCCGATCGTGACCGGCACCGATTCGCCCAGGGCCGCGCCCTCGGGCGACAGGTCGCAGCGGAACGCCACCGCCTCCACCCCCGCGGCGCGGGCGGCGCGGAAGGCCGCCGCGTAGCCCGGATCGAGGTCCTCGGCCAGCGTCACCTCGCCCGCATCCGTACGCTGCACGAGGTACAGCATCACCGCCCGGTCGCCGCCGCGCGCCACCTCGGCCAGCTCCGCCAGGTGCTTCGCGCCGCGCGCGGTCACGCTGTCGGGAAACTCCGCCACGCCCGGCCGCCGCGACAATGTCACCGACTTCACCTCGACATAGGCATCCGCCCGCCCCGGCGCCCTCAGCAGGAAATCGACCCGCGACCCGGTGCCGTAGCGCCGCTCCGGCAGCACCTCGGGATAGTCGCCGAACCCCGGCACCTCGCCCGCCACGAACGCCGCGCGCAACAGGCGGTTGGGCAGGCTCGTGTCGACCCCGGTGAAGGCACCGCTTTCGTGCTCCACCAGTTTCCACGCATAGCGCAGCTTCTTCTTAGGATCGTCGTTCGGCTCCACCCACACCTTCAGGCCCGGCTCGGCGAGCCCGAGCATGGAGCCGGGGTTGGCCACGTGCGCCGTCACCTCGCGCCCGTCCGCAAGGCGGATATCCGCAAGGAACCGCTTGTAGCGGCGGATCAGCGTGGCGGGGACCAGAGGGGTTTGAAAGCGCATGGCGCGCGCCTATACCTCAGGCCGAAGCCGAGCCCAAGGAGCACCTCATGCCGAACCCGACCGCCGCCATGCTCGTGATCGGGGACGAGATCCTGTCGGGCCGCACGCGCGACGCCAACCTGCACCACCTCGCCCAGCAGTTCACCGCCGCCGGCATCGACCTGGCAGAGGCGCGCGTCGTGGCCGACGATCACGACACCATCGTCGCCGCGGTGAACGCGCTTCGCGCGCGCTACGACATCGTCGTGACCTCTGGCGGCATCGGGCCGACGCACGACGACATCACCGCCGACGCCATCGCCGCAGCCTTCGGGGCCGACATCGACGTGCGCGAGGACGCACGCGCGCTGATGGCGGCCCACTACGCCCAGACGGGGCGGGAGCTGAACGAGGCCCGCCTGCGCATGGCCCGCATCCCCGACGGCGCGGAGCTCATCGAGAACGAGGTCTCCGCCGCGCCCGGTTTCATCCTCGGCAACGTCTACGTGATGGCCGGCGTGCCGTCTGTGTTCAACGCCATGCTCGCCCGCGTGCTGCCGACCCTGAATACCGGCACGCCGCTCCTGAGCGCGTCGGTGCGGGTGGAGCGGGCCGAGGGCGACATCGCCGGACCGCTGCGCGATCTCGCCAAGGAATACGGCGACCTCGCCTTCGGGTCGTACCCGTTCCGCGACGGCGACGTCTACGGCGCCAACGTGGTGGTGCGCGGCACCGACAAGGCCCGCATCGACAGCGCCACCGCGCGCCTCTCCGAGATGTTCGCATGACAGGCCTCGATGCCGCGGCCGAGGCGACCTGGCCGCCCCTCCGCCGGATCGAGCGGCCCGGCTTCACCCTGCGCGAGGGCGGCGGCGGCGGAAAGCGCGTGTCGGCCGCGACGGCCCACGAAGACTGGACCGAGGCGCAGCTGGGCGCCGCCATCGCCGCGATGCACGGGCTGGACCAGCCCCCGCTCTTCCGCGTCGCCCCCGGCGAAGAGGCGCTCGACACCGCCCTCGCCGCCCGTGGCTTCGCCGTCGTCGACCCGGTCACGCTCTGGCACGTCCCCACCGCCCATTTCGCGGACGAAGAGCTCCGCCGCCTCACCGCCTTCTGCGTCTGGGAGCCCTTGGCGATCCAGCGCGAGATCTGGGCGGCCGGCGGCATCGGCACGCCCCGCCTCGCTGTGATGGAGCGCGCGGCCGCCCCCAAGACCTCCGTCTTCGGGCGCATCAAGGACAAGCCGGCCGGCAGCGCCTTCTGCGCATTGTCCGAAGGGATCGCCTTCGTTCACGCCCTGCACGTGCTGCCCGAGGGGCGCCGCAACGGCCTCGCCCGCTGGATGACGATCGCCGCCGCGCACTGGGCCGCCGCGAACGGCGCGGACACGCTCGCCGTGCTCTGCACCGATGCCAACACCGCGGCCAACGCGCTCTACGCGCGGCTTGGGTTCACCTCCGCACCGGGTTATCACTACCGGCAGCTCAACCGAGAGGCGCCATGACCGACGACCGCCCCACCGCGCTCGACCTGCCGCCGGTCGACCCGCTGCCGCCCGAGACGCAGAAATACTTCGACATCTGCGCCGAGAAGCTGGGCATGGTGCCGAACGTCCTGCGCGCGCACGCCTTTTCCATCGACAAGCTGGACGCCTTCACCGGCCTCTACAACGAGCTGATGCTGGCCGAGTCCGCGCTGTCCAAGCTCGAGCGCGAGATGATCGCCGTCGTCGTCTCGAGCTGGAACCGCTGTTTCTACTGCCTCGTCGCCCACGGCGCCGCGGTCCGGCAGCTCTCCGGCGATCCGGTGCTGGGCGAGAAGATGGTGATGAACTGGCGCACCGCCGATCTGGACACCCGCCAGCACGCCATGCTCGCCTTCGCCGAAAAGATGACCCGCGCCAGCCACGAGATCACGGAGGACGACCGCGAGGCGCTGCGCGAAGCCGGCTTCACCGACCACGACATCTGGGACATCGCCAACGTGGCGGGCTTTTTCAACATGACGAACCGCGTCGCCTCCGCGACCGCGATGGTCCCGAATGACGATTATCACACGCAGGCGCGCTAGCGCCGCGCTCTGGCTGTTACTGCTCGCCGGGCCGGCGGCGGCGCTCGACCTGCCGCTGCCCTCGGGCGCTCAGGTGACGTTCGACGCCACCGAAGAGGGCGCCGCCTACCACCTGCCGACCGGGCGCTGGTCGGGCGAGGCGCTGCCCACCCGCCGCATCGACGGCACCATCGACCGCACCGCCTGGCGCATCGCCGCCCGCGACCTCACGCCGCTGCAAATCCTCGACCCGATTCGCGAGGCGCTGGAGGCGGAGGGCTGGGACATCGTGCTCGACTGCGAGACGCGCGGCTGCGGTGGTTTCGACTTCCGCTTCGCGACCGAGGTGCTGCCGGCGCCCGCGATGTACGTGGACCTCACCGATTACCGTTTCCTGTCGGCCACAAGAGGCGATGAAGAGGCGCTCGGCCTCCTCGTCAGCAGCGACGGCAGCGATGCCTACGTGCAGCTCATCCGCGCCACGCCCGAGGGCAGCGCGCCCGCGCAGACGGTACCCGCGCAGACGACGCCCACCCCGGCCAGCGCCGCGCCGGACGACCTCGCCGCCACTCTGCAAGCCACCGGCCACGCGATCCTCTCCGATCTCGACTTCGCCAGCGGCGACGCCGCGCTCCCCGCCGGCAGCTACGCCTCGCTCGACGCGCTGGCGGACTACCTCGCCGCCAACCCGGACTTGCGCGTGCTCTTCGTCGGCCACACCGACGCCACCGGCTCTCAGGAGGCGAACCGCGCCCTCTCGCGCCGCCGGGCCGAGGCGGCCGCCACCTACCTGCGCGACAGTCACGACCTGCCCGCCGCCCGCGTCGGGGCCGAAGGCGCGGGCTACCTCGCCCCCGTCGCCTCCAACCTGACGGAGGACGGCCGAAACCGGAACCGCCGGGTAGAGGCGGTGATCCTGCCGCTTTCCTGACCCCCTTTCCGGAACCGCCGAAAGCGCGTACCGTTTTTTGATCAAACGGCGCGGCGGAGGGACCATGAAAGACGACAATTTCCTGAAGGAACACAACGCCCGGCACCTGTGGCACCCGATGGGACACCCCGGCGAGTCGCAGGCGCATCCGCCCAAGATCATCACCGACGCCGCCGGCGTGACGATCACCGACATCGACGGGCACAGCACCATCGACGCGGTCGGCGGGCTCTGGTGCGTGAACCTCGGCTATTCCAACGACGCGATAAAGCAGGCGATCTCGGACCAGCTTGCACGGCTGCCGTATTATTCCGCCTTCGCGGGCACCTCGAACCCGGCCGCCATCGAGGCGTCGCAGATGGTGTGCGACCTCTTCGCCGAGGACGGCATGGCGCGCGCCTTCTTCACCTCCGGCGGGTCGGATTCGGTCGATGTCGCGCTGCGCCTCGCGCGCCAGTACCACCGCCTGCGGGGCGAGCCGACGCGCACCAAGTTCCTGTCGCTGAAGAAGGGCTATCACGGCACACATTTCGGCGGCGCCAGCGTCAACGGCAATCCCCGCTTCCGCCACGGCTACGAGCCGCTCCTGCCCGGCTGCGTGCACCTGCCCGCGCCCTACACCTACCGCAACCCGTTCCACGAATCCGATCCCGCCCGCCTCGCCCAGCTCATCGCGCAGGCGGCGGAGGACGAGATCGCCTTCCAGGGCGCCGACACCATCGCCGCCCTGATCATGGAGCCGATCCTCGGCGCCGGCGGCGTCATCGTCCCGGACGAGAGCTTCATGCCGCTGATGCGCGAGATCTGCGACCGGCACGGGATCCTGCTGATCTCCGACGAGGTCATCACCGGCTTCGGGCGCTCCGGCGACTGGTCCGGCGCGCGGCACTGGGGCGTGGCGCCCGACATGATGACCGTCGCCAAGGGCATCACCTCGGGCTATTTCCCGGTCGGCGCCGCGCTGGTCAGCGGCGCGGTGGCCGAGGTCTTCGAAGGCGCGGATGCGAACGGCGCCATCTACACCGGCTACACCTACTCGGCCCACCCGGTCGGCGCGGCGGCGGTGGTCGCGACTCTGACCGAAACCCTGCGCCTCGATCTGCGCGAGAACGCCGCGGCGCGCGGCCGTCAGCTTTTCGAGGGCTGCCAGCGCCTTGCGGAGACGCACGCCATCGTCGGCGACGTCCGCGGCGGCCACGGCCTGATGACCGCGCTGGAGCTGGTGTCGGACCGCGCGACGAAGGCCCCGGCCGACCCCGCCACCGTGAAGCGCGTCCATCAGGCGGCCTACGAGGCCGGCGCGATGGTCCGCATGGGGCCGCCGAACCTCATGATGTCGCCGCCCCTGACGATCTCCGAGGCCGAGATCGACACCGTGCTCTCGGCGCTCGACGCGGGCCTGTCGGCCGCTTGACGGTTGGGCCGGGCGCACCCATCGCGCCCGGCCCGCAAGCCGGTGCGGCTCCGCTCCCTCATTTCGATTACATTCCCTTTCGGCGATCCGTTCACGCGAATTGACTTCCGAAAACGGAACCGTGAAAACACCTATAAGGATACCAGGACTCGCGGAAATACCCGAACTCCGTTTAATCGAGAAACTGAATACGAGAACCCGAACGGATTCGAATGGAAAACCGCGACGAACTTGCCGAAATGCTGGCGGTGAATGCCGAGCAGGCAAAATACTACGACAGCACCGATGGCGGCTCGACCTCTGAGGTCAACAGCTTCGCCACCAACCTCTGGCGCAAGATCCGCTGGCGCGCGATCTCCGCGGTTCCGGACCACAAGCGCGAGGTCATATACCGCATCCAGCAGGACTGGCTGGGCGATCTGGCCGGCAAGAAGGTGCTGGAGGTCGGCGCCGGCACCGGCTCCTATCTGACCTCCCACCTCGTGGCCAATTGCGCGCAATACGACGCGATCGAGCTCAGCGGCGTGCAGATCCGCGCGCTTCGCGACAAGATCGGCGATGCCCCGCACGTGCGCTGCATCGAGGGCGATTTCCTCGATTGCGACCGGCTCGACGACGATTACGACGTGATCTACGCGCAATCCTTCCTGCACCATTTCCGCCATGTCGACGTGCTCTTCGACCGGATCGAGGCGGTGACGAAGCCGGGCGCGCAGATCGTCACGCTCGACCCGCTGCAGACATGGCTGCCCGCGCGCCTCTTCCGCGCGGCGTTCCGCCCCTTCCAGACCGACGCCGCCTGGGAATTTCCCTTCGGCCACGGCACGCTCGACCGGCTGCAGGACCGCTTCGTGGTCGAGGACCGGTTCGGCCTTTACGGGCGCAGCAAATGGGCGATCGCGCTGTCGATGCTGTCGCCGAAGACCGGGCACCGGCTCGGCCAGCGCTGGTTCGACTGGGATTTCGAAACCGACTACGTACGCCACCGCGCGCGGTCCTGCCTGATCCTGTCGTGCAACCTGCGCACCGCCGGCGGGCCGGTCCCGGCGCAGCCACGGCGGATCTGACAGGCGAAAGGGCCGCACCGGTCCCCGGCACGGCCCCTCGCGAAGCGGTTCGTAGGGTGGACGATCCGCCCACCCGGCCCCGTCAGTTGAACTTCTTGATCTCGCCCGAGCGCAGGCGCTTGACGTAATGGTCAAGCTCCCCGCGCACGATCGGCATCAGAAGGTAGAGCGCGATCACGTTCACCACCGCCATCGAGAACAGCATCGCGTCCGAGAAGTCGATCACCGGCCCGAGGCTCGCCGCCGCGCCTATGACGATGAAGACGCAGAAGATGAACTTGAAGATCAGCTCCTTCACCTTTCCCTCGCCAAATAGGTAGGTCCAGGCCTTGAGCCCGTAATAGGACCACGACAGCATCGTCGAGAACGCGAACAGCACCACCGCGACCATCAGCAGCACCGGGAACCACGGCAGCGCCCGCGCATAGGCCGCCGATGTCAGCGCGACGCCCTGCACCTCCCCCTCGGTGGAGATCCGGCCCGCCTCGGAGTTCCAGACGTAGAGCCCGGTCTCCGGATCGAGGTTCAGGACCCCGGTGATCACGATCACCAGCGCCGTCATCGTGCAGATGACCACCGTGTCGATGAACGGCTCCAGCAGCGCGACGTAGCCTTCCGTCACCGGCTCCTTGGTGCGCACGGCGGAGTGGGCGATGGCGGCCGACCCGATGCCTGCCTCGTTGGAGAACGCGGCCCGCCGGAAGCCCTGGATCAGCGCCCCGGTGAACCCGCCGACGACCCCGAGCCCGGTGAACGCGCCGACGAAGATCTGCCCGAAGGCCCACAGGATCATGTCGTAGTTCATGATCAGGATCAGCAGCGACACGATCACGTAGAAGATGCCCATGAAGGGCACCACCTTCTCGGTCACCTTGGCGATGGACTTCAGCCCGCCCGCGATCACCAGCCAGACGATGACGGCCAGCACGATCCCGGTGATGAAGCCGGGAAACTCCCCGACGACGTTGGCGATCTGCGAATGCGCCTGGTTGGCCTGGAACATGTTGCCGCCGCCCAGCGCGCCGAGGATGGTGAAGAAGCAGAACAGCACAGCCATGACCGACCCGCCGGGCAGGCCACGCTCCTTGAAGCCCTTGACCATGTAGTACATCGGCCCGCCCGACACCGTGCCGTCGGGATACTCGTTGCGGTACTTCACGCCCAGCGTGCACTCGGTGAACTTGGTGGCCATGCCGAAAAGCCCGGCGATGATCATCCAGAACGTCGCGCCCGGACCGCCGATGCCGATGGCGACCGCGACCCCGGCGATGTTGCCCAGCCCCACGGTCCCCGACAGCGCGGTGGCGAGCGCCTGGAAATGGCTGACCTCGCCCGCGTCATTGGGGTCCGAATAATCGCCCTTCACCAGCTTGATCGAATGGGCGAAGCCCTTGAGCTGGATGAAGCCGAAGTAGAAGGTGAAGATCAGCGCCGCGACCACGAGCCAGAGCGCGATCCACGAGAAGTTCGTGCCCGGCAGGTCGGCGAAGATCAGCGCCACGTACCAGCCGGTATAGTCGGCGAAGATCTGGTTGATGGTGGCGTCGATGCCGCCGACGGGCTCGTCCTGCGCCAGCGCGGGAAGGGCCAGAAGCGGCCATGCGGCGAGGGCCGCGACAAATCGCTTGAACATGGGAAGATCCTTCAGGCTGGGCCGCGTCACGGCACGATGGTGCAGGGCAGAGTTGCGATCTGCACGAGCGTTCCGGCGGTGGAGCCGAACATCCGTGCCGCGAGCCCGCCATTGCCGTCGCGTCCGACGACGATCTGCGTGCCGCCGGTGTCGCTGGCGATCTTCAGCAGGATCTCCGCCGAATGGCCGTAGCGGATCGCCGTCTCGATGCCGAGCCCGCTCTTCTCGAGCTTCTCGCGCACCGGGCCGATAACGTGCGTCTCGGCCCGTTCGAGCTCCTGCGTCCGCCGCATGTGTCGCTCTTCGACCTCTTCCTTGGTGAGGAAGGAATACGGCGACCATTCCAGAACATGCGCGATGACGAGACTGGCATTCTGCGCCTTTGCAGCGGCGACGGCGTAATCGAGCGCCCGCCGCGCCGCCGGTGAGCCGTCATAGCCCACCACCATTTTTCCCGGCATTCAGACCTCCTTGATCCCTGTTGGTATTTTTTGGTCGGTCGTAAGGAGCATTGCGACGCCGCAAACACGGTTCTGTCAATCCCGGCGTGTGCCGAACGGGCACACGGACACCCGTTTCGCACGGCCTCGCGCCAAGCGACGGCACCCGGCCTCCGCGCGCAAAGACAAGACAGGCCCCACGGCACAAGCCGGGCCAAGGCCCCGCGTGCCCTTGGCACAAGCCGCGCATCGCCGGGCCGCGGATCGGCGATCCCGGCCGTCGAGCGGCAGCGCTTTATGTCAGCCAAATCGGCAAGCCGCCGGAGCGAAGCGCCCAGTGTTAACCAATCGCCGGTCCGGGGGGCGGCCCGGCGATGCGCGGCGGCCTGCGGCCTTGGTTCCGCGCGGGGACACCGCTCATCCGTAGCACAAGCCGCGCAGCACCGGCCTCCCTCAGCCCGGCAGCAGAGGCTCCCGACCGCCCTCGGTCAGCAGCGCCACGTCGCGCCCGTGGATCACCGCCGCGCAGAGCAGGCGCTCGAAGCCCGCTCCGCCGTCGAGGTTCACCCGGTTGCCGCGATGCACCGGTCCCTCGGTCGCCGTGTGCCCGTGCACCACCAGCCGCCCGTGCTCGCGTGCATCCTCCAGGAACGGCGTGCGGATCGTCACCAGCTCCCACGGGTCCTGCGCCTCCAGCGGCACGCCCGGCCGGAGTCCCGCATGCACGAAGATCTGCGCCGCCGTCTCGTGCACGCGCGGCAGCCGCGCCAGCCAGGCCCGGTGCGCCTTCGGCACCGCCTCCGCCGCCGCCGCGCGCAGCCCGGCGATGCTGCCGCCGGTCTCGATCCCGTAGGAGGCCAGCGTCGCGCGACCGCCGAGATTGTCCGACAGCCAGGCCCGCGCCTCGGTCTCCTCCATCCCGCCGGGGTCGAGGAAATCCCGGAAGTAGAGATCGTGGTTGCCGGCCAAAGCGGTCCACGGCCGGCCCTCCGCCTGTCCCCGCGCGATCGTCTCGATGACCGCGCGGCTCTCGGCCCCCCGGTCGACATAATCGCCCAGGAACACGACCGGCGCGCCGGCATCGGGATCGGCGTCGATCAGGCGCAGCACGCGCGACAGCTGACCGTGCATGCCGTGAATGTCGCCGACGGCGAAGATCGCATCCATCGGAAATCTCCAGGCGTGGGTCGAAACGCACCACGCCATCTAGCCCGCAACGCGCCCCGGCAACACCCGCGAGGTCAGCCCGCCAGCGCCGTCTCCGCCGCCGCCGCCACGCGCATCAGCCGCGCCTCACCGAGCGCCGCGCCCATCAGGCTGATCCCGCAGCTCTTCGCGCCCGTGGGCAGCGTCACCACCGGAAGTCCCATGAGATTGCCGACCCGCGTGTTGCGCAAGGCCAGAAGGTTCTCGGTCACGTAATACGGCCCGTCCTCCATCAGCCGCGCGGCATCCGGCGGCAGGCTCGGCACCGTCGGGCAGAGCACCGCGTCGAACGCCGCCGCCCGCGCCGCCCAGTCGCGCCGCGCGGCGTCCAGCCGCCGCCACGCCGCCACGTAGGCCGCGCCCGCCACGTCCTGCCCCGCCTCGAAGCGCTTGCGGATCGGCGCAAACATGACATCGCCCTTCTCGGCGATGACATCGCCCCAGATCCCCCAGGCCTCCGTGGTGTAGAGGATGCCGGCCTGCCCCATCGGCCCCTCGATCTCTGGCGCGTCGATCTCCACGATCTCCGCGCCCGCCGCGCGCAGCCGCTCCAGCGCCTCGGCATAGGCCGCCGCCGGCCCGTCCCGCAAATCGTCCATCACGATGGTCCTGAGCGCCGCGAAGCGCCGCCCGGCGAGCCCCTCCGCCCCGGCCAGATCCGCCGCTTTCCCGCCTTCCAGCGCGGCGAGCATCAGCGCGCAATCGCCGACGCTGCGGCAGAGCGGGCCGACCGTGTCGAAGCGTTCGGCCAGCGGCACGACGCCGGCATTGGACACCCGCCCGTGCGTCGTCTTGAGCCCCACGAGGTCGTTCCACGCCGAAGGCACCCGGACCGAGCCGCCGGTGTCCGAGCCCACAGCCGCGGCCGCCAGCCCGAAGGCCACCGACGCCGCCGCCCCCGAGGACGAGCCCCCCGGCACCGCCGCTTCGTCATTCACGCACGGCGGCGTCGCCGTCATCGGGTTGAGCCCGAGACCCGAGAACGCCAGCTCCGACATGTGCGTCTTGCCGAGGCAGACGAGCCCCGCCGCCGTGGCGTTCCGCAGCACCTCCGCGTCATGCTCCGGCACCCGGCCTTCGAGCAGTTTCGACCCCGCCTCGGTCGCCACGCCGGCGGTATCGAAAAGATCCTTCCAACTCACCGGCACACCGTCGAGCGCGGACCGGCGTGCGCCTCGCTTCGCGCGCAGCGCCGCGGCCTCGGCCTCCGCCCGGCCGCGTTCGAACGTGGTGCGGGCGTAGATGCGGCTTGCGTGCTCATGCGCCTCGATGGCCGCCCGGAAGGTCTCGAACAGATCCACCGGGTCGATCTCGCCCGCGCCGATGCCGGCGCCCAGCGCGCCCGCATCCATCCACCGCCATTCGTCCATCGCCTCGTCCCCCTCCGGCTCTCTTGCCCACAGGGGTAACGGCGCCGCGCCGCATGGACAATGCCGCCCGCGCGGTCATATTCGCCCTCATGAGCCAGGACACCGATATCGCCATCGTCGGCGGGGGCCTCAACGGCCTCGCGCTGGCGCTCGCCTTCGCCCGCACGCCGCTGTCGGTCACGGTGATCGACGCCGCCCCGCGCGCCACCCACGCCGACCCCGCGTTCGACGGACGCTCCTACGCGCTCGCCCTCGCCTCGGTCCGGCTTTTGCGTGCGCTGGGGCTCTGGGACGGGCTCGCGGCGGACAGCCAGCCGATCCGCGAGATCAAGGTCAGCGACGGGCGGGTCTCCGACGGCGCGGCGCTTCTTGGCCTGCACTTCGCTTCCGCCGAGATCGAGGAAGGGCCGATGGGCCACATGATCGAGGATCGCTACCTGCGCCGTGCGCTGCTCGATGCCGTGGACGCGGCCGAGAACATCACCCACCTGCCCGGAGAGACCGTCACCGCGCAGGAAGCCGGGCCGCATGGCGGGGCGCTCACGCTCGCCTCTGGCGGAACGGTCCGGGCGCGGCTGATCGTCGGCGCCGACGGGCGCGGCAGCGGCACCGCGTCGCGCGCCGGGATCGGGCGCACCGGCTGGGGCTACGGGCAGACGGCGCTGGTCTGCGCCATCGAACACGCGCGCCCGCACGAGGGCATCGCGCACCAGCTTTTCCTGCCGGCGGGGCCGCTGGCGATCCTGCCGCTGCCGGGCAATCGCTCCTCCATCGTGTGGACCGAGAAAACGGGTCTCGCCGAAGAGATCGGCGCGCTCTCCGAGGCCGATTACCTCCACGTGCTGCGCCCCCGCTTCGGCGATTTCCTCGGGGAGATCGGGCTCGCCGGCGCGCGCTACACCTATCCGCTGTCGCTGTCGCTTGCGAAGTCCTTCACCGCGCCGCGCGTGGCGTTGGTGGGCGACGCGGCGCACGGCGTCCACCCCATTGCCGGTCAGGGCCTGAACGCGGGCCTGCGCGACGTCGCCGCGCTCGCCCAGGTGATCGAGGAGGCCCGCGCGAGAGGCGAGGACATCGCCGCCCCCGCGGTGCTGGAGCGCTACGCAAGCTGGCGCCGGTTCGACACGGCCTCGTTGGCGGCGGCCACGGACCTCTTCAACCGGCTGTTTTCCTCGGACGCGCCGGCGCTCCGGGCGCTGCGCGATCTCGGCATGCGCGGGGTGCAGGGGCTGCCGGGCCTGCGCCGCCGGGTGATCCGGGAGGCCGCCGGCCTGACCGGGGACCTGCCGGACCTGATGCGCTGAGGCGGGCCAGTCACCGCACGCGCTCCGCCCGAACGCCAACCCTGCGCGGAATCAAGGCCGAAGGCCGCCGCGCATCGCCGGGCCGCCCCCCGGCCCGGCGATTTGTCGACGCTGGCGTGCCGCTCGGGCGTCGCCCGGACGTGGCCGACATAAAGCGCTGCCGTTCAACGGTCAGGATCGCCGCGCCGCGGCCCGACGCTGCACGGCTACGCGCCCGCTCCGTGCCTTTGAGGGGTAATGGGTCTCGCTAAGCGCCAGGGCCTTCAGCCCTCTCCGGGCCCCGACCCTTGCGCCTTTGCCCCCCGCCTTCTACCTCTTGCCGGACCCCGGCAAACGAAGGCGATCCATGTCCCACGACCTCTCCGCGCTCACCCAGGCCCTTCTGGACGCCGCCCGCCGGGCCGGCGCGGACAGCGCCGACGCGCTCGCCAGCGCCGGCACCTCGGTCGGCATCGACGTACGCGCCGGCAAGCTGGAGGAAGCCGAACGCGCCGAGCGCACGGAGATCGGCCTGCGCGTCTTCACCGGCCGGCGCGGCGCCGTCGTCTCGGGCTCCGACCTGCGCCCCGAGGCCATGACCGCGATGGCCGAACGCGCCGTCGCCATGGCCCGCGTCGCCCCCGAGGACCCCTTCGCCGGCCTCGCCGACCCCTCCGAGCTCGCCGCCACATGGGACGCCGCCGCGCTCGACCTCTGGGACCCCGCGCCGGAACCCGATCCCGCCGCGCTCGAGGACGCCGCCCGCCGGGCCGAGGCCGCCGCGCTCGCCGCGGACGGCATCACCCGGATCGACAGCGCCTCGTCGTCCTACTCCGCGACCGAGATGCACCTCGCCGCGACCAACGGCTTCTCGGGCGGCTACCGGCGCACCGCGACCTCCGTCGGCTGCACCGCCATCGCGGGGGACGGCACGGGGATGGAGCGCGACCACGACGGCGACACCCGCACCCACGGCGCCGACCTGCGCACCCCCGAGGAGATCGGCGCGACCGCC
The DNA here is from genome assembly GCF_900112685.1 of Roseivivax sediminis. Classification (GTDB taxonomy): domain Bacteria; phylum Pseudomonadota; class Alphaproteobacteria; order Rhodobacterales; family Rhodobacteraceae; genus Roseivivax; species Roseivivax sediminis. The sequence continues at coordinate 228,439 of NZ_FOMS01000008.1, forward strand.
GCCGCCCGCACGCTCCAGCGCATGAACCCGCGGCGCCCCAAGACCGGCGCCTACCCCGTCGTCTTCCACGAACGCGTCGCCGCCTCGCTCATCGGCCACCTCCTGGCCGCCGCCAGCGGGTCGGCCGTCGCCCGCGGCGCCTCCTGGCTGCGGGACGCGCTCGGCGCCGAGGTCCTCCCCTCGCACCTCTCGCTCACCGAGGATCCGCACCGCCCGCGCACCCTCGGCTCGCGCCCCTTCGACGCCGAGGGGCTGGCGACACGCCCCCGCGACATCGTCGCCTCCGGTATCCTGCAATCCTACACCCTCGACCTCGCCGCCGCCCGCAAGCTCTCCCTCACGCCCACCGCCAACGCCGCGCGCTCGCTCTCCTCGGGGCCGTCCCCCTCCCCCTGGAACGTCGCGCTCACCCAGGGCAGCCAGTCCCTCGACGACCTCCTGTCGGAAATGGGCACCGGCCTGCTCGTCACCGACCTCATCGGCGCGACGATCAACCCCAACACCGGGGATTATTCCCGCGGCGCCTCCGGCCTCTGGATCGAGGGCGGCATTCCGCAATACCCGGTCTCCGGCGTCACCATCGCCGGCGCCCTCCCGCAGATGCTCCGCACCATCGCCCCCGCGAACGACGCCCGCCCCTGGCTCTCCCGCGTCGTCCCCTCGCTCCGCCTCGAAGGGCTCACCCTTGCCGGCGACTGACCTGCCCCTCCTGATCGAGGCCGCCCGCGCCGCGGCCGAGACCGCAACGCGCCACATCGGCGCCCCCCTCGACGTGCGCGAGAAGCCCGGCGGGCAGGGCCCCGTCACCTCCGCCGATCTCGCCGTCAACGACACGCTGGCCGAGGTGCTGCTCTCGGCCCGCCCCGCCTATGGCTGGCTGTCGGAGGAAAGCGGCCACGACCCCACCCGCATGCTCGCGCCGTCGACCTTCATCGTCGATCCGATCGACGGGACGCGCTCCTTCATCGACGGCGCCGACATCTGGGCCCATTCCCTCGCCGTCTGCGACGGGGGGCAGGTCACGGCCGCCGTCGTCTACCTGCCGCTGGTGGACAAGCTCTACACCGCGTCCCTCGGGCACGGCGCCTACCTCAACGGCACGCCCATCGCGCCCTCGGGCCGGACGGAGCTGAACGGCGCCCGCGTCCTCGCGACGAGCCCGAACATGGCGCCGAAGTTCTGGCCGAACGGAGTGCCCAACGTGAAGCGCTCCCACCGCCCCTCGCTCGCCTACCGGCTCTGCCTCGTGGCCGAGGGCCGCTTCGACGCGATGTTCACCTTCCGCGAAACCTGGGAATGGGACATCGCGGCGGGCACGCTGGTCGTGTCGGAGGCCGGCGCCCCCGTGACCGACGGCAAGGGCGGCGCGCTGCGGTTCAACACCGAGGGCGGGACGGTGGACGGGGTGTGGGCGGGGGTGAGTGGCGCTACTTGCCGAATCTTTCCATCAACTGATTAACGATGTCAGCCGAATTTGTTGAGTGGAATACCCGACCCTTGGGTGAAAGAATCGCAGTATCTTTGAAGTCATCAACCAGAGCGCGATCGTCTGAGTATAACAAACGGCATCCTGACAAACGAGCAATAGCAATGATGTGATTGTCGTTAGATCTGATTCCGAGACCATCAACTACCGCAATCTCTTCTACCAAATCTTCATCAGCCACTCTAAGTGTGCGACCCGAACGCACCCACTCCACGATTAGATTTCGAAGCCCTGTCCCCATTAACTCACGCAAAAGATCCCCGCCCAGGACTACCGTTACTCTTTTTGCCTTTATCCGAGAGAGTATCTCTGGAGCATGCGCCGCTGGAGGCGAGCCAAAGTCTCCGGCCCGGTTCGCATCTATGATTAGCGGCATCACAAACCCAAATTCTTCATCTGCTCATCAATAAAGAAATCTCTATAGGCTGCTGGCGCGTTGACGGGCTCCCCGGCCGCGCTCAATTCTATTAACGTTATTTTATTCTCCAACCTAAATCTCTCAAAAAACAATATAGCCACATCTCCGCTGTCTATTTCACCCTTCATTACTGAGCGCCGAATCCTATCCACAATAAAGTCACTGTGCGTCTCCAATACGTAACTGGCATTATTCTCCTTAAAGGAATCTACGAAATACTGCCCTAAAGCCGCCTGAGCCTTCGGATGCAAATGAACCTCTGGCTGCTGAACCAAGAACTTTGATGACCTCCCTGCGGTCGCCACACTATAAACGATGGGGAGCACCTGACTCGTCCCATAACCTAGGTCGACCAGATTTGTTCGCGGCCCCCCATGTGAAAACTGGATCTGAAATGGGTCACTAGCGGTCTGGCCAAATGACTTAACTAAGATCTCACTGAACATGTCGGAATTTCTGCCGAACTCCTCCAAGGCACTCTTGAGCTCACCCCAACTACTGTCGGACCTAGAACGAGAGCGGTAGAGTTTAGCAATTTCAAAAGGTACATGAGTTCCGTCAGAATCCTCCGATTCAACCCCCGGCGTGTAAGTTCTCTGCGGTCGCGTACGTATTGCTGAAGTTGCACTTACCGAGTTCGGCAGATGATTCGAAATGGCTAAGGCTGCTGCGACAATGCGCTCGACTTCAGAAACCTCTTCGTCTGATAAATCAAAGCCACTCTCCGCCTCTAGACCAATACGAAAATTGAGATCTTGCAATACAAACGGCCAATATCTAGCCAAATCTGATCGAAATGAACTAGGGTAAGATGAACTGTCTCCCACTTGCCTCCTAATTCCTTTGGCTCCAAAATATTCTATACGCAACTTGTCGGAAACTATCGACAACAGCAGCGAACGCCTTTGAGCACTGAATCGGATGGAAGATATTCCTGCTTGAGAATCCATTCTAGCAAAAGTCATTGACACATCAACATTTACTGGCCGACTTGACCGTTGAGGCCCTGCGCCATCAAGAACCACGGGGAATCTCCCTGATATCCGGAAATCGCGAGCTCTCCCTCCCCTCCCCCCTCTGAAGTGAGCAATCTGATCGTACGTTCCGAGTTGGAACGGATCGCCGTTGAAGGTCGGAATCACGTCTAGCGAAAGAAAATCCAGTAAATACTTCAACCCTGCAAGAAATGAAGTTTTCCCAGCGCTATTCTCACCCACCAATACAGTAAGCGGCCTAATAGGGACGCCCCTCTGCTGTTGAAAACCTCTAAAGTCTTGGAACCCAACTTGAAAGGTCATGACCGCTTCCTGCTTGAGAACAACATAGCACCCGACATAGCTAACCTATTATCGCTTTTCCATTAATAATTGTCTTTGCGCATTGTTCAAGCAAGCTTTGACAGAGTGCTGTTATCCGGCCGACCACCCCCCTCACGCATCCTTCGCCATCCACTCCGCCGTCTTGCCCCAGCCCGGACGGTCGCGGGCCTTCTCCAGCACGAGGTCGGGGCGCATCACCACGTCGGTGCAGTCCGGCCCGTCCAGGATATGCGCCAGCTTGAGGTGCATGAACGCCCGCAGCACCTTGTTGATGCGCGGCTGGTAGCCCGGCCCGATCCCCTTGAAGAACTTCACCACGTCCGCGTCGAGCCGGATGGTCACCTTCACCGACTTGCCGTCCCGGTGATCGCGGTCGCGGCTGATCGTGTGCCATTCGCGCGGCACCCGGCGCCCGGCCAGGAACTTGTCCAGAAGCTCGGATTCGAGGATCTCCATCGCGTCGATGGCAAAGGAATGGTGGATGCGCTCCGTCTTGGTCATCCGCTTGGGGTCGATCGTCCGCATGGGGGCCTCCGCTCCTTGATCTCGCGTCGCCTCCATCCTGCGCCGAATTTCCTCAACGCGGGCCTGAGACTGCGTGCGCCGGGGCAAGACCCGTGCCATACCGGTGCCATACGCGGGCCAGCCCCCCGCTTGACCCGTCCGGGCCCCGATGTAGGCTCCCGCGCGGGAGGGAGAGGTAAACGCCGAAGGAGCGCCCATGCAACGCCTGCACCTCGTCTATGGCGGAGAGTTGACGGACCCGGCCCAGCCCGAGTTCCGCGCCGTGGAGGACATACACGTCGTCGGGATCTTCCCCGATTACGACAGCGCCTACGACGCCTGGAAGGAATGGGCGATGAAGACCGTGGACAACGCCCACATGCGGTATTTCCTTGTCCCGTTGCGGCACGAGGAAAGCCCGGCCGCGCCCAAGGAAGGGGCAGGCTGACCCCTTGGCGAAGCGGCCCCTGTCCCTGACCACCTACCTCGCGGCGCAGCGCGGGCCGGCGACCCCGGCGCCGCCCCGCCCACCGCGTCCCGCCGGTCCGCTGGTCTGGCTGCACGCCGGCAGCGCCGCGGAGGCCCGCGCGCTGTTAACGCTTTCCGCCCGCCTCGACGCGCAGACCTCCCAGGTGTCGTTCCTGCGCACCGGCGACTGGCCCGACGCGGAGCTTCTGCCCTCGGAAACCCTTGGCGACATTCAGGAATTTCTCGATCACTGGCGTCCGGACGTGGCCCTCTGGACCGGCACGAACCTGCGCCCCGCGCTCCTCTGGGACGCCCGCGACCGCGGCATCCCGCTCCTCCTCGCGGACCCCGGAGGCCCCGTCCACGGCGCCCCCGCCCCCCGCTGGCTGCCCGACACGGTGCCGCTAACCCTTTCATTGTTCGACACGATCTTCGTCCCCGACGGTCACGCCGAACGCCGCCTGCCGCGCGTGTCGCTCGGCCGCGCCCAGATCCGCCGCACCGGCGCCCTGACCGAAACCACGCTCCCCCTCGACTGCAACGAGGACCTCCTCGAAGAGACCCTCACCGCCCTATCCGGCCGCCCCGTCTGGCTCGCCGCCCACCTCCGCGGCAGCGAGGCACCGCAGGTGCTCGAGGCGCATCGCCGCGCCGCACGGCTCTCCCACCGCCTGCTTCTCGCCCTCGTACCCGAGACACCGGAAGATGCCGTCGAGACCGGCCGCGCCGCCGAGCAGAGCGATCTGCGGCTCTGCCGCTGGGATGACGGCGAGGTTCCCGACGAGACCACGCAGGTGGTGCTTTGCGACGGGCCGGACGAGATCGGGCTCTGGTATCGTCTTGCACCGCTTGCCTTTCTCGGCGGATCGCTCTCTCCCGGCCACGGCGGGACCGATCCGTTCGAGGCCGCGGCGCTCGGCACGGCGATCCTCTACGGGCCGAACGTGGGCCGCCATCTCGACTCCTATACGACGCTGGTGGACGCGGGCGCCGCGCGCATCGTGCGCGACGAGGATTCGCTTTCGGGCGCAGTGTCTCACTTGCTCGCACCGGACCGTGCGGCAGCGATGGCGCATGCCGGCTGGGACGTTGTTTCCCACGGGGCTGGGGCAACCGATGCGGTGATCGACCGGGTGATCGAATTGCTCGACACTCCGCACGCCGGAGCCGCCTGATGCGCGCGCCGCGTTTCTGGGACCGCCCACCCGCAACGCCGGGGCTTGCGGCACGGCTGCTTGCTCCGGCCGGATGGGTCACGGCGGCGGCCACCGCCCGACGGCTGCGCAGACCCGGGCGGCGCGTAGGTCCGCCGGTGATCTGCGTCGGCAACCTGCACGCCGGCGGCACCGGCAAGACCCCGACCGTGATCGCGCTGCTGGAGCGGCTTTCCCAAAGGGGAATCGCGGCGCATGTCGTCACCCGGGGCTACGGGGGCGCGCTGGACGGACCGGTCCGGGTCTGTCCGAACCGGCACGGGGCGGCCGAGACTGGGGACGAGCCACTCTTCCTGGCGTCCTTCGCGCCGGTCTGGGTGGCCAGAGACCGGGCCGCGGGGGCCGCGGCCGCGGCAAAGGAGGGTGCGGAGGTTATCGTCCTCGACGACGGGTTCCAGAATCCCGCGCTCGAGAAGAACCTGTCGCTCGTGGTGGTCGATGCGGCGCGCGGCTTCGGCAATGGGCGATGCCTGCCCGCCGGCCCCCTGCGAGAGCCTGTCGACGCCGGGCTCGCCCGCGCCGATGTGGTTCTGTCGATCGGCGACGCGGACGCTCAGGCCCGCTTTTCCGAAGCCTGGGGCGCCGCGCTCCCGCAGCCCCGGATCACGGGCGTGATGGAGCCGCTGCCGACGGGCATGCCCTGGGAGGGCCTGCCCACGCTGGCCTTCGCCGGCATTGGCCATCCCGAGAAATTCTTTGCCACGCTGCGCGCTCTCGGCGCCGACCTGAAACGGGCAGAAGCACTGGATGACCACCAGCCGCTGACGCCGGCACTGATGACGCGGCTCGAATCCGACGCCCGGGCCCTCGGGGCCCAGATGGTCACGACGGAGAAGGACGCCGTGCGACTGCCTCCGCAATTTCGCGCCAAGGTGCTGATGGTGCCCGTCCGGCTGCGACTGACCGAGGCAGAGGCGCTCGACAGCGCGCTGGACAGGCTGCTGTGACTACTCGGCGGCGACACGGTCCGGCTCGGCCGAACCGATCGCGGCGATGTCCGCGATGATCCCGCGCAGGAGCTTGCGGAAGGCATGGAAGTTGGCGTTCGGCCGGATCCGGACCTCGTCCATGTAGATGGCGCGGTCGATCTCGATCTGCACGGCGTGCTGGCGCCGCGCGGGCCGGCCGTAATGCTGGGTGATGAAGGCACCGGCAAAGGGCGTGTTGCGCGACACCGAGAAGCCTGCGGCGATGAACGCCCCCTCGACCCGGTCGACCATATGCGACGCGGCGGAGGCGCCGAAGCGGTCGCCGATGACGATGTCGGGTCGCCGCGCGCCGCCGCGGGCGACGCCGTCCACCGCCTCGTGCGGCATGGAGTGACAGTCGATCAGAAGCGACTCTCCGAAATCCGCATGCGCTTCGTCGAGGCAGCGCTGCAGCGCGCGATGATAGGGTCGCCAGTAGTCCCGGATGCGGCGGTCGGCCTCTTCCAGCGGCAGCTTGCCACGGTAGATCGCCCGCCCGTTGGCCACCACGCGCGGCACAACGCCGAGGCCCGATGCCACGCGCGGATTGTGCCCGGCCCGGCGCACCCCATCGATCAGCGCGGGGTCGAGTTCATCCGAGGCGCGGTTGAGGTCGACGAAGGCGCGCGGGGCCCCCGCCTTCAGGAAGGCAGCGCCGAATTGCGGCGCGCAGTCGAAGAGCCGGTCGACATAGGCATCCTCCGACGAGCGGATCGAATGTTCGTCGAGAAGGGTGTGCCGCAGGAACGACCACGGATAGTCGCGCCCGCTGTGCGGCGAGGCGAAGACCACGCAGGAGGTCAGCGCCTCCGGACGAAAAAGGTGATAGGCAACCTTGGGCATTCGCACTCCTCCGGGATGTCATAGCGCGATTCCGCGCGTTGCCAAAAGCCCCTTGATCCTGCCTGCGACTCTATTTATAGACCCCGCTTACCGGCGCGGGGCTCCCGCGCCCCATTTCTTTGTGGGGTGCCGTCAGGCGGCCAAGTGTCGGAAAAATCGGGCGGTTAGCTCAGCGGTAGAGCACTACGTTGACATCGTAGGGGTCACTGGTTCGATCCCAGTACCGCCCACCATTCGTTCATCATCCGCGGCGCCGATGCGCCGGGATGCCCGCTAACAATGGCGCGACCGGGCGCCTCGCAATGAGGAGACGACCGATGAAGGTCAAGAACTCGCTCCGCTCGCTCAAGAACCGCCACCGCGATTGCCGCGTGGTGCGTCGCAAGGGCCGCGTCTACGTCATCAACAAGACCCAGCGCCGGTTCAAGGCCCGCCAGGGCTGAGCCGTATCGTGAGGCTGTGACGAGGGCCGCCCCCGGGCGGCCTTTTCGTGTTCGAAATGGGCGCCCGAATTGCGCCGGCGCATGGCTCAGGCACCGAAGATCACTGCGTGCATCACCCGGCCGGGCAGGAGCGTGAAGGCGCCGGTGAGGATCAGCGCCAGCGCGTAGAGCCAGGCCATTGCCTGGCGATGCGCGTCGATCCGTTCGGCCCGTGCATGGGCCAGCGCGCGCCAGAGCTGCACCAGGACCAGCACCGACAAAAGGTGTATCGGGCTGAACGGCCCGACCATCTGGAAGGTGTGTATCGCGAAACTGCCGAGCGCAACGAAAGCCATGCCGGCGACCCACAAGGTGCCGATGACCCGGTGCGTCCGGGTGCCCTTGGGCAGCGCGAACTGCACCGCCCCCAACCCCACCGCAACAAGGGCGGCCACCGCGTGCGAGGCGATCACCGGCCCCGCCTGCCAGAGAGGCGCCCACGTCATTCCGCCACCACGTCCATCACCATCACCGGCCAGAGCACCCGATGCCGCGCAGGCTCGGGCAGGACTGCGACGGTTTCGGCCAAGCGCATGCGGGCGCCCCATTCATGGTTCCGCCCGCACCGAAGCAGCGCATCGCGGCGCTGGCAAGGCTCAGCGACCGAATATCGTCTCCGTCAGAAGCTGCGTCGCCGTGGCGTTGTCGAGGAAGCCCGACACCTGCAGCCCGCGCGCCTGCTGGTAATTGCGCAGCGCCCGGCGCGTGGCCGCGTCGAAGGTGCCGTCCACCCGGCCCGGATCGACACCGGCAGCGCGCAGCCGTTGCTCGGCCAGCGCCCGCGCCGCCTGCGGCAGGCCGAGCGCGTTTTCCTGCTCGCGCGCCTGCGCTCCCGCGCCGGACTGGCCACCGCCATTGGTCCCGTCCGCGCCGCGGAGCGCCCGGATTGCAGCGCGCGCCTCCTGCACGTTCTCGCCGTTCGGAAATTCCTGCAAATAGTGCCGGTACGCTGCCACCGTGTCCCGATTTTGCGCCACGCGGAAGGCCAGCCGGTCGCGCTCGGTCGCGCGTTGCTCATCCCTCTCCTCGAGCCGCCGCAGCCGGCTCCGCGCCTGTTCCTCGTAGATCCCGTTCGGGAAGCGGTCGAGATAGGTACGTAGATCCTGCGCACTCGGCTCCTGGCCGAGATCACTCCAATAGGCACGATCCCGGCGCTCCCGTTCCTGACGCTGGGCCTCTTCGCGCGCTTCCTGGTCGCGCTGCGCCTGCCGCGACTGGGCGGCGATACGGTCGATGTCGTCTCTGGTCAGGTAACCGGTCACGGCTCGCTCGTTGTCGCGCTGCCAGGTTTCGATGGCGCTGCGGGTGCCGGGCCCGAAGATCCCGTCCACGCCGCGCGTATCGTAGTCCAGCGTGGTCAAGTCGCTCTGGATCTCCTGCCGCGCCGTGCGATTGAGGCCGAGCGCGTCTTCCCGTGCTTCAGCCCGGCGCTGCGGGCTGTCGCGCAGAGCGTTCAGCCGCGCCCGCGCCTCGCGGGCGTTCGGTCCATCGGGATAGGCCGACAGGTAGCGTTCGTAACCGGCGATGTCGTCGCGCGCACGGATCGACTGCCAGAGCCGCCGCTCCTTCTCGGCTTCGGCCGATTGGCGGTCGTCATCGCTTCTCGCGCTGCCCTCTTCGGGAATGAAGACCAGCCGCGGTGGCGCATGCCCCTCCAGTCGCAGCCCCGCGTCCTTGACCGCGTCGACGAAATCGCGCCGCGGTTCGGCCAGCTCCCGGCTCGCCAGGCGCTCGATCTGCCGCGGCGTACCGCGCACCAGGCTGACGCCATCAGGCAGCGCGATGTCACCCGATCCGGGCGACAGGAAATGCACCCGTTCGAGCGACTCCATCGGCTCCTCGGCCAGCATCAGAACCGCCCGGCCCGGGAATTCTGCCAGCACGCCCAGCACGTCGGACACGCTCAGCGCACGGGTCATCAGCGGCCCCTCGGCCAGCGGCCGGGGCGCGCCGATGGAGACGAGGTAGGTGTCCGCCGCCGTGTGCACGAAATGCCCCGACAGGATCACGACCGCACGCTCCGAGGTCGCATTGATCCCGTGGACGAACTTGACCATCGCCTCGGACATCAACGCGTTGTTGGCCTCCACCTGGGTCACCACCTCGAACCCTTGCCGCTCCAGCGGCCGGGCGGTCGCCAGAACGCGGTTTGCACCCGAAACGGGCGGCAGCGACTTGTACTCGCCGTTTGCGATGATCAAACCGTGGCCCTGGGCCAGAGCCGCCGCGGCCGACAGAACCACGGCAAGCGCGGCGGCTGAGAGGTGTCGGAACATGCGATTCTCCTTTGCTTTGCGCGCAGGCCCCGGCCCCTGCACACGCACTGCACCGGCAGGGGCCGGCCGTATTCGAATAATCTGCCGCCTCCGGGCGGGGCGTTCTGCACGCCGTCATCCCCTCGGCGGCGCAGGCTCCTCGGGCCGGCCGCCTGTCACGAACCTCGCCCCCGGTGCATCCAGATAGGCTCGGGCGATCGGGTCATTCAATGTCAGGCGTCACGCTATCAGATAACCGACACGGTCGAGCGACCGCGCCCCGCCGGAACACCGCCATTATACACGTGAAATTCAGACGGCACGGGCCCTTCGGCAGGATCCACCCTGCGCATCCAACTTTCGGGAAGGGCCAAAAAGATGCCCGATCCACTGCGCTCAACCCACACGCGGCGTCGGCTCTCTGATCGCAGAACGACATGCCGACAGCGGCAAGACGCGCGCGATCGTGCACATGCCATTCAACGCGCCGCCTACCGGATCAACAGACCCGGCAACCTGGCCCCAGCTCCCGGAAACCCGCGCAACTGCTCCATCTACGTTCAAGTTATCTCGGGAGCGCGAGGGCAGCGCCCTCGCTCAACCGGTCGACCGCGCCTCATCAGCCAGTCCATTGGCCCAAGGCACAGCCATCGGCCCCGCTAGACTCACTGTCCCCTGACCGAGCTGTTCGCACCACGCTCGAGAGCGGCCGTTCTCAGAACGTTGTCAGCCGGGCTGCGCGCTATCCCGAAGCAGCGTTTCGATCTCTGTCCGCATCTGCACGAGCTCGTCGCGGTGACGCGATGCGTCGTGCGCCTCAATCGCCTCGTCGAAGGCCTCGAGAACACGCGCCTCGCCGTCGCGAACACCGTCCATCGCCCCCGCGTCGATATCGTCAAACAGCGCCCGCAGTGACACCACGGTCCGGTTCACGGTGGACAGCACCGTGCCGTCGGTATCGGCGTCGCCGCCGATTGCGGTCACGATCGCGGCAATCCGCTCGGCATGCTGGTGGTGCGTTTCGCGAAGCTTGAGCGCGATTGGCCGGAACTCCGGCTCGGCCTTCTCGACCATCTTGTCGAGGCCCGCGCGGGCATCGACGGTCTGGCTCAGAAGCGTCTGCGTTGTCTCGATGCGGGCGTCCATTCATGCCTCCATCCGGGGATGCAGACCGAACGTGGCGCATGCCGGAGTGTTCCGCTGCTCCGCCGCAACCGGCGAAGTTCGGCTCTTGCCATCCCGGTCATCGCCGCCCTCAGACGGCCGGCCGCATGTCCCGAAATGAAGAAGCAGGGGCGTCCCCAACACGCCGCCCCTGCTTCTTTGGGCTCGAAATACTCCGGGGAGCGCGAGGGGCTGGCCCCTCGCTCCGACGGCCGCCAGCCGGCGTACCGCCCCGCCCGGTCGCGCCGCCGGCTCAGGCGACGTCGAATTCCAGCGGCTTCACCTGCCGGAACATACCCGTCGCGTTCAGCTTGCCGATCACGTCGTCGGAGACCCGTTCGTCCACGTAGAGGAGCGCGATCGCCTCGCCTTTCGCCGCCTTCCGGCCGAGCGTGAAGTTGGCGATGTTCACGCCGTTGGAGCCCATCGTGTTGCCCAGCGTGCCGATGATCCCCGGCGCGTCCTCGTTCGACGTGTAAAGCATGTGGCGCCCGATCTCGGCATCGATGTTGATGCCCTTGATCTGGATGAAGCGCGGCTTGCCGTCCGAGAACACCGTGCCCGCGATCGACCGCTCGCGCTTGTCGGTGACCACGGTCACCTTCACGTAGCCCTCGAAGGCGCCCGATTGCGCCTGGTTGGTGGTGGCGATCTTCACCCCCCGCTCGCGCGCCACCAGCGGTGCGGAGACCATGTTCACGTCTGCATGGAAGCGCTTCATGATTCCGGCCACGACGGAGCAGTTCAGCGCGTCGAGGTTCATCTCCGCCACTTCGCCGTCATAGAGGATGTTGATCGCCTTGATAGGCTCATCCGTCATCTGCCCGATGAAGCTGCCGAGATGGTCGGCCAGCTTGAGCCACGGCCCCATGACCTTGGCCTCTTCCGCCGTCACGCTCGGCATGTTGAGCGCGTTGGTCACGGCGCCGGTGAGCAGGTAATCGGACATCTGCTCGGCCACCTGAAGGGCGACGTTCTCCTGCGCCTCGGTGGTCGCGGCCCCGAGATGCGGGGTGCAGACGACGTTCGGCAGGTTGAACAGCGGGTTCTCCTTGGCCGGCTCCTCAGCGAACACATCGAAGGCGGCACCGCCCAGATGACCCGATTGCAGCAGGTCCGCCGCGGCCGCCTCGTCCACGAGCCCGCCGCGGGCGCAGTTGATGATACGCGCGCCCTTCTTCAACTTCTGCAGGTTCTCGCGCGACAGGATGTTCCTGGTCTGATCGGTCAGCGGCACGTGCAGAGTGACGAAATCGGCGCGGGCCAGCAGGTCGTCCAGCTCCACCTTCTCCACACCCATCTTGTCGGCGCGCTCCTGGCTCAGGAACGGATCGTAGGCAACAACCTTCATCTTCAGCCCGCGCGCCCGGTCGCAGACGATGGAGCCGATGTTGCCCGCACCGATCACGCCCAGCGTCTTGCCGGTCAACTCGACGCCCATGAACTTGGATTTTTCCCACTTTCCGGCATGGGTCGAGGCCGACGCCTCCGGGATCTGACGGGCGACGGCGAACATCATCGCGATGGCGTGCTCGGCCGTGGTGATCATGTTCCCGAAGGGCGTGTTCATCACGATGACGCCCTTCTTGGAGGCGGCGTCCTTGTCGATGTTGTCGGTGCCGATGCCGGCGCGACCGATCACGCGAAGTTTGTGCGCATTTTCCAGGATCTTCGGCGTCACCTTGGTGGCCGAGCGGATCGCGAGGCCGTCATACTCGCCGATGATCTCGGCGAGCTTGTCCTTGTCCTTGCCGAGGTCGGGCTGGAAGTCGACCTCGATGCCGCGATCCTTGAAGATCTGCACGGCGGCGGGGGACAGCTTGTCGGAAATCAGAACCTTGGGTGCCATCTATCTGGTCCTCTGGATGTACGGGGAAAGGCGGGATGCGATGCTCCCCGCTCTCAGGTGTCGTCGTTCAAAGGGAGGGTGGGCCGGTCGCCCACGCTACGGGATGCGGCGCGCGGGCGTCGCAGGGTGGGCGCTCCGCCCACCCCGACAGAGCCTCACGCGGCCTGCGCCTGCGCCTCGAGCTCTTCGTGGAAGGCCCACTCGATCCAGGGCATCAACGCCGCGACGTCGGACGTCTCGACCGTGCCGCCGCACCAGATCCGCAGGCCCGCCGGCGCGTCGCGGTAGGCGCCGACGTCGAGCGCCACGCCCTCGGTCTCCAGCCGCTTCTGCACCGCCTTGGCGAAGGCGCCGGCGTCGCCGATGCGGCCGTCGGTGAACTTCAGGCACACCGAGGTGTTCGACCGCGTCGCCGGATCCTCGGCGAGGTTCTCGATCCAGTCCTTCTCGGCGACGAAATCCCACACCGTCTGCGCGTTGGCATCCGCCCGCGCCATCAGGCCCTTCAACCCGCCGACCGAGCGCGCCCAGTCGAGCGCCACGAGGTAATCCTCCACACAAAGCATCGACGGCGTGTTGATCGTCGCGCCCTCGAATATGCCTTCGTTCAGCTTGCCCCCCTTGGTCAGGCGGAAGATCTTCGGCAGCGGCCAGGGCGGGGTGTAGCTCTCCAGCCGTTCCACCGCGCGGGGCGACAGGACGAGGATGCCATGCGCGGCCTCCCCGCCGAGCACCTTCTGCCAAGAGAAGGTCACGACATCGAGCTTGTCCCACGGCAGGTCCTGCGCGAAGGCCGCCGAGGTCGCGTCGCAGATCGTCAGCCCGGCCCGGTCCGAAGGGATCGCGTCGCCGTTCGGCATCCGCACGCCGCTCGTGGTGCCGTTCCAGGTGAAGACGACGTCGGTGTCCCAGTCGAGCGCGGCCATGTCCGGCAGCTGGCCGTAATCGCCCTCGACGATGTCGGCGTCGATCTTGAGCTGTTTCACGCAGTCGGTAACCCAGCCCGCGCCGAAGCTTTCCCAGGCGACCATCGTCGCCTTCCGCTCGCCCAGAAGCGACCACATCGCCATTTCCACGGCGCCGGTGTCCGAGGCGGGCACGATCCCGATGCGGTAGCCCTCGGGCACGCCGAGCACCTCGCGCGTGCCTTCGATCGCGGCCTTGAGCTTGGCCTTGCCCACGCTGGCGCGGTGCGAGCGCCCAAGAGGCGCCTCGCTCAGCATGTCGAGGGAAAAGCCGGGGATCTTGGCGCAGGGGCCAGAAGAAAAACGCGGATTGGCCGGCCGCGCGGCCGGTTTGGTCATCGTCATGATGTCTAACCTTCCAGATAGTCGCCCCTCGTTGGGGAGGGGTGTCCCAAGACCGGAGGTACGGCCTTGCCACCGGTTCCACAACAGCGAAAATGTCGCTAGAGGAGCCTCGACTGCCGCTTCGAGACCATTTGCGACCGCTATCGGAAACTTCTGCCATGTTCACAGCCTCGCTCATCGCGCGCCCCGGCGCGCTCGATCCCGCGCTCGTCCACGCGCTCCGCGATGCCTGGGGCGGGGGCGACGTGCTCTGGCTTTCGCCCGACGAGGCGGCGGAGTTCGCGGTACCTCAGATCCCGGGCAACCGCTGGGACGTCTGGTCGGATCTGCAGGCGCAGGCCACCGACCTTGCGATCCAACCCGCGGAAGGCCGGCGCAAACGCATGCTGCTGGCGGACATGGATTCGACCATGATCCGGCAGGAATGCATCGATGAGCTGGCCGAGGAGGCCGGGGTGGGCGAGCGGGTGCGCGAGATCACCGCGCGGGCGATGAACGGCGAGCTCGGTTTCGAAGGCGCGCTGACCGAGCGCGTGGCGCTTCTGCGCGGGCTGCCCGAAAGCATCGTCGACCGGGTGATCGAGACCCGGATCGAGCTGATGCCCGGCGGCGCCACGCTGATCGCGACGATGAAGGCCGCCGGGGGGCACGCGGCGCTCGTCTCCGGCGGGTTCACCGCGTTCACCTCGAAGATCGCCGCGCGGCTCGGCTTCGACGAGCATCGCGCCAACACGCTCCTGGCCGAGGACGGAGCGTTGACGGGGGCGGTGGCGCCGCCGATCCTTGGGCGGGAGGCGAAGGTTCAGGCGCTCGCGGAGATCACCGCGCGCCTCGGCATCGCGGAGGCGGATGTGATCGCCGTGGGCGACGGCGCCAACGATCTCGGCATGCTACAGCGCGCCGGCACTGGCGTGGCGCTGCACGCCAAGCCGTCGGTCCAGGCGGAATGCGACATCCGCATAAACCACGGCGATCTGACCGCGCTTCTCTACCTCCAGGGCTACGCCCGGTCCGAGTTCGCCGAGTAGGCTCAGGCCAGAAGCGCTGCAGCCGGTTCGATCCGGCCGGTGACGAGGCCGCGGAAGTTGCGGATCTCCGGCCGCAGGAAGCGGGCGACCTCGGGATGCGCGGGATCGAGCACGCCGAGCCGCACCAGCACCGCCGCGATCGCGCTTTCGGCCGCGCGCGTCGCGCCGTCCGCCGCCTTGACCGCGACGCCGAGCCCGCGCTCGGGCAGGATCGCCACGAAGAACCCCTCCGCCCCGGTTTTCAGCGCCGCAGGTTCCCTGGCGGCCTGCATCAGAAGGGTGCAGGCGCGGCCCTCCCCCGCGACGTCCTTCGGATGCGCGATCATCGCCCGCACCAACCGGGCCGCCGCCCGGTCCAGCGCACCCGATCGCGTATGCGCAGTGGCGAACGTCGCCATGGCCCGCGCCATCGCCTGCATCGTCGTCGCGAAATTCGGGGCCGAGCAGCCGTCGATGCCATAGCAAGGGCTCGGGGCGTCCGTGACCGCCTCGAACGCCTCGAGGGCGGCGCGCTGCACCGGGTGGTCGGCTTCGTGATACTCCGCCCCCGCCCCTAGGTGCTGCATCAGCGTCAGGAACCCGGCGTGTTTTCCCGAGCAATTGTTGTGGAGCTGCGTCGGCGTTTCCCCCGCGCGCAGCATCTCGTGTTTGAGGACCTTGTCGCGTGGCGGCTGGGGCCCGCAGCGAAGGTCCGCCTCCGACAGCCCGCGCGCCGCCAGCCAGTCCGCCACCCCGTCGGCGTGGCGCGGCGCGCCCTCGTGGCTCGCGCAGGCCAGCGCCAGCTGCCGCGCCGTCAGGCCCGCCGCCTCGGCCGCGCCCGAGGCCACCAGTGGCAGCGCCTGGATCATCTTCGCCGAGGACCGCGGCAGAACGACCGTACCGGGGGCGCCCCAGGCCTCTGCGACGTCGCCGCCCGGACCGGCCACGACGACGTGCCCGACATGTTCGGATTCGGCGATCGGCCCGCGCCAGACCTCGGCGAGCGGTGCTGCATCCAGCAACATGAGAATTTTCCTCACGTATCAGCGAGCGTCGGCAATGGGGGGTTTCCGCCCGCGGGAAAAAAACGATAGCCTGCCGCCCGTCGACAAGCGGTTGCGATCAGCATAAACCGCGACAAACCGGAGGCAAGCCGGTCACGATGAGGTTCAAGGCGGCTGGAGGCATAGCCATGGGAATCAGGGGAGCAGGGTTCGCTATCGTCGCCTCGCTGGCATTCGGCGCAGCAGGCACGGCGTGGGCGCAGGACGAAGAGAGCCGCAATCGCGTGGACGCGATGACCGACTGGTCGGTCTTCGAAGGCAGCGATCCGCGCGAATGCTGGGCGGTCTCCACCTACAAGGAGAGCGTGAACACCAAAGAAGGCCGCGTCGTCGCAGTTACGCGCGGCGAAATCCTGCTGATGGTGTTCTTCCGCCCCGGCAACGAGGTGCAGGGCCAGGTGGCCTTCACCGGCGGCTACCCGTTTGCGGACGGCTCGACGGTCAACGTCAACGTGGGCGGCACGGAATTCGAGCTTTTCACCGAAGGTGAATGGGCCTGGCCGCCGTCGCCTCAGGACGATGCGCGCCTCGTCACCGCGTTCAAGCGCGGCGCCGACGCGGTCGTGACCGCACGGTCCTCGCGCGGGACGCAGACGGAGGACACCTTCTCGCTGCTCGGCTTCACCGCCGCGGTCGAGGAGGCGCAGCGACGCTGTTCCTCGGACAGCGAGGCGTCCGGCGACTGATCGCCGGCTCGCCCCTCCCCCCTTGGCGCCGGTGAAAGAGCCGGCGGCACCCTGCAGCGCGACTCGTTGCGACGCCGTCCAGGCTCGGCAGGCGGGTTACCGCCTGCGCGCATGATGCAGGGGATCCGGCATGAACGCCCCACCACTGAACGCATGTCATCCGCAGCGGGACGGACCCACCGCCTCGTGCCGGCCGCCGGCACGAAGCGTGATGTATCGGTAGCGTGCGGCCACAAATGTTTTGCATGGCAACCTCCGGCGCGGCACCCTCACGAGTCATTGAGACAAGCGATTGCCGAGGGAGGAGATTATGGCAGACATTAACGGAGACGGCGGCAACAACCCGCTGACGGGGACCGCTGAAAACGACCTGATCCGCGGATTTGCGGGCGACGACACGCTCGATGGCCTCGACGGGGATGACACGCTCGAGGCCGGCACGGGTCGCGACCGGCTCAGCGGCGGCGCCGGCGACGACCGGATCGACAGTTCAGCCGGCGATCGTGCGAGCGAAGGGCCCGGCGATGTGGTCACGCCGGGCCTCGGACAGGACACCGTGATCGGCAGCTCGGCGCTATGGGGCGATGGCGGCGGCATCGACCTTGGCTATGCGGGCATCTCCGGTGTCGGCGGCATCACCGTTGCTTCGGGCCCGAACGGCACGGGCACGGCCGTCAGCGGCGATGGAAGCATCGATGACACGTTCAGCTTCGTCGACTTCATTTTCGGCTCCGACGAGGACGACCTGCTGATCAGCCACGGCGTTCCGGGACGTTTCCAGGGCCTCGAAGGGCTCGCAGGCAACGATACGCTGCGCGGCGGCGCCGACAGCTACGATGCGGCCGTCTACCTATTTTCCGGCGGCACGCGAGGGATCGTCGCCGATCTGAACACCGGGCTGGTCACCGACACCTTCGGAGACACCGATACGCTGGAGAATATCGACGAGATCACCGGCTCGGATTTCAACGACGAGATCGCCGGTGACGGCAGCGACAACTGGCTGATCGGCGAAGGCGGCGACGACATCATCTTCGGACGCGGCGGCAACGATTTCCTCGAGGACGGCAGCGGAGACGACTCGCTCTCGGGCGGCGCCGGGGACGATTTCTTCGACAATCGCGGCGGCGCCGACACGTTCGACGGCGGGACCGGGCGGGACGAGATTCTCACCGATCTCAGCGATCTGCCGTTCGATACCTTCGTGGTCGACCTCGTCGCCGGGACGCAGGGGCGGCAGAATTCCGATCTCGGGCGAGACACGCTGATCGGGATCGAAGATGTCACGGTGCGTGGCACATGGAACGTGTCGATCACCGGCAGCAACGCCGACAACCGGCTCGAAACCGGCGCCGGCGACGATACGCTGATCGGCGCCGGGGGGCGCGACCGGCTGCAGGCCGGGGCCGGCGACGACCTGATCGACGCCTCCGGCGGCTCGACCGAGAGCCAGGGCCACGGCGACTATATCCGGCCCGGGCTCGGCAGCGACACGATCGTTGGTCACCAGGGGCTGTTCGAGGCCGGCGAGAACACCGATCTGAGCTATGCCGACATCGAGGGCGTCGGCGGCATCACCCTGACCATCACCGACGGCGCGACCGGCAGCGGTACCGTAACGGCGCCAGGCGGCGTGATCGACGACACATTCACCTACATGGGCTATTTCGAGGCGTCCCAGGACGGTGACCTGCTGATCGGTTCGGACAGCGGCGACCTGGAGGTCTTCGTACCACTCGGCGGCGCCGACACCATTCGCGGCGGTGACGGCTATGACGGACTTAATTACCAGTACGAACACGAGTATTTCGACGGCGCGGGCAGCGGCATCGTCGCCGACTTCGCCGCCGGAACCCTGATCGACACCCAGGGCAGCACCGATGTCTTCAGCGGCATCGAGGAGATCCGCGGCAGCGTCTTCGGCGACCGGATCGACGCCGCAGGCGAAACACGGGACTTGCGCCTTCAAGGCCAGGAGGGCAACGACACGCTGCGCGGCGGCGACGGCGACGACCGGCTCCAAGGCGGCGACGGCACCGACACCGCGATTGTCGGTGGCAACTCGGCCGACGCCTTGGCCACGCTGGACGGCACGTATATCCGGATCGAGACCGCCTTCGGCTCCGACCGGTTCGAAAGCATCGAACTCTTCCGCTTCGACGACGCGACATTGTCGGCCGACGCGCTCTTCGCCGGCGAGGTCCCGGGACAGCAACTGAGCGGCACGGCGGGCGACGACACGCTGACCGGCAATGCGGGCGGCGACCGGATCGAGGGCGGCGCCGGCGACGATCTCCTCAACGGCGCAGGCGGCGACGACGGCCTTCTCGGCCAGACCGGGAACGACACGCTCCTTGGCGGCTTCGGAGACGACAACATCGCCGCCTCCGACGGCAACGACAGCGTCGAGGGCGAAGGTGGCGACGACTTCGTCGGCGGCGGCGAGGGCGACGATTTCCTCGGCGGCGGAGACGGCAACGACACGCTCGGCGGAGGCTTCGGCGACGACACCATCGCCGGGGATGCCGGGGACGACGTGGCCGCAGGCGGCGCGGGCAACGACGATCTGTCCGGCGGCAGCGGCAGCGACACGATGGGCGCCTCTTTCGGCGACGATGTCGTGTTCGGGCAGGACGGCGACGACAGTCTTGGCGGCGGCACCGGCCGCGACCTCATCGTCGGCGGCGACGACTCGGATTCAATCGGCGGGGGCGAAGGCAACGATACGGTCGAAGGCGGCGCCGGGGACGACTTCCTCGCCGGCGGCGGGCGCGACGACGTGGTGACCGGCGGAAGCGGCGACGACGCGATCAACGGCGGCGCCGGCAACGACGTGCTGTCCGGCGACGCGGGCGCCGACGTCTTCATCTGGACCGAGGGCGAGGCGGGCGCCGTCGACCTCGTGCTCGACTTCGAGGACGGCGTCGATCTGCTGCGCCTCGCAGGGGTCGAGAACGCGCCGGGGAGCGGGCTTGTCGGCCGGGTCGACGCGCTGCAGATTGTCGATGCGGAGGTGAACGGCACGACGGTGGCGGAACTGAGCTACCAGGGCCAGACGATCCTGCTCTCCGGCGTCGACGCGGCGAACCTGGGCGTCGAGGACTTCATCTTCGTCTGACCGGGCCCGCACACCGCCGGTCCGGGGCGCCGTCGATCCGGCACCCGCAGCGTCATCGCGCTGATCGCTCCGCCGGGCTTCGTCGCGCCAGGGGAGACCTTGAGCGGCGGATGCCGTCCGGCGGGACCCGTCCCGTATAACCGTCGGCCCAAGGAACGGGCGGTCAGTGCCCTTGGCCTGGCACCATCCTTCAAGGCGACACGATGCTCGTCCCGGTTGCAGGAGACAGGACGCCGATGAGCTCGCCTTGCCGCACGCGGCTGATCGCCAAGGCCTCTTAGGCGGCCCGCTCGACCGTCCCTCCCCGTCAATGTCTTGTGCAGGGCCGAAAAGCGCGCGTCGCCGCCCCGCGCTCCGGCCGCATCTTCATCTGCCCGGAAATATCCCGGGGTGAATGCGGCCCCCCCTTCGGGGGCCGCAGAGGGGCAGCGCCCCTCCCTTCCCTTCGTCTCAGCGCAGGTCCTCGGGCAGGAGCGCATCCGGCATGTTCTGGTAGCACACGGGGCGCAGGAAGCGGCGGATCGCCAGCGTCCCCACGCTCGTTGCGCCGAAGTTGGTCGACGCCGGATAGGGCCCGCCATGCACCATCGCCTCGGCCACCTCGACCCCCGTCGGGAAGCCGTTCACCAAAAGCCGCCCGGCCTTGCGCTCCAGCACCGGGACAAGCCGCTTCGCCGCCTCGATGTCGCCCTCATCCATGTGCAGCGTCGCCGTCAGCTGGCCCTCGAAGCCGCGCGCCAGCGTCTCCATCTCGTCCATCCCTGCGACCCGCACCACGAGCCCGAGCGGGCCGAACACCTCCTCGCCGAGCGCGTGGTCCTGAAGATAGGCCTCCGCGTCGGTCTCGTAGAGGTTCGGCGTCGCCTCGCGGCCGCCGCTCTCGGTGGTCAGCACCGGTTTCACCGCGTTGCGCCCGTCGAAGCGCGCCTTGCCGCTGCGGTAGGCCTCGGCGATGCCGTCGGTCAGCATGGTCTGGCCCGCCGCCTCCGACAGCGCGTCCCTGGCCGCCGCGACCACCGCGTCGCCCTCGGCGCCGGCCGGCACTACGGCGATGCCGGGATTGGTGCAGAACTGCCCCGCGCCCAT
>NZ_FOMS01000009.1:0-2500 GCF_900112685.1 Roseivivax sediminis
CTGGTTGCGGGAGTAGGATTTGAACCTACGACCTTCAGGTTATGAGCCTGACGAGCTACCGGACTGCTCCATCCCGCGCCAATTGGGCTTTGTCGCCCGTGCTCCGCGCCTGTTTTTGATTGGTGCGGAGGGTGTTTGGTGTCATCGTATTCGAGAGATACGTATTGGCGTGTCTTGCTAGGTTTGGCGGCGACCTACTCTCCCACGTCTTGAGACGCAGTACCATTGGCGCGACGGCACTTAACGGCCGGGTTCGGAATGGAGCCGGGTGTTTTGCTCGTGCTATGACCACCAAACCGAGAAAGACACGGCGCGCATCCGCGCGCCGTGTCTTTCTCGGTGGCCGGGAGCGTTTTTGCGAGGCAAAAGCGCGTGGCCACACCGCAGACATGCCGGGTGCGAATACGCTCAATCAACATGCGCTTATGGCGCGTCGTTGTCCTGATCTTGTTCACAAGGGGTATGCTTTTCGACCAGAGGACAGGGATGCCTGTCTGTTTCTGGATCGAACCAAGCCTGTCGGGCCATTAGTACTGGTCAGCTGAGCGTGTTGCCACGCTTACACCTCCAGCCTATCGACGTGGTCGTCTACCACGGCCCTCGGGGAGACCTTGTTTTGAGGGGGGCTTCCCGCTTAGATGCCTTCAGCGGTTATCCTGTCCGATCATAGCTACCCTGCACTGCTGCTGGCGCAACAACAGGTCCACCAGTGGATCGTTCAACCCGGTCCTCTCGTACTAGGGTCAACTCCTCTCAAGTCTCCTACACCCACGGCAGATAGGGACCGAACTGTCTCACGACGTTCTAAACCCAGCTCACGTACCTCTTTAAACGGCGAACAGCCGTACCCTTGGGACCTGCTCCAGCCCCAGGATGAGATGAGCCGACATCGAGGTGCCAAACACTGCCGTCGATATGGACTCTTGGGCAGTATCAGCCTGTTATCCCCGGCGTACCTTTTATCCGTTGAGCGATGGCCCTCCCACTTGGGACCACCGGATCACTATGGCCGTCTTTCGACTCTGCTCGACTTGTCAGTCTCGCAGTCAGGCTGGCTTCTGCCATTGCACTCAACGAGCGATTTCCGACCGCTCTGAGCCAACCTTCGCGCGCCTCCGTTACGCTTTAGGAGGCGACCGCCCCAGTCAAACTACCCGCCACAGAGGGTCCCGGAACCGGATGACGGTTCGCGGTTAGACACCAAGCGAGGCAAGGGTGGTATCTCAAGGGTGGCTCCACCGGAACTGGCGTCCCGGTTTCAAAGCCTACCACCTATCCTGCACATGCCTGGCCTGGTGCCAGTCTGAAGCTGTAGTAAAGGTGCACGGGGTCTTTCCGTCTAACCGCGGGTAGCCGGCATCTTGACCGGCAATTCAATTTCGCTGAGTCGACGTTGGAGACAGCGGGGAAGTCGTTACGCCATTCGTGCAGGTCGGAACTTACCCGACAAGGAATTTCGCTACCTTAGGACCGTTATAGTTACGGCCGCCGTTTACCTGGGCTTCAATTCGGAGCTTGCACCCCTCCTTTTAACCTTCAGGCACCGGGCAGGCGTCAGACCCTATACGTCGCCTTGCGGCTTCGCAGAGCCCTGTGTTTTTAGTAAACAGTCGCCACCCCCTGGTTTGTGCCCCCGGACATCATAGCCCGGGCCTCCTTCTCGCGAACTTACGGAGGTATTTTGCCGAGTTCCTTCAACGTCGTTCTCTCAAGCGCCTTGGTATTCTCTACCAGTCCACCTGTGTCGGTTTCGGGTACGGTCCGAAGGAGGGCTATTTCCAGGGACTGCCGCATATATGCCCCAATCCGATAAGGGACATACGACTCGGACAATCCGTCACCATCTCCTGGCCCAGGAATATTAACCTGGTTCCCATCGACTACGCCTTTCGGCCTCGCCTTAGGGGCCGGCTTACCCTGCTCAGATTAGCTTTAAGCAGGAACCCTTGGACTTTCGGCGGGAGTGTCTCTCACACTCCTTGTCGCTACTCATGTCATCATTCTCGCTGGTGATCGCTCCACCGGTAAACCTTACGGTCCGGCTTCTCAGCAAGCCTCTCTCCTCCAATGATCCCGAAGGATCGAAGGAGGAATGAGACTATGTCACACCACGCTCCGCTACCACGCTCTCGCGTCCTCAGCTTCGGCTCATGGCTTGAGCCCCGTTACATCTTCGCCGCAAGACAGCTTGATTAGACCAGTGAGCTGTTACGCTATCTTTAAAGGATGGCTGCTTCTAAGCCAACCTCCTGGTTGTTTTGGCCGTCTCACCTGCTTTCCCACTTAGCCATGAATTGGGGGCCTTAGCTGGAGGTCAGGGTTGTTTCCCTCTTCACTACGGACGTTAGCATCCGCAGTGTGTCTGCCATCTAGTACTCCCGGGTATTCGGAGTTTGGTTAGGATCAGTAAGCCTGTGGGGCCCCATTACCCATCCAGTGCTCTACCCCCCGGGGTATTCGGATGACGCTCTACCTAAATAGATTTCGCGGAGAACCAGCT
>NZ_FOMS01000009.1:7500-238240 GCF_900112685.1 Roseivivax sediminis
ATCAGGTTCACGCCCAGGTGGCGGCGCAGGGGCGTCACGCAGAGCCCGGCGATCAGGACCTGCAGCGCCAGTTCTCCCAGACGGTGCTCCAGCGCCTCGATCGGCTCCACCCCCAGGCCACCGGTCAGGCCGAGCCACAGCCACCAGAGCGGCGGCACCGCTCCGGCGATATAGAGCGGCCAGACCGGCACACGGCGCAACGCGTCATTGAGCCGGCCCGTCATCAGAAGTGCACCGACAGGTCCATGCCTTCGTAGAGGGATGCGACCTCGTCCTCGTAGCCGTTGAACATCAGCGTCGGCTTGCGGGGCGAGAACAGCCCGCCACCGATCTCGCGCTCGGTCGCCTGCGACCAGCGCGGATGGTCCACATCCGGGTTCACGTTCGAGTAGAACCCGTATTCGCGCGAATTGGCGACATTCCACGAGGTCGGCGGCTCGCTGTCGGTCAGCGTGATCCGCACCACAGACTTGATCGACTTGAAGCCGTATTTCCACGGCACCACCAGCCGCAGGGGTGCGCCGTTCTGATTGGGAATGTCACGCCCATAGATCCCCGTGGCCATGAGCGTGAGCGGATGCATCGCCTCGTCGAGCCGCAGACCTTCCACATACGGCCAGTCGAGCACCGGGCGCGCGACGCCCGGCATCTCCTCGGGGCGCAGCAGCGTCTCGAAGGCCACATGGGTCGCGCGCTCCTGTATGCCGGCCATGTCCAGAAGGTCCGCCAGTTCGAACCCGGTCCAGGGCACGACCATCGACCACGCCTCCACGCAGCGGAACCGGTAGATTCGCTCCTCGATCTCCATCCGGGCCATGATGTCCTTGAAGGCATACTCGCCCGGACGATCCACCAGACCGTTTATGGCCACCGTCCAGGGCGACGTGGCCATCTGCCCGGCATATCGGGCGGGATCGTCCTTGCCCGTGCCGAATTCGTAGAAGTTGTTGTAGGAGGTGATCTCCTCCCAGCTGTTGGGCTCCAGAGCCTCCTGCGCACGCGCGCGCGGGGAGGAAAGCGTGACGGCGCCCGCGGCAGCGAGCCCGCCCAGGATCTGCCGACGGTTCAGGAACGCGCGTTCGGGCGTGACGTCGCGCGGGCTCAGGTCGGATGTCCAGCGTCGGGCCATGGTGTCTCTCCATCGGGTCTGGATCCCAGCATGTCCGGAGCAGGACGTCGAGCCAAGCAACACCGGGTCACATTCCGGTATGCCCGCTGCAACATTCGCGCCCGCGTCGATCACGTCGCGGCAACGCCCCGTCACGAAGATGTTGGTCGACGCGCGCGGAAGCCGTGGCTTAGCGGCGACTGGCACGGCGTCAATGCACGTCACGAGCGATTTGATTCTGAACCCGGGGGACGGGGGGCGCGTACCGGGAATGATGCCGATAGCGGCATCCTGCTTTGCAAACCGGAGGAGATACGTAATGTTCCGCAGAACCTACCTGAGCCTGACCGCGGCAACCGTCTTGGCAGGGGCCGGCCTCGGCGCCACCAGCGCCGTCGCGCAGGACATGAACATCGTCGAGACCGCCCAGGAGGCCGGCGACTTCGAGACGCTGCTCGCCGCCGCCGAATCCGCGGGCCTCGTGGAGACGCTGACCGGAGAGGGCCCCTTCACCGTCTTCGCCCCGACCGACGAAGCCTTCGAAGCGCTTCCCGAAGGCACCGTTGACGAATTGCTGATGGAAGAGAACCAGGATCAGCTGACCTCGATCCTCACCTATCATGTGGTGCCCGGCGCGGTCATGTCCTCGGACCTCGAGGACGGCATGGAAGCCGAGACCGTGGAAGGCTCCAGCGTGACCGTCTCCATCGACGGCGACACCGTGATGGTGGGCGACGCGACCGTGACCCAGGCCGACATCGAGGCCTCGAACGGCGTGATCCACGTGATCGACTCGGTCCTGATGCCCTAACGCGCACCGGCGCGCCGCCCCTTGATGGGCGGCGCGCCGTTCCGACTGTCCGGCCGGCGGTGCCGCGCTATCTTCCGAGAGGCCACCGCTCGGAGGACATGCCATGGACCGCCGCCGCTTCCTGTCGCTCGCCGCCGCCGGCCTCGGCACACCGGCCGCCGCCACGACGCGGCTCGATCTTGCCGCGACGCTGGGCGCGCGGGCGCAGTTCATCACGTTCTGCGACGCGCTTATCGCCGCCGGCCTCGGCGGGACGCTGCGCTCGGACGGTCCCTACACCGTGTTCGCGCCGAAACTCGCGGCCTTCGACGCGCTCGGCCGCCGCAGACTGGACCGTCTTACGCGGCCGGCGATGCGTGACACCCTGCGCCGGTTGCTGGCCCACCACATCGTGCCTGGCGAATATTCCGCCTTCGCGCTCACGGGTCGCCGACACGCGCTGCCGACCCTGGCGGGCACGACGCTCGGCATCGACGGCACCGGACCGGGCTTGCGGGCAGCCAACGCCAATGTCGGCCGCGCCGAGATCTCTGCCTCGAACGGCGTCATCCACACGATCGACCGGGTCCTGCGGCCACCTTACGGCGTCTAGCGTCCAATCGATGTCCCCCGAGTGCCCGCTGCAGAATATGCTATCCTGTCGGGCTTCACCCCACGGATCGGCGCCGGTAACGCGTCGCGCCGCCGCCATCGCCTCCCGGCTCAGACCCAAGAAAGGCGATCCCCGCGCCGTTCCTGTCGCCAATCATCCATCGAACGCGCCCCTGCTTCTTTGGGCCGACAAATACTCCGGGGGTGTGGGGGCTGGCCCCCACTCCCGCCCGTCGCCAGGAACGCATAGGCCAGCACGGCGCGAAGGCGGCGACCAACGGCCGCCGCCCCCCGCGATGTTTCAGTGCACCACCGCGTCGTCCGGCCGCGGCCGGTTCGAGGTGGCCACGCGGTCTCCGATCACCAACCCGTCGGGCCCGGCATGGACCGGCACGGTCTCGCCGTCGGCCACGTCGCCCGCCAGCAACATCTCCGCCAGCGGATCCTGCAACGCGCGCTGGATCACCCGCTTGAGCGGCCGCGCCCCGAAGACCGGGTCGTAGCCTTCGTCCGCGAGCCAGGCGCGCGCGCCGTCGTCGAGTTCCAGCGTGATCTTCTTGGCCGCCAGCCGCTTCAGCAGCCGCGCCATCTGGATATCGACGATGCCCGACATGTCCTCGCGCTTCAGCCGGTCGAAGATGACCGTCTCGTCGAGGCGGTTGAGGAATTCGGGCCGGAAATGCGCCCGCACCGCCTCCATCACGTCGCGCTTGGCCTCGCCCGGGTCGGCGCCCTCGGGCAGCCGCGACAACGCCTGCGAGCCGAGGTTCGACGTCAGCACGATCAGCGTCTGCTTGAAGTCGACAGTGCGGCCCTGCCCGTCGGTCAGCACCCCGTCATCGAGCACCTGCAGGAGCACGTTGAACACGTCCGGATGCGCCTTCTCGACCTCGTCGAACAGCACCACCTGGTAGGGCCGGCGCCGCACCGCCTCGGTCAGCACGCCGCCCTCGTCATAGCCGACATAGCCCGGAGGCGCCCCGATCAGCCGTGCGACCGAATGCTTTTCCATGAACTCCGACATGTCGAGGCGCACCATCGCGCTGTCATCGTCGAAGAGGAACTCCGCGACGGCCTTGGTCAGCTCGGTCTTGCCGACACCCGTGGGCCCGAGGAAGAGGAACGACCCCAGCGGCCGGTTCTCGTCGTTGAGGCCCGCGCGCGCCCGGCGCACGGCGTTGGCAACGGCCTTGACCGCCTGGTCCTGACCGATGACGCGCTTGTGCAGCCCGTCCTCCATGCGCAGGAGCTTCTCGCGCTCGCCCTCCAGCATCTTGGAGGTCGGGATGCCGGTCCAGCGTTCCACGACCTGCGCGATCTGCTCGGGGCGCACGGCCTCCTCGACCATGACGTCGCCTTCGGCCTCCTCGGCCTCGCCGAGCGCCTTTTCCAGCTCCGGGATCGTGCCGTACTGCAATTCGCCCGCGCGGCCGTAATCGCTGTTGCGCTTGGCGATCTCCAGGTCGGCGCGCGCCCGGTCGAGCTGCTCCTTGAGCTCACGGGCGGAGGCCAGCTTGTCACGCTCGGCCTGCCACTTGGCGGTCATCTCGGAGGCACGCTCCTGCAACTCCGCCAGTTCGCGCTCCAGCTTCTCCAGCCGGTCGACCGAGGCGGCATCGTCCTCCTTGCGCAGGGCCTCCTGCTCGATCTGCATCTGCAGGATCTGCCGGTCGAGCGCGTCGAGCTCCTCGGGCTTGGAATCCACCTCCATGCGCAGGCGCGAGGCGGCCTCGTCCACGAGGTCGATCGCCTTGTCAGGCAGGAACCGGTCGGTGATGTAGCGGTGCGACAGCTGCGCCGCCGACACCAGCGCGCTGTCGGAGATCCGCACGCCGTGGTGCAGCTCGTACTTCTCCTTGATGCCGCGCAGGATCGACACGGTGTCCTCCACCGTGGGCTCGCTCACCATCACCGGCTGGAAGCGCCGGGCCAGTGCCGCGTCCTTTTCCACGTGCTTGCGGTACTCGTCGAGCGTGGTGGCGCCGACGCAGTGAAGCTCCCCGCGCGCGAGCGCCGGTTTCAGCAGGTTGGAGGCGTCCATCGCGCCGTCCGCCTTGCCGGCCCCGACCAGAGTGTGCATCTCGTCGATGAAGAGGATGATCTCACCGGCCGCGGCCTCGATTTCCTTCAGGATCGCCTTCAGCCGTTCCTCGAACTCGCCGCGGTACTTCGCACCGGCGATCAGCGCGCCCATGTCGAGCGCCAGCAGACGCTTGTTCTGCAAGCTTTCGGGAACATCGCCGTTGACGATCCGCAGGGCGAGACCCTCGGCGATGGCGGTCTTGCCGACGCCAGGCTCACCGATCAGCACGGGGTTGTTCTTGGTACGACGAGACAGCACCTGCATGGCGCGGCGGATCTCGTCGTCGCGGCCGATGATCGGGTCGATCTTGCCCTCTTCGGCGCGCTCGGTCAGGTCCAGCGCGTATTTCTTCAGCGCGTCATAGCCTTCCTCGGCATTGGCGCTGTCGGCGGTGCGGCCCTTGCGGATGTCGTTGATCGCGCCGTTCAGCCCCTGCGCCGTCACGGCGCCGGCCTCCAGCGCCTCTTTCGCCGGGCTGCGCACGACGGCGAGCGCGGTGAGCATCCGCTCCACCGGCACGAAGCTGTCGCCGGCCTTCTTGGCGATCTTCTCAGCCTCGTCGAGGACGCGGCCCGTGGCACTGTCGAGGTAGACCTGCCCCGCATCGCCCGACACCTTCGGGATCTTGGCAAGCTTGAGGTCGAGCGCCTGCACCACACGCTCCGGGGCGCCGCCCGACCGGGTGATGAGATTGGACGCGAGGCCTTCCTCGTCGTCGAGCAGGGCCTTGAGGATATGCTCGGGGGTGAGCTTCTGGTGGCTCTCCCGCATCGCGATGGTCTGCGCCGCCTGGATGAACCCGCGCGCGCGTTCCGTGAACTTTTCCAAGTTCATGGGGTCGTCTCCTTCTGTTGAAGCGCTCCGGTCCCGGCACGCCCGGCTGTGCGGCACGCGCTCTTTCGAAGCCTCGCATCACAGATGGGTACGTCGCGGGGCGATGCAAGATTGCCACAGGGGAAAATGGTCGATCCGCGGGGCTGCGGCCACGCCCTGCCCACCCGGCCCGACCACGCCAACAGAGCTAACAAAAAGGACCGCACCCGGGGCGGGCGCGGTCCTGAAGGCACCGGCGGGCCGGCCGCCCGTCAGTCGTTGGCGATCGCCTCGCTCGCCTCGCGCAGCCGCTCGAAGGCCTGCGCTGCGGCCTGGGCGGCCTCGTCCGCGCGAGCGGCCGCTTCATCGGCGGCCTGGGCTGCGGTATCGGCCGCTTCCATGGCCTGCGTCGCCGCTTCGGACAGTGCGCGACGATCTTCCTGGCTCATTGCGCTGTCATTCGCAGCCTGCTCACCACCAGCAGCCTGCTCACCACCAGAAGCCTGCGCACTGTCATCCTGCTCACCTTCTTCGCCGGATCCACCAGCCTCGGCCGGTTGCGACTGTTCGCTCTGGTCGCCGGATTGCTGGCTATCGCCGTCAGCAGCGGCACCACCCGACCCTTCGGCCTGGTCGGATTGACCGCCCTCGGAAGCGGGTTGATCGCCGGAGCCGCCATCGGCCTGGCCGGACCCGCCGCCGGCAGCAGCCGCTTGATCAGCCGAGCCATCTTCCGCTTGGTCGGATTCGCCACCTTCGGAAGCCGCCTGATCATCCGAGCCGCCTTCGGCCTGACCGGATTCGCCACCCTCGGCCGCGGCCTGATCACCCGAGCCGCCTTCGGCCTGACCGGACCCGCCGCCGGCAGCAGCCGCTTGATCAGCCGAGCCGTCTTCCGCTTGGTCGGATTCGCCACCCTCGGCAGTTGCCTGATCGCCGGAGCCGTCTTCGGACTGAGCCTGTTCCTGGGCACCGCCTTCGGCCGCATCCTCAGCCTCGGCACCACCAGCCTGTTCGCCTTCCGCGTCGCTGCCGGACTCCGCGGCTTCGCCGCCGGAGGACGTGCCTTCCTCCGCTTCCGCGGCATCTTCGGAGTCGCCGCCCGACCCGGTTTGCTCGCCCTCGCCGGCCGCGTCCTCGCTACCCGCGCTGTCGGCCTGCTCACCTTCGGAGCCCGAACCTTCGCCGGGTGCCTCTTCCGTAGAACCCTCGGACGTGTCGGCTTGGGAGATCTGCATGTCGTCGGAGGCCGAGGTTTCGGCCGCCGTCTCGGAATCGCCGCCATCCGCAAGGTTGAGGGTGATCGCGATGGCCAGCGCCACCACCACGGCAGCACCGAGCGTGATCGGCGCGACGCTGGACGGCTTCGGCGCCGCCTCGCCCTTGGCGCTGGACTGGGGCGTATTGGATTCGTCTGTCATTGAATGCTCCGGGCAGCTACACACATTTGTTATTCAACGATGAGATCTAGACTCCGTTCCGCGGTCGTCACATACACACGGCGGAATGTATCGCAACTGGAAACGCAAGCCCATGCAGAGAGGCGGCACATCATGCTGACGCAGAAACTGATCGTCTCGCTCGATGTCCGCGAAGCACTCACCGGGCTGACGATCGCCGAGCGGCTGGGCGAGGACATCGAGTTCTACCGGATCGGCCTGGGGATGCTGACCGGCGGCGGCCTCGCGCTCGCCAACGAGCTCAAACAGGCACACGGCAAGCGCGTCTTCCTCGACATGACGCTCGGCGGGATGGCGGAAGAGGTGGCCGAAGCGGTCCACGGACTGACGCAATTCGAAATAGATTATCTGTCGGTCGCGGCCGACCCGGATGTCGTGCGCGCCGCCGTTCGGGCAAGCCGCGGCACAGCCACGTCCGTCCTGGCCACCGCGATCGCCCCGGCACGGCTGGAACTTTTGACGCAACGCGACGAGGCCGGCGGGGAGGCCGCGGAGGTCGCGGCGCGCTGCGAACGCGCCTTGGCGGCGGGGGCCGATGGCGTGGTGGTCGCGGCGGATCACGTGTCGGCCGTGCGGCCGCTCGGAGTAGCGGTCGGCCGACTGGTGATCGCCGTCCGCACCGAGGAGGAAGGACGCCCCGCCGAGGCGGTAACCCAGGGGGCCGATCACATCGTCATCGGGCGCACCATTACCGCCTCTGCCGAACCGGCTGTCGCGATGCGGGCGCTGGCCGCGGAACTTGGGTGAGGGCAGCCGACGCGGGGCAAGCCGAAATGGCGCGTTCGGCGGTTTGCCGCCACGGTTCGGAACGCAAAGCCGCGATCTTCGTTGTGATGTCATCGAAGCAGTGCACGAATGACTCCAAGAGGCATCACATGCAAGATCTCGACAGCGATATCGGAGACGTCCGTTACAATCCCGCTACAGCCTCGTTCGAGGCGCTCGTAACCGTCGAGACCGACCGTGGCCCCGTCCGCATCCCCAGCGATTTCGAAGCGCCGCTCGACACCGGATTCCACGAGGCCGTAACCGGCCTGCGTCGCGCCGCCATCCGGTCTCTGGAGCAACCCGACAGCCTGCGTTCGCAGATCGTCCCCGAGGGCGTCGATCCCGACATCGCACAGCACGCGGCGCATCCAATACAGAAACTTTTCGGTCAGCTTTTCGGGAACCGAGCCGCCTGAGCAGCGTTCCGATCATGTTCCCCTGAGGGTCTTTTCCTGTCCCGGAGACCCTTGCCGCCGGGGCCGGCGTTTTCCGCCGGTCCCGGCACCTAACTCGCCCCCGGATCAAGACCTTTCACGCCGATACCGCCGCAGGTAATCCTGGAAATGTGGGACCACATCGTCTCGCGCCAGGAACATCGCCGGTGTGAGCAGCATCCAGCCCGTACCCTCGTCGCCCATCCGGATGTCCGCGACGCGCCGCGCTGGCAAATGGGCGGCGAAGGACCATGTCCGCCCCCGCTCCGATACCCATTCCGCACTCCAGACGATCTCACCTCGATCCACGTCGAGACCCAGTTCCTCGGCGGTCTCGCGCAGCGCGCAGGTTTCGGGCGTCTCAGCCCCTTCGCGGCCCCCTCCCGGTAGGTCGAGATAGCCGGGCCAGGGAATGTCCGGGCGGTCGTCGCGGCGGATGACCACCAGCCGCGCGCCCAGGAACAGGATCAGCTTGGCGCCGATGAAGGCCTCTTCGGTCATGGTGCCGTCGCCCCCTCGCGTCTATCTTGCGGGTAGAACGACCGGGAGGTCCCCGATGCCCGCCCTTTGCCGCGATTGCCTGACCAGCTTCGATGCCGGTCCGCGCTGCCCGTCCTGCCGCAGCCCGCGGGTGATCGCGCATGGCGAGCTTTGGGATCTCTCAATCGCGCACATGGATTGCGATGCCTTCTATGCCTCCGTGGAGAAGCGCGACAACCCCGAGCTTGCGGACAAGCCGGTGATCATCGGCGGCGGGCGGCGTGGCGTCGTGTCGACCGCCTGCTATGTCGCCCGGATTCGCGGCGTGCGCTCGGCGATGCCGATGTTCAAGGCGCTCGCCCTCTGCCCGGACGCAGTGATCATCAAGCCGCGCATGCAGCTTTACGCGGAGATCAGCCGCCGGATCCGAGCGATGATGGAGGATCTGACCCCGGCGGTTGAGCCGCTGTCGCTCGACGAGGCATTCCTCGATCTCACCGGCACCGCACGTCTGCACGGGGCACCACCGGCGGTGATGCTCGCACGCCTCGTGCGGCGGATGCGGGAGGAGCTCGGGATCACCGGCTCCATCGGTTTGTCGCACAACAAGTTCCTGGCCAAGATCGCCTCCGACCTCGACAAGCCGCACGGCTTTTCGGTGATCGGGGCCGCCGAGACGCGTGATTTCCTGCGCGACAAGCCGGTGCGGATGATCTGGGGCGTGGGCGAGGCGGGGCAGGACAGCCTCGACCGAGCCGGCATCCGCACCTTCGACGACCTCGCGCGGTGGGATATCCGCGACCTGACGGCGCGCTTCGGGTCCATGGGCACGCGGCTGTGGCACCTCGCCCGCGGCGAGGATCACCGCCGGGTGTCGGCCCATTCGCCGGTCAAGTCGATCTCCAACGAGACCACGTTCAACGAGGACACAGCCGACGCCGATATCCTCGATGGTCACCTCTGGCGCATGGCCGAGAAGGTGGCGGACCGGGCCAAGGCCAAGGGGCTCGCCGGGCGCGTGGTGGTGCTGAAGCTCAAGCGCGCTGATTTTTCGCTCATCACCCGCCGTCATGCGCTGCGCGAGCCGACGCAGATCGCCGACCGGATCTATCGCGAGGCACGGCAGCTTATGGACGCGGTCGGCACGGGGCGCGCCTACCGGCTGCTCGGAGTCGGACTGTCGGACCTCTGCGGGGCGGAGGCCGCCGACCGCATGCCCGACCTCCTCGACCCCGATGCCGCCCGGCGCAGCGAGGCGGAGCGCGCCACCGACCGCATCCGCGCGCGCTTCGGCCCCGACGCGATCCTCAAGGGCCGGGCGCTGCGCTAGCCGAAGATCCGGTAGTAGAGCGACTCGGGCAGGAACTGCCCACCCCTGAGCGCCCAGGAGAACGGGCGCGGAAAGGCGCGCTGGAACCGGCGGCTTCCCATGTGTTGAAGGACGATGCCGGCCGCCTTCTCGGGCGCCATGATCTGCGGCATCTTGAAGTCGTTCTTCTCGGTCAGCCGCGTACGGATGAACCCCGGCGAGACGAGCTGCACCTGCACTCCCGTCTGCCGCAGGTCGCAATACATGCATTCGGCCATCGCCATCACGCCCGCCTTCGACGCGGTATATGCGACCGACCCCGGCAACCCCCGATACCCGGTGAGCGATCCGGTCAGCACGATGTGCCCGCGGTCGCGCGCGACGAAGCGCGGCACGATCTCCCCCATGCAGCGCATCGCGCCGGTGAAGTTCACGTCGGCCATCATGTTGGCCTTCTCGGCGTCCCACTCGTCCGCGCCGAAGGGCCAGTAGACCCCGGCGAGGAAGACCACGCCGTCGATCTCGCCCACCGCCTCCGTTGCCGCGCGCACCGACTCCGCATCGCTCACGTCGATGGGCACCACGTCGGCGGGGCCCTCCAGCTTGCCGGCGAGATCGTGCAGCTTGTCCTCGGACCGCGCAGAGAGGACGAGCGAGGCTCGCGCCCGGCTCATCTTCCGTGCCAGTGCTGCGCCAAGCCCGTCGCTCGCCCCGATCAGCCAGTACCGTTTGCCCTGCCAGTCGCTCATGTCGCCTCCTTCCGGCGCATGGTCGCGACCAGCTCCGCCACCTTGAGGCCGAACTTGCGGAACTGCGAACGGTTCACGATGGTCCCGTTCGGCGCCAGGTACATCCAGTCGATCGCGTCGAGGACATGACCCCCGGCCTCCGGCTCAAGCCGCAGCCGGTAGCGCAGCATCACGCTCGGGCCCGATTGCTGGCCGCGGCCGGTGCCGATGACGTCCTCCGCCTCCGCTTCGATCCGGCCGCCCTCGTGAAGGGTCAGGTGCCACGCGCGCTCATGGATCTCGCCGCTGTCATAGGTGAAGCGTTCGTGCATCACCCCAGTCTCGCCATCCCAGGTGACATCGAAATCGCCCACGAACCGCGACGCCACCCGGCCGAGCGGGCCGTAGATCACGCCCTCGCAGAGGATCGCTCCCGAAAGGTGATGGCGCAGATCGAAGGCAGGCTCGGCGTCGATGTAATCCTTTGGCCGTTGCGCCGCGAAGGACGCCAACCGATCGCGCGCCAGCACGAAACAGGCGACCACAAGCATCCCTGCGAGCACACCGGTCAGCAAGGCCATGTCATCTCTCCTCGATCGGGGTCGCGGCCAACAGGACCATGGCCGCGAGCTTCAGGGCGCAGGGCACGCCGGCGTAGAGCAGACTGAGCGTCCAGAGCGCCCGGTCCGGGCTCTCGCCGCCGGCCTCGAAGCCCGACGCTTCCAATACGGGAAGTAGCGCTATGGCCGCGAAGGCCAGCGTAACCTTTTGTACAAACGACCAAAGTGCGAACCCCTCGGACCCGGCCGGCGCAACCTCGGCCATGCGTCGGGCGAACATCGCCGGCAGCAGCGTCAGGTCAGCGCCCACCGCCGCGCCGCTCGCCACGCAGATGATCGCGAAGGGCAAAGTGTCGCCCGAACCGAGCGTCAGCGCGAAACCGAAGGAGGCGATCGCCAGCGCCATCGCAGCAAGGAGCGTACGCTTGGCGCCACGTGCCTCCGCGATTCGCCCCCAGAGCGGCGCCGCCCCCGCGGCCGACAGGAAGAACACCATCAGGAGAGGCCCTTCCCACCCCGGCGCGTCCAGCCGGCTTTCCACGAAGAACAGGAACAGGGTCGACGACACGGCAACCGGCGCGGCGTTCGCAAGCGCCACGAGCAGAAGCCGCAGTGCCACGCCGTCGCGCAGGACCGGGCCGAACCCGCCGCTCGGCACCGTCGCCGCGCGGCCCCACTCACCGCGCATCCACCAAACCGCTAGCGCCACGGCGAGCGCGAAGAGCAGCGCGAACCCCGCAAAGCCCGGCAGCCCCGCGGCGGACAACGCATTGGGCAGGACCGAGGCGATGCACACCCCCAGAAGCGCGCCTGTCTCGCGCCAGCGCGCGAGGCCGATATGCCCGCCGGACCCGAGCATCGTCGCGGTGCCGATGCCGTTGGCATAGAAGGTGATCGTCAGAAAGCTGAACGCCGAGAACACGCAGGTCAGCGTCAGCGCAAACCACCAGATCGCCGGGATCGGCGGCGCCACGACGAAAAGCCCGAGCATCCCGAGTGCCATCACGGCGGCGCCGAGGACGACGGAAGCTCCTTGATACCGCCGCAACAGCTCGGCCAGACGGCCGAGCGCGGGGTCCTGCACGAGATCCAGAAGCCGCAGAGCGAACAGCACCCCGCCCATCGCGCCGAGGCTGACGCCGTATTCCTCCGCATAGACCTTGGGCGCGTGGATGTATATCGGCAGGCCCGCTGCCGAAAGCACCGCCGCGAAGGCCGCGTAACCCGGCAGGAACGGGGCCGTCACGTGATGTCGCGCGTTGGCGGCGCCGGTCGGGTGCGATAACGGGCGCCCTTCAGCCGCAGCTTCAGCGCCTGCCAGAAGATGAGCGCAAGCACCCGGCGCGACCCGAACGGCCGGTGCAGCAGCGCCCGCAGGATCCCGGCAGAGGTCAGCCGCTGCCGCCGCCCTGTCAGCGTGGCGATCAACCCGCCGCCATCGCGGTCGTAGTCGATCCGGATGCCCACCCGGTCCTCCGCGATGTCGAAGCGGAATCGGTAGCCGCCCGTCACGGGCTGGAACGGCGAGACGTAGAAGACCTTCTGCGCGCTCAGCACGTCGTCCGGCCCGATCTGCCCGCCCTCCGGCTTGCGGCAGAGGTAGGAATGCCGCTCTCCGAAGGTGTTGGTGACCTCGGCGATCACCGCGACCAGCCGGTCCGCGGCGTCATGGGCAAGCCAGAAGCTCACCGGGTTGAACACGTGCCCCAGTAGGCGCGGCTGCGCGAGCAGCAACAGACGGCCCTCGGCGCGCACCTGGTGCCTTGCCAGGACCTCGCGCGCCCAGGCCGCGCCGCGCCCCTGTCCCGGCGAGCCGCCATGATCGCGGTCGTGCAAGGCAGCGACGTTGGCGCGACCGCGCGAGAACAGGCGCGGGGCGCGCTGGTCGGCCTCCGCATCGACGAGCACGTAGTCGATGGAATAGCGAAAGGCGTTCTTTACCGCGCCCTTTCGGCCGTGCCACGTATGACCTGCAATGTGTTCGACCGCTTCCATGCGCTCACTCCGCCGCCACCGCACCGGCCACGAGCCCGGCGCGCGCCTTGATCGCGCCCGCCACGTCCCAGGCGCTCGACAGTCCGTCCTCGTGGAACCCGTTCTTCATCCACGCGCCGCAGAACCAGGTGTTGTGCGTGCCGTTCCGCGCCCGCATCGCCGCCTGCGCCTCGAGCGCGCCGAGGTCGTAGACCGGGTGGCGCAGCACGGTCTCGTCGCAGATCAGCTCGTCGCGGATCTCGCGCGTCGAATTGAGCGTCACGAACAGCGGATCGTCCATCGGGATCGGCTGGAGCGAGTTCATCCAGTAGGTCAGGTCGATCGTGTTCATCGCCCGAACACGGTCTTCGGTGTAGTTCCACGACGACCAGCAGACGCGGCGCTTGGGCATCATGCGCGGGTCGCGGTGCAGTACCACGCGGTTGGGCTGGTAGGCGACGGCGCCGAGAATGCGCCGCTCCTGCCCCGTCGCGTCGGACAGCATGGCCAGGCTGTCGTCGGAATGCGTGGCGAACACCACATCGTCGAAGCGCTCCCACTCACCGCCGGGGCAGCGCACCTCTGCGCCGTTGGCATCGCGCCGCACGCCGGCGACCGGGGCCCCGGTGCGCAGATCGGCCCCCTGCCGGCGCAACTCGTCCGCCAGCCGCCGGACATATTCGGCCGATCCGCCGTCTACCGTGTACCATTGGTGCTGGCCGGAATAGTTGAGCAGCGCGTGGTTCTCGAAGAACCGCACCAGAGCCTGTGCCGGGAAGTCGAGGATCTTCTGCGTCGGCGTCGACCAGATCGCCCCCGACAGCGGCAGGAGGTAATAGTCGCGGAACCATGGCCCCGTGCCGAGCGTCTCGAGGAAATCCCCGAGGCTCTGCGTGTCATCGGCGGCCGAGGCCGCGATCGCCCTTGCGTTGAAGCGCCCGATATCGCGCAGCATCCGCAGGTAGCCGGGCCGCAGCGCGTTGGCCGGCTGGGCGAAGACTGCCCGCATCCCGGCCAGTCCGTATTCCAGCGTCCCGCCGCGCAGGCTCGCGCCGAAGCTCATGTTCGACGGCACCACGGGCACGTCGAGCCGCGCGAAGAGATCGGCAAGCAACGGATAGTTGGCGTAGTTGAAAACGATGAACCCGGTATCGACCGGCTGGTCGCCGCGCTTGCCGGCGACGACGGTGCGCGCATGCCCGCCCAGTCGCGGCTCCGCCTCGAACAGCGTCACGCGGTGGTCGTCGGCCAGGTAATGCGCCGCGCCGAGCCCGGAAATTCCTCCGCCGATCACGGCGATCTTCCGGGGCGCGGCGGACAGGCGTTCGAAGGGCATGCGGGCAGGTCTCCGTCACAGCGTTTGTGGGATGGTACGAAACCCACGGACACGCGGATGACTTTGGTTCAGATATACTTTCAAGTGATCCGGCTTCGGCCCCGCCACGTAACCCGGTTATGTTGCGCAATGCCCGCCTTGCCCAGGAGTTCGAGTCCGAGATGCCGACGGCCCCGCCGCCGGCGGCGCCGCGCATGAGGCCCGCCGAAAGAGCCCCGGATCCCAAGGCCGATCCGGCCTACTGGGTGGCCCGGCTGGCCGAGATCCGCGACAACCGCTCGGAAGCGGCCTTCGTCGCCATCTTCGAACACTTCGCGCCGCGGCTGAAGGCGTTCCTGATGCGGCGCGGCTGCGATCCGGCCACCGCCGAGGAAATCGTGCAGGATTCCATGTCGACGGTCTGGCGCAAGGCGCATCTCTTCGACCCCGCGCGCGCCAGCGTGTCGACCTGGATCTTCACCATCGCCCGCAACCGGCGCATCGACCTTGCCCGGAAGACCGCCGCGCGCCCCGAACCCGAGGATCTGCCCTGGGGGCCCGACCAGCCGGCCGAAGCGGCCGATATCGTCGGCCTCCAGCAGGAGAGCGCGCGCCTCGGCGCCGCTCTCGGCAGCCTACCCGAGAAACAGCGTGACCTGATCGAAAAGGCCTATTTCGGCGATCTCAGCCACCGGGAGATCGCCGCGCAAACCGGCCTGCCGCTCGGCACGATCAAGTCCCGCATCCGCCTGGCGCTGGACCGCCTGCGCCATGCCATGTCTTGAACGGACGTAACGACGATGATCCGACATCACCCGACCGAAGCGCTTCTGATGGCCTACGCCGCTGGCACCCTGCCGGAGGCGATGGAGCTGGCGATCGCCACGCATATCTCGCTCTGCGACACCTGCCGCGCGGCCTATGGCGGCTACGACGCGGTGGGCGGCGCGCTTCTGGACCGCAGCGATTCCGCGGATCTCTCGGACGGCTGCCTGACCCGGACTCTCGCCCGCATCCGCACCGAGACGCCGGAGCCACGCCGCCAGTCCGGCTCCGCCGGGGCGCTGCCGGCACCGCTTGCGGGCTATGTGGGGGAGTCGCTCGAGGCCGTATCCTGGCGGCCGGTTGGCATGGGTGTCCGGCAGGCCGTGATCGCCACCACCGGGGAGGCCACCGCACGGCTATTCCACATCCCCGCCGGGACGGCGATGCCCGATCACGGGCACAACGGGACGGAGCTTACGCTGGTCCTGCAGGGCGCCTTCTCGGATGCGGGCGGCACCTATGCCCGTGGCGACATCGAGGTCGCGACCGAGGCGGACGACCACATGCCCGTTGCCGACATTTCCGCGGACTGCATCTGCCTTGCGGTCACCGACGCGCCCCTGCGATTCAAGGGCTGGCTGCCGCGGCTTGCGCAACGGTTCGTGGGGATCTGAACCGGGGGCGCGGCGCGGGCGCCCGGGTCCTGGGATGCAAATATGTCACTGCGAAATATTTAGTCGCCATAAGCGTGTAGGCGAAATTTCGTCAACACCTTTGCGTTCAATGCGTTGCGGTTCTCGATTCAGATTTTTTCGTAAGATTACAAACGATTTCGACATTTGGAGGCAATAATTTCGCTGCCGCGCGGCGTGACAGCAACACCACGCCCTCGTACAACTTTTAGGTGGGACCAGGGGAAGAATCAAAGAAGGAGGGCGCCGTGCGCACGAACTGCACCGAAAGCCGTCGCAAACTGGTCGAACTGCTCGAAGCCAAGGTAGGAAGCGACCGGGCGCGTGAGTTTCTGCACACGCCCAATCCAGTCCTCGGCTGGCAGAAACCGGCCGAAGTGCTGGACGGGGACCATCTGAACATGATGCGTGTGACAGTGCTGGTGACCAGCATGGGCACGACCACAGTGGCCGCCGCCTGACGGCGGCCCGACTCACCCAGGATCGCGAGACTCTACACGAGCCCCCCATCCATCGCGCGGTTGTGACGCGCGGGGAGATCGCGCGTCGGCGCGCGCGCTCAACCGGACATCGCTAGGCCCGACACCGCGAAGGCAAAGCCCCCGCACGGAGATCCGCGCGGGGGCTTCGAGCCTCCGGTTTTCGTCTCAGTCAGGACTTCTTTTTCTTCGGCGGCATCAGATCGGTGATCGTGCCTTCGAACATCTCCGCCGCGAAGTTCACCGTCTCGGACAGCGTCGGGTGCGGGTGGATCGTGTGGCCGAGGTCGACCGCGTCCGCGCCCATCTCGATCGCCAGTGCCGCCTCCGAGATAAGGTCGCCCGCCGACGTGCCGACGATGGCCGCGCCCACGACGCGGTCGTCCTCGGGATCGAACAGCAGCTTGGTCATGCCCTCCGACCGGCCATTCGACAGCGACCGGCCCGAGGCCGCCCAGGGGAAGACCCCCTTCTCGACCTTGATGCCGCGCTCCTTCGCCTGCGTCTCCGTCAGGCCGCACCAGGCGACCTCCGGGTCGGTATAGGCGA
Source organism: Roseivivax sediminis (assembly GCF_900112685.1). Taxonomy (GTDB): domain Bacteria; phylum Pseudomonadota; class Alphaproteobacteria; order Rhodobacterales; family Rhodobacteraceae; genus Roseivivax; species Roseivivax sediminis. Next base: position 24,420 of record NZ_FOMS01000009.1, read on the forward strand.
CCGACGGGATCACGCGTGCATCGAAGGCGCGCTTTTCGCCCGCGGCGACCTCGGCCGCGACCTTGCCTTCGTGCACCGCCTTGTGCGCCAGCATCGGCTGGCCGACGACGTCGCCGATGGCGAAGATGTGGCTCTGGCCCGTGCGCTGGAATTCGTCCACCGCGATGAAGCCGCGTTCGTCCACCGCCACCCCGGCCTTGTCCGCGTCGATGATCTTGCCATTGGGCTTGCGGCCCACGGCGACCAGCACCTTGTCGAAGGTGTCGGTGAAGCTTTCGCCCTTCTCGTCCTCGAAGGTGACCTTCAGCCCCTTCTTGAGCGCCTCCATCCCCGTGACCTTGGTCTTGAGGAAGATGTTCTCGTAGCGACCCTTGATGCGCTGCATCAGCGGTTTGACGAGATCCTTGTCCGCGCCCGGAATGATCTGGTCCATCAATTCGACGACCGTGATCTTTGAGCCGAGCGCATCGTAGACGCAGGCCATTTCCAGCCCGATGATCCCGCCGCCGAGCACCAGCATCCGCTTGGGGATGTCCTGAAGCTCCAGCGCGCCGGTGCTGTCCACCACGCGATCATCGTCATGCGGGATGAACGGCAGTTCCACCGGCTCGGACCCAGCGGCGATGATGCACTGGTCGAAGCTGACCTTGGTGGTGCCGTCATCGCCCTCGACCGCGATCATGTTCGGTCCGGTAAACTTGCCGAAGCCGTGCACGACCTGCACCTTGCGTCCCTTGGCCAGCCCGTCGAGCCCGCCGGTCAGCTTGCCGACGACGCTGTCCTTGAACTCGCGCAGCTCATCAAGGTCGATCTTCGGCTTGCCGAAGCTGACCCCGTGCGCGTTCATCTCCTCGGCCTCGGTGATGACCTTGGCGACGTGCAGAAGCGCCTTCGACGGGATGCAGCCGACGTTGAGGCACACGCCCCCGAGCGTGGGATACCGCTCGATCAGAACCACTTTCTTGCCGAGGTCGGCGGCCCGGAACGCCGCCGAATAGCCGCCGGGGCCGGAGCCGAGCACGACAACCTCCGCGTGGACATCGCCTTCGCCGCTGTCGCTGCCCGAGGCTTCGACCTTCTCGGGCGCGCCTTCCCTGTCCGAGCCGCGGTCGCCGTAGCCGCCGGCCTGCTGACCGCCCTGGCCCTTGGGCTCCTCGGCCTTCTCGGCGTCCTTCTCGTCTTCGTCGTCGCCGCTGCCGTCCGCGCCCTCGAGCACGAGGATCACGTCGCCCTCGGTGACCTTGTCGCCTTCCTTGACGCGGATCTCGGTGATCTTGCCGGCCTCGGACGAGGGGACCTCCATGGTCGCCTTGTCCGATTCAAGCTCGATCAGCGGATCTTCCTTCTCGACCGTGTCGCCGACGCTCACCAGCACGGAGATGACAGGCACCTCGCTGAAATCGCCGATATCGGGGACTTTGACGTCCATCTTCGTCACCTCACAGCATCAGCCGGCGCGGATCGGCCAGCAGGTATTTCAGATGCGCGTTGAACCGCGCGGCCAGCGCGCCGTCAATCGCCCGGTGATCGTAGCTCAGCGACAGCGGCAGCATGTTGCGCGGCACGAACTGCTCGCCGTCCCAGACGGGCGCCATCTTCGATCGCGAGAGTCCGAGGATCGCCACCTCGGGCGCGTTCACGATGGGGGTGAAGTCGGTCCCCCCGATCCCGCCGAGCGACGAGATGGTGAAGGTCGCGCCCTGCATGTCCGCCGATTTCAGCTTGCCGTCGCGCGCGGCTTTCGACAGCTCCCCGAGCTCCTTTGATATCTCGACGATCCCCTTGCGGTCGGCATCCTTGAGGACCGGCACCATCAGCCCGTTCGGCGTGTCCGCGGCAAACCCGATATGGTAGAAATGCTTGCGGATCAGCTTGTCGCCATCGGGGTGGATCGACGAGTTGAACTCCCAGTGCTTCTTGAGCGCGGAGACGCACGCCTTGATGACGAAGGACAGGAGCGTGACGCGGTAGCCTTCTTCCTTCGCTTCGGTGTCGAGCTCCTTGCGGTACTTGTCGAGGTCGGTGATGTCCGCCTCTTCGTTGTTCGTCACGTGCGGGATGTTCAGCCACGAGCGGTGCAGAGCCGGGCCGGAGAGCTTCTTGATCCGGCTCATCTCCACGTCTTCGACGGGGCCGAACTTGGAGAAGTCGACCGGCGGGATCGGGGGGATTCCCATGCCGCCCTGCGCCGCGTCCGCGGCGGGCGCTCCGGCGCCGGCCTGCGCCTTCAGCGCCTTTTCCACGTCCTCGCGCAGGATACGGCCCTTGCGGCCCGATCCGTTCACTGTGGACAGATCGACGTCGACCCGACGCGCATAGGCCCGCACCGACGGCGAGGCGTGGACGCGCGAGAAGCCGGCATCGGTCACCGCCTTCGCGGGCTGGGCCGGCTCTTTCGGCGTCTCCTGCTGCTTGGTCTCGTCCTTCTGGGGCTGCTCTTCCTTGGCCTCCTTCGGTGCGGACTCCGCACCGCCGCCGCCTTCATCGCCGCCGGACTCGTCATCCGCCGCCTCGACCAGCAGGATCACCGAGCCCTTGGACACCTTGTCGCCCTCGGAGACCTTGATCTCGGCCACCTTTCCGGCATGGCTCGACGGGACCTCCATCGTCGCCTTGTCGGATTCCAGCTCGATAAGCGGATCTTCCTCGGCGATGGTGTCGCCCACGCTCACCAGAACCGAGATCACCGGAACATCGTCGAAATCGCCGATGTCGGGCACTTTCACTTCAGTCGTCATGGAATGTCTCTCTCCCTCGGGTCCGGCTCAGCTCAGGCGCGGGTTCGGCTTGCCGCCGTCGATGTCGTATTTCTTCAGGGCGGCCTCGACGTCCTTCTGGGACACCGCGCCGTCTCGGTAGAGGTCAACCATCGCCGCCGCGGCAACATGGTTGGCATCCACCTCGAAGAAGCGCCGCAGGTTCTCGCGGCTGTCCGACCGGCCGTAGCCATCGGTGCCGAGCACGGTGTAGCGCTGCGGCACGAAGGCGCGGATCTGGTCGGCATAGGCCTTGATGTAGTCGGTCGCGGCGATCACCGGGCCCTTGGCCTTCTCGAGGCACTGGGTGACGTAGGGCACGCGCTCCTCCGCGAACGGGTTGAGGCGGTTGTGGCGCAGCGCGTCCTGCCCGTCCCGGCCCAGTTCGTTGAACGAAGTCGCCGACCAGATGTCGGACGAGACGCCGAAATCCTCCTTCAGCATCTCGGCGGCGCGCATCACCTGGATCAGGATCGTGCCCGACCCCATCAGGTTGACGTGCTTCTTGCCGGGGCGCGATGCCTTCTGGATCCGGTGCATCCCCTTGATGATCCCTTCCTCGGCGCCGGGGGGCATCTCGGGATGGGCGTAGTTCTCGTTCATCAGGGTGATGTAGTAGTAGACGTCCTCCTGGTCCTGGTACATCCGGCGCATGCCGTCCTGAACGATCACCGCCACCTCGTAAGAGAAGGTCGGATCGTAGCTCATGCAATTCGGCACGGTGCCGGCCATGATGTGGCTGTGGCCGTCCTCGTGCTGCAGGCCCTCGCCGTTCAGCGTCGTGCGGCCCGCGGTGCCGCCCAGAAGGAAGCCGCGCGCGCGGCTGTCGCCGGCAGCCCAGGCGAAATCGCCGACCCGCTGGAAGCCGAACATCGAATAGAAGATGTAGAACGGGATCATCGGCACGCCGTGCGTGGAATACGACGTCGCCGCCGCGATCCAGTCCGACATGGAGCCGGCCTCGTTGATGCCCTCCTGCAGGACCTGGCCGTCCTTGGACTCCTTGTAGTACATCATCTGGTCGGCATCCTGGGGCGTGTAGTTCTGCCCCAGCGGGTTGTAGATGCCGACGGAGCGGAACAGCCCCTCCATGCCGAAGGTGCGGCTTTCGTCCGGTACGATGGGCACAACGTGCTTGCCGATCTGCTTGTCGCGCAGAAGCGTTGTGAGGATGCGCACGAACGCCATGGTGGACGAAAATTCGCGGTCGCCCGACGACTGCAGCTCCTTCTTGAACTTGTCGAGGCCGGGGATCTCCAGCTTCGGCGCGTCCGAGAAGCGCTGCGGGAAGGAACCGCCCAGCTCCTTGCGGCGCTCCGTCAGGTAGCTCTTGTGCGCGTTGTTCAGCGTGACGAACGGCACCTTGTCGAGGTCCTCGTCCTCGATCGGGATGCGGAAGCGGTCGCGCATCTGCTTGAGCTGATCGGTCTGCATCTTCTTGGACTGGTGGGCGATGTTCTGGCCTTCGCCGGCCGAGCCCATGCCGTAGCCCTTCACCGTCTTGACGAGGATGCAGGTCGGCTGCCCCTCGGCCCGGGTGGCGCGCAGATAGGCGTTGTAGACCTTCTTGATGTCGTGGCCGCCGCGGCGCAGCGCCCAGATGTCCTCGTCGCTCCAGTCCTTCACCAGCTCCGCGGTCTCGGGGTACTTGCCGAAGAAATGTTCGCGGATATAGGCGCCGTCCTTGGCCTTGAAGGTCTGGTAGTCGCCGTCGATGGTCTCGTCCATCAACTGGCGCAGCTTGCCGGAGGTGTCACGCTCCAGAAGCCCGTCCCAGCCGCGGCCCCACAGCAGCTTGATCACGTCCCAGCCTGCGCCGCGGAACGAGCCCTCGAGTTCCTGCACGATCTTGCCGTTGCCGCGCACCGGCCCGTCGAGTCGCTGGAGGTTGCAGTTGATGACGAAAATCAGGTTGTCGAGCCCCTCGCGCGCCGCGATGGAAATGGCACCGAGCGATTCCGGCTCGTCCATCTCGCCGTCGCCGAGGAAGGCCCAGACCTTGCGGTCGGACTTCTCGATCAGGCCGCGGTTCTCCATGTATTTCATGAAGCGCGCCTGATAGACCGCCATCATCGGCCCGAGGCCCATCGAGACCGTCGGGAATTGCCAGTAATCGGGCATCAGCCACGGGTGCGGGTAGGACGACAGGCCGTTGCCGCCGACCTCCTGCCGGAACCCGGCGAGATCCTCTTCGGACATCCGCCCTTCCATGAAGGACCGCGCGTAGATGCCGGGGATCACGTGGCCCTGGAAGAACACCAGGTCGCCACCGTGCATCGCGGACTTTGTGCGCCAGAAGTGGTTGAGCCCGACATCGTAGAGCGCCGCGGACGACGCGAAGGACGCGATGTGCCCGCCGATGCCCTCGCTCGACTTGTTGGCGCGTACCACGGTCGCCATCGCGTTCCAGCGGTTGATCGTGCGGATCCGCCATTCGGCTTCGCGGTCGCCGGGCATGTCGACCTCGTCGTCGGGCGAGATCGTGTTCTGGTACGGCGTCGTGGCCGAGAACGGCAGCATCGCACCTGCGGCGCGGGCCTGCTGCACGGCCTTGTCGAGCAGGAAGTGCGCGCGGTCGGGACCGTCGCGCAGGATGACGTCCTCGACGGCCTCCTGCCATTCCTGCGATTCGACCGGGTCGATGTCGTTTGGCGTATCCTTCATGGGGCCCTCTTCCCTTGATCGCGGCGCGGCGCGCCCAGACTTGTTCAACGCTGAACCAATTTCCACTCGTCGTCGCTCTCTAGGTCTGGAACGACCCGAACGGCTCCCCCGCCGCGCGATGACGCTGCGGTATCAGGCTCCGCGTGGACGAAACAGGCAGGTGCACGAATAACCGGCATGCGTAAGCCGCATGCCCTATAGTTCAACGATGAACAAATTTCGTCATCCCGCAAGACGTCTGCCATGTTCCTCCTCCCGCGTCGCACGAGCGCGCACCAACCGGCGCCTCCTGCAAAACCGGCCTGGCGCGGCCGCGTGGGCCACCGGTTCCGCCTCAGGTTGGACGACATAGGCAGAGAATGGAAAGAGGAAATCCCCGGCGTGGCGCAGGGACGCCTGTCAGCCCGAAGAGCCCGGCACGAATTCCCGCGCCGAAAGCGCGCGCGGCTCGACCTCGACCTGAGCGAGTTGGTCGAGGCTGTCGTTCGGGCCGACGACGCCCAGGCTCTCGAACTTGCGGGCGGACGGCAGAACGCGCCCCTCCAGTGAACCGACGGACTTGTTGTAGGCGTCCACGGACGTCCGAAGACTGCGCCCGACCTTGTCGAGATGCGACGCGAACGTGCCGAGCCGATCGTAGATCTCGCGCGCCACGCGCTGCACCTCGGCGGCGTTCTCGGCCATCTTCTCCTGCTGCCAGCCATAGGCGATGGCCTTGATCAGGGCCATCAGGGTCGTCGGCGTCGCGATCAGCACGCGCTTTTCGAACCCGAATTCCAGCAGGCCGGGATCGGCTTCGCAGGCCGCCGAAACGAAGGTCTCGCCGGGGATGAACATCACGACGAAATCCGGCGTGGTGTCGAGCTGGTCCTGGTAGGCCTTGGACGCCAGCACCTTGATGTGCTCTCGCACCTGCCGCGCGTGCCGCGTGATATGCGCCTCCCGCATGTCCGCCGTTTCCGCCTCGAGCGCGTCGAGATAGGCATCGAGCGGGGTCTTGGCGTCGACAATGATGCTCTTGCCGCCGGGAATGCGGACCTGCGCGTCGGGGCGCCGCCGGCCCTCATCCGTTTCCATCGAGGTCTCGGTGAGGAAATCGACCTCCTCGGTCATGCCGGCCATCTCGAAGACCTGGCGCAGTTGCATCTCGCCCCAGCGGCCCCTCGTCTTGGGCGCGCGCAGTGCCTGCACCAGCTTGCGGGTCTCGGCGTTGAGCGTCGTCTGCCCGAGGGTCAGCTGCTCCACTTGCGTGCGGATCGCGCCGTAGGCTTCGTTCCGGGCCTTCTCGATCTCACCCATGCGCTCGTCGAATTTCAACAGGCGATCCTGCAGCGGTTTGACGAGGTTGCCGATCGCCTCCTGGCGCGTGTTCAATTCCTTTTCCGCGGTTTCCTTGTGTTTTTCGAACCTCTCGCTCACCAGGTTCAGGAACCGCTTGGAATTGTCCTCGAGGGCCGTCCCGGCGAGCGACGTGAATTTTTCTTCCAATTGCTTCCGGATATCGCGCAATTCGGCGAGCTTTTCCTCGTTCGCGCGCTTGAGCGCGTCCATCTCGGTCTCGAGCCGGGTATTGGCCTGCTGCGCCTCGTATCGCGCGGTGCGTTCCGCGCTCAGCTCCCGCTCCAGCCCCGGCAGGCGTTCGGCGCGCGTCGTCTCGGCCGATAGCTTCGCGGCAAGGTCGGTGCGCTGCTCGCGCTCCTCCTTCAGCGCCGCGCGCTCCTGTTCGAGCGTGCGGGTCAGCTCCGCGACATCGCGGACCCTTGCCGAAAGGCGATTGCGCAGCACGGCGGACACGCCCGCAAGGATTGCGGACAGGGCCAGGAGGCCGAGCAAGAGCGGATAGGCCGGCCCCGCCGTATCAAGCAGCACGTCCATTTTCGATTTCCCGAATGTATATACCCGTTTGCGGCATCAGAGACGCTTTGGGATGTCCGTCAAGTTCGGCCGAAAAGCCGTTCGATATCCGTCAGCTTCAATTCGACATAGGTGGGCCGGCCGTGGTTGCACTGGCCGGAATGGGGCACCGCCTCCATCTCCCGCAGGAGTGCATTCATTTCCTCGGCCCGCATCCTGCGGCCCGAGCGGATGGAGCCGTGGCAGGCCACGCGCGACAGGATCGCCTCCAGCTTCTCCTGCACCAGCGTTGCAGTCCCGCCATCCGCGAGTTCGTCCAGCACGTCGCGCAGGAGCGCCTCGGCGTTGACCTCGCCGAGGATCGCCGGCGTCTCGCGAACCGCGACGGCGCCGCCGCCGAAGGGCTCCACGCCAAGGCCCATGCGCGACAGATCCTCCGCGACCGACAGGATCAGCGCGGCGTCGCCTTCGGACAGTTCCACGATCTCGGGGATCAGGAGGGCCTGCGCCGGCACGCCGCGTTCGGCCATCTGCGCCTTCAGCTTCTCGTAGACGAGCCGTTCATGCGCCGCGTGCTGATCGACGATGACGAGGCCATCCTCGGTCTGGGCGATGATGTAGTTCTCGTGCACCTGCCCGCGCGCGGCGCCAAGCGGCAGCGCGGCCGGGGCCTCCTGCGCGGGTTCGGCCGGTTCGGGCTCCGGTTCCACCACGCGGCCGGACCAGGCCGGCTCCATCTCCGCGAAACCGGGCGCCTGCGCGACGTGGGACGCGGCGCGCGCCGCCGGCGAGGGGCGGTCCATCTGGTAGACGCGCGGCGGGCCGGACGGCTCGGGGCGCATCGCCCCCAGCGCCGCCCCGGCGACGGTGGTGGAGGCGCGGTGCCCGGCCTCGGCCAGCGCGTGACGCAAGCCCGAGACGACCAGCCCGCGCACGGTGCCGGAGTCGCGGAAGCGCACTTCGGACTTCGCGGGGTGCACGTTGACGTCGACCGCGCGCGGGTCGCAATCGACGAACAGCGCCACCGCCGGGTGCCGGTCGCGCGACAGGAAATCCTGGTAGGCACCTCGAAGCGCGCCCAGCAGCATCCGGTCCTTCACCGGACGCCCGTTGACGAAGAGGTGCTGCGCCACCGCCGAGCCGCGCGAATAGGTCGGCAGGCCGGCAAGGCCGGTCAGCCGGATGCCGTCCCGCTCCGCGTCGACGGCGATCGCGTTATCGGTGAATTCGCGCCCCATGACCTGCGACAGACGCCCGCGCAGCGCATCGAACAGGTCCCCCGTGACGGGATCGGCGCGGAAGGTCACGCGCCCCTCGCCCCCGCCCGACACGTCGCGCAGGGTGAACCCGACTGAGGGCTCTGCCATCGCAAGCCGGCGCACCACCTCCCCCACCGCCTGCGATTCGGCGCGGTCGGTGCGCAGGAACTTCAGCCGCGCGGGCGTCGCGTAGAACAGATCGCGCAGGGTGACGGTCGTGCCGGTGCTGCGCGCGCAGGGCTTGGGGCCAGTCGCGATGCCGCCCGCGACGGTCAGTTCCGCCGCCTCGCCGCCCTCGGCCCGCGATTGCAGTATCAGCCGGCCCACCGCGCCGAGTGACGGCAGCGCCTCGCCCCGGAACCCGAACGTGTGGATGCTCAGAAGGTCGGTGCCGTCGATCTTCGACGTGGCATGCCGCGACAGAGCCAGCGGCAGATCTTCGGGAGACATGCCGCAGCCGTCGTCCGACACCCGGATCAGGGTCTTGCCGCCATCCGCGATGTCGATGGCGATGCGGCGGGCGCCGGCGTCGATGGCGTTCTCCACCAGCTCCTTGACCGCGGAGGCGGGGCGTTCGACCACCTCGCCGGCGGCGATGCGGTTGATCGCGGCATCGTCGAGCTGGCGAATCGCGGGGCGTTCGGCGCGGATATTGGGGCTGTGCGTCGTCATCACACGATATCTAGCAGCCGCGCGCCGAGTCGGGCAACGCCTTTTCCGCGCCCGCGAAGGCCGGTTTTCGAAACGGCACCAAGAAAAACAGGCGACCCGAAAGCCGCCTGCAGTCGGGGAGTTGCTTCGATGTCAGGCGGCGGCCTTGCGGCCGGAGAGCACCGCCTCCACCGTCTCGCCGAAGGCGGAGGGGTTGGGGATGATCGTGTGACCGGCCTCGCGGATGATCTCCACCTTCTCCTGCGCGCTCTCGCCGAAGGCCTGCACGATGGCGCCGGCATGGCCCATCTTCTTGCCCTTCGGCGCCGAAAGCCCCGCCACGTAGGCCATCAGCGGCTTCTTCATGTGCTCGCGCGCCCATTCGGCCGCCTCGGCCTCCTGCGGGCCGCCGATCTCTCCGATCATCACCACGGCGTCGGTATCCGGATCTTCCTCGAACAGCATCAGGATGTCCTTGAACGAGGAGCCGTTGATCGGATCGCCGCCGATCCCGACGGAGGTTGAGATGCCGATGCCGTGTGCCTGCATCTGGCTCGCCGCCTCGTAGCCCAGCGTGCCCGAGCGGCCCACGACGCCGACGCGCCCCTGCGTGTAGATCTGCCCCGGCATGATCCCCAGCATCGCCCGGCCCGGAGAGATCGTGCCGGCGCAGTTCGGCCCGGTCAGCCGCATCTTCAGGTCCGAGCGGTAGCGGCGCATGTAGCGCTTCACGCGCATCATGTCCTGCGCCGGGATGCCGTCGGTGATGCAGGTACAATACTTGATGCCGGCATCGGCGGCTTCCATGATCGCGTCCGCGGCGAAGGGCGGCGGCACGAAGATGATGGACGCCTCTGCCCCGGTTTCGCGCACCGCGCCCTTCACGGTGTTGAACACCGGCAGGTCCATGTGGGTGCCGCCGCCCTTGCCGGGGGTCACGCCGCCGACGACATTGGTGCCGTAGGCGAGCATTTCCTCCGCGTGGAAGGTGCCGATGCGGCCGGTGAAGCCCTGGACGATCACCGGCGTCGTCTCGTCGATCAGAATGGCCATGTGCTGTCCTCCCTTACTGCGCTGCGACGGTGCTTTCGGCGCCCTTCCTGGCCGCCACCGCCTTTTCCGCCGCGTCCTTGAGCGTGTCGGCGACGATCACCGACGGCGCCCGCTCCTTCAGGATGGCGCGGCCTTCCTCCACCTTCGTGCCGGACAGGCGCACCACCAGCGGCACGCCCACGCCGACCTCTTCGAGCGCCTTCACGACGCCCTCGGCGACCCAGTCGCAGCGGTTGATGCCGGCGAAGATGTTGACGAGGATCACTTCCACCTTGCGGTCCTGAAGCACCGCGCGGAAGGATTTCGCCACGCGCTCGGGGCTCGCGCCGCCGCCGATGTCGAGGAAGTTCGCCGGCTCTCCGCCAGCGATCTTGATCATGTCGAGCGTCGCCATCGCGAGGCCGGCGCCGTTGATGATGCAGCCGATATTGCCCTCGAGGCCCACGTACGACAGCCCGCGATCCGACGCGAAGGTCTCGCGCGGGTCCTCCTGGCTCTTGTCGCGCAGTTCCATGATCTCGGGGCGGCGGAAGACGGCGTTCTCGTCGAACGACATCTTGCAGTCGAGCGCGTAGATCTCGTCGTGCGAGACCACCAGCGGGTTGATCTCCAGCATCGCCGCGTCGTGGTCGCGGAAGACGCGGTAGCTGCCCATGATCGCCTGGCACGCCTTGCCGATCAGCGCCCCGTCGAGGCCGAGACCGAAGGCCAGTTCGCGCGCCTGGAAGGGCAGCATGCCGACACCCGGATCGACCACCTGGCGCACGATGCTGTCGGGCTCGTTCTCGGCGATCTCTTCGATCTCCATGCCGCCGGAGCCGGAGGCGACGATCATGATCCGCTCTTCCTTCCGGTCGAGCACGAAGCCGAGATAGATCTCCCGGTCGATCTGCACCGTCTCCTCGATATAGAGGCGCGAGACGAGCTTGCCGCGCTCCCCGGTCTGGTGGGTGACGAGCCGCGCGCCCAGAAGCTTGTCGGCGGCGTCCTCCACCTCCTTCTCCGACCGGCAGAGGATGATGCCGCCCGCCTTGCCGCGGGCGCCGGAATGGATCTGTGCCTTCACCACCCAGGCGGTGCCGCCGATCTCGGAGGCGCGGTAGGCGGCCTGTTCGGGCGAATAGGCCAGCGCGCCGCGCGGCAGGCGGATGCCCTGCTTGGCCAGAAGCTCCTTGGCCTGGTATTCGTGGATGTCCATGGTTTTCCTCCCTTTCCCGCCGCTCAGGCGGCACGGGCGCGCAGGGTGTCCTGCACGGCCAGCACGTTCATCGCCATCTTCTCGGACGCCGCGTCGATCATCTTGCCGTCGAGGCTGGCGGCGCCCTTGCCGGCCGACGCGGCCTCCTTCAGCGCGGCGATGATCTTCTGCGCGCGCTCGACCTCCGCGTCGGTGGGCGAATATTCCTCGTTCGCCAGTTCGATCTGGCTGGGATGGATCGCCCACTTGCCCTCGATCCCCAGCGCCGCGCCGCGCCGGCAGGCGTCGCGGAAGCCGTCCGGATCGCTGAAATCGCCGAACGGGCCGTCGATCGGGCGCAGGCCATAGGCGCGGCAGGCGGTGGTCATGCGGCTGAGGGCCGCGTGCCACTGGTCGCCCGGATAGTTCGGGTTGAGCCCGCCGATATTCACCGTGCGCGCCTTGTGGAACGCGGCGTAGTCCGCGACCCCGAAATGCATCGCCTCGAGCCGCGAGGGCGCGGCGGCGATGGCTTCGACGTTCGCCATGCCGAGCGGCGTTTCGATCAGCGCCTCGATGCCGACGCGGCGCTCGAAACCCATCGCCATCTCGATCTGGCTCAGCATCGCCTCGACCATGTAGACGTCCTGCGGCAGGCCGACCTTGGGGATCAGCACCACGTCGAGGAACTGGCCGGCCTGCTCCATCACGTCGACCACGTCGCGGTACATGTAGTGGGTGTCGAGCCCGTTGATCCGCACGCTGGTGAGCTTGTTCTTGCCCTTCCAGTCGATGTCGTTGAGCGCCTCTATCGCGTTCTTGCGGGCCTGCACCTTGTCGCCGGGCGCGACCGCGTCCTCGAGGTCGAGGAACACCATGTCGGCGGCGCTGTCCGCGGCCTTCTCGACCATGGTGGGGTTGGAGGCGGGCACAGCCAGCGTCGAGCGCTGAAGCCGGGACGCGCGCATGCCGTGAACAATGTGGGACATGAAGCTTACTCCGCTGCGATTTTCATCTGGGGGGCATCGGACGTGGCGAAGAGGCGGATCGCCGCGCCGACGCCGGACCCGGCCTCGATCTCGAAGCCGCACTCGATCATCGCCATTTCGGCGGCCGAAAGCGCGGTACAGACCATGCCTTCGTTCAGCCAGCCGAGATGGCCGATGCGGAACACCTTGCCTGCCACATTGGCGAGGCCGGAACCGAGCGAGGTATCGTACTTGGCATAGGCGGCGGCGATGACGTCGCGGGCGTCGCGATCATCCGGCACGACGATGGCGCTGACCGTGTCGGACCACAGCTCGGGCCGCGCCGCGCAGAGCGTGAGCCCCCAGGCCTCCACCGCCGCGCGCACGCCCGAGGCGAGCCGGCGGTGCCGCGCCCAGACGTTCTCCAGCCCCTCGTCCAGCAGCATGTCGCAGGACACGTCGAGGCCGCGCAGAAGCTGCGTCGCCGGCGTGTAGGGGAAGTATCCGGTGTCGTTCATCCGGATCTGGTCTTCGAAGGAGAAGTAGCAGCGCGGGAACTCCGCGGTCTTGTGCGCCTCCAGCGCCCACTTGCTGACCGACAGGATACCGAGACCGGCGGGCAGCATGAAACCCTTCTGCGAGCCCGACACCGCGCAATCGACGCCCCAGGCGTCCTGGTCGAACTCGATGGAGCCCACCGACGACACCCCGTCGACCATCAGCAGCGCCGGATGCCCGGCGGCGTCGAGCGCCTCGCGCACGCCCTTGATGTCCGAGGTCACGCCGGTGGCGGTCTCGTTATGGGTGGCAAAGACCGCCTTGTAATCGTGCGTCTTGTCGGCCTTCAGCCGCTCGGCGTACTGGTCCACCGGCACGCCCTCGCCCCACTCGCAATCGATCACGTCGACGTCGAGACCCATGCGCTGCGCCATGTCGACCCAGAGGTTCGAGAACTGGCCGAACCGGCTCATCAGCACCTTGTCGCCGGGCGACAGGGTGTTCTGGATCGCCGCCTCCCATGCGCCGGTGCCCGAGGAGGGGTAGATGAAGACGCGGCCCTCGCTGTTGCGGAACACCTTTTGCGCCTTCTCGAAGACCGGGCGGGTCAGGTCCGGGAAGTCGGGGGCGCGCATGTCCTCCATCGGCACGTTCATGGCGCGGCGCACCGCTTCGGGCAGGTTGGTGGGGCCGGGAATGTAGAGGTGGCTGAAGCCGGGCATGGCGGAATCTCCTTCGGGCCGCGGTCGATCTCTGGCCCTCAGCCTGCGCCGGCACGGCGCTTCGGCCCACACACCGCAGGATAGGAAATCACCGCCGGCGGGTAGGGCGCCGCTACCCGGCCGGCGCCGGCGCGCACCCCCTTGCCGGGTGCGGTGCGCACCCGCATTAAGGCAGCGCGACGCAACCACGGGTGAGCCGATGACCTTCCGCCAGCGCCTTTCCGCGATCCTCGACCGGCCGATCACGCGGCACGTCATCACCGGGGTGATCCTGTTCAACGCGGTGATCCTCGGGCTGGAGACCTCGGACGCGGCGATGGCGGCGGCGGGCGGTCTGATCGTGACGCTCGACCGGCTGTGCCTGGCGATCTTCGTGCTGGAGCTTGGCGCCAAGCTGATCGCGCAGGGCGGGCGGTTCTTCCGCGACGGCTGGAACCTCTTCGATTTCTTCGTGGTGGGGATCGCGCTGGTGCCGGCGACGCAGGGGCTGTCGGTCCTGCGGGCGATGCGGATCCTGCGGCTTCTGCGCCTCGTCTCGGTCGCGCCGACGCTGCGCCGGGTGGTCGAAGGGTTCGTGTCCGCGCTGCCGGGAATGGCGTCGGTCTTCCTGCTGATGGCGCTGATCTTCTATATCGGCGCGGTGATGGCCACGAAGCTCTTCGGGGACGCGTTCCCCGAGTGGTTCGGCACGATCCCGCATTCGGCCTACACGCTCTTCCAGATCATGACGCTGGAAAGCTGGTCGATGGGCATCGTGCGCCCGGTGATGGAGGTCTACCCCCACGCCTGGGCGTTCTTCGTGCCGTTCATCCTGGTGACCACCTTCGCGGTGGTGAACCTGATCGTCGGCCTGATCGTGAACTCCATGCAGGAGGCGCATGCCGAGGAATCGCAGGCCGCAACCACGGACTACCGCGACGAGGTGCTGCGCCGGCTCGACGCCATCGACCGGCGGCTCGCGGAGCGGGACGAGTAGCACTGCGGCCAAGCCGGGGTGGGCAGATTGCCCACCCTACGAGAGGCGGCGCCTAGCGGTCGCGTTCGCGCGAATAGACGGCGACGGCCATCGCGCGGTTCCGCACGCCGAGCTTCTCGTAGAGGTTCTTGAGGTGGTACTTCACCGTGTTCTCGGAGATGCCCGTCCGGTCGGCGATCTGCTGGTTGGTCCAGCCGCGCGACAGCACGTCGAGAAGCTCCCTCTCGCGCACGGTGAGCTGTGACAGGGGGGTGTCGTTGATCTCCGTCACGTCGATGAAAGGCACGCAGATGCGCCCGTTGGCCACCGCGTGCAGCGTGTCGAACAGCACCGACGGGTCGTCGAACTGGTAGCAATAGCCCTGCGCGCCGAGCCGCACCGCCTGCCGCACGGTGCCCAGATCGCGGGTGCTGGAGAAGACCGTCACCGGCTCTGTCCGGCCGGCCTCCCTCCAGCTGCGCAGGATGTCGATGGCGGGGATGTCTGCGGTCTTCCACGCCACCACGGCGAGGTCGAAGCCGCCCGCCTCCGCCGCCAGAAGCGCGCGTCCGCCGGGCGCCGAGGCGACAAGCTCGAACCTCGGATCGGTGCCGAAACACTGCCCCAGGGCCGAGACCACGAGGGGGTTGGGCTCGACCAGGAACACGCGCACCGGGGCGACCGCAATGGTGGCCGCGGGGCTCTCGATCGTGTTCACCGATACGGTCATGGTCCTCCTCCAGACGTGGTTCAGGATACCGTGCCGGCAGCCCGGCACGCCATCTCGACGATCCTCCCAGTCTGCGAGGCATCCTGCCAAAGTCACGGTATTCTTGCGTATTCTTTCGCTGCGGCGCAGCGAGGTTTCCGATAGCGACGCCTGCATCCGATCGGCTCCGGTCCGGGACCGATCCACCCGGATTAACCCAAAAAGCGCCATTGACGCTTAGGAAATATTATTTAACCGTGAGAATATTCGAGAGGGAGCGAGTTTGTCGCCCCTGCGGACGCGAAGGCGCAGAACACCGACATGCGGCCGGTCCGACAGCCGGCGCCGCGCACCATACAGACACGAGGGAGAATGACCATGGCACCCAAAAGCGACATCGAGATCGCGCGCGCTGCCTCCAAGCGGCCGATCCAGGAGATCGGCGAGAAGCTGGGAATCGGCAGCGACCACCTGCTGCCCTACGGCCACGACAAGGCGAAGGTGTCGCAGGACTTCATCAACGGGCTGGACGGGCGCCCGGACGGCAAGCTGATTCTGGTGACGGCGATCAACCCCACGCCCGCGGGCGAGGGCAAGACGACGACGACCGTCGGCCTCGGTGACGGGCTGAACGCGATCGGCAAGAACGCGGCGATCTGCATCCGCGAAGCCTCGCTCGGGCCGAATTTCGGGATGAAGGGCGGCGCCGCCGGCGGCGGCTACGCGCAGGTCGTGCCGATGGAG
Organism: Roseivivax sediminis; assembly: GCF_900112685.1. Classification (GTDB taxonomy): domain Bacteria; phylum Pseudomonadota; class Alphaproteobacteria; order Rhodobacterales; family Rhodobacteraceae; genus Roseivivax; species Roseivivax sediminis. Next base: position 40,430 of record NZ_FOMS01000009.1, read on the forward strand.
GACATGAACCTTCACTTCACCGGCGATTTCCATGCGATCACGTCGGCGCACAACCTCCTGTCGGCGATGATCGACAACCACATCTACTGGGGCAACGCGGAGCAGATCGACATCCGCCGCGTGGTCTGGCGGCGCGTTCTGGACATGAACGACCGGGCGCTGCGGCAGGTGGTGACCTCGCTCGGCGGGGTGGCCAACGGCTTCCCGCGCGAGGCCGGCTTCGACATCACCGTCGCCTCCGAGGTCATGGCGATCCTGTGCCTCGCGAAGGACCTGTCCGACCTGCAGGAGCGGCTCGGCGCGATGATCGTGGCCTACCGCCGGGACAAGACGCCGGTCTACGCCCGCGACATCAAGGCCGACGGCGCGATGACGGTGCTCCTGCGCGAGGCGATGCAGCCCAACCTGGTGCAGACGCTGGAGAACAACCCCGCCTTCGTGCATGGCGGGCCGTTCGCCAATATCGCGCACGGCTGCAACTCGGTCATCGCCACCCGGACCGCGCTGAAGCTGGCCGATTACGTGGTCACCGAAGCCGGCTTCGGCGCCGATCTAGGGGCCGAGAAGTTCATGAACATCAAGTGCCGCAAGGCGGGCCTGTCGCCCGATTGCGTCGTGGTCGTCGCGACGGTGCGGGCGATGAAGATGAACGGCGGCGTCGCCAAGGCCGACCTCGGGGCGGAGAACGTCGAGGCGGTCAAGGCAGGCTGCGCCAATCTCGGCCGTCACATCGAGAACGTGAAAGGCTTCGGCGTCCCGGTGGTGGTCGGTATCAATCACTTCGCTGGCGACAGCGATGCCGAGGTCGCGGCGGTCAAGGACTACGTCTCCGGCCAGGGCGCCGAGGCGATCCTGTGCAAGCACTGGGCCGAAGGCTCGGCCGGCATGAAAGAGATGGCGACCCGCGTGGCCGAGATCGCCGATGGCGGCGAATCCGACTTCAGCACGCTCTACCCCGACGACATGCCGCTTCTGGAGAAGATCGAGACGGTGGCGAAGAAGATCTACCGCGCCGGCAGCGTCACCGTGGACAACAAGGTGCGCAGCCAGCTCAGGGAGTGGGAGGAGCAGGGCCACGGCAACCTGCCGGTCTGCATGGCCAAGACGCAGTATTCGTTCTCCACCGACCCGACGCGGCGCGGCGCGCCTGAGGGGTTCGACCTGCCGGTGCGCGAAGTGCGCCTGTCGGCGGGCGCGGGCTTCGTGGTCGCCATCTGCGGCGAGATCATGACCATGCCGGGCCTGCCCAAGGTGCCGTCGGCCGAAAACATCCGGCTCAACGACGCGGGGGAGATCGAGGGCCTGTTCTGACGGGCGCGCCGCGGACGGGGCATCGAGCCCCGCCCGCGGCGGTCGGCACCCCCCGAAGGGGGTCGCCTCCTGCCTCCGGCGGGAGTATTTGCAACGAGAAGAAGGTGAAGGGGACAGGCGCGATGGCAGCGACGATACTGGACGGCAAGGCCTTTGCGGCCAAGGTGCGCGAGCGGGTGGCGGGGCATGTCGCCCGGCTGCGGCAGGATCACGGGATCACCCCCGGCCTCGCCGTGGTGCTGGTGGGCGAGGACCCGGCGAGCCAGGTCTATGTCCGGTCCAAGGGCAAGCAGACGGGCGAGGCGGGGATGAACTCCTACGAGCACCGGCTGGACGCGGATACCTCCGAGGCGGACCTGCTGGCGCTGATCGCGCAGCTGAATGCCGATCCGGAGGTGCACGGGATCCTCGTGCAGCTGCCGCTGCCGGATCACCTCGACAGCGATCTGGTGATCAACTCCATCGACCCGGCTAAGGATGTCGACGGCTTCCACATCTCGAATGTCGGGCTGCTGGGCACCGGGCAGAAATCCATGGTTCCCTGCACGCCGCTCGGCTGCCTGATGCTGCTGCGCGATCACCACGGGTCGCTGTCGGGCATGAACGCGGTGGTGCTGGGGCGGTCGAACATCGTCGGCAAGCCAATGGCGCAATTGCTGCTGGGCGACAGCTGCACGGTGACCATCGCGCATTCGCGCACCAAGGACCTGCCGGAGGTGTGCCGCCGCGCCGACATCCTCGTCGCCGCCGTTGGCCGGCCGGAGATGGTGCCGGGCGACTGGGTCAAGCCCGGCGCGACGGTGATCGACGTGGGCATCAACCGGATCGATGCGGGCGAGGGCAAGACCCGGCTCGTGGGCGATTGCGACTTCGCCAGTTGTTCGGAGGTCGCCGGTGCGATCACCCCGGTGCCGGGCGGGGTCGGCCCGATGACCATCGCCTGCCTTCTGGCCAACACCACGACGGCCTGCTGCCGGGCGAACGGGCTGGAGGAGCCGGCGGACCTCACGGTCTGAGCGGGGATGGCGGCAGCGGCTCGGGCAATGGACCTCGTTTCGGGCCGGGCGTCTTGTCGCAATGCGGCGCGGGACTGCCCGCGTGCCGAGGCGTCAAGAGGAGACGGCGGCGCCATGCCGCTGCCATTCATAGGCCTGCCGGAGCGCCCGAATGCCCGTGACACCGATCCTGCGCATGTTCGATATCGCCGCGACGCGCGACTTCTACCTCGGCTTTCTCGGCTTCGAGCAGCGGTTCGAGCACCGCTTCGCCCCCGACCTGCCGCTCTACATGGGCGTCATTCGCGGCGGCGCCGAGCTGCACCTGTCGCAGCACCACGGCGATTGCTGCCCCGGCGCGCGCGTGCGGATCGCCGAGCCGGACCTCCTGGCGTTCCAGCGCCGCCTGGCCGCGTCCGGTTACGGCTTCGGGCGCCCCGGCGTGCCGGTGCGCCAGCCCTGGGGCGACATGGAGATGACCGTGACCGATCCCGCCGGCAACCGGCTCACCTTCTGGCAGGCGGTGGGCTGAGGCGCCTCAGCCGACCTGCCGGCCCTGGCTCCAGACGCCGTGGACGACGGGCGTGCCGTCCACATGCGCCACGCGCACCACGTCGGCGCGCAACCCTTCGGCGATGCGGCCCCGATCGGTCAGGCCCGTCGCTGCCGCCGGCGCGGCCGTGACCGTGCGGATCGCCCGCGGCAGGTCGTCCCAGACCGTGCCGAGCCGGAACGCCCCCAGCATCAGCGAGGACGGGATGTAGTCCGACGACAGGATGTTCAGCCGGTCCGCCTTGGCCAGCCGCTCCGCTGCGACGTTGCCGGAATGCGATCCGCCACGGATGAGGTTGGGCGCCCCCATCATTACCGCGATGTCGCTGGCGTGGCAGGCCTCGGCCGCCTCTTCGGTGGTGGGAAATTCGGCCAGGCGCACGCCGTGACCGCGGCTCACCTCCACCTGATCCGCGGTGGTGTCGTCGTGGCTCGCCAGCACCGCGCCGAGTCGCCCGGCCGCTTCGACTGCACCCGCTTCGTGCGCCGCGCCGACCTTCTCCTGCAGCGCCTTGAGCTGCGCGACATGCCGCTGGAAGCCGGCCTCGTCGACGCCGTGCTTACCCATCACGTAGGCCCGCAGCTTGGAGATGTCGCGAAACTGCCGCTGGCCCGGCGTGTGGTCCATGATCGACAGGATGCCGACCCGGTCCTCGGGCCCGAATTCGCCGAGTTCTTCAAGCAGCGTCTCCGAGCAGACCTCTGCGCGCAGGTGCAGGAAATGGCTGATCCGCAGCGCGCCCTTGGCCCGCAGGCCGAACATCTCGCGCGACAGCGCGCGGGCGTACTTGCCGTATTCCGTCTCCGCCTCCTGCACGATGGAGCCGACGCGCATGGCGTCGAAGACCGTGGTGATCCCGGCGCTGGCGAGCTCCCCGTCATGGGCGAGGATGGCTGTCATGTGTGGCCAGGCGACGCCCGGGCGCGGCTCGATATGCCGCTCGAGGTTGTCGGTGTGCAGCTCGATCAGGCCGGGGATCAGGTGATCGCCGCCGCAATTGACGGCACCGGGCGCGGTGCTGGCGCCCTTCGCGATCTCCGCGATCCGGCCGTCCTTCAGGACCAGCGTGCCGGTCACGACCTCGTCCTCGCGCACGATCCGCGCGTTCGTCAGAATGGTCTCGTTCATCTTGCCCTCGCTTGCCGCGCCTGCTTCAAGGTCGTGACATCCGGATGTGACATTTGCGCGTTAGGCCAGAGCCCGTGACCGACTACAAGCGCTACGCTCTCTACCATGCCCCGGAAACCGGGGCGTTCGCCGACACGCTGTCGCGCTGGCTCGGCTGGGATTCCGCGGCCGCGGCGCCGCGCGATCACCCCGACGTGCCCGGCCTGCCACGGCCCGTGGCGGAAATCACCGCACGGCCGCGCAAGTACGGGGTTCACGCCACGCTGAAACCCCCGTTTCGCCTGGCGGAAGGATCGACGCCCGAGGCGCTCGCCGCCGAGGTGGAGGCTCTGGCGGCGGAGCGCGCCCCGGTGAGGCTGCCGGGTCTGCGGCTGGCGCGGATCGGCCCCTTCCTCGCCCTCGTGCCGGACGGGGAGACGGCCGCGCTCGACGCTCTGGCAGGGGCCTGCGTGCGCGACCTCGACCGCCACCGGGCCCTTCTCACGGACGAAGAGCTGGCCCGCCGCCGCGCCGGACGGCTCAGCGACCGGCAGGAGGCGCTGCTGGCAGAGTTCGGCTACCCTTACGTGATGGAGGAATTCCGCTTCCACATCACCCTGACGGGTCCGCTGCCGCCCGAGGAGCTTGCCGCGACCGAGGCCGCGCTCGGCGCCTGGTTCGCGCCGCTCCTGCCGGCGCCCTACCGGATCGCATCGCTCTGCCTTTTCGGCGAGGCGCCGGACGGCATGTTCCATCTGGTACACCGCTACGCCCTCACCGGCTGAAGCGCGGCGAGCATCGCCTCCACGGCGGGGCCCAGCGCGCCGCCGTTGTCGATCTCGGTCACCGGTAGCCCCTCGGGCAGAGGCGGCACGGCCCGGTCCACGCGCGCGGCGATCTCATCGGCGCTCTCGCGCCCGCGTTCGGAAAGCCGCGCCGCAAGCACCTCGCGCGGCGCGGTCACGAGGATCACCCGCAGGTCCGCGAACGCCTCCGCCGCCGCGCCGAGCATGGCGCGCGAGCCGTTGAACACCACGTCGCGGCCTTCGGCCTGCGCCTCCCGCGCCGCCTCGGGGATGGCGTAGCTGAGGCCGTGCGCCTGCCAGGTCAGCGCGAAGTCTCCGGCCGCGTCCCGCCGGGCGAACTCCGTCGCGCTCACGCCTTCGAAATCCTCACCGCCCGCCTCCGCGCCGCGCGTGATGACCCGGCGCACGAGGTAGAGATCCGGCCGCCGCGCCAGCGCCGCCTGCAAAAGCGTGTCCTTGCCCGCGCCCGAGGGGCCGACGACGGCAAAGGCCCGTCCGCTCATGCCGCCTGCCCCGGCGTGAAGGCGGTCACGTCGACCTCCCGGTCGGCCACCGCCGCGCGCGCCTCGAGATCGTGGAAGATCCCGACGATCGCCGCGCCGCGCGCCTTCGCCTCGCCGATCAGATCGAGCACGATCCCCCGGTTCACGGCATCGAGGCTCGCCGTCGGCTCGTCCAGCAGGAGCGCGGGGTAGTCGTGCGCAAAGCCCCGCGCGATGTTCACGCGCTGCTGCTCCCCGCCCGAGAAGGTCGTCGGCGACAGGCCCCAGAGCGCCTCCGGTACGTTCAGCCGCGACAGGAGCGCCGCCGCCCGCTCCCCCGCAGCCTCGCGCGCCATCCCGAGCGCGAGGCACGGCTCGGCCACCACGTCGAGCGTCGGCACCCGCGGCACCACGCGCAGGAACTGGCTGACATAGCCCAAAGTCTCGCGCCGCAGCCGGATGATCTCGCGCGGCGCGGCCCCCGCCAGGTCGACGCCGCCCACGACGATGGACCCCGACGCCGCCCGGTAATTGCCGTAGATCATCCGCATCAGCGTCGACTTGCCCGCACCCGACGCACCGGTCAACGCCACGCATTCACCCGGCGCCACCGACAGCGCCGCGCCATCCATCACCCGGATCACCGCCCCGCCCTGATTGTGAAGCGTGAACGTCTTCGCCACGTCCCTCAATTCGATCATCTCGCCACTACTCCCGCGCCCCTGCTTCTTTGGGCTTCAAAATACTCCGGGGGTGTGGGGGCAGCGCCCCCACGACGCCTTCACACCTGCAACACGCTCGACACCAGAAGCTGCGTGTACCCGTGCTGCGGATCGTCGAGCACCTGGTCGGTCAGCCCCGCCTCCACGACGCGCCCGCCCTGCATCACCATCAGCCGGTCCGCCAGCAGTCGCACCACCGCGAGGTCGTGCGTGACCACGATCGCCGACAGCCCCATCTCGCGCACCAGCCCGCGCAGCAGGTCCAGAAGCCGCGCCTGCACGCTGACGTCGAGCCCCCCGGTTGGCTCGTCCATGAATACCAGCCGCGGCCCGGTGACGAGGTTGCGCGCGATCTGCAGCCGCTGCTGCATCCCGCCCGAGAAATCCCGCGGCCGGTCGTCGATCCGGTCCGCCGCGATCTCGACCCGGCCCAGCCAGTCGAGCGCCTGGGTGCGGATCTCGCCGTAATGCCGGGCGCCCACGGCCATCAGCCGCTCGCCCACGTTGCCGCCGGCGCTCACGCCCATACGCAGCCCGTCGCGCGGCGTCTGGTGCACGAAGGCCCAGTCGGTCCGCCCCAGCATCCGCCGCTCGGGCTCTGACATCGTCACCGTGTCGACCGGGCCGCGATCGCGGGTGTCGAAGATCACCTCGCCCCTGTCGGGCGCAAGGTCACCGGCAAGGCAACTCAACAGCGTCGACTTGCCCGACCCGCTCTCGCCGACGATGCCCATGACCTCGCCCGGCCAGAGGTCGAAGGACACGTCGGTGCAGCCGATCCGCGCTCCGTAGCGCTTTTCCAGGCCGCGCACGTCCAGAAGCGGGGTCATCGCGCCTCCTCCCCGGCTGCCTGCCGGGTGCCGCAGTAATCGGTGTCCGAACACACGTACATCCGCGTGCCCGCATCGTCGGTGATCACCTCGTCGAGATAGCTGTCCTCAGCTCCGCATAGGGCGCAGGCCTGGTCCGCCTTCGAGGCCTCGAACGGGTGATCCTCGAAATCGAGGCTGACCACCCGCGTATGCGGCGGGATCGCGTAGATCCGCTGCTCGCGGCCAGCGCCGAACAGCTGCAGCGCCGCCATCTCCATCTTCGGGTTGTCGAATTTCGGGATCGGCGAGGGATCCATGACGTAACGCCCCTCCACCTTCACCGGGTAGGCGTAGGAGGTGGCGATATGCCCGTGCCGCGCGATGTCCTCGTAGAGCTTGACGTGCATCAGCCCGTATTCCTCCAGCGCGTGCATCTTGCGCGTCTCGGTCTCGCGGGGCTCGAGAAACCTCATCGGTTCGGGGATCGGCACCTGGTAGACGAGGATCTGGTCTTCTCTGAGCGGCGTCTCCGGGATCCGGTGGCGGGTCTGGATGACCGTCGCCTCCGCCGTCCGCTCGGTCACGGCCACATCGGCGGTCCGCTGGAAGAAGCGGCGGATCGACACCGCGTTGGTGGTGTCGTCGGCGCCCTGGTCGATGACCTTCAGCGTATCGTCGGGCCGAAGGCAGGCGGCGGTGAGCTGCACGCCCCCGGTGCCCCAGCCGTAAGGCATCGGCATCTCCCGGCTGGCAAAGGGCACCTGGTAGCCCGGAATCGCCACCGCCTTGAGGAGCGCGCGGCGGATCATCCGCTTGGTCTCCTCGTCGAGATAGGCAAAGTTGTAGGCCTCGGCCTGCCCGTCCATCATCGCGCTCGATCCTTCCGTTGTCCCGGCCGGGCCAGCGACGACGCCGGCCACGGCGGAGGAGCTGCCCCCGCTCATTCCGCCGCCTCCGCATGGGCGTCCGCTGCACCCGCCTCGCGCCGCAGCTTGCGCACGAGCTCCAGCTCAGACTGGAAATCGACGTAATGCGGCAGCTTGATATGCTCGAGGAACCCGGTCGCCTGGATGTTGTCGGCATGGCTCAGCACGAACTCGGCGTCCTGCGCCGGCGCGCCGACATTCTCCTCGCCCAGCTCCTCCCAGCGCAGCGCACGATCGCACAGCGCCATGGAGATCGCCTTGCGCTCGGTCTGCCCGAACACCAGCCCGTAGCCGCGGGTGAACTGCGCCGGTTCGGTCTTCGAGCCGGCGAACTGGTTCACGCTTTCGCATTCGGTCAGCACCACCTCGCCGATCTCGATGGCAAAGCCGAGCTCGGGCACCTCCATCTCGACCGGCACCGCGCCGATGCGCAGCTCGCCCACGAAGGGGTGGTTGCGCCCGTAGCCGCGCTGCGTCGAATAGGCCATGCCAAGCACGAAACCCTCGTCGCCGCGGGTCAGCGCCTGCAGCCGCAGCGCCCGGTCCGCCGGGTAGGCCATCGGCGCGCGGGTCATGTCGGGCGGCTCCGCGTCGCTATCCGCCTCCGCCTCGATCAGCCCGTCGCGGCCGAGATACTCGGTGATCCTCGGCTTCGGCACCATGTCGGCCTCGTCCGTCTCGGCCTCCGGCACCTCGGCGCCGGCCTCCAGCAGGAAGTCGAGCAGCCGGTGGGTATAGTCGAAGGTCGGCCCCAGCACCTGCCCGCCCGGCGCGTCCTTGAAAGTCGCGCTGATCCGCCGGTCGCAGCGCATCGCGCCGGTGTCGACGGGCCGCGAGGCGCCGATGCGCGGCAGCGTCGTGCGATAGGCCCGGATCAGGAATATCGCCTCGATCAGGTCGCCCCGCGCCTGCTTGATCGCCAGCGCCGCGAGGTCCGGATCGTAGAGCGAGCCCTCCGCCATCACCCGGTTCACCGCCAGCGCCATCTGCTCGCGGATCTGCGCCACGCTCAGCTCCGCCACGTCCCGGTCGCCGCGCCGTTCCTCGGCGAGCCAGCCATGGGCGTTGTCGATGGCGCGCTCGCCGCCTTTCACCGCCACGTACATCAGCCTGCCTCCACGCGCGTGGTGCGCGGCAGGGCCGCCAGACGGTCCCCCGCGCAGAAGAAAAAATCGAGCCCGAGCGGGAAGCGCGCGGCATTGGCGCGGAACGCCTCCGTCTCGGGCAGGGAAAGCCGCGCCTCGGTGGCGATGCCCGGCCCGGTGAGCCGCGAGCCCCGCGCCTCCAGCGCGCCGCATTCGACGATCAGCGTGGCGGAGCGGTCGGGATATTCGGATTCGCCCTGCGGATAGGCGCCAAGCGGTCCGAGCGCCTGCCATGTGCCAAGCGCGAACTGCGCCGCGCCCGGCGCGACCAGAGGCGCCCCGAGGTGGAAGGCCACCCAGGCGCGGATGTCGGCGGTGTCGTGGTCCCCCGCGAGGTGCAGCGGCGTGCCGGCATCGCAGAGCGTCAGCAGCAGCGTCGCGGCCGCGGGTGACAGCGGCGCCGGCCCGGACCCGCCGGAGGCGCGGTGGATCGTGCCGGGCCGGGCGAGCGCGTCGAGCGAGGCGCGGAACGCCTCGGCCGCGGCGCGGGCCGGATCGGCGAAGCCGCCGGACAGGGCATCCTGCGTCATCAATCCTCTCCCCGCGCCATGGTGAAGAAATCGACCCGCGTCGCCGCCGCCTTCGCCGCACGGTCCCGATGCGCGGCCGTTTCCGCAGCATCGAGCGGATCCAGCACGGCCGAACGCAGCTCCGCCGCGCGCTCGCCCTGCATCAGCGCGTCGACCAGCGCCGCGGTCCTGGCATGCGCCCGGTCGCGGCCCTGCACGTAAGCATGACCCACGGTACCGTCGGTCAGGCGCAGCGCGCAGCGCGTGACGGTCATCTCGCCGAGGTTGAAGGGGGCGCCTGTGCCGCCCATTTGGCCGCGAACCATCACCCCGCCGGTCTGCGGCACGCGCAGCCATTCGGCCTCCGGCAGCGGCGGATCGAGCGCCTCCACCCGCGCCGCCAGCGCTTCGGGCGCGGCACGGGCCAGAAGCCCCATCCAGCCCCGGCGCGATTCTGTCGCCTCTGCTTCGCTGTCCTGTGCCATCGTCATCTCGACATCTTGTCCACTTGTCGCGATTACTATACAACTAGACAACTAATTACGCCGAAGCCGCCCGGCGCACAAGACCACGCGTCGTGAAGTTTTGATGACGCCCTCAGCCGGAGACATCCGCATGCCCCGAAACCCGGTCTGGAAAGCCATCGCGAAGACGCTCGAGACCGAGATCGCGGAGAGGCTCTATCCCCCCGGCGCGCGCTTGCCGACCGAAGCCGCGCTGTCGGATCGCTTCGGCGTCAACCGCCACACCGTGCGCCGCGCGCTCTCGGATCTGTCGGAGCGCGGCCTCGTGCGGTCGCGTCGCGGCGCCGGGGTCTTCGTCGATATCGTGCCCACGGACTACGCGCTCGGCCGCCGCGTGCGCTTTCACCAGAACCTGCGCGCCGCGGGGCACCTGCCGGAAAAGCGCGTGCTGCGGATCGAGACCCGGCCGGCGCGGCGGGCCGAGGCCGAGGCGCTGGACCTCGACCGGGAGTCGGAGGTCGTGGTCTACGAGGGCCTGTCGCTGTCGGACGGAATCGCCATCGCCCATTTCGAGAGCGTCTTCCCCGCCGCGCGCCTGCCCGGTCTCGCCGCGGCCCTCGCCGAGACGGCGTCCGTCACCGAGGCGCTGGCCCGCGCCGGCGTGGCCGACTACGTGCGCGCCGAGACCCGGATCAGCGCCGAGCGGGCGAGCGCGACTCAGGCGCTGCATCTGGGGCTCCGAGACGGCGAGCCGGTCCTGTGCACGATCAGCCGCAACGAGACGCCCGAAGGCATGCCGGTGGAGCGCGGCACGACATGGTTCGCGGGCGACCGTGTGGCGCTGGTGCATGCGGGGTGAGATGTGCGCGCGCTTGGTGCGCGAGGGAGCGAGGGGCCAGCCCCTCGCGCTCCCCGGGATATTTGTGGGCAGATGAAAGCCGGGGGCGCGCTCCTGACTGGCGTGGGACGCGAGGGTGACAGGTGACGTTATTCGTAGCGCTCGAGGAAGGCTTCGGCGGAGAGGGCGCGGAAATCGGGGAGGCGGGCGCGCAGGGTGGCATGGTCCCAGTCCCACCAGGCGAGCGCGCGCATCCGGTCCGCGACCGGTTCGGGCAGGCGTCGGCGCATCGGGCGGGCGGGTATGCCTGCGGCGATTTCGTAGGGGGCGATGTCGCGGGTTACGACCGCGCCGGCGGCGACCACGGCGCCGTCGCCCACCGTGACCTCGGGGCGGACGATGGCGTTGTGGCCGATCCACGTGTCGTGGCCGATGGTCGCGATCCGGGCGCGGCGGCGCGCGAAGAAATCCGGATCGGCCTCCGCATCGTCCCAGTAATCGCCGGAGCGATAGAGGAAATGGTGCAGCGAGGCGCGCTCCATCGGGTGATCGGTCGGGCCGATGCGGGCGAAGCTGGCGATGTTGGCGAACTTGCCGATATGCGCGTTGGCGATGTCGGCGTAGCGGTCGCAATAGGAATAATCGCCGATCCGCGCATGCGCGATGCGGCTGCCGCGTCCGATCTCGCAATAGCGGCCGAAGGTGGTTTCGGTGATCTCGCACTCGGGGTGCAGATACGGCGCGTCCGGAGAAAGGCGGGGCATCTACTCGCCCCGGATGAGCTTGTTTCGCAGCCAGGACGACGCGCTGTCCATGAACATCACCATCAGGATGATGAGCACGATGTAATAGGTCACCTCTTCCCAGTCCTTCTGGGTGATGATCGCCTGCGTCAGCAGAAGCCCGATGCCGCCGCCGGTGATCGCGCCGATGATCGTGGCCGAGCGGGTGTTCGATTCCAGCATGTAGAGCGCCTGGCTGAGGAAGACCGGGATCACCTGCGGGATCACGCCGAAGCGGTAGCGCTGGAGTTTCTTCGCGCCGGTCGACTGCACGCCCTCGATCTGCTTGCTGTCGACGTTCTCCAGCGTCTCGGAGAAGAGCTTGCCGAAAGTGCCGGTGTCGGTGAGCAGGATCGCCAGCGCGCCGGTCAGCGGGCCGGGCCCGAAGGCGCGGCTGAGCACGATGGTCCAGATCAGGCCGTCGACCCCGCGCACGAAGTCGAAGATCCGCCGCACGCCGAAGCGTGCCGCCCAGAGGCGCGAGAAATTCCTGGCCGCGACGAAGGCCAGCGGCAGCGCGATGAGCGCCGCGCCGGCGGTGCCGAGGAAGGCCATGAGGATCGTCTCGAAGATCGCCCAGGCGACGTCCTTGTGGCGCCACATGGCGTTGTTCCAGAAGTCCGACACCGCGCCGGCGATGTTGGTGCGCTCGGAGTCGATGCGCTCTCCGAAGGCGATGCTCCAGAAAGAGTGGCCGTGATACGGGCTGTCCAGGGTGAAGAAGAACAGCTCCCACCCGGTGAAGTAGCGGAACACCTCGGTCCGGTTGTTGGTGAGCGACACGCGCCCCGCCTCGGTGGTGATGTTCAGACGCGACGAGGATAGGGAGACGTGATCGGGCAGGGCCTCTCCGATGTCGGTGACGACCTCGCGATCCTCGATCCGGGCCTCGATATCGGCGCGCGGATCGCCCTCGGGGAAGTCGTAGACAAGCGCGTTGCCGGGCAGGAAGCGCACCTCGTGCCCGCGCGGCAGCGTCACCACGGTCTCTTCGCCCAGGGCGACCCATTCGGGCGCGGTGCCTTCGGGGTAGTCGCCCTTGCGCTCCCCCTCGATCGACACCGAGACGTCGCCGGAGCGGTTGTCGCGCGTCACGTGGGTCTTGTAGCTGTAGGCGTCGCGGATCAGCGTGCGGCCGTTCTCGAGGTCCGCGCGCTGCGCGAGGCCGGGGATGTCGAAGGCGAAGAAGATGTAGACGAGGTATGCGAGCACCACGCCCGGCACGAGAAAGGCCATCAGCCGCTTGCGGGACAGAAGCGCCTCGGCGGCGGCGTAGCGGGCGTGGCTTGCAGTGCCTTGCATCACGTCGCTCACAGCACGGCCCTCCCGTGGGTCAGTCGGTTCCTCACCGCGCTCGACAGCTGGTCGAAGACGACGATGGTCAGGAACAGCAGGATGAAGATCGCCGCGGCCTCGTCGAACTTGCCCTGCCCCCAGGACATCGTGTTCTTCAGCTCGTAGCCGATGCCGCCGGCCCCGACGAAGCCGAGGATGGCGGAGGCGCGCACGTTGATCTCGAACCGCAGAAGCGCGTAGCTCAGCCAGTTGGGTGCGACCTGCGGCACGACGCCGAGCCACATACGCTGCATCCAGCTGGCGCCGACGGAGGACAGGCCCTCCACCGGCTTGAGGTCGGCGTTCTCGTTGACCTCGGAGAAGAGCTTGCCGAGCGCGCCGATGGTGTGGAAGGCGATGGCGATCATCGCCGGCACCGGCCCGCCGCCGAGCACGAAGATGAGGATGAGCGCGATCACGATCTCGGGGATCGCGCGGCAGAGGTCCATGAAGCGGCGGAAGACAGGAATGGGGCGCGGAAACCGCGCAAGGCCCCGCGTCGACAGGAGCGACACAAAAATCGCGAGGACGCCCCCCGCGAGCGTCGAGACCGCGGCGATGTTCACCGTCTCCAGAAGGGCCGGGAAATAGGTGACGAGGTGGGCCGGCAGCTCCGCCACCTTGGGCGCGGCGTCGGCCACGACGTCGGCCGGGAAGTCGAGCACCTGCGGCATTCCCTGAAGAAAGCCGCCGGCGTTGCGGTCATTCGCCAGAAGGAAGCCCGAGGCCAGAAGCAGCACGAAGATCGCCAGCACGATGCCGGAATAGAGCCGCTTTCGGCGCAGCATCTCGAAGTAGTGGGCGCGGAAATCGCTGTCGACGTAGGCCATTGTGCCCCCGGAAAATGATGGGCCCCGCCGCGTCTGCGGCAGGGCCCGGATGGTGCGTCGCGCTCAGTTCGACTGCGACTTGCGCGCTTCGATGATCGACAGGTACGCGTCGTGATCGATCGGATCGAAGCCGAGGGTTTCGCCGGCGGCGATGTTGTAGGCGCAGTCCTGGTCGCGATCGTAAATGCCGTCGACGAGTTCGGTCATCGTGGCCTTGACCTCGTCGGGCAGCGCCTTGCGCAGCACGACCGGACCTTCCGGGATCGGCTTGGAGCGCCAGATCTCCACCATGTCGTTCATGTCGACGAGGCCGGCGTCCACGGCCTTGCGCAGCGCGCCCGAGTTGTAGCCGTCGGCCCAGTCGCCCTGGCCGTCGGCCCAGGTCACGCCGGCGTCGATGTCGCCGTTGTTCACCGCGACGATGGTCTGCTCGTGACCGCCGGTAAAGACGACGTCCTGGAAGTAGTCGCCCGGCTCCATGGTGATCGCATCACCTTCCTGCGGGATCTCGATCGAAGGGATCAGGTAGCCCGAAGTGGAGTTGGGATCGCCGAAGCCGAAGACCTTGCCTTCCATGTCCTCGAGCGAGGCAATGTCGGCATCCTTCCGGGCGAAGCCGATGGAGTGGTAGCCGTAGGAGCCGTCGAGATTGATCTTCACCAACACCGGCTCCACGGCCTCGGGGTCCGACAGGTAGGTCGCGGCGTAGGCCGACGCGCCGAGCCAGGCCATGTCGATGGTGCCGCCGAGAAGGCCCTGGATCACGCCGTTGTAGTCGGCCGGCGCGAAGAGCTTGACGTCGACCCCGAGCGCTTCCTCGGTGTAGTCGGCAAGGCACTGGTAGGAGTTCAGGCGATCCTGCGCGTTCTCGCCGCCGAGGATGCCGATGTTGAAGCCGTCGATCTCCTGCGCGAAGGCGGGCGCGGTCAGCGCGGTGGTCGCGAGCGCGGCTGCGATCAGTTTCTTCATGGTACTCTCCGTTGGTTGCCGGCCCTGTCCCGGGTACCGGTGTGGTGGAAACGGGTCTCAGACAGTCGCTTCGGCGTCGCGCAGGGCGGCCTCCGCGTAGGGCTCGCGTTCGCGGATCTCGGTCGAGGTCGCCTCCTCGGAGAAATCCGCGCCGGCGCCGTAGATGTCGCGCGCCGCGCCGGTGGTCAGCAGTTCCGGCGCGCCATCGAAGACGATGCGGCCCTTGCGCATGCCGATCACCCGGTCGCAGTAGCGCCGCGCGGTATCGAGCGTGTGGAGGTTGGCGATCACCATGCGGCCGTCCTCCTCGTGGATGCGGCGCAGCGCCTCCATCACCGTCTGCGCGTTCATCGGGTCGAGCGAGGCGATGGGCTCGTCCGCGAGGATCATCTTCGGCTCCTGCATCAGCGCGCGGGCGATGGCGACGCGCTGTTGCTGGCCGCCCGACAGCGCCTCGGCGCGCTTGGCGG
Source organism: Roseivivax sediminis (assembly GCF_900112685.1). GTDB lineage: Bacteria > Pseudomonadota > Alphaproteobacteria > Rhodobacterales > Rhodobacteraceae > Roseivivax > Roseivivax sediminis. Next base: position 55,486 of record NZ_FOMS01000009.1, read on the forward strand.
CGTGCTCGGCGATGCCGAGCCTCGCGAGGATGTCGATGGCGCGGTGGATGTCCTCGCGCGGGAAGAGGTTGAATATCGTCGCGAGCGTCGAGCGGCGGCCGAGCGTGCCGTGCAGCACGTTCGACACCACGTCGAGCCGTGGCACGAGGTTGAACTGCTGGAAGATCATCGCGCAGTCGGACTGCCAGTCGCGCCGCGCCTTGCCGCGCAGCGTGAGCACATCGCGGCCCTCGAACGCGACGCGCCCCTCGGTCGCGTCGGTCAGCCGGTTGATCATCCGCAGCATGGTCGATTTGCCGGCCCCGGACGCACCGATGATGCCGATCATCCGCGGTTCGTCGACGGTGAAGCTGGCGGCGTCCACGGCGGTATTGGTGCCGAAGCGCTTTGTCAGGCCTTCGATTGCGAGCATGCGTCCCCCTGAATGCTGGGGGGCGTATGAGGGTCGCGGGCAACCTGTTCGTGACGGTTCCGTAAAAGTTCTGTAACGATGACCGGCCGCGCGGCGCGGGTTGCTGGAAGAGGGAGCGAGGGCCGCCCCCTCGCGCTCCCCGGAGTTTATCCGGCCAGATGAAGAAGCGGGCCGGGGCATAAGGAGCGCGTTCTGGTCAGGCGGGCGCCAGAGTTTCCACGCAAAGGACCGTCGGCAGATGACGGGCGATCTCGGACCAGTTCTCGCCCTCGTCCGTCGAGGCGAAGACCGAGCCGCTGTTGGTGCCGAAATAGACCCCGGCCGGGGTGCCGCGATCTGTCGCCATCGCCTGCCGCAGCACGGTGAAGAAGCAGTCGCGCGCAGGCAGACCGTCCGTCATCGCCTGCCAGCTCTCGCCTCCGTCGCGCGAGCGCCAGACCGCCGCCGCGGAGCCCGGCGGATAGCGGCCGGCGCTGTCGCCGTTGAGCGGCAGAACCCAGAGCGTCTGCGGATCGTGCGGATGCACCGCAACGGGAAACCCGAAGGTAGAGGGCAGGCCCGCGGTGATGTCGTCCCAGCTGCGCCCGCCGTCGCGCGAGCGGAAGACACCGTGATGGTTCTGCTGGTAGATCAGGTCGCCCACGCCCGGTGCGCGGACCATGTTGTGCACGCAGAACCCGATCTGCTGCCCGTCGCCGCCCGCCGGATGGGCCGGCGCGGCCACGGCGTTCGACCGGCGGTTGCGGCGCTCCCAGCTTTCCGCACCGTCCTCGGAGGCGAAGACGCCGGCGGCGGAGATGCCCAGCCATATGCGCTCTGGCGCGTCCGGCGCGGACAGGATCGTGTGCAGGGTGAGGCCTGCTGCGCCCGGGTTCCAGCTTTCGCGCTCACGATGCTGCGCGAGACTCTCGACGAGTTCCCAGCTTTCGCCGTTGTCGGCACTGCGGAAGAGCTGCGCCGGCTTGCCCCCGGCATAGACGAGGTCGCCGACACGGGAGAGCGACCAGATCGCCTCCACCACGCCGGTATGCGGCCCGGGCGGCGAGCTCATGAACCCCAGAGCCTGCGCGGTGTTTGGGTCCTCGCGCATCCAGGCGTCCATGCTGCCGTCGGAAAGCTTGGAGAGCGTCCAGCTGTCGCCGCCGTCGGCCGACCGCCAGACTCCGGCGCCCGACCATTCGCCGCCGCCGCCGGCCCAGAGCACGCCGCTTCGCGGATCCCCGATCACGTGGTTGATCGCCCAGCCGTCGCAGAACGGGCCGCGCAGGCGCCAGTCCTGCCGGTCCGCGGTTCCGACGATCAGGAATGCCCCCTTGGTCGTTCCCACCAGTACCGTCACGTCGGTCATCGCACCCGACCCCGCACCGCTTCGCCCGGAGGCAGAGTAACACGAATCCGGCCCGCGACGTGGCGATCCGTTCCGACCCGGCGCCAACCCGCCCAGGGTCCGGCCTGACCCGACAGGACCTTCCGATGCCAGATCGCGCCCCGGGCCTGCATCTTTTGCTGGACCTCACCGGCCCGCGGCCTCGCGCAGCCACCGAGCGGCTCTGCGCGCGCTGAGACGACCACCCTCTCGACGCGGGAGGCAATTCGCGCCATCACCGCGGCATGACCACGCATTTCATCGAACGGCTCGGCCATCGCGGCGACGGCATCGCGCCGGGGCCGCTCTACGTACCCGGCACGCTCCCCGGAGAGGAGGTTTCCGGCGCGCTGGAGGGCGACACGATCCCGGCGCCGAAGATCGTCACGCCGTCGGCGGACCGGGTCGCGCCGCCCTGCAAGCATGCGCGGGCGTGTGGCGGCTGCCAGCTTCAGCACGCCTCGGACGGCTTCGTCGCCGCGTGGAAACTGGACGTGGTGCGCGCCGCGCTTGCCGCGCACGGGCTCACCGCGCCGATGCGCCCCGTGGCCACCTCGCCAGCGCAGACCCGGCGGCGCGCCACGCTCTCGGCGCGGCGCACCAAGACGGGCGCGCTGGCGGGGTTTCACCGCAAGCGGTCGGATGAGATCGTCGCCATCCCCGAATGCCGGGTGCTGCATCCCGACATCGCCGGGGCCCTGCCCCTGGCCGAGGCGGTGGCGCGACTGGGCGCCAGCCGCAAGGGCGAGATCGCGGTGCAGATCACCCGGAGTGCCGACGGGCTCGACGTCGCGGTCACCGGCGGCAAGCCGGCCGATGCCGCGCTGCGCAGCGCGCTGGCCGACATCGCCCGCGATCACGATCTCGCACGCCTGAGCTGGGACGCGGACGAGACGCTGGAGCGGCGCGCGCCGGCGGTGAAACTCGGCACCGCGCGGGTGGTGCCGCCGCCCGGCGCCTTCCTGCAGGCGACCCCCGAAGGCGAGGCGGCGCTTCAGGACGCGGTGGCCGAAGCGACGGACGGCGCGCGTCACATCGTCGACCTGTTCGCCGGCTGCGGCACCTTCACGCTGCCGCTGGCGAGCCGGGCGTCGGTGCACGCGGTCGAAGCCGGGCGCGACATGCTCGCCGCGCTTGACCGGGGCTGGCGCCACGCCCACGGGCTGCGGCAGGTCACGACCGAGGCGCGCGACCTGTTCCGCAATCCCCTGCCCGCGGTCGATCTGGCCCGCTTCGACGCCGCGGTGATCGACCCGCCGCGCGCCGGCGCCGAGGCGCAGATCGCCGAGCTGGCAGAGGCCGGACCGGCGCGAATCGCCCATGTGTCCTGCAACCCGGTCACCTTCGCCCGCGACTGCGCCACGCTGGCGCGCGCGGGCTACGGCATCAACTGGCTGCAGGTGGTCGACCAGTTCCGCTGGTCGGCGCATGTGGAGATCGTGGCGCAGCTGTCGCGAACGTGACCCGGCCCGCTCACCGCTGCGTGATCGGGGTTACGTTCCGGCTAGGCTCGCGTGCCGATCTGCAGTACCTTCGCCGCAAAAATAGAGCGGGCAGAGCGGGCAGTCTCACATGCGTCTCATCAAGGTTTTGATGCTGGTCGGGGCCGCGCTTGCGGTTTCGGCCTGCAGCACGAAATTCCGGACCTACAACGGGCCGGAGGTCACACAGGTGCTCGTCGACAAGTCCAGTCGGCGGATGTACCTGCTGCATCACGACAGGATGCTGAAACAATACCCGATACAGCTCGGCTTCCAGCCGGCCGGGCACAAGCAGATCGAAGGCGACGGGCGCACGCCCGAAGGCCTGTATTACATCGACAAGCGCAACCCGAACTCCCGGTACCACCTGTCGATCGGCCTGTCGTATCCGAACGAGCAGGACATCGCCCGCGCCCTGGCCATGGGCAAGAGCCCGGGAGGCGACATCTTCATCCATGGCGGACCGCCCAAAGGCAGCAACATCAACGGCAAACAGGACTGGACCTGGGGCTGTATCGCCGTGACCGACCGGCAGATCGAGCATGTCTACGCCATGGTCAAGGACGGCACCCCCATCGTCATCACGCCCTGAGGCGGGGCGCCCCGGCCCTCAGAGCGCGGCGGTCACGGTACCGCCGCCGCCACCCGGCGCGCCGGTGACCAGCGTCCACCAGATCTTGCCGTTGGATTCCTGGTGCCAGGCGAAGCCCATCTCGCGCGCTTCGGGATCGAGGATAACGTCGCGGGTATTGGCTTCGTCCATCCACGCGGCGAGCGTCTGAAGCTCGGTCTCGTAAGTCTCCGAGATCGCCTCGCCGACGAGCTCCCCGTTGTATCCTGCGCTCCGGACACGGTCCACCGGCGACGATCCGTCGGAGCCGAAATGCCAGGGGCGGTTCTGCACCGCCATGTCCCGCGAATGCGTCGCGGCTGCCGCGCGCAACTGGGAATTGAGTTCCAACTCGCCCACGCCCGCGTCGCGGCGCAGGGAGTTCACCGCGTCGAGCATGCGGAAAGACACCTGAGAATCGCTCACGCCCGCCAGGTTGTAGACCTTGAGCGGTTGGCCGTCGGGGCCGGTCGCCGTCGTGCTGGTGGTGATCGTTGGCGCACAGGCCGCGAGCGTGAGAGCCGCCGCGGATGCGAGGAGAATGGAACGTGTCATGGCCTGTCCACCTGTTGTCGTTGTGTTAACAAACGCCATATCGCTGTATAAGTTGCCATTCAAACCCACATCGCCGTGATTTTCCCGATGACGGGCGTTTGATTTGCGACCGCGGCCAGCGCGCCATAACCCATTCGTTGTATGCTTGGACGATCCGGAGACGACGTCATGAAGAAGAAAACACAGAACCGCCTTGCAAGGCGCGGCTTCCTGACCGGTACGGCGGCATTCCTCGCCGCCCCTGCCCTGGCCCAGACCGGACCCGGCACAACAGAGGTGGAGCGCGACCTGTCCACCATCGTGCGCCGGAACGTGTCGAGTTTCCGTACACTGGACTGGCAACCCTATTTCTCGAACCTCAACAAGGGTGCGATCCTTGTCGATATCCGTTCGCGCGCGCTCCACTACTGGGGTGAGGATCGGCAGACATACAAGCTCTACCCGACGTCTGTGCCGCTGACCGAGGACCTGACGCGCCGCGGGCGCACCAGCGTGACCCTGAAGGACCCCGAGCCCGACTGGCGTCCGACGCCGGCGATGAAGCAGCGCAATCCCGAATGGCCGGACTATGTCGGACCGGGGCCGGACAATCCGCTCGGCACCCGGGCGCTGCACCTATCGTGGCAATATTACCGCATCCACGGCACGCACGACACACGCAAGATCGGGCGCCGCTCCTCCAACGGCTGCATCGGCCTCTACAACCATCACATCGAAGAGCTGTACCAGCTTGCCCAGGTGGGCACACAGGTGTTGCTTATTTGACGACACACGCGGTGCTTGAGGGCGTCATTCCCGGCGGCGAAATTGCCTGCGCATGGTTTTGCTGCTTAGAACGACTCACGAGGTAAATCTTTGGGGCCTGCCGCTTTAGGCCGTTACGGTTGCGGGCGCTGGCCGTCATCTGGAGGGAACAAGATGAAGAAACTCGCTCTTGCAGCCGCAATCACCGCCGCTGGCACGTCCGCGTTCGCGGGCTCTTACGCAAAGGACGACGTGGTCATGGAACCCGTCGTGGTCGTGGAAGAAACCGAACAGCAATCCTCTTCGGCCGCGATCGTCGTGCCGCTGATCATGCTGGCCCTGGTCGCTGCCGCAGTGGCATCGGACTGATCGACGCGCGACAACGCGTGACGCTGGTGGAAGGCGGTGCTTCGGCGCCGCCTTTTTCGTTCCGGGTTCACTCCGCCACGAATTGCAGCGCCTCCGCGCCGCCGACCTCGTCCGGGACCTGGTGCGCCCAGGCCAGCAGGCCCGGGTCGAATCCGGCCGCGAGTTGCGGCTTGACGATCTCGAAATAGGGCGAGAGGTCGAAGTCGCCGGGCACGTAGAGCGAATGGTGCCGGATGTGCAGAAGCTCCCTCCGGGTCGCGTCGTCACGGGTCCGCAGCTTGACCTCGCGCACGCGCGGCAGAATCGGGTAGCCGATGGTCTGGAACGCCTGCGCGATCAGCGACGAACAGATCGCCCGCGTCGGATCGCCCGACCCGAGCGCCAGCATCCGGCGCCGCAGGCGCCCCGGCAGCGGCGGCTTCGGCATCACGTAACGGGCGAGGTCGAAGATGTTGCGCATGTCGTAGCGCAGACCGATCCGCTCGGTCATGAACTGCGCGACGCGCGCACGGTCGGCGTCGGACAGCCCGACCGGACGGCAGATGCGGGTGTGGTACCTGGCGTATTTCGACAACGGCGCCGAAACGCAGCCCTCTCCGAGATTGACCTCGACGAGCTCGTGGCGCGCGTCGGTCGGTGCGCCGAGGGCGGCGGCGTCGCCCACGTAAAGCGCGGCATGCGACCATGTCGACTGCGTGAGGTACTTCACGGTCTGGCCGACCAGCGACTGCCCGTCGACGAGCAGCACATCCCCCGGCTGCAACGCCTCGCGCAGGCGGGCGAAGTCGGAAGGCACGTGGCTGCCGCCCGCGGCGTCGTTGCGGGTGATCCGCGCGGCCAGCCACAGCCCGAGAGACCTCAGGGCGGCATCGAGGCGGGTGCGGATCGTATCGGTCACGTGGCTCGTCCTTCTGCAACGGCGCACAAGCGGCGCGCCCATGACCTGAATCTAGGTACGAACCCTTTCGGAACCGATACCTGCCGCGGGCGCACCCGTTGCGCAGGCGATCACGTCACCGCGCGAACCGGCCGAAAGTAAGACCCGCCGGCGGCATCCCCGTGCCATAGGGCGGGCGAACCGCGCCCCTTCGCTGGCAGGGGCGACCGATCGCCGAACCTACAGCCAGCCGCCGAGATTCTCCTCTATCACCCGGGTCAACGCCGCGATGTGCGCCTCGTCGTCGTTGAGGCAGGGAATGTAGGTGAAAGTCTTTCCGCCTGCCTCCTCGAAGCTTTCGCGGATCTCCTCGTTGATCTCCTCGAGCGTCTCGATGCAATCGGCCGAGAATGCCGGGGCGCAGACGGCAATGTTGGTCTTGCCGTCTTCCTTGGCGAGACGGGCGACCTCCTCCACGGTGTAGGGCTTCAGCCATTCCTCGGGCCCGAAGCGCGACTGGAAGGTGGTGGTGATCTCGGTGTCGGCCCAACCCAGCCGCTCCTTCAGAAGGCGCGTCGTCTTCTGACACTGGCAATGGTAGGGATCGCCTTCCATCAGGTAGCGCTTTGGCACGCCGTGATAGGAACAGACGAGGATCTGCGGCTTCTCGTCCATCTCGGCATACTTGCGCTCGATCGACTGGGCGAGCGCTTCGATATAGGCCGGATGCTCGAAATAGGGATCGACCGTGCGCGAGGTCGGCTGCCAGGTTTCCTGCTCCAGCGCGCGGAAGAAGGCGTCGTTCGCGGTGGCCGAGGTGGCCCCGGCGTAATGCGGGTAGAGCGGGAAGAAGAGGATCTTGCGGCACCCCGCCTCGACCAGCTTGCGCACCTTGGACTGCGTCGACGGGTTACCGTAGCGCATGCAGAAATCGACCTCGACACGGTCGCCATGCAGATCGTGAAGCGACTCGGCGATCTTGGCCGTCTGGGCCTTGGTGATCGTCATCAGTGGGCTCTCGCCCGCCTCTTCGTTCCAGATCGACTTGTAGGCCGCGCCGCTGGCGAAGGGGCGCTTGCTGAGGATCACGAGCTGCAGGAGCGGCTGCCACAGCCAGGGCGAGTAGTCGATCACCCGGCGGTCCGAGAGAAACTCGCTCAGGTAGCGCCGCATCGACCAGTAATCGTAATGATCCGGAGTGCCGAGATTGGCGAGCAGGATGCCGACCTTGCCGGCTGCCACCTTCGGATGGTCTGCGGGCGCGTGCTCCGGTCGCGTGGCGGCCTTGGATGTATCCAGCATCAGTTCATTCCCGTCCTTGTTCCCCAACCACTCCTACGTAACGACCCGGCGCGCCGGTTCAATCGCGCAGCTTGGTCTCGTCCGTGTCCAGCGCTTCGGCCAGCCGGTGCGACGCCGACCCGGGGCGCAGCGGCTGCGGCTGGCTGTCGTCCGGCGCCCAGCCGGTGAGCGCCACGATCTCGAACGTCGCGGGCACGCGGCCGTCCGGGCCGGCATAGCTCTCGGCATAGATCTCCGCAGCGCGGCGCAGCACCGCAGGCCGCGTCGGGTGCCGCAGACGGGCGGCAAGCGCGTTGCCCTCTCCCATCGCGCGCAGGTCGCGCATGAGGGCGAAGGCATCGCCATAGGTGACAGTCAGCGTGAAACCGTCCGCGACCGGCAGGGCGAGGCTCGCCCGTTGCAGGAGCGCACCGAGATCGCGGATATCGCCCATCGGCGCGATCCGGGGACTGAGCCCGCCGGTCACCTCCACCTCCGCCTGGCCGAGGGCGGCGCGCAGCTCCTGCAGGGTCCGCCCGCCGAAGGCCGCGCCGAGGAACAGCCCGTCGGGTTTCAGCGCCCGGCGGCTCTGGATCATCTGGCCGACGGGGTCGTTCGCCCAGTGCATCGACAGCGCGTGCAGGACCAGGTCGTGCCCCCCGGGCGAGAGGGCCAGCGTCTCGTCATCGGGCACGATCGTCGCTTCGGGCAGGCGGGACTGCCAGACCTCGGGGAAAGGCGTCACGACCGCCGGCGCCGTGAAGGTTCTGTTAACCACTTCCAGCCGATCCTGCAGATCGTCGGCGGCATGCTCGTGCAGGAAGAGGGCCGGCGCGGCGGCGGCGCGGGCACGGTCGCGGTTGCGCGCCAGAGCGGCGCGGTCGGTCAGGACGGGAACCTCGGTCATCAGGGGGCAGATAGGGTGCTGGCGGAACGGTTGCAAACGGCGATCCGGCTGATCTACCCGCCGGCCTGCCTTGCCTGCGGCGGCCGGGTGGACAGCGATTTCGGACTTTGCGGGCCATGCTGGACCGAAACGCCCTTCATCACCGGGCTGGTCTGCGATGCCTGCGGCACGCCGCTGCCCGGCGAGGGAGACCGGGACCGGGCCCTCTGCGACACCTGCCTGCGCGTGGCGCGGCCCTGGGCGCGGGGCCGAGCGGCGATGCTCTATTCTGGATCGGCGCGCCGGATGGTGCTGGCGCTGAAGCATGGCGACCGCCACGATATCGCGCGGCCCGGCGCGGACTGGCTCGCGCGCAGCGCAGCGCCGCTGCTGACCCCCGACACGGTGATCGTGCCGGTGCCGCTGCATACGCTGCGGCTGCTGCGCCGGCGCTACAACCAGTCTGCGCTGCTGGCGCTGGCGCTCGGACGGCAAACCGGATGCACCGTCCTCGCCGACGCGCTGGTGCGGACGGCGCGCACCCCCAGCCTCGACGGCAAGACACGCGAGGAACGCTTCGCGGCGCTCGACGGGACGATCCGGGTGACGCGGTCGCGCCGGGACCGCATCGCCGGGCGCCCCGTGCTGATCGTCGACGACGTGATGACCAGCGGCGCCACCTTCGCGGCGGCCACGGAGGCCATGCATGAGGCTGGCGCAACCGAGGTCTGCGTTGCTGCACTGGCGCGCGTCGGCAAGGACGCCTAAGTCTGGGGCAAAGCGACAAGGATCCGACCGATGCAACCCGTGGAAATCTACACTTCGCCGCTTTGCGGTTTCTGCCACGCCGCCAAGCGCCTGCTGACCCAGAAGAGCGTGACCTTCACCGAGATCGACGTGCTGCAGGCGCCAGACCGCAAGCCCGAGATGATCCAGCGCGCCGGCGGCGCCCGGACAGTGCCGCAGATCTTCGTGGGCGACACCCATGTCGGCGGCTGCGACGAGCTTTATGCGCTCGACCGCGCCGGCAAGCTCGACCCGCTGCTCGCCGCGTGAGCCGCGCCGCGCTCATCCAGCTGACGTCCTCGGACGATCCGGACGCGAACCTGCCGGGCACGCGCGATGCCGTCCGCCGGGCGGCCGAAGGTGGTGCCGGCTTCGTACTGACGCCCGAGGTCACGAACTGCGTCTCGGCCAGCCGCACGCACCAGAACGCGGTGCTTCGGACGGAGGGCGAGGATGCCACGCTCGCCGGGCTGCGCGAGGACGCTGCGGCCTTGGGCATCTGGCTGCTGATCGGCTCGCTCGCGCTCAAGGCCGATCCGCCGGAGGAGCGCTTCGTGAACCGGTCGTTCCTCGTCTCGCCCGAGGGCGCCATCGCCGCGCGCTACGACAAGATGCACATGTTCGACGTGCAGGTGTCGGAGACCGAGACCTATCGCGAAAGCGCCGGCTATGCGCCCGGCGATAGCGCGGTGGTGGCAGAGACGCCCTTCGGCAAGGTCGGGATCAGCGTCTGCTACGACGTGCGGTTCGCCTATCTCTACCGCGCGCTCGCGCAGGCGGGGGCGGAGATCCTGACGGTGCCGGCGGCCTTCTCTCCCGGCACCGGGCCGATGCACTGGGCGCCACTCCTGCAGGCGCGGGCCATCGAGTGCGGGGCCTACGTCCTCGCCCCCGCACAGACCGGCACGCATGCGGCCAGCCGCGGCCGGCAGCGCCAGACCTGGGGGCACAGCCTCGCCGTATCGCCCTGGGGCGAGGTCATCGCCGATGCCGGCACGGAGCCCGGCGTCACCTTCGTCGACATCGACCAGGATGCTGTGCGGGACGCGCGCGCCAAGGTGCCGTCCCTGACGCACGACCGCGCCTTCACGGGGCCCTGATGGCTGACACGCAAGACCTCACGATCACGCTCGTGAGCGAGATCCTCGCCGCCGACCAGCTCTTGAAGAGCCGGCTCGCCCGTGTGCTGCCCGCGCGAATGGAGCTGTCGCATTTCTCCGCGCTCAACCTGCTCGCGCGGTCGGGCGGGGAACGCACACCGGCGCAGATGGCGCGGATGCTCCACCTCACGCGCGGGGCGATGACCAACACGCTCACCCGGCTCGACACGGCGGGTTACGTGCATATCCGGCCCGACTGGGACGATGCCCGCAGCAAGCTTGTCGCCATCAGCCCCGCCGGCCGCCGCGCCCGCGACGAGGCGCTCGCCGCCATCGCGCCCGTCCTGACCGAGGCGACCGCGGCGCTGGACGACACGCGCCTGCGCGCGGCCCTCCCGGCCTTGCGCGCCCTGCGCCAGGCGCTCGAGGCGCAGCCCGAAGCCTAGGCCGGGCGCCGCGCCGTCATCACGTAATTCACAGACAGGTCCCGCTGCGCCAGCCGGAAGCCGCCGCGCAGCGGATCGGGGACCATGCCCTTGCGGTCCACGACCTCGCAGCCGCCCGCCTCGATCATCCCCGCAAGCTCGTCCGGCGTCAGGAAACGGTTCCAGTCGTGGGTGCCGCGCGGCAGCCAGCGCATCACCCATTCCGCCCCGACGATGGCCGCGGCGAAACTGCGCGCCGTGCGGTTGAGCGTGGAGACGATCAGAAGCCCGCCCGGCGCCACCAGGCCGCAGGCCGCCGCGAGGAAAGCTTCGGGGTCCGGCACATGCTCCACGATCTCCATCGCCAGCACGGTGTCGAACGCCGCCCCGCTCTCGGCCAGCGCCTCGGCCGTCTCCGCCCGGTAGTCGATGGAGAGCCCCCCGGCGCGGGCGTGGGCGCCGGCCGCCGCCACCGTCTCGGTTCCCGCGTCGATTCCGGTGACCTCCGCGCCGAGCCGTGCCATCGGCTCGGACAGAAGTCCGCCGCCGCAACCGATATCGAGGACCCGCAGGCCCCCGAGCGGCGCCGCGGCGCCCCGGTCGCGGCCGAACTCCCCGGCGATCTGCGCCGCGACGTAGTCCAGCCGGCAGGGATTCATCGCATGCAGCGGCGCCGCCTGGCCGCTCGGATCCCACCACTCTGCGGCCATCGCCTCGAACTTCGCGATCTCTGCCGCGTCGACGCTCGTCTCTGTCATGTCCGTGCATTTCCCATGGTCTTCGGGGCCTTGTTTCTCATATAGCTTGGGCATGGACAAAGAGCTCGGTCAAAAGCGCGCGGTGCAATATCTCTATCCTCCCGCCGACCCGTTCGATCAGCGGATGCTGGACGTCGGCGGCGGGCACAGCGTGTACGTGGAGCAATGCGGCAATCCGCATGGCCAGCCGGTGATCGTGCTTCATGGCGGCCCCGGCGGTGGCTGCTCCCCGGCGATGCGCCGCTACTTCGACCCCAATGTCTACCGCGTCATCCTGTTCGATCAGCGCGGCTGCGGCCGCTCGCGCCCGCATGCGAGCGTGGAGAACAACACCACATGGGATCTCGTCGCCGATATCGAGCTTATCCGCGACACGCTGGAGCTCGGCCCCACGGTCGTCTTCGGCGGCTCCTGGGGCGCGACGCTGGCGCTGATCTACGCCATCTCCCACCCCGAGGCGGTGCGCGCGCTGGTCCTGCGCGGCGTCTTCCTGATGACGGAGGCGGAGCTCGACTGGTTCTACGGCGGCGGCGCCGGCCTGTTCTGGCCGGAGACCTGGGCGCGGTTCACCGATCTCATCCCCGAGGACGAGAGAGGCGACATGATCGCCGCCTATCACCGGCGGCTCTTCTCCGGCGACATCCGGATGGAAACGCGCTTCGCCCGCGCCTGGTCGGCGTGGGAGAACGCGCTCGCCTCGGTCCATTCCTCGGGCCACGGGGGCGAGGCGCCGGGCGATTACGCGCGCGCCTTCGCGCGGCTGGAGAACCACTATTTCACCCATCGCGGCTTTCTCGACTGCGACGAGTGGATCCTGAAAAACGCAGGCCGCATCGCCGACATCCCCGGCACCATCGTCCAGGGCCGCTACGACATGATCTGCCCACCGGTGCGCGCCTGGCGGCTGGCAAAGGCCTGGCCCACCGCCGACCTGCGAATGATCCGCAATGCCGGCCACGCCCTGTCCGAGCCGGGCATCAGCGCGGAACTTGTGCGGGCGATGGACGAACTGGCCCAGTAGCGACGCGCCTCTCTCGCGTCGGGGACATTGCGCTTGCCCGGCCAGCGACTACAGTTGCCGGAGATGATCGTATCAGGCCCCGCCCCGGGTCCGGGTCCACAGTAAACCGCGTCGTTGCGCAAGTCCTCTTCGCCCAGGGCGCGACAGCGTTGGCGGTGGTTGGTGGGCCGCCTGCCCGCGGGACCAACAGGGAGACGACGACAGATGACCAGGATTTCGAGACGCGGCCTCCTGCGCAACGGCGCCGCGGCCGGCGTGCTCGCCGCCACGGGCCTTCCGGTCCGCGCGCAGGAGGCCAGGCGGGGCGGGCGCCTCGTTCTCGGCCTGTCCGGCGCCAACACCTCCGACAGTTGGGACGCGCGCAGGCATGCGGACGTTTTCATGGTCTCCGCCGCGCAAGGCGCGGTGTTCGACTGCCTGACAGAGGTCGCCGCCGACGGCAGCCTTGTCGGGGAGCTGGCGACCGATTGGGAAGCCTCCTCCGACGCGAAGACCTGGACCTTCAATCTGCGCCGGGGCGTGCGCTTTCACAACGGCAAGGCCTTCGGCGCCGACGACGTCATCGAGTCGATCCGGATGCACAGCGCGAAAGGCGCGAAATCGGGCGCCACGCCGCTGGTCGAACCGATCACGGAGATCAGGAAGCTGGGCGCGCACCAGGTTCAGTTCGTGCTGAACGCCGGCAACGCCGACTTCCCTTACCTGATGTCGGACTATCACCTGCTGATCTACCCGGCGGGCCAGATCGAGGAGGCCATCGCGAACGGCATCGGTACCGGGCTCTACCGCGTGCAAAGCTTCGATCCCGGCGTGCGCTTCGTCGGCACCCGCGTCGACGGCCACTACAAGGACGGGCAGGCCGGCTGGGTCGACGAGGTCGAGTACATCGCGATCAACGACACCGCCGCGCGGATGAACGCGCTGCTGACCGGCCGGGTCGATGGCATCAACCGCGTCGACTTCAAGTCCGAAAAGCTGCTGCGCGCCAATCCCAACCTGCGCGTGCAGGAGGTGACGGGCAACCAGCACTACACCTTCCCGATGCTCACCAACGTCGCGCCCTTCGACGACGTGAACGTGCGCCGCGCGCTCAAACACGGCATCAACCGCGAGGAGATGGTCGCGAAGATCCTCTCCGGTCACGGCAGGGTCGCCAGGGACAGCCCGATCGGCCCGGCGAACCAGTACATGGCCGAGCTCGATCCTATCCCCTACGATCCCGATCGGGCGAAATACTACCTCAGGCTGGCGGGAATGGACTCGCTCGACGTAACCCTCTCGGCCGCCTCCGCGGCCTTCGAGGGTGCGGTCGACGCCGCCCAGCTCTACCGGGAGAACGCGTCGGCCGGCGGCATCAACATCAACGTCGTGCAGGAACCGGCGGACGGCTACTGGTCGGACGTCTGGCTCAGAAAACCGTGGTGCGCCAGCTACTGGTCGGGCCGCGCGACGGAAGACTGGATGTTCTCCTCCGCCTATCAGCAGGGCGTGGCGTGGAACGACAGCCGGTGGGGCGGCGGGCACGGCGAGCGCTTCCAGACCATGCTGGTCGAGGCGCGCGCGACTCTCGACACCGTCCGGCGCCGCGAGATGTACACCGAGATGCAGCAGATCCTGCGCGACGACAGCGGCGTCGTCATCCCGATGTTCGCCAACTGGGTTGACGCGCTGTCCAACGACGTCGGCACACCGGAGCAGATCGGCAACCTCTGGCAGATGGATAATTCCCGCCAGGCCGAGCGGTGGTGGAAGGTCTGACCCCGGCGGACTGATCCAGCGCTCCGCCGCGATTGGCGGGGCGGTCGTCGATCCGGGTTTGCGTGAAGGCCGCGCGGGCGACATTGTTGACCGGCGGCCTGCGGCCGGTCGTTGCCCGAGGAATTGCCCCGATGCCCAGACTCGACTTCGAGCGCCTCGCCATCTTCGGAGACAGCCTCAGCGACGCCGGAGAAATCCAGCGCTTGACCGGGGCCGTGCTGCAGATTCCATTCCCGCTGGCCGGGGCCGGCTACGCCGGGGTCATGTCCAACGGGCCGGTCTACAGCCAGACCCTGCCAACACTCGTCGGCGTCGGGGCCGAGGTCTTTGCGGTCTCGGGAGCCCGTGCCATCGGGACACGGCCGCTGTGGCAGATTCTGGAGCTGGACGGTCCAGCTCCACCCTTCGACGACGCGCCTATCGCACCGCTTCTCCGGAACGATGCCGATCGGTCTGAGCTCTCAGTCGACGTGAACCTGGGCGGACAGGTCGACCGTTTCCTCGCCACCCCCGGCCAGCCTGACACTGCCGCGGCATTCCTGATCGGCCTGCTGGATCTCGCGGCGCTCGACACCGGCTCGCCGGCACTGGTGTTCGACGCAATCGCTCGGGTCGGAGGGATCCTCGACAGCACCGCCGACGCGGCGCGACGTGTCGTGGAGGCCGGCGCCGCCGATACGCTGATCTTCTACGGCTTTCCCGATACCACCTTCGTCCCCGGAACCGCGGAGCTGGGCGCCCCGGTCCGCGTCGCCCTCGAGACGCTGATCGGCCTGCACCTGTCGGGACTGCAGGATATCGCGAAAGACTTCGCCGACGAGGGCATCCCGAGCACGGTGATCGACTTCGCCGCCCTGACACGCGCGCTCGGCGCCGACCCCGATGCTTTCGGCTTCACCGCCAAGGGACCGATCCTCTTCGGCTCCGGCGCAGATCCGGATATCGGGCCGCCCGCCAGCCCGGGCGGCCCGCCGACGCTCGGTTTCCCCCGCAACCCGGAGGTGGCGGACCTCCCGCCGGACCGTGTGCAGTTCTATGACGAGCTGCACCCGACCACAGCGATGCACGATCTGATTGCCGTCTACAGCGACGCCTGGCTGACCCGCGAGTCTCATGTCCGGAGCGATCTGGGGACGCTCGGCTTGTTCGGCGACGGCGACGAATTCGTGCTCGCCAACGGCGGGTCGGACATCGTCGCGCTGCGCAGGGGGCCGGATATCGCGCTTGCAGGACTCGGCGACGACACGGTCTTCGGCGGCGGCGGCAAGGACATCCTGTCCGGCGGGTCGGGCGACGATTCGCTGTACGGTGGCTACGGCAAGGACCTCATCGCCGGAGGGCCGGGTGACGACATGGCAAAGGGCGGACATGGCCCGGACGTGCTGATCGACGGCGCCGGCTCCGACCTGCATCTCGGCCGCGGCGGCGACGACGTCTTCGTCTGGACCGGACGGAGCGCGCCGGACGATGCGGATACGATGATCGGTGGCACCGGCGCCGACACGCTCTACCTCGCCGCCACGCCCGAGGCGGTGTCCGCGTTCGAGGCGGCGCAGGTGGGGCGGTCGGCCTGGGACATCGCGCTCGGCCACTGGAAGATCCCCGGGCTCGGCCTGAGCGTCGCGGGGATCGAGACACTGCGCCTCTACGACGCCCCGTCCGACATCGGCGGCGCATCCCCCGACATGATCGAGGCGGCCGATCTCTGGGGGCTGCTCTGACCCGGTACTCCGGACCGGTGCCGACGGCTCAGAGCCCGCGGCGCGCGATGTCCTCGGCCAGTTGCGAGACCGCGGCGCTGCGCGCGGCCGCGATGGAAGCGGCGTCCGCGTCCTCGGCCAGCGGAACCTCGATCGCGAAACGGCCGGAACGGTCGCGGCCGCCATCGTCCGGGGCCACGAAGAACTGCCCCGAGAGGCGGAACGTGCCTGCCGCCGTGGCCAGCATGTCCTCCAGCCGCACGTCGAGCTTGGCGGCGGCATAGTCTCGGAACGGCCACGGCTCCGGCGCCACCTGCGCGCCGGTGATCGCGGACAGGTCGCGGGCAAGCTGCAATGTCATCGCCCGCGCCGGATCGTCGGCCCAGAGCGGGCCGAGCGCGGTCAGCGCCCCGCCCGCATCCGCGACGAAGATATCCTCTGACGCGGCGTAGGTGGGCAGCTGCACCTCCACCACCTCAAGGGTCGCGTAGGCCGATCCGACGCGCGCCTCGGGCGCCGATGGCGGTGTCGCGTAGCGGATGTCGCCGCCGCCGCAGGCGGCGAGCACGGTCAGCGCCAGCGCGCCGAGGGGGGTCGTCCAGTTCATGTCCATCACCGTCCCAGAATGAGCGAGTTCGGATTGCGTTCGATCGTGCGCGCAAGCCGCTCGACCGCTTCGGCGGCCTCGCTGACCTGGCGGATCGCCGCGCGGGTGTCGCGGGTGAAGGCCGCGTTCTCGTCGTAATTGCCGAGCGTCGTGCCCGCCTGCGTCGCAAGCTGGCGCAGCTGCGCCGACAGGGCCGGCAGCGTCTCGCTCGCATCCTGGATCGACCGCGCCGCGCCGCGCGCCGACGCGAGCGTGGCATTGGCGTTCTCCACCAGCCCGCCTTCGCGCAGTTCCGTCAGGGTGGCGCGCAGATCGGTCAGCGCGGCATTGAGCTCGCCCGGCAGCGCGCGCGTCGTCTCCTGGTCGATCAGCGCGTCGGCCGAATTCACCAGGTCCTGGACGTCGGCGGTGAGCTGGTCGAGCGGCACCTGCCCGGCATTCTCGAGGATGCCGCGCGCCTCGTCCACGACCGCCGGCAGACCGTCCGCCGCTGCTTGCACGTCTTCCACGGCGGCGACGAGCTTGCCCACCGCGTCCTGCGCCTCGACCTCGGCCAGAAGGCGGTTGAGCGTGTCGCTCGCCTCGCCGAGCCCGGTCACGAGGCCGTCGATCTCGGCCGGCAGCCGCTGTATCTCCTCGCTGTCGACCACGCCGCGGGCGGAGGCGAGGATGCCGCGCAGCTCGGCCGGCACGCCCTGCACGTCCTCGCTGGCCACCAGCCCCTCGATCTGCCCGACCAGCGTCTGCGCCGCGCGCAGAAGCTCCGACACCTCGGAGGAGATGCGGTCGAACGGCACGTCGCCGGCGCCGGCGATCACCGCCTGCGTCTCGTCCAGAAGCGCGGGCAGCCGGTCCGCCGCGCGCCCGATCGACGCGACGGCCTCTGTCAGCGTCTCGGCGGTGTTCTGGTCCTCGATCCGCGTGACGACGGAGTTGAGCGACGCGCTCGTGCCCTGAAGTTCTGCCAGAAGCGCGGCGACATCGTCGGGAAGCCCCTGCACGCCCTCGCTTTCGACCACCCCGCGGGCGGAAGACAGCAGACCGCGCAGTTCCGTCGGCACGCCCTGCACGTCGTCGCTCTGGATCAGGGTCTCGGTCTCGGTCATCAGGGTTCGCGCCGCCGCCAGCAGCGTCGAGACCTCGGAGGACAAATCCTGAAGCGGCACGGCGTTCGCGTTCTCCACCAGCGACTGCGCCTCGGTCAGCAGCCCCGGCAGGTCCTCCGCGGCGGTCCCGATAGTGGAGATCGCGGCGGTCAGCTCTCCCACGGTGTCCTCTTCCTCGATCCGCCCGACCACGCCGTTCAGCACGTCGGTCGTGTCCTGAAGCTGGGCGATCAGCTCCGACACCTGATCGGGAATGCCCTGCATCCGGTCGCTCTGCGTCAGGCTGCGGACAGCCGACAGGATACCGCGCAGCTCGCCCGGGCTTTGTTGCAGATCGTCGTTGCCGATCAGCGCGGTGGCCTGGTTCATCAGACCGATCGCGGATTGCATGACCTCCTCGATCGGCAGGTCCGCCACGCGCTGCAGCGCGCCCTGCGCCGTCGCGGTGACGTCGGTTATGTTCGCCGGGGCCGTGGGCAGGCGCGGATAGGGATCGGCGTCGCGGTCGAGCTCTGCCGGCTCGGACCCGTCGACCTCGGCCAGTTCCACCTTCAGACCGCCGGTGAGAATGGAGGCGTTGGTGAGCCGCGCGCGCAGCCCGGCGTCCGCGATCCGCCCTTCGAGGTAGTTGTAGAGCGCCTCGGCCTCCGCGCCCTCGCCCAGCCCGAACCGCGCCGGGTTCACCCGCGCGGTCACCAGCAGGCGCACCTCGTCGTCGCCGAAGCGCTCCTCGTCCACCAGCCCGGTGAGCGAGGCGACCTCGCCCACGCGCAGACCGCCAAGCTCCACCGCGGCGCCGGTCGACAGGCCCGACACGTTCTCGTCGAAGATCATCGTCATGTCGACGGTGGCGCCATCGCCTTCGACAAGGAAGTCGTCGCGCGCGGAATCCTCGTCGGGGAAGAGCTCGTATTCCGCCCCGGCCGACAGCGGCTCTCCGCCCGAGGACAGGGTCTCGAAGGTCACGCCGCCCGAGATCAGCGAGGCGAAGGAGGTGAAGTTCAGCCGCGCTCCGGACGCGCCCAGGGTGAAGTTGAAGCCCGAGATATCCCAGAACCGGGTCTGCGTGGTGACGAGCCCCGCGTAATCGGCGTAGATCACCGCCTCGGCCCGCACGCCGGCGCCGGTCTCGTCGATCTCTGCGGCATCGACCATGCCGACCTCGACCCCCTTGTAGAGGATCGGCGTCTTGGATGTCGGCAGGCCGTCGGGCGAGGTCAGCACGAATTGCGTGCCCTCTTCCTCGGACCCGATCAGCGGCGCGCTGGCCAGTCCCTCGTAATCGCCGTGAAAGCCGTTCGCCTGGTTGTCCCATGCCCCCTGGATGTAGACCCCGGACAGCACCGTATCGAGGCCCGAGACCCCGCGCGCGCTGACCTCGGGGCGCACGACCCAGAACCGCGCGTCCTGGTCGATGTACTCGGCCATCTCGCTTTCGACGCGCACCGATACGATGACCTTCTCCAGCCCGTCGTCGAACCCCACATCCTCCACGAGCCCGACACCGATGTCGCGGTAGCGCAGTTCGGTCTCGTTTGCGGTGATGCCGGCAGCGTTGTCGAACGCGATCTCAAGCAGCGGCCCCTGTCCGGCATAGTTCTGGTACGCCGCGCCCAGCGCGATGGCGAGCGCGGCGATCGGAATGAGCCAGATGATCGACAGCTTGTTCCAAACGCTGCGGCTCTCGGGCTCGGTCGGAACCTCGCCGAGTTCCCTGGTGTCGTCGTCGGTCACGCGGATACGTCCTTCCTGTGGCGGGCGGCGATCCTGCGGGCGCGCACGTCGTCCCAGATCAGCCGTGAATCGAAGCTCTGGGCGGAGAGCATGGTGAAGATCACCGACAGCGCGAAGGTCAGCGCCGCCGACCCCGGATGGATCGAGGCGACCGAGGACAGCTGCACCAGCGCCGACAGGATCGCCACCACGAAAACGTCGATCATCGACCAGCGGCCGATGAATTCCACGATCTCGTAGAGATGCTGGCGCTTTCCGGGGTCGACCCGGCTGCCGTGGCGCGCGGTGATGGCGAGGAAGGCAATGGCCAGGAACTTGCCCACCGGGATCAGCACGCTGGCGATCAGGATGATCGCCGCGATGCCGTAGCTGCCGTGGCTGGCAATCTCCACCGCGCCGCCGACGATGGTGTTGGCGGATTCGTGCAGCAGCGTGTCGGTGATCAGCATCGGGTAGAGGTTCGCGGGCACATAACAGGTCAGCCCCGCGATCCACCACGCCCAGACCCGCTGCAGGCTGCCCGGGTCGCGCGATTGCAGGCGCGCACCGCAGCGCCCGCACCGCGCGTGGTCGGGCGTCCAGACCCGCGCGCAGGACCGGCAGGCGACGAGCCCGGCTTCGCGTGCGGTCAGTCTCGGGGTGTTTCCAGCGATTTCCATACCGACCATGTGCAGAGGTAGTTGTCGTTGAACAGCACGATCACCACGAGAACCGAGAACATCCAGAAGGCGGGGCCGAAGCCGATCTGCGCGAGGTCCGACACCTTCACCAGCGCGACGGCGCAACCGATGGCGAAGATTTCCGCCATCGCCCAGGGCTTGAGCTGCTGCGACCAGCGGAAAAGCCGCCGCGCCTGCGGCCACGGAGCGCGATCAAACACCACAGGCGTCAGCACGTAGAGGATCAGCAGCATCCGGATCAGCGGCAGCACGACGATCATCGCCAGCGTGCCCAGCCCCAGAAGCGCCATCGGCCCCGAGGAGAACGCCGTCGCCGTATCGATCAGCGACGCGCGATTGCCGAGCCCGAGGCGGTGGATCTCCAGGAACGGAAAGAACACCGCGGCGATTACCAGGATCAGCACCGCCAGCGTCAGCGCGATGATCCGCAGCCCCGCCCGCCGCTTCGGCGCGATCAGGACCGTATGACAACGGTCGCACACCGCCCGGCCCCCGGTCTCGGGCACCCGCGCGACATAGAGCGCATCGCAGGAGGGGCACGCGATCAGGTCCTCGAGCGGACGCCCGAGCGCCGTGGTGCCGGTGTGCACGTGTGTCATTGACCTTCGTTCCCAGGAACCGTCGGTGAGTCTTCGCGCAATTGCCCCGGATGTCCACCCGCGCGCGACATCTTGAGCTCGGCGATGCCGCGAAGCGACGCTGGCCGGTAAGGGTATATACGGAGCCGCGGCGCGTCCGGTTTCACCAGCCCCGCCGTCAGCGCCCGTCCCGCGGTGCGGGATTAATTCGTGCAGGGCGTGCGCGCCTGTGGCAGGCTGCACGTCGTATTGATCTCGATTTCCCGACGGACATTGCCGAAGATGAAATTTCCCGATTGGCTGCGTAGGCTCCTGCTCATCGCGCCCGAGGATCCGCCGGACCCGCTCTTTCCCGAGGCCACCGGCGAGCCCGGCTTCCGTCGCGGACCGGTGGACTGGCGCCGGCTCTACGAGACCGAACTGCGGATGCTGGGCTGCGACCCGGCGGGCGCACGCCCCAACGGTATCTGCCTGTCGGGCGGCGGAGTGCGCTCGGCGGTGACCTGCATGGGCATGGTCGGCTGCCTCGCGCGCCACGGCATCTTCGACCGCATGCACTACATGTCGTCGGTCTCCGGCGGCGGCTACGCGGCGGCGGCGGTCTCGCAATGGCTGCGCGACCGCGCGCCACTCGAGGAAGCTCCGCTCGGCCGAACGCCGCAGCCCGGGGCGCCGGACCTGCAGCCAACCCGGAAAGGCGCGCAACGCGCCCAGCTCTGCCGCGCGCTGCGCGTGCCGTTCGTGACGCTCGAGAACCGGACCGCCCCGGACCTGCGGCGGGACGCCCGCCGCGCCCATTGGTGCGGCTGCGGCACCGCCGCCGACCCGGGGCCGAGCCCGTCGCAATACCTCGCGCAGAACGAAGCCTATATCCGCCACGTGCGCGCCAATATCAGCTATCTGATGCCTTCGGGCCTGCGCAGCCTGGCCGAAGGCGTCTACGTCATCCTGCGCGCGATCGGGATCAACATCTTCATCTGGCTGTCCGTGGTCTCGGCCCTGTTCTACGCGCTCCTGTCGCTGCACGTGGCCGGCCCGGCACTGCCCGGCCTCGGCGCGCGCCTCTCGGCCTGGATCCGGTCGGAGGACCGGTGGGATCAGGCCTGGACCGCGCTGTCGCGCCTTCCGGGCGCCGTGCGCGACGCGGTCGTGACCGGCTGGAACGGGCTGGTCGATCTGGCCATCACCATGGGGGCGGGCCAGGGCTCCACCCCGCTCTTCGGCTGGATCTTCGCGGCCGGCGCCGGCGCCTTCGCCCTCATCATCGCGCTGATGGCATTTTTCGGTATCTCCACCCGCTTCAAGAGCTTCGCACCGGCCGACGGCAACCGCGTGCCCCGGTCGAACAAGCCGGAGACACCGCTGAGCTTCAACTACGCCTGGCGACGCTGGCAGACCGGGTTCTCGGCCTGGCTGATGATCGCCGGGCTCGTCCTCCTGGCGCTCGGCGCGATCCCCTGGGTGCTGGAACATCTGAACGAGATCGGGCGCGCCGTCTCCGGAGAGGGGGAACAGGCGGAAGCCGCGTCTCCGGCGGCACAGGGCGGGCTGCTGCCGGGCCTCGTCGCCACGCTGATCGGCGTCGGCTCCTCGCTCTTCGCCTATCTGCGCGCCAAGCTCGGCAAGGAGGTCGGTCAGAAGACCGAGATCCTGCTGATCGCCGGTTCGGCGCTGCTGGTCTACGGCGTGATCCTCCTCTCCTATGCCGCCGCCGCCGATGTCAGCCGCGGCCTGATCGGCTTCGGCACCGCCGCCGCGCTCTTCGTCCTAGCGCTTGCGCTGGCGCTGGTCTGCAACGTCAACGACGTCACGCTCGGCCGCTACTACCGCGACCGGCTGATCGAGGCGTTCATGCCCGATCTCGGCACGATCTGGGACCCCGACAAACCGGACATGAAGCTCGCGCGCCCCGCCCGCCCGGCGCTGGCGGCGGACCGGCTGCGCCTCGCCGACCTGCGCGGGACCGGGCGATGCGTGCGCCCGCTGCACCTGGTGAACACCAACGTCATGTGCTGGTGGACCCCCGACACCCGCGCCCGGCGCCGCAAGGGCGACAACTTCGTGCTGTCGGCCATCGGCTCGGGCTCCGACATCACCGGCTGGCGCAGCACCGCCGAGGTCGCGGGCGGCAGGCTGACGCTCGCCTCGGCCATCGCGGCCTCGGGCGCGGCGGTCAACCCGCGCGGCGGCTTCGCCGGAAAGGGGCCGACGACGCGCGCCGTGGTGACCGTGGCGATGTCGCTGCTGTCGCTGCGCCTCGGCTACTGGCTGCGCTGGACGCCCCTTCCGCGCTGGCGGCCGGCCCGCCTCAACGCCTACGGTAACCACGTCAATCCGCCGGTGCGGCACCTCCTCGGCGCGTTCTTCGCCAATTTCGGCGGCCGCGCCGACCGCCTCGCGGACGAACCGGACTGGTGCGACCGGCCCTGGCTGTCGCGCCAGCTGCGCCGCATCACCCGCCCGCCGACCTTCGTGGAACTCAGCGACGGCGCGCATTTCGAGAATCTCGGCCTCTACGAGCTGATCCGCCGGCGCTGCAAGCTTATCGTGATCTGCGAGGCGGGCGAGGACCCGACGACCTCCTACAAGTCCTTCACCGTCGCCATCCGCCGCGTGCGCGAGGATTTCGGCGCCGAGATCGACTTCGACATGCAACGCAACCGCTGGCTGGCCAGCGAGCGCCATCTGTGGCACGACACAGGCCCGGCCGACCTCGTCGCGCGCGGCTCGGAGAGCGAGTTTCCCAAGGGCGCCGAATATTCCGAGAAGGGCTATTTCCTCGCCTCTGTGACCTACCACGCCAATCCCCGTGGCCCCGGCCATGACGGCCACCGCGCCTCGGCCGGCCACCGCGGCCCCGAAAGTCCGCCCGAACGCGGCCTCATCGTCTACCTCAAGTCGGCCATGGTGCCCGACGTCGCCGCGACGACGAAAGGCTACAAGGGCGTCAACGCGGACTTTCCCTACGACCCCACCTCGAACCAGTTCTTCACCCCGGAACAGTTCGAAGCCTACCGCGACATGGGCGACACGATCGCCCGCCAGATGATCGAGGATCTCGCCCTCGACAAGGTCGTCGCCGACCCCCGCTTCGAAACCCCCGGCGACACCTATTACATCGCCAACGACAGTTACCGCCCCAAGCCCTGAACCCGGCGCCGACCACCCCCGCGTCCCACTCCGGAATCCCCGCGCCGCAATCCGGACGGTCACGTCAGAGCGCCACAGCCACGCCCTCCCGCGCCGAGCGCTGCGCGGCGAGCCCCATGGACACCGCCTTCGCCCCGTCCTCGAGCGTGACCTCCACCTTTCCCGTCCCCTGCAGTACGGACAGGAACCGGCGGTGCTGGTAGAAGGTCGCCCCGTTGTGATCCCCCGCCTCCAGAAGCTCCGGGTCGACCGGCACATCGAGCACCTGCTCGCCTTTGGGGTTGCGCGGGCTCAGCACCACCTTGGGCACCGGCGCGGGGCCAAGCCCGGTTGGCCAGAACCGCGTCGGGCCCGGCACCAGCGCCTCGATCTTGCCCTTGGGTCCCATCGCGCTCAGGTGCTCCTGGTAACGCGCGCCCTCGGCGAACATGCACAATTCCAGCATCGCCCGGGTGCCACTGTCGAAGTCGACGATGACATAGGCATTGTCCCAGATGTCGGGGCGCCTGCCGTCGTAGTCCTCCGCCGCATGGTTCACGTCCCCGGCCGCGGAGGCCATGACCCGCACCGGTTCGGCGCGCAGGATCAGGCGCATGAGATCGAAGAAGTGGCAGCACTTCTCCACCAGCGTGCCGCCCGATGTGGCGTTGAACCGGTTCCAGGCGCCCACCTTGTCGAGAAAGGGAAAGCGGTGCTCGCGCACGGTCAGCATGCGGATGCCGCCGGTCGCCTCGGCGACCCGCTCCACCATCATGGCGATGGGCGGCATGTAGCGGTACTCCATCGCCACCCAGATCGGCGCCGGGTAGTCGCGCCCCAGCACGGCCGCCCGCTTTGCCTGTTCTGCCGTGGTGAAGAGCGGCTTCTCCACCAGCACCGGCAGCGGCCGGCGCGCCGCGACCGCCTCGAGCTGGTCAACATGGCAATGGTTGGGCGAGGCGATCAGCAGGCAATCGAGCGACGGACGCGCCAAGAGATCGTCCAGAGAGCCGACCATCGCCGCCTCGGGCGCAAGCGCGGAGGCGGCGGCGGCCATCATCTGGTCCGGTTCATGGATGGCGTCGATGCGCACGTCGCCCAGAAGCCGGATGTTGCGGATATGCTCCTGCCCCATCATGCCGGCGCCGATGATGCCGTAATTGATCATGTCCTGCCTCGTCCGCCCGCGCCGACCCCGACTCGGGCTGAATTGATACATGATTGATGCACGTCCCGGCGGATGCTACGCAATAGCCAATCCCGTGCCGTCTCCGCCAAGTCTCACCAGGGCCTGCCATGACCGTCGTTCCCGTCACCTCCGCCGACATGGACGCCTCCGAGGTGTCGTGGTTCGCCGCGCTCTGCTCGGACGACTACCAGTTTCTCGGCGTGCCCGATCCGGCCCTCAAGTCGAGCTGGGCGCATTGCTCGACCATCCTGCGCGAGGCCGAGGCGCAGGGCTTCCGCAACATCCTCTGCCCCTCTTCCTACCAGGTTGGGCAGGACGTGCTGTCCTTCGTCGCCGCCGGCGCACAGGTCACGTCGGACATCAACATGCTCGCCGCGATCCGCTGCGGCGAGATGCAGCCGATCATGCTGGCGCGCACGATCGCCACGCTCGACCACATGATGCAGGGGCGCCTCACGCTCAACGTCATCTCCTCGGACTTCCCCGGAGAGACGGCCGGCAGCGCCTACCGCTACCAGCGCTCGCGCGAGGTGGTGGAGATCCTCAAACAGGCCTGGACGCGCGAGCGCATCGACTACGAGGGCGAAATCTACCGCTTCACCGACCTCTGGACCGACCCGGCGAAACCCTACCAGCAGAACGGCGGGCCCCTCCTTTACTTCGGCGGCTACTCACCGCACGCGCTGGAGCTCTGCGGCCAGCATTGCGACGTGTATCTCATGTGGCCCGAACCCGAGGCCCAGCTCGCCCAGCGCATGCGCGACGTGAACGCGGTGGCGAAGCGCTACGGCCGCACGCTCGATTACGGCCTGCGCGTGCACATGATCGTCCGCGACACCGAGGCCGAGGCGCGCGACTATGCCGATTACCTCGTCTCGAAACTCGACGACGAGCTCGGCCAGCTCATCCGCGAACGCGCGCATGACAGCGCATCGCTCGGCGTGTCGCATCAGGCGCGGGCGCGCGAGCTGGCGGACAGGTACGGCTACGTGGAGCCGGGACTCTGGACCGGCATCGGCCGGGCGCGCTCGGGCTGCGGCGCGGCCCTTGTCGGATCGGTCGATCAGGTCATGTCCAAGATCGAGCGGTACCGGGACATGGGCATCCGCGCCTTCATCTTCTCGGGCTATCCGCATCTCGACGAATGCCGCATCTTCGGCCAGAAGGTGCTGCCGAACCTCAAGACCTGCTCGCTGCCGCACGCCTATGGACGCGTGCCCGTGAGCCCCCCGGCCACCCCGCTGGGAGAAGGAGACCGCACGTGACCGTCAGCCGCCTCAAGCTCGCATCCGATCTGGAATTGAGCCGCATCGCCTACGGCATGTGGCGGCTGTCGGACGATGCCGACACCTCGCCCGCCCGCGTCCGCGGGAAGATAGAGGCCTGCCTCGCGCAGGGCATCACCACAATGGATCAGGCCGACATCTACGGCGGCTATGCCGCCGAAGAGGTCCTGGGCGCCGCGCTGAAAGGCACCGACCTGCGCGATCGGATCGAGATTGTCACCAAATGCGGCATCGTCGCGCCGGCAGGCCGCCACGCGGACCGGCGCGTGAAGCACTACGATACCTCCGCGGCGCATATCGAGGCCTCGGTGGACCAGTCGCTCGAGCTCATGGGGATCGACCGGATCGACCTGCTGCTGATCCACCGCCCCGACCCGCTGATGGATCATCACGAAACCGGCGCGGCGCTCGACGGCGTGATCGCTGCGGGCAAGGTGGCGCATGTGGGCGTGTCGAACTTCAAGCTGCACGACTGGACGCTGCTGCAATCGGCGATGAACGCCAAGCTTCTCACGAACCAGATCGAACTGTCGCTGTCCGCGCCCGAGGGATTCACGAATGGCGACGTGGCCTTCCTTCAGGAACGCGGCGTGCCGATCATGGCGTGGTCGCCGCTCGGCGGCGGCGCGCTCTTCGACGGATCGCGGCCCGCCCTGAGCGCCCGGCTCGAGGAGATCGCGGCAGAGGCCGGTGTCGAGCCGTCGGCGGTCGCGGTGGCCTGGCTGCTGGCGCATCCGGCGCGAATCCTGCCGGTCATGGGCACCAACACGCTTTCGCGGATCGCCCGCCTCGGCGAGGCCGAAGCGCTGTCTCTGGACCGCGAAACCTGGTTCGAACTATATACGCTTGCGCTCGGCCGCGAGGTACCGTGACATGGACGGCGCGATGGACACCGAAAATCAGACCTTTCAGCCCGGCCCGGACACCACGCGCGCCTTCCGTGACGCGCTCGGCCGGTTCGCGACGGGCGTGACCATCGTCACCACGCAGACGCCCGACGGCCCGATCGCGATCACCGCCAACAGCTTCGCGTCGCTCTCGCTCGACCCGCCGCTGGTGCTGTGGTCGCCGGCCAAGGCGTCGGCCCGCTTCGTGCCCTTCACCGAGGCGCAGCATTTCGCGATCCACGTCCTCGCCGCCGACCAGGCGGCGCTCTGCAGCGAGGTCGCGCGCGACGCCCGCCGCTTCCGCCCCGGCGACCTGACCGAGAACGAGAACGGTGTGCCGCTGATCGAGACCGCGCTGGCGCATTTCGAATGCGCGCGCGACGCGGTGCATGACGGCGGCGACCACGTCATCGTCGTCGGCCGCGTGCAGCGTGTGCGCATGCGCGAGGGCGAGCCGCTGCTGTTTCTCAACGGCCAGTTCGGCGGCTTCCGCGCCCTGGGTTGACCGGCGATGCGAAGACGCCGGCCACGGCGGATGAGCTCCCCCCGCGCGCTGCGCGCCGCGACCCGGCGCATCGCGCCGGGGCTCGCGGTGTCGGCACTCGTCGCGATCACCGCGCAGTTCCTGTCGGACCATTACGGCGCGCCGGCGATGCTCATGGCGATCCTGCTCGGCATCGCGCTGCACTTCCTGTCCGAAGAGGGGCGCCCCGCCTCCGGCATCGACTTTGCCGCGCGCCACGTCCTGCGCCTCGGCGTCGCGCTTCTGGGCCTGCGGATCTCGGTCGATCTGCTGTCCAGCCTCGGCGCCGGCTTCGTCTTCCTCACCGTCCTCGGTGTCGCCGCCACCATCCTCGCGGCGCTCGCCGCCGCGCCGCTCTTCGGACGCGAGAGGCGATTTGCCTTTCTCACCGGCGGCTCGGTGGCGATCTGCGGCGCCTCGGCGGCCATGGCGATCGCCGCGATCCTGCCCCGGACCGACCGGTCGGAGCAGGACCTCGTCTTCACCGTCGTCGCCGTCACCGTCCTGTCGACCGTCGCGATGATCCTCTACCCGATCGTTGCCGCCACTGCGGGCCTCGGACCGGTCGTCACCGGCGTCTTCCTCGGCGGCACGATCCACGACGTCGCGCAGGTCGTCGGCGCCGGCTACTCGGTGTCGGACCAGACCGGCGACGTCGCCACGCTGGTCAAGCTCATCCGGGTGAGCCTGCTCGCCCCCGTCGTGCTCATCGCCGCGTTGGTGCTGCGCGCGCAAGGCTCGGGCGAGGCGCGCCCGCCGCTCCTGCCCGGTTTCGTCATCGGCTTTCTCGCCCTTGCCGCACTAGGCTCGGCCGGCCTCGTGCCCGAGGGCCTGCGCGAGGCGGCGAACGGCATCTCGCGCTGGGCGCTCCTGACGGCCATCGCCGCCGTGGGCATGAAAACCTCCATCCCCGAGCTTCTGAAGGTCGGCCGCCCCGCGATCCTCATGCTGGCGGCGGAAACGGCCTTCCTTGGGCTCTTCGTGCTCTGCGGCGCCATGCTTCTGGCCTGAGGCACAGCCCACGGGCTTCTTGACTCAGGGCCTTCACGCCCGCGCCCCGCTTCTTTGGGCCAGAAATACTCCGGGGGTGTGGGGGCAGAGCCCCCACGACGCGCTCCTCAGCTCTCGCCGCCCTCGCTCGGAGCGTTGGGGAAGAACAGCTGCTGGCCGTCCACCCGGTAGGCCGCGATCGCCGCCTGTCCCTCTCGCGACACCAGCCAATCCGCAAAGTTCTCCGAGGCTGCGGCATTCACCGAGGGGCACGCCTCCTGGCTGACGGGAATCACGCCGTACTGGTTGAAGAGATCGCTGTCGCCCTCCACCAGGATCTCGTAATCCTGCTTGTTCTCGAAACTGATCCAGGTCGCACGGTCGGTCATCGCATAGGCGCCCATGCCGATCCCGGCGTTGAGTGTCGCGCCCATGCCCGACCCGGTCTCGCGGTACCACTCGCCCGAGCCGCCCGTCGGCTCGACCCCGGCCTCGGACCACAGCGAGACCTCTTTCTTGTGCGTGCCGCTGTCGTCGCCGCGCGAGGCGAAAGGCGCCTGCGCCTCGGCGATGGCGCTCAGCGCCTCCTGCGCGTCCTCCATACCGGACACCTCGGCCGGGTCGTCAGCCGGGCCGACGATGACGAAGTCGTTGTACATCAGGTCCGTGCGCTCGGTGCCGAAGCCGTCGGCAACGAACTCCTCCTCGGCCGGCTTGGCGTGCACGAGTAGCACGTCCCCGTCGCAATTGCGCGCGTTCTGGATCGCCTGGCCGGTGCCGACGGCGACCACGTTGACGGTGATGCCGGTCTCGTCCTCGAAGATCGGCAGGAGGTGATCGTAGAGGCCCGAATTGGCGGTCGAGGTCGTCGACTGCACGATGATCGACTCCTGCGCCCAGGCGCCCGTGGCAAGCCCGGCAAGCGCGGTGGCGGCAAGAAGGGATCTGGTCGGCATGTAACTCTCCGTTGTGATCAGACGACCAGGCGGCCGTCGAGGAAGTCCCGCGCCGCGCGCGTCGACGGCGCGGCGAAGAACGTATCGGCCGGCGCGTGCTCCGCCATCCGGCCCCGGTTGAGGAAGACCACGTCGTCCGCCAGCCGCCGGGCCTGGCCGATGTCGTGGGTGACGATGACGACGCGGGTGCCGGCGGCGCCGGCCTCCGCGACGATCGCCTCGATCCGCTGGACCGAGCCGGGATCGAGGCTCGCGGTGGGCTCGTCGAGAAACAGCATCTCCGGCTCCAGCGCCAACGCGCGCGCGAGCGCGAGGCGCTGCTTCTCGCCGCCGGACAGCAGCCGCGCCGGCTGCGCCGCCTTGCCCGCAAGCCCGACATGATCGAGCATCGCGTCGCGGCGCGAGCGGTCCTTGCGCCGCGCCTTCAGCACGAAGTCGAGATTGGCCGCCACCGACCGCCGCAACAGAACCGGCGTCTGGAAGACCAGCGCCTGCCGGCGGGTGACCGCCGTGCCCGGCGCATGTCCGTTCCAGTCGATCGTGCCGCCACAGGGCGCCTCCAGCCCGTGCAGAAGGCGCAGAAGCAGGCTCTTGCCGGCGCCGTTGGGCCCCATGATTGCGGTGCAGCCTGTCGGTCCCAGATCGAGGTCGAGCCCGTCGATCAGCGCGCGCCCGCCGAGGACGACCGTCAGCCCCCGCGCGCGCAGCGGCAGGAGCGGCCCGGCCGGCGCCGCCTCGCGCGCGCCGAGGCCGGTGAAGGCGAGCGTGGCGTCAGACATAGGCGTACCGTGCCGCGGTGGACCGCACCCCCTGCACCGCCGCGTTGACGCCGAGCGCCAGCGCCATCAGCACGATGCCCAGCGCCAGCGCCATCGGCAGCGCGCCCTTGGAGGTCTCGAGCGCGATGGCCGTGGTCATCACCCGCGTCAGATGGTCGATATTGCCGCCGACGATCATCACCGCGCCGACCTCTGCCACCGCGCGGCCGAAACCGGCGAGCGCCACGGTCAGCAGCGGGTAGCGCGCATCCCACAGAAGCGCCGCAATGGTCTGCCCCCGAGTGAGGCAGAGCGACCGGAACTGCGCGTCGTATTCGGAATGCATGTCCTCCAGCACCTGCCGCGACAGCGCCGCCACGATGGGCGCGATCAGGATCGTCTGCGCGATGATCATCGCGCCGGGCGTGTAAAGGAGGCCGAGAAAACCCAGCGGCCCCGCCCGCGACAGGTGCAGGTAGACGATCAGCCCCACCACCACCGGCGGCAGGCCCATGAGCGCGTTCATCAGCGTCAGCACCGCGCCCCGACCGCGAAAGCGCGTGACCGCGACCAGCGCGCCCAGCGGCAGGCCGATCATGCAGGCAACGAGCGTGGCCGACAGGCTGACCTGCAGCGACAGGCCGACGATCTCCACGAGGTCGGGATCGCCCGAGGCGACGAGATCGACTGCAAGGCCGAGGGCCTCTGTCATGTCCTGCATACTTTCCGCACCCCACGGAAGTCGGAATTTATGCAAGCTAACAACAGGAGGCCCGGCGCGGCAAGCCCGGAATGTGGTCGCTCAGAGCGACGCTTCCACCCTGAAGGCCTGCGGAATCTCATCGAGCCCCTCCAGAACGAGATCCGCAAGCACCTCCGCGCAGCGCGGCGCGACGCCGAAGCCGATCTTGAAGCCGCCATTGGCAACGAAATGCCCGGGACGACCGGGCCAGGGGCCGAGCATCGGCGCGCGGCTGCGCGCGCGGGGGCGCACCCCTGCCCAACGTTGCAGAATCTCCGCGCCCGCCAGGACGGGAAGCACTTGCACGGCGTGATCCGCCAGGGCGTCGGCGGCTTCGTCGGTGGCGGCGGGGTCTTCGAACTCCCGCTCCGAGGTGGATCCAAGCGCCACCGTGCCGTCGTCGTGCGGCACGATGTGCAGGCCGTCCGCGAAGACCTGCGGCACCGCGCCCGCGTCGTGGCGCAGAAGCAGCGCCTGCCCCTTCACGCCGGTGCCGGCGGGGCGGCCGGCATCGTTCACGATGTCAGAGAGGCCGCGCCAGCCGGTGGCCCAGATCACGGCGCCTTCGTCCGGCCCCTCCGGATCGATCCGCGCCCCGCGCACGCGCAGGGCGGCCGCCAGCGCCGCGCAGGCGCGGGCGGGGTGCAGCCGGGCGGTGAGCGTGTCGCGCACCAGCCAGCCGGTCGGCGAGACCGGGGCGAAGGGGCCCGCCTCATCGGCCGGAATGACCTCCCACACCGCGCGGCCCTGCCAATGCGCTTGGGCCCCGGCGATCCGGTCCCGGGCGCGCTCCAGCGCCGCGTCGTCCCCGATCGGCTGCAGCCGTCCGAGCCGGGCATAGCCGGGATCGACGCCGCCGGTCTGCTGCACCTCGGACCAGAACCCTTCGGCCATCAGCAGGCTTTCGAGCTGGAAGGCCTTCTTGGGGTTCCAGGTCTCCGGCACGTGCGGGGCGAGCGCGCCGACCACCCCGCCGGAGGCACCGGCTGCGACGCCATGCGGGTCGATCACCCGCACCCGCGCGCCGCGCCGGACGCAGGCCCATGCCACCGAAAGGCCGAAGATTCCCGCCCCGCGCACCGTAACGTCCGCCTGTGTCATCCTCGATACCTTCCGCTTTGCCGTGTCATCACCTAATCGGTGCGTTCATGAGCGACCAGCCCGACACCGTCTGGCGCGACGGCCGTGTGCCGGTCTCGCGCCGTTTCGACGATCCGTATTATTCGCTGGAGGACGGTCTGGCGGAGACGCGGCACGTGTTCCTGTCGGGCAACGACCTGCCGGAGCGGTTCCGGGACGGCTTCCGCATCGCCGAGCTCGGCTTCGGCACCGGGCTGAACCTTCTCGCCGCGCTGGCGCTCTGGCGCGCCGCCGGCGTGGGCGGCCGCCTGATCTATACCAGCTTCGAAGCCTATCCGTTGGCGCCTGCCGAGATGGTGCGCGCGCAGGCCGCGTTCCCGGAGGTGGCCGCCCTGTCGGCGGAACTGGCGCCGCATTGGGGCGCAGAGAGAATCGAGCTGCCGGACCTCGACTTCCGGCTGATCGCCGGGGATGCGCGCGCGACATTGCCGGACTGGGACGGGGCGGCCGATGCCTGGTTCCTCGACGGGTTTTCCCCGGCCAAGAACCCAGAGCTGTGGGGGGCGGAGCTGATGGCCGAAGTGGCGCGGCACACCGCGCCGGGCGGCACCGCGGCCAGCTATACCGCCGCCGGGCACGTGCGCCGGGCGCTCGACGCGGGCGGCCTTGT
This sequence comes from Roseivivax sediminis, assembly GCF_900112685.1. Lineage (GTDB taxonomy): Bacteria > Pseudomonadota > Alphaproteobacteria > Rhodobacterales > Rhodobacteraceae > Roseivivax > Roseivivax sediminis. The sequence goes on from NZ_FOMS01000009.1 coordinate 88,530, forward strand.
GACCACCCGCGTGCCGGGCTACGGGCGCAAACGGCACATGACCGTCGCCCGAAAGGCCGCCCCCGGAAAGGCCATCCCATGACGCGCAACGACACCCGCCTCGGCATCTGGCTGATGGTGACGACGACGCTGATCTTCGCGGCGCAGGACGGGCTGTCGCGCCACTTGGCGGACAATTACAACGTCTTCATGGTGGTGATGATCCGCTACTGGTTCTTCGCCGCCTTCGTGATCGCCATCGCCCGCCGGCAGGCCGGCAGCGTCCGCGCCGCCGCACGCTCGGCGCAGCCGCTCCTGCAGGCGTTCCGCAGCGCGCTCCTGGCGCTCGAGATCATGGTGATGGTGCTGGGCTTCGTCTTCCTCGGCCTTGTGGAGAGCCACGCTGTCTTCGCCTGCTATCCCTTGCTGATCGGCGCGCTGTCGGGGCCGGTCCTGGGCGAACGGATGGGCTGGCGCCGCTGGGCGGCGACCGGCGTGGGCTTCGTCGGCGTGATCATCGTGCTGCAGCCCTCGGGCGGCGTGTTCTCGCCCTACGCGGCGATCCCGCTGCTGGCGGCGCTGATGTTCGCGCTCTACGGGCTGCTCAACCGCTACGTCGCGCGCAAGGACGACGCGGCGACCTCTTTTTTCTGGACCGGCACGGTGGGCGCCGTGGTCTCGACCGCCATCGGCATCTGGTTCTGGGAGCCGATGACGCGGCCCGACTGGGTGATGATGGCGGTCCTGTGCGTGACCGGCGCGCTGGGGCATTTCACGCTGATCAAGACCTACGAGGTGGCCGAGGCGGGCGCGGTGCAGCCCTTCGCCTATCTGCAACTGGTCTTCGCCTCGACGCTGGGACTCGTGGTCTTCGGCGAGGCGCTGCGCCCCAACGTGGTGATCGGCGCGACGATCATCGTGGCCGCGGGGCTGTTCACCTTCTGGCGCGAGCGCGTGGCGAAGGGGTGACGGTGCGCATCGTTGGGAGGTGCGGGAGCGAGGGGCCAGCCCCTCGCGCTCCCCGGGATATTTACGGGCAGATGAAAGCCGGGGCGGCGCGAGAGGGTGCGGGGTGGGACTCTGCGGGCGTGGAGCCGCGCCTCACTCTCCGAGGGGGAGGAGCGTTGTGCCGGTGAGTTCCTCGGAGAAGGGCACGGGGTGCGGGTCCTGGCCGAGGCGGGCACGGTAGATCGGCAGGCTCTCGGCGACGCGCATCACGTAGTTCTGCGTCTCCTGGAAGGGGATCGATTCGATGAAGTCGATGACGTCGATCTCGCCCTCGCGGGGGTCGCCGAAGCGCTCCATCCATTGCAGGGGACGCCCGGGGCCGGCGTTGTAACCCGCGGCCATCATCACGATGTTGCCGTCGAAGCGCCGCGCGAGGTATTCGAGGTAGGCCGAGCCGAGACGGGCGTTGTAGGCCGGATCCGAGGTCAGGCGGGAGACCGAGTAGGTCTCTCCGATCCAGCCGGAGACATCGCGCGCGGTGCCCGGCATCAGCTGCATCAGGCCGCGCGCGCCGGCATGGCTGACCACCACCGGGTCGAATTCCGATTCGCGGCGCGCGATGGCGAGGACGAGTTCCGTCGGCACCGGGAAGCGGCGATCGGCGAAGCTGGGAACGGCGTAGTACGGGCCGTGAACCTCCAGCCCCGCCTGGGCGGCGCGCTTGCCGACCATGACCTGGATGTGCGGGCGGTTCATTTCCTCGAGCATGGCGCCGAGGCGGGCGATCTCCTCGGGCGCGAGGCTTTCCGACAGGTGGGTGAAGAAACGCTCTGCCAGGTAGTCCTGGTTGGCGGCGAGCAGCATCACCGCGGCCCTGAAGACGCTGGACTCGGTGAAGGCGGCGTCCTGCCATTCCGTCGGGCCCGCGCCGGAGAGGCCGGGATCGGGCGGCATCCCGGCCTTCTCTGCAGCCAGCAGGCCGTAGAAAGCGGTCTGGTACTGCCCGCCGAATTCGTAGGCCTCCTGCGCGGCCTCGGCGTTGCCGGCGGCCTCTTCGGCGCGGCCGATCCAGTAGCCGGCGCGCCCCAGGGAGATCGGCGTATCCACGGAGGTGCGGAAATTGCGGAAATGCTCTGCCGCGAGCTCCGGCCGGTCGAGGAACCGCAGGGCGATGTAGCCGGAAAGCCATTCGAGGTCGGCGTAGTCGTAGTCGCCCGTCGGCACCATGTAGTGGCTCGCCGCGACGCGGTAGGCTGTCTCGTGCTCGCCCGCGCGCATCGTCTGGCGGGTCAGCTGGCGACGGCGCGACGCCCAGGCGGCCGGCTCGCCGAGCGCTTCGGCATCGGTGGAGCGCTCCAGCAGGAAATCGATGGCGTCGTCGTCGCGGCCCTTGCGCACGCGCCATTCGAAACGGTCATGGGCCAGGCCCGGATCGCCGGTGAGTCGCTCGGGCACCGCCGCGATCTTGGTGTCCACGCCCGGCGCCATGTCCTGCAGCGCGATTCGCGCCTCGGCCAGCGCGCGCCGCCCGTCGTCCACGAGGTTGACCACCCGGCGGGCGTTCACCGTCCAGCCGTTCCAGAGCGTCATGTCGAGCCGCGCGGCGTGGTGCGGGCGCAGAAGGTCGCCGTGATCGGCGAGGAAGGCCGCCGTCTCCTCGGCCGAAAGGGCCAGCGTGCGCCAGGCCAGCACGATCGTCACCTCGGCGAGCCCGACCTCGCCGGCATCGGTCAGCGCGCGCGCATAGGACAATGCGCCGCTTCCGGTCTGCGGCAGGTGATCGGCGAAAAACGCGCGCACGTCGGCATGCGGGGCGGTGGTGATCGCCTCCTCGCTCTTCTCGCGCAGGTAATCCATGCCCGGCCAGTCGGCGTTGCGGTCGATGAAGTCCTGCACCTGCGCGGCGTCGCCCTTGCCATCGCGCAGGTAGTGCCAGAGGATCACGTCGACGGCGACCTGGCCGTCGCCGCGCGCCTCGATCAGCGCACCGGCCCAGTCTCCCTGGCGCATCATGTCCATCGCCCGGCCGAGGGCGCGCGCCTCCTGCGCGACGGCCGGACCGGGCGCGATGGCGAGCGGTGCGAGAAGCAGGAACGGCAGGAGAAGCCAGGCCCGGAGTCGCGACATAAGCTTGCAATTTCCAAAACGAGAGAGGATAGACACGGCCCGGAGCATACCGAAGCGTGCCGGACCCTCAACTCACGACTGCGACAGGGACGGCCTGCCTCCGGGATGCGACCGGAAGCAACGATGAAGCAAGGAGCGTGTCATGTTCAAGGGGTCGATGGTCGCCCTCGTCACGCCGTTCAAGGACGGCGCGGTGGATTTCGAGACGCTCAAACGCCTTGTCGACTGGCACGTGGACCAGGGCACCCGCGCGCTGGTGCCTGTGGGCACCACCGGAGAGAGCCCGACGCTCAGCCACGAGGAGCACGAGGCGGTCGTCGAGACCGTGGTCACCGCGGCCGCGGGGCGCCTGCCGGTGATCGCCGGCGCGGGGTCGAACAACACCACCGAGGCGATGCGCTTCATGATGCACGCCGAACGCGTCGGCGCGGACGGTGCGCTGGTGGTGACGCCCTATTACAACAAGCCGACCCAGGCGGGGCTGTATGCGCATTTCAAGATGCTGCACGATTCCTGCAATCTGCCGATCATCATCTACAACATTCCCGGCCGGTCGGCCGTGGACATGACGCCGGTGACGATGGGCGAGCTGGCCAAGCTGCCGCGCATCGTCGGGGTAAAGGACGCGACCGGGGACATCGCCCGCGTCTCGGCACAGCGGATCACCTGCGGGCCGGACTTCCTGCAGATCTCGGGCGAGGACGCGACCGCGCACGGCTTTAACGCGCAGGGCGGGATCGGCGTGATCTCGGTCACCGCCAACGTGGCACCGCGGCTGTGTTCGGACGTGCAGGAGGCGTGCCTGTCCGGCGACTATCAGCGCGCGCTGGAGCTGCAGGACCGGCTGATGCCGCTGCACCACGCGATCTTCACCGAGCCGGGCCTGTGCGGCGCGAAATACGCCATGGCGCGGCTGGGCCTGTGCGAGGAAGAGGTGCGCGTGCCGCTGGTGCCGCTCACCCCCGAGACGCGCGAGAAGGTGGATATCGGGCTGCGACATGCGGGGCTGCTGAACTGATCCGGCGGAGCGAGGGGCCAGCCCCTCGCGCTCCCCGGAGTATTTGAAGCCCAAAGAAACCAGGCTCGGGCGGGCGCTTCGCGCTTGCCCTGTTTGATCCGTGCGGAGGCAGGGCTGAAAGAGGCCCCACCCGGCGGGGGTTAACGAGACATCTCACGGCGGCGCATGGGCATGGCATCGATCGTGGCGAAGAGGTCGTCGGCGGAGATCGGCGCCGTCTCCGTCCGCTTGACGCCGCCGTCCTTGCCAACGAGCACCATGAGGAAGCCCTCCGGCGCGAAGCGGGCGCGAAGCGCGCCGCGCGCCTGCGGGTCGGTGTCGGTCAGAACGACGATGTCCCGGTCCGCGAGGCCGGGCGCGGCCGCTGCCAAGGCGGCGCGCTGCGCGGCGTAAGCGGCATCCGTATCAGCGTCGGCAAAGAGCAGGACCGGGCGATTCGACCAGCGGTAATCCGACAGCTCGGCGGTGTCCGGCGGCAACGGCGTGACGGTGCCGCTGCGCTGCGCGTCCGCCGGCGCGGCCAGCGTCAGGCCGAGCGCGGGGACCAAGGCGAGCCATCGTCTCATGCGGGCGCCTCCATGCGCTGCGGCATCGCAGGGCGCCGCCGGCGCGGGCCGGCGGCGGCGGGTGATCTACTGAGTCGCGGTACTCTCGACGCCCTCGGGCTGCCCGACGACGACGAAGTGCAGGTTTTCGGGGTTCAGGAGCTCTGAAGCGACGCGGTTGAGGTCCTCGATCGTCACCGCCTCCACCTTGTCGTTGCGGGTGGTGACGTAGTCCGGCGACAGGTCCTGCGCCTGCATCCCGACGAGGATGTCGGCGATCGCGCCGTTGCCGTCGAAGCGCAGAGGATAGGCGCCGGTCAGGTAGGTCTTGGCGGCCTCCAGTTCCTCCTCGGTGACGCCATCTTCGGCCATCCGGCGCCATTCGCCGCGGACGACGTCGATCGTTTCGGCCATGCGGTCATTGGCCGAAGCGACGCGGCCCATCACCAGGTCGGCATGGTCGCGGTTGGCCAGGTAGCTGTAGATCCCGTAGGTCAGGCCGCGCTTTTCACGCACCTCTTCCATCAGCCGCGATTCGAAGCTGCCACCGCCGAGGATGTGATTCATCAGATAGGCGGGGAAGAAGTCCGGATCGTGCCGGTCGATCCCGGCATGGCCGAACAGCGCTACCGATTGCGGCGTCTCGAACGGCACGACGGTCACGCCGCCGTCGAGTGCCAGCGACGCCTCGCCCGGCAGCTCCGGCCCGCTTTCCGGCAGGTCTGCGAGGAGCGTGTCGACAAGCTCCGACAGCTCCTCGGCAGAGATATCGCCGGCGGCGCCGATCAGCACGCGGTCCTGCACCAGCGCGGCCTCGTGCGCCGCGACGATGTCCTCGCGGCCGAGGGCGGTGACCGATTCGGTGCTGCCGTTCACGGGTCGTGCATAGGGGTGATCGCCGTAGGTCAGCTCTGCCGCGCGCCGTTCGAGGATCTCGTCCGGGTCCGTTTCGGCCGCGCGCAGATTGGCGAGCACCTGCGCGCGCACCCGCTCGATCGCGTCCTCGTCGAAGCGCGGCGCGACCAGACTGTCGCGCAGAAGCGCGACCACCTCGTCCATGTTCTCGGTCAGGAAGCGGGCCGAGACGGATACCGAATCGTGATTTGCGTCGTAACGGAACGTCGCGGCCAGTTGCTCCTGCGCCGCGGCGAAGGCGCGGGCGTCGCGATCCGCCGCGCCCTCCTCGAGAAGCGCCACCATCAGGTTGGTCGCGCCGCCCTTGCCTTCGCGGTCCAGCACCGCTCCACCCTCGAACTGAAGTTCGAGCGAAACGAAGGGCACGCTGTCCTCCTCCACCAGCCAGGCGTCGAAGCCGGCTTCGGAGGTGACCTCCTGGATGTCGACCTCGGCCGCGACGGGGCCGGCGAGACCGAGAAGCGCGGCAATCCCAGCGCCGGCGAGCGTCAGACGGATCATTGGATCACCTCATTGTCTTCGGATGCGGCCGGGGATGTGCCGTCGCCGGTGGGGGCCGGAGTCTCGCTGGTTTCTTCGCCGGACCCTTCCGGGCGGGCGCCGATCAGGTAGCCGGTGACGGACCGGTCACGGTCGAGTACCTCGCGCGCCGCCGCGACGATCTCGTCTGCCGTCACGGACTGGATCGTCTCGGGCCAGGCCTGCACATCCTCGACCGTGAGGCCGCTGGCGAGCGCCGAGCCGTAGCGCCGCGCGATGCCGTCGGAATTGTCCAGCGCGTAGATCTGCTGCGCCTTCAGCCGGAACTTGATCCGCGCCAGCTGGTCGGCGTCGATCCCCTCTTCGAGAAACTCCTCCAGCACGCGGTCGAGCTCGCCCTCCGCGGCCTCGAGGCTCACGCCCTCGGCCGGGACGACCACCAGCCCGAACTGCGTGTCGTCATAGGAGGTGCCGTCGTAGAAGGCGCTGGTGTAGACCGCTGCGGTCCGCTCGAACTGCAGCTCGCGGTTGAGGACCGAAGTCTGCCCGCCGCCCAGGATCTCGGCCAGCAGCGACAGCGCGGCTGCCTTGTCCTGCGCGCCCGCGTCGCGTTCCGGCGCAAGGTAACCGCGCAGGAGGTACGGCTGGGAGACGCGCGGATCGGCCAGGATGACGCGCCGCTCGGCCCGATGCGGCGGCTCCTGCGAGCGCTCGCGCGGGGCGCCGACGGCGTCGTTTTTCGGGATCGGGCCGTAATGCTCCTCCGCGAGGCTGCGCACCTCGTCCGGGGTGACGTCTCCCGCGACGACGAGGATGGCGTTGTTCGGCGCGTAATGCGTGTCGTAGAACCCGAGCGCCGCGTCGCGGTCGAGCGCCTCCATCTCGTGCTTCCAGCCGATGATCGGCGAGCCGTAGGGATGGTTGAGGAACAGCGCCGCGCTCACCTGCTCCTGGAACAGCGCGCCCGGGGAATTCTCGACCCGCTGGTTGCGTTCTTCCAGGATCACGTTGCGCTCCGTCTCCACGTCCTCCGGGCGGATCCGGAGATTGACCATGCGGTCGGCCTCCATCTCCATCATCCGGCCCAGGCGGTCGGCGGCGACGCGCTGGAAATAGGCGGTGTAGTCCTGCCCGGTGAAGGCGTTGTCCGACCCGCCGTTCTCGGCCACAACGCGGCTGAACTCGCCCGGCTCCAGCGTCTCGGTTCCCTTGAAGAGCAGGTGTTCGAGGAAATGCGCAACGCCCGAGACGCCCGGATCCTCGTCCGCAGCGCCGGCGCGGTACCACACCATGTGAGTGACGACCGGGGCGCGGTGGTTCTCGATCACCACGGCCTTCATGCCGTTGTCGAGCGTGAAGGTGGAAACCTGTTCTTCGATCGCGTCCTGCGCGGCGGCCGGTAGCGCGAACAGCGCAGCGGCCGCGAGGGGGATCAGCCGTGTGAGCATCGGGGGTGGTGTCTCCTCGAACCGGGTATGCGTGCAAGCTACGGCCCGGCGCGGGGAGATCAAGCGACCTTGCAGATTTGTAAGGTCACCGCTCCGGTGGCGGGGCCGACGGGGTGCGGATGTTGGTGCCCGGCCGCCGGACGCGCCGGAGCCAGTCCTGCGGGTCGAGCTGTTGGCTGCGATAGGCGCGATTGTATTCGTCTTCGCGCAGCAGACGCCAGTTCAGGATCGACTTGCGGCGGCGGAAGGCCGCGTCGTCGGCAGCAAGATCCTGCCGGATCGCCGCGTCCACTCCGCGGCGTCCGGCCGCAGCGATCAGCGCGCCGTCGGCCGCCGGGATGCCGCGTTCGGCCATCCGGGCCGGATCGCCACCCAGCGCGGCGACGGCATCCTGGAGGGGCGTGGCATCGGCGCGGTTCGCGCCGCCCGGCGTCGGCTGCGGCAGCGCGGAGAAATTCTGCGGCTCGGACAGGGGCTTGTTCGGCACGATGCCGAATTCCTCGGGCGTGCCGCTGTAGGTGTTGAGCTTGCGCAGATTGCTTCCGCCGTCCCGCGCCGAGGAACAGGCGCCCAGCCCGGTTGCCGCAAGCAGCCCCACGATCAGCCAAACACGCATCGTTCTACTCCGTCCCGCCTTGGTGCGCCGTTCCGCGCGCGCCCCGAGCCTTACCGCAACTCGCCGGCGTCGTCACGCGCGGTTTTTCCGCTGCCGTCCCGGCGGCTTGCCGCCCCCGGGAAAGAGCGCGAGCCCCGCCGCCCCGGCGAAGATCGCGATGTCGGCGACGTTGAACGCGTAAGGGTTGTCGATGCCGCAACACGACATGTTGAGGAAATCGGCCACCGCGCCGTACAGTAGCCGGTCCACCACGTTGCCCAGCGCGCCGCCGATCAGCACCCCGCCGGCAATCAGCCCCGGCACCCCCGGCGGGTCGCGCCGCAGCCAGACCAGAACGAAAAGCACGATTCCCAGCGCCACGGCCACCAGCACCCAGCGCGTCAGATCCTGCTGCCCGGCGAACAGGCCGAAATTGATGCCGTAGTTCCATGCCATGCGGAACGTGAGATACGGCGGGAAGACGTCGATCACACCGCGCACGTCGAGCGCCATGGCGTGCACGATCCAGTATTTCGACACTTGGTCGAGCACGAAGATCACCGCCGCCGAAATCGCCACGATCCTCATGCGCCGCCGCCCCCGTGCGAAGAGAGCCCGCAAGGGCTGGATGAGTTCCGCGCCGTCAATGCCGGAAATGCCGCATGCCGGTGAACACCATGGCGAGCCCCGCCTCGTCGGCCGCCGCGATCACCTCTTCGTCGCGCATCGCGCCACCCGGCTGGATCAGCGCGCTCGCGCCGGCCTCCGCCGCGGTCAGCACCCCGTCGGGGAAGGGAAAGAACGCATCCGACGCCACCGCCGCGCCCTGCGTCGGGATCGCCCCCAGATCCAGCGCCTCGGCCATGTCCTGCGCCTTGCGCGCGGCGATCCGGGTCGAATCGACCCGGCTCATCTGGCCCGCGCCGACGCCCACGGTGGCGCCGTCCTTGACGTAGACGATGGCGTTGGACTTCACATGCTTGGCCACGGTCCAGGCGAGGCGCAGATCGCGCATCTCCGCCTCGCTCGGCTGGCGCTTGGTGACCACCCGCAGATCCGCCTCGCCGACCGCGCCGGTGTCGCGGTCCTGCACCAGAAGCCCGCCCGACACCTGTCGCAGCGCCAGCCCCGCGGCCGCCGGATCGGCCAGCCCGTCGGTCAGCAGCAGCCGCAGGTTCTTCTTGCCGGCAAAAACCGCGCGCGCGTCCTCGTCGGCACCGGGTGCGATGACCACCTCGGTGAAGATCTCGGTGATCGCCGCTGCCGTCGCGCGGTCGAGCGGGCGGTTCAGCGCCACGATCCCGCCGAAGGCCGAGGTCCGGTCGCAGTCGAAGGCGCGGGAATAGGCGTCGGCCAGCGTCGCGCCGACGGCGACGCCGCAGGGATTGGCGTGCTTGATGATCGCGCAGGCGGGCGCCTCGCCCGCCAGTTCCGACACCAGCTCGAACGCCGCGTCGGTGTCGTTGATGTTGTTGTAGCTCAGCTCCTTGCCCTGAAGCTGTTCGGCCGTCGCGATCCCGGGCCGCGCGGCGCCGTCCACGTAGAACGCCGCCGACTGGTGCGGGTTCTCGCCGTAGCGCAGCGTCTGCTTCAGCCGCCCTGCGACGACCCGGCGGCGCGGCGCCGTCTCGCCCAGCGCGTCCGCCATCCAGCCCGAGACGGCGGCGTCGTAGGCGCCCGTGCGGGCATAGGCGGTCAGCGCCAACCGCTGGCGGAAGGCGTAGGAGGTCTGCCCGTCCCGCGCCTTCAGTTCGTCCAGCAGCGCGGCGTAATCTTCCACGTCCGTCACCACGTTGACGAAGCGGTGGTTCTTGGCCGCCGCGCGGATCATCGCCGGCCCGCCGATGTCGATGTTCTCGATCGCGGTGTCGTAATCGGCGCCGCCCGCGACCGCCGCCTCGAACGGGTAGAGGTTGACCACCAGAAGGTCGATGGCACCGATCCCGTGCGCCTCCATCGCCGCCACGTGGTCCTCGTCGTCGCGCAAGGCCAGAAGGCCGCCGTGCACGCCCGGATGCAGCGTCTTCACGCGGCCGTCCATCATCTCCGGAAAGCCCGTGACGTCCGAGACGTCGCGCACCGTGAGCCCCGCCTCGCGCATCGCGCGGGCGGTGCCGCCGGTGGACAGAAGCTCCACCCCCCGCGCCGCCAGCGCCTGCGCAAGCTCGACGAGCCCCGACTTGTCGGAAACGGAGAGGAGCGCGCGGCGGACGGGAACGAGATCGGTCATGTGCAAGGGGCCTGTCTGGTCATGTGACGTCTTCGGTGTCGTCCTCGTAACGGGCCGGCGCAATGTCGCGGATCGCCACCGCGGTCTCCTGCGCCTTTGCCAGCGTCCAGCGGACGCGGCTCGCATACTCCATCGCGCGGCCGGATAAAACGACCTGTTTCGCGGCCCGCGGCCTGAGCCGCCCCTTTTCGAGGTAGACAGAGGGTTCGAGCGCCAGTTCGGCCCGCATGTCGTGGCGGAACACCCAGACCTCCCCCGATGGCAGCGACAGGGACACCGCCGCGCCGCCAAGGTCGATCTCGGCATCGACCTCGGGGTGCAGGTGGAACCGGATCTGGAAGGCGAGCCCGGTCAGCCGCACCGCGTCCATGCGCATGTCGAAAAGCCGCTTGTCGCGCGCCGCGATCGCCACCAGCAGATCCTCACCGGCAAGCGCGCGGCCGTCGTGGCTGAGCTCCAGCGTCCGCGCATGGGTCAGCCCGTGGGTCGAGACGTAGCCGTCATGCGCCCCCTCGAAACGCAGTCCGTCCGATCCGGGGTTCAGCTCCACCGGCACGCGCGTCGGCGCGTCCTCCAGCATCTCGCGCCGGGCGGCGCCGACGAACCCGGCCTTGCCCAGCCGCGCGCTGGAATAGCCGTCAAGGCAGAGCGCGGAATGCGACGGCGTCGCCCTGCCCGCCCGTCGCCATTCGGAGCCGAAGATCGCGCCCGATCCGCAATTGACCACCAGCGGCCGGCGGCCCGATGTCAGCTCGAACGCCAGCGTGGAGGCATGGGCGTCGAACGAGGCCGCCCCCGCGGGCGGCGGCGCGGCGTCGACGATGAGGCTGGTGCGGCCGCCCGAGAGCCGCGCGAAGCCCATGGGCAGACCCGTCGCCGCCCGCGCCTTCACGCCCGAGGAGGCGAGCGCCTGGTCGAGTCGGCCCTCGAGGCCGCGACCGCCGCCGTGGAACCGCGCCAGCCCACCATCGGCGTGCCGCAGCGCGCGCAGCGTCGGGGCGATGCGGGCGATCGCGTCGGCATGGGGGCCCTGCGGCACGCGCCCGGCCTCGCTCAGCGCCGTCGCCGCCCAGGTGAGCAGCGTGAACACCTCCAGAAGGTCTTCGGGATTGCGCGTGGACAGGCCGCCCGCGCTGTCGACGATGCGGCCGCATTCGCGCGCAAGGCCCGCGCGGGCCGGGTCCACGTACGCCTCCATCCCCTCGAGCGACAGCCCGGCATAGAGCAGGCCGGTCAGCGCCTCGAACCGCGCCAGCCCCGGCGGCGTCTTCTGCCAGCGCCGCGCGAGATAGATCGTCTGCGCCCCGAGGGCGCGGTAGAATGCGGCCGATTGCTCGGAGGATCGCCCGCGCAGCAGGAAGATCGCGTGATGCGTCCAGCGGATGATGCGCCGGCCCGCCAGCTCGGGCTGCCAGCCCGGGCCGGTGCCGGCGCCGTAGCGGTCGATCCACCCCCAGACCCAGTCCTGCGCCACGACACGCGCGCGGGGCTCGCCCACGGCGGCAAGATCATCGAGCCAGGCACAGCCGTGGATCTCCTCCACGAAGGCGGCGTCGGGCGCATCGACATCCCAGATCGACCAGCCGGGCGCCTCGATCAGGTGGCCGGCGAACATCAGGTTCCCGGCGGCAAGCTGACGGCCGCGGGCGAAGGATCCGACGGTGCGGGGTTCGGGGGCAGATCGGAACGCCGTCGCCGGCCGCGCCCGCGCCGCGCGCCAGGCGTGGTAACGATTGTGCGTGCGTGCCGCCGCCGCCCGCCACCGGTCCAGTCTGGACATCTGCTGCCTTGCCTCTCGTCCGCCGCCCTTCGGCGCGTCGTTGCCGGAAGGATAAGGGCGGGGCGGTGCAAAGTCACCGCTGGAAATCCGGCGCGGGACAAAGCGGGTCCGTATGGCGACAGGGGGTCCCCAGGCCCGGCCGGGCGCAAGCCGCGCAGCGCCGGGCCGCGGATCGGCGATCCTGGTCGTCGAACGACGCACTTTATGGCAGCCAACTCGGCAAGACCTCCGAGCACCGCGCCAAGCGTCACCAGATCGCCGGTCCGGGGGGCGGCCCGGCGATGCGCGGCGGCCTGACGGCCTTGAGTTCGCGCGGGCATGGTTCGACCGGCGCTCTGCCCTACCGCGACTTGTCGAAAAGACCCGTGAGGCTCTGCGCGACGAGGTTCCGGACCGAGGGGCGGGTCTCCCTGGTGAAGGGGATGGGCCGGCAGACCTCCATCGCGGCGACGCCGACCCGCACGGTCAGCGTCCCGTTGACCACACCTTCCCCGAAGCGGCGCGACAGACGCGCGAGGATCGAGCCGCCGAGGATCGGCTCCAGCATGTCCTCGCCCGCCGCGATGGCGCCGGTGGCCAGAAGATGCGCGAAGACCGCCCGCGTCAGCCGCCAGGTGCCGAGCGTGCCGGACCGGCCGCCGTAGATCTCGGCCACGCGGCGGATCATCCGCAGGTTCGACGACAGCGCCGCCGCCACGTCCGCAAAGGCGAGCGGCACGAGCGCCGTCACGCCGGCCACCTGCCGCGCCGCCGCCTGCACCTCGCGCGCCGCCGCCAGGTCGAGTGGAGCCAGCAGCTCGCGTTCGGCCAGAGACAGGAGCGCGGGACCGTCGAAAACGTCGCCGCGCCGCTCGGCCAGGCGCTCGCGGCCCCAGCGGGTGTCGTCGCGCGCAGTGTAGAGGGTGTCCAGCCGGTCGACCACGCGGCGGGCGGCTTCTAGGCCTCCCTCGTTCTGCGCGGCGCCGGCGTCGCGGTGCAGCGCGTCGACGCGCCCGAGCCGGGCGAAGGCCCGCGCCTCGCGCACGGCGATCAGCAGCACCACAAGCGCGAAAAGCCCGAAGAGCCCCGTCACCGCCCAGCCGAGCACGACGTTCTGCGCCATCAGGCTGGCCACGAACGCCCAGGCGGCGGAGGTCACGAGAAGCATCACGATGGCGCCCAGGAGCCGCCAGAACCATCGCACCAGCGGCGAGGATTGCCGGGCCGCCACGCGGGCGGCCGCCTTCATCGCCGCGCCCTCGGGCGGCGGCGTTGTCTCGGGCACGGGCGGGGCCTCGGCCGGGCTCTCGCCGGGCTCGGCCTCTTTGTCGAGCTCGAACAGGACGGGGCCGCGATGGCCCTTGCGCTCAGTCATGCCGCCTTCCTTTCCCAGCGGTACTGGATGTCCGGCAAGCCCTCGTCGTTGGCGCCGTCCGTGCGGGCGGTCTCGACGAAGCCGTGGCGGGCGTAGAACCGCTGCGCCGGGACGTTGGCGGCGAAGGTCCAGAGCACCAGCCGCGGCGCGGCGCCCTTGGCCTCGGCCAGCAGGCGCGCGCCGAGGCCCCGCCCCCGTGCCTCTGGGCGGATATAGAGGGCATGCACGCGTTCCCCGTCACGGGCGAGAAAGCCGTCGACGTCGGTGGTCTCCGCCAGGACGACCCAGCCGCGTTCGATCATCATGCCGGCGAAGGACAGATCCTCGGCCCTCGTATGGACGCGCGGCACCCAGGGGGTCGCGTCGATCCAGCCCGAGAGGATCTCGGCCACCGACCCCGCATCGGTGGGCCGCGCCGGGCGCAGGGCGGGGGCGATCACAACCTGTCCCCGAACAGGAATTGCGCGGCCCGGTCGAGCCGGATGTGCGGCGGCCCCTCGCCCGGCCTGAGCGACAGCTTCGCCGGCGCGAAGGTCATCAGCCCGTAATCGGCGTCGAGCCAGTGCTCGGAGCCGTCGCGCGCCGGGCCGAGCAGGCGCTGGGGATCCTGCGGCAGCTCGCCGGGATAGAACGCGGCGCTCTTGCCCGAGGTCAGCGTGCCGCGCACGCAATCGAGGTCCTCGCCGCGGTGAGAGCGTGTCTCCTCCACGGTGGCCCGCAGGGCGGCGATGGCCATGGCGTCGGTCCGGGCGCCGGCGAAATGCGCGCGGTCCGCCGCCTCGCGGGTGAGCGCCTGCATGAAGGCGCTCAGATGCGGGTGCTGGCGGTGGTGCAGGTGATCGGCCTTGGTGGCGGCAAAGAGGATGCGTTCGACCCGCTTGCCCATCAGGATCTGGCTGAGAAACGCGTTCCGGCCGGGCCGGAAGGCCGACAGGACGTCGGACATGGTGTGGCGCAGATCCTCCACCGCGCCGGGGCCGCGGTGGATCGCGCCGAGGGCGTCGACCAGAACGATCTGCCGGTCGATCCGGGAAAAGTGGTCGCGGAAGAAGGGTTTGACCACGCGGTCCTTGTAGGCCTCGTAACGCCGTTCGAATTCCCGCCGGAGCGATTTGCGGCCGGCGGTGCCGTCGCCCGGCGGCAGCGGCGCGAAGGTCAGCACCGGCGAGCCGGCGAGGTCGCCCGGCAACAGGAAGCGCCCCGGCGAGCAGTCGGAATAGCCCGCCTCGCTCGCCGCGCGGAGATAGGCGGTGAAGCTTTCGGAGAGCGCCTGCGCGCGGGCCTCCTCCAGCTCTTGCGAGCTGTCCTCGGCCTTGAGACGGGACAGGAAATCCCCGGCGATCTCGCGCCGTTCGGCACGCGCCAGGGTGTCGCGGGACCAATCCTCGAAGCTCTTCTCCAGCAATCCGAGATCGAGCAGCCATTCGCCGGGATAGTCGACGATGTCGAGATGCAGCCGCCGCGCGCCCTGGAAGCCGGCGAGCAGGCCGGTGGGGCGGATGCGCATGGACAGTCGCAGCTCGCTCACCGCGCGGGTGCTTTCGGGCCAGTGCGGCGCATCGGCGGTGAGCGCGGCGAGGTGTTTCTCGTAATCGAAGCGCGGCAGCGTGTCGTCGGGCTGGGGCTGCAGGTAGGCCGCGTCGATCCGGCCCTCGGCGGCGGCGGCAAGCTGGGACATGCGGCCGCGATCCATCAGGTTGGCGACCAGCGAGGTGATGAACACCGTCTTGCCCGCGCGCGACAGGCCGGTGACGCCGAGCCGCAGTGTCGGCTCTCCGAACGTCTCGCCGACCGCGCCGGTCAGGCCTCTGGCGCTGCGGCCGATGCGGTTTGCGATGTCTCCGAGGATCAAGGCGGGCTCCGGTATGCGTGGGTCGCGTTCCGGCGAGAGATAGAGGCGCGGCGGCCGATGTGAAAGGGTCGCTTGCCGGTGCGCGGGCGCTGGGCTAGGCCGCGGGCCATGCCGAGATACGCGCTGAAGGTGGAATACGATGGCGGGCCCTTCTCGGGCTGGCAATGGCAGGACGACGTCCCGAGCGTGCAGGGCGCGCTCGAGGCGGCGCTGGCGCGGCTGGAGCCTGACGTGCCGCGGATCGCCGCCGCCGGGCGCACCGATGCCGGGGTCCATGCGCGCGGGCAGGTCTGCCATTGCGACATGGCCAAGGACTGGGCGCCGTTCACGCTGATGAACGCGCTCAACCACCACCTGAAGCCGGCGCCGGTCGCGGTGGTCGCGGCGGCGGAGGTGGCCGGCGACTGGCACGCGCGGTTCTCGGCCCGCGAGCGGCGGTATCTTTACCGTGTGCTGAACCGGCGCGCGCGGGTGACGCTGGAGGCCGGTCAGGTCTGGCAGGTGCAGCGTGCGCTCGACGTGGAGGCTATGCGGGCGGGGGCGGCCTATCTGGTCGGCAGGCACGACTTCACCACCTTCCGGTCCTCGATCTGCCAGGCGAAGAGCCCGGTGAAGACGCTCGACCGGCTGGAGGTGGACGCGGTGGAGACGGCGGCGGGACACGAGATCCGGTTCTCTCTCTGCGCTCGGTCTTTCCTGCACAACCAGGTGCGCAGCTTCGTCGGTACGCTGGAGCGCGTGGGCTGCGGCGCCTGGGCGCCCGAGGACGTGGGCCGGGCGCTCGAGGCGCGGGACAGGGCGGCCTGCGGGCCTGTGGCGCCGCCGCAGGGGCTTTATTTGACCGGGGTGGGCTACCCGGAGGATCCGTTCGCGGAGTGAGGCCCGGCGCGCGTGGCGCGGACGGGAGCCTCCGGCGGGGGTTTTTTTGGCCAGATGAAGGGAGGACCGGGGCGCCGGAGTGGCGGCGTGGGGCGCTTGAACGGCGGGCGCGGGCCGCTAGCTCGCGCGCAATGGAAAACGCACTCATCATCGGGGCCTCGGGCGGGATCGGGTCGGCCGTGGCCGCGGAGCTCGAGCGGCGCGGCGTGGCCGTGACCGGGCTGTCGCGGTCCGAAGACAATCTCGACGTGACCGACGAGGCTTCGGTGGAACGCGTGCTCGGGGCGCTGGACGGGCCCTTCGACCTGGTGTTCTGCGCCACGGGCGCGCTGCGCATCGGCGGGGCGGCGCCGGAGAAGACGATCCGGCGGCTCGATCCGGACGCGATGCGCGATCAGTTCATGGTCAACGCGGTCGGCCCGGCGATGGTGCTGAAGCACGCGATCCGGCTGGTGCCGCGGCGGCAGCGCGCGGTGATGGCGGTGCTGTCGGCGCGGGTCGGGTCGATCGGCGACAACGGGCTCGGCGGGTGGTATTCCTACCGCACGGCCAAGGCGGCGGTGAACCAGGTGGTGCATACCGCGGCGGTGGAGTTCGCCCGCTCGCACCGGCACCTCGCCTGCGTGGCGCTGCATCCCGGCACGGTCGAGACGCCGTTCACCGAGGGCTATTCGGACAGCCACCCGACAGTGGCCCCGGCCCGCGCGGCGGAGCGCCTGTGCGACGTCTTCGAAAGGCTGGGGCCGGAGCATACCGGGCGCTTCTACGACTACGCCTTCGAGGAGATCCCCTGGTGAGCCGGCTGGTCCTGGTGCTGGGCGATCAGCTGTCGGAGAGCCTCTCGGCGCTGCGGGAGGCGGACAAGGGCAGCGACGTCGTCATGATGGCGGAGGTCGCCGAGGAAGCGACTTACGTGCAGCATCACCCCAAGAAGATCGCGTTGATCTTCGCGGCGATGCGCAAGTTCGCCGCGCGGCTGCGCGCGGACGGCTGGGACGTGCGCTATGCCGAGCTCGACGACACCGGGAACGCCGGTTCGATCCCCGGCGAGCTGTTGCGCCGGGCCGAGGAGACGGGCGCCTCGGAGGTCATCGCCACCGAGCCCGGCGAATGGCGGCTGATCAAGGCGCTCTCGGAGATGCCGCTGACCTGCCGGCAACTGGCCGATGACCGGTTCATCGCCAGCCACGACGATTTCGAGCGATGGGCCTCGGGGCGCAAGACGCTGCGGATGGAGTTTTTCTACCGCGAGCAGCGCAAGGCGACCGGGTACCTGATGGAGGACGGCAAACCGGCGGGCGGGCAGTGGAATTTCGACCACGACAACCGCAAACCGGCGCCCGAGGCGGTCGATTTCGGCGGGCCGATGCAGTTCACCCCCGACGACACGGTCGAGGCGGTGCTGGAGCTCGTCGAAGCGCGCTTCGGCAACTGGTTCGGAGAGGTCCGCCCGTTCTGGTTCGCCACCGACCAGAGCCAGGCGCGGCGCGCATTGGCGCATTTCGTCAAGCACGCGCTGCCGCGCTTCGGCGACTATCAGGATGCGATGATGGGGGACGAGCGGTTCCTCTATCACTCGGTGATCTCGGCCTACATGAACATCGGCCTTCTGGACCCGCGGGAGGTCTGCGAGGCGGTGGAGGAGAGCTGGCGCGCGGGCGACACGCCGATCAACGCCGCCGAGGGGTATATCCGCCAGGTGATCGGCTGGCGCGAATACATGCGCGGGATCTATTTCCACGAGGGGCCGGATTATCCGCGGCGCAACGGGCTGAACCAACAGCGCGCGCTGCCACCGCTCTACTGGGGGGCGGAGACAAAGATGCGCTGCCTGTCGGAGACGGTGGCGCAGACGCGGGAAGAGGCCTACGCGCATCACATCCAGCGCCTGATGGTGACGGGCAATTTCGCGCTGATCGCCGGGATCGACCCCGCCGAGGTCGAGGATTGGTACATGCGCGTCTATTTCGACGCGTTCGAGTGGGTCACGGCGCCGAATACGGTGGGGATGAGCCAGTTCGCCGATGGCGGTGTGATCGCGTCGAAACCCTACGTGTCGAGCGGCAGCTATATCGACCGGATGTCGGATTATTGCGGCGACTGCGCCTACAGCGTGAAGGCCAAGACCGGAGAGGGCGCCTGCCCGTTCAACCTGCTCTACTGGCATTTCATGCACCGGCACCGGGAGCGCTTCGAGAGCAATCCGCGCATGGCGCAGATGTACGCGACCTGGGACCGGATGGCAGAGGACCGCAAGGAGACGGTCCTGCGTGAGGCGGAGGAGTTCCTGCGGCGGATGTCGGACGGGGAAACGGTCTGAGCCGGCGCAGGCGCAAGCTGCGGGAGCGAGGGTCGCCATTGGTTCGCGGCATCGGTCCGAGCGACGTTTGCGGCGCCCCTCGCGCTCCCCTGAATATTCGGAGACAGAGGAAAGGGGCGTGCCACGTCAGATCAGCCCTTCGGAGCGGAAGCTGAGTTCGCGCGCCTTTCCTATCACGAGGTGATCGTGCAGCGTCAGGCCCAGCGCCTCGGCGGCCTGCTGGATCTGGGCGGTCATGTCGATGTCCGCGCGGGAAGGCGTGGGGTCGCCCGACGGGTGGTTGTGCACGAGGATCAGCGCCGAGGCGTTGAGTTCGAGCGCGCGCTTGACGACCTCGCGCGGGTAGACCGGAACATGGTCGACGGTGCCGCGGGCCTGCGCTTCGTCGGCGATGAGAACGTTCTTGCGGTCAAGGTAGAGGACGCGGAACTGTTCGATCTCTCCGTGTGCGAGCGCGGTGCGGCAATAGTCCAGGAGGGCGTCCCAGCTCGACACCACGGGGCGCTGCATCACGCGGGCGCGGCTGAGCCGGTGAGCAGCCGCCTCCACCAGCTTGAGCTGGCAGATTACGGCGGCGCCGACGCCGGTGACCTGCATCAGCCGGGCATGCGGCGCCGACACGACGGCGTTGAAGTCGCCGAACGTGTCGAGAAGGCGCCGGGCCAGCGGCTTCATGTCCTGCCGCGGCACCGCGCCGAACAGGATCAGCTCCAGCATCTCGTAATCCGGCAGCGCGTCTGCGCCGCCGGAGAGGAACCGTTCCCGCAACCGTTCGCGGTGGTCGCGGATATAGGACGGCAGCCGCGTGCCGGGCGGCAGACCCGGGACCGCCTCGCTCTCGAAGAGGGCGCCCTGTGCCTCGTGGAATTCGCGATCGGCGGTCATGCCCGCACTCTGGCGGGCGATGGGTTACCGCGCGGTTAACAATGACCGGCTCAGTTGCTCGCGTAGTCGGTGCCAAGCGTCTCGGTAGCAAAGCGGACGCCCTCGCCCGTGTGCTCGAAGGCGAGCGACAGGCCCGGAATGCCCGGCAGGCCGAAGGAGACCGCGTCACCGTCCTCGAGGCGCATGGCCAGGCGGGCGGGCTCGGCCGGAGCGACGACGGGCTTGTAGGTGGCGACCACCTCGGCGGCGGCATCGTCGGTTTCGGTCCAGTAGACCGAGACGGCGACGCCATATTCGGTCAGCGTCGCGCCGTCGCCCGAGGAGACAAGGACGGTTTCGCCGGCGGTCGCCGGAACGGCGGCGAACAGCGAGAGAAGGGCAGCAGCGGACAGCGTGCGCGGGGATGCGGTGATCATGATCATGTCCTTTCGACAAATGGTCGGTGGCCCGAAGGCGGGCCTTCTGCAGTGCAGCGTAATCGCTGCGACGCAGAAACGACCACAGCCGATGCGACATAGCCGCCATGAGCCATGTGCGGGTAGGCCGGACTGACCCGATCGGGGCGATGCTGGCGCACGAATGGGGGACCCGCGCACGGAAAATTGCCGGCGCACGCGGCGGTGCGCGGTGCGCCGGTCGCGCTCTTGCTTGAGAACTAAGGTTTCGGGAGACCGATAGCGATCCTGGGCCGCCCCCTGCCCGGGGCGGCCAGCGCCGTGCTGCGGCTGCGCCTACTCCGCCGCGTCGCGCTTGGGCAGGACCCAGTCGGGACGCGGGAAGTGGCAGGTATAGCCGTTGGGGAAGCGCTGGAGGTAATCCTGATGCTCCGGCTCGGCCTCCCAGAAGTCGCCCACGGGTTCGACCTCGGTCACCACCTTGCCCGGCCAGAGGCCCGAGGCCTCCACGTCCTTGATCGTGTCGAGCGCGGTCTGCCGCTGGTCCTCGTCCACGTAGTAGATCGCCGAGCGGTAGCTCATGCCGACATCGTTGCCCTGGCGGTTCTTCGTCGTCGGGTCGTGGATCTGGAAGAAGTATTCCAGGATCCGCCGATAGGAGATCACCTGCGGCTCGAACAGGATCTCGATGCCCTCGGCATGGGTGCCGTGGTTGCGATAGGTCGCGTTGGACACGTCGCCGCCGGTATAGCCGACGCGGGTGCCTTCCACCCCCGGCAGCTTGCGGATCAGATCTTCCATGCCCCAGAAGCAGCCCCCGGCGAGTACGGCGCGTTCGGTCATGCCACGTCCTCCACTTGGTTCAGGTAGGCGCCATAGCCTTCGGCCTCCATGTCATCGCGATGGACGAACCGCAGGCTGGCGGAGTTGATGCAGTAGCGCAGGCCGCCCCGGTCCTGCGGGCCGTCCGGAAAGACGTGACCGAGATGGCTGTCGCCATGGGCGGAGCGGACCTCGGTGCGGATCATGCCGTGCGTGGTGTCGCGCAGCTCGCTCACATGCGCGGGCTCCAGCGGCTTGACGAAGCTGGGCCAGCCGCAGCCCGATTCGTACTTGTCGGCGCTGGCGAAGAGCGGCTCTCCGGAGACCACGTCGACATAGATGCCGGGCTCCTTGTTGGCGAGATACTCGCCCGTGCCCGGCCGCTCGGTGCCGTTTTCCTGGGTGACGCGGTACTGCTCGGGCGTGAGCCGGGCGACCGCGTCGGGATCCTTCCGGTAGTCGGCCATGGATGTCCTCCTGATCTGTCTTTGCCCATGATGTGGGGACGCGGGCGGAAAATCAAAAGGCGCGGAGGCGGGCGGGAGGGGCGCTGCCCCTCTTGCGCCTGCGGCGCAATTCACCCCGGAGTATTTGGGGCCCAAAGAAGCCGGAAAAAGGGGAAGGGGTGCGGGCGGCGGGTCAGCGGGCGCGCTTCCGGGCGCGGCGGATCAGCATGTCGCGTTTCGTCTTGGACAGGCGGTGGACGTAGAGCATGCCGTCCAGGTGGTCGATCTGGTGCTGCACGCTCGTCGCCCAGAGCTTGACGAAATCGCGCTCCTCGACCTCGCCCTCTTCGTTGAGAAAGCGCACCGTGACGGCGCGGGGGCGGGTGATCGCGGCATTCACGCCGGGCAGGCAGGGGCTCGCCTCTTCGTGGTCACGCAGCTCTACGCTGGCATGCAGGATCTCGGGGTTGGCCATGCGCACGGCCTGGCCGCGGTCGTTCGAGGCGTCGACCACGGCGAGGCGCAGCATCACCCCGATCTGCGGCGCGGCGAGGCCGACGCCCGGCATCGCCTCCATCGTGTCGATCATGTCCTGCCAGTGGGCGCGGATGTCGTCGGTGACCGCGTCGACCGGCGCGGCGGGGGTCCGCAGCCGCTTGTCGGGCCAGCGCAGGATGGGGCGGACACTCATGCCGCGCTGCCCGCGTAGATTTCCAGGAGCTCCGCGCGCAGCGCCGGATCGACCCGGTCGAAGGTCACGATGCCGTCGAGATGGTCGAGCTCGTGCTGCACCACGACCGCATCGATGCCGTTCAGGATCTCGGTCCGGATCCCGCCCGCCGCATCACGATAGCGGATCGTCACCTCGGCGGGGCGGGTCACCTCGGCGCTGATCCCGGGAATCGACAGGCACGATTCGGTGAAGGCGACCGTGCGGTCCGAGGCGGCAACGATCTCCGGGTCGATGCAGACGCGGGGGGCGGAGGCGCCCTCCTTCCAGCCGGTATCGGCGACGAAGACACGCACCATGGCGCCGATCTGGGGCGCCGCCAGCCCGCGCCCGCCGGCCGCGTACATCGTGTCGAGAAGATCGCCCACCAGCGCCGAGACGTCGGTGTCGCCGACCTTCACGCAGCGCTGCGACAGGCGGGGGTCGGGCCAGTTCAGGACCTCGCGCGCCGCCATTAGACGGCCTCCCCCGGTCGCGTGTCGGCAAGGTAGGCGTCCGCGTCCGGGCGCGCGGTCATCATGTGGCGCACATAGGCATCGCGTTCGTGCATCAGGATCGGAAGCTCCCACACGCAGGCCGTCAACGGACGGTCGTCCATCGGTTCGTAGGCACCGTCCGGAGGGGCCAGCGACAGGCGCTGGCAGAGGATATCGCCGTGCGCCCACCAGTCCATCAGGAGCCAGGTGCCCATCTCGCCCGCGTGCATCACCACGAAGCCGAGCCCGGAGGCGCCGCCCTCGGCCCTCGCCGCGGCCTCCACCCGCGCGGCCTCTTGCCGGGCGGCGGCGAGTGCGGCGTCGGACGGTGCCTTTGCCCCGATATGATAGGCCTTGAGCCGCAGCTTACCGGCCTGCCACAGCCCGAGCGCCCGGACCGGGCGCGGCGCATAGGGCGCCGGCGCCGTCACGAGCGGGCCATCTCGCGCTTCAGCTTCTGCATCTTGCGGGTGATCATCTGACGCTTCATCGGCCCGAGATAATCGATGAAGAGCTTGCCGTTGAGGTGGTCGATCTCGTGCTGGACGCAGACCGCCCAGAGGCCGTCGAACTCTTCCTCGCGCGGGTTGCCGTCCCGGTCGAGCCAGCCGACGCGCACCTGCGCGGGCCGCTCCACGTCGGCATACTGGTCGGGGATCGACAGGCAGCCTTCCTCGTAGACCTTGCGCTCTTCCGAGGCCGCGAGAACCTCGGGGTTGAACATCACCAGCGGGCGCGGCTCGGCGTCCTCGTCCTTCACGCAGTCGAGAACGATCAGTCGCGACAGCACGCCGACCTGCGGCGCCGCGAGCCCGATGCCTGGCGCGTCGTACATGGTTTCCAGCATGTCGCCGGCCAGCCGGCGCAGGTCGTCCGACAGATCGGCGACCGGCGCTGCGGGCTTTTTCAGCCGCGGGTCGGGGTGGATGATGATCGACCGTTTCATGCGGCGGATTTAGGGGCTTCGGCCCGCGGGCGCAACGCAGACGGAAGATGTAACCTTGACGTTACTCCGCCCAAAGCTGTATGTAACGCAAAGGTTACTCTGGCAAGGAGATCCCCATGACCTTTCTCACCCCCGGCCGCATCACCTGGATCACGCAGGCGGTCTTTGCCGCACTCGCGGTGTTCTTCCTCGGCATGGCGCTGGGGGCGGTCTTCGCGCCGGATCTCGCGGCTCTGCCCGGCTGGCTCGGCGCGCCGGTGGGGCTGATCGGGGCGGTGCTGCTGTTCTCGGCGGCGTGGTTCGCGCCGCGGCGCGCTGCCAACATCGCCTTCGACGAGGGCTACCAGCACGACTGGCTGCACGCGCAGGCGCGCGGCTACTGGGCGTTCGTCTTCGCCTTCGCGATCGGCGGGAACCTCGTCGCCGCGGATATCCTGCCGGTCGGCCGGGCGTTCATGGCCTGTTCGCTCGGCGCGGCCGCGGTGCCGTTCGTGTGGTTCCTCGCGCGGCGCTGGGGCGGACGCGGATGAGCCTCGTCTCCAACCTCAAGGCACGTCGGCAGGCCGCGGGTCTGACGCAGGCGGAGCTGGCCGAGCGCGTGGAGGTCAGCCGCAAGACCGTGAACACCGTCGAGAACGGGGTCTTCGTGCCCTCCACCGTGCTGGCGCTGAAACTGGCACGGGCGCTCGGCTGCCGGGTCGAGGACCTGTTTCGACTTGAGGCCGGGGAGTGACGTGCCAAGTTGCGCGCGAGGCGGCGAAGGACGCCGCATGTCGCGCGAGACCGCGAAGGAGACCGAATTGACCAGCCGTTTCGACGAAGAGATCGACCGCGTGGGCACGCATTGCGCCAAGTGGGACATGATGGAGCCGATCTACGGCGTCAGCCCCGAGGACGGGCTGGCGATGTGGGTCGCCGACATGGATTTCCGCCCGCCCGACGCCGTCCAGCGCGCGCTGGAAGCGATGGTCGCGCACGGCGTCTACGGCTATTTCGGCAAGGACGGCCCCTACCGGGAGGCGATCTGCTGGTGGATGTGCGAACGCCACGGCTGGGAGTTTCCGCAGGAGGCGATCTTCACCGTCAACGGGCTGGTGAACGGCACCGCCATGTGCGTCGACACCTGGACCGATCCGGGCGACGCGGTGGTGCTGTTCACGCCGGTCTACCACGCCTTCGCGCGGGTGATCCGTGCGGCCGGGCGCGAGGTCACCGAATGCCCGCTGGTGCAGAAGGGCGGGCGCTACGAGATGGACTTCGCCGCCTATGACGCGCTGATGACCGGGCGCGAGAAGATGGTGGTGCTGTGCTCGCCGCACAATCCGGGCGGGCGGGTCTGGAGCCGCGAAGAGCTGCGCGAGGTGGCGGAATTCGCCCGCCGGCACGACCTGATCCTGGTGTCGGACGAGGTGCACCACGACCTGGTGATGCCCGGCCAGAGCCACGTGCCGATGCCGCTGGCGGCGCCCGAGGTGCTGGACCGCACGGTGATGCTCACCGCGACGAGCAAGACCTTCAACCTCGCCGGCGGGCATGTCGGCAACGTCATCATCCCGGACGCAGACCTGCGCAAGCCCTTCGCGAAGCGCCTGGGCGCGATGGGCGTGTCGCCCAACGCCTTCGGCGTGGTCATGGCGACCGCGGCCTATTCGCCGGAGGGCGCGGCCTGGGTGGACGAGTTGGCCGCCTATCTCGAGGGCAACCGGCGCCTTTTCGACGAGATGGTGAACGCGATCCCCGGGGTGCGCTCCATGCCGCTGGAGGCGACGTACCTGGCCTGGGTGGACTTCTCCGGCACCGGCATGGCGGCCGAGGAATTCACCCGGCGGGTCGAGGGCGACGCGCGGATCGCGGTGAACCACGGGCAGACCTTCGGCACCGGCGGCGAGAGCTTCCTGCGCTTCAACCTCGCCACGCCTCGGGCGCGGGTGGAGGAGGCGGGCACGCGGCTGCAGCGGGCCTTCGCGGACCTGCAATAGCACTTACTTGTCGTTGTCGGGGTGGGAGGCGTCGGTCTTCGGGCGGGGCTTGTAGATCGGCAGCTCCCACCCCCGACGGATCGCGCCTGCCCTCAGAACGAAGCAGACGACCGCCGCGAGCACCGCCGAGAGGGCCGAGGGGGCGCCGGCGAGGTCGGCGAGCGCCAACGCCAGCGACCCCGAGAAGGCGCAGGTGACGTAGAGCTGACCCGGCCGCAGCATCAGCGGGACCTCGTTGGACACCACGTCGCGCGCGAGCCCGCCGACGCAGCCGGTGATCATGCCCATGACGACGATCACTGGCAGCGCCTCGCCCGCGTCGGCGGTGATGACCGCGCCGGCGGCGACCGCCACCGACAGGGCGGCGGCGTCGAGCCATTTCAGCGTTTCCCAACGCGATTCGAGCCGGTGGGCGAGAAAGAACACCCCCACGGCGGCGAGGGTCGCGGAGACGAGGTAGACCGGGTCGGCGATCCAGAACACGTCCCGGTCCAGGAGCAGATCGCGCAGCGTGCCGCCGCCCATGCCGGTCAGGCAGGCGAGGAAGGCGAAGCCGACGATGTCGAGCTGTTCGCGGCTCGCCACCAAGGCGCCGGTCAGCGCGAACATGGTGATCGCAGCGTAGTCGAGAACCGCGACCAGGGTCATGCCCGGCCCTTTTCCTTGAACGGGGCCATGCCGGCGCGGGCAAGCTCGTCCGCGCGCTCGTTCTCAGGGTGGCCGGCGTGACCCTTGACCCATTCCCAGCGCACGTCGTGACGCGCCTGCGCGGCGTCGAGCCGGCGCCACAGCTCCTCGTTCTTCACCGGCTTCTTGGCGGAGGTCTTCCAGCCGTTCTTCTTCCAGCCGTGGATCCAGCCGGTCACGCCGTTCTTCACATAGGCCGAATCGGTGACGATGGTGATGGACGAGGATTGCTTCAGCGCCTCCAGCGCGGAAATCGCGGCCAGAAGCTCCATCCGGTTGTTGGTGGTCGCGGCCTCGCCGCCGGAAAGCTCACGCTCCTTGACGACGGTGTTTCCGTCCATCGCGCGCATGAGAACGCCCCAGCCGCCGGGGCCGGGATTGCCGGAGCACGCTCCGTCGGTGAAGGCATAGAGTTCGGGCATCGGCGGCTCTGTCGCGCGGCGTTCGGGCGGCGTCAAGGGCGGCATCGCGCGGGGGTTCCGCCCCCGCACCCCCGGAGTACTTGGAACGAGAAGAAGGGAGGGGCGGGGCGCGCTTGTCTCAGGTGAAGACACCGATGGAGAGGCAGGCGATCACGAGGCCGGTCAAAAGGACCCTGAGCTGCATCCACCAGCGTGGGGCGAGGCCCCAGGTCCAGAACGCGTAGTCGAGCGCGAGGAGGCCGGCGAAGCCGAAGATCAGGTTCATGCCGGCGGAGACCGGGCCGCCCCCTGTCATGAAGAACGCCCAGAGTGCCGGGATCACCGACAATGCGTAGCCGGTGGCGGCGCGGGTGCCTTCGGTCTTTGTGGCGAAGCCCCAGAGCACGCCGGACATGAAGCTGAGGATGATGGCACCGTAGTAGAGCTGCACGTAGGGGCCGATGAAGCGCGGGCCGAGATTGGCCTGCCCCCAGGCGGCGGCGGCCGGTACCGCCAGCGTCAGCGCGCCCCAGGCGAAGGGGATCACGCCGGCGAGGCCGAGGATCAGGGCGGAGCGGGGGATCTGTGTCATGGCGCCTCACATCTCGTGCGCAGCGCAGGGTAGGTCGCGCGCGGGCGCTGTCACGCCGCCCGCTCGAGCGCCAGCCGCCCGGCGAGCGCCGCGAAGAGCCCGGCGAAGCTGCGGCTGATCCATCGCATCGCCCGTTCGGACGCCAGGAGCCGGTCCCGCGCCGCCGCCGCCAGCGCGGCATAGAGCGCGAAGACCGCGAAGGTGAGGCCCATGAAGACGGCGCCGAGGGCGCTCATTTCCGCGGC
Organism: Roseivivax sediminis; assembly: GCF_900112685.1. GTDB lineage: Bacteria > Pseudomonadota > Alphaproteobacteria > Rhodobacterales > Rhodobacteraceae > Roseivivax > Roseivivax sediminis. Next base: position 115,604 of record NZ_FOMS01000009.1, read on the forward strand.
CGCGCGCGCCGGGTCGCCGGAGAGGAAGGGCGGCAGCAGCGCCAGAAAGAAGATCGACAGCTTTGGATTGAGCACGTTGATCAGCGCGCCGCGCCGGGCGATGCGCAGGGCGGATTCGGCCTGCCGGTCCTCGGTAACGTTGAGCGCGCCGCCCGACCGGGCCGATTGCCAGGCGAGCCACAGAAGGTAGGCGACGCCCGCCCATTTCACGACCGCGAAGAGCAGCGCGCTGGTATGCAGGATGGCCGCGAGCCCGAGGATCGCGGCGGCGAGATGCGGCAGGATGCCGAAGGTGCAGCCGAGCGCCGCAAAGAGCCCGGCGCGCCACCCCTGCCCGAGCGACACGGCCAGCGTGTAGAGAACCCCGGTTCCCGGCGCGATCACCACGACGAAGGCGGTCAGGAGGAACTGCAGCGACATGAGGCGGCCCTTGCTGGTGAACAGACCGGCACGGTGCCCCGGCACTGCCGCGCTGGCAAGGTGCCTCAGGCCGGTTCGCGCAGGACGCGCGGGACCTTGAACTCGACGTTCTCTTCGGCCGTGGTCACGGTCTCCACGGTCACGTCGTAGCGGGTGCGGAACGCGTCGATGACCTCGTCGATCAGGATCTCGGGGGCGGAGGCGCCGGCGGTGATGCCGATCGACCCGATCCCCTCGAGCGCGCGCCAGTCGATGTCGGCGGCGCGCTGGACGAGCTGCGCGTAGCGGCAGCCGGCGCGGGCGCCGACCTCCACCAGGCGCTTCGAATTGGACGAGTTGGGCGCACCGACGACGAGCAGTGCGTCGCACTCGGGCGCCATCGCCTTCACCGCCTCCTGCCGGTTGGTGGTGGCGTAGCAGATGTCTTCCTTGTGCGGCCCGATAATGTTCGGGAAGCGCTGCCTCAGCGCCGCCACGATCTCCGCGGTGTCGTCGAGCGACAGGGTCGTCTGGGTGACGAAGGCGAGTCGGTCGGGATCGCGGACCTCCACGTGGTCCACGTCCTCGGGCGTCTCCACCAGCAGCACCTCGCCGTCGGGGAGCTGGCCCATCGTGCCGACCGTCTCGGGGTGGCCGGCATGGCCGATCATTATCATCTGCAGGCCGTTTTCCGAATGGCGCGCGGCCTCGATATGGACCTTCGACACCAGCGGGCAGGTCGCGTCCACATAGACCATCTCGCGCGCCGCCGCCTCGGCCGGGACCGCCTTGGGCACACCGTGGGCGGAGAAGATCACCGGCCGATCGGGCGGGCATTCCTCAAGCTCCTCGACGAAGACGGCGCCCTTGTCGCGCAGGCTGTCGACCACGTACTTATTATGTACGATTTCGTGACGCACGTAGACCGGCGCGCCCCATTTCTCGAGGGCCATTTCCACGATCTTGATCGCGCGGTCGACGCCGGCGCAGAAGCCGCGCGGCGCCGCGAGATAGAGCGTGAGCGGGGGCAGGGACATGAAGCACCTCGTTGTTTGCCCCAGACCTAAGGGATGGACGGGGACGAATCCAGACCGCGCCTCAGGCCGCCGCAGCGGTGCCCCAGGCCAGCAGCGCGTAGCGCCCGGTCTTGGCGACCGTGACCAGCACCAGGAACAGCCAGAGCCGGGTGCGCATGATCCCGGCGATCACGGTGAAGGCGTCGCCGAACGGCGCCCAGCTGAGCAGCAGCGTCCAGACGCCCCAGCGCGCCCACCAGCCCTGCGCGCGGTCGAGCTGCCGTTCGGTGACTGGAAACCAGCGGCTGCCGCGAAACCGCTCCGCCCCGGCGCCGAGGACGTAGTTGACCACGGCGCCGAGGACGTTGCCGATACTTGCGACGACGACGAGCATCCCCACACCCGCCGCGCCGCGCAGTTGCAGCGCGACAAAGACCAGTTCGGACTGGAAGGGCAGGATCGTGGCCGCCCCGAAGGCGGCCAGGAACAGGCCGGCCAGTTGCGCGAGGGTCTCCGTCACACCGGGATCAGGCGTTCACGGCCTCGACATTGTTGTCGCCCGAACCGTGGCGCGGGGGCCGTCCGATCACTTCGCGCAGCTCGTCGAGTTCGATGAAGTTGTCGGCCTGACGGCGCAGTTCGTCGGCGATCATCGGCGGCTGGCTGCGGATCGTGGAGACAACGGAGACGCGCACGCCCTGGCGCTGCAGACTTTCCACCAGAGGGCGGAAGTCGCCGTCGCCCGAGAACAGCACGACATGATCGATCCGCGGAGCGAGCTCCATCGCATCGACCGTGAGCTCGATGTCCATGTTGCCCTTCACCTTCCGGCGGCCCTGACTGTCGGTGTATTCCTTCGCGGGCTTGGTCACCATGGTGAAGCCGTTGTAGTGTAGCCAGTCGACGAGCGGGCGGATCGGCGAATAGTCGTCATTCTCCAGAAGCGCGGTATAGTAGAACGCTCTGAGCATCTTGCCGCGACGCACGAATTCCTGGCGCAGGAGCTTGTAGTCTATGTCGAACCCGAGAGCCTTCGCCGCTGCGTATAGGTTCGATCCGTCGATGAACAGCGCCAGCCGTTCGTCCTTGTAAAACATCAAATGTCCTTCTCTATGAAAGCATGCGCGCCGGAGGGTGCCGTGAGTGAAAATGGGTCGGCCGCATGTGCGCTGGAAATTAGACAGTTTGGGGTCGGCTTCAAGCGCCCCGACGTTCCGTAAAGCCGTGTCAGGATAAAACCATCACCTGTACCGAACAAGACGCAGTAATCGCTCTCGGGGCCAATCTTTCCGGTCAGCTCGGCCCGCCCGAAGCGACGATCATGGCCGCCATCGCCGCCTTCGGCGCCGAGGGGCTGGGCCTCCGCAGGCTCAGCAGATTTTACGCAAACCCTTGTTTTCCAAAGGGAATGGGGCCTGACTTCGTCAACGCTGTCGCGGTGGCCGATACCGCGGATCTCGGCGGCGATGCGGTGGCCGTTCTGGCCGCCTTGCACCGGATCGAGGCGCGGTTCGGCCGGGCCCGATCCACCCGCTGGGCGGGACGTGTGCTCGACCTCGATCTGCTCGCCCTTGGCGGGAGAATTTTTCCCGATCCGGAAAAACAGGCGGAATGGCGCGCATTGCCTCTGGGCATTCAGCAATCTGTCGCGCCCGAAGAACTTATATTGCCGCACCCGCGATTGCAGGACCGCGCCTTCGTGCTGGTCCCAATGCGCGACGTGGCGCCCGGCTGGCACCATCCGGCCACGGGATGCGACGTGACGGGAATGCTGGCGGCACTCCCCGCCGCCGCCGTGGCCGAGGTGATCCCGATGTGAATTGCTTTGCCCTTGTCAAGCCTTTTGATCCGCGTTAGAGAGCCGACTTTCGAGGACCGTAGCGATCAGGCTGGAGGCATCATGGCCCGCGTCACCGTGGAAGATTGCGTCGACAAGGTACCCAACCGTTTCGACCTGGTGCTGCTTGCCGCACACCGGGCGCGCGAGGTGTCGTCGGGCGCCCCGATCACCGTGGACCGCGACAACGACAAGAACCCCGTCGTCGCCCTGCGTGAGATCGCCGAGGAGACGCAGTCGGCGGACGAGCTGCGCGAGCGGATGATCGAATCGAATCAGACTCAGATCGAGGTCGACGAACCCGAGGACGACGCCATGGCGCTGCTCATGGGCGCCGAGCCCGACAAGCCGCAGGAGGACGACATGTCCGAAGAGAAGCTCTTGCGGGCCCTGATGGAGGCGCAGGGCCAGGGCTGAGCCCGGGCGCTGCGAAGGGGGCGAGGCGATGATCTCGGCGGACGATCTGATCGCCCTCGTCCACAACTACAATCCGCGCAGCAACACCCAACTGATCCGCTCGGCCTACGCCTATGCTGAGCGGATGCATTCCGGCCAGACACGGCAATCGGGTGAGCCCTACTTCACCCACCCGGTCGCCGTCGCCGCGATCCTGACCGAGCAGCAGCTTGACGATGCGACCATCGTCACCGCGCTGCTGCACGACACGATCGAGGACACCAAGTCCACATACCAGGAAATCGCCGCCACCTTCGGCGACGAGGTGGCGCACCTCGTGGACGGCGTGACCAAGCTGACCAACCTGCAGCTGTCCTCCTCCGAGACCAAGCAGGCGGAGAATTTCCGCAAGCTCTTCATCGCCATGTCCAAGGATCTGCGGGTGATCCTTGTGAAACTGTCGGACCGGCTGCACAACATGCGCACGATCCGCGCCATGCGCCCGGAAAAACAGGTCCAGAAGGCGCGGGAGACGATGGACATCTACGCGCCCCTCGCCGGGCGCATGGGCATGCAATGGATGCGTGAGGAGCTCGAGGACCTCGCCTTCCGCGTACTGCAGCCCGAGGGGCGCGCGTCGATCATTCGCCGCTTCATCAACCTGCAGAAGGAAACCGGCGACGTCATCCACCGCATCACCTCGGACATGCGGCACGAGCTGGAAAAGGCCGACATCGACGCGGAGGTGTTCGGCCGCGCCAAGAAGCCCTATTCGATCTGGCGCAAGATGCAGGAAAAGGAGATGGGATTCTCCCGCCTGTCCGACATCTACGGCTTTCGCGTCATCACCCGGTCGGAAGAGGATTGCTACGCCGCGCTCGGCGCGATCCATCAGCGCTGGCGCGCGGTGCCGGGTCGGTTCAAGGACTATATCAGCCAGCCCAAGTCGAACGGCTACCGGTCGATCCACACCACCGTTTCGGGCCGCGACGGCAAGCGGGTCGAGGTTCAGATCCGCACCCGCCAGATGCACGAGGTCGCCGAAACCGGCGTCGCCGCGCACTGGGCCTACCGGGACGGGCAGCGGGCCGAGAACCCCTTTGCGGTCGATCCCGCGCGCTGGATCACCTCCCTCTCCGAACAGTTCGACGCCGAGGAGGATCACGACGAGTTCCTCGAAGCCGTCAAGCTGGAGATGTATTCCGACCAGGTCTTCTGCTTCACGCCCAAGGGCGAGGTGGTGAAACTGCCCAAGGGCGCGACACCGCTCGATTTCGGCTACGCGATCCATACCCGGATCGGCGCGGCCTGCGTCGGCGCCAAGGTCGACGGCATCCGCGTGCCGCTCTGGACCCGACTCAAGAACGGTCAGTCGGTCGAGATCATCACTGCCGAGGGCCAGACCCCGCAGACCAGCTGGCTCGAGATCGCCACCACCGGCAAGGCGAAGACGGCGATCCGCCGGTCGCTGCGCGAGGCGGGGCGCGAACGCTACATCAAGCTGGGGCGCGAACTGGCGCGGTCGGCCTTTGCCGGCATGGGCAAGACGGCGACGCCGAAGGCGCTCGAGAAGGCCGCGGAAATCCTGCGCCTGCCCGATTCCGAAACGCTGCTGGCGCGCCTCGGCTCCGCAGAGCTGTCGGCACGCGATGTTGTGCGCGCGCTCTATCCCGACCTGCGCCCGAAGGAGACCGGCACCGTCGACCAGAGCCACGCGGTCATCGGCCTCGACCGTGCGCAGGGCTTCACCCGTGCACCCTGCTGCCAGCCGCTGCCGGGCGAGCGCATCGTCGGCATCGCCCGGCGCGGCCGCGGCGTCATCGTCCACGCCATCGACTGCGCCGCGCTGGCAGAGGTGGAGAACGAGCCCGCCCGATGGATCGACCTGCACTGGGCCTCGGGCAACCACCCTCCGGTCTACACTGTGACACTCGACCTCACGATCGGCAACGACGCCGGCGTCCTGGGGCGGATTTGCACATTGATCGGGGAGCGTTCAGCCAATATCTCCGATCTGAACTTCATGGATCGCAAACCGGACTTCTACCGACTGCTGATGGATATCGACCTGCGCGACGCCGAACACCTGCACATGGTTGTCTCCGCCCTCGACGCGGAGGACGACGTGGCCACGGTGGAACGGCGCCGCGATCCCGGCCTGGCCGGCCAGGCCGAGGCCGCAGAATGAGCGTGGAGGCCGGGTAGGCGAACACGGAAAGGGCGCACGCGTGGTCTTCAAGCGCCGCGACAAGCGGTCGATCTGGCAGGCGGTGATTCAGGCGCTCTGGCCGCGCGGCGGCTGGGCGCGGGCCGCACGCTACGTTCACCACAGGCTCAACCGCCTGCCCGACCCGCCGGAGCGGATCGCCCGCGGCATCTTCGCCGGCGTCTTCGTGACCTTCACGCCGTTCTACGGCCTGCACTTCTTCATCGCGATGTTCCTCGCCTGGGTGCTGCGCGGCAACGTGATCGCCTCGCTCCTCGGCACCTTCTTCGGCAATCCGCTGACCTACGTGCCGATCGGCGTGATTTCCATGACCACCGGCTACTGGATGCTGGGGATCGAGACGGATCCGGCCCAGCACGGCACGCTGGGTCACAAGTTCATGCGCGCCGGCGACGACCTGTGGGACAATTTCGTCGCGCTCTTCACGCCGGCAGAGCCGCACTGGGACGGGCTGCAGATCTTCTACGACGAGGTGTTCTACCCCTACATGGTCGGCGGCGTCGTGCCGGGGATCGTGGCCGGACTGATCTGCTACTACGTCTCGGTGCCGGTGATCCGCGCCTACCAGAACCGCCGCAAGGGGGCGCTCGTGGCCCGGCTCGCCGCGCTCAAGACGAAGAAAGGCGGACGCGAGCGCGAAGATACGGGCTGACCAAGCCGCCGTTCTGCACTAGCTTGCCCCGCGCGCCCACCTCGCCCGCCTTGCCGGAGACCCTGCCATGACCCGACCCCGCGGCCCCCTTCGCCTCGGCGTGAACATCGACCATGTCGCGACGCTGCGGAACGCCCGCGGCGGCAGCTACCCCGATCCGTTCCGGGCCGCCCGACTGGCCGAGGAGGCCGGTGCCGACGGCATCACCGCGCATCTGCGCGAGGATCGCCGCCACATCCGCGACAGCGACATCTCCACGCTCGGCAGCATGCTCTCGGTGCCGCTGAACTTCGAGATGGCCGCCACCGAGGAGATGCAGGCCATCGCCCTGCGCACCAGGCCGCACGCCGTCTGCCTCGTCCCCGAGCGACGCGAGGAGCGCACCACCGAGGGCGGGCTCGACGTCGCCGGCGACGCCGCGCGCCTGAAGGATTACATCGCGCCCCTGCGCGAGGTCGGCGCGCGCGTGTCGCTCTTCATCGCCGCCGATCCCGTGCAAGTGGAGGCCGCCGCCGAGATCGGCGCCGACGTGATCGAGTTGCACACCGGCGCCTATTGCGACCTGCACGCCGAAGGCCGCCTGCAGGAGCGCGACACCGAATTCGCCCGCCTGCGCGATATGGCCGCGAAGGCCGACACGCTCGGGCTGGAGGTCCATGCCGGTCACGGGCTGGCCTACGACACCGTCGGCCCGGTCGCGGCGATCCCGCAGATCGTGGAGCTCAACATCGGCCATTTCCTGATCGGCGAGGCGGTGTTCCGCGGCCTGAAGCCAGCCATCGCCGAGATGCGCCGTCTGATGGACGAGGCGCGCGCATGATCCGCCTCGCTCTCGCGCTGCTGCTCTGTCCGGCTACACTCTCGGCCGAGATCGTGCGCGACTGCGACACCGACATGGCGAACGCGCGCAACCTCTACCGCCCGTTCGAGGACGCCACCCGCAGCTTTGCCAACGGCGCCATCGGCTTCGTGGCGCTTCGCCGGGAAGAGCCCGCCTGCTGCGGCGCCGTCCTGATGGTCCTCTTTCCGGACAACGAGATCGGTTTCCAGACCTGCCGCTTGATCACGACGGAGGACGAAATGGGCTGGTCCGACACCGACCTGCCAGCGGCGCGCGCGCGCTACGACCCCGCGACCGGCCTTACCGTCCACGTGCCGACGCGGCGCCACGACGGCACCGGCTTCGCCCGGCGGACGCTTGCGGTCACGGTCGACCGGGCCGCCGAAACGGTCACCGTCACCGCCAATGACTGACCTCGTGCCCACGGAGACGGAGCTCACAGCACTCGACGCGGCGATCGACCATGCGCTGGCGCTCCACGACGGCAGCCCGGTCTTCACCGCGGCGGTGGTCGCGGACGGCCGCCTCCTCGGCCCCGTCGCCAACGAGGTAGACAAGACCGGCGACCCCACCCGCCACGCGGAGATCGTCGCCATCGCCCGCGCCGCTCAGGATCTCGGCACCACCAACCTGGCAGGCGCGACGCTCGTCGCCTCCATGCAGCCCTGCGAGATGTGCCTCACGGCGATGCGCTGGGCCGGCATCTCGCGGCTTGTCTTCGCCATGACGCGGGAGCGCGCGCCGGCCTTCTTCCGCTTCCACGGTCTGACCATCGAGGATTTCGCCCGCGCCGCCGACACGCCCTTCGCCTGGGCCGGCGGCCTCGCCGCCGTTCGCCTCGCCCACATCTACGAGTCGCCATGATCCTCGGAATCGGCACCGACCTGTGCAATATCGACCGCATCGCCGGCACGCTCGAGCGCTTCGGCGACCGATTCCGCAACCGCGTCTTCACCGAGACCGAGCAGCGCAAGGCCGAGCGCCGCGCCGACACGCCCGGCACCTACGCCAAGCGCTGGGCCGCGAAGGAAGCGTGCTCCAAGGCGCTCGGCACCGGCCTGCGCATGGGCATCGCCTGGAAGGACATGTCGGTCACCAACCTCGCCACCGGCCAGCCGGTCATGCACGTCACCGGCTGGGCCCGCGACCGCCTGGCCGAGATGACCCCCCCGGGCCACGAGGCGATCATCCACGTCACCCTCACCGACGATCACCCCTGGGCGCAGGCCTTCGTGGTGATCGAGGCGCGGCCCGGCCCCTGAACCGGCGCCCCGCGACACCGGAGCGACACGGTCCCGCTGCCCCTGCCCGGCTTCTTTGGGCCTGAAATACTCCGGGGAGCGCGAGGGGCCGGCCCCTCGCCGGCGCGACATCGGCCGCCGGCACGCCGCCGGAGCCCGGCTTGACTCCACCTCCCCCCGCGCCCATGAACCGGCGCAACGGGCAGGCGAAAAAGGCGGATCTCATGGCGCAGGGCAACCAGCAATCCTTCGGCGGCACAATCCTAGAGACCGTCAAGACGGTGGTCTACGCGCTGCTCATCGCAGGGATCTTCCGCACGCTGTTCTTCCAGCCGTTCTGGATCCCGTCGGGATCGATGAAGGATACGCTGCTGATCGGCGACTTCCTCTTCGTCAACAAGATGACCTACGGCTATTCCTACGCCTCCTGCCCGTCCCTCTACCTGCCGCGCTTCGGCATCGATATCGACGCCTCCGATATCTGCGGCTTCCTCGACGGCGACAACACGCGCCTCTTCGGGGACGAGCCCGAGCGCGGCGACGTCGTCGTCTTCCGCCACCCGGTCACCGGGCGCGACTTCATCAAGCGGGTCATCGGCCTTCCGGGCGAACAGCTGCAGATGCGCGACGGCGTTCTCCACATCGACGGCACCGCGGTGGAGCAGACACCCGACGGGACCTTCGAGGAGATCGCCGAGCCGCAGGGCCCGCAACGTCTCCGCCCGCGCTGCGCCAACGGCCCGGTCGGCGACGGCGGCACATGCGTGAAGGAAAAATTCGTCGAGACACTGCCGAACGGGGTCGAACACTCGATCCTCAACATCGGCACGCAGGGTTCGGACAACACGCCCGTGTTCACCGTGCCCGAGGGGCATTACTTCATGATGGGCGACAACCGCGACAATTCCTCGGACAGCCGCGAAAGGCCCGTCGCCGGCGGTGTCGGCTTCGTGCCGTTCGAGAACCTCGTGGGCCGCGCGCGCCGCGTCGTGTTCTCGTCTTCGGGCCGCTCGATGCTGTTCTTCTGGACATGGCGCGGCGACCGGTTCTTCGAGAGGATCGAGTGAAACGCTCCGCCGCGCTCGCCGATCTCGAGGCCCGGCTCGGCCACCGCTTCGCCGACCCGCGGCTTCTGAACCGCGCGCTGACGCACGGGTCGATGTCCGGCCCGAAGCGCGAGGACAACCAGCGGCTCGAATTCCTCGGCGACAGGGTGCTCGGCCTCGTCATGGCCGAGGCGCTGCTGGAGCGTGACCCCGGCGCCGCGGAGGGCCAGCTCGCCCCGCGCTACAACGCGCTCGTGCGCAAGGAGACCTGCGCCGAGGTGGCGCGCGACCACGGCATCGGCGAGGCGCTGAAGCTCGGCCGCTCGGAACGGCTGTCCGGCGGGCGGCGCAAGATGGCGCTTCTGGGCGACGCGATGGAGGCGGTGATCGCCGCGGTCTATACCGATGCGGGCTTCGACGCGGCCAAGGCGCTGATCCTGCGGCTCTGGGGCGCGCGCATCGACCGAGTCGAGGAAGACGCCCGCGACGCCAAGACCGCGCTGCAGGAATGGGCGCAGGGCCGCGGCCTGCCGCCCCCGTCCTATGCCGAAACCGGCCGCACCGGCCCCGACCACCAGCCCGTCTTCACCATCGAGGCGCGCCTCTCCACCGGCGAGTCGGCCAGCGCCGAGGCGCCGTCGAAGCGGCAGGCCGAGCAGAGCGCCGCGGCCACGCTTCTGGCGCGCCTCGAGGGCGGGGCATGACCGACAACCTCCGCGGCAGCCTCTTCATGGTCGCCGCGATGCTGGGCTTCGCGATCGAGGATACGCTCTTCAAGGCGGCGACGGCGGGGGTGTCGGCCGGGCTCGGCACGCTGATCTTCGGGATCACGGGTCTGGCGCTCTACGCCGCGCTGGTGCGCCGGTCCGGCCTGCCGGTCTGGACGCGCGGCTACCTCGCGCCGACGATGCTGGTGCGCTCGGGCTTCGAGGTCATGGGGCGGCTCTTCTACGCGCTGGCGCTGGCCTTCGCCCCGCTGTCGGTCACATCCGCGATCTTGCAGGCGGCGCCTCTCGTCGTCACGCTCGGCGCCGCGCTGGTGCTGGGCGAAGCGGTGGGCGCGCGGCGCTGGACCGCGATGGCGGTGGGCTTTGCCGGTGTCCTGCTGATCCTGCGCCCCGGCGCGGACGGCATAGAGGTGTCGGCGCTCTTTGCCGTGCTCGGCATGATCGGCTTTGCCTGCCGCGATCTTGCCACCCGCGCCAGCCCGCCGGAAATCTCCACCAGCCAGCTCGGCATTCCGGGCTTCGCCACGGTGACGGTCGCCGGTCTCGTGATCCTCGCCTTCGAGCCGGGCCTGCCCTCGGCGCCGGACGCGCGGGCGCTGGCGCTTCTGCTCGCAACCGGTGTTACCGGCGTGACGGCATATTCCGCGCTGACCCGCGCGATGCGCACCGGCGAGGTCTCCGTGGTCGCGCCATTCCGCTATTCGCGCCTGCTCTTCGCGCTGATCCTGGCCTATATCATCTTCGGAGAACGTCCCGACGCGCTGATGTTCGCTGGCGCCGCGCTGATCGTGGGATCGGGGCTCTACACGCTCTGGCGCTCTGGCCAAGTCGGATCGCCTGCGTTATCTCCCGCCCCTTCGCACAAGGAGCCCCGACCATGACCACCCGCGCCGGTTTCGTCGCCCTGATCGGAGAGCCCAACGCGGGCAAGTCGACCCTGCTCAACCGCATGGTCGGCGCCAAGGTGTCGATCGTCACCCACAAGGTGCAGACCACGCGCGCGCGCATCCGCGGCGTCGCGCTGGAGGGCGAGAGCCAGATCGTCTTCGTCGACACGCCGGGCCTGTTCAAGCCGCGCCGCCGGCTCGACCGCGCGATGGTTGCCGCCGCCTGGGGCGGCGCGGCCGACGCCGACGTGGTGGTGCTTCTGATCGAGGCGCATCGCGGCCTCACCGAAGGCGTCGCGGCGATCCTCGAACGCCTGCCCGAGATCGGCAGGGGCCGGCCCGTGGCGCTGGCCATCAACAAGATCGACCGGGTGAAGGCGGAGACGCTGCTGGCCCTCAGCGCGAAGCTGAACGAGGCCTACGCCTTCGACGAGACCTTCATGATCTCGGCCGAGAAGGGCTACGGCGTCGATGACCTGCGCCGCTTCCTCGCCGGATCGCTGCCCGAGGGGCCGTGGCTTTATCCCGAGGACCAGATCGCCGATCTGCCGATGCGCATGATCGCCGCCGAGATGACACGCGAGAAGCTGACCCTGCGCCTGCACCAGGAACTGCCCTACCAGCTCACCGTCGAGACCGAGAACTGGGAGGAGCGCAAGGACGGCACCGCGCGCATCGACCAGGTGGTCTATGTCGCCCGCGAGGGCCACAAGGGCATCGTGCTCGGCCACAAGGGCGAGACCGTGAAGGCCGTGGGCCAGGCCGCGCGGGTCGAGATCGAGGAATTCCTCGGCCGCCGCGTGCATCTTTTCCTGCAGGTGAAGGTGCGCGAGAACTGGCTGGAGGAAAGCGAGCGCTATTCCGAGATGGGCCTCGATTTCCGCGACGGCGATGGCTGAGCCGCGGCTGGCCACCGGCCTCTGGGTGTCGGCCTATCGCCGGCGACTTGACCTCGCCGGCATCCCCGCCTTCGTGACCGCCCGCGGCGACGAGACCGCCGGCGCGGTGCTGGTCAAGGTCGCGACGCTGGACGGGGCGGCGCGGGTGTTCTGCCGCCGCTACGATTTCGCCAGCGACACGCGGCGGTGGGAAGTGCTGCGCGAGGGGCCCGAGGGGGACTGCGACGAGGCAGTGTCCCGCGAATGCCGCAGCGACCCGGACCTGTGGGTGATCGAGGTCGAGGACCGGGCGGGGCGGCACCTTCTGGACGGCGAAGGGCTGGGCTGATGATGGCGGGGAGGGGCTCTGCCCCTCTTGCGGCTGCGCCGCAATTCACCCCGGAGTATTTTCCGGCCCAAAGAAGCAGGCGCAGTCAGGTGCGGGAGAGGCGGCGCCCCAGGGCGACGAGGGCGAGACCGGCGAGGGTGAAGATCGCGGCGAGCGCGCCGATCCAGAGGCCGACCATGGGCCAGCCGATGCGCGGCGGATCCACGAAGAAATACGGATGGCGCCCGTCCACGGCGCCGCGCGCGAGCACGTAGACCACGTAGAGCCCCGGCCAGGCGAGCCACCAGAGCGCATGCGCCGGGCGCAGCGCCGCCTTCGGCGCGAAGGTCAGCCACCAGAGCGCGGCCAGAAGCGGCAGCGCGGTGTGCATCGAGTGGTCGACGATCAGCCGCGCGCCCTCCAGCGGCCGCCAGAGCAGCGCGTGATAGACCCCGCCGACGATCGCGATCCAGAGCGTGACCGCCCCCGCCGCCGCCGCATGAAGCCGGCCGCGCAGCCCGATCCAGGTGAAGTGGGCGGCGAGAATGGCGACCGTCAGGATCGTGAAGTACCGGCCGGTGCGCCAGAGCTCCTCGATGAGCGTCAGTTCGGGACGGCGCGCGAGACCAAGCCGCACGTGCACCACCAGCGTGATGCAGGCGAGAAGACCGATCAGCAGGGCAGAGAAGCGGGCGGGCGGGCGCATGCCGCCTCATCGCCCGCCGCCTTGCGATCCGCAAGCGCCCTTGCCGGGCCGGCGCGCGCGCCCGATAGTCGCGCCCATGGACTGGCGCGATACCGGCATTCTTCTGACCGTGCGGCGTCACGGCGAATCCTCGGCCATCCTCGAGGTGTTCACAGAGGCGCATGGCCGCCACGCGGGGGTGTTGCGCGGCGCCGGGTCGCGCAAGGCCGCGCCGATGCTGCAGCCGGGGGCGGAGCTCGACCTCGTCTGGCGGGCGCGCCTCGAGGATCATATCGGCACCTGGCAGGCAGAGCTGCGCCGCTCGCGCGCCGCGCAGGCGATGGCCGACCCGCTGATGCTGTCGGGGTTGAACGCGGTCACCGCGCTCCTGGCCTTCTGCCTGCCGGAGCGGGAGGCGCACGCCGATCTCTACCGCGCCACCGGCCTGCTGCTCGACGCGCTGGTCCATCCCGAGAGTTGGCCGTTCTACTACCTGCGGTGGGAGGTGATGTTGCTCGAGGAGACCGGCTTCGGCCTCGACCTGTCGCGCTGCGCGGTGACGGGGGCGACGGATGGGCTGCGCTACGTCTCTCCGCGCACCGGCCGGGCGGTGACGGTGGAGGGCGCGGGCGACTGGACCGACCGCCTGCTGCCGCTGCCGCCCGCGCTCCATGGCGAGGGCAATCGCGGCGACGACGAGGTGCTGCGCGCGCTCGGCACCACCGGCCATTTCCTCGGCCAGCACCTCGCGCCATCGCTGGGCGAGAGGCCCCTGCCGGCCGCGCGCGCGCGCTTCCTCGACCGGCTCGCGCGGCGGGCTGGCGCGGCGGACCCCGGGCCGGAGCCCATGCGTTGAACGACACCTCCTTCCGCCGCCCTCCGATCCGGGATAGACAGCGCTCATGACATGGAACCTGCCCAACGTGCTGACCGTCCTGCGCCTCCTGGCCGCGCCAGGGGTGGCGGTGATGTTCCTCTATTTCCACAGGCCCTTCGCGGACTGGCTGGCGCTGCTGCTGTTCGTCTCGGCCGCGGTGACCGACTGGTTCGACGGGCATCTCGCCCGGACATGGAAACAGCAGACCAAGCTCGGCACGATGCTCGACCCGATCGCCGACAAGGCGATGGTGGTGATCGCGCTCATGGTGATCGTCGGCTATTCGTCGATGTCGCCATGGCTGGTGCTGCCGGCGACCGTGATCCTCTTCCGGGAGGTGTTCGTGTCGGGCCTGCGCGAATATCTCGGGGATACCGCCGGCACGCTGAAGGTCACGAAGATCGCCAAGTGGAAGACGACGCTTCAGATGGTGGCGATCGCCGTGCTCTTCGCGCAGGGGGTGTGGGAGCACTACCTCGGCATCGCGTCGTGGGGCATGGATTCGGCGATGATCTCGGACATCCTCGAAGGTCGGGAGGAAGACGTGCAGGGCCTCGGTTGGAAACTGACCGGGATGGTCTGGACCGGGAACGCCGGGCTCGTGCTGCTGTGGGTCGCCGCGGCTCTGACGCTGATCTCCGGCGTCGACTATTTCCGAAAGGCCACCCCCTATCTGAAGGAGGGCTCTTGATGGACGTGCTCTATTTCGCCTGGGTGCGCGAACGCATCGGCCTGCCCAAGGAACGCATCGAGACCTCCGCCGCGACCGTGACGGAACTGGTGGAGGAGCTTCGCGCGCGCGAGGAACGCTATGCAGTGGCCTTCGAGGACCTCTCGGCACTGCGTGTTGCGGTGGACCAGCAACTGACCGACTTCGACGCCGCGCTCGCCGGCGCGCGCGAGGTGGCGTTCTTCCCCCCGATGACCGGAGGCTGACATGCGTGTCGTGGTGCAGGAGGCCCCGTTCGACTTCGGCGCCGAGTGCGACCGCTTCGCCGCGGGCCGCCGCGACATGGGCGCGGTGGTGACCTTCACCGGTGTCGTCCGCGGCGACGGCGATCTCGCGACGATGGAGATCGAACACTACCCCGGCATGACCGAGAAGGCCCTGACCGCGATCGCCGAAGAGGCGCAGGCACGCTGGTCGCTGGGGGATGTCCTCGTCATCCACCGCCACGGGCCGATGCGACCGGGCGAGCGCATCATGATGGTCGCGACGACCGCGCCCCATCGCCGCGATGCCTTCGAGGCAGCGGAATATCTGATGGACTACCTCAAGTCCCGCGCGCCGTTCTGGAAGAAGGAACGCGCAAAGGACGGCGACAAATGGGTGGCCGCCACCGAGGCGGACGAGCAAGCGCTGACCCGCTGGTAGGCACGGGCGCGGTGGACAAGGGGGCTCCGCCCCGCGGCTGTGCCGCCTCCGGGGTTTATCGGGCCAGATGAGGAGGGGACCCGCGCCCATCCTTCATCTGGCGAATAAATCCCCGCTGGAGGCAGGCGCGCCCGACCTGCCAGAGAGACCGCAAACCATGGCGTACTCCGGGCGGGCCAGGCGCACGCCCGAGCCCCGAAAGGGGCGAGATGCCACGTGCGGCCGCCAGGCCGCGCCGCCGGATCAGGCGGCGGCCGCCTTCATGAGCCCCTGGGTTTCCGCCTCGGCCATCGCCTCGTCGAGCGACTTCCAGGCGCGCTCGACCAGCGTGTCGATCTCCGGCCGCGAGATCACCAGCGGCGGAGAGACGATCATCCGGTCGCCAACGTGCCGCATGATCAGGTCATTGGCGAAGCAACGCTCGCGGCAGAGCAGGCCGACCGTGCCGGCATCGGCGGCGAAGGACGCGCGGGCGGCCTTGTCGGGTGTCAGCGCGAGAGACCCCATCATCCCCTTGATCTTGGCTTCGCCAACCATCGGGTGATCGGTCAGCGCCGCGAACCTCTCCTGCAGGTAGGGGCCGGTGTCGTCGCGCACCCGGTCGACGATGCCCTCTTCATCGAGGATTCGCAGGTTCTCCAGCGCCACGGCGCAGGCCACCGGGTGCCCGGAATAGGTGTAGCCGTGGTTGAATTCGCCGCCGCCGATCACGCGCGCGATCTCGTTCGACACGACCGACCCGCCGATCGGCTGGTAGCCCGAGGATAGACCCTTCGCGATCGTCATGATGTCGGGGCGGATGCCCATCGTCTCCGACCCGAACCAGTTTCCGGTGCGCCCGAAGCCGCAGATCACCTCGTCGGCGATCAGCAGGATGCCGTACTTGTCGACGATGCGCTGCACCTCGGGCCAGTAGCTGTCCGGCGGTACGATCACACCGCCGGCGCCCTGCACCGGTTCGGCGATGAAGGCGGCCACCGTCTCCGGCCCCAACTCCTTGATCTTCGCCTCGAGCTGGCGCGCGCGTTCGAGGCCGAAGTCCTCGGGCGTCATGTCGCCGCCCTCGGCCCACCAGTTCGGCTGGTCGATATGGTGGATGCCGGGGATCGGCATGCCGCCCTGCGCGTGCATCCCCTTCATTCCGCCAAGCGACCCGGACCCGACCGAGGAGCCATGATAGGCGTTCCAGCGCGAGATCACGTTCTGCCGCTTCGGCTCGCCTTTCATCTCCCAGTAGGTGCGCACCATCCGCAGGTTGGTATCGTTCGCCTCCGACCCCGAGGAGGCGAAGAAGACGTGGTCGAGCCCCTCGGGCGTGAGGCTCGCCAGCCGCTCCGCCAGCTTGATCGCGGGCACGTGGCTGGTCTGGAAGAAGGTGTTGTAGAACGGCAGTTCGGACATCTGTGCCGCCGCGGCCTCGACCAGTTCCTGCCGACCGTAACCGATATTGACGCACCACAGGCCCGCCATCGCGTCAAGGAGCCGGTGTCCTTCGCTGTCGGTCAGCCAGCAGCCCTCGCCGCTGGTGATGATGCGCGCGCCCTTCTCGGCGAGGCCCGCGCCATGGGTGAACGGATGCATATGGTGCGCGGCGTCGAGCGCCTGCAGCTCCGCCGTGGGCGGCAGGTTGGTGCGGTGGGCCATGGCGGACACTCCTTTTCGCGGCGGCATCAGGCCGATCAAATATGATCAAATTCAGCCGGCGTCAATTCCCCGGCAGATGCGCCGCGATCCGCTCCATGCCCTGGCGGACGTCCCTGTCCATCGCGCTCGCCACCGCGTCCGCATCGCGCGCCTCCAGCCCGGCCAGCATGTCCTTGTGCCGGTCGGGCAGGCTGAGCGGTCCAGGTCCGTCGCACACCACGCGCAGGGACGGCCCGAACCGCAGCCAGAGCCCGTCGACCATGGCCCGCAGGATCGGCGCGTCCGCCAGCGCGTTCAGCTCGGCGTGAAAGCGGTGATTCTCGCGCAGGTATCCGGCAATGTCCGCCGCCGCCATGGCACGGTCGAGCCGCGCATCGGTCGCACGCAGGCGCACGATGTCCTCCGGCCCGGCTCGCAGCGCCGCGCGCCGCGCGAGCTCAGGCTCGAGCGCGCGGCGCGCGACACTCAACTCCTCCACCGCCGCGGCGTCGAGCACCGGCACGGTGATCCGCCGGTTGCCGCGGAACTCCAGCGCGCCCTCGGCCGTCAGGCGGCGCAGCGCCTCCCTCACCGGCGTCATCCCGGCCTCCAGCCGCTCCGTCAGCCCCTGGATGGTGACCGGCTGGCCCGGCTGCAGATCGCCGAACAGCACCATCTCGCGCAGGCGGCGATAGACCTGTTCATGCACGGGAAGCCCGGCGCCGCTCTCCGTGCGCTCTGCCGTGGTGATATGCTCCATGCCGCCCCCATCGCCCGTTCGCGGCACCTTGCCACGGCGCCCCGCCGGGGAAAACCGGCAAGGCTGGACGCGGCGCCCGCACGGTCGTACCCGGTCAATGGATGCGCGCTTCGAGGATCTTCTGCCATGCACCGCCTCTACGAACCCGCTGCCTACGATCCCCCGGCGCACCGGTTCTGGGCGCGCACGGCGCCGCCCGACTGGCCGCGCCTCGAGGGCGACGAGCGCACCGAGGTGGCGGTGATCGGCGGCGGCTTCACCGGTGTCTCGGCGGCGCTCCACCTCGCCGAGACAGGCGTGGAGGCGATGCTGCTGGAGGCCGAGACGGCCGGTTTCGGCGCCTCGGGCCGGAACGGCGGGTTCTGCTGTCTCGGGGGCGCAAAGGCCTCGGACGCGCGCCTCCGCAGCCGCTTCGGACAGGAGGGCCTTCAGGACTGGCATCGCACCGAACGCGCGGCGGTGGAGACCGTCGCCAATCTGCTGACGCGTCACGGCATTGACGCGGACACACACAGCGCGGGCGAGACGCAGCTCGCCCATACGCCCAGGGCCATGCGCGCGCTGCGCGCCGCCGTGCCCGACCTTCAGCGCGCCTACGGCGTGACGCCGGAGGTGATCGAGCCGGAGGATCTGAAAGCCGCCGGGCTGGGCGGGCCGTTCCACGGCGCGGTCACGATTCCGATCGGCTTCGCGCTCGACCCCGCGCGCTATCACGCCGGGCTCTCGCGCGCCGCGGCGGCCGCCGGCGCCGCGCTGCACGGCCAGAGCGCCGTGCGCCGGATCCGCCCGGACGGGGCGCGCTGGCGGCTCGAGACCGGGCACGGGACCGTTAGCGCGAAGCGGGTGATCCTCGCCACCAACGGATACGGCGCGGAGGATGTGCCGGACTGGCTGCGCGGCCGGACCCTGCCGGTGCTGTCGAACGTGATCGTCACCCGCCCTCTCAGCGCCGCCGAGAGGGATGCGCAGGGCTGGACCTCGCGGCAGATGGCCTACGACACGCGCCAGCTCCTGCACTATTTCCGGCTGCTGCCGGACGACCGTTTCCTGTTCGGGATGCGCGGGGGCCTGTCTGCCACGCCGCGCGAGACCCGGGCCACCGCGCGGCGCATCCGCCGCGACTTCCAGGCCATGTTCCCGGCGTGGAGAGGGGTGGAGATCACGCACGACTGGTCGGGACTGGCGTGCCTGACCTCCACGCTCACGCCCTTCGTGGGCCCCGTGCCGGACATGCCCGGTGTCTTCGCCGGATTCGGCTATCACGGCAACGGTGTGGCCATGGGAACCTATGCCGGCACGCTCCTCGCGGCACAGGCAGGCGACCGGCCGATGCCCGGCCCCTACCCGGACGCCATCAGGACGCCGCCGCCGCGCTTCCCGCTCGGGCGGTTCCGCCGGGCGCTGCTGCGGCCGGCCTACATCGCCGCAGAGGCGCTCGACCTCTGATCGCGCGCCGCGCCGCTTCTTCTTGATGCAAATATCCCCGCCGGAAGCCGCGCACCGATGCCGCACGTGCATCGCGGGGCCAATGACGCTCCGCGCACGGCCCTTGATTTCGAAGCCGCGGGCGCGCAGTTTTCTTCAGATGAATTCCCTGACGCCCTTTCCCGCCAACCAGCCCGACACGGTCATGTTCCAGCGGGCCGAGCTCAACGAGATCCTGTCGCTTTACGGTCGCATGGTCGCCGCCGGCGAATGGCGCGATTACGGCATCTCGGCCCTGAAGGACGCCGCGATCTTCTCGATCTTCCGGCGTTCGGCCGAGCAGCCGCTCTACCGGATCGAAAAACGCCCCCGGCTGCGCAATCGCCAGGGGCAATACGTCGTGATCGGCATGGACGGGCAGATCCTCAAGCGCGGGCACGAGCTGAAGACCGTGCTGCGGGTGCTGGAGCGCAAGCTGATCCGCGCCGTCGAGTAACAGGGTGGGCGACCCGCCCACCCCGGTTTCTTACGCCGATTTCGCGGCGGCGCCACGATCGGGCTTGTAGCCGAGGTTCGGCGCGAGCCAGGTCTCGATCTCCTCGATCTCCATACCCTTGCGCGCGGCGTAATCGGCAACCTGATCCGGGCCGATCCGGCCGACGCCGAAATAGGCCGCGTCGGGATGCGCGAAATAGAGCCCCGACACCGCCGCCGCCGGCCACATCGCGCAGCTTTCGGTCAGTGTGAGACCCGTGTTCGTCGGCGCGTCCAGCAGGTCGAACAGCGTCCGCTTCTCCGTGTGGTCAGGGCAGGCCGGGTAGCCGGCCGCCGGGCGGATGCCGCGGTACTTTTCCTTGATCAGCGCCTCGTTATCGAGCCCCTCGTCGGGCGCAAAGGCCCAGAGAGAGCGGCGCACGCGGGCGTGCAGCGCCTCCGCGAAGGCCTCCGCGATCCGGTCGCCCAGCGATTGCACGAGGATCGAATCGTAATCCTCGCCCGCCGCCTTGTAGGCGTCGGCGCGGGTATGCACCTCTTCGCCAGCGGTCACCGCAAAGCCGCCGATCCAGTCCGGCGTGCCCTTCGGCGCGATGAAATCGGCAAGGCACATCGAGGGCTTGCCCTTCGACTTCTGCCCCTGCTGGCGCAGCTGCGGCATCCGTGCGCGCAGTTTCTCGCGGCTCTCGTCCTCCCACACGAGGATGTCGTCGCCGTCCGAGTTCGCGGGCCAGATCGCCGCGACGCCGCGCGGCTTGAACCATTCCTCGGCGATGATCCGGTCGAGCATCTTCTGCGCGTTGTCGAAGAGCTCGCGCGCCGTCGGACCCTTAGTCGGATCGTTCAGGATCGCCGGGTAGACACCCTTCATCTCCCACGTGTTGAAGAACGGCGTCCAGTCGATGTACTCGGCGATCTCCGCGACGCTCATGTCGTCGACCACGGTCAGGCCGGGCACCTGCGGGCTCGGCGGCACGTACTCGTCCCAGCCGCCGTCGAAGCGGTTGGCCCGTGCCTCGGCGATCGGCGTTTTCACGCGCTCGTTCTGGCCGGCCGCGCCCTCGCGCAGCTTCTCCTGATCCGCGCGGATCTCCTCGAGGTACTCGGTGCGCATCTTCTTGGACAGAAGGCGCGAGACCACGCCCACGGCCTTGGACGCGTCATCCACGTGGATCACGCCGTGGTCGTATTCCGGCGCGACCTTCAGCGCGGTGTGCTTCTTGGAGGTCGTCGCGCCGCCGATCAGCAGCGGCAGGTCGAGGTTCTGGCGCTTCATCTCGGACGCCACGTCGACCATGCGGTCGAGCGACGGGGTGATGAGGCCCGACAGGCCGATGATGTCGGCCTTTTCCTCTTTCGCCTTGGCGATGATGTCCTCGGTCGGGACCATCACGCCCATGTCGACGACATCGTAGTTGTTGCACTGCAGAACGACGCCGACGATGTTCTTGCCGATGTCGTGCACGTCGCCCTTCACCGTGGCCATCAGCACCTTGCCCTTGGCGGAGGTGTCGCCGGACTTCTTCTTTTCCTCCTCCATGTAGGGGAGAAGGTGCGCCACGGCGGCCTTCATCACACGGGCGGACTTCACCACCTGCGGCAGGAACATCTTGCCCTCGCCGAAGAGGTCGCCGACCACGTTCATGCCGTCCATCAGCGGCCCCTCGATCACGTCGAGCGGCTTTTCCGCGCGCTGGCGACATTCCTCGGTGTCGTCGACGACGTAATCGGTGATCCCGTGCACCAGCGCGTGTTCCAGCCGCTTCTCCACGGCCTGCTCGCGCCACTTGGGGTCTTCCTTCTTCGCCGCCTCGCCGGAGCCGCGGTACTTGTCCGCGATCTCAAGCAGACGCTCCGTCGCGTCGTCGCGGCGGTTCAGCAGCACGTCCTCGACCCGCTCGCGCAGCTCGTCGGGGATGTCGTCGTAGACGGTGATCTGGCCCGCGTTCACGATCGCCATGTCCATGCCGAGCGGGATCGCGTGGTAGAGGAAGCACGAATGCATCGCCTCGCGCACCGGGTTGTTGCCCCGGAAGGAGAACGACACGTTCGACAGCCCGCCCGAAATGTGGGTGTCGGGCATGTCCGCCTTGATCAGCTTGATCGCCTCGAAGAACGCGTTGGCGTAATCGTTGTGCTCCTCGATCCCGGTCGCCACGGCGAAGATGTTGGGATCGAAGATGATATCCCAGGGATCGAATTTCGCCTTCTCGACCAGAAGGTCGTAAGAGCGACGGCAGATCTCGTACTTGTGCTGCGCGGTCTCGGCCTGGCCGTTCTCGTCGAAGGCCATGACCACGACGGCGGCGCCGTAGCGGCGGATCGTGCGCGCCTGTTCGAGGAACGCCTCCTCGCCCTCCTTGAGCGAGATGGAGTTCACCACGGAGCGGCCCTGCACGCATTTCAGGCCCGCCTCGATCACCTCGAACTTGGAGCTGTCAAGCATCACCGGAACGCGGGAGATGTCGGGCTCCGAGGCAATGAGGTTGAGGAAAGTGGTCATCGCCTGCTCGCTGTCGAGCAGGCCCTCGTCCATGTTCACGTCGATGATCTGGGCGCCGTTTTCCACCTGCTGGCGGGCGACATCGAGGGCGGTGGCGTAGTCGCCCTCCATGATCAGTTTCTTGAACTTGGCGGAGCCGGTGACGTTGGTACGCTCACCGACGTTGATGAATGTGGCGATACCGGTCATGCCGCGCTCCCTGCTTCGAACATTTCAAGGCCCGACAGGCGCATCTTGCGCACCTTCTCGGGGATCGGGCGGGGCGCCTTGCCCTCGACCGCCTTGGCAATGGCGGCGATGTGGTCCGGCGTGGTGCCGCAGCAGCCGCCGACGATATTGACGAGCCCGGAGGTCGCCCATTCCTCGAGATGCGCCGCGGTTTCCTCGGGCGTCTCGTCGTAGCCGCCCATCTCGTTGGGCAGGCCGGCGTTCGGGTAGGCGCTGATCCGGGTGTCCGCGACCTCGGACAGCGTGCGCACGTGCTGGCGCATCTCGCCCGCGCCCAGCGCGCAGTTGAGCCCGATGGAGAACGGGCGCGCATGGCTCATGGAGGCCCAGAACGCCTCCGGCGTCTGGCCTGTCAGGGTGCGGCCCGAGCGGTCGGTGATGGTGCCCGAGATCATCAGCGGCGGCACCGCGACGCCCTGGTCGCGCAACAATTCGATGGCGAAGATCGCCGCCTTGGCGTTCAGCGTGTCGAAGATCGTCTCGATCAGGATCACTTCCGCCCCGCCGTCGATCAGGCCCTTCGCGGCCTCGCCATAGGCTTGCGCAAGTTGGTCGAAGGTGATGCCGCGATAGCCGGGGTCGTTCACGTCCGGGCTGATCGACGCGGTCTGGTTCGTCGGCCCGATGCCGCCTGCGACCCAGCGCGGCTGCCCGTCCTCTTCCATCTTCGCCTCGACGGCCTCGCGCGCGAGCCGGACGCTCTCGACGTTCATCTCGTAGGACAGGCTTTCCATTTGGTAGTCGGCCTGGCTGACCGCGTTCGCGCCGAAGGTATTCGTGCAGAGGATGTTCGCCCCCGCATCGAGGAAATCCTTGTGGATCCCGCGGATCATGTCCGGCTGGGTGAGGCTGAGCAACTCGTTGTTGCCGCCCACGTCGGTGCCGTGGTCCTTGAACCTGTCGCCGCGATAAGTCGCTTCGTCGGGGCGTTCGGCCTGAATCATCGTGCCCATCGCGCCGTCGAGGACGAGGATTCGTTCCGCAGCCGCCTGGGTGATATCGGTCTTGGCCATAAATTGCCTCCTGAGCAGATCGAGGCGGTGTATATATGTTATCGGGCTCAACTTCACCCTCAGTCCAGGTGAATTCCACTCATAAACATTATGATTTCCTGGCGATGCGGCTTTTCTCGTCGCAGAGCGGGCTCTCAGCGCTGGGCGTGCCGGGAGATCAGCTCGGCCAGCTTGCGCTCGTCCACGGGCTTGGACAGGACGCCGACCGTCACCTCGGGCGCGTCGAGGTCTTCGGCCTGGCCCGAGACCACGATGCAGCCGACGCCCAGCGCGCTCAGTTCGTCGATAAGCCGCGGGCCGCCCCACCCGTCGGCCAGCCCGAGATCGACAATGGCAAGCTCTGCCCCGCGCTCACGGGCCACGCGGAGCGCCGCGCTCGAATCGCGGACGCTTCCCGCCACCTCGTGGCCGAGGTCCTCCAGCAGGTCCTCGAGCGCCAGCGCGATGACCGCCTCGTCTTCGCAGATCAGTATCTTCACGTCGCCCCCGGCCGGTGCCCTCGATCCGTGTAGCTCAAAGCGCCCGGCCCGTCGCCTGCCGAATGCGATGCGATGGTTGAAATCACATCCTTGCACTTTAATGTTTGCATCAAGCACGAAAAGAATTCCGCCTGGGACAGACCTTTCGCATCAGCGGCGGGCGCTCTTGGCGTACGAAGGGGGATACAGTGGCGGAACCGCAAGACCGCATCTCGACCGGCGTGCCGGGGCTCGACCGTGTGCTGAGAGGGGGCTACCCGGACGGCCGCATCATGCTGATCGAGGGCGCGCCCGGCACCGGCAAGACGACGCTGGCGCTGCATTTCCTCGTCGCCGGTGCGGCGGCGGGGAAACGCGCGCTCTTCGTCAGCGTGGCTCAGTCACGGCCGGAGCTTGAGATGATCGCCTCGTCCCACGGGCTCGACATCTCGGGGATCGAGGTGTTCACGCCCGAACTCGGCGCCGGCGAGCGCACCTTCTCGGTCGAGAGCGACGAAGCCGATCTCGTCAAGCTCATGGAGGGTGTGGGCGAGGTGCTGGAGACGTCCGAAGCCGACATCTTCGTGTTCGATTCCCTGCTCGAGCTGCGCATGCTCGCTTCCGCCGATTCCGTCTATCGGCGGGAACTGCTGATGCTGCGCCGACAATTGCGCGAACGCGGCTGCACCTCGATGCTGATCGACCACCTCGAACAGGCGGAAGGGCAGCGCAACGCCGAGGGCGTGGTGCACGGGGTCATAAAGCTGGACGCCGTCACGCCGCCCATCGGCGTGACCCAGCGGCGCTTGACGGTGGTCAAGCTGCGCGGCGCCCCGTTCAAGGAAGGCTGGCACGATTTTCGCATCGCGACGGGGGGAATCGAGGTGTTTCCCAGGGTCATCCCCGAAGAGGCGGAGCCGGCCGACCTCGAGGAACGGCTTGAGCCGCCGCACGAACCGCTCGCCCGGCTGTTGGGCGGCGGCCTCGAATTCGGCACCACGACGCTGGTTTCCGGGCAATCGGGCAGCGGCAAGTCGACGATCGCAACCCTCCTGGCGCGCGCCGCCGCCGATCGCGGCGTGCCGGCGGCCATGTTCCTGTTCGAGGAACGGCCCGAAGTGCTGCGCAACCGTTCGCGCGGCGTCGGCCTCGACATCGTGCCGCAGGAAGAGGCCGGGCGGCTCAACCTGCACCATTTCGATCCGGCCGAGGTATCGCCGGGCGAATTTGCCAACGCGGTCCTCGGCGCGGTGGACGAGGGCGCCCGACTGGTGGTCATCGACAGCCTCAGCGGCTATTTCGAAGCTCTCCCCGATCGCCGCCACGTGATGACGCACATGCAGGCGCTGCTGCAGCACCTGACGCGCCGCGAGGTCCTGGTAATCATTACGCTGTCCCAGCACGGTCTGCTGGGCGAGCCGCCGACCACCAGCATCGACACGAGTTTCCTCGCGGATTCCATCATCCTGCTGCGCCAGTACGAGTCGCGGGCCGAGATCCGCCGTTCGATCGCAGTGCTGAAGAAGCGCCACAGCGAACACGAACGCAACATCGAACAATTGATCATCCGGACCGGCGGCGTAGAGATCATACCGCTATCGGAGGAGGCCGAGGAACGTGCAAGATACGCATCCGAGCTCAGCGCCGAATAAGGCGGTGCCGGAGCCGGACGCGAATTCTCCTCCCGTCCTGATCCTGGCGCCCCTCGACGCCGACGCGGACGCGCTGTCGCGGCGGGTGGCGGCGTGCGGTCTGTCGGTACAGGTGTGCGACTCTGCCGGTGCGCTCGGCGCGTATCTCGATGCGAACGGGCCAGAGCGCGTGCTGTTCCTCGTCGTCAGCCAGGAAGGTGCAAACTCAGAGGCGGGACGCGTGCTCGACCGGACCCTGTCGAATGAACCGTCATGGGCGCGCCTGCCCATCGTCTTCCTCGTGTCCCGCGCGCAACGGCTGCCGCCGGCTTGCCGCATCCTCGACCGCAAGGAGCATGCGCCGCCCTTCATCGTGCTGGAGCGCCCCGCCAAGGCGACCGTCCTGCACCGCGTCTTCGAGGCGCAGGCCGAGGCCCGCCGGCGCCAGTTCGAGACGCGCGATCTGCTCGACCACCTTGCCCGCGAGGAGGAGCGCCGCCGCTTCCTGCTGAGCGAGCTGCGCCACCGCACGCGCAACAGCCTCGCGGTGCTGCAGTCGCTGTTCTCCATGTCGGTGCGGCGGGCGAAGGACCTGGAGAGCTTCGCCCGGTCCTTTGCGGTGCGGCTGCGCGCGCTCACCGATGCGCATGTCAGTCTGACGCAGGAAGGCTCCGCGCTGCGCAATCTCGGCGATCTACTGCGCGAGCACGTGCAGCCGTACGCGTTCTCCTCGGAGCAACTGCGGCTGAGCGGCCCCGCGGTCACGGTCAGCGAGAGGCTCGCCTTCGACCTTGCATTGGTGACGCACGAACTGGCCACCAACGCCGCGAAATACGGGGCGCTGTCGGTGGAGGACGGTCGCGTGGACGTCACGTGGGAGCCGGACGGCGAGACAGGGGAGCTCGATCTGGTCTGGAAGGAGAACGGCGGCCCGAAGGTGGAGCCGCCAGAGCGCCAGGGTCTCGGCACCCGCGTCATCGGCAGCTTCCTCGCGGGCAAGGCCTCCGCTGCGCTGGACTTCGCGGAGGACGGGGTGGCGTGGCACGCGCGGATAGACCCCGACGCCTTCGAGATGGCGGAGGATCCGCGTTCCGCGGCGCAGTAACGCTGCGCGGGGTGCCCGCACCTCAGGCGCGGGCACCATCGCCGGAAGTCATTCCAGCCCGGCGAGCACGCGGTCGGGCGTGGCCGGCATGTCGCGCACGCGCACGCCGCAGGCATGATGCACGGCGTTCAGCACCGCCGCGCCCGCGCCGCAGATGCCGAGCTCGCCCAGACCCTTGGCCTGCAGCGGGCCGGACCAGGGATCGCGTTCCTCCAGCAGGTGCACGTCGAGCGGCGGGACATCGGCATTCACCGCCATGTGGTATTCCGCGAAGTCGCGGTTGACGATATGGCCGTCGCGCCGGTCGTGAGTCAGGCCCTCGGTCAGCGCCATGCCGATCCCCCAGGTCATGCCGCCATGGCACTGGGAGCGCGCGGTCTTCTCGTTGAGGATACGACCGCAGGCGAAGGTGCCCTGCATCCGGCGCACCCGCACCTCACCGGTCACGTCGTTGACCGCGACCTCGGCGAAATGCGCGCCGAAGGTGGATTGCCGCACGTCCGAGAAGGCGTCCCCGGCGGTGACGTGGCCGTGACCGTTCAGCGACCCGCCGTCCAGCAGCTCCGCGATCGGGCGGCTCTCGTTGCCGCAGATCGCCGTGCCGTCTTTCAGCGTCAGGTCGGCCTCGTCGCAGTTCATCCGCTGGGCGATCGCCTGCCGGATCTCCTGCGCCGCGAGCCAGACTGCGTTGCCCGTCGTCGCCGCGCCGAAGGAGCCCCCGGAGCCGGAGCCCGGCGGGAAGGTCGTATCGCCCAGACGGACCTCGACGCGATCTGCCGGCAGGCCCAGCGCCTCACCCGCGATCTGGGTGAGGATGGCATAGGTCCCGGTGCCGATATCGGTCATGTCCGTCTCGACCACCGCACCCTCGGGCGACAGCGCGATGCGGGCCTCGGCCTCCATCATCAGGTTGACGCGGAAGGCGGCGGCCATGCCGGTGCCGATCCACCATTCGCCCTCGCGCCGGGCGCGCGGCGCGACGTCGCGTGCCGCCCAGCCGAAACGCTCCGCGCCCTCGCGCAGCGACCGCTCCAGCATGTGCGAGGAAAAAGGGATGCCGCTTTCGGGATCCTTGTCGGGGATGTTGCGCAGGCGCAGTTCCACCGGGTCGATGCCGACATCCGAGGCAAGCTCGTCCATCGCGCATTCGAACGCGGTCACGCCGACCGCCTCGCCGGGCGCGCGGACAGACCCGGCGGCGGGCCGGTTGAGCCGCGCCAGCCGCTCGCCGATCACCCGGTGCGCGCCGCCATAGGCGAAGTGCGTCGCCTGTGCGACCGGCTCCGCAAAGCCCTCTCCGGGCAGGTTGGAGACCAGCGATTCGTGGCCGATGCCCGAAAGCCGCCCCTCCGCGTCCGCGGCCAGCCGAATACGTTGGCGGGTCTCGGAGCGGCGGGTGACCGTCTCGAACACCTGCCGGCGATGCTGAACCACCTGCACGGGCCGGCCGAGCTCCTTCGCGGCGATGGCGGCGGCCACGGCATCGGCACTGATGCCAAGCTTGGAACCGAAACCGCCGCCGACGAATGGCGCCAGCAGACGCACGTTCTCGGGGTCGATCTCGAGGCTGTCGGCCAGTTCGTTCCGGTTGTACTTCAGCATCTGCAACGCCGAACGCACGGTCAGGCGGTCGCCGTCCCACCAGGCCAGCGTCGCGTGCGGCTCCATCGCCGCGCTGACGGAGCTGGCGGTGGTGTAGATCACGTCGACCGAATGCGCCGCACTCGACATCGCGCCATCGAGATCGCCGGTGGTGGTGTCCGGCTCTCCCTCCGGCTCGGCGTCTTCGGGATTGACGATGCCGGGGCTGCCGTCGGTGCGCAGCTTCAGGCTATGCGCGGCGTGGCGCGCGGTCTCGAAGCTTTCGGCGACCACGAGGGCGACCGGCTGGCCGATATAGTCCGCCTTGTCCACGCCCTGCACTGGCGCCTGGTTGGCGGTGCCCTGCGCAGCGTTGCGGATCATGCGCGGATCACGGATCACCGCGCGCACGCCGTCCGAATTGCGCACCTCGTCGAGGTTCAGCACCTCGATCCGGCCATGACCGGGCGCGCGCACCAGCATGCCGACCAGGCACCCCTCGGGCACCTCGTCGGCGGCATAGGTCGCCGCGCCGGTGACCTTGGCCTCGCCGTCGGGCCGGTCCATCGGGGTGCCGAGGATGCCCTGAGCATATCCCTCCGCACGATCCTCGCTCTGTCCGTCGACTTTCAGGTCCAGGCTCATTGCGTCGCCTCCTCAAGGGTGGCCCGCAGGACGCGGCGCGCCAGCGGGAGCTTGAATTCGGTGCCGTCCTGCGCCTTGGCACCCCGCAGCAGCGTATCGGCCGCCTCGTCGAACAGCTCGCGCGAGGGCGCGTTACCGGTCAGGAGAGCGTCGACCTCGGGATCGCGCCACGGCTTCGTGCCGAGCCCGCCGAAGGCGACGCCGGCATGGGCGATACGCCCTTGCTCCATTCGGATCACGGCCCCGACGGAGACGAGAGCAAAGGCATAGGATGCGCGGTCGCGCACCTTGCGGTAGACCTGCCGGTCGCCCTGCGGCGCGGGCAGACGCACCGCGGTGATGAGATCGCCGGGCTGAAGCACCGTCTCGATATGCGGCGTGTCGCCGGGCAGACGGTAGAAGTCGTCCATCTCGTGAAGCTTGGTGGTGCCGTCGGCGGCCTCTACCTCGACCTGCGCGCCCAGCGCGCGCATCGCAACAGCCATGTCGCTGGGATGCAGCGCGATGCAGTGATCGGACGTGCCGAGGATGGCGTGGTTGCGCGTCTCGCCGCCCAGCGCGGCACAGCCCTCACCGGGCGTTCGCTTGTTGCAGGGCGTGTCGGTGTCGTAGAAATACGGGCAGCGCGTGCGCTGCAGCAGGTTCCCGCCCGTGGTCGCCTTGTTGCGGAGCTGGCCGCTGGCCCCGGCCAGCAGGGCGCGGGACAGGATCGGGTAGACGCGGCGCACCCGCATATCGGCCGCAAGATCGCTGTTGGTGACCGTCGCGCCGATGCGCAGGCCGCCCTCGTGGTCCTCGATGCCATCCAGCGGCAGGCGCGAGATGTCGACGAGCGTGTCGGGCGCCATCACCTCAAGCTTCATCAGGTCGAGAAGGTTGGTCCCGCCCGAAATGAAGGTCGCGCCCGCGGTGGCAGCAGCCTTGCGGGCCGCGGCGGGGTCTTCGGCGCGCACGTAATCGAAGGGTTTCATGCGGCACCGTCCTTCTCCGCCGCCTGGCGGATCGCGGCGTTGATGCCGGGATAGCAGGAGCAGCGGCAGAGATTGCCGCTCATCCGCTCCGACAACTCTTCCTCGGTAAGCTCGTAGCCGCCCTCGAGCGAGTCGCTCGCGTGGCTCGGCCAGCCGTCTTCCAGCTCGCCCAGCATGCCTGTCGCAGAGCACAGCTGCCCCGGCGTGCAGAAGCCGCACTGAAACCCGTCATGTTCCACGAAGGCGGCCTGCAGCGGCGACAGCTCGCCGTTGGCGAGGCCTTCCACAGTGGTGACCTCGTCGCCGTCGTGCATCACGGCGAGGCTGAGACAGGAATTGATCCGGCGCCCGTTCACGAGAACGGTGCAGGCGCCGCATTGCCCGTGATCGCACCCCTTCTTGGAGCCCGTCAGGCCAAGCTCGCCGCGCAGCGCGTCGAGCAGAGACACGCGCGGGTCGACGTCGACCGTCTGCGCGTGCTTGTTGATGGTGAGGGTGATCTTCATGACATCTCCGGCGTGCTGTGTCTGGCTCGCTGAATCCGAGAACAGGTTCGGAGCCGCCTTGTTCCCCTGCATCTTTCCGGGATCTGCCACGTTGCCGCATTACGTCGGGTGAGGCAGGGCAACACCTCGGGTGCCCCCCCGGCAACTTCCGCGATCACAAAAGAATTTTTTCGGGAACATCTTTGCGCCGGCAAACTTTAGCCGACGTGACGTGGACAGCCAGGGAGATCTGCCATGCCGTCCGATGCCACTTCGCGTCGATCCGTCTTGACGGGCCTTGCGGTCCTTCCCGCGACTATCGCGCCGGCGGCGGCCGCGAGCGCACCTGCCGTTGAGACGGCGGAGCGCCCGGACGGGAACCCGCGCCACGATCCGGTGATGCCCGACACCGACCACGTCCGCACCTATTACGCGCTCGCCCGGAGCTGATCGAACAACGGAGGCCAGCTTGCTCAAACGCCGCAGCGCGCCGCGCACCGCCCGCCAGTCCTTCACCACCTCGGACCGTTCCGGCATCGACCGGCGGGGGTTCCTCAAGCGCTCCGGCCTGACCATCGGCGGGCTCGGCGCCATTGGTGGCACCGGCGGGCTCGTGGCCCACGCGGCGGGGCCCGAGGGTGTGTCGCGCGCGGCCGTGCCGCAGGCGGAGCAGCGCAAGACGGTCTGCCCGTTCTGCTCGGTCGGCTGCTCCATCTGGGCCGAGGTGCGCGACGGCGTCTGGACCGGGCAGGAACCCGTCTTCGAGAGCCCGATCAACCAGGGCACCCATTGCGCCAAGGGCGCTGCCACGCGCGAGATCGCGCTCGGCGAGCGTCGCCTCAAGTATCCGATGAAGAAGGAGGGCGGCGAATGGGTCCGCATCTCCTGGGACCAGGCGATCGAGGAGATCGGCACCGAGCTCATGCGCATCCGCGAAGAGACCGGGCCGGACGCGGTGGAATGGCTCGGTTCGGCCAAGTTCTCCAACGAAATGGCCTATCTCTTCCGCAAATTCGCGGCGCTCTGGGGGACGAACAACGTCGACCACCAGGCGCGGATCTGCCATTCGACCACCGTCGCGGGCGTCGCCAACAGCTTCGGCTACGGCGCGATGACCAATTCGTACAACGACATCCGCAAGTCGAAGTCGATCATCATCATCGGCGGCAACCCCGCGGAGGCGCATCCCGTCTCCATGCTGCACGTGCTGAACGGCAAGGAAAACGGCGCGCCGCTGATCGTCGTCGATCCGCGCTTCACCCGCACCGCCGCGCATGCCGACGAATATGTCCGCATCCGCCCCGGCGCCGACGTGGCCTTCCTGTGGGGGCTTGCGAAGGTCATCCTCGACAACGGCTGGGAGGACGCGGAATACCTGCGCCAGCGCGTCTACGGCATGGACAAGATCCGCGAGGAGGTCGCCAAGTGGACCCCCGAGGAGGTCGAGCGCGTCTCGGGCATCCCGCCCGAGCAGCTCGAGCGCGTGGCCCGCACCCTCGCCGAGAACCGGCCCGGCACGCTGATCTGGTGCATGGGGCTGACCCAGTCGACCATCGGCAACAACAAGACGCGCGCGGCGTCCGTGCTGCAGCTCATCCTCGGCAATATCGGCCTGTCGGGCGGCGGCGCGAACATCTTCCGCGGCCATGACAACGTGCAGGGCGCCACCGATCTCGGCGTGTCCTGCGACACGCTGCCGGCCTATTACGGGCTCAAGGAAGGCGCCTGGAAGCACTGGGGCCGGGTCTGGGACATCGATTACGAGTGGCTGCGCGGTCGCTTCACGTCCAAGGACCTGATGGAGGCGCCGGGCATCCCCGTCAGCCGTTGGCCCGATGGCGTGATGGAAGAGGGCGACGCGCTAGACCAGCCCGATCCGCTGCGCGCGGTGTTTTTCTGGGGCCATGCCTCCAACAGCCAGACGCGCGGCCCCGACCGGCAGGAGGCGTGGAAGCGCGCCGACCTCGTCGTGGTCGTTGACCCATACCCGACGCAGACCGCCATCGAGGCCGACAAGCCGGACGGAATGTACCTTCTGCCGTCCGGCTCGACGATGGAGATGGCCGGCTCGGTCACCAACTCCAACCGCTCGATCCAGTGGCGCGAGAAGGTCATCGACCCGATGTTCGAGGCCAAGGCCGACACCGAGATCCTTTACCTGTTCTCCCAGCGGCTCGGCTTCGCCGACCAGATGTGGAAACATATCGGCGTCGACGGCAACCTGCCGAGCCCCGAGGACACGCTGCGCGAGATCAATCGCGGCACCTGGACCATCGGTTATACCGGACCGAGTCCCGAGCGCCTGAAGGCGCACATGGAGCAGCAGCACCGCTTCGATTCCGTCACCCTTCTGGGCAAGGGCGGCGACGTCGACGGCGACTATTACTGCCTTCCCTGGCCCTCTTGGGGCCGGCCCGAGCAGGGCCATCCCGGCACGCCCCTCCTGTACGACACCTCCAAGAGCGTGGCCGAGGGCGGTCTGCCCTTCCGCGCCCGCTGGGGCGTGTCGCACGAGGGCGAGAACCTTCTGGCAGAGGACAGTTTCACCCAGGGATCGGAGATCGAGGACGGCTACCCCGAGATCACCGTGAACATGCTCGAGGCGCTCGGCTGGGCGAACGAGCTCACCGACCGCGAGAAGCTGATGATCGTGGCCGTGGCCGCCGACCGCTTCCGCTGGGAGATGTTCGAGATGTCGGATGCCGAGGTCGGCGAGGCGATGCGCGCGCTCGAGGAGGCCGTGCGCAGCGGGCAGAGCGGCGGCGGCGGCGCTAACGCCCAGACCGACGGCTCCTGGCAGGGGTCCAGCGGCAGTGGCGGCGACCGCATGCAGCCCGGGGAGGCCGAGGGCTTCTTCCCCAACTACCCCGACAACGCGCTGGCGGCGATCGAGGCCTACCTGCAGGCCAACCCGCAGACCGACGAGGCCGATGACGCCTCCCTGTCGGAAAAGATCGCCCGCGTGAACTGGAAGACCGACCTGTCGGGCGGCGTGCAGCGCGTCGCCATCGCGCACGGTCTTGCCCCCTTCGGCAACGGCAAGGCCCGCGCCGTGGTCTGGACCTTCCCCGACGAGGTGCCACAGCACCGCGAGCCGCTTTACACCAATCGCCGGGATCTCCTGCCCGACTACGCCACCTTCGAGGACAAGAAGATCTGGCGCCTGCCGTCGCTCTACCGCTCAGTGCAGGAGCAGGATTACAGCTCCGAGTTCCCGCTCGCGCTCACCTCCGGCCGGCTGGTCGAATACGAGGGCGGCGGCGACGAGACGCGCTCGAACCCCTGGCTGGCCGAGTTCCAGCAGCAGATGTTCGCGGAAATCAGCCCCTCCGATGCCGGCGACGCCGGCATCGAGACCGGCGGCTGGGTCTGGATCGCAACGCCCGAGGGCCGCATCCGCGTCAAGGCGATGGTCACCAACCGCGTCGGCGCCGGGACGGTGTTCATGCCGTTCCACTTCGCCGGCATGTGGATGGGAGAGGCCATCCACGACCGCTATCCCGAAGGCGCCAAGCCCTACGTGATGGGCGAGGCGTCCAACACCGTTCAGACCTACGGCTACGACGTCGTGACGCAGATGCAGGAAACCAAGGCGACCCTGTGCCGCGTCGAGAAAGCCTGAGGAAGGAGCCCGCATGGCCCGCGTGAAGTTTCTGTGCGACGCCGAGCGCTGTATCGAGTGCAACGCCTGCGCAACCGCCTGCAAGAACGAGCACGAAGTGCCCTGGGGCATGGTGCGCCGCCGCGTCGTGACCATCGACGACGGCGAGCCGGGCGAGAAGTCCATCGCCACGTCCTGCATGCACTGCACGGATGCCCCCTGCGTGTCGGTCTGCCCGGTCTCGACGCTCTACCAGACCGATATCGGCGTGGTGCTGCACGACAAGGACACCTGCATCGGCTGCGGCTACTGCTTCTACGCCTGCCCGTTCGGCGCGCCGCAATTCCCCAAGTCGACGCTGTTCGGCAGCCGCGGCAAGATGGACAAGTGCACCTATTGCGCCGGCGGCCCGGAAGAGAACCATTCCGAGGCCGAGTACCGCAAGTACGGCACCAACCGCATCGCCGAGGGCAAGCTGCCGATCTGCGCCGAGGTCTGTTCCACCCGCGCCCTGCTTGCCGGTGACGGAGAGACCATCGGCGAGATCTACCGCGAACGGGTCGTGCATCGCGGCTTCGGCTCGGGCGCCTGGGGCTGGAACACCGCCTATTATCCGGAGGACGGGGCATGAGCGAGACGGACGGCGGCGTCCGGGGCCGCGACTTCACCGGGTATCGCATCGCCGGCGCGCTGTCGGCGCTGCTGTTCCTCGTGCTGCTGGCCTGGCAGGTGACGGTGCTGTTCAGCGCCGACTCGACCGTTCAGCCCGAAGCGGCCTGGCGGGTGGCCTCCGAGGGCGCCGGCGATGCCGGCAGCGGCACGCTCGCCTCCGAGGCGCTGACTGCGCGGACCCGGCTTCTGGACGAACGCTTCCGCACCGGCCCCTCGCCAGAGGCCGACGCGCCCGAAGGGGCACTGTCGCAGGATTTCGCGCTGGAGCAGACGCCGCTCGATGACGGCGCGGCGCTGACCCGCGCCTGGTCGGTACCGGACGAGGACACAGCCGCGATGATGCACGAGCCCGGCCGGGTCGAGGGCATCTCGTCCCTGCCCTACAGCAACGCCGCGCTTTACGAACGCCCCTTCGCGCGCGACTGGCGCCTCGGCATGTCGGACGTCATCACCCATATGGGGGCGCTCGCGATCCTCGGCATGGCGTTCCTTCTGTCCGCCGTCCTCGCCCTCCGCGGCCGGGTACCGATCCGCCGCGGCAAGAGCGGCCGGTCGGTCAAGCGCTTCGGCTTCGTGGAGCGCGCGACCCACTGGCTGACCGCGGTCAGCTTCCTCGGCCTCGCCTTTACCGGCATCGCCATCGCCTACGGCGAGACGCTGTTCGTGCCGCTGGGCGAGCGGGCGATGGGCACGCTCGGCTGGTGGTCGACCTGGGGGCACGTGCTGTTCGCGCCGACCTTCTTTCTCGGCCTCGTTGTTATGGCGGTGATGTGGACGGGCCGGAACCTGCCCTCGAAACTCGACATCAACTGGATCGCCAAGGGCGGCGGGTTCTTCTCGGATGACGGCCCGCACCCGCCGGCGCGCAAGTTCAACGCGGGCCAGAAGCTCATCTTCTGGTCGGCGATCCTCGGCGGGCTCGTCATGGTCGCCACCGGTGTGACGCTGATGTTCCCGTTCTACTGGCTCGACATCGGCGGGATGAGCTGGGCGATGCTGATCCACGCCGCGATCGCGGTCCTGCTGATCGCCGTGTTCCTGGGCCACATCTACATCGGCTCGGTCGGCATGCACGGCGCCATCCACGCGATGTGGAGCGGCCGGGTCGACCGCAACTGGGCCGAGGATCACCACGAGCTCTGGCTGCGCGAAGAAGAACCCGCTGAAGGAGGCGCATCATGAAGGCATTCGTGACCGGCACGGCGCTCGTCGCACTGGGCGCCGTTCTCACCTACACCGCGCTCCTCAGCTTCGACCAGTCCACCGCCGAGCGCTACCAGGACGGCTCGGTGGTCCTGCTCGACCACGCCACCTCGTGGGACACTGACTGACGGCTCGACGCAACCGTGCAGGGCGCGCAGCGGCAGGATCGCCGCGCGCCACTCGCGAAGGTCCGATCGCCACGCGCCCACGTCCCACCCGCAATCGCTGAATTGCGCCTCGCGGACAGCGCAAAAACCGCCGCCCGCGCCCCTGGTTTCATCTGTCCGAAAATATCCCGGGGGTGTGGGGGCTGGCCCCCACTCCCGCACCCTCCACCGGCCCGACCGCCCTGTCAGTACTTCCCGTCGAAAGTCAGCCGCGAGGGCAGCGGCGGCAGGTTGCGGCGGCGCGCCGCCTCGTCGATCACGCCGGCATCGAACGGCTGGTTCAGGTTCACCCCGTCGAACGGCATCGCCGGCTCCGGCGTGTCCGGAAAATTCCCCTCGTCGCCATTGCGCATTGCCAGAGTCGCCTGTTTGGCCTCGCGGGCGATCTCGCGGGTCAGACGCTCCGCTTCGGTCTCGGAATTGACCACCCTCGGGCGCAGCAGGATCAACAGCACCCGCTGCGATTTCGACCGGTTCTTGCCGCGAAAGAGCCCGCCGACGACCGGCAGCCTGGAGATCCCCGGCACGCGCTGCGTCTGCGTGCCCCAGCCGTCCTCCAGAAGCCCGCCCAGCAGCACCACGTTGCCGCCCTGCACCAGCACCGTCGTCGTCAGCGCCCGCTTGGCGGTGATCTCGCCTCCGGCCGAGGACTGACTGCTGGTGAGATTCGACACCTCCTGGCTCACATCCAGTTTCACGGTCTCGTCCGCGTTGATCTGCGGCGTCACGGTCAGGGTCAGGCCGACGTCCTGCCGCTCGATGGTCTGGAACGGGTTGTCGGGCACCGCGCTTTCGCCGACCTGCGCGAACGAGCCGGTGACGAAGGGCACGTTCTGCGCCACCACGATTTCCGCCTCCTGGCCGTTGAGGGTCAGGATAGACGGGGTCGACAAGAGCCGCGTCGACTGGGTGCGCGCGATGGCTGACAGGAACCCGGCGAAGCCGCGGTCGTAATTGCCGGGCACGCCACCGATCACCGCGCCGGGCCCGGCATCGGCGCTCTGGTCGTTGAGGAGCGCCGAGACGAGAGAGGTCAGGCTCGGCCGCCCCTCGAGAGAGAACTGGACGCCGCCCACGACCGCGTCGTTCAGGATCCCGGCGAACTGCGCGGAAAGGTCGGAGAACCCTTCCACCGACATCTCGAAGATCACGCCTTCGACAAGCACCTGGGTCGGCCGCCTGTCGAGATGCCGGATCATGTTGACGATATCGCCCATGCGGTCCTGCGGCGCCGTCACCAGAAGCGAGGAGGTCTGCGGCTCGGGCACGATGCGCACCTCGCCCGAGGGCCCGCTCTCACCGCCGGCTCCGACGCTTTGCAGCACGACCCCGGCCAGCGCGGCGGGGTCGGCGTAATTGAGCTGCACCACCCGCGACGCCACCGTGTCCTGCTGCCCGTCGAGTCGCCCGGCCAGAAGCCGCACCTGCTGGCGCAGACTTTCGGGCCCCGACACCACCAGCGCGTTGGAGCGGCGGTCGACGGTCACGCTGGCGCGATCGCCGACGATGTTCATGCCCTGGATCACCTGGAGCACCTCGGCGGCGTCGGCATTGCGCAGGCGCACCAGCTCGATCGGGTCGGCGGCGGGCACGTCGAGCCGATCGATCAGCCCGGTGATGCGCCGCAGGTTCGGCGTGCGGTCCGACAGGATCAGGAGGCGCGACCCCGGCACCGTGGAGATCACCGCCTCGGCCGGGAGAAGAGGGCGGACCACCTCCACCGCCTCGGCGGGGGTGAGGTTGCGCAAGGGGATCACGCGGGTCTCGTAGCCGCTCGTCGCCGCGCCCGGCGACAGCTCCCGCGCGGAGCCGAGGGGCACGATGCGGTCGGCCTCCACACCCTCCACGATGGTCAGGCGGTTGAGCTCCAGAACGTTGAGGAACACCTCGTAGAGCGCGGCCGGCGCCATGTCGCTCGGCGCCAGAACGGTGACCGTCCCGCGCACCCCCGGATCGAGGACGAAGCTGCGGCCCGTCGCCTCCGACACGATCTCCACGAAACTGCGCAGATCGGCGTCCCGCAGGTCGAGCGCGACCTGCGCGGGCGCCGCCGAGGGCAGCGCGGCGAGCGCCAGGCAGACGGCGAGCGCACCTGCGACGGCGCGCCTGCGACACGACCGCAGGAAGTCTTTCATGGCTGCTCTCTCCGCCTCGGCCCCCGATTGGACCCGGTGGCGCGTTCTTGTGATTGACGCCGAGTATAGCGGACTCCGCGCGATACCGCAAAACCGGAGTTGCCGGCCTGCCCGTGCACCTTCGCGCTATTCGGCGAACCCCAGAAGCTGCGGCTCGGCCTCGGGCGAGGCGCTCGCCCAGAGGCCGCGCACGTCGATGGCCGTCACCGTATAGGGCGTGTCGGGCAGCGCATCCCCGATGCGAAGCAGCCTTTCCCCGGTGGGGTGAGAGACGATGGCCCAGCGCGCGGTGCCGCTGCTGACAAGGCCCTTGAGGCTGTAACCAAGCGAGGCGAGCGGCGGAGCGGGCGGGGCCGGGGGCTGCGGCTCCGCCGCCGGTTCGGGCGGTGCGGGGGGCTGCGGCTCGGGCAGCTCGACGGCGCCGAAGAGCGCGGGCCAGTGCCCAGGCGGCAGCGGTTCGCGTGTTGCCTCGGTCGGAGTCGCGGTCTCGGTCGGACCTCCGGCCGCGTCGGTGTGCGGGGGCACCGGCGCCGCGATCGCCTGCCGCAGGTTCTGCGCGGCCAGCGCCGCACCGGCCAGCGCACACAGCG
The DNA here is from genome assembly GCF_900112685.1 of Roseivivax sediminis. Taxonomy (GTDB): domain Bacteria; phylum Pseudomonadota; class Alphaproteobacteria; order Rhodobacterales; family Rhodobacteraceae; genus Roseivivax; species Roseivivax sediminis. The sequence continues at coordinate 154,308 of NZ_FOMS01000009.1, forward strand.
TCAGGACATGGGCGAGATACCGCATCGCTCTCCTTCTCGCGGGCAATTGCGCCACAGCCGCGCCGGCCCCACGCGCGCATCGTGGACCGGGCAGCGGGCGCCATGATACCCTTTCCGTAAAAGCACAAAAGACAAAACGGGCAGGACATGACACTCACCGCGATCCTTCGCGCGGGCGCCCTCGGGGCGGTCGCATTCGGCCTGGCGAGCTGCGCCGGCGCCCCGACCGGCGGCTCGGGCGAATTTCGCAAGGGCTACACCGCCGCGCGGACCGCGCTGGAGGCCGGGCGCTACGACAGCGCCGAACGCGGCTACATGAAGCTGGTGCCCGAGGCCGGGGCCCTCACGCCTCGGATCCGCCTGGAATACGCCCACACCCTTCTGCGCGCGGAGGACTACGCCCGCGCCCGGAGCGAAGCGCAGCGGCTGGTCGTGGCGCTCGATGGTCAGAACCGGCTGGCGGCGCTTGCTGTGCAGGCCACGGCCGAGCACGAACTTGGCCTCGTGGCGATGACGGCCGGCGACCGGGACGCGGCGCGCACGCTGATGACGTCGGCCAGGACCGGCATGACAGAGGTTCTGGCAAACGCACCGGACCTCGACCCGGCAGGCGCGCTGGCCGGACGCAACACCAGCCTCGGCGTGCAGCTGGAGCGGCTCGGCTAGGACCCCTGCGGCACCAGCCGCAGATCGGCACGGACGAGGCCGGGCGCGTCGCTCCGCTCGAGCAGCAGTTCCTCGATGTCGTAGCCCCAGTACGGGTCCGAGGTGTCGAGCCACGCCGCAAGATCGGTGAAGGGCGCGTCGTCGAAGGCGAGCGTCACGCCGCCACCCGAGGCGTTCGACAGCTCTGCCACCACATCCCGCAAACCGGCGCCGATCAGGCTTCGTTCCAGCCCGGCCAGGCCGACGGGATCGCGCGGGCCCGCCCGCTCCGCCGGGGCGAGCGCCGCCATCTCGGCCGCGCGCTCTGTCACCCAGACGTTCACGGCCCGGGCCTCTGCCAGCGCGGCCTCGGCCGCGCGCCGCTCCTCCACCAACGGCAGAAGGACGCCGAAGGCGACCGCCGCCGGCAGGGCAAGCAGCACCAGCACGCCCAGCAGAAAGCGTTCGCGCGGCGCAAGTCGCAGGAGCGCGTCGATCATTCTGACGCCTCCACCCGGATCTCCGCGCGCACGCCGGAACGGCCGTCGCTCACACGCGCCTCAGCGAGATCGGCCGCGAGACCGGCCTCGCCCAGCGCGGCGACCAGCGCGTCCGCGGCCGCAAAGTCCCCCAAGGTGACCGCCAGCCGCAGACCTTCGCTCGGCAGGTAGCGCACCTCCTGCGTCACCACCCCCGTGTCGGCGATGACGGACGCCGCACGCTGAAGCAGCGCGACCGGATCGGGGCGCGCGGCGGCCCCGGAGGCGGCGGCGGTGCGCGCGTCGAGCGCGCGGGCCACCTGCACGCGCACGTCGAGGATCGGACCCGAAGGCACGAAGCTCTCGCGCACGACCTCCATGGTCGCCGTGCGGACCGACGCGATCTCGGCCTCGAGCGCACGCTGCCGCAGCATCTCGGCAGCGGCGAAGATCGCGGCGGCCAGCGCCCCGGCCAGAAGCGGCCAGCGCCAGGGCAGGATCGCCCCGCGCAGGGCCGCGCGCGCCGCCTGCGGATCGGCGCGCAGGTCGAGTGCCATCTCCCCATTCGCCAGAATCCCCGGCGCCCCGATCCCGAGTGCGCCCAGCGCAGCGGCTTCAGTGACGAGCGGGATATCGGCAGCCGCGGCAAACGCCGTCAGCCAGTCCGGCACCTCGCCGGGCGCGAGGATCGCCCGCGGCCTGTCGTCGGCCAGCGCACGGGTCAGCATGCCGCACGCCAGCGGCGTCTCCGCGCTGAAGCCGTCGCCGGGGCCGAGCCGGGCGCGCACTGCCTCCGCTTCCACCGCGACGGTCCAGAGCCCCTCCGCCGCCGGCAGCGCGAGGTAATCGGGCAACACCGCGCGACAGCCCGGCCCGGCGCGGCGGCGCCAGTCCGACAGGCACGCGCGGTCCGCCACGACGGCGCGGCGCCATGGCGTCCGCGACCGCGGCAGGGCGTAGGGGCGCAGCTCCACCCGCTCGCCCTCCGCGCCGATGCGGTCGCGAAGCTGGCGGCGCGCGACCTCCTCGCGCGCGCTGCCGGTCAGCTTCGCGGGCAGATCGAGCGTCAGGAGCGGCGCCTCGGCCCCCGGCACGAGCGCAACGTGCCGCCCGTGGGGCGGCGGGCCGGCCTCGATGTCGTGAAAGGGCAGATCCTCGGCCATCTCGGTCCTTCAGGGCGCCGGCGGGCGCGGCGCGTCGTCCAGACGATAGGCGACGCGGACGCCCCGGGGAAGCGGCTGCCGCTCGAGCACCGCAACGCGGGAGCGCCTCCGACCCGGCAGGCTTGCCGAGATCTCGGCCCGGAACCACGTGCTGCCGACGGCAAAGCGGGTCTCGTCAAGCTCCGCCCCCGCCGCGCCGAAACTGGCAAGCGCGGCGTCGACGGCGGTGAAAGGGTCGCGCTGCCGCGTAGCGACGATCTCGGCGATGCGGCCCTCCGGCAGGCCGGGCAGCGCGGCGCGCAGCACCTCCGCCGGCGCGGTGTTAAGGTTGAGCGCGCTGCTCCCCGGCAGCGCCGCCACGAAGGGGCGAAGGCGCGCGTAATCCCGCGAAGCGAGAGCGGGCAGACCCTCCAGTTGTTCGAGCATCAGAACCGGGCCGGCCGGCGGCGCCTCGGGCGGGGCGCGACGGGCGAACGGCCCCGGGGGCGCGCCCTCCGGCGACACCGCCTGCGCGATGGCCCGGATCGCCGATTGCGGCACGCCGATCCGGGCCGCCAACCGCTCGAAGGCGTCCCGTGCCCAGGCATCTTCGGGATTCGTCAGCCAGTTGACGTTGAGCCGGCCCTGCAGATCGACGATGCGGCCCGACACCCCTCCGCGATCGAGAGTCACGTTACGCGCCGCCTCGGCCCAGGCCTCGCCCGGGTGATCCACAGGGCCGGGCTCCGTCAAGAGCCGGATCGCCAGCGCCTCGTAGGCCCCGAGATAGAGCCGCAATTGTGCGGCCTCGTTGGTTTCGGCCTGCATGACGCGCTGGCGTTCGGCGCGCGCAAGCAAAAGCGCGGTCGCCCCCGCGAGCGCCGCCACCAGCACCAGCGCGTTCAACAGGACGATGCCACGCGATCCGATCATCTGAGGCTCTCCACCAGCGCGATCCGGCCGTGGTCGCGGGTCACAAGCGTGACCTCCACCGCCTCAGGGAGGGCGCCGGAATACTGCTCGCGCACCACCGGGCCGCTGTCGGCGTCGGTTTCGCGGGTCGCCGGCGTTGCGGCGGTGCGCGGCTGGGTGCCGCGGATCCAGCCGAGATCGGGCCAGTGCGTCCGCACTTCGAGCGCGGTGACACCGCCCAGAACCGCCATGCCGGGCGACGCGCCGCCGCCGGAGGGCGACAGGGTCGGGCGCAGGCTGCGCGTCAGCATGTCGCCCTCGATCCGCCATGTGGCGCGGGCGAGTCCCGGCCCCGCGCCGCCGCCGATGCGCGCCTGCCCGGCGAGCGACATCGCGATCCCGCGCGCGCCGTCGGCCGCGAGGGCGGAGCCGGACCGCCCGTCGCCCGGCCGGTCGATCATCGGCACCAGCGCCGAGAGGTCCGAACGCAGGAGGCTGAGGGCGACGCCGAGATCCTCGGCCGCCTCCGCCTGGGCGTGCAGCCGGTCGCGCACACGCAGCGTGCCGGTCAGCGCTTGCAAGCCCATCGTCGCGACCAGCGCAAAGACCGCCAGCGCGACTACCAGCTCGATCAGCGACAATCCGCGCGCGCGGCTCATCCGCCAGTCCCCGGCGGCGGCAGCCAGACGGTCAGGAGCGCGCCGGGCCCGGTCTCGCTGACCGCCCGGATACGCGCCTCCACGAGGCCGCCGGCGGTCTCGCGGAACGTCGTCTCGTAGCGGATATCGAACCCGCCGAGCGTGACCGATCCCGGCAGCCCGCGCCCGGCGGCGGCCCCGGCGAGGCGCAGTTCCTGGGCGCGGTTCTCGGCGGCGACGCCGGCGAGGAGGCGCGGCATCGCCTGGCCCAGCGACCGGCTGGCCGCATCCTGCGCCCGGATCGCCGCCAGTGTGCCGAGGCTGAGCACCGCGACCGCGACGGCCAGTTCGATCAGCGTCAGGCCCCGCGTCCGCTTCAGTCGCATGACAGACCCGACCAGCCGTCCGCGCGGCAGATCACCGTCCCCGCGCCACGCCGCCGCAGGACGATCTCCACCCGCGAGGTCTCCGCCGTCGGCGCGAAAACGATCTGCGGCCCGCCGGGCGCCGCGGGGTCCGGCGTCCGCACCGACGCCTGCCCCCGCCAGGCCTGCGCCGGACCGCTCGGCACCCAACCGTAATCGGGGTTCAGACGCATCGGCACCATCTCGCGCCGCGCGAGGCTCAGCCCGTGCCAGACCTGGCCGGTCACCGCGGCGCGGCGGGCGTCGTCGAAGGCACGCAGAAGCGCGGCGCGGTCGGGCTCCGTCCCCGGCGCGCGGGCGAGCGTCAGGCCCGCGCCGAGGGCGACGACGGACAGCACCGCCACCACGACCAGAAGCTCGATCAGCGTGAAGCCGGCGCGTGCGCTCAGCCGCCGGTCCATGACCCGATATCCGCGTCCGCGCCGGTGCCGTCCGCGACCCCGTCCGCGCCGTAGGTGAAGACGTCGAAATCCCCGTGCACGCCGGGCTGGAGATACTGGTAGGGCTGGCCCCAGGGGTCTTCCGGCACACGGTCCATGTAGCCCCCCTCGGGCCAGTTCTCGGGCTCGGGCGGGGCGCTGGGGCGGGTCACCAGCGCCTGCAGGCCCTGTTCCGTGGTGGGATAGCGGAAATTGTCCAGACGGTAGAGGTTCACCGCGCTGGAAATCGCGGCGATGTCCGATTGCGCGCGGGCGGCCCTGGCCTGATCGGGCCGGTCGATCACCCGCGGCACGACGACGAGCGCGAGGATCGAAAGGATCACCACCACTACCATGAGTTCCAGCAGCGTGAACCCGGCGTCACCCCTTCGCGCCGTGTCCTCCGTCTCCGTCGATGTCATACGGTCCTGCCCCCAGCCTGCCCTGTCGGGCGCGATCATAGAAACGCCGCGCGCGCCTGACAATCGGCGCGGTGGACAGCACGGCGCGGGCGGGCCTAAGGGATGCGCCATGCCGGTGCAATCTCTCCTTCTTCTCCTGATCGCGCCTGCCATGGGCTCCTTTCTCGGCCTGCTCGCCGACCGTCTGCCGCGCGGCGAGGGCGTGGTGCGCCGGCGGTCGTTCTGCCGCGCCTGCGGCAGCACGCTCCGCCCGACAGAGATCGTGCCGATCCTGTCCTATGCCCTGGCCGGCGGACGCTGCCGCGGCTGCGGCGCTGCGATCCCGCCGATGCTGCTGTACTCGGAGGTCCTTGCGACCGGGCTGGCCGCGGTGGCGCTGGCCGCGGCGCCGGGTGCCGGGGCCTGGCCGGTCGCGGCTGTGCTGTGGACGCTGCAGGCGCTCGCGCTGTGCGATCTGCGCTGGCTGCGACTGCCGGACAGCCTGAACGCGACGCTGCTGGCGCTGGCTCTGGCCGCGAGCCTGTGGCTGCCGGGCAGTCCGGCCCCGGCACAAGCGATGCTTGGCGCCGTCCTTGGCGCCGGGGCGTTCTGGACACTGCGCGTGGGATACCAGCGACTGCGGGGGCGCGAGGGGCTCGGCCTGGGCGACGTGAAGATGATGGCCGGGGTCGGGGCACTTGTCGGTCCTTCCGACCTGCCGCTGACGGTGCTGATCGCGGCGCTGGCCGGGGTCGCGGTCGCGGTTTTCGGGTCGGTGCGGGGTGCGCGCCTGCGGGCGACGCGGCCCATCCCCTTCGGCGCCGCGCTCGGGGCGGCGGCGGCGCTGATCTGGTGCCAGTCGCTCACGGCCTGAGATTCGCATCTCGCCTGGCCACACGATCCGGGCTAGGCTCGCGGCGCCCTTGCCCATTCTCGGACCGCCGATGACCCGACCTGCGCTTCTGCCCGTGCTTTCCCTTCTCGCCGGTCTGTGCCACCCGCTCGCCGCGACCGCCCAGTCGGAGCACACCGGTGCGGCGGAGGCCGTCACCATGGCCGACGTCGAAGAGGCATACCGCCGCGGCGACTACGGCGCCGCCCGCGCCGGCCTTGCCACGCTTGCCGACGACACCGGCAGCGCGCTGGCGCAGTACCGCTACGGGCGTATCCTCGTCGAAGGGCGCGGCGGGCCGATGGACCCCATTGGCGCGGTCCCCTGGCTCGAACGCGCTGTGGCGCAGAACCACGCGCCGGCGGCGACGCTGCTCGCCAGGATCATCCTGTCCGATATCGAGGGCCTGCCCCGCGACGCCGCCCGGGCCGCAACTCTGCTGCAGCGCGCGGCTACCCGCGGCGACGCCGAAGCGCAGTACCTTCTGGGCATCCTGCTGCGCGCCGGCGACGGGGTCGCGCTGGACGCGGAGGCCGCGTTCAACTGGTTCCTCGCCGCCGCCGAGCAGGACCACGCGGAGGCGCAGATCGCCGTGGCGCAGGCCTTTTCCGAAGGGACGGGCACCGCGGCGGACCCGGGGGCCGCGCTGGACTGGTTGCGCCGCGCGGCGGACCGGGGTGCGATGCAGGCGCAACTGACCCTCGCACAGGCCTATGCCAGCGGACAGGGCGCACCGCAGGATTCCGAACGCGCCGTCGCCTGGTACCGCCGCGCCGCCGATGCCGGACATCCGGTGGCCCAGCGCGCCCTGGGCACCGCCTACCTTCTCGGCGATGGCGTGCCGCAAGACGCCGACGAGGCGCTGCGCTGGCTCACCGAAGCGGCGACGGCGGGCGACGGAGGCGCGATGTTCAATCTCGGGCAGGCCTATGCGAACGGGCAGGGCCTGCCGCGGGATCACGAGCAGGCATTCTACTGGATCTCGCGCGCGGAGGCGCACGCGCTGCCCCGCGCCGCCACGCGGCTCGGCCAGCTGTACGAGGCCGGCCTGGGCGTGGAGGCCGACATGAGCCGCGCGATCGAGCTTTACCGCAAAGGTCTGCAGACCGGCGACCGGCCTGCGGCGCTGGAGCTTGGCCGCCTTGCCGGAACCGGCGCGCTCGACGGCCGGCTCGCGCCGCACCGCGCCGTGCCCTGGGCCGTGGCGGCGATCGCAGCAGGTGACGGCGAAGCGGAGGTCTGGCTCACCGCGCAGGCCGAGGCCGGCGTGGTCCCTGCACAGGCCGCGATGGCGGACCTCGTGCTCGCCCGGGAGGGCGGCGCGGAGGCCGGGGCGGACTGGCTGCGCAAAGCGGCCGAAAACGGATCGGTCGCGGCACAGGAGCGGCTTGGTCGGCTGCACATGAGCGGCGAATTCGGAATCGCGCAGGACTACGTCGCCGCGCACACATGGCTCAACCTCGCCGGCGCCTCGGGCCGCAAGACCGCCCGCGAGGCCCGCGCGCTGGTGGCCGAACTGATGACGCCCGAAGAGGTCGCCGAAGCGCAGGAGGCCGCCCGCGCCTACCGCGAGGCGGAAACCGACCGCGTTCCCGGCGGCGCCGAGACCGAATGATACGCCGCGCCGCGCTTCTGTTGACGGTGTCTCTCCTGTCCGCCGAACCGGTCTCTGCACGGGACGCCGAGGCCGCCTTCGCCGAGGGCGAGCGACAGGCGAACGGCGACGGAGTGGTGCAAAGCCATGCCGCCGCGGTGTCCGCCTACGAAGAGGCGGCGCGCGCCGGTCACGCGGCGGCGCAGAACCGTCTCGGGCGGCTCAATTTCGAGGGTCTCGGCACGCCGCGCGACCGGGACGCGGCGCTGGACTGGTTCGCGAAGGCGGCAGACGGCGGCGCGCCCGAGCACCTGTTCGACTACGCCAGGGCGCTGGAGGCGACCGGCGACGACGGGGCCCTGCCCCGCGCCGCCGCGCTGTACCGCGACGCCGCCGAGGCGGGGCACATCGAGGCGGCCGTCAGCCTTGGCGTGCTTTACCAGGACGGCCGCGGCGTGCCCCGCGATCCGCAGGAGGCGCTGCGGCTCTACACGATCGGTGCCGCACAGGATCATCCGCGGGCGATGAACAATCTCGGCCTGCTCCATGCGCGCGGCGACGGCGTGCCGCAGGATTACGCCCGCGCCGCCCAGCTCTTCGACGCAGCGGCGGAGGCCGGGCTGCGCGAGGCGGCGACCAATCTCGGCGTGATGTACGAGAACGGCTTCGGCGTTCCTCTGGACGAGGAAGAGGCGCACAGGCTCTATCGGCTCGGCGGAGCCGCCCGCGGTGCCGAGACGCCCGGGTCCGGTCTCTACTACGATCCGCGCCTGCGCCCGCCGGAGCCGGGACCGGAGGCACGGGCGGCCCGCGATGCCGCGGTGCGCGCGGGCGATCCGGTGGCCGCGTTCCAGGCCGCCTGGCTCCTGTTGTCGCCGAACCCCGAAGCCGCGCCGGCCGAGGATCTCGCAAGGGCAGTCGCGCTCACCGAACTGGCCGCCGACGCCGGCTATGCACCGGCGATGATCAACCTCGCCCTGCACTACGAGACTGGGGTCGGCGTGCCGCAGAACTACGTTCTCGCGCGCAGCTGGCTCTTGCGCGCGGCGGCGGCCGGTCTGGAGGTCGCGCAGCATCGCGGCGCCGCGCTCCAGTCGCGCATGACGGCCGAGCAGATCAACACGGCCCAGACCCGCGCGCTGGAGTGAACCGGTTCGGGCACGGCGCCGCGACAATGCTCGGCCGACGAAAATGACCGTTCGTGTGCCGGCGATTTTTGCGGTATGATATCGGAAAGGTATTCGCGTGAGGATCTCTTGCCGATAGGATCCGCCATCCACGACAACGCATTTCAGGATTACCCGGAGCCTCGCATTCCAATGACCCGTTTCCTTCGGCCCCTCTCACGCCTTGCCGCCGCCGCCCTGGCTGCCCTCGTCGCGACGTCCGCGTTGGCCGCCGACCCGGTGGAGCAGCACAATTCCTCGGCCCTGTGGTTCGAGAACTGGACCGGGCTGTCGAACGCGACGCTCACGGTGACCGCGCCGTCGGGCGAAGTCAGCCAGATCCGCGCCGACAGCGGCACGCCGGTCTATCAGCTCGGGAGCGAAGCGACGGATGGCGTCTACCGCTACGAACTGACCGCCGCCACGAGCGAGCGCGAGACCATTGTCAACGCCGTCGACAACGGCCGCGGCGACGCACAGACCAACGACCGCGCGGTGCCGTTCTACACCTCCGGCCGCTTCGTGGTGGAACGCGGGGTGATCATCACGCCGGAGGACGTGCAGGAAGAGGACGCTGGCTAAGGCCGTGGCGCAGCCGCCCGTCCTGCACGCATTGGGACATTGGACATTCTTACAGGGACTGGAGACGGATACATGAGGATCAAATTTTCAAAAGAGCTCGCAACCTCGGCCGGGGTCGCGGCGCTCTGCCTTGCCGGGGCGGCGAGCGCACAGAACGTAATCAACCAGGACACCACGATCCGTAACTCGCTTTGCGTCGGCACCGATTGCGCCAACACCGAGAGCTACGGGTCCGACACCTTCCGTCTGAAAGAGAACAACCTGCGTATCAACTTCGTCGACACGTCAAATTCGGGGTCCTTCCCGGCACGCGACTGGCGTATCGTCGCGAACGACCAGTCCAACGGCGGCGACGATTACCTCGCGTTCGAGGATGCGGATGCCGGCCGCCAGCCGTTCCGCGTCCAGGGCAACGCACCGGCCAACGCGCTGCGCGTGAACAGCAACGGGAATGTCGGCTTCGGTACCGCCAGCCCGGTTCTGGAACTGCACGTGGCGGACGGGGATTCACCGGGTCTGCGTCTCGAACAGGACGCCTCTTCGGGCTTCGCCGCGCAGAGTTGGGACATCGCCGGAAACGAAACGAACTTTTTCGTGCGCGACGTGACGAACGGCTCGACCCTGCCGTTCAGAATCCAGCCGAGCGCACCGTCCAACGCACTTTACGTCGCCAGCGACGGCGAGATCGGCATGGGGACAACCACACCCGGCGGAGCCCTGCATGTCAACGCGGGAGGCAACCACGCCGACCTCCTGCTCCAGCAAACCACCAACAACACCACCTGGACCATCCGCAACAACGAGGACACCGGCCGACTGACCTTTTCTGCCGGCGCGACCACACCGTTCAAGTTCTCGCCCACGGCCGCGGAAAACCTTTTCCGCGTCGGCATCACCGCCGACAACGAAGTCGACGTGAACGGCAACCTCGATGTGTCAGGAACCGTAACGACTGGCGGACCCACCTGCGGGTCGGGCTGCGACGCGGTCTTCGACGCGGAGTACGAGCTGCCCTCCATCGCGGATCACCACGCCGAGATGTTCGCACTGGGCTACCTTCCGAACGTGGGCCCGACCGAACCTTACGCACCGTTCAACGTGTCCGAGAAAATCGGCGGCATGCTGAACGAGCTCGAGCATGCGCACATCTACATCTCGGAACTGAACGCCCGCATCTCCGAACTCGAGGACAAGCTCGCGGCGCAGTAACGCCCGGGCCTTATCAGCCGGTCCGGTGTCGCAGCACCGGGTCGGCCGAGACCGAAAAGATATCTGACGTGACTCATTCCGACGGCCAAAAACCGCCATTCTTCTGGCTGCACATCAAGAAGTGCGGCGGCGGCACCATCCGCCGGATGCTTCAGCCGCATTACGTCCTGGCCGAACGGACAGCGCGCCCCGTCAACTTCATCCAGTCGCCCCCCGCGGCCTGGAACGACATCCTCAACAATTTCCGCGTCCCGCTCGGGGCGTACCAGTTCCGTCGCGCCCTGTTCGCGCGGACCTATCTCTATCCCCAAACATGGGAGGCGATGCCGCGCATCGCGTTCCTGCGTCCGCCGGTAGAGCGGGCGGTCAGCGCGTTCCACTACCTCGCCCTCCCCCGCGGCGGAGAGCGATCCTTCGTCCAGCACCTGCGCGAGACCCGCACGGACATACCCACCGAGGATGGCCCGCTCTTCGACGCCTTCCTCGACCTCGTGCAGGAGGCGCGCCGGTCGGAAAACATCTACCGGCCGGTCAACCTGCACTTCACCACGCACACCGCGCCGGTCACCGCGGATGTCACCGACGAGGCCGGCACGCTGCTGCTCAGCCACCTCTTCCGCCTTGAGGCGCTGGAACCGGTCGTGGCGGGGATGTTCGAAAGCCTCGGCCTGCCGCCGCCGGACAACCGCCCGCAACGCGTGAACCAGGCGGACGCCGCCACCCGCTACACACCCTCGCCCGCCCAGCGTCGCCGGATCGAACAGCTATATCCCGGCGATTGCGAGCTCTTCGACCGGGCGCGCACCCGGTACGAGCCGCCCCTGCCGGCCCCGACAGAGGTGCGTTACGCATGACCGGCACTGCCGGACGCCAGCTTCCCGCCCTGCCGCGCGATCTGCCTGCGCCGACGCGTCCGATCAGCTTCGTCTGCGTGCGCTACAGCGCCGAGTTCACGCACAATCTGCGCGCCTCGGGCTGCGTTCACGATCCGATGAACGAGCTTGTCGTGGTGGACAATCGCCGGAACATCTTCTTTCCCACGCTCGGCGCGGCGCTGGTTCACGGGATCGGCAAGGCGCGGCACGACCTCGTCGCGCTGGTGCACGAGGATGTGCTGCTTCTCGATGGCTGGCAGGCGCAGTTCGAGGCATCGCTCCGCCGGCTCGAGGAGCATTACCCGGATTGGGGCATGGTCGGCGCGGTGGGACGTGCCACGGACGGAACGACCCTTGGACACTGGAGCGACCCCGCCACGCCCGAGCCGCGCAACACACTTGCACCGGACGCTTTCGCGGAGGTCGACAGCCTCGACGATCAGCTGATGGTGCTACGCCGCAGCAACAGCATTCACCCCGACCCCGCGCTGCCCGGCATCCACAATATCGGCCCGGATCTCGTGATCGCGCATCGCGAACGCGGGCTGCGCAGCTTCGTCGTGGACGCCCCGAGTGTTCACAAGTTCGCCGATGGCGCGGGCCAGAGGATCACCTCTCCGGGCGACAGTCGGAAACTGCGGACCCGCGGCTCCCTGACCTGGCAAGCGGAGGCGGACGTCAGCCGCGCGTGGTTCGACCACAAGCATGGCCGCGCCCCCGTGCGTCCGGGCCCGGCCGCTGCGGACGCCGTGCCCCAGCCTCCAGTGATCCTGATCGGCCGGGGCGGCGGCGGCACGCGCCTGGTGTCGCTCATGGCGCAGGATTGCGGGCTGTTCATCGGCAGCCAGGTCAACATTAGCGGTGACAGCATAGAGATGGTCCCGGCGATCTACCGGTCGGTCCTGCGCAAGCTGAAAAGCCCCGATCCCTGGTCGGTATCGCAGATCGTCCCCGACCTGCGGGCCGCCGCCGCGGCCATGCTGGACGCCGCCGGGGGGCCGGATCCGTGGGGCTTCAAACTGCCGGAAAGCGCGCTCTTGCTGCCCGAGTTGGACCGCGCCTTTCCCGGCGCGCGCTTCGTGCATTTCCGGCGCAGCAACGAAAGCACGGTGTTCCGCCGCACCCACATGACCGCGCGGCTGGACAACGAGATCGGCCGGGCAACCGTCCCGGCCGCCTACGACCATATCGGACGGCGGCGCGCCTTGATCCTGACGGACGGCGATCTCGTGCGGATGGCCGCCACGACACGCCACCAGACTGACCTGATCGACGATTTCCTGTCTGCCGTTCCGGACACGCGCCGGATTCAGATCGACTTCGACGAGACCGTCGCGGCCCCCGAAGCGTCGCTGGCGCGTCTCGCCCGGTTCCTCGACCGCGAAGCTGAGGGCCGCACCATCACCGACGCCGTCGACCAGGGCCGCGCCGCCTCCGACACCCCGCAGTTTCCGGACGCCGACGTGACGCTCGCCCGCTCCATTCTGACCGGACCGCTTCACAAGACGGGACACAGCCGATGACCGCATTGGTAAAGGACGGACAGACAAGACACTTTCTGATCGCCCTTCTGATCGTCGGGACATTGGCCTACCTGTTCTGGACCGGCTCGCGCTACCCGGCGCTGAACGAGAAGGCGATGATGTCGGGGGCAATCCAGCTCGAGGATGCGCTGAGCTTCGAGGCGAAGTTCCCGATCACCGGCGACATGAACATCGTGGAGCGAATCTTCTGGTCCACCCTCAACTGGATCAACACAAACAAGAAGGGCATGACCTTCGGCGTGCTCTTCGCCGCCGCCTTCCTGACCGCGGCGAGTTACGTGCGTACCAAGAGCTTTCGCGGCGCCTTCCCGAATTCCGCGCTCGGCCTCGCGCTCGGCGCGCCACTGGGGGTGTGCGTGAATTGCGCGGCACCTATTGCGCGCGGGATGTATTCCGGCGGCATGCGGGCGGAAACGACGCTGTCGGCGATGATCGCCTCGCCCACGCTGAACGTGGTGGTGCTGACCATGCTGTTCAGCCTCCTGCCGGTCTACATGGCGGTAACCAAGATCGCGCTCAGCCTGGCGGTGATCCTGGTGGTCATCCCGTTGATCTGCCGCGTCCTGCCCCGGCGAGAGATCGAGGCCGCCGAATTCGTCCAGACGCCGTGGAGCACCGGCGAGCTGTCGCGCGCCGGGGCGCCCGGTGAAAGCCTGCCGCGCGCCGTTCTCGCGGTGGCCGTCACCTACCTGCGCAATCTTTGGTACATCATCATGATGACCGTGCCGATGATGCTCCTGGCGGGCTTTCTCGGCACGGTGGTCGCGGTGTTCATGCCGGGCGACATGATCCTCGGGTTGAGCTTTTCCTTGCTCGTCCTGATCGCCGTCGCTCTGGTGGGGGTGTTCCTGCCGGTGCCCATCGGCTTCGACGTGGTGATGGCCGGTGCACTGCTCGCGACCGGGCTCGACCAGGGCTATGTGATGGCACTGCTGTTCACGCTGGGGTCATTCTCGGTCTATTCGTTCATGATCGTGGCACAGTCGGTGGGGCTGCGGGCAGCCTGGCTGTTGGCGGCGACCGTGGCGACCGGCGGCATTGTCGGCGGCTGGGGCGCGCAGAGCTATCACGAATGGCAGACCGACCGCGCGCTGCGCATGCTGACCGGAGAGGCGAAGCAGGCGCCGCGCCCGATATGGGCCGCCGAGGCCGCCGGATCGCCGGGCTACAAAGTGATCAGCGACGACGCGGCGCGGATAGAGATCGAGGCCCGACCCTTTGCCCCGCGCTCACCTGCGGGCGATACCACCTTCGCGCGCGTGGAGGCCGCCACGCGCGGCATCGACAAGCCGGTGGAGTTTTCCATGACCGACATGTGGCCGCCCTTCTGGGAAGGGCGCTCAGTCTCGACCGGCGACATCGACAACGATGGCGACCTCGATCTCGTCGTGGCTTCGGACGAGGCGGCGCTCTATCTCTACGACAACGACGGCACCGGCCATTTCAGGCGCCGCGAGATGGAGCTCGGCCCGCTGACCGATCTGCCGGTGTTCAACGCGATCCTCGCCGACATCGACAACGACGGCTGGCGCGACCTCGTGATCGCCACCTACCGGGAGGGCAACTGGCTCTGGCGCAATGACGGCGGAACCTTCGCGGGCGTGCCGGAACGATTGCCGGGCGACCAGGTCCTGTCCATGGCGATGACCCTCGGTGATCCAGACCGAGATGGCGACCTCGACCTTGCGCTCGGCAACTGGACCTCGGGCTGGTATCGCCGCATTCCCGGGGAGGAGAGCCGCAACCGCATCCTGTGGAACGGCGGCACCGGTTTCGGCCAGGCCACCGACCTGCCCGGCATCCCCGGCGAGACGCTCTCGATCCTGTTCACCGACATCGACCGCGACGGTGCGCAGGACCTCATCGTCGGCAACGACTTCGAGATTCCCGATTACGTCTACATGGGCGACGGCGAAGGCGGTTTCACGGCGGTGACGCACCAGGACGGCACGATCCCCCACACCACCAACACCACGATGGCGGTGAAGGTGGACGACCTGACCAATGACGGCACGCCCGAGGTCTATTTCGCGCAGATCGCCGGGCGATCCTCGGGCGTATCGAAGAAACTCAAGATGCAGCCGCTGGGACGCTATTGCGACGCGATCGAGAATGAGGCGGCGAAAGAGACCTGCACGCGCAACATGGAGATCAAGGCGTGGTACCGGTCGGGCAACAATTTCGATCCGAGCTATGCCTCGCGCTGCCAGAAGATGACCGGCGCAGCCCAAGCCGAGTGCAAGGCGATGCTGGTCAAGGACCTTGCCATTCAGCGCGGCGATCCGTCGATCTGCGGACTGATCGCCGTCGACCAGCCGATTCCGCGCAGCTATTGCGAGCTGCACTTCCTGCCCGTACGCGCCATCGCGCAGGACGAGGCCGACGCCGCCATCGCACAGATCCAACGGTCGAACGTGCTCCTGGAGACGAACGGCGAGGGCTATGCCGACACCGCAGAGCTGCGCGGGCTAGAGGTCGGCGGCTGGTCCTGGGACACGAAGATCGCCGATTTCGACAATGACGGAGATCTCGACGTCTACATCGTCAACGGCACCTGGGTGCCGAACGAGGTCTCGCCCTCCAACCTCTATTTCGAGAACGACGGCGAGGGACATTTCACCGAGGCATCCGGCCCGGCAGGGCTGGAGGATTACCTGATGACTGCCTCGGCGACCGCCTTCGACGCGGACGGCGACGGCGATCTCGACCTCGTCACCCATCCGGTGAACGGACCGATGGCGATGTTCGTGAACGGCACGCAGGAGGGCAACGCCATCGTCTTCGCCTTCGACGACCGAGCGGGCAACCGCGACGGAATCGGCGCAGTGGTCACCCTGACCGACGACCAGGGCCGCTCCATGAGCCGGGAGGTCCAGCTCGGCGGCGGCTTCATGTCCTTCGACGCGCCCCGGGTGCATTTCGGCCTTGGCGCCGCGCAACGGGCCGACAGGGTGGCGATCCGCTGGGCGGACGGCAGCACGACCGAAATCGCCGGCCCGGTCGAAGCCGGCCAGCTCTACACGATCCGTCGGGAGGAGACGGCCGATTGAAGCCACGCTGCGCGGGGCGCGCGATATTTCGGCGTCACTCCGCGGGCGTGGGGCGGGCTTACATTGACCTTCACGCCGCTCTCGGCCACACCCGCGCACAACGTCTGTAGCTCACGAGGCACTCCATGAAAATCGCGATGATCGGAACCGGATATGTGGGGCTCGTCTCGGGCGTCTGCTTCTCCGATTTCGGGCACGAGGTCGTCTGCGTAGACAACAACCCCGCGAAGATAGAGATGCTGGAGCGCGGCGAGGTGCCGATCTACGAACCCGGTCTCGACTCGCTGATGGCCAAGAACGTGGAAGCCGCACGGCTTACCTTCACCCGCGACCTGCCGACGGCCATCGACGGTGCCGACGCGGTCTTCATCGCCGTGGGCACGCCGACGCGCCGCGGCGACGGTCACGCGGACCTGACCTACGTGATGGCCGCGGCGGAAGAGATCGCGAAGGCAGCCAAGCACTACATCGTCATCGTGACCAAATCGACCGTCCCGGTCGGCACCAACCGCAAGGTGCGCGAGGTTGTCGCCGCGGCGAACCCGGCGCTCGATTTCGACGTCGCCTCCAACCCCGAATTCCTGCGCGAAGGCGCGGCGATCGACGACTTCATGAAGCCCGACCGCGTCGTCGTCGGGGTGGAGACCGAGCGCGCCGGCAAGGTGATGGAAGAGATCTACCGCCCGCTCTACCTGCGCGAGTTTCCCATCGTCACCACCGACCTCGAGTCGGCCGAGATGATCAAGTACGCGGCCAACGCCTTCCTCGCCACGAAGATCACCTTCATCAACGAGATCGCGGCTTTGTGCGAAAAGACCGGCGCCAACGTGAAGGAAGTGTCCAAGGGCATGGGCCTCGACGGGCGCATCGGCAAGACGTTCCTGCATGCCGGCCCCGGCTACGGCGGCTCGTGCTTTCCCAAGGATACCAAGGCGCTCGCCCGGATCGGGCAGGACTATGCCAGCCCGGTGCAGATCATCGAGCAGGTCATCAAGATCAACGAGGACGTCAAGCGCCGCATGGTCGACAAGCTGATCGACCTTTGCGACGGGTCGTTCAACGGCAAGACCATCGCGGTGCTCGGCGTGACCTTCAAGCCGAACACCGACGACATGCGCGACGCACCCTCCCTGACCATCGTGCCGGCCATGGTCGGCGGCGGCGCCAAGGTCCGCGTCACCGATCCTCAGGGCCGCCGCGAGGGCGAACACATGCTGCCCGGCGTCGAATGGTGCGACGATCCCTACCAGGCGGCGGTCGACGCCGACGTTCTCGTCCTGCTGACCGAGTGGAACGAGTTCCGCGCCCTCGATCTCGGCCGCATCGCGGAACTGATGCGCGGCAAGAAGATGGCCGACCTGCGCAACGTCTACACCGTGGAGGACGCGCGCGCCGCCGGTTTCACCGCCTACGAAAGCGTCGGCCGCACCGGCAAGGCCGCGATGTAGGGAACGTGCCGCCTGTTCGCGCCTTGCCCGGCGGCGAGGCGCGGGATACCCCCGCCCGACCGCTGCAACGACACCGGGACCAGATGACCACACCGATCTTCGTCGTGATGGCCGTGTTCCGGCCCGACGCACAGCACCTGGAGGCACAGCTTGCTTCCATCGCGGCGCAGCGGGACGCGGCGCCGCACCTTGTCGCGGTGATCGCCGACGCGGTCTCCGGCACGCTTGTCACCGAGACCGCCGATCGGGTCGGCCTGCCGGTGTCGCTGGTCCCTTCGGATGAAGAACTGGACGCCGTCCGCGCCTTCGAGGCGGGCCTTCTGGACGTCGTCGATCGAGCGCAGACCATGGACGAGGAGCCGCTTATCGCGCTCTCGGACCAGGACGACATCTGGCACGCGGACCGTCTGTCGCGCGGCATCTCGGCCTTGCGCGACAAACACCTGCAACTGGTGCATTCGGATGCCCGGCTCGTCGCCGGGGACGGCACCACCGAGATCGCGCCGTCGATGTTCCGCTTCGAGCGCCGCAAGCGCAAGCCGGGCCTGCGGGGCCTGCTCTATCGCAACAACATCACCGGGATGACGCTGCTGATGCGGCTGCGGGTGGCGCAGCTTGCGGTGCCCTTCCCACCGCAATCGGGGGTGCACTTCTACCACGATCTCTGGCTCGGCCTCATCGCCGCGGCGACGGGCGGGATCGGCTATATCGACGCGCCGCTCGTCGATTACCGCCAGCACGGCAAGAACGCCATCGGGGCGGTCGATCGGCAGGCTGGCTGGCTGCGCGGCAAACCGGCGGGCGACAAGCGCCGTCTGCCCGACAAGATGTGGCTGCGGCGCGAGGCCGCCGCCTATGCGCTTGCGCGCTATCTCGCCCAATCGACGCACAACCGGATCGTCGACGCCGTAGCCGACGGAAATCTGCCGGTCGGCATCGCCCACTTGCGCCCTCTCCGGCCCTATCTTCGCCGGACCTTCGGGGCCGGCGTTCATCTGCTGGACGCGGCCCGGCTCGCGGCGACCGGGCACCTGGCGCTGGCGCGGATCGCCACGGGCTTTTGGATCACGAGCGTCGGCCGCACCGTCTGGACCCTGCGCGAAGCGCTCGGCCCCGGCCGGAGCCTCGCCATCGAAAGGTTCGACGAGCGGCTCTTCTCGCTGTCGCCGGGTCAGCGCCCGCGGGCGCCGCAATCGGTCAAGCCACCGAAGATCTCGCCGCACAATCACGAGGGCCAGATCGATCCGCGCAAATCGCCGCGATGGAGCCCGGACCTGACCGCTCCGGAGCCGGCCTTCGTCGTGCTGGTCCCCACGCTCAACCCTTCCGAGATCTTCGCAGGTATCGTCACCGCGCTGGATTTCGGGCTGGGACTGGCCGAGCGGGGCGCGCGCGTGCGCTTCGTTGCGACCGACCTGCCGGTCTCCTCGAACGCCGCCTCGCGCAGCTTCGTGGCCAAGCGCCTGTCGGCGGCGGCGCGGGCGGCCGGCGCGGGCGACCGGATCTCCATCCATTGCGGGGTGCAGTCGACAACCATACCGGCGCATCCCGGCGACGTCTTCCTGGCCACCGCCTGGTGGTCGGCGCACCTGGCCGAGACACTGATCCGCCGGAACGGGCTCGACCAGTCGCGGTTCTTCTATCTGATCCAGGACTACGAGCCGAATTTCTATGCCTGGGGCATGGAATATGCCGACGCGGTGGCAAGTTACGGTTTCGACTTCGAACCGATCTTCAACACCACGCTGCTGCGCGACTACTTTGCCGAAAGGGGCTGGGATTTCGCCAATCCCTCGGCGCTGGCCTTTCAGCCCTCGATCGACGTTGCGCGCTATGCCCGCAGCCCGCGCACCGGCGGCGGAACGCCGCGGCGGCTCGCGCTCTACGGGCGGCCGGAGGTGGCGCGCAACATGTACGGCACCGCCGTCGAGGCGCTCGCTCGGTTCGTGCGGGCGCGAGACCTCGGCCCGGACGACATTCAGCTGGTGTCCATCGGGCTGCCCCACGCGCCGCTGAAGATGCCCAACGGGCTGCTGCTGGAGAGCCTCGGCAAGCTGCCGTGGGAGGATTATCCCGGCTACCTCGCGGGCTGCGACCTCGGCTTGTCGCTGATGTACAGCCCGCACCCCTCGCACCCGCCGATCGAGATGGCCGCCTCGGGCATGCGGGTGGTCACCAACACCTTCGGGCCGAAGGATCTCAGCCGGCTCAGCCCGGCGATCCTCTCGGCCGAGCCCGAGGCGCGCGCGCTCGCTGCCGCGCTCGAGACGGCGTGGGACATGCCCCCGGTCACACAGGCGGAACGGGAGTTCGACCTCGGCACCCTGGGTGTCCCGAAGGAGCGGGCGATCGAGCTTCTGGCCGCAAAGATCCTGCCGCTTCTGCACAAGGATGCCGCATGAGCCGCCGGATCGTGCTGCACGTCGGCTCACCCAAATGCGGGTCGACCTACCTGCAAAGGGTCATGTTGCAGAACGCAGATACACTACTGGCGCACGGCATCCGCTATCCGCATGGCGGACAGACCCACCCGGGCAATGCAGGCGACACCGAAAACTGGACCCAGACGGATTACGACGCGCTGTTCGAGGGCGGAATCGAAACCGTGTTGCTCAGTCACGAGGATCTCTATTCCAAGCCGAATTTCGCCAAGCCGCTTCTGAAGGCCGCCGAGGCCGAGGGTGCCCAGGTTCAGGTCGTCGTTTTCCTGCGGCCTTTCTCGGATTTCCTGTTCGGCGACTACTCGCAGTTCATGAAACAGAACTTCTGGCGCTACCTCGAAACCCGCAATCCCTATGACGGGGAAAGCTTCCGGGACGTGATCGACCGCCGGCTACGGCGACTGAAACCGGCGCGGTTCCTGCGGAACTGGCAGTCGGCGGTGCGAGGCACCAGGGTCCGCGTGGCAGGACATCGCGACATCCGCGCGACGATGGAGGATCTGCTGGGGCCGCTGCCGCTTGACTGGACGGTGGAGCGGCACGCGACCAACCCGTCCCTCAGGATGGAGGATTGCGAGCGCATCGCCGACGCCCTGCGCCGCCCCTGGGTGCCGCGCGAGGTGATCGAACAGATGTACCGCGATGCCTTTCACAAGGTGGACCGGCCCGATGCCGGACGCAGCGCCGCGCGGCGGCGGGTGATCGAAACCCTCTTCGCGGAAGAGAACGCGCTGATCCTGAAGCAATACGGCTACGACAACCGCCTGCCCGACGCGGATATCGCGACCCTCCAGCCGTCCTAGGCGCTCTTGGGGCGCATCAGCTGCTGGTGATCGCGGATCGCCTGCTCCACGTCCTCGTAGAAGGTCAGGTTGCCGTCCTCGAGGATGGCCGCATGGTCGGCGAACTTCTTCACCTTGGGCATGGCATGGCTGACCATCACCGCGCCGGAGGTCTTCATCCGTTCGCGGAACACCGCATCGGACTTCGCGCTGAAGGCTGCATCCCCCACCGCGGTCACCTCGTCGACGAGATAGGTGTCGAAGTGGATGCCCATGGAGACCCCGAAGGCGAGCCGCGAACGCATGCCTGACGAATACGTCCGGAACGGCAGGTTGAAATGGTCACCGAGCTCCGCGAACTCTTCCACGAAGGCGCCAAGCTCGTCGGTATCGACACCGTAGACCCGCGCGATGAACCGGGTGTTCTGCAGCCCCGACAGCTCGGGGTGGAAGGACCCGGCAAAGCCCACAGGCCAGGAGACCGTACCGTGGGCGATGATCTCCCCCGAATCGGGTTCCATCGCGCCGGCGAGCATCCGCAGCAGCGACGATTTACCCGCGCCGTTCCGGCCGAGGATCGCGACCGTCTTGCCCGCGGGGAAGACCGCGTTGATGTTGTCGGCCACCGTCTTTCTGCGGCCGTGCAGCACGAAGGTCTTGCAGAGATTGCGCAGCTCGATCATCGGCGCCTCGATCCCGTGTCCGGTCCGGCGCTTCAGCGCCGGTCGCGCAACGAATAGTAGATCATCGTGCCGATCACCCAGGTGATGAACAGAAACCCGGCAACCATCCCCAGGAGCACCCAGCGGCGCGGGAATTCCGGCGTCTCCGCCAGCGTCGGCTGCACGTAGCTTGCAAGATATCGTGACTGCCGCTGCGCTTCGGCCAACGCGCCGTCCCGTGCGGCGCGAGACGACAGATACGCCTGTTCAGCGAATTCCAGATCGGCCTGCAGCGCCTCGTATTCCTCCAGTAGACCGGAATAGGACTGCCCGTTCGGGCCCGTCTGCGTGCCCTCGGCGCCGCTTTCCTGACCAAGCTGGGACCGTTCGTCGGCGATCTGGCCGCGGATGGCGCGAATCCGGCGGTCGATGTCGGCGACGCGCGGATCGGACGAATTGCTCTCCAGCAGCGTGGCGCGTTCCACCAACGCTTCGGCAAGCTGCTGTTGCAGCGCGTTGACCACACCCATCTGGCCCTGGATGTCGGCCTGCGGGTCGATAATGCCGGTGCGATTGCGGAAGGCGGTCGTGGCCTGCCGTGCCTCGCGCAACCGATCCTCGGCGCGTTCCAGCTCTTCCTCGGCGTAGCGCATGGCGTCGGCCCGCGCGATGGTCGACAGCTGGTTGATCATCTGGCTGCTCTGGTCGTAGATCGCGGCCGCCACCGTCTGCGCATCCTCCGGATCGAAGGCGAGCACACGCACTTCGATCAGGCCCGATCCCCGATCATAGAAGACCTTAACCATCTGCTGCCAATAGCGCCACAGCGCCTCGATCCGGGCATCTTCGCCGAGCGTGAAGTACGGATCGCCATCGACGCTGTACATTTCGCGCAAGGGCAGCTCTTCGGCGAGCCCCCGCACCATCTGCTGACTCTGGATGAATTCATAGAGGATGTCGGTATCCGACGACGAGGAGCCCGAGAGCTCCGTGATGCCGCCCAGCAGCTCCACCGCCGACCCGACCTCTTCGGTGCGCACCGAAAAACCGACGCGGCTGGCGTACTGGTCATGCGCTATGGCGAACAGGTAGAACGCGCAGAACAACGCCGGTCCGACGACCCAAAGCAGGAATGAGAGCGCAAGAAGCACATGGCGCCGCTGCACGCGGGCCGGCTGCGCGGGTGGGCGGATGGCCCCCGGCGCGGCGCCGGGGGGCTGGGCGGCACCGCCGCCGGCCGGTTGCACCGAGGGGGCCGGCTTGGCGGCACCAGCCTTCGCGGCCCTCGGGGCGTTCATCTTCGTGGGTTTGCCTTGCAGCCAACGGGGAAGGTCGTCACGGTTACCTTGTTCCGCGGCGTCGTCATCGTCGCGGCCGTGCTCTCTGGACTGGTCCACTTGGGCGCTCTTTCCTTCCGCTCGCGGCGCCCGGACTCGGGCAGCCGATGGTTGCGGTCTTCTCTAGCAAAGCCTCGCGGGCTATGCCAGAGACCGCACATGAGCGAGATTTCGGTCCCCAGGCCGCCTGCCGGCGCCGCAC
Organism: Roseivivax sediminis; assembly: GCF_900112685.1. GTDB lineage: Bacteria > Pseudomonadota > Alphaproteobacteria > Rhodobacterales > Rhodobacteraceae > Roseivivax > Roseivivax sediminis. Next base: position 177,153 of record NZ_FOMS01000009.1, read on the forward strand.
GCCCGCCAACCCGCCGCTTCGCGACGCCGCGGGTCATCGTGGCGTTGATGCTGCGCGAGATGTCCACGACCAACGGGCGGTCGCCCATGGGCTATCTCTGGGCGATTCTGGAGCCTGTCGCCGGCATCGCGCTTCTGTCGCTCGTCTTCGCGGCAGGCTTTCGTTCGCCGCCGATCGGCACCAACTTCGCGATTTTCTTCGCCTCCGGCGTATTGCCGTTTCTTGCGTATGTTGACCTCAACAACAAGGTTGCCACGGCGCAGCGTTTTTCCAAGCCGCTGCTGTCCTACCCCGGCGTGACCTTCATCGACACCATCGTGTCGCGCGTCATCCTGAACGCGATCACTCAGTCCCTGATCTGCTTCATTCTGTTCACCGGCATCATCGTCATGTTCGACCTCGACATGATCCTGAACGTCCCTGCGATCGCCTTGGGCTACGTCATGGCCTTCAGCCTCTCCATCGGCATTGGCACGCTGAATTCGTACTTTTTGACCATCTACCCGATCTGGGAAAAGATCTGGGCGATCTTCAACAGGCCGCTCTTCATCATCTCCTGCGTGATCTTCCTCTACGACACGGTTCCCCAGCCCTATCGCGACTGGCTCTGGTGGAACCCATTGATCCACATTGTCGGGCAGACCCGCTCGGGCGTTTTCGCGACATATGACGGCTCTTACGTGTCCTATGTCTACATCTTCTCGATCTCCGCGGTGACCTTCGCGGCCGGCCTTGTCCTGCTGCGCCGCTACCACCGTGACATGATCAACGTCTAGCACCGCCATCGCGGCGCAGCGCCTCGGCCGGGGCGCGGTAGGATACGGGCAGGAGGGCCGGATGGGCTGGCGCGGATATGTCGACAACGACCGCAGGGCGGTGTTCTTCTGGTCGCAGAAGGCGGCATGCACCTCGCTGTTCGGGTTTCTGTCCGACAACATGGCTAAGCCGCCGGAGAAGAAGATCTACTTCCACCAGGCCAGCCAGCCATTCCACGTCTGCCGCCCGCTGGTGGTGGACGAGGGCTACCGCTCCGTTATCCTGGTGCGGCATCCCACGCTGCGCACGATCAGCGCGTTTTTCAACAAGTTCTGTGTCTACCGCGGCCGTCCGCTGCGCCGCCGCCCCTTCCTGGAGCCCTTCGCCCGGGATCTGCACGACCTCTACTGCGACCGCACGGGTGCCGATCCGGTCTGGAACACGATGAGCTTCGAGGATTACCTCGACACGGTGGAGGCGCTTTTCGAGCGGAGGCCAGGCCCCGACACGCCCGTAAACGGACACTGGGAAACCCAGGTGCCGCCGATGATCCGCCGCGACCCGGCGTTCCGCTACGATCACGTGGTACACGTCGAACGTCTCGGCACCGAGATGCGCGGCCTCGCCGGTGCGCTCGGCATGCGCTACGCGGAAAAGACGGAGAACCGCACGCCGGTGGCCGAGACAGCCCCCCACGACGGGTATCTGGGCGACGTGGAGGCGCGGCGGATCAACGAATACGCCTTCGGCTACGAGAATTTCCTGACCGACGCGACGATCGACCGGATCGCGCAGCTCTATGCCCGCGATTTCGAGACCTTCGGCTACGATCCCGACCCGCGTGTCCCCGGCGGACCGCTGGGGCCGCCCAAGCCGACCACGCGGCTGCGCGACCGCCTTGGCGCGCTGCTCACGCGGGATCGCCCGGCCCGACATCGGCCTCCCTCGCGCAGGTCACGGTGATCGTCTGGTCCGGCCCGGTGCGGGACCGCCGGCTCACGAGGTATTCTGCGACCCCGCAAGGACCGGATCATCCGCCCCCTGCGATCTGGCTCGACCCGCGCGGCCTTCAGACGAAGAGGAAGTCCTCGGGTGTAAGGTCGGCGACGGAAACCCCGGCGACGATGATGGTCTGGCCGGCATAGGTCAGCGCAACCGCCGGATCGCCGTCATGGGTCGTCTCGGTAGGATTCAGTGTGGCCACCTTACCTGCGAGCCCGGTGCCCGGCGGATTGCCTACGCCGAGAAGCCGGATCACGTCCACGCCGTCCTCGAAGTCGGCGATCACGTCCACTGCGCCGATTTCTCCTCCGTTGAAGACGAAGACGTCCTCGCCCGCCCCGCCGGTCACGGTGTCGTTGCCGTCTCCGCCGTTGATCGTGTCGTTTCCGTCGCCGCCGAAGATCATGTCGTCGCGTCCGCCTCCGGCCAGGAAGTCGTTGCCGCCATTGCCGCGAATGGTGTCATCGCCTTCACCGCCGCCGACGCTGTCGTTGCCGGCGCCGGCCTCGATGTCGTCCCGGCCGGTGCCGCCGCCGAGATCGTCGTTGCCGCCGCCGCCGCGGACCGTGTCGTCGCCGAAGGAGGCGCCCATCGTGTCGCTGCCTTCGCCGCCTTCGATCAGGTCGTTGCCGGGTCCGCCAGCGACGACGTCGTTGCCGGGACCGCCGTCGATTTCGTCGTCGCCCTGTCCGCCGCCAAGCGTGTCGTTGCCGATGCCGCCGTTCAGTTCGTCGTCACCAAACCCGCCGCCCATGAAGTCAGCGCCACTGCCGCCGTTCGCGGTGTCGTTGCCGTTGCCGCCGGCGATGTTGTCGTTGCCGCCTTCGCCGTTCAGCAGATCGTCGCCGTCGTTGCCGATCAGGCCATCGGAATTGTTCCCGCCCTCGATCGTGTCGTCGTCGGCCCCGCCGAGCAGACGGTCGGAGCCGTCGCCGCCCTGGATCGAGTCGTCTCCTGCGCCGCCGTCCACGGTGTCGTTGCCGTCCCCGGCGATGACCGTGTCGTTGCCGCCGAGCGCGGCAATGGAATCGGCGCCGGGCGTACCGGTCAGCAGATCTGCGCCTTCGGTCGGCACTGCCTCTTCGACGTCGGTGACGTTGACGGTGAAGGTCCGGGTCGCGGTGCCGCCGTTGCCGTCCACCGCCTGCACGGTGACACCAAAGCTCGCCGCGGTCTCGAAGTCGAGCGGAGCAGCCGTCTCAAGGCTCGTCCCGTCGAGCGTGACACGCCCGCCGCCATCGTCGGTCAGGCTGTAGGTGATCGTGTCGCCCTCTGGATCGGTGGCCGAAACCGTGCCGATCGTGGTGCCGAGGCCGGCATCCTCTGGCACCGAATTGCCCGACAGCGCCAGGTTCTCGGGCGCTTCGTTCACGTCGGTGACCGAGATCGTGAAGGTCTCGGTGTCGGTCTCACCGTCGGGGTCGCTGACCTCGACCGTGATGTCGAAGGAGGGCGTGGTCTCGTGGTCCAGCGCCGCAGCCGTCTCGAGCGCGTTGCCGTCGAACTGGACAAGTCCGCCGGCGTCGTCGGTCAGCGTATAGGTGATCGGGTCGCCGTCGGGGTCGGTCACGGCGAGGCTGCCGATCTGCGTGCCGGGGGCGACATTCTCGTCGATGCTCTGGTTCGACAATCCGTCGATCGTCGGCGCCTCGTTCACATCGAGCACGGCGAATTGCGTGGGGAAGGAACCCTGGGTGCCGTTTCGCAGATCGTCGACGAGAACGGTGCCATCCTCCGTCCCGTCGGTGCGCCACAGCTCGTTGCCCTCGTCGCCGGTCGTGGCGCTGAAGTAGACGTAGTCGCCGACCTCCAGGAACTGACCCGGATTCGAGTTTGCGTTGCCCGGGTTGATGTCCTTTAGCATCATGGTGCCTGTCGGTGTGCCATCGGTGATCCAGAGTTCCCGGCCATCTGTCCCGTTCTGCGCCGCGAAAACCGCGCGCGTGCCGTCCCCGAACGGCGTGATTTCGGTCGGGAAGGACCCGTTCGCCCCGGCGAATATATCGAGCACGAGCTCCGTGCCGCCCGCGGTGCCGTCCGAGATCCAGAGCTCGTCGTTGAGTGTGCCGTCATCGGCACGAAACAACACGCCGTCGCCGAACTCCACCATCCCGGTGATGCCCGAGGAACTGCCGCCAGGCGCAATGTCGGCCAGCAGGAAGGTGCCCACCGCGCTGCCGTCGGAGCGCCACAGCTCCGATCCGTTCGCGCCGTCGTTGGCGTCGAAGAACAGGGTGTCACCGACAAGGACCATGTCGCCGGGGAAGGAGCTGAGCGCGCCGGCGCGGATATCCGAAACGAGGACGGTTCCGTCCTCCGTCCCGTCGGTCTTCCAGAGCTCGGTTCCATTCGTCCCGTCATTGGCGCTGAAATAGGCCACCGTGTCGCTCACGGCGTCCGGGAACGTGGTGGGGTTCGACCCGGTGGCACCCGGATTGATGTCCTTCAGAAGAACCGTTCCGCCGGTCGTGCCGTCGGAGATGAACGGCTCCTGCCCGCGGGAGGGATCCTGCGCCCGGAACAGCACGCCGTCCTGGAAGGCGACGATCCCGAAGGGGCTGCTGCTCAGCGCGCCGGGGCGGATATCGCGCACGAGCGACGTGCCGTTCGACGTGCCGTCCGTCACCCAGAGTTCGTTTCCGGTCACACCGGAATTCGAAGCGGCGAAGAAGGCCCGGTTGCCAACCTGGGTGAAGGGACCGGGAAACGAGTTGTTCGTGCCGGGCAGGATGTCCTCTATCAACTGCGTGCCGCCGGGCGTGCCGTCGGAGCCGAAGAGTTCCTGGCCGACATCGGTTCGGGTCGCGCGGAACACCACGCTTTCGCCGATGGAGGTCGTCAGGACCGGGAAGCTGCCGGTGGCCCCTGCCTCGATATCGGCGACGAGCGACACCGATCCGTCAGGGTTGACCACGTACGGCTCATTTCCGAGGGCGCCGTTGTTGGCGGTGAAGAAAAGCAACTCGGTCATGACAAATCCTTTCAGTATGCATTTTTCAAATATACCCCGGCGCCCCGTACGGAACGGTGCGGAGAACACCAGGATGTGCCCGAGTTTACCCTACGAAAACTTCTTCTCGAAGGATTCTTTGAGTGGCACCGGCCTGTCATTTGTATCAGTCTTTAGGTGTATCCGGCCCGGACTGACGCACGCTATGCGTGTTGAAAGAAGTGGATGTCGTCGAGCGTCCGGTTCCCGCCTCCAGTCCCGCGATGAGGATCGTCTGGCGCTTGTAGCCGAGCGAGATCACCGGGCAGCCGACGACAATTGCCGGGGTCGCGTGCGTCGAACCGTCCCGCGAATCCCGATCCCGGCGCGTTCGTCACACCTGTCAGGATGAGAGTGTCGAGACCGGACTCGACCAACCCTCGATCGGCGCGGGGCGGAGACGAGCCCGCCATGAGCGTCCGCCTCCCGTGTACTCCGACAGCAATGGAACACGGCGGAGCGCCGCCGCGTCACGGGCATTGCGGCCGCGCGATCCGCTTGGTCGCGGCGCGCGGCCGGGCCGGCCCAGGCACCAAAGCGAAGCGCCTCCTAAGCGCTCTCAGAGGAACGCGATGTCGTCGAGGCCGATGTCCTCGGCAGCAACGCCGAGCAGCAGGATCGACTGGCCATCGTAGCTGAGTTGCGCGGCGCTGGCGCCGGCGACCGTCACGTCCGAGATGGCGAGCGTGTCGAGCTTGCCGGCCAGGCCGGTGCCCGGCGCATTCTCCACCCCGACAAGGAAGAGCGTGTCCACGCCGTCCTGGAAGTCGGCGATCGTGTCGACGGCCCCGGTCTCTCCGGAGGTCCACACGAAGCGATCGGCGCCGATCCCGCCGGTGAGCAGATCGTCGCCGTCACCGCCGTTCAGCGTATCGGCCCCTGCCCCGCCGTCGACCGTGTCGTTGCGCCCGCCGCCGGCGAGGAAGTCGTTGCCGTCGCCGCCGACCACGACGTCGTTGCCTTCGCCCCCGCCGATGGAATCTGCTCCGGCCCCGCCGACGAGGCTGTCCATGCCGGTGCCGCCGCCGAGGCTGTCGTCGCCGGCATTGCCCCGAACGTTGTCGGCGCCGAAGGAGCCGCCGATGGTGTCGTCACCGGCCCCGCCCTCGAGCAGGTCGTCGCCGGGTCCGCCCGCGATCACGTCGTCGCCGGCATTGGTGGAGATGCTGTCATTCCCCTGGCCGCCGCCAACGGTGTCGTTGCCGGTGCTGCCGGTGACGGTGTCGTTGCCGGGGCCGCCGCCAATGAAATCGTCGCCCGGCCCACCGTCGATCACGTCATCGCCGGTGGAGCCGGAGATGTTGTCGTCGCCGGCGCCGCCGAGCAGCGTGTCGCTGCCGCCTTCGCCGAGGACACCGTCGTTCCCCGCGCCGCCGTCGAGGTTGTCGTCGCCGGCGCCGCCGGCAACGCGGTCGTCGTCGTCCGTGCCGGTCAGCGTGTCCGGTCCGTCGGTGCCGATGATGACCTCTCCCTGCGTGCCACCGCCGCCGCCCATGGTCTCCAGAAGATCTGCCGCGGTGCGGGCGCCGTCGGTGAACACGAAGCTCTCGATCGCGCGATAGCTGTCCTCGCCCAGGGCGGAAGTCAGGACGATGTCGCCGTTCTGCGCCTCCGAAACCCTTACCTCGGTCAGCGCCAGGCCGATGACCGCGGTGTCGTCGCCAGCATCGCCGTCGATGAGGTCGTCGCCGTTGCCACCGCGCAGGGTATCGTCGCCCGCCCCGCCGCGCAGGAAGATGTCTGCGGCGTACCCGGTGGCGACCATCCGGTCGCCGGCCGAGGTGCCCCGCACCTCCTCGATATTGCTGAACGTGTCGGTCGCGCCGGAGGCGTCGATCGCGGTTCCGGCCGCAACGTTCACGGTGACGCCGGTCTCTCCCGCGGTACCGAAGACGCCGTCCGCCTGCATGTAGAGGATGTCGAAACCGCCGCCGCCGTCGATCGTGTCGGCACCGTCCTGTCCTGCGAAGCCTTCGTCCAGGTCGGAGCCGGTCAGGACGTCGCCCTGCTGCGTGCCCTCCACGTAGTCGACGAAAGTGAAGGTGTCGTTTACCTCCCCATTCGTGGCGACACTCGTGCCGGAGCCGTTGGCACCGATGGTCACGGTCACGCCGCCCACGTCATCGATATCGGCGTAGCTGAGGTCGAGACCGCGGCCGCCGCCGAGGGCGAAGGCGGCCTCGTGGCCGATGACGGTGTTGCTGCCGATGCCGGGACGCACGTAATCGCCGAAACCCTGGCTGTCGGCGCGACCGGTGGCGGCATCGATGAGGTCGTCGCCGGCCCCGCCGATCAGCACATCGCGGCCTCCGCCGCCAGTCAGGGTGTCCGCGCCAGACCCCGAGACGAGCCGGTTGTCGCCGCCGTTGCCGGTCAGCACCGCCGAGACCGCGCCGACGAACGTCACGTCCTCGATGCCCGAAAGGTCGTCTGCCTCGGCCGGATCGCCCTGCAGGCCGCCGGTGCCGGCGGCAAGGTCTGCGACCACCACGAAATCGCCCGCTTCGGCGTCCGGCAGGGTGTAGCGCAACTCGTCCCGGCCGGCACCGCCGGCAAAGGTGTCGGCGCCGGTGCCGGCCTCGATCACGTCATCGCCGGCGCCCCCGTTCACCGAATCGTCGCCGGCGCCGTCCTCGATCGTGTCGTTGCCCGCACCACCCAGGATCGTGTCGTTGCCGGCCTCGCCGCGAAGGTCGTCATCGCCGCCGCGGCCGGCGATGGAATCGTCGCCCGCCCGGCCCAAAAGACGTTCCGAGGCATCGCCGCCGAGGATGGTGTCGCCCTCGGCGCTGCCGCGCAGGTACTCAATGCTGGCGAGCGTGTCGATGAAACCGCTGCCGTTCCGGCTGCCGCTGGCACTGCCCGTGGCCAGGTCTACGGTCACCGCGCCGACGCCGTTGGTATCGTAGCGCACCCGGTCGAAGCCGCCGCCTCCGTCGATGCTGTCATTCCCGCCGCGCGGGATGAAGAAGTCGTCGCCCTCTCCGCCGGTCAGCGTGTCGGCGAAATCGGTGCCGCCGATCTCCAGTCCACCGGGACCGCTGCGCGTGATCGTGTCGGTCCCGCCGAGCCCGTCCTCGATGGTGCCTGCGCCCATGTCGGCGACGATACCGGTCTGCGGCCCGTCCACGCCGTCCCAGGAATAGAAGATCCGCAGGAACGCGTCTTCGCCGAGGTCGAGGTCGAAACGGTCGTCCCCGGCCCCGCCCGAGACCGGCACCCAGTGACCCGCGGTCAAGGTCAGGTCGAAGCGGTCGTCTGCGCCGGAGCCGACGACCCCAAAGCCGCCGCCTTCGGCGGTCGAGGCCGCAGTGAACGCGGCGAAGCTGTCGGTGAAAGTTCCGTCGGTGACGGAGGCCGTGCCGGCGCCGGTGTCCACGCTCACGGTGACAGGGCCGGGGATGTAGTCGTATTCGATCTCGTAATAGCTGCCCGCGGCGGCCTGGGCGAAGGTGTAGAGATCGTTCCCCGGCGTGGCGTGCAGACGGTCGTAGCCGGTGTTCGTGCCCGGGTCGATCGTATCCCCCGTCCTGCCGCCGATCAGTTCGTCGTCGAAGGCGCTGCCGACAATATCGACGGGCTGCGTGACGCCGAGAAACACGTCCTCGAGATCGTCCATGTCGAAGCGGCTGATCGCGCCGGCGGCATCCACCTCGACGGTGCCGTCCTGCGAGAAAAGCGCGGAGAGCTGTGCGGTATCATCAGCTTCGATCGCGCTGTCGAGGGCCGCGACGAAATCGACCAGGCCCCAGGTCAGGCCGGTAAAGGTCGCTACAGTCTCGCTCTCCACGGCGAAAGTGATGGCGGAAATCGTGCCGGCCGCGGGTTCCCCGTCATCGTCGGTGGCAAAGCCGGACCCGGTAAGCGTGCTGACCATACCGGTATCGGGGTTCTGCAGCACGATCTCGGTGGCGGAAAAAAAGCCGACGTCGGGTTCGAAGAGGTTGTCGTTGGACACGAAGGCGTCGCCGACGACGTTCACTGTCGGGCCGAAATACGTGATCTGCATGGAAACTCCGGTATTGCTCAAAATGCGTGGGCTTGCCTGGGCATGCCACATTCAAGTCATACAAGCCGTGACCGGTAAAAAAAGTCTTTTGTTCCGCCCGCTTCGGGCTGCCGCACGAGCATATCCCGCGTAACGAGAGGAGGGGCCCCGAGCGAGGCCCCTCCTGGTTGCGGAGCGCGCCGCTTCAGAGGAAATCGAAGTCGTCCACCGTCAGGTCGGAGGCGGCAACACCTTCGATCAGGATCGTCTGGCCCTGGTAGGTGAGCGAAGCGCCGGCCTCGCCGTCGATCACGGCGTCCTCGATCATCAGCGCATCGACCCGGCCCTGAAGGCCGCTACCGGGCGCGTTCTCGACCCCGGTGAGGCGGATCGAGTCGATGCCGTCCTCGAAATCCAGGATCACGTCGGTCGCGCCGGCATCGCCCTCGTTCCAGACGAAGACGTCGGCGCCGTCGCCGCCATCCATCGTGTCGTTGCCGTCGCCGCCGTTGATCACGTCCGCGCCATCACCGCCTTCGATACTGTCGTTGCGGCCGCCGCCGGCGAGGAAGTCGTCTCCGTCGCCGCCGTCGATCGTGTCGTCGCCTTCGCCGCCGCCGACGCTGTCGTCGCCGTCGCCGGCATCTATGACGTCGCGCCCGGTGCCGCCGCCGAGATCGTCGTTGCCGACGCCGCCGTCCACGGTATCGTCGCCGAAGGACGCGCCCATGACGTCGTCGCCGGCACCGCCGTTGATGACATCGTCCCCGGCACCGCCCGCGACCACGTCGTCGCCGATGCCGGCATTGATCGTGTCGTTGCCGAACCCGCCCCCGATGGTGTCGTCGCCGGCCTGACCCAGCATGAAGTCGCTGCCGAGGCCGCCACCCATGAAGTCGTCGCCGTCGCCGCCGCGCACGTCGTCGTTGCCGTCGCCGCCGGCCATGTTGTCGTTCCCGGCCCCGCCGGTCATCACGTCGCCGCCGGCGCCGCCGATCACCCCGTCATCGCCGGGTCCGCCCGACAGGTTGTCGTCGCCCGCGCCGCCGTCGACCCGGTCGTCGCCGGCACCGCCGCTTAGGTTGTCGTCACCGGCACCGCCCGTCAGCACGTCGTTGCCGTCGGTGCCGGTCTGCACCAGCGGCACGGAGGCCGCGGAGTCGAGGAACGACTCGTCGCCGGTAAGGGCGAAATCGAGCACGGCATTCTCGAACGCCGCCGTGCCCGGCGTCAGGCCAGCCGCCTCGGCTGCTTCCTCGGCCGCGGACCGCACCGCGGGATCGAGCGTGTCGATCGACACTTCAGCCGCCGGGAAGGCCGCGTCGTAGAAGCCGGCATTCGATTCGCCCGAGTCATAGGTGAAGAGGCTCTCGGCCTCGCCGACCCGCCAGTCGTCGCGGTACTGCCCGTAGACATCCGCGAAGGCGAAGGGGCGGGCCAGCGGCGTGCCGTCGGCCAGGGCGACATCGTTGTCCTGGTTGCCGTCGCCGTCCCCAAGCAGCCCCTCGAGCGACCCGAGGAGTTCGTCGTTGAGGCGCAGGTCGACATCGACCCGCCCGTCGGAGACGCGCACGATCACCTGACTGTCGCCGTTGTTCACGACGCCGTCCCCGCCCGGGTAGACGATGCGATACTCGTTGCCGGTGCGGAAGATCGCGCCGTTGCCGACATCGATCCCCTCGCCGTCCTCGAGCACCACGACTTCGCCACCGATGCTCAGCGGGTTCTCGTCGGTGCCGTCGATCTGGACGGCATTGCCGTCCACCTCGGTCGCGACCGCCGAGATCAGCGAGGCGTTCGGGCCGGCCTGCTCCATCCGGGCCTGGACCTGGAAGTCTCCGCCATCCGCCGTTTGCAGCAGGACGTATTCGCCGACCGCCTGGAAGTCGTAACCGACGCCGTCGAGTGTCTGCAGGTGCGGATCGCCCGCGGCCCAGCCGACAAGCAGATCATCCGGCAGCGTCGGCAGTACCAGGTCGAGGATTCCGAACGGATCGAAGGGTTCGACGGGCTCTGCCGGTTCGCCCGGCTCCGCGGGTTCGCCCGGATCGATGTCGAACGCCTCGGCCAGGAGGACCGAATCGTCGAGCCCGGCCAGCGACTCGCGGATCGCGTCGAAGGCCTGCGTGAAGGTCGAGAAATCGCGCGAGACAAGTTCGTTGAAGAGATCGAGGATCTGGTTGATGACCGTATCGACATCGGTGTTGTCGGGCACGGTCTCATCGGTAACGAACTGCCGCAGGCTCTGTTCGAGCGACGGCAGGATAGCCTCGAGCTGGCTGAAGTCGGCACTGGCCAGATTGGCCTCGGCCGCATCCAGCAATGCGCGATACTCCCCGACCGTCACCGTGGTCAAGTCGGACGTGACCAGGTCCTCCAGCGCCTCGTTGCCGGTGAAGCCGACGGCGATTCCGGCGAGGCTGGCCCAGGCAAGGAAGTCGTCGAGCGAGTCGAGATCCGGATTTTCGAAAAGCATGGTCTTGGTTCCCTGGTAATTCGGTGGGTTTCTAAGGTGACGGCTGCGCCTGGAAATCTCCCCCGGTGGCGCCCCGCCCGGCCACGCCCCCGCAGGTCACGGGGACGCGGGACGTTCGTCAGAACACGATCCTGTCCTGCATCCACAGGACGCACGCGAACCCGGCCATCCGGCCATAGCAGGCAGGCGGGACGCCACCCGGTCGCGAAGCGTCCGTCGGGACCGCCCGTGCCGGATACTTCGCGCCCGCCTCTGCCACCCCGACAGCAATGGAAAGATGGCCGGCCTGTCCGTGCGGGATCAGGCGGAACGTGTCGGCTGTGCGCGATCGGAGCATTGGGCGGGTCCAGTTCGGCCAGTTCTTCGTGCTATCCTGCCATGCCGTACAGCACGGAAAAGTCCGGAATACCCGACGATGGCCGCGCCAACCCAAGTGGCACGCGGGCTCCCGATGACGCGACGTTAGTGCGCCGGGATCGCCCCGGTCAACGGGCCTCGGAGCCCAGGCAGATCCTGAGCCCGCCCCCTCAGATAAAGAGAAAATCCGTCTGCCCGATCTCCTCGACCGAGAGGCCCTCGAACAGGATCCTCTGATCGCCGACCTCGGCCACCGCGTAGAGAGTTCCGCCCAGCACGATCTGCGAGAAGGACAAGCTCACGGGCGAGACGCCTATCAGCAGGAGCGTATCCTCGCCGGCCGCATAATCGGTGACGATGTCGGTATCGCCCGATCCCATGCCGTTCCACACGAAGAGGTCGGCTCCGGCTCCACCGGTGAGCGTGTCGTCGCCCGCGCCGCCGTTCAGCGTGTCGTTCCCGTCCTCCCCGACCAGTACGTCGTTGCGCCCGCCGCCGGCTACGAAATCGTCGCCCGCACCGCCGGCAAGGCTGTCATCGCCCCGCCCGGCGCCCATCGTGTCGTCTCCCAGACCGCCGATGAGCGTGTCCCGCCCGGCGCCGCCGCCGAGATTGTCGTCACCGCGCCCGCCGAACACCAAGTCCTCGCCGTAGCTGCCGGCGACAACGTCGTTGCCGTATTCGCCGTCGAGTTCGTCGTCGCCGGCGCCCCCGGCGATCACGTCAGCCCCGGCGCCGCCCACGACGAAATCGTCGCCGTCGCCGCCACCGATGGTGTCCCGGCCGGCGCCCGCGAAGATGCGGTCGCCTTCGCTGCCGCCGCCGATGAAGTCGTCACCGGCGCCGCTGTCGATCCGGTCGCCGCCGGCCCCGCCCCCGATCGTGTCGGCCCCGGCGCCCCCGGCGATGACGTCGTCGCCGTCCTGACCGTAGAGCGAATCCGCCCCCACCCCGCCCGAAAGCGTGTCGTCGCCGGCGCCGCCCAGCACGACGTCGGCATCGTCGTTGCCACGCAGCGCATCGTTTCCCTCACCACCCTCGATCCGGTCCATGCCGGAACTGCCGAGGATGCTGTCGTCGCCGGCGCCGCCGCGCAGCGTGTCGGCGCCCTCGTCCCCGGCGATGGTGTCGTTGCCGCCGGCGCCGTCGATCTCGTCGTTGCCCGTGGCGCCGAAGAAACGCTCGCTCCGCGCCGTCCCGGTCTCGATCACCGGGGGGGCGGGGCGCACACCGGTCGTGCGGATCTCGAGGCCCGCGCCGGTCTCGGTGACGATCACCTCGGCGAGCTCGAAATCGCCCAGCAGGGTGAACACGTCCTCGGGTATGCCGTTACCGTTGGCGTCGAAGCCGATCTCGAGGCCGGAGGCCGTGACCTCGGTCAGCATCTCGTCCGGATCCAGATCGCCGGTCACCACGAGCAGGTCGTTGTCGCTCCAGCCCTCGATGATGTCGCGGTCGAAACCCGCAGCGCTGCCGGTGACGGTATCGGCGCCTCCGTTCATCGCGACGATCTGCGGCGCGGCGTTGAGCTGGAGCGCATCGGCCGTTCCGGTGCCGATGACGTTCACGAAGCTGCCGGTCGCATCGATGTCCGTCGCCTCCGCGTCGCCGACGAAAAGCCCTGAATCGAGCACCGAGTCGCCGGTGTCGGCGATGCCGATGACGATCTCGTTGAGGCCCGGCGCGATCGGAAGCAGCACTGTGAGCAGGGTCGAGAATCCGTCGTATTCGGTGTTGAAGGCGCCTTCCTGGTTGTCGAAGAAGTTGCCCGGCGTGTTGATCGCGTCACCCACGATCGCCAGCGGCTGCAACGGGTCGTTGGCAAAAAGCGCATAGTTCACGCCGTTCACGTAGACTGCGGCGATATCCACGAAGGCGCTGTCGGCATATTCGGGATATTCGTCCGACCCGAAGAAGAGATCGAGCGCCAGCGTGCCCGTCGGCACCTCGGAGCCGTCCACCGTCAGCGTCACGACGGCAGCGTCGTTGGTGCTGCCCGCTTCCGGGAAGGCGGCAGCGGCCGTGGCCGTCAGACGCGCGTCGCCCGGCTCCCCGAGATCGACGGAAAAGCCGTTCTCGGTGTTCTCCGTGCCCGGGCCGCCGCCGTTCGTCAGGAATATGCCGCTCTCGATGAAGACCGCCGTCTCTCCGTCCGAGATCTCGAACCCGCCCGGCAGGAGCGCGATCGCATCCCCGGCGCCGGCATAGTCGATGGACGTCGGGTCGATACCGTCCTCGCCGAAGATCGCGGCGGCGATGCCGCGGTCGCTGCGGGTCTCGATCCCGGTGCCGATGGACGGATTGCCCGAGACCGCCGTGCCGCCGTCCTCGCCATCCTCCTCCCGGTCGTCCTCCTCGCCGTCGTCCGGGCGGTCCGCGCCGCCGTCGTCCTCCGGCGCCGGTTCGGCGATCAGCGCCACGTTCTCCAGCGTCAGGGTCGTGTCGGCGAACTCGAAAAGCTCGATCCCCCGCAAAAGGTCGTCGCCCAGATCGGGCGTGACCACGCGGTAATCGCCGGTTTCGGTCACGAAGAACTGCGCCTCGACGGCGCGGGCGTCGAAGACCGCGACGTCGGTGCCACCGCCACCGGAGATGACGTCGTCGCCCGCGCCGCCCTCGAACCGGTCGCCACTTGTACTGCCAATGAACCTGTCGCCCTCGTCCGATCCGACGAACGCCTCGAAGCCGGAGAAGCTGCTGGTCTGGCCCGAGGCTGTGAAACTGCCCCTTCCCCCCGCGTCGAGCGTCAGCTCCATCGCGGCGCCGACCTCCGCGCCGGACAGCGTGTCGGCGCCGAGCCCGCCGGAATAGACCCCGTCGGTGGCGCCCGCGACGATGCTGTCGTCGCCGGCCTCGCCCGAGATGTCGCCACCGCCGGCGCCGGCCAAGACGGTGTCGTCGCCCGCCCCGGCGAGGATCGTCTCCGCCCCCTCGCCACCGAGGATTGAGTCGTCGAGGTCCGTGGCGATCAGAATCCCGATCCCGCTGAAGTCGACGCTATAGGAGGACTCGCCCTCCGGGCGATCGCCGGCATGCCGGATCGTGCCCGCCCCGGCGCCCGAGAACGCGACCGAGAGGCCGTCCCTCGCGCCGTCCGCGAAGCTGAGACCCGAAGCGTCGATCAAGTCGCGCGAGCGGTCGTCGCTGCCGACGGTTTCGCTGCCCGCAGGCGCGAAGCCGTGGATCACGTCGTCGCCGGGCCCGAGCAGGAAGGTGTCGTCGCCCGCGTCGCCCTGCATGAAGTCTCCGGCGCCACCGCCCGAGAGCGTGTCGTCGCCGGAGCCGCCGAAGAGGAAGTCGGTCCGGTCCCGCCCGGTCAGGAGATCGGCACCGCCGAGTCCGCTGAGCACGTTGCTTTCCCCGGCCACGCCGTCCAGCGTGTCGGTCCCGTTGGTCCCGTCGATCGTTGCCATGTCTCGCTCACCGCTCTGCCCCGGGCCCGCTTTGCGGCCGGGCCCGCGGGCGCGGCCGGCGGGGTTGTCTCCCGGCGCGGGCGATTGCCGGAACGGTAGGAAGGCCCGCGCGACGCTGTCAAACGGCAAGGCGGCGGCCCGGTTCCGAAAGGCCCCGACCGAGACCGAGCCGCCACAGCGCTCCGGTCAGGAGAAGGCGAAGTCCTCCGGACCCAGCTCCGGCAGCGACACGTCAGTCAAGAAGATCTCGTGCCCGCCGTAGCTCAGCAACGTACCCCCGGCGACCGCGGCGGGCGAAAGCGCGTCAAGATACCCCGCGTGCCCCGATCCCGGTGCGTTGTCGATGCCGCTCAGACGCAGCAGGTCGCTGCCGGGATCGAAGTCCGCGATGACGTCGCGCTCCGCGGCCGTCAGGTTGTTGAAGACGAACACGTCGCGGCCACTGCCGCCGATCAGCGTGTCGTCGCCAAGCCCACCGTTCAGCGTGTCGGCGCCGGCACCGCCATCGATCCGGTCGTTTCCGGCGCCGCCCGCCGCGAAATCGGCGCCGTCGCCCGCATCGACCAGGTCGTCGCCGTCGCCTGCGCCGATCCGGTCGTTGCCGCGCCCACCGGACAAGGTGTCGATACCGCCGCCGCCGCCAAGGCTGTCGTCGCCCACACCGCCGCGCACACGGTCCGTACCATCGCCGGCCCCGGAAGTGTCGTTGCCGGATCCGCCGTCGAGTTCATCCGCGCCGAAGCCGCCGTTGACGATATCGTGGCCGAATCCGCCGAAGATCGTGTCTTCGCCGCGCCCACCGCCAACGGTGTCGCTGCCGTCACCGGCATGGATCCCGTCCGCGCCGAAGCCGCCGCCGATATTGTCGTTTCCGTCGCCCCCGTGGATCGTGTCGTTTCCGCCGGAACCCGCCACTTCGTCGTCACCGCCGCCGCCGAAGAGGCTGTCGAGTCCCTCTCCACCCAGAATCGTGTCGTCACCCTCCGTGCCGGTGAGCGTGTCTGCGCCGTCGGTTCCGGCGATCCGTCGGCCGCCGGAGGCGCCGCCGCTGTCCGCCGGGTCCGATCCGAGCGGTGGTTCGACCACCACCTGCGGCGTCGGGCTTAGGTCCGGCGCAGGAGCAGGTTCCGGAGATGGCTCCGGGTCCGGCGCCGGATCGGGCTCCGGGGTCGCTTCGGGCTCCGGGGACGGCACTGGCTCCGGCGCGGGGGCAGGTTCCAGGGACGGCTCACGTTGCGGTGTCGGGCCGGATTCTGGCGCAGGTTCCGGCTCGGGCTCCGGCGCCGCCGCGGTCAGCAGTTGCGACAAAGACACGGTCGCGTCGGAGAAGGCGAAACGCTCAACCTCCTCGAAATAGTCGCTGCCCGCAGCGGAGGTCACGCGCACGCCGGCCCCCTCCTCCACGGCGGTCGCGCCCGCCAGCGTCGCGGCGAACACCGCGACATCGGTTCCGGCGCCGCCGAGCACTGTGTCGTCGCCCGCCCCGGCATCGAGCCGATTGTCGGCGCTGTTGCCCCGCAGCCAGTCGTCGCCGCTGCCGGTGCGCGCCGCCTCGATCACCGTGGTCGTGGCGATCACCAGCCCGCCCGCGACGCCCCCGGCATCCGAGGCCGCCCCGCTGCGCAGGTCGATCCGCTGTGCCTCGGTCACGGTCGACAGGTCCAGTAGGTCGTCGCCGCCGGTGTCGTGGATCGTGAAGGTCACGCGGCCTCTGCTCCAGAACGAGGCCGGTGCGCTTTCACTGTCGTAAAGGATGCCGAAGGCGGTGCCGAGCGTACCGCCGACGTTGGAATTGGCGCCCCAGACCGTGTCGCCGGGATGCGCCTCCGCCGGGCCGTAGAGCGCCTCTATCGCCAGGATGTCCGCCAGCATCGGCGTCAGCGCGATAACGTGGTCCCCCGCCACGTTGGGGTTCTCGTCCGGGTGGAAATAGCTCATCACCGACAACAGCGTGCTGTCATTGGCGAAGATATTGCCGGTACCGAAGATGGCAGAACCGGAATAGGGACCCATGTGACCGAGGCCGAGCGCGTGGCCGATCTCGTGCAGGTAGGTCTCGAGACTGTAACTGTCGTAGGTCGTCCCGTAATCCGCGACCCATTCCTTGCCGACATTGACGCTCGACCGCGTGTTGATCCCCGACGACAGCCAATAGGCGTCGGGCCCGGCGAAGGCCCCGGAATTCTCGTCGTCGAAGGTGATGTCGGCGGAGCCAGTGACCTCCGTGAAACTCAGCGCGCTGACGCTCTCCCAGGCTTCCAGCGCCCACCGCGCGAGCGTCTGGGCGGCCTCGGTCAGCCCCGTGAGGCTGACCGTCAGCACCCCGCTCGGACCGGGGTCGAAGCGCAGCGGCATCGGCGCGCCCCATTCGTACTCGGTCAGGAACACTGCCGCGGTCTCGGCGCTCACCTCCTCGGGCGTGGCGACGACGCGGTAGGTCCCGGTCTCGGTATCGTACGAGGCGACCTCGAGGAAATGGGTGCCGCCGTGCACCGCGGTGTAGGTGATGGCCGAGAAGGCGTTACCATGCCCGGATATGTCGTCGTTGAATGCCAGTTCGGTGCCGTCGGCGCCGCGCAGGGTCAACACCGTGTCGTTCAGCCCGGCGTATTCGCCTCCCGTGCCCCAGGCGAGCAGCACGTAGGTTTCGTCAGCCTCCAGCTCGACCCTGATCCAGTCTGTGTCGCTGCCGGTGGCGATCTCGCCCTCGAAGATGCCGTCCACCGAGACCGCGTATCCGGTACCCGTGCCGGCCGGCGCGTCCGCCTCTTCTGCCGCGCCGGTGGCCGGCAGCGTTTCGGCCACCAGGCCGAGGGTGGCCGCGCCCGTCATGTCGTCGATGTCCTGGCCGAGCGCGGCCTTGCGGAGGATGTAATCGCGAGAGTCGCAAATGGTGCACATGAAGCTTGTCGCCTGTCGTCCCATTTCGGACCGCCCGGCCCGGGTGCGCGCCGAGGCAGGTCAGATTTCAGTTCATCGGGGGATTTTTCGCCGCGCATTCTGGCCAATTCGTGGTCTGGCTGCGGCATGCGGCCGCCATTGCCGGCCAATTTTCAAAGGAATAGAAAGTCCTGCTGGTCGAGAGCGCCTGGCGCGACGCCATCCAGGACGATGGCGTGACCGTCGTAGATCACCTTTGCCCCGCCCTGCGCGGCCTCGATCTCGAGCGCGGAGTACTTGCCCGCCGCGCCCTGTCCGGCGATGCCGCGTATCAGGAGCGTGTCGAGGTCCGGCTGGAAATCGAGGATCACGTCCCGCTCCCCTTGCGTCATCCGGTTGAACACGAAGGTGTCGGCACCGAGGCCGCCCTCGAGCACGTCGTCGCCCTCGCCACCGTTCAGCGTGTCGGCGCCGGCGCCGCCCTCCAGCCGGTCGTTGCGCCCGCCGCCGGCCAGGAAGTCGCTGCCGTTGCCGCCCTTCACGGTGTCGTCGCCTTCGCCGCCGCCGAGCCGGTCGTCGCCGTCATGGCCCGACAGGACGTCGCGCCCGGTGCCGCCGCCGAGGTCGTCGTTGCCGGCATTGCCCTGCACCCGGTCGTCGCCGTAGCCGGCGCCGATGGTGTCGTCTCCGCCGTTGCCCTGCAGCCGGTCGTTGCCGGCGCCGGCGGCGATCACGTCATGGCCGCCGCCCCCGTCGATGCTGTCGTCGCCGTGACCGCCGCCCAGCGTGTCCCGCCCCGCTCCGCCGTTCAGCGTGTCGTTGCCACGGCCGCCGCCGACATTGTCGCGCCCGTCGCCGGCATGGACGAGGTCATTGCCATGCGAGGCCGCGATCACGTCGTCGCCCGCCCCGCCATTGAGCGTGTCGTGCCCACCGCGCCCCAGCAGCGTGTCGTCGCCGGCAGTGCCGGTCAGGCGGTCGCCCGCCTCGGTACCCTCGAGCCGTTCGCCGCGGTTGCCGTCATCGACCGGCTGCGGCGAGGGGTCGGGGTCGGACGCTTCGAAATCCGGATCGTCACCGTCGAAGCCGCCGGCGTCGGGGGGCATGACCGGGCCGGGCACGGTGTCCGGGAACGGATCGGGCGCGGGCGCGGGCTCCGCTGTCTGCACCGGGCCGAGCGTGACCGGCGCGCGGCTCGTCTCCAGCGTCACCAGCCGCGCGATGTCCGCCGCGCTGAGCGTCGTGCCGGAGGCGCTGGTCAGGACCAGCTCCTCGCCCGCGAAGCGCAGGATGGCGCCGGTGCCCGTCTCCCTCACGTCGATCTGGTCGAGCGTGTAGAGGAACGGCCACAGCGACAGGTCGATCCGGTCCTGGCCGGGGGTCACGTCCGCGATCCGGTCGCTCCGCCCGTCGTGGCGCAGAAGGAAGGTGTCGGCGCCGGCGCCGCCGCGCAAGTCGTCGCTGCCCGGCCCGTCGAAGAGCACGTCGTCGCCCGCGCCGCCGTCGATCGTGCCGCTGCCCGAGACCAGCGACAGAAGGTCGGCGCCGGCGGTCCCCGTCAGCGCGCCGGAATCGGCACGCGCCACACGGCCGACCGTGCCGAGATCGAGCGTGAAGATCCCCGCGCCCACCTGCCCCTCGGCCCGGCCGGCGAAGACCGCGCCGGTCGCTGTCGGCACACCCGCGAGCGCGACCAGATCGTCGAGCATGCCGGTCCCGGTCTCTTCCAGCGTCTCGACATGGACAAGCTTGCCTTCCACCGTCAGCCGGAAGAGCGACAGGCCCTCGTCCATACCGGAGGCGGCGACGAAGACATGCCCGCCCACCGTTACCGTTTCGACGTGGCCGACCCCCTGGAACCGGGTGTCCAGCGTGTCGAGGACGTGATCGGTCGGCACCAGCTCGCCGTCCGACCGCACACGCATGACCGTCAGGCTCGACGAGCCCGAAGCCCCGGCGATCAGGTAGGCGACGCCGCCGATCTCAGCCGGGGCGAGCGCGGAGACGGTCTGGACCGGCAATCCGTCCTCGGCGCCGACATGCGCTTCGGCCCCGAGACGACCGGACGCGCCAATTCGGAAACCGCTGATGCCGTTTCCGGTGGCCGAACCCGCGTAAAGATACGTGCCCTGCCCCGTCTCCACCACGGCGAGGTCGGCGACCGCGTCGAGGTACCGGGCACCGTTGTCCGACGTCGTCTGTCGCTCGCCGGGGCGCCCCGCCGCCGAGAGGGAGAATCCTGTGATGCCAGCCCCGTCCGCCGGCGCGACGTAGAGATAGGTGCCGCCGCCGGCCTCGGCCGCGATCACGGTCGCGCGGTCGGCGGCGAGGCCGCCCTCGTCCAGGTAGGCGCTCTGCCCGCTGCCGCCGCCGGCGGCGAGATGCGCCATTGCGGTGTCGATCACCACCTGCGGCAGGCTGCCGGCATGACCCTCGACCGCGAGCGCCACGCGGCTGGCCGGCGTGTGCCAGTCGGTGCCGCCGGTACGGGCGAGACCGCCACCGGACGGCGACAGCATGTCCGTGCCGCCATGGACGTCGTCGGCGACCGCGATGCGGACCGCGCCACCGTCCAGAACGGCGCTCATCGAGACCGGACCGGCCGGCACATCGAACCCGCCCCCGGACTCGCGGCCCGAAGCGCTGAAAGAGACCGGCATGGCCCGCCCTCACCCCAAATTTTCCCACGGGACAGGCAATGCCGGGGCGCGGCGACACTGCTGGGGGAAGATTGGGGCGGAACGGCGAACAATCGCCGCAATACATCTCAAATTGATGCGGGCGGCCCGCTCAGCGACCTGGCAGCGCGACGATGCGCTGCGGGCTTTCGGCCTCGGCCACGAGGACGCAGGCCGTCGGCTGCCCGTGCCCGGCGGCGGCCCGCCGCGCGCCGAAGCGGTCGCAGAGGCCGCCGGGAAGCTCGGTCTTCGCGCCCCCGGCCCGGCAGATATGGCCCGGCTGCGCCGATCCGACGGAGATGGCGGACAACACCTCTGCCAGCACCAATCGCGCGATCATGCCACGCCAGCGCGCAGGCAGTCGTGGATATGCAGAACGCCCTGCGGATGTCCGTCGTCATCGACCACCAGCAACACGGAGATCTTGCGCTCGTTCAGCCGGGCCAGCGCCCCCGCGGCCAGTTCGTCGGGCGTGACGGTCACAGGATGACGCGTGGCGATCTGCCCGGCGGTGCGCGAGGACAGATGTTCCATGTGCCGCCGCAGGTCGCCGTCCGTCACGACGCCGAATAGCCTCCCGTCCTCGGCCACCACCGCGGCGATGCCGAAGCCCTTGGCCGACATGACCAGCATCGTCTCGGTCATCCGGGTGTCGGGATCGACCAGCGGCAGCGCGTCCGGACCGTGCATCAGGTCCGACACCCGCATCATCTGCGCCCCGAGCTTGCCGCCCGGATGAAAGTCCCGGAAATGCCGGGTCTCGAAGCCCCGCGCGGTCATCAGCGCAACGGCGATGGCATCACCGAGCGCCATCATCAGCGTTGTCGACGTGGTCGGCGCCATGCCGATCGGGCAAGCCTCCTTCGTCGGCGGCAGGGTCAGGCGCAGCGACGCCGCCCGCATCAACGTCGAATCCGGCCGCGAGGACAGGCCGATGACGGGAATGTCGAAGCGCGCGCAATAGGCAATGACGTCGGCCAGCTCCGCCGTCT
Organism: Roseivivax sediminis; assembly: GCF_900112685.1. GTDB lineage: Bacteria > Pseudomonadota > Alphaproteobacteria > Rhodobacterales > Rhodobacteraceae > Roseivivax > Roseivivax sediminis. The sequence goes on from NZ_FOMS01000009.1 coordinate 198,684, forward strand.
CGCCGCTGTTGGACAGCATCAGGCAGGCATCGCCCGGTGCGATCATCCCCAGGTCGCCGTGGCTCGCCTCCCCGGCGTGCACGAAGTAGGACGGCGTGCCGGTCGAGGCGAGCGTCGCTGAGATCTTGCGCCCGACATGCCCCGATTTGCCGATGCCGCAGACGATCACGCGGCCCGTCAGCCCCAGGAACAGATCGACCACCGCCGGCAGATCCGTCGGTAGCGCGTCGCCCAGCGCGCCCAGCGCCTCGGCCTCGAGCGCGAGGACCCGGCGTGCGCTGGCGGCGGCGTCGAATTCGGAGGCGGTGTCGGGCATGGGGCGCACCTTTCGCGGAAATGTGCTCGCGGGCATAGCAAACGCGGCCGCAAAGCGGAATGGCGGCAAGCGGGGGCTTGAGCGCACACGCGGGATGGCGCATCACGTCGCCGACCCCATTTTGCAGGAGTGGCCCCCATGTCCCCCAAGTTCGGCACGAGCGGCCTGCGCGGCCTCGCGACGGAGCTGACGCCGGAGCTCGTCACCGATTACGTCCGCGCCTTTCTCGCCGCCTGCCCTGTGGGCGGCGGCGTGCATGTTGGGCGCGATCTGCGTGACAGCTCCCCGGCGATCGCCGGCGCGGTGATCGACGCGCTGCGCGGCGCCGGGGTCCGGGCCACCGATTGCGGCGTGCTGCCGACACCGGCGCTGGCGCTCGCGGCGATGGACGCCGGCGAAGGCGCGGTGATGGTCACCGGCAGCCACATCCCCGCCGACCGCAACGGGCTGAAGTTCTATGTCCCCTCCGGGGAGATCGCCAAGACCGACGAGACGGCAATCACTGCCGCGCTCGGCGCCGGCGCGCCCGACGCGGCCCACGCGCCGCTGGCGGAGGATCCCGGCGCGATTGACCGCTACCGCGACCGCTATGCCGCCGCCTTCGGGCCAGAGGCGCTGCACGGGCTTCGCGTGGGGGTCTACCAGCACAGCTCCGTCGCGCGCGACGTGATGGTGGAGGTGGTCGAGGCGCTCGGCGGCACCGCCGTCGCGCTGGCCCGGTCGGACAGCTTCGTGCCGGTGGACACCGAGGCGCTGGAGCCCGAGATGCGCGCGATGCTCGCCGGCTGGTGCAGCGAGCATGGGCTCGACGCGGTGATCTCGACCGACGGGGACGCGGACCGCCCGATGCTGGCCGATGCCACCGGCCGCGTGGTGCCGGGCGATGTCCTGGGCGCGCTGACGGCGCGGGCGCTGGGGGCGAAGATCCTGTGCACACCGGTCTCGGCCAATTCGATGATCACGGAGATGCCCGACTTCTCCGCGATCAAGCGCACGCGCATCGGATCGCCGTTCGTGATCGCGGCAATGGAAGAGGTGCTGAGCGCGGACCCCGCCGCCCCGGTGGTCGGCTACGAGCCGAATGGCGGGTTCCTCCTCGGCTTTGCCGCCGAAGGGCCGGCCGGACCGCTGGCGCCGCTGATGACCCGCGACTGTCTGCTGCCGATCCTTGCCCCGCTCGCCGCCGCGCGCGAGGCGGGCGGGATCGCGGCACTCGTCGCGGATCTGCCGCCGCGCTTCACCGCCGCTGACCGCATCAAGGACGTGCCGAGCGACGCCTCCACGGCCTTCCTTGCCGCGCTGGCGGAAGATTCGGGGCGGCGTGCCGAGATCTTCGACGCCGGCAGCCCCGAATCGGCCATCGATCTGACCGACGGGCTGCGCGTGTCGTTCGGATCGGGCGAGGTGGTGCACCTGCGCGCGTCGGGCAACGCGCCCGAGGCACGCGTCTACGCCGAGGCGGCAACGGCAGAGAGGGCGGAGGCGCTGGTGGCCCGCCACATCGCCGCGCTCGCAGCTGCCCTGAAGGGCTGAGCCCGGCGGGTCAGAGCAGCACGCCGCGCATCCGCGCGCGCCATGTGGACACCTGGTCCATGATCTCGGGCGGCCAGCAATCGTAAGCGGTGAGGCCCAGCTCGGTCAGCCGAGCACGAACCGCGGCCATGCGGTCCGGCTCAACCCCGACTTCGATGATCGACGAGACGTAGGACGCGAAGGTCGGCCGGGACCATCCGGCCAGATCGGCGAGTTCCTGATGCACCCAGTCGAGACCGTGCAGCGGATGTTTTTCGTCCTCGATCCGCCCGAACATGTGCACGCCGCAGCCAGTACAGGCATGGCGCAGGATCGGTACGGAGGGATCGACCACCTCCAGCTTGTCCTCGTTCTGCATGATCGTGACCTTCCCGCGCGGAACCGCGGCGACGAGCGAAAAGAGCGCGCCCACGGGCTTCCAGCAGCGTGTGCAGCCGCACAGATGCGGGTGGACCGACTGCGCCGCAACCTCGATCACAACGCGGTCCTCGGGACAGTGACAGCGCAGGGCACTGCCGGGGAAATTCTCGGCCCGCTCCGGCAGGCCTGCATCGAAGAGAGGGTGCAGCGCGACATGGTCAAACCGTTCGGTCACGTCGGACTCGGAGCCGAACAATGTGGAGAGAAATCGCATCTGGCCCTCGCTCTGGCGTTCGCTGTTCCGCCCTCCTAGCGTGCCCGGCGCCGGCTTTGAAGCCGGCGCGGGACACGCACGGTTGACCGAAGCGCGCGGGGCGCGTTCTCTGACCTTGAGCCGATGCCGGAGATCGTCCCATGCGCTGCTTCTACGCCCCCGAGACCGAAGCGCACGACCCGTCCTTCCGCCTGACCAACGGACGGGTGCAGCAGAACGCCGAACGGCCGGAGCGCGCGCGGCTCTTGCGCGCGGCGCTGGACCAGGCCGGCCTCACCACCGAAGAGCCGCCAGCCTTCGATCGCGCGGCGTACGAAGCGGTGCACACGCCGCGCTTTCTGGATTTCCTTCAGACCGCGTGGGAGACGTGGCAGACCCTGCCCGGCGCATCAGAGGAGGTGATCCCCAACGCCTTTCCCCGGCTTGGCACGCAACGCTATCCCGAAAGCTTCGTGGGCCGCGCCGGATGGCACGCGGGCGACGTGTCGGCCCCGATCGGGCCGGGAAGTTGGCAGGCGACTCAGCGCGCCGCCGATTGCGCGCTCGCCGCTGCGGACGCGGTGCTGGACGGGGCGTGGTCCGCCTACGCGCTCTCCCGTCCGCCGGGGCACCACACCAGCGCGGAGGTGGCGGCCGGCCATTGCCTGATGAACGTCTCGGCCATCGCGGCAGAGCGGCTGCGCAGCCGGCACGGGCGGGTGGCCGTGCTCGACATCGACACCCATCACGGCAATGGCACGCAGGACATTTTCTACGAGCGCGGAGACGTGCTGTTCGTGTCGGTCCACACCGACACGGCGAATTATTACCCCTTCTTCACCGGCTACGCGGAAGAGACGGGGCGCGGGAAGGGCGAGGGATTCAACCTGAACCTGCCCGTCCCCGCGACGACGGAGGAGGAGGACTGGTGCGCGGCCATCGGCGTGGGCCTCGAGCGGATCGCCGCGTTCGCGCCGGACGCGCTGGTGCTGAGCCTCGGGCTCGACGCCCATCGCGACGATCCGCTCAAGGGGATGCGCGTCGGCGATGCGGGCTTCACGCGGGCGGCACGAATGATCCGGGAGGCCGGCTATCCGACGGTGCTGGTGCAGGAGGGCGGCTACCTGTCGGACAGCCTGACGGCGGCGATGGCGGCGTTCCTCGAGGGTTGGCTAGAGAGCGACGCCTAGGGCACGAGGCGCAGGTCCGCCGGGCGGCTGCGCTCAATCACGGTGCGGCCGTTCGGCAGATCGTTTTCTTCGAGCTTCTCGCGGATCTCCACGTCGCTGAGCCCGTGCCCTTCCCAGCGCGCGGACAGACGGCGGCGCAGCTCCCCCTCATCCACGTCGATCAGGACGGTCAGGTCGAAGAGCGGCGCGAGCCGGTCCCAGGGCGGATCCTGCAACAGGAGGTAGTTGCCCTCGACAAGAACCAGATCGGCACTGCACGGGATCGCGGCGGCGCCGGTGCGGGCGATCTCGATCTCGCGGTCGAAGACCGGCACGACGATCTCGTCCTCCGCGTTGTCGCGCAGGCGCGCGATCATGTGGGCGAGGCCCGGGACATCGAAGGTGTGCGGCGCGCCCTTTCGGGGGCGCAGCCCGCGGGGCACCAGCAGTCGGTCGTCATAATGGTAGCCGTCCATCGCCAGCACCGCGGCACGGCCGGGGCTGTCGCGATTGAGCGCCTCCGCCAGCTTGCTTGCGGTGGTGGACTTGCCCGATCCCGGCGCACCGACGATGGCGATGATCCGGCGCCCCGGTGGAAGGGCCGCGATGCGCTGAGCGAGCGCGTCCTGGGTTACCGTCTGCGTCATCGCCTCTCGTTGCCCGCCTCCGTCGGGCGGAGCGTACCGGGAGCGGCGCGGCGGAGCAATCGCCGGGATGACGTCCCCCGGAACGCAAACGAGGCCCGGCGGGCCGGGCCTCGTTTCGGATTGCTTTCTATCGGGGCCGGGTGGCCGCTGCCATCATTCGGCGGCGATGGCCTCGGCCTTTTCGACCCGGACGGCACCGAACTTGAACTCCGGGATCTTGCCGTAGGGGTCCAGAGCGGAGTTGGTCAGGATGTTTGCCGCCGCCTCCACGTAGGCGAAGGGCAGGAAGACGTTGTCCTCGGCCACAGCGCGGTCGGACCGCGCCATCACCCGGACCGACCCGCGGCGCGTGGTCAGCCGGATGTAGTCTCCGGGCTCCACGCCCAGGGCCCGCAGCGTCTTGGGATGCATCGAACAGTTGGCCTCCGGCTCCACCGCGTCGAGCACGCTGGCGCGGCGGGTCATCGACCCGGTGTGCCAGTGCTCAAGCTGCCGGCCGGTGATCAGCACGAACGGATATTCCTCGTCCGGGAACTCCGCCGGCGGGATCACGCTCGCGGGCGTCATCTTCGCCCGGCCCTCGGGCCGCGGGAAGCCGTCGCCGAACACGATGGGCTGGCCCGGATCGTCCTCGGACAGCGACGGATAGGTGACCGCCGTCTTCTGCAGCCGGTCCCACGTGATGTTGTCGAACGACTTCATGTTCAACTTCATCTCCGCGAAGACCTCGCTCGGATCGGTGTAGGTCCAGCCGAGGCCGAGGCGCTTGGCCAGCTCGACCTCGATCCACCAATCCTCCTTCGCCTCGCCCGGGGGCGACACCGCGGCGCGGCCGAGCTGCACCTGCCGGTTGGTGTTGGTGACCGTGCCGCTCTTTTCGTACCAGGCGGCGGAGGGCAGGATCACGTCGGCGTAGTTCGCCGTCTCGGTCATGAAGATGTCCTGCACCACTAGGTGATCGAGCTTGGCGAGCGCGTCGCGGGCGTGGTCGACGTCGGGGTCCGACATCGCCGGGTTCTCGCCCAGGATATACATCGACTTGATGTCGCCGGCATGGACCGCGTCCATGATCTCCACCACCGTCAGGCCCTTCTCGGACGAGAAGTCCTCGGATTCCCAGACATCGGTGAAGGCCTTGCGTACGCCGTCATCGGTGACCGGCTGCATGTCCGGCAGGAACATCGGGATCAGGCCCGCGTCGGACGCGCCCTGCACGTTGTTCTGGCCGCGAAGCGGGTGCAGACCGGTGCCCGGGCGGCCGACATGGCCGGTCATCAGCGCAAGGCTGATAAGGCAGCGCGAGTTGTCGGTGCCATGGATGTGCTGCGACACGCCCATGCCCCAGAAGATCATGCCCGCCTGCGCGTCCGCGAAGGTGCGGGCGACGTCGCGCAGAACGTCCGGCTCGATGCCGCAGATCTTCGACATCTCCTCGGGCGGGAAGCCCTTGAGATGCTCTTTCATCGCATCCCAGTTGTCGGTCATCGCCTCGATGTACTGGCGATCGTAGAGCCCCTCTTCGACGATCACGTGCATGATCGCGTTGAGCATCGACACGTCGGCGCCGGGCTTGAATTGCAGCATGTGCGACGCGTAGCGCATCAGCGCCGTGCCGCGCGGATCCATCACGATGAGCTTGCCGCCGCGCTTTGTGAACTGTTTGAAGTAGGTCGCGGCCACCGGATGGTTCTCGATCGGGTTGGCCCCGATGATGATCGCCACGTCGGCGTTCTCGATCTCGTTGAAGGTCGCGGTCACGGCGCCCGAGCCGATGTTCTCCATCAACGCCGCCACAGAGGAGGCATGGCACAGACGGGTGCAGTGATCGACGTTGTTGTGACCGAAGCCCTGGCGGATCATCTTCTGGAAGAGATACGCTTCTTCGTTCGAGCACTTGGCCGAGCCGAAGCCTGCGACCTCGCGCCCGCGGCCCTTCATGCCGTTGGCGGCAACATCGAGCGCCTCGTCCCAAGTGGCTTCACGGAAGTGCGTGTGGATCTGGTCCGGCTCCACGTTGAGGCCCTTGGGCGGGGCGTCGTCGCGCCGGATCAGCGGTTTGCGCAGCCGGTGCGGGTGGTGGATGTAGTCGAAGCCGAAGCGGCCCTTGACGCAGAGCCGGTTCTCGTTCGCCGGCCCGTCGATGCCCTCGGCATAGAGGACCTTGTCGTCCTTGATCTTGAGCGACAGCTGGCAGCCGACGCCGCAATAAGCACAGACGCTCTCGACCTCGCGGTCGAAGTCCTTGCTGTCGCCGACCTGGTTCTCGTCGACCACGCTCGACGGCATCAGCGCGCCGGTCGGGCAGGCCTGCACGCATTCGCCACAGGCGACGCAGGTGGAGTCGCCCATCGGATCGTCCTGGTCGAAGACGATCTTGGCGTCGTGGCCCCGGTCGGCCATGCCGATCACGTCGTTCACCTGGACCTCGCGGCAGGCGCGGACGCACAGGTTGCAATGAATGCAGGAATCGAGATTGACGGTCATCGCCACGTGGCTGGCGTCAAGCTCGGGCACGCGGCGGTCTTCGAGGCGCGGGAAACGGCTCGTTTCGATGCCGTTGAGCTTGGCCATGTCCCAGAAATGCGACGACTTGTCGTGCGCCTCTTCCTGCTCGGGCTGGTCGGCGAGCAAAAGCTCCATGACCATCTTGCGGGATTTCTCCGCCCGATCAGTATCGGTGCTCACGACCATGCCGTCGGCCGCCTGCCGGATGCAGGAGGCGACAAGGTTCCGTTCGCCCTCCACCTCGACCATGCAGGCCCGGCAGTTGCCGTCCGGGCGGTAGCCCGGTGACGGCTTGTGGCACAGGTGCGGGATGACAAGCCCGCGGCCATGCGCGGCTTCCCAGATGGTAAGTCCTTCGGGGACGGTGACGTCCTCGCCGTTGAGGCTGAAGGTCACCATGGCCGTCTGCGTTCCATCAGGCATATCAGACCTCGTCGCTGAAGTGTTTCATGGTCAGGCGGATGGCGTTCGGCGCCGCCTGTCCCAGACCGCAGATGGAGGCGTCGACCATCGCGCTGCTCAGCTCCTCGAGCAGGTCACGGTCCCAGGTGTCGGCTTCCATCAGCTTCACCGCCTTCTCGCAGCCGACGCGGCAGGGCGTGCATTGCCCGCAGCTTTCGTCCTCGAAGAAGCGCAGCATGTTGAGCGCGGCATCCCGGCAGCTGTCCTGATCGGACAGGACCACGACGGCGGCCGACCCGATGAAGGACCCGTGAGGTTGCAGCGTGTCAAAGTCGAGCGGCACGTCATCGAGTGACGCAGGGAGGAGTCCGGATGACGGGCCGCCCGGCTGGTAGGCCTTGAGAACATGGCCGTCCAGCATCCCACCTGCCGCCTCGACGATGTCGAGAATGGTGGACCCGGCGGGCAGCAGGTGAACGCCCGGGTTCTTGACGCGGCCGGAGACGGAGTAGCTCCGCAGTCCCTGGCGTCCATTCTTCTCGACGGAATTGAGTACCTGCGGGCCGTAGCGCACGATCTGCGCGACCCAGTAGAGCGATTCCACGTTGTGCACGAGCGTCGGCCTGTCGAACACGCCGATCTGCGCGACGTAGGGCGGACGGTGACGCGGAATGCCGCGCTTGCCCTCGATCGATTCGATCATCGCGCTTTCTTCGCCGCAGATATAGGCGCCCGCGCCGCGGCGCAGCTCGATATATCCTGGCTGAACGATGCCCGCGGCCTCCAGCGCCTCGATCTCCTTGGCGAGGATGTGCAGGACCGCCGGATACTCGTCGCGCATGTAGATGAAGCAGGTCTGCGCCTCGACGGCCCAGCCGGCAATCAGCATGCCCTCGAGGAAGAGGTGCGGATCGCGTTCGAGGAAATAGCGGTCCTTGAAGGTGCCGGGCTCGCCCTCGTCGCCGTTCACGGCAAGGTAGCGCGGGCCGGGATTGGCACGCACGAAGCCCCACTTGCGGTTGGACGGGAAGCCCGCACCGCCGAGGCCGCGAAGTCCGCCCTCGGCCACCTTGGCCTGCACGTCCTCCCAGTCGCCTGAAGTACGCAGACGTTCGAGTTCCTCGTAGCCGCCGTCGCTGACATATTCGTCGAGCGCGCGGTACTCGGGGATCACCGGATGGGTCTTCTTCTCGGCCACGGCCGCGAGCACGTTTTCGGGCGTGGCGTGATCGACGTGGTAATGACCGAGTTCGACCACCGGCGCGGTGTCGCAGCGGCCCATGCAGGGCGCCCGCACGACGCGGACCTCGGACGGGTCGACGCCGTCTTCCAGCGCCTTCTGCAGCGACTCCGCGCCGGCCATCTCGCAGGACAGCGAATCGCACACGCGGATCGTCAGCGCTGGCGGCGGGGTCTCGCCCTCCTTCACGACATCGAAATGCGCGTAGAAGGTCGCGACCTCGTAGACCTCGGTCTGGGCCATCTTCAATTCGCTGGCAAGCGCAGCGATGTGGTCGGCCGACAGGTGGCCGTATTCGTCCTGGATCAAGTGCAGGAACTCGATCAGAAGGTCCCGCCGCCGCGGCCGGTCGCCCAGCAGCGCCTGAACTTCCGAGAGGGCCTCGTCGCTGAATTGACGCCCTTTCGGGGTTTTCCGCGACTTTCCGGTGCCTTGCTTTTTCCAGATGCCTTTTTGATCATCCAAAGGTGCCATCATGTCCTCCCTTGACCGGTGAAGCTTTACATCGGCGCAGTGGATTGTAAATTTTCGAGTCCTTAAGCCGTGATAACGGCTCGTTATCGTTCGGCCTGTTCGGCGACGCTGCGCAAGGCTTCGAGCGTTGGCAGCCCGGTCTCCCGGAAAGCGGAAACCAGGCAGACGGATTTCTCCTGCACCGGGTCCACCAGTGGCAACGCGACCACGCCCGACAGCGGACCGAGAGAATCCACCAGCACCCGCGGCAGGACAGTGGCCGACAGGCCCTGCACCGCCATCACGATGCTGGAGGTGAAACCGCTGGTTTCCGCCACCACGTGCGGCGTCGCCCCGGCCTGCGCGAAGATCTGGTCGATGATCCGCCGGTTCTGCATTGCCGGCTCCAGAAGCGTCAGCGGGATCTGCGCCGCTTCGGCCCAGGCGATCTCCCCCTCCTCGCGCGGGGCGAGGGCGCGGGGCACCAGCAGCATGTAGGCCTCGTCGTAGAGTGGCTCCACGTGCAGAAGATCGGCGGGGGCACCGTCGGTATAAGTGATGCCGGCATCGTAACGGCCGTCCTCCAAGCCCTGCTGGATCGCCAGGGAGGACGCGGTTTCGAGGCGCACAACGATATCGGGATATTGCCGGTTCAGCTCGATCAGCAGAAGACTGACATAGCCGACGGCGGTGGGAATCACGCCCAGCTTCAAGGAGCCCGAGATCTGGCCCCTCTGACAGCGGAATTCCTGCTCGAAAAGCTCCACCTCGTCGATGATCGTGCGGGCGTGGCGGACGATCATCATGCCGTCCTCGGTGAGCCCCTGGAAACGGTTTCCACGTCGTACAATCGGGGTCTGAAGGCGGTCCTCGATCTTGCGGATGCGCATGGAGAACGCCGGCTGCGAGATCCCGCATTCATTCGCGGCGCGTGCGAAGTGCTTGTGCCGTGCGAGCGCGCTGAGGCACCGCAGGTCCTTGAGATCTATCACGTTTCCTCCCCGCCGCCGGACCGGACGCGGCTGTCAGAACAAGACCATCGTCTACGCTGCCCGCCGTTCGTGTCCCCGCCCGGTTGCGTTGACACATCGCAATTTGTGGCATACCAAGTACCACATGCGCAAGCGAACTTGCGCAGGCATTCGGGGAGGAGTGCGCCATGTTTCTGTCGGAGCATCAGTCCAAGGAACTGCTGTCGCAATACGACGTCCCCGTCCCGGCGGGGCGGCTGGCTAAGTCGTCGGAAGACGCCGAACGACGGTGCAGCGAGATTCCCGCTCGCAAGTACGTAGTCAAGGCCCAGATTACCGCAGGCGGCCGCGGTCTTGCCGGCGGCGTAAAGTTCGCCGCGACTCCCTCTGCGGTGGCCGACGAGGCGGGGCGGCTTCTCGGCTCCACCCTTGTGACAGCGCAGACCGGCAGTGCGGGAGAGCTGGTGTCCGCCGTCTCGGTCGAGGAGGCACTGACACTCGAGGCCAGTTATTTCATTGCCTTCGTGCTCGACACGGTGAGCGGTGCGCCGATGCTGCTGGCCTCCTCCGAAGGCGGGGTCGAATTCGAGCAGCGCACCCAGATGGACCCCAGCACGGTCAAGGCCCTGCCGATCGCGTCGGACACGCCGGAAGCGCGAAGCGAGCTCGAGAGCTTCCTGTCCGGCATCGGCATCACCGCGGACGCGCCGGTCGGGATCGTGATGGCCGCGCGCAAGGCGTTCATCGAAAACGACATGACGCTGCTCGAGATCAACCCTTTCGCCCGAACCGATGGCGGCAAGTGGGTCGCCGTCGACGCCAAGATCGCGCTCGACGGTGCCGCGCTCTTCCGGCATCCGGAATTCGAGGCGCTGGCCGAGAAGCAGGGTCTCACGCAGACCGAACTCGAGGCGCAGAAGAACGACATCAACCTCGTGCGCATGGACGGCACCATCGGTGTCGTCGTCAACGGGGCGGGGCTGGGCCTTGCGACCAACGACATGATCTTCGCGGACGGCGGCAAGCCGGCCAACTTCATGGACATCCGCACCACCGCCACCAGCCTCGACATCGCCCGCGGCGTGACGCTGCTGCTGGAGGAGCCACGCGCCAAGGTGATCCTGCTGAACGTCCACGGCGGCGGCATGACCGCCTGCGATACGGTGGCAGAAGGGATCTCCTTTGCCTATTCGCGGTCGGAGCGGAAGCTGCCGGTTGTCGCGCGGCTGGCCGGGCAAAACGCCGAATGGGGCCTGCGCATCCTGAAAGACCGGAAGATTCCGGTGGAGATTCACGATACAATGACCGACGCCATTGCGCGTGCCGTCGAAATCGCGCGCTGAGGGAGGGTCAAATGTCAATCTTCGTCAATTCGGACACGCGTGTGCTCGTCCAGGGCATGACCGGACGCGCCGGCACGTTCTATACCGACCAGGCGATCCGCTACGGATCGACCTATGTCGGCGGCGTGCGTCCCGGCAAGGGCGGCCGCAAGCACCTCGACCTGCCGCTGTTCGACACCGTCGCCGAGGCAAAGGATCGGACGGACGCGAACGCGAGCCTCGTGATCGTGCCGGCGCACAATGCCGCCGCCGCGATGATCGAGGCGATCGAGGCCGGCATCGGCACCGTCGTCTGCGTGACCGAACGCGTACCGCAGCACGACATGAGCCGCGTGAAGGCCGCCCTTCGCGGATCGGAGACGAGCCTCATCGGGCCGAACTCTCAGGGCATCCTGACACCCGGCCAGTGCAAGATCGGCGTCATGCCGACGGCGGACGTCAAGCCCGGCAATATCGGCATCGCCTCGCGCTCGGCCTCGCTCACCTCCGAGATCCTGAGCCAGTGCGGCCGCGCGGGGCTCGGCACCACGACCACGGTCGGCGTCGGCGGCGACAACCTGCACGGCGTCGACTTCGTCGACTGCCTGTCCCGCTTCAAGGACGATCCCGAAACCGAGGCCGTGGTGCTGATCGGAGAGATCGGCGGCCGGGCCGAAGAGGATGCCGCCGACTATCTGCGGTCCGTGGATTTCGGCAAGCCCGTGGTCGCCCTTGTGGTCGGGCGCCACGCGCCGCAGGGTCGCCGGATGGGCCATGCCGGCACCGTCTCCGCCTTCGGCGGCGGTTCGGCGGCCGAGAAGATCGACGTGCTGCGCAAGGCCGGCGCGACCGTCGCAGAAAATGCCGACCGCGTGGTCGCCGCCCTGAGCGGTCTGCGCAAGGCGGCCTGACCGAAAGGACTTAAATGACCCGCGCCGACCTGCCCGAGACGATGAACGTGATCGACATGGACGGCTCCGGCGGGCCGGAAGTGCTGATCCCGGCCACGCGCGAGCTGCCCGAACCGAAAGCCGACGAGGTGCTGATCCGCGTCGTCGCCGCCGGCATCAACGGCCCCGATCTCGTCCAGCGGCGCGGACACTACCCGCCGCCCAAGGGCGCGTCGGACCTCCTGGGGCTCGAAGTCTCGGGCGAGGTGGTCGCGGTCGGGTCCGAACAGGCGCTCTGGTCGCCCGGCGACACGGTCTGTGCGCTGACCAACGGTGGCGGATATGCCGAATACGTCGCCGTGCGCGCCGATCACTGCCTGCCGGTCCCGTCCGGCCTCAGCATGATCGACGCGGCGAGCCTGCCCGAGACGTTCTTCACCGTCTGGAGCAACGTGTTCCTCGACCAGGTCATCCCGGAAGGCGGCAATTTCCTCGTCCATGGCGGCTCTGGCGGGATCGGCTCCACCGCAATCCAGCTCGGCGCGGCGATGGGGCTGAACGTGCTCACCACGGTGGAATCCGAGGAAGCCGCGGCCTTCGCCACCTCCCTCGGCGCGACACGCACGATCCTGTTCAAGGACGAAGATTTCGTGCCCATCGTGCGCGAGGCGGGCGGCGCGGACGTGATCCTCGATATCATCGGCGGCGATTACGTGGCGCGCAACGTGAAGGCCTCGCGCGCCGACGGACGGATCGTGCAGATCGCCTTCAACGGCGGATCGAAGGTCGAGATCGACCTGATGCCGATCATGCTGAAGCGGCTGCAATATACCGGATCCACGCTGCGCTCGCGCTCCGACGCGTTCAAGGCGCGCGTCGCCGAGGAACTGCGCACCGAGGTCTGGCCGCTCTTCTCCAGCGGCGCGCTGCGCAGCGTGATCCACGAGGTCCTGCCGATGGCGGACGCCGCGGAGGGCCACCGGATGATGGAAGGCGGCAAGCATCACGGGAAGATCCTGCTGACGCCCTGACCCATAAAGGCCAGTCCGTCCGAATGCGGCGGGCCGCCCCGCCTGCAAGACAAGGATGACGCCATGACCACGCCCAGCGCACCGCCCCGACACGCGGGGAGCGGCCGATGAACACCCTGGTCGACTTTCGCCGGGAGGCCGCCCCGAAACCCGCGGGGGTGAACCGCCTGCTTCTGGGCGACTATGTCCGCAAGACCGAGATCGGCGCCTTCGGTGAAGAGCGCGGCATCGAGCAGACGCTTCGCTTCAACGTCACCGTGGAGACCGGCGCGCCCGGACCGGACGACGATGTCGACACGATCCTGAGCTACGACACGCTCGTTCAGGCAATCGACGACGTGCTGGGGGCGGAGCGGCTCGACCTGCTGGAGACGCTGGCCGACCGCGTCGCCGACCGCCTGCTGGGCCTGCCCACTGTCGGCCATGTGCAGCTGCGGGTGGAAAAGCTCGACCGCGGCCCGTTCACGCTGGGCGTGGAGATCGAGCGTTCGGCCCCCGCCGGGCTGGCGCCGCTGCCCGACCGGATTTCGGCGGGCCCGGTTCCGGTGGTGGCGATGGTCACGCCCGAGGCGGCGGGCGATCCGCGCCTTCCGGACTGGCTCGACCGTTTGGCGGAGCCGGGCCGCCCCGTGGTGCTGACCGCCTGCGCCGCGCGCAGCGCCAGCCCGGCCTCCACCGCGGAGGCGCAGCGTCAGGTCGACCTTCTGGCGATGGAGCAGGCGGCCTGGAGCATCGCCGCCCGCGATCCCCGCGCCTGCGTCGTCGACAGCCGGACGGAGCTGCAGCACGCCATGGACACCGGCCTTCTGGCGATCTGGGCGCCGAGCCGCATGGTCCGCCGGGCCCGCGAGGCCCCGGTGCGTGACGATCTGAAGGGACTCGCGCTGACCTCCTGGTTCGCGCGCAGCCTCGGCGCAGACAGCGTGCGGGTCATCGACGGGGGCGGCCCGACCGGCGCGGCGCGCCCGCTGTCCGACCGATGATCACGCTGATCGTGGCGCGGGCGCGGAATGGCGCCATCGGCCGGGACGGCACAATGCCGTGGCACCTGCCGGAGGACCTCGCCTTCTTCAAGACGGCGACCAAGGGCGGCGCGCTGATCATGGGCTCGCGCACATGGAAGAGCCTGCCGGTCCGCCCCCTGCCCGGCCGGCTGAACCTCGTCGTGTCCTCGGACCCGACTCTGTCGGAACACGTGGTGCCCGGCATCGACGCCGCGCTCGCGCGGGCCGAGGCGGAGGGCTACGAACATGTCTTCGGGATGGGCGGCGCGCGCATCTATTCGGAGATGCTGCCGCGCGCCGACCGCCTTCTGATCACCGAGGTGGACCTGTCGGTGCCGGACGCCGACACCTTCTTTCCCGAGATCGACGAAAACGAATGGCGGCTCGAGGACGAGACGGTGCTGCGCGACCGCAATCCGGTCTGCACTCTGCGAGAGCTTCGGCGCGCGTGAATCGCGGGGGCAGAGGCCCCCGCGAACGCTTCCTCAGGCGGTCAGGCCCTCGGGTTCCGGCAGACCGTTGGCGCGGCAGCACGCGGTGAGCGTGTTCGCCAAAAGGCACGCGATGGTCATCGGGCCGACGCCGCCGGGCACGGGCGTGATCGCGCCGGCGACCTCTGCCGCGCTGGCATAATCGACATCCCCGACCAGCCGGGTCTTGCCGCCCTCGCCGGGAAGACGGTTGATGCCGACGTCGATGACGGTGGCCCCCTCGCCGATCCAGTCACCCGGCACCATCTCGGGCCGGCCCACGGCGGCGACGACGATGTCGGCGCGGCGCACGACCTCAGGCAGGTCCTTCGTCCGCGAATGCGCGATGGTCACCGTGCAGCTATCGCCCAGCAGCAATTGCGCCATCGGCTTGCCGACGATGTTCGACCGGCCGACGATCACGGCATTCATCCCCGAGAGCGATCCGTGATGATGGCGCAGCATCATCAGGCACCCGAGCGGCGTGCACGGCACCATGGATTTCTGCCCGGTGCCCAGTAGCCCCACATTGGAGATGTGAAAGCCGTCCACGTCCTTGGCCGGCTCGATCGAGTTGATCACGAGGTCGGAGTTCAGGTGATCCGGCAGCGGCAGCTGCACCAGGATGCCGTGGATCGCAGGATCGACGTTCAGCTGCGCCACGAGCGCGAGAAGGTCGGCCTCCGACGTGTCGACGGGCAGGCGATGCTCCACGGAATGCATGCCGACCTCGTGGGTCTGCCGTCCCTTGTTGCGGACGTAGACCTCGCTCGCCGGGTCCTCGCCCACGAGGACGACGGCCAGCCCCGGCGTGAGCCCGTGATCGGCGCTGAGGCGGGCGACATGGTCGGCGACGCGTGCACGTACATCCGCGGCGAAAGCTTTCCCGTCAATGATGTCTGCGGTCACGTAACTCTCCCTCTTCGGTGGAATTCTGGGATGTGGGATACCAGGAACCGGTATTCACTAGACAAACAACGGATCACCATCTGTCTGATTTCCCGTAGTTTTTCAAGCCAGTAGGTAACGCTTGCTGACCAGTCATATCGGTTATGCAGCGCTGTCCGTTGCTCGCGATGCCGCGTTGCGGCATAGCCGATCCGAACAAGAATTTACCGACTGCATGAAAGGTGCCAGCCATGGCCTTCATCTCTTCGACCCCCGCTCGCGCCGGCTTCGGCCAATCCCTGCTGTCGCCGGTGCGCGCCGTCGTTCAGGCGATCAACTACATCCGCGCCTGCAACGTCATGGCCCGCGACTACGAGCAGATGTCGCACAAGACCGACGGCGCCCTGGCCCGCAACGGCCTGACCCGCGAAGATATCCCGGACGCGGTGCGCCGCAACGCCGGCCTGTTCTGATCTGCCGCACCGGAAGCGGCCGCGCCCCTTCGCCCGAACGGCGACGGGGCGGGCCCAAGGACGTCAGGTGACGTCGTTGCTCGGTTCGCCCCGGGCAAAGTTCTCAAGGTGATCGCGCACCTGATTCCAGAGCGTCTGCATCGCCTCTTCGCTGGCCCACGCGACATGCGGCGTGACGATGACGTTGGGACGATCCAGCACCTTCAGAAGCGGATTGTCCGCCGCCGGCGGCTCGGACGTCACCACGTCGAAGCCCGCGCCGGAAATCCACCCCTCGTCCAGCGCCTTCACCAGGTCGCCCTCGTGGACGAGACCGCCGCGCGAACAGTTCACCAGAAGCGGCTTCTGCTTCATCTTCCGGAACTCGGGCTCCGCGATCATGTCCTTGGTCGCGGGCATGAGCGGGCTGTGCAGCGTTATCACGTCTGCCGTTTCGAGAACCTGCTCCCACGGCGTGTAGAGCGGGCCGAGCCCCTCCACGCCCTTGTGAGCGGCGAACATCACCTCCATCCCGAAGGCACGGGCCAGCGTGGCAACACCCTGGCCGAGCACGCCTTCGCCAACGATGCCGATCTTCGAGCCTGACAGGTCCTTGATCGGGTGGTTGAAGAAGCAGAACTGCCCAGCCTTCTGCCATTCGCCGTCGATCACGTCCTGCCGGTAGCCGACGATGCTGCGCCGAAGCGCGAGGATCAGCGCGAAGGTATGTTCCGGCACGGTGTTGACGGCGTAGCCGCGCACGTTCGACACGACGATACCGCGCTCGCGGCAGGCGTCGAGGTCGAAGGCGTCGTAGCCGGTGGCCGGGATCGCGATCATCTTCAGCTTCGGGCAAGCTTCGATCGAATCGCGGCGGATCGGGACCTTGTTGGAGATGGCGATGTCCGCATCGGCGAGCCGTTCGGCCACCTGATCCGGGGCGGTCTGGTCGTATTCGATCCATTCATGGTCGAAGGACGGACGATTGAGCTCAACGCTGGGACCGATGGTCCCGCGGTCGAGAAAGACGATGCGCATGTGTTCCGCTCTCTGGTCTTGAAGGGACCGGCGCGCGCCGACAGGACGCGCGCCGCAGCGACCGTTTATTGGGCCGCCAGAGCCGCAGATTGTTCGGTCGAGGCGTAATAGTCCACCGCCGCGCCGACACCCGCGCCGCTTTCGAACGGGATGCCCGCGTCGCGCATGGCCAGTTCCGCGCCGGACAGCGCCTGCATCACCATCAGCTCGTTCATGTAGCCGAGGTGACCGATGCGGAAGACCTTGCCCGCCACCTTCGACAGGCCTGCGCCGAGCGACAGGTCATACTTGTGATAGGCGGCCTTGATCACGTCGTTGGCGTCATGCCCCTCGGGCACGACGATGGCGCTGACCGTGTCGGAGTTCCACTTCGGCTCTTTCGCGCAGAGCGACAGGCCCCAGGCGTCGACCGCGCGGCGGCAGCCCTCGGCAAGGCGATGGTGCCGCGCCCAGACATTCTCCAGCCCCTCGTCGAACAGCATGTCGAGCGAGGCGCGCAGACCGCGCAGCAGCGTGGTGGCCGGCGTGTAGGGAAAGAAGCCGTCCTTGTTCGTCTTCAGCATGTCGTCGAAGTCGAAGAAGCACTTCGGGAAGCCCTGCTTCGGCCGGTTGTCGAGCGCCTTCTGGCTCACCCCGACGATGCCGAGGCCGGTGGGCAGCATGAGCCCTTTCTGGGAGCCGGACACGGCGACGTCGACGCCCCACGCCTCCTGGTCGAAGGGCAGCGAGCAGATCGAGCTGACGCCGTCCACGAACAGCATCGCCGGGTGGCCGAGGCTGTCGAGCACCTCGCGCACCGCCTTGACGTCGCTGGTCACGCCGGTCGCGGTCTCGTTGTGGGTGACGAGCACGGCCTTGATCTTGTGCTCCTTGTCGGCGGCGAGCTTCTGTTCGTAAAGCTCGACCGGAACGCCGGTGCCCCATTCGCAGTCGATCGCGTCGACATCGAGTCCGAAGCGCTGGCACATGTCGACCCAGAGATACGAGAACTGGCCGAAGACCGAGGCGAGCACCTTGTCGCCGGGGGCCAGCAGGTTGGCCACGGTCGCTTCCCAGCCGCCGGTGCCCGAGGCGGGATAGACGAAGACGTGCCCGTTCTCGAGCTTGAACGCCTTCTTGAGGTCGGCGAACAGCGGCAGCGTGAACTCCGGGAAATCCGGGGCACGGTGATCCTCGAGCGCCACGTCCATCGCCTGACGGACCTCGAAGGGCATATTGGTGGGGCCGGGTACGGCCAGTCCTTTGAATCCAGACATCTTTTGTCCTCCGTCGTCCGTATTCACATGTCGCCGTAGATCGGGAAGGTCTTGCAGAGCGAGATTGCCTCGGCCTTCACGGCCGCCTCGACCTCTCCGTTCCCGTCGGGTCCGTTCTGCGCCAGGCCCGTCAGCACCTTGTCGATCATCGTGCCGACCCGCGTGAACTCCTCCGTGCCGAAGCCGCGGGTGGTGCCGGCCGGCGTGCCAAGGCGGATGCCGCTGGTCACGGTCGGCTTTTCGGGATCGTTCGGCACGCCGTTCTTGTTGCAGGTGATGTGCGCCCGGCCGAGCGCCTTCTCGGCCTCGTTGCCGGTCACGCCCTTGGGGCGCAGGTCGACCAGCATCAGGTGCGTGTCCGTGCCGCCCGAGGTGATCGCGAAGCCCGCGTCGACCAGCGTCTTCGCCAGGGTCTGCGCGTTCTCGATCACGCTTGCCGCGTAGGTCTTGAACGACGGCTGCAGCGCCTCGCCAAAGGCCACCGCCTTGCCGGCGATCGCGTGCATCAGCGGGCCGCCCTGGAGACCCGGAAAGATCGCCGAGTTCACCTTCTTCGCGATGGCCTCGTCACCCGTCAGGATCATGCCGCCGCGCGGGCCGCGCAGGGTCTTGTGCGTCGTGGTGGTGGCCACATGCGCGTGCGGGAACGGCGAGGGGTGCAGCCCCGCCGCGACGAGCCCGGCGAAATGCGCCATGTCCACCAGAAGGTAGGCGCCGACCTTGTCCGCCACCGCGCGGAAGCGGGCGAAGTCGATGTGACGCGGATAGGCCGAGCCGCCGGCGATGATGATGGCGGGCTTGTGCTCCACCGCCAGCGCCTCCATCGCGTCGTAGTCGATGCGGTGGGTTTCGGCGTCGACGCCGTAATGCACCGCGTTGAACCACTTGCCCGACATGTTCGGCCGGGCGCCGTGGGTCAGGTGCCCGCCGGCGTCGAGGCTGAGCCCGAGGATCGTGTCGCCCGGCTTGGCCAGCGCGAGGAACACGCCCTGGTTGGCCTGCGAACCGGAATTGGGCTGCACGTTGGCGAAACCGCAGCCGAACAGCTCTGTCGCGCGTTCGATGGCCAGCGTCTCGACCTCGTCGACGTATTGGCAACCGCCGTAATAGCGCCGGCCCGGATAGCCTTCCGCGTACTTGTTGGTCAGCACGCTGCCGGCGGCGTCGAGCACCGCGCGGCTGACGATGTTCTCGGACGCGATCAGCTCGATCTCGTCGCGCTGGCGGCCAAGCTCGCGGCCGATCATCGCCGACAGCGCCGGATCGGTCCGATCCAGGCGGCTGCGGAAGAAGCTGTCGGTCGCATCGGGGCCGAGCGGGGTATCCGCGAAGTCTTCCATTCTGTCCTCCCCCGAGGGTGTGCCGGCGCTGCCTGTCAGGCGGCGGCGCGTTGGTTCTCAGAAAGCCGCTTGGTGACGGTCGCCGAAATGTCGTCGAGCTCCGCCGAAGATGCGCCGACCTGGTCCGCGATTAGCTTGACCAGAAGGTCCACACGCTCGATCGCGTCAGCGCCGCTGTCGATGGCACGTGCCGCGGAGGACGGCTTGAGGAGCCCTTCCGCTGCCTTGGCGTACTTCTCGAACGGCACGAGGTCGGACGGATCGGCACCGAGGCGCGTGACGATGTTGTCGACCTGCTCGTAGACCCGACGCGACCGCTCAAGATCGCTGTGCACGGCCTCCTGAATCGGGCGCACGCCGTCGCGCTGAACGCAGCGGTAGTTACCGGTCAGGAGCATCGACCACTTCGCGAACGGCACGAAGAGCGAATCGAACACCTTGAGCTTCACCGGGATGTCCTTGCCGTCGACGCGCAGCTCGTCGATCGCCTCGCTCATCTCGCGAAGCAACGCCGTGTGCTCCTCCTTCTCGAAGGGCGCGGCCTTGAAGTTGGTCGGCAGGCCGACATGCAGCACGTTCGCGCCGCTCTCGGGCAGGCGGAAGGCCTGCGGGTCGGGGCTGCACAGCGTCACGCAGCCCGGCGTGAACGCGTTCCAAGCCTCGGGGCAGCTGAAGCTGGGCTCCAGCGGGCCGGTATCGAGCCCCTCGATCCGCCGCAGGTAGGGCAGCGGGGGCATGTTCATGATCGACAGGCACGGAAGGCCGGCCTCGGCCACGCGGTGCAGCAGGTCGAGAATTGAGTCCGAGGCGTATTGCGGCTCGGACATCGCCAGCGCCACCATGTCGTAATTGCCGACCTGGACCTCTTCGGGGGGCATCGCGTCGAGCGTGCCGGGCATGTCGGCGGACCTGAACGAACGGTGCTCGTCCTCGTCGCGAAGCTGAATGCGGACGTCGGTGCCTTCGGCATTGATCAGATCGGCGGTGCCGCGCCGGCAGACCAGCGTCACGTCGTAGCCGGCCATGAGCAGCTTGGTGCCGAGAAGAGAGCCGTAAGAGGCGCCGAGGATCAGGATCTTGTGGGCCATCGGGAAATACCTCCTGTTTCGCCGCCACGTCATCAAATCGTGCGCGTAATGTAATTGCGTGAGCGAAATCCGCTATGAAAAAAAAGTAAATGTGTGTAGAGTAAACCTTACTAACACCACTTTCCGTAATGTTGTAAATACGCCATGTCCAAGACCCTGATCGGCCCCCGGCTGCGCCAGCTTCGCCGCGAGCGCAAACAGACCCAGGCGCAGATGGCCAAGACGCTCGGGATCAGCGCGTCCTACGTCAACCTGCTTGAAAACAACCAGCGTTCGCTGTCCGTGGAGATGCTCACGCGGATCGCCGACAACTATGACATCGACTGGCGCGAGCTCACGCAAGATGACAGCAGCCGGCGCATCGCCGCCCTGCGCAGCGCCGTACAGGACCCGATCTTCACGGGCGACAAACCCGACCTTCAGGAGATTCGCGGCGCCATCGACCATGCCCCGCGCCTGGTCGACCAGTTCCTGCAACTCCACACCGCTCATCGCTCGGCACTCGAGAAGGTGATGCAGATGGGCGGATCGGAAACCGGGGGTGAGCTGCTCCGGACGTCGCCGGAGACGCTGATTCACGACTTCTTCTGCGATCACGAGAATCACTTCCCGGCACTCGAGGCGGCGGCTGAAGAGGTCTGGAACGGTCGGTTCACCTCCCCCGAGAATCGTTATGCCGAACTGCGCGACCGGCTGATGGTGAATCACGGCATCAGCGTGGAGGTGCAGCGAATCGATTCGATGGGCGACGCTCTGCGCTACTACGACGAGAACGCGCGAATCATCTATCTCTCGCAGGCGCTGAACAACGCGAATCGGGTCTTCCAGCTGGCGCACGTGCTGTGCGCCGTGCAATTTCCCGACCTGATCGCGGAAATCGCGGACACCAGCGGCATCACCGCGCAGCCCGCTCTCGCGCGTCTGCGCGTGGAGCTGGCGAATTATTTCGCGGCGGCCTTCCTGATGCCCTACGACGCTTTCTTCGCGGAGGTCGAAAGCACCGGCTACGATTTCGACCGCGTCGCGGCGGCCTTCGGTGCGACGTTCGAGCAGGTCTGCCAAAGAGTGACCGCGCTGAACCGCGAAGGCTCGCGCGGGGTGCCGTTCTTCTTCATCCGCATCGACAAGGCCGGCAACGTCACCAAGCGGTTCAACTCCACCTCCTTCCACCTCGCCGAACATGGCGGCTCGTGCCCGGTGTGGAATATCCACACGGCCTTCTACACCCCCGGGGTCATCATGCCGCAATTCGTGGAGTTGCCCGACGGCGACCGCTATTTCACGATCAGCCGGACGGTCCACCGCCCGGTCTTTTCCGAAGAGACCCAGGACCGTCGTCTGACGCTCGCACTCGGCTGCGAAGCCGGGTACGCGCATCGGATCCGTTATGCGTCCAGCTACAAGATCGACGATCCCAAGCTCTACGCACCTATCGGCATCAACTGTCACCTCTGCCCGCGGCAGAACTGTTTGCAACGCGCCCATCAGCCGCTGTTCACAGAGTTGCCGATCGACGAGAACAGGCGCGGCAACACACGCTACGAAAGCTGACAAAAGAAAGGGGCCCGGAAGGGCCCCTTTCAGGTCTCAGAGATCTGGATCCGGCTATTCGGCGGCCTCGGCCGGCTCTTTCCGTTTGCGGATCATCTTCTGCACGAAGGGATAGCTGACCAGCGCCACCGCAATCAGGATGCAGACCAGCGAGATCGGACGCTCGATGAAGGTCATCGGATCGCCCTGGCTGGAGATCAGCGACTGGCGCAGCGACCGTTCGGTGAGCGGGCCGAGCACGATGGCCAGAACCGCCGGCGCCACCGGGTAGTTCAGCTTGCGCATCAGGTAGCCCATGCAGCCCAGCAGAAGCATCAGCCAGGTGTCGAACATCCGGTCGGTGGTCGCGAACACGCCGACGACGCAGAGCACGAAGATGATCGGAGCGAGGATGGTGAAGGGCATCGCCAGCACCCGGATGAAGACCGGGATCAGCGCGATGTTCAGTGCCACCGTCACGAAGTTCGCGACGTACATGGACCCGATCAGGCCCCACACGAAGTCCGGGCTTTCCGAGAACAGCAGCGGCCCCGGGCGCAGACCCCAGATGATCATGCCGCCGAGCAGGATCGCCGTGGTCGGCGAGCCGGGAATGCCCAGCGTCAGCATCGGCAGCATGGAGCCGGTGGAGGCCGCGTTGTTGCCCGCCTCCGGCGCCGCGACGCCGGCCACGTTGCCCTTGCCGAAGCTGTCACCGTCCTTGGAGAACGACTTCGCCAGGCCATAAGACATCAGCGACGCGGGCGTCGCGCCGGCCGCCGGCAGAGTGCCGACGAAGAAGCCGACAACGGAGCCCATGGCGGTGGTCGGCAAGTACTCTTTGATCTGCTTGAAGTTGTCCCAGACCCGCTTGAGCGTGATCTGCACCTTGTGCATCTGCACCGCGCCCTTGGTATGCTCGAGCGTCCAGATCATCTCACCGATGCCGTAGATGCCGATGGCAAGCACGAGGAATTCGATACCGCGCTGGAACTCGACCATGTCGAAGAAGATCAGGCGCGGATTGCCGGAGATGATGTCGAAGCCGACGGCCGCAAGCACGAGACCGATCAGGATCGAGAAGATCGTCTTGGGTATGTCGTCACCGCCGAGGCCGATGAAGGTGGCGAAGGCCACAAGCATCAGCGCGAATTCCTCCTGCGGGCCGAATTTCAGCGCGAAGGCGGCGAGCGGTGGCGCGAAACCGGTGAACAGGATGACCGAGATCGTCCCACCGATGAAAGACGCGATGGCCGCGGCCATCAGCGCCTGGTCGGCCCTGCCGGATTGCGCCATTGGCCGACCGTCGAAGACCGTCGCAACGGCGGTGGATGAGCCCGGAATACCGAGCGTGAT
The DNA here is from genome assembly GCF_900112685.1 of Roseivivax sediminis. Taxonomy (GTDB): domain Bacteria; phylum Pseudomonadota; class Alphaproteobacteria; order Rhodobacterales; family Rhodobacteraceae; genus Roseivivax; species Roseivivax sediminis. Next base: position 222,198 of record NZ_FOMS01000009.1, read on the forward strand.
CGACGAGACCGCCCCGCCATACATTGCGCCGTAGTACAGCGCGGCAAGGAAGATGATGGCGGCCGTCGGCGGCACCAGGAACGTTACGGGAAGCAGGATCGCCACCCCGTTGACTGACCCCAGGCCGGGCATTGCACCGATGAACAGACCGGCCAGACAGCCGAGGAAGATCATCGCGAAGTTTAGCGGCTCGAAGGCTTGAAGGAGCCCCGCGCCGAGCAAGCTGAGAATTGTGTCCATTGTCGTGTCCACTGTTGGAAGGCTGCTTGGCGAGGACCGCCCTCAATACATGATCGAGTAGCGGAAATCGTCGATATACAGGATAATGTTCTCGAAGAACGGCAGGCCGCGGGGCAGGTACTTGTTCAACGCGGCCTCGAACAGGAGGTAGATCCCGATCGGCACACCGAGCGTGACACCGATGGTGACACCCCATCCGTGACGCCCGATCCCCTTCACGTAGAACAGCAGGAACAGGATCATCGAGAAGTAGAGCCCGATGTAGTTGCTGAGCAGCAGCAGGAAGAAGAGCGCCGCAACAGTGACACCGACCATGAACACCGTTTCGGGGTCGATGTATGGATTGTTATTCCGCGATTCCGGGGTGACCCCGGTATACCAGCGCCAGAGCGTCCAGACCGACGCAAGCGCCATTCCGAGGGAAAGCCAGAACGGCCACATCCCGGAGCCGGGTCCGCGTCCGGGCACCCATCCGACCACCAGGTCGCCGAAATAGACATCCGCCATCAGGCCGATAGACGCTAGAAGCATGGCCAACGCCATAAGCAATTCAGCCGTACGAACAGACATTTAGTTCCTCCACTCCCGCACGGCCCACGACTCTCGCGCCCTGTCTTCTCCCCACGTCGTGTCCGTCGGACACTCGGGCTGGATCGGTTGCTGCGGGTTGTTGTCTGATGATTGCCGGGCCACGCGGGGCGGCCCGGCAATTTTAGGCTTGGTTACTTGTTAGTGATGCTTTCGGCGCCGACCTCTTCGATCAGCTCCCGGTGACGCTGCATCTGCGACTCGTGGAACGCCGCGAGATCGTCGCCGGTCAGCCACTCGTCACAGGTCAAACCGTCGGTCTCGCAGTAGTTCTGCCATTCCTCGGACTGGAACAGTTCGTGGAAGAGGTTCTGGTACCACTCGATCGCCTCGGGATCCATTCCCTTGGTACCGGCGATGGAGCGCTGCATGTAGTAGACGATGTCCACACCCAGCTCCTGAGCCGTCGGCACGTCCTCGTAGGGCGGCTCGCGCTCTTCGTTGAACTGCACGATCGGCTTGGTGTTGCCGGCGCGCCAGAACTCCATCTGCTCGGCCGGGTTGTTCACCGTCGAATCGACCTGGTTGCCGACGAGGTTCTTGGCCACGGTGCCACCACCCGGGAACGGGATGTAGGTGACCTCGTAGTCCATTTCCTTCTCCATCATCGCGGTGAGGATGGAGTCCTCCTGGCCCGAGCCGGTGCCGCCGACGCGCCATGCGCTGTCCGCTTCCTTCACCTTCTCGACGTAGCTGTCGAGGTCGGTGATGTCGTCGCGCTCCGAGTTCACCCAGAGCAGGAACGTGTCCATCGCCATCCGGCCGATCGGCGCCAGCTCGGTGATGTCGATCGCCAGGTCTTCCTGGATGATCGGCGTGGTGTAGAAGCTGTTCAGCGCCACGAGGAGCGTATGGTTATCGCCCTCCTTGCCCGCCATGTAGGACAGCGCTTCCGCACCGGAGCCGCCCGGCTTGTTGATCGGAATGAACGGGCGCGGGCTCATGCCCTTGGACTGAATGAGACCCTGCAGAAGGCGCGCGATCTGGTCCGCGCCGCCGCCGGTGCCGGCCATGATGATGAACTCGACCGGCTTGCGCGGCTGCCATTCGGCAAGCGCCGCGGGCGCGGTGATGGCGAGCGCAGCGGCACTCATCGTCAGAGTTTTCAAGAATTTCATTGGTCTTCCTCCCTTGATTGGAACTGTGTCGGAGCGAATTCGCTGTCTCTCCCGTCGGGATCGACGCTTGTTGGTTTATCTTGCGCCCCGATATGTCGTCGTCCGTCTTTCCGTTTCCTCCTTTCCTGTCCTCCCTAGAAACGTCGTGTCAGTGCACCATGACCACGGGGATCGTCGCCTCCTCGACGACCGCCGCCGAGTTTCCACCCAGCAGTGTCTCGCGTTCATAGCTCTCGTGATAGGCGCCCATGATCAGCAGATCGGCCCCTACCTCGCCTGACTTCTTAAGAAGCTGACGCCCTGCGTTTCCGCGGACGTCGAACTGAACAATATCCGCGGTTACGCTGCGGTTTGCCAGATATTCCTGGAACTCGGTCGCCGTGGCGGAATGCTCGGACCCTCCTCCCGTGAGGATCGTCACCTTTTCCGCCGTCTCGATAAGCGGCATCGTGAGAGCCACCGCGCGGGTGGCTTCCAGCGATCCGTTCCAGCCGATGGAGACATGGCGGCCGATCTGCATGTCCGTCGCATCGCTTTCGGTGCAGATCATCACCGGCCGGCCAGAGGAGAACAGCGCCTCCTTCAGCGTGTTGAAGCCGAGGTTCTCGGTCTTGGACGGCTTGGCGACGCAGATCAGGTCCGACAGCCGGCCGAAGTGGCGAACCGCCTCCACCTGTTTGCCGACGTATTCGTAAAATTTCGCCGTCGGCTTGCCCGTTTCCGGGTCCTGTTCGCTGACACCGTGTTTCACGGCGTCAGCGCTGAACTTCTCGTGCAGGAAGTCCTCTTCGCTGGAGGCACTCGTTTCCGAGGCCTCCTGCAATTGTTTGCGCAGGAAGCTGGGAATGACCACGCCCATGGGCATAAGGTCTTCCATCTTCGGGTGGCAGTGCACGACTTTCACATGTGCACCGAAGCGCTTGGCCAGCGCCGAGGCGTGGGCAAAGAGCTTGGGCCCTTTGCCATCGCCCCGAACCGGCATCATGATCGTATGCAGGCTGCTCTGCGCCATGATCAGAACAGACCGTCGATGAGGCCGTCGTCGTTGATGCAGATCGACTCTGCGGACGGCACCTTGGGCAGGCCCGGCATGGTCATGATCTCGCCGCAGACGACCACGACGAACCCGGCCCCGGCCGACAGGCGCACTTCGCGCACCGGCAGGCTGTGACCCGTCGGAGCACCGCGCCGGCTGGGATCGGTCGTGAACGAATACTGCGTCTTGGCCATGCAGACCGGCAGGTTGCCGTAACCCTGGTCTTCCCACTCCTTGAGCTGGGCACGGACCTTGCTGTCAGCGACCACCTCGTCGGCGTGGTAGATTTCCTTGGCGATGGTCTCGATCTTCTCGAAGAGCGGCATCTCGTCGGGATAGAGCGGCTTGTAAGACGCCTTGCCGCTCTCGACGATCTCCACGACCTTGTTGGCCAGGTCCTCGGTGCCCTTGGAGCCCTCGGCCCAGTGCTTGCAGAGCACGGCCTCGGTCCCCTGCGTGGCGACGTATTCCTGGACGGCCTTCACTTCGGCATCGGTGTCGGTGACGAAGTGGTTGATGGCGACCACGGCGGGCACGCCGAACTTCTTCACGTTGTCGATGTGACGGCCGAGGTTCTCGCAGCCGGCCTTCACCGCCTCGACGTTCTCGGCGCCGAGGTCCGCCTTGGCGACGCCGCCGTTCATCTTCATCGCCCGCACCGTCGCGACGATCACGACCGCCTCGGGGTTCAGGCCGGCCTTGCGGCACTTGATGTCCATGAACTTCTCGGCGCCGAGGTCCGCGCCGAAGCCGGCTTCGGTGACCACGTAATCGGCGAGCTTGAGCGCCGTGGTGGTGGCGACGACCGAGTTACAGCCGTGCGCGATGTTGGCGAAGGGCCCGCCGTGCACGAAGGCCGGGTTGTTCTCCAGCGTCTGCACGAGGTTGGGCTGCATCGCCTGCTGCAGAAGCACGGTCATCGCGCCGTCGGCCTTGATGTCGCGGCAGAAGACCGGGGTCTTGTCGCGGCGGTAAGCCACGATGATGTCGCCGAGGCGACGCTCAAGGTCGGCCAGGTCGGTGGCGAGGCAGAGGATCGCCATCACTTCCGACGCCACGGTAATGTCGAAGCCGGCCTCGCGCGGGAAGCCGTTGGCGACGCCGCCGAGGTTGCAGACGATCTGGCGCAGGGCCCGGTCGTTCATGTCCATCACGCGGCGGTAGGCGATGCGGCGGATGTCCACCTGCTGCTCGTTACCCCAGTAGATGTGGTTGTCGAGCATCGCGGCCAGCAGGTTGTGGGCGCTGGTGATCGCGTGGAAGTCGCCGGTGAAGTGGAGGTTCATGTCCTCCATCGGGACCACCTGCGCGTAGCCGCCGCCGGCCGCGCCGCCCTTCATGCCGAAGCACGGGCCGAGCGAGGCTTCGCGGATGCAGACCGCCGCGGTCTTGCCTATGGCGTTCAGGCCGTCGCCCAGACCGACGGTCGTGGTGGTCTTGCCCTCGCCAGCCGGCGTCGGGTTGATCGCGGTCACGAGCACGAGGTGCCCGTCCTTGCGGTCGCTGAGGGACTTGATGAAGTCCTCGGAGACCTTGGCCTTGTCATGTCCGAACGGCAGCAGATGCTCCCACGGAATGCCGAGCTTTTCACCGATCTCCTGGATCGGTTTCTTTTTCGCTGCGCGGGCGATTTCGATGTCGCTCATAGAACTGCTTCCCGAAGTTTTCGTTGGATCATTTGCCGAAAGAATCGCCAGGCGCGAGCCCGACGGAAGAGGCCCATTCGCTGGCAGCGACCTTCTTGGCCTCGCCCGCGGGCCGCACGCGCTTGATCAGGACACGTCCGCCCACGGCCTGAACGGAGATGCCGGCATCGGTGATTTCCCGGATCCGGCCCGAGATGCCGTCGCCGGGCACCCGCTCGCTGTCGAAGATGCCGAGCTCGTCACCGTTGTAGGTGGTCCAGGCACCCGGGGCCGGGTTGGTGCCGCGGATCAGGTTGTAGACCTGGCCGACCGGCTTGTGCCAGTCGATCCGCGCGTGGTTCTTGTTGCAGCGGCGCTCGTAGGTCGCCTGGCTCTCGTCGGGCACGATACGCGGCGGATTGCCGTCGCGGAAGTGATCGACGACGGTCAGCACGCTGTCGACCGCATGGGGGTAGATCTTCTTGAAGTAGAGGTCGATCACCGTGTCGTCGGGGCCGATCTCGCATTCCCACTGCAGCAGGCTGTCGCCTTCGTCGAGCCCGTCGGACGGGTAGAACCAGCTGTATCCGGATTTGGTCGAGCCCATGATGATCGGCCAGTTCACCGCCGAAGGGCCGCGGTGCAGCGGCAGAAGCGACGGGTGGAAGCAGATCGAGCCGTGGGTGGGTGTGTCGCGCGCCGCCTCGGGAACGAATACGTTCACGAAGGCCATGACCATCAGGTCGGCGTTGTAGCTGGCGAGCTTGTCGATTGTCGCCTGGTCATCGAAATTCGCCGGCTGCTCGACGGGCAGGCCCTTTTCCAGCGCGAATTCCTTGATCGGGTCGACCGGCTTGCCCTCCTTGTCGGGCTCGCAGTAGACGGCCACGACTTCGTCGGTTCCGGTGTCCAAAAGTTTAGCCAGGGCGTCCTTGCCGAACGCCTGCTGACCCATCACGATCAGTCGCATCAATGTCCTCCCAGGACGAGGGGTGTCCGCTTCTTGCGTCGGTCTCACCCCCCATGTGTGGTCTTCTATTCAGCTGCCTGTTTGTTCACGTCGCCGACGGCACCGGACTCGACGACCTTGGCCAGAGCCTCCCCGTCATAGCCGAGCACCTCGCGCAGGATCTCCACCGTGTGCTCGCCCAGAAGCGGCGAACGGGTGACCTCCACCGGGCTCCCCGAGAGCTTGATCGGGCAGCCGACGCTGACATACTTCCCGCGCTTGGGGTGATCGACTTCGACGATCGTGCCGGTCTTGCGCAGCCCGTCGTCCTCGATGATCTCCTTGGTCGACAGGATCGGGCCGACCGGGATGCCGAGCGGGTTGCAGATGTCCATGACCTCGAACTTGGTCTTGGTCTTGGTCCAGTCCTCGATCCGCGTGAAGATCTCGTTCAGCTTGTCGAGCCGCTCGGGCGGCGTCGCGTAGCCTTCCTTGGTCTTCCACTCGGGCTCGCCGATCAGGTCGCAGATCTTCTCCCAGACCGCGGCCTGGGTGATGAAGTAGGTGTAGGCGTTGGGATCGTCCTCCCAGCCCTTGCACTTCAGGATCCGGCCCGGCTGACCGCCGCCGGAATCGTTGCCGGCGCGCGGGGTCGCCTCGCCGAACTCGATACCCTCGCCGTACTGCGAGTATTCCTTGAGCGGACCCGCCTTCAGACGCTGCTGGTCGCGCAGCTTGACACGGCAGAGGTTGATGACCCCGTCCTGCATCGGCGCGAGAACCTTCTGGCCCTGGCCGCTGCGCTGCGCCTGATAGAGCGCCGTGACGATGCCGAGCGCGAGGTGCAGGCCGGTGCCGGAATCGCCGATCTGCGCACCGGTCACCAGCGGCGGACCGTCCCGGAAACCGGTGGTCGAGGCCGCGCCGCCCGCGCACTGGGCGACGTTCTCGTAGACCTTGCAGTCCTCGTAGTTGCCCGGGCCGAAGCCCTTGACCGAGGCCAGGATCATCTTCGGGTTGATCTCCTGGATGCGTTCCCAGGTGAAGCCCATCCGGTCGAGCGCGCCGGGCGCGAAGTTCTCGACCATGACGTCGCAGGTTTCGATCAGGCGGGTGAGGACTTCCTTGCCCGTCTCGTTCTTCGAGTTGAGCTCGATCGACCGCTTGTTGTGGTTCAGCATGGTGAAGTAGAGCGAGTCCGCCCCCGGAACATCCACCAGCTGCTGGCGCGTCGCGTCGCCGACCCCCGGCCGTTCCACCTTGATCACGTCCGCGCCGAACCAGGCGAGGAGCTGCGTGCAGGTCGGTCCTGATTGCACGTGGGTGAAATCGAGGATCTTGACGCCTTCGAGTGCCTTCATCTGACTAAGTGCCTCCCCAGTCACTTGATTTTCTGTGCCTGCGGGTAGCGCTGCTGCGCCACGACCGAGGACGGGTTCAGGTTGCCGATATTGCCGCTTTCCTTGCCGGCATCTTCGGCGATGATCGCGTTGATCAGCGTGGGTTTGCGGCTGGCGAATGCTTCGTTGATCGCCTGGCGCAGTGCGTCCGGGCTGTCGGCCCGCACGCCGACGCCGCCGAAGGCCTGCATCATCAGCTCGTACTTGCTGTCCTTGACGAAGACCGTGGTCGACGGATCGTCGGTGTTGCCCCAGTTCTCGCCGTCACCGCGGTAGATGCCGTTGTTGTTCATGATGACGATGCACACCGGCAGGTTGTAGCGGCAGACGGTCTCGACCTCCATGCCGCAGAACCCGAAGGCGCTGTCACCCTCCACGGCGAGGACCTGGTTGCCGGTCTCGACCGCGGCGGCCACGGCGTTGCCCATGCCGACACCCATGATGCCCCAGGTGCCCACGTCAAGACGCTTGCGCGGCTTGTGCAGGTCGACGATCGACCGGCACTGGTCGAGCGCGTTGGCGCCTTCGTTGACCAGAACGACGTCCGGGTTCTCGGCCATCAGGTCCTTGATGACGCCGAGCGAGCCCTGGTAGTCCATCGGCGAATTGTTGTTCTTCAGCCGCGGCGCCATCTTCTCGATGTTGCCCTGGACCTTGGTACGGACCGCGCCGGTCCATTCCTCGGACGGCTTTTCCCACTTGCCGCCGATCTTCTGCAGCAGGGCATCGGCACAGCTGCCGATGTCACCGACGAGCGGCGCGGAGATTTTCTGGTTACTGTCCATCTCCGACGGCTCGATGTCGATCTGGACGAACTTCTTGCTGCCCTTCTCGCCCCAGCCGGGACCTTCGCCATGGCTCAGCAGCCAGTTGAGGCGCGCGCCGATCAGGAAGACGCAGTCGCTTTCCTTGAGCACCAGCGACCGCGCGGCGGAGGCACATTGCGGGTGGTTGTCCGGCAGAAGGCCCTTGGCCATCGACATCGGCAGGTAGGGGAAGCCGAGCGTTTCGACCAGTTCCTTGATCTTCTCGTCGGCCTGCGCGTAGGCCGCGCCCTTGCCCATGATGATCAGCGGCTTCTTCGCGCTTTTCAGCACGTCGAGGGCGCGGTCGATCGCTTCCGGGTTCGGCACGCTGGCCGGGCTCGGGTCGACGACCTTCATCAGGGATTTCTGGCCCTCGACCTCGTCCATCACCTGGCCCAGCAGAGCGCCCGGGATGTCGAGGTAGACGCCGCCCGGACGGCCGGTCAGCGCCGCGCGGATCGCGCGGGCAACGCCGAGACCGATGTCTTCCGCGTGCAGGATCCGGTAGGCGGCCTTGGCATGCGGACGAGCGATCGCCAGCTGGTCCATCTCTTCGTAGTCGCCGCGCTGCAGGTCGACGACCTCACGCTCGGACGAGCCGGAGATGAGGATCATCGGCCAGCAGTTCGTGGTGGCATGCGCCAGCGCGGTCAGGCCGTTCAGGAAGCCCGGTGCCGAAACGGTCATGCAGATGCCCGGCTTCTTGGTCAGGAAGCCAGCGGCGGCGGCGGCATAGCCGGCATGCTGTTCGTGCCGGAAGGACAGGACCCGCAGCCCCTGCGCCTGCGCGTAGCGGCCGAGGTCCGTGATCGGAATGCCCGGCACGTTGTAGATCGTCTCGACGCCGTTCAGCTTCAGCGCATCGATCAGAAGGTGAAACCCGTCCGTCAGGGTCTCGGGCGCCGGTTCGTTCCCGGCGGACCTTTCTTCTGTTACGGCGGCTACGTTCATTTTGCTGTTCTCCCGTTAACTCTGACCGGTCTTCCGGCCCGACCCGCCCCTCTCAGGCTGAGTCCTTCTTCTCGCTCCCGATATCCAACCGGACCCATGTACGCCGCACGTGTTCGTGCAGCCGCATGGTGTGCTCGCGCACACGCTGCGCCGACAGTTCCGGATCGCGCGATTCGAGGGCTTCGATGATCTCCGCGTGATCGACCTTGGACCGCCGCAGCCGGTCCCCCTCCCCGATCGCGCGCAGACGGACGGCATGCATGTGCAGGAACAACCCGTCGCTCATGCTCTTCAGCAGCGCACACTTGGAGATTTCCAGGATGCGCTGATGAAACCGGATGTTGTCCTCGGAATATTCCGAGATCTCGGCACTGTCTGCCGCGCCGCTATATTTGGTGGCAAGCTTGCGCAGCGACCCGATTTCCCGGTCCGAGGCGCGCTCCGCCGCGAGCCGGGCCGCCATGCTCTCGAGCGCGGCCCAGGCGATGATCGTCTCGAGCACCTCGTCCATGCTCATGCGGCGCACGAAGATGCCCTTGCGCGGAATGACCTGGACCAGACCGTCGCCTTCGAGCCTTGCGATGGCATCCCGCAGCGGCGTGCGGGAGATGCCCAACTGCTCGGCAAGCGACCTTTCGTCGAGGCGCAGATCGGCGTCTGAAGCATAGATATCCATCTGTGTAATGGCTTCTCGCAGCTTGTCGTAGACGTGGTCCTTAAGGGTGAAATTCGTCGCGATCGGCCGAAGCTTCATGCTCCTGTCTCCATCTTGTCAGTGCGGCCTGCGACGCATCTTCGATCTGTGGTACACCATAGACCACACACCTGCGCCACGCAATTGTCTTTCGGCGGCATTCGTCGCTGCGACTGCACGGTTGGTATCTGGTGGAGCACCCTAACATCGCGGGTTTCCGGTGTCTTTTTTTACAGTCGGGCGAGCTTTCCAGGGTCTTGCACCACCTTCTCGCAAAATCGGGTAATTATCTGGTGCGTCAATATAAATTGAGATTCTTTCGGCCGCTCGGCAGACGGGCTAGACGCGGTGAAAAACGCCATTTTGTTGCAGCGCAGCGAAAGAACCCGGGATCTTTTGGAATTGCGGGACTCCGCTCGTTTTCGCATCCGTTCCCCTGGATTCGTCTTGCGAAGCCAGTCTTTTCCGCCACTTGATGCAGCCTCAACTCGGTGGTATTTGGCATACCACGTAGAAGACCAAGCGCCCGCCTGTCGGGCAGATCGTCCGCGCGCCGGGCCTAGGGAGGGATCAGACCGTCATGCTCATTCGCGCACAGGATTCCATCCTCGTCATCATAGACATGCAGGAGCGCCTCGTGCCCGCGATGCAGGCTCCGGCCCGGACGATTCGCAACACCCGGACCCTGCTTGCCGCGGCCGAGGAGGTCGGCGTGCCGGTCATCATGACCGAGCAGTACCCCAAGGGCCTCGGCGCCACCGTGCCGGAACTGAAACCGACCTCCAAGACGACCGTCCTGCCCAAGATGCACTTTTCGTGTATGGAAGACAGCGATTTCGCTGCCACCTTTCGGGGCAGCGAGCGCAAGCAGGCGATTCTCGCCGGGATGGAAGCGCATATCTGCGTCGTCCAGACCGCGGCGAGCCTGATCGAGGAAGGCTACGAGGTCTTCGTCGTCTCCGACGCCACCGCATCGCGGACCCTGGAAAGCGAACAGGCGTGCATCGCGCGCCTGCACGCCTCCGGCATCGGAATCGTCACGACCGAGATGGTCGTGTTCGAGTGGCTTGGACAGGCCGGGACACCGGCCTTCAAGAAGCTCCTGCCGCTCATCAAGTAAGCCAACCACGCAGCCGGCCATTATGGCCTGCACCACGGGAGGAACAGAAGGCGTGAATATCCACGAATATCAGGCGAAGGCACTGCTTCGCGAATACGGAGCGCCCGTCAGCGACGGCCGCGCCGTCACGAGGGCCGAAGAGGCCAAGACCGCCGCCGGAGAGCTCGACGGCCCGATCTGGGTGGTGAAGGCGCAGATTCACGCCGGCGGCCGCGGCAAGGGCTCGTTCAAGGAAGCCGACGCCGGCGAGAAGGGCGGCGTGCGCGTGACCAAGTCGGTCGAGGAGGCCGCACAGGAAGCCAAGCGCATGCTCGGCCGTACCCTGGTGACGCACCAGACCGGCCCGGCGGGCAAGCAGGTCAACCGCATCTACATCGAGGACGGTTCGGGCATCGCCCGCGAGCTTTACCTCGCGCTGCTCGTCGACCGGCAAACCAGCCGCGTCGCCTTCGTCTGCTCCACCGAGGGCGGCATGGACATCGAGGAAGTCGCGGCATCGACTCCCGAGAAGATCCTGTCGTTCTCGGTCGATCCGGCCACCGGCTACCAGCCGTTCCACGGCCGGCGGATCGCCTTCGCGCTCGAACTCGAGGGCCAGCAGGTCAAGCAGTGCGTGAAGCTGATGGGCATCCTCTACAAGATGTTCACCGAGAAGGACATGGACATGCTCGAGATCAACCCGCTCATCGTGAGCGACAAGGGTGATCTCATGTGCCTCGACGCCAAGATGGGCTTCGACGGCAACGCGCTCTACCGTCATTCCGAGATCGCCGCGCTGCGCGACGAGACCGAGGAGGACGCCAAGGAACTCGAGGCGTCCAAGTACGACCTCAACTACATCGCACTCGACGGCGAGATCGGCTGCATGGTCAACGGCGCCGGCCTCGCGATGGCGACGATGGACATCATCAAGCTGCATGGTTCCGAACCGGCGAACTTCCTCGACGTCGGCGGTGGCGCCACGACCGAGAAGGTGACCGAGGCGTTCAAGATCATCACGTCCGACAAGAACGTGAAGGGGATCCTGGTGAACATCTTCGGCGGCATCATGCGCTGCGACGTGATCGCGGAAGGCGTGGTGACGGCCGTGAAGGAAGTCGGCCTGAACGTTCCGCTCGTGGTTCGCCTGGAAGGCACGAATGTCGAGAAGGGCAAGGAGATCATCAACTCCTCTGGCCTCAACGTCATCGCGGCGGACAATCTGAAAGACGGCGCGGAAAAGATCGTTTCCGCGGTGAAAGGGTAAGATCAATGGCAGTTCTCGTCGACAAGCATACCAAGGTCATCTGCCAGGGTCTCACCGGCTCGCAGGGCACCTTCCACACCGAGCAGGCCATCGCCTACGGCACCAACATGGTCGGCGGCGTCACCCCCGGTAAGGGCGGGCAGAATCACCTCGACCTGCCGATCTTCAACTCCGTGCACGAAGCGCGCCACACGACCGGCGCGACGGCGTCCGCGATCTACGTGCCGCCGCCGTTCGCGGCCGATTCGATCATGGAAGCGATCGACGCGGAGATGGAGCTGATCGTCTGCATCACCGAGGGCATCCCGGTTCAGGACATGCTCAAGGTCAAGCGCGCGCTGGAAGGCTCCAAGTCGGTGCTCGTGGGTCCGAACTGCCCCGGCGTGATCACGCCGGACGCGTGCAAGATCGGCATCATGCCCGGCCACATCCACAAGCGCGGCAAGGTCGGCGTCGTGTCCCGCTCGGGCACGCTGACCTACGAGGCGGTCAAGCAGACCACCGATGTGGGCCTCGGCCAGTCGACCTGCGTGGGCATCGGCGGCGATCCGATCAAGGGCACCGAACATATCGACGTGCTCGAATGGTTCCTGGCCGACGACGAGACCGAGGCGATCATCATGATCGGTGAGATCGGCGGCTCGGCCGAGGAAGACGCCGCGGCGTTCCTCGCCGAGGAGAAGAAGAAGGGCCGCTGGAAGCCGACCGCGGGCTTCATCGCCGGCCGCACGGCGCCTCCGGGCCGCCGCATGGGCCACGCCGGCGCCATCGTCGCCGGCGGCAAGGGCGGCGCCGACGACAAGATCGAGGCGATGAAATCCGCCGGAATCGTCGTCGCCGACAGCCCCGCGGGCCTTGGCGAAGCCGTGCTGGAAGCCATCGGCTGAACTTCGGGACAACACGCGGCGGCGCTGCCCGCCGCGTGCGCGCGCGCGGCGCGGGCCCCCTCCGCCCCCGGCCCTGACCGTTGACACGGACGAGGCCGGGGGCCACCGAGTGCGGACAGACATCCGCAGGGAGACCCCGATGACCGCCCAAGACACGCCCTCAGATGACGGCATCCGCTTTCTCGGCAAGATCCTAGGCCGGGTGCTGCACCTGCACGAGGGCGGCCACGCCTTCGATACGGTGGAAAGCCTGCGGATCGCCTCCGTCGAGCATCACCGCAGCGGGTCGCAGACCGCCTATACCAAGTTGCGGCGCACGATCGACGGGCTGTCGGAGCCGCAGACGCTTCAGGTCGTCCGCGCCTTCACCTATTTCCTGCATCTTCTGAACATCGCCCAGGACCAGGAGACTCTGGCCTTCGAGCGCAGCAAGCGGTCCCGTCTCGGCGACCTGCTGGACGCCGTGCGCGCAACGGGAATGACCAACGAGCAGTTGCAGAAGTTCTTCCGCGAGGCACTCGTCTCTCCGATCCTCACCGCGCATCCGACGGAGATCCGGCGCCAGAGCACGATGCGGTCGGAATTCGCCATCGTGCGCCTGCTGGATGCCCGCACATCCGCCCACGACACGGAGGAGATCGACGCCGCCATCGAGCGCGAGATCGCGACGCTCTGGCAGACCCACATGCTGCGCCGCAGCAAGCTGACCGTGAACGACGAGATCCGCAACGGGCTGGCCTATTTCGACCATACCTTCTTCCAGGCGGTGCCCAAGATCATGCGCGAGGCGGGCCGCGCGATGGACCTGCCCCGCACCGACGACGTGCCGCCGTTCCTGCGGATCGGCACCTGGATCGGCGGCGACCGCGACGGCAACCCGTTCGTCACCGATACGGTGCTGCGCGACTGCTTCCGCCTGCAGGCCGGGCACGCGCTGGCGCATTACCTGTCCGAAGTCGATGCGCTGGGGCTGGAGCTGTCCATGTCCGCGCGCGTCGTCGAGGTGAGCGAACGCATCGCGGAGATGGCCGCGTCCTCGCCCGACCGCTCCGATCACCGGCAGGACGAACCCTATCGCCGGGTGCTCGTCCACGTCTATGCCCGGCTCGCCGCGACACTGCGCGACATCGACCCGGACACGCCGCCGGCGCGCGTGGCCGTGCCTGCGCTGCCCTATTCCCAACCGGCAGAGTTCGTGGCCGATCTGGACGCGATCGACGCGTCGCTGCGCGCGCATCATGGCGCGATCATCGCCGACGGAAGGCTGCGCGAGCTGCGCCAGAAGGTGCGCAGCTTCGGCTTCCACCTGGCCACCGTCGACCTGCGCCAGAACTCTGCCGTGCACGAAGCGACCATCGCCGAGTTGCTGGAGGCGGTCGCGCCCGGCACGGACTATACCGCCCTGCCGGAAGCCGAGCGCATCAAGCTCCTGCGTGAGGAACTGACCTCACCCCGCTCGCTCATCCGCCCGTTCTGGACGTATTCGGAAGCCACGCAGACGGAGCTGAACATCTTCGCCGCCGCGCGCGAGATCCGGCAGCGTTTCGGCCCGCAGGCGATCACCACCTCGATCATCTCCAACGCACGGTCGGTGTCGGACGTTCTGGAGCTTCTGGTACTCTTGAAACAGGCCGGGCTCGTCGATGAGGAGGGGCGCTGCGCGCTCGCCGTGGTGCCGCTGTTCGAGACCATCGCGGACCTTCAGATGGGCCCACAGATCATGTCGGACCTGCTCGACCTGCCGGAATACCAGCACATCGTCGACGGCCAGTCCGGTACGCAGGAAATCATGCTGGGCTATTCGGACAGCAACAAGGACGGCGGGTTCGTCACCTCGAACTGGGAACTGCACAAGGCCGAACGCGCGCTCGTCGCGCTGTTCAAGGCGCGGTCGCTGCGGCTGCGCCTGTTCCACGGGCGCGGCGGGTCGGTCGGCCGCGGCGGCGGCCCCGCGCGCGAGGCGATCATCGCCCAGCCGCCCGGCGCCGTGGATGGCCAGATCCGCCTGACCGAACAGGGCGAGGTCATCTCCTCGCGCTATTCCCACGCCGAGATCGGCCACGACCACTTGCGCACGCTCGTTTCCGCCACGATCGAGGCGTCGCTCCTTCACGGAGAAGACAAGGTGAACGACGAGGCCGAGGAGATCCTCGAAGCGCTCTCCGGCCACGCCTTCCGCGCCTACCGCGAGCTTGTCTTCGAAACCGATGGCTTCGAGGAATTCTTCTGGTCTTCCACGATCATCAACGAGGTGGCGGAGCTCAATATCGGCTCGCGCCCGGCCTCGCGCAGCAAGACGCGCGAGATCACGTCGCTGCGCGCGATCCCCTGGGTGTTCTCCTGGGCACAGTGCCGGATCATGCTGCCGGGCTGGTACGGGTTCGGCTCGGCGGTCGCGGACCTGGACGAGGGTGCCCGCGCGGCCCTGCCCCGGCTCTACGAAGAACTGCCGGTGTTCCATTCGATGGTGTCCAAGGTCATCTCGATGATCGAGAAGAGCGACCTGTCAATCGCGGCGCATTACGCGGAGCTTGTGGAGGACGAGGCGCTGCGGGACCGAATCTTCGGCAAGATCCGCACGGAATGGGAGGCGACGGTCGACGCGATCGAACAGATCACCGGGGAGCGGCCGAACACCGGACCGTCGGACCGCAGCCCCTATCTCGACCCGCTGAACCACATCCAGGTGGCGCTGATGCGCCGCGCCCGGTCGGGTGAAGAGCTGACGGAGAGGATGCACCGCGGCCTGCTCCTGTCGATCAACGGTGTGGCGTCGGGGCTGCGCAACACCGGCTGAACGTGCGGCGATCGCGGGTGCCCGCGATCGCCGGCCTTCCTCAATCCGGCTGGACGACGACGCCCCAGGGCTGCTGGCCGACCTGGATGGAGCGGATAGCCTCCTCTTCGGCGACGTCGATCACGGTGACGTCGTTGGAATTGCCGTTGGTGGTGATGAGGTACTGCTCATCCGGGGTGAAGGCGAGCTGCCAGACCCGCTGGCCGACCATGATGTAATCGAGCACCTCCAGGCTCTCGCCGTCGATCACCGCGACGCGGTTCGAAGGTCCCAGCGCCACGAACACGCGGGAGCCGTCCTCGGTCACCTTCACGCCCACCGGCTGCAGCCATTCGGGCTGTACCCCCGGCACCTCGAACTCGATCTTCTGGGTCAGCGTCGGGGTGCCGTCCTCGGCGATGTCCATCACCGACACCGTGCCGCCGATCTCGGACGAGACGTAAAGCCGGGTGCCGTCCGCGGTGTACTGCGCGTAGCGCGGGCGCTGGTCGACGAGGATGTTGTGGTCGATCTCGTAGGTCTCGGTGTTGATGAAATGCGCCATGTTCGTGGTCTCGGACGTGTTGACCACGTATTTCTGGTCGGC
>NZ_FOMS01000010.1 GCF_900112685.1 Roseivivax sediminis
ATCGCCGCGGTCAGCGTGGTCTTGCCGTGGTCGACGTGACCGATGGTGCCGATGTTGCAGTGCGGCTTGCCGCGTTCGAACTTTTCCTTTGCCATCTCTCTCAGACGCCTTTGTTGCGGTTTCGTGGGCTCGAGCGACCCGGGGCTTGTATCGCGGGCCACATATTGGGTCGGGTGGGGAAAATCAAGCGGATGTGTCCGGATCCGGGGGGCAGCTCACTCGGCCGCTTGCGCGACCTCTTCGCCCCGGCCGGCGGCCGCCGGTTCGACGGCATCGAGCCCGCCGAACCAGCCTTCGGCCCGGGCCTGCCGGCGCATCCACGTCTCGATCAGCAGCGCCGCGTTGCGGCTGAGCGCCGTCATCTGCTCCTGCTTGGTCTGCGTCACGCCGGAGCCGACCAAGGTGTCGGCCGACGGTGCCTCGAGCACGTTGATTTCCTTGGCCTCGGGATGCAGGCGCGCCTCGGCCACGTCCTCGTATTCGCCATCACGCAGCACCGACACGCGCACGATCAGCACCGACTTGGGGCTCAGCACCAGCGGGATGCCGGGCTGCGCGAGCACGTAGCCCTCCACGCTGACCCCCAGGTGATAGAGCTGGTCGCCCTCGTAGCGGCGGAAGCGTTCCTCGAGCGCGGCATCCACCGCGGCGATCCACTCCTCCTTCGACGCATCGCGCGACACCGGCCCCTTCTGCAGGTTAGTGGCCGTCACCACCGCGTGCCCGAGCCGGAAGTCGCCGAGCGGCTCGAACGGCTGCCGCAACTCGCGCCCGCCGTCGGCGCAGGCGGCGAGCGCCAGGATCAGGGCGAGCGAGGCGAGGCGGCGCATGGGCGGGGCTCCGGATCGTGGGTCCGAAACCGGATAACGGAGCCGCGGCGTCTTCGCAATCGCGCAGCAGCGCGAAGCGCGTTATCGTGGCCACGGGTTGCACGGACGAGGGGAGAGATGCGCGTGCCGAAGGATGTGAGGGACACCCCGGTGGCGGTGCCGCTTCTCGATCATGATATCGGGATCTGGGAGACGCTGACTTTGGCGCGCAAGAACGCGCTCGGCATCGTGCCCGAGGCGGCGCTCGAGGAGCGGGTGATCTCGGGCAAGGCCGGGCGGCGCTGGCACATGCTGATGGACCCCGCCGCGATTCGCATCGTGATGAAGGACCGGCTGGAGAACTACCCGAAATCGGTGGTGACCAAGCAGCTGCTGCGCCCCGGGCTTGGCGACTCCCTTTTCATCTCCGAAGGCGCGCATTGGCGCTGGCAGCGTCGCGCGGCCTCGCCGGCCTTCGCGCCCAAGCCGGTGGCGGCGCTCGGCCCGGTGATGACGGCGGCGGCAGAGCGCACAGCCGAACGCGTGGCGGCACAGGCCGGTGGGCCGGCGGACCTCTTTGAGGAAATGGTGACGGTGACACTGGAGGTGATCACCGACGTGACCTTCTCGGGCGATGCCGGCTTCGACCGCGACGCCATGCACCGGGCGATCAACGCCTATTTGCACCAGATCGGGAGGATCGGGCTTCTTGACGTGCTCGGCGCGCCCGACTGGGTGCCGCGTCCGGGGCGGATCTTCGGGGGGCGCCAGCTCAAGGCGATGAAGCGGCAGGCCGACCGCGCGGTGGAGCTGCGCCGCGCCAAGGGGCCGGGCGACGGACCGCCCGACCTTCTGGACCTGCTGCTGGTTGCCGAGGACCCCGAGAGCGGCCGGCAGATGACCACCAAGGAGATGCGCGACAACCTGATCACCTTCATCGTGGCCGGGCACGAAACCACGGCGCTGGCGCTGAGCTGGGCGTTCTACCTGATCGGCCGCGACCCCGAACGGCAAGCGCACGCCCGGGCCGAGGCGCAGGCCGCCCTCGGCGACCGTGCCGCGACGGCGGAGGATCTGCCGGAGCTGCCCTTCATCCACGCCATCCTCGACGAGGCGATGCGTCTATATCCGCCCGGCGCCTTCGTATCGCGCAATGCCGTGGCGGACGACGAGCTGCCGGGCGCGTCGGTGCGCAAGGGCGATCTGGTGATGATCCCGATCTACGCGCTGCACCGTCACCGCAAGATCTGGAGCGATCCGGACCAGTTCGTGCCCGAGCGCTGGATCGATGCGCCCCGTCCAGACCGCTACACCTACCTGCCCTTCATCGACGGGCCCCGGGTGTGCATCGGCGCGCGCTTCGCGATGCAGGAGGCGGTGATCGTGCTGGCGACGCTGCTGGCGCGGTTCCGCTTCACCCCCGTCGAAGGGCGGGACCCTGATCCGGTGGCGGTCATCACGCTCCGCCCCGAGGGCGGCGTCTGGCTGAACGTGGAGCGGGCCTAGGCACAGCGCGCCTGAAAGCCTGTCAGCCGGCGGGTTGCCCCCGCCCCTGCTCCTGCAAGGCACCGGCGATCTCGCGGTTCGGATCCGGAATACTCTCTCTTGGCGACGAGTGCCTGAAGGTGCCGGGCGCGCGCCGGGCCGGGGGCTGGCGCGCGCCCGGCACCTTCGGCGCTGTTCGGACGGACAGCACAATGTTCAACTGGGTAAATACGGCAAGGACGAAGACCAGCGACACCGGACCGGTCCGCCCCGCCAAATCGCCGGACCGCCTCAGCGGTTGGCGCCCGGCACCCACATCACGTCCGCGCGGCCCTCGTCGTTGGAGATCCGCGCGGCGACGAAGAACCAGTCCGACAGGCGGTTGAGGTAGATCACGGCCGCCTCGTTCACGCCCTCCATCGTGGCGAGTTCGATGACGTGCCGCTCTGCCCGGCGCGCCACGGTCCTGCACTGGTGCAGATACGCCGCCAGCGGCGTGCCCCCCGGCAGGATGAAACTGCGCAGCGGCTCCAGCCGGCCGTTCATTGCATCGATCTCCGACTCCAGCCGCTCGGTCTGCGAGGGCACCATGCGCAACGGCGCGTACTCCGCATCGCTGTCCCGGGCCATGTCGGGACGGCAGAGATCGGCGCCGAGATCGAAGAGGTCGTTCTGGATGCGCGCCAGCGCCTCATCCGGATCGCCCTCTGCATGCAGCCGCGCTATCCCGACGACCGAGTTCAGCTCGTCCACCGTGCCGTAGGCGCGAACCCGCAGGCTGTGCTTCGACACCCGGCTGCCGTCGCCGAGCGCGGTTTCCCCGGCATCGCCGGTGCGCGTGTAGATCTTGTTCAGAACGACCATTGTCAGCTTCCCCCGCCTCTGACCCAGACGAAGAGCAGGATCAGGATCACCGCCACGAACTGCGCCGCGATCCGCCAGCGCATCAGCTTGTTGGCATATTTCTTGTTGAACTCGCCGCCCTTGGCGAAGCCGCCGATCCCGGTCATCAGGATCACGACCACCGCGAGCATGACCACGGCCATCAGGATGAAAAGCGGATCGTCAGCCATGAACGGCTCCTTTCCCGGGCATCGCCTTCCGAAGCCTACGACCTAGCGGTGCGGTCGCGAAAGACCACCGCTCAGGCATTGTCGAGCAGCCGGTCGAGCAACCGCGCCGGCAGGATGCGCGCAGCGAAGGCGCCCAGATGCGCCGGCGTCGTGACGGTGTAGCGGGCCTTCGGCCGGCGCGCATCGAGCGCGCGGATCAGCACGTCGGTCACCGCCGAAGCCGGCCAGCTTTTCCCGTCGCTGCCGCGGTAGAGCTTGTCCAGGAGGTGGCTGCGATACTCGTCGGCGCGCGGGCTCTTTTCCCAGTCGATCCAGCGTTCGAAGGCGCGCACAGCGTTGGCGCGGAATTCCGTCGTGATCGGTCCGGGCTCGATCAGCACGATGTCGATGCCGGTGCCCTTGAGCTCCATCCGCATCGTGTCTGACCAGCCCTCCACGGCGAATTTCGTCGCCACATAGGGACCGCGCCATTTGGCCGCGACAAGACCCAGGATCGACGAGTTGTTGACGATCCGTCCGCCCCCATGCGGGCGCATGTGGAGGATCGCCCGGCGCGTCAGGTCGTGCCAACCGAAGAAGTTCGCCTCGAAAACCGCGCGCATCGCGTCCACCGGCACATCGTCGAGAGGCGCGGGCAGCGCGTAGGCACCGTTGTTGAAGAGCGCGTCGAGCCGGCCGGCCTCCGCCACGACGCTGTCGAACGCTTCCGCGATACTCTCTGGCTCGGCGTAGTCGAGCCTGCGGCAGTCGAGACCTTCTCCGCGCAGGCGCGCCGCATCCTCTTCCCGCCGACAGGTGGCGAAGACGCGCCACCCCTCTTTCGCGAGGCGATGGGCGGCGTCGTAGCCGATGCCCGAGGAGCAGCCGGTGATGAGGATCGAACGGGGTGTAGTCATGGAGCGCCCATTACGACGCCTCGTGCCCCGCCTGCAACGGCTACTCGGCCGACGCGGTGACCAGCCAATCGGCCATCCAGCCGATCCGGTCGGTCTCGATCACGCGAAGCTTGATCCAGCCGGTGCCGGTGTCGCGCAGCACTTCCACGTCATCGCCACGGCTGAGCTGTGCGACAACCGAGAAATCGGTGCCCGGCCCGCTGCGCATGTTGACCACATTGCCATCTACGCTGCGGATGTCCCTGAAGGACTCTTGGCCGGAGTCAGCCTCGGCCGAGGACGTCTCGACAGAGGCGGAAGAGGCGGTCGACACCTTCGTCTCCTGCGCCGGTACCTCACGGCGGGTCAGCAGAAGATCGTCTACCCGGCCGTTAGTCTGGGCCGTTTCGGATTCGGCTTCCGCCGCGGCGTTTGCTTCGGCCTCCGCGGCATTCTCTTCGCTGATGGAGGCTTCGGCAGGCCTGGCCACGACCTGCGTCAGCATTCCACCGGTATCGGCGCGCGCCACCTGGTCGTCCTGCGGCCCGGCCTGCGCGACCGAAGCCTCTTCTGCCCCGGCTTTATCGAGCCACCAGCCCGGCTCGAAATCGGTACCGCCGGACATCTCGTAGAACCCCAGGAACAGGAAACCGAAGGTCGCAAGGATGAAGCTTTTCATAATCGTCCCCAACAGGTGGCTTGGTCTTGCCGGGCCAGAACCGGCAAGAAGTCGCTTAGCTGCTTCCCAACGCCCGCATGCGAGAATAGTTTCAAAAGTTCGGCGTGCGGCGGCCTGGCCTGCTTTACGACCCACCTGTGGCGGGATATCACAGGATCTATGGACGAGCTCTCCGACGACCCCAACATGAACCCCCGCAACCTCGCCGAGCCGCTGCGCCGCGCGATCGGAGAGCGCTACCTGACCTACGCGCTCTCGACGATCATGAACCGCGCGCTGCCCGATGCGCGGGACGGGTTGAAGCCGGTGCATCGCCGCATCCTCTACGCGATGCGCGAACTTCGGCTCAGCTCTTCGGGGGGCTTCCGCAAGTCGGCGAAGATCTCGGGCGACGTGATGGGCAATTACCACCCGCACGGCGACGCCGCGATCTACGATGCCATGGCCCGTCTCGCGCAGGATTTCGTGATCCGCTATCCTCTGGTCGACGGCCAGGGCAATTTCGGCAATATCGACGGCGACAACCCCGCCGCCTCGCGCTACACCGAGGCGCGAATGTCCGTCGCCGCCGAGGCGCTGCTCGAAGGCCTCAACGAGAACGCCGTCGACTTCCGCCCGAACTACGACGGCACGCTCGAAGAGCCCGTGGTCCTGCCGGCGACCTTCCCGAACCTTCTGGCCAACGGCGCCTCGGGCATCGCGGTCGGCATGGCCACCAACATCCCGCCCCACAACATCGGGGAACTGGTGGACGCCTGCCTGCACCTGATCCGCACGCCCAACGCGCATGACGACACGCTCGTCAACTACATCCCCGGCCCCGACTTCCCCACCGGCGGCGTGCTGGTGGAGGGGCGCGACCAGATCCTCGAAGCCTACCGCACGGGCCGCGGCGCGTTCCGCCTGCGCGCCCGCTGGCACATCGAGGATCTGGGCCGCGGCACCTGGCAGATCGTGGTGACGGAAATCCCCTACCAGGTACAGAAGTCCAAGCTGGTCGAACGGCTCGCCGAGCTCATCCAGACCAAGAAGGTGCCGATCCTCGCCGACATCCGCGACGAGAGCGCCGAGGACGTGCGGATGATCCTGGAGCCGCGCTCCAAGAACGTCGATCCCGACGTGATGATGTCGACGCTCTTCCGCAATTCCGACCTCGAACTGCGCTTCTCGCTCAACATGAACGTGCTGATCGACGGGGTGACGCCGAAGGTCTGTTCGCTCAAGGAGGTGCTGCGTGCCTTCCTCGACTTTCGCCGCGACGTGCTGGTGCGCCGCTCGCATCACCGGATGGAGAAGATCGACCACCGGCTCGAGGTGCTCGAAGGCCTGATCGTCGCCTTCCTCAACCTCGACCGCGTGATCGACATCATCCGCTACGACGACGACCCCAAGGCCGCGCTGATGCGCGAGGACTGGGGCCGCGACCATGTCCGCGCGATGTCCGAGAAGGATTACGTCGCCCCGCCGCCGCTGTCCGAGGACGGCGCGGTCAGCCTGTCCGACGTGCAGGCCGAGGCGATCCTCAACATGCGCCTGCGCTCCCTGCGGCGGCTGGAAGAGATCGAGCTTGTCGCCGAGCGCGACCGGCTGATGGAGGAACGCGCCGGGATCGAGGACCTGCTCGCCTCCGAGGATCTGCAATGGGCGCGCATCTCCGACCAGCTGAAAGAGACCAAGAAGGCCTTCACCAAGGGCTATCCGCGCGGCCAGCGCCTGACCCTGATCGACGAGGCGCGCGAGACCGAGGATGTGCCTCTGGAGGCGATGATCGAGCGCGAGCCGGTCACCGTCGTCTGCTCCGAACGCGGCTGGATCCGGGCGCTGACCGGGCATATAGCGCTCGACCGGGAGCTCAAGTTCAAGGACGGCGACGGCCCGCGCTTCACATTCCACGCGGAGACCACCGACAAGCTCCTGGTCTTTGCCTCCAACGGTCGGTTCTACACCGTGTCCGCCGCGGCCCTGCCCGGCGGGCGCGGCATGGGCGAGCCGCTGCGCCTGATGGTGGACCTGCCGAACGAGGCGGAGATCGTCGACATCCTGATCCACCAGCCGGGCCGCAAGCTTCTGCTCGCCTCGTCGGCGGGCGACGGCTTCGTGGTGTCCGAGGACGATGTCGTCGCCCAGACCCGCGCCGGCAAGGGCGTGCTGACCGTGCGCGGCGAGACGCGCGCCAAGGTCTGCGTGCCGGTGCGCGGCGACGCCGTCGCGGTGGTGGGCGAGAACCGCAAGCTGCTGGTCTTCGACCTGTCCGAGTTGCCCGAGATGGGCAAGGGCAAGGGCGTGCGCCTGCAGAAATACAAGGATGGCGGCATGTCGGACGCCATCACCATCGACTACGCGCGGGGCCTGTCATGGCAGGACACCGCCGGGCGCACCCGCACCGTGTCCCCGCCCGAACTCGACGAATGGCGGGCGAAACGGGCGAGCGCCGGGCGCATGGCGCCGCGCGGCTTCCCGCGCGACAACCGCTTCCCGCGGCCGAAATCGTGACGCGCCGGGGCTGACTTGCCCCGGCCCGGTCGTCGGTGCAGAGAGGCGCCCGAGCCATTACGAGGGCCCCGATGACCGACACCGCCGCAGAACCGCCCCACGCCAGCGATCCGACCTATACCGGCGAATCCGGGCCGATCTTCTCGCTCGGCTTCCGCACGGCGGTGCTGACGCTGATCACGTTCGGCATCTACCGCTTCTGGGCCAAGACCCGGATCCGTCGCTACATCTGGTCGTCCGCCGCGCTCGACGGCACGCGGTTCGAATACACCGGAACCGGGCTCGAAAAGCTGCTCGGCTTTCTCGTCGCGGTGGTGTTCCTGGCGGTCTATCTCGGCCTCGTGCAGATCGTGCTGACCTTCGCCGGTCTCAGCCTCGCCGGAGAGCCGAATACGCCGGGCGAGGCGATGGCACAGGGCGCGGCCTTCTCGCTCACCTTCCTTGCGCTTTTGCCGTTCATCTTATTTGCCCAGTACCGCGCGCGGCGCTACAAGCTGGCGCGCACGCGCTGGCGCGGCATCCGTTTCGGCATGGACAAGGCGGCCTGGGGCTATGCCTGGCGGGCCATCGGATACTATGCGCTGGCGCTCCTGACGCTGGGCCTGCTCATGCCGCTGGCCACCTACCGGCTGACGAAATACATGACGGACCGCTCCTGGTTCGGGGATGCGAAGTTCGAGCTCGGCGGGCGCTGGACCGGTCTCTACCGCGCGATGCGGCACGTGCTGATCCCGGTCTTCGGACTGATCGCCGGCTCCCTCATGGCCGGATTTCTCGATCAGGACTGGCTGATCGCGGTGCTGCCGCCGGTCTTCGTGATCTGGCTGATCGTCGGCGTGGTGAACTACAACGTGCAGAGCTTCGCCTACACGACCAGCCATACCACGCTGGAAAACGGCGTCTCAGTCGACTCCCGGCCGCAGACGGGCACGGTGATCTTCAAGTACATGATCGGCAGCATCGCAATCTCCCTCCTTCTCGGCATCTTGGTGATGGTCTTCGGCGGGATCTTCGCGGTCCTATTCAGTGGCCTGTTCCAGATGCTCGAAGCGGACGGGCCAGCCTCCTGGCAGGCGATGGTCGCCCCGGCATTCGTCGGCGTGCTGGGCTACCTTGCGGTCATCCTCGCGGCCGGCGCGCTGTCGCTGGCGCTGGTGGTGCAGCCGATCCTCGCCCACTACATCGCAACCCTCCGGGTGGAGAACGTGGCCGCGATCGAGACCATCCGCCAGCGCGCCGCCGACGAGGGCGCGGACGCCGAAGGGTTCGCCGACGCGCTCGATGTCGGCGGGGCGATCTGAGCCGATGCGCGCCCCGGCCCGCTTCCACGACGGCGAACGCGCCAAGGTCCACGACGTCGAGGTCGCGCTCGGCCCCGACCGGCTGACGCTGGTGATCGAGGGCACCACGCTGCCCGCCCCCCTGCGCTGGCCGCTGAGCGATCTGCGCGCGCTGCGCGGCCAGTCTGACGCAAGACGGATCGTGGTGACACGGGCAGAGGACACGGGCGACGAATCCCTGCAATCGCCCGCACGGCTGGAGATCGAGGACACCGCCTTCCGCGACTGGCTGCTGGCGACGCGCCCGAACCTCTTCGCCCGAGACACGCGGCCCGGCACACGCCGCAAGGTCGCGCTCTGGCTCGGCGGGGCGGCGGCGGCGGTCGCCGTGATGCTCTTCGTCATCCTGCCGCTTCTGGCCGGAACGCTGGCGCGGATGCTGCCGCTGGAGCGCGAGATCGCCTTCGGCAAGACAGTAACGGCGCAGATGGAGCGGCTGCTCGGCGCGCGCGAGATCGGCGCGCTCGACTGCACCGAGCCCGCGGGGCGCGCGGCGCTCGACGCGATGACCGGGCGGCTGATGGCGAGGCAGGACATCGCCTACGACCTCAACGTGCGCGTCTTCGACCACGAGATGATCAACGCCTTCGCCGCGCCCGGCGGGCAGGTGGTGCTGATCCGCGGCCTGATCGAAGAGGCGGAGACGCCCGAGGCGCTCGCCGCCGTGCTCGCCCACGAGATCGGCCACGTCGTCCACCGCGACCCGACCCGCGCGGCGCTGCGCACGGCCGGATCGGTCGGGCTTCTCGGCCTCGTCTTCGGCGATTTCGCGGGCGGAGCGGCGATGCTGGCGGTCGCGCAGCGCCTGATCGACGCCTCCTACAGCCGGACGGCCGAGACCGAGGCCGACGCCTTCGCGCACCGGATGCTGGCCGAGGCGGACATCTCCCCGGCTGCGATCGGAGAGATGTTCGCCCGCTTCCGCGAGATCGGCGGCGAGACGCCCGGCGCGCTGGCGCATTTTGCCAGCCACCCGCAGTTGGACGCGCGCATCGACGCTGCGCAAGCGGCCATCCCGGAAGGGTTTGAACCGCGCCCGCTTCTGAACGACGCGCAATGGCAGGCGCTCCAGGGCATCTGCGGCGCCGACGACCAGTAAACCCGCGCGCGACCGCGACGCGGCGTATGTGAGCGACAACATGACGATTTTGCGCTGTTTCGCAGCGCAGCGACACGATATCACGCAACCCATTCGCACGATACTGGCGGGCGGGCCCAGCCCGGCCGCAATCCGAAGGAGGCCCAACAGGATGAAGATACTCGTCCCCGTGAAGCGGGTGATCGACTACAACGTGAAGGTCCGGGTGAAGTCGGACGGCAGCGGTGTGGACCTCGCCAACGTCAAGATGTCGATGAACCCGTTCGACGAGATCGCCGTGGAAGAGGCGATCCGCCTGAAGGAAGCCGGCACCGCCGAAGAGGTGATCGCCGTTTCCATCGGCGTGAAGCAGGCGCAGGAGACGCTGCGCACGGCGCTCGCCATGGGCGCCGACCGCGCGATCCTGATCGTCGCCGCCGACGACGTGCACCAGGACATCGAACCGCTCGCCGTCGCCAAGCTTCTGAAAGCCGTGATCGACGAAGAGCAGCCGGGTCTCGTGATCGCCGGCAAGCAGGCCATCGACAACGATCTGAACGCCACCGGCCAGATGCTCGCCGCGCTGACCGGCTGGGCGCAGGCGACCAACGCCAATTCGCTGAAGGTCGAAGGCGATCACGCGACCGTCGCGCGCGAGGTCGACGGCGGCCTGCAGACCATCAAGGTCAAGCTGCCGGCGATCGTCACCACCGACCTGCGCCTTAACGAGCCGCGCTACGCCTCGCTGCCGAACATCATGAAGGCCAAGAAGAAGCCGCTCGAGGAGAAGACGCCCGAGGATTACGGCGTCGACGTCTCGCCGCGCCTCGAGGTCGTGAAGACCTCCGAGCCGCCGGAGCGCGCGGCCGGCGAGATGGTGCCGGACGTCGACACGCTGGTGGCGAAACTCAAGGAAAAGGGAGTGGTGTGATGGCGGTTCTGCTGCTTGCCGAAATCAACGACGGCCACCTGTCGATGGACGCGACCGCGAAGGCCGTGACCGCCGCCAAGGCGCTGGGTGACGTCACGGTGCTCGCCATGGGCGCGAAGGCCGCCGACGCGGCCAAGGAGGCGGCGACCATCGATGGCGTCGCCAAGGTCGTCGTCGCCGAGGACGCGCGCTACGGCCACCGCCTGGCGGAGCCCGCCGCGGCGCTGGTCGCCTCGCTTGCCGAGGGCTACGACCACATCTGCGCACCGGCCACGACCGACGCCAAGAACATCCTGCCGCGCGTCGCCGCGCTGCTCGACGTGATGATCCTGACCGACGTGACCGGCGTCATCGACGCCGACACGTTCGAGCGGCCGATCTACGCCGGCAACGCCATGCAGACGGTGAAATCGAAGGATGCCAAGAAGGTGCTGACGATCCGCACCTCGACCTTCGACGCCGCCGGCACCGGCGGCTCGGCCTCGGTCGAGGACGTCGCCGCTGCGGACGATCCGGCGCTGTCGGAATGGGTCGAGGACAAGCTGGCCGAGAGCGACCGGCCGGAGCTGACCTCTGCCGGCATCGTCGTCTCGGGCGGGCGCGGCATCGGCTCGGAGGAGAACTTCGCGGTGATCGAGAAGCTGGCCGACAAGCTCGGCGCGGCAGTCGGTGCCTCGCGTGCGGCGGTCGATTCGGGCTTCGCGCCGAACGACTGGCAGGTCGGCCAGACCGGCAAGGTCGTGGCGCCGGACCTCTACATCGCGGTCGGCATTTCGGGGGCGATCCAGCACCTTGCCGGCATGAAGGATTCCAAGGTCATCGTCGCGATCAACAAGGACGAGGAAGCGCCGATCTTCCAGGTCGCCGATTACGGCCTCGTCGGCGATCTCTTCGAGGTCGTGCCGGAACTGACCGAGAAGCTCTGAGAGCCATGAGGGTGGGCAGGTTGCCCACCCTGCCTGTCCGCCCGCACGGGGCCTGGCGCGACGCACCCTTGCCGGCCCGGTCACGCGGCCACGGCGTTCTCCGATACCAAAGTGTCGGCAAGCTGCGCCGCGACCTCCCTATGCGCCGCGGCACCCAGCGTCGCGGAGGCGGCGGAGGCGTCGAAATCCGAAAATACCATGCCCTCCGTTCCGGCTTCCCGCGCCGCCGCGCTCGGCGTGTAGACAACGATGTCAGCCACCCTCTGGCGTAACGCCTCCAGCATCGGCGCGGTTACGAAGAGCGGATCGGCGCCCAGCGTGTCGCCCGCCTCGAAATTCGCTGCCTGCGGCGGCGCCGCATCGGCGCACCAGAGCAGCACCGGAGCGCCGCCGATCGCCGCGAGGAGGGATTTCATCCGCGCCACCCAGGCCGTCTGAAGCTCTTCCACGACCAGCGCGAAGCGGTCCGGCGCGGTATCGAGGAGTGATTGCAGCATAGCGCGCGTGAAGGCGTGTTCGGTGAAGTCGATGTCCGGGTAGAGCGCCATCAGCGTGTCCGAGGCACGCACGAAACGGTCGTTGCGGCGCGGATGCACCGAGTAGAACCGGTTCGACAGGTTCTGCGCGCCCACCACCTGCAGGACCGTGTGCCGCGCCCCGGCGGCGAGACCCAGGATCGCCGGGTCCTGCGTGAAGGCGTCCAGCCCCGCGTTCACGATCCCGAAATTCGCGCAGGGCAGATCCAGCGCGCGGCCAAGCTGCGTGCAGAACGGATCCGGTACGAAGCGGCCGTAGGTTTCGCTCCCGCCGAGGCAGGCGATGAAATCGCCTTCACAGCGTATCTTCGGCCCGCGAAACGTGATCCGCGAATTTCCGTAACGACACGGATAGTACTCCACGCCGCCCCGATGTCCGGAGGCATAGCTCATCTCACACCCATTTGTGTTCTCACCCATTATCAGGGAACACGATTCGCCTTGCGATTTCCCTAATGACGGAGAAAGGAGCCCGGGGCGGCCTTGTGCCCGGCTTTCCCGCGTGCCTATGCTGCGCTCGCATCAAAGCAGACGAGGCAGGGCATGGAGATCAGAACCGTCGGGGTCGTCGGCGCCGGGCAGATGGGCAACGGGATCGCGCACGTGATGGCGGTCGCCGGCTACGACGTGCTTCTTAACGACGTTTCCGAGGACGCGCTGGAGCGCGCGGTGGAGACGATCACGAAGAACCTCGACCGGCAGGTCTCGCGCGAGAAGATCTCGGCAGAGGATCGCGACGCGGCGATGGCGCGTATCCGCACGACCTCCAAGCTGGAGGAGCTGGGCCAGTCCGACCTCGTGATCGAGGCCGCGACCGAGCGGGAGGAGGTCAAGATCAAGATCTTCGAGACGCTGGTGCCGCATCTCAAGCCTGAGACGATCCTGACGACCAACACCTCCTCGATCTCGATCACGCGGCTTGCCAGCCGCACCGACCGGCCCGAGCGCTTCATGGGGTTCCACTTCATGAACCCGGTGCCGGTGATGAAGCTGGTGGAGCTGATCCGCGGCATCGCGACGGAGCACGAGACCTACGAGGCCTGCCTTGCCGTGGTCGAGAAGCTGAACAAGACCGCCGCCTCGGCCGAAGATTTTCCGGCCTTCATCGTCAACCGCATCCTGATGCCGATGATCAACGAGGCGGTGTACACGCTGCTCGAGGGCGTCGGCAACGTGCGGTCCATCGACGAGGCGATGAAGCTTGGCGCGAACCACCCGATGGGGCCGCTGGAGCTGGCCGATTTCATCGGTCTCGACACCTGCCTTGCGATCATGAACGTGCTGCACGACGGGCTTGGCGACACGAAGTACCGCCCCTGCCCGCTTCTGTCTAAATACGTGGAGGCCGGCTGGCTCGGCCGGAAAACGCAGCGCGGCTTCTACGATTACCGCGGCGAAACCCCGGTGCCGACGCGCTGAACGCGCGTCAGGCGCCGAGCGCGAGCGTCCGTCGGCGCAGCCAGGCGACGAGATCGCGGCCCGACCCGTCGAAGGCGGCTATCTCCTCGGGGGCGATCGGCGCGCCGATGATCGGTGCCTGCGGGCGCCGACAGGCATGCACGACCTCGTGGATCAACAGACCTTGCCGCAGCGTCGCAGACAGCTTGTTGGCGATCTGGTAGGCGCGGCTGTTCTGGCCGGGGAAATGCACCGGCAGGACCGTCGCGCCTGAGCGCTGTATGAGGTTGGCGGTGAACGGATTCCACGGCGCTTCCTCTGCCGGGCCGAACCAGCGGTCCGAGGCCGCGACCACGCCCGACGGAAACAGCGCGATAAGCCCGCCATCGCCAAGATGGGCCATCGCGCGGCGGCGCATTTCCAGCCCCAGGGCGCGCGCCTCCGCCTCGTGCGGGAACGGCACCGGGATCATGAAGCGCTCCACCTCCTTCACGCCGGTCAGGAGCGAGCGGGTCAGGATCTTGTAGTCGCGCCGCACCCGGCCGATGAGTTCGGCCAACACCATGCCGTCGACGAGCCCGTGCGGATGGTTCGCCACCAGAACCACCGGCCCCTCGCGCGGGATGCGGGCGATCTGCTCTTCGGGCGTCTCCAGCGTGATTCCCATGATCGACAGCGCCTGCGCCCAGAACGCCTGCCCTTCGGCCGGACCGATACGCTCGAACCGGCGCACCATGCGCAGGAGCGGCAGCTTGCCCGTGGCCCATTCCATCGTGCGGATGGTGCCGCGCTTCCAGGCACTGTCGAAGGTGCCCGCATAGCTCAGCTTGCGCTTGTCGTAGGGCGCATCGGGGGGCGGGCTGCGGGGCGTGTCACGCGTGAGCGGGGGGGCGGGGCGCGGCGCGGGATCGGGGCTCAGCATGATTCACCGAAGCGGTTGCCCACCAGCGCCTCGATGGCATCACCGAGCGCTTCGGCGTCCGGGCCCGAGGTTTCCACCTCGATGGTCGAGCCCTTCGAGGCGGCGAGCATCAGAAGGCCCATGATGCTGTCGCCCGAGGCGCTCATGCCGTCGCGATAGACTTCGGCGCGCGCATCGAACCCTTCGACGACCTCGACCAGCTTGGCGGAGGCGCGCGCGTGCAGGCCTTTCTCGTTCACGATGCGAAGCTCTCTGCGGTCGGTGGTGCTCATGGGGCTCGCGTGGGCTCGGATCGGGGCGGGGCTCACGCCGTCCGCGACGACGCATCCGCGCCGTAATCCGGCTTGATGTTCTGACTGTCAATGTATTTCCGGCCCGCCTCCAGCGCTCCGCGCACCGCGTCGGCAACGGTTTTCTGCCGACTTTTCGCGAGTTTGATCAGCATCGGCAGGTTTGCCCCGTACAGGATACGGCGATTGTCGGGCTGGCAGGCCCGAAGGCTGAGGTTCGAGGGGGATCCGCCGAACATGTCGACGACAATCACAACCCCGTCACCCTGATCCACGGTGTCGGCAGCTGAACAGATCTCGTTCTGTTTCGCCGCCCGATCATGGTCGGCCTCGATCGAGATGGCGCGGATTCCGGCCTGCGCGCCGACCACGTGTTCGACAGCCGAGAGGTATTCCCGCGCGAGTCCGCCATGCGCCACGATGACGATTCCGATCACGTCCCGGTCGCTCCTCTTTCCATGTCGAAGGCCCTCGCGGTGGCGGTGTGGCGGCTCGCCGCGAGCCCCTGCCGTTCCAGTTCGCGGTGGCGGATCAGCACGGTCCAGCCCGCGCCCGTCAGCCCGGCCGCCACCCGTTCCGCCGCGGCGACGGAGCGGTGCCGGCCGCCGGTGCACCCGAAAGCGACGGAAAAATGCGCCTTGCCCTCCTCGCGGTAGGCCGGCAGCAGGAAGCTCAGCAGGTCGATCACCCGCCCCTCGAACCCCTCATAGCGCGGATCGGCCGCGACGTGCGACGCAACGGCGGTATCGAGCCCGGTAAGCGGGCGCAGCTCCGGCGTCCAATGGGGATTGGCCAGGAAACGGCAATCGAAGATCGTGTCGGCGCCCTGCGGCACACCGCGCTTGTAGGAAAACGAGCTGAGTGTCACGGCCAGCTGGCGGCTTTCTTCCAGACCGAACTGCGCCCGCAGCAAGGCGCCCAGTTCATGCGGGCTGAATTCCGTCGTGTCGATCAGCGTGTCCGACACGGCACGCACCGGCTCCAGCAGCGCGCGCTCCTGCTCGATCCCCTCTGTCGGGGCGGCATCTGGGGTCAGCGGGTGGCGCCGGCGGGTTTCCGAGTATCGGCGGACCAGCGCGTCGATGCTGCAATCGAGATAGAGAAGCTCCAGCGACAGTCGGCTTTCCTCCTCTAGCCGCGCCTTCAGCTCCAGAAGGCCCGCGACGGAAAAGTCCCGATTGCGCACGTCGAGGCCAAGCGCCATGGGCCGCACCGGCGCCGGACCGTCGAGCAGCCGCGGAATGAGGCTCAGCGGCATGTTGTCGATGGACTCGTAACCCAGATCCTCGAGCGCATTGATCGCAGTGGCCCGCCCGGCGCCGGACGGCCCAGTGACGAGAACCACGCGATGCGCGGGATTGTACATACAGCCTACTCCTTTCGCCCCCCCTTTAGATATTGGACGAGCGCCGCCGCGAAACGGGTCTGCGCAGACATGTGAAGGAGCGGGACGTCGCATGACAAGAGTGAAACATGCCGCAGCGGGGGCAAGCGTTCGCTTTCCTCGCAATCCAGGTCCACTACGACACATAGGCGCGCCTGCGCACATGTCTCAGCGCGCAGAAGGCCGACGCCCCGCGCCTCGATCAGCCCGCGGATCGGGTCGGGTGCCGACATCTCCAGGCCATCCGTCCGGCGGCGCAGAATCACCCTGTCGTCGGAGACGAGCACGGCGCCGAGGCCCATCGCCTCCAGCGCGAGAGAGGACTTGCCGCTGCCCGACGCGCCCCGGATCAGCGCGCCGCGCGCCCCGAAGGCGATGGCGGTGGCGTGCAGGATCTCGGAGCCGGGCACCGGCCTAGAGCGGCAACCCGACGACGAAGCGCGCGCCGAGCGGTTCGGAGGTCACGTCGGCTTCGGTCGGTCGGATGTTCTCGGCCCAGATGACGCCGCCATGCGCCTCCACGATCTGCTTGGAGATGGCAAGGCCGAGGCCGGAATTGTTGCCGAAATCGGTTTCGGGACGCTGCGAATAGAAACGCTTGAAGATCTTGGTGAGCGCCTGGTCGGGGATACCGGGGCCGGTATCCTCGACCACGACCAGCACCCGGTTGTCGCGCCGCCGCGCCCAGATGCGGATGGCGTCGCCGTCCTCGCAGAAGGAAATCGCGTTGGTGATGAGGTTCACGAAGACCTGCGCCAGCCGCGCCTCCAGGCCGTGGATGCGGATCGGCCGCGGCGGCAGGTCAGTGATGAACTCGATCCCCTTCGTCTTGGCGTCCTCGCCGAGGAACTGTGCGATGTTGTCGATCATCTCCAGGAGGTTGAACTGCTGTTCTTCCTCCTTGACCAGCTCGCTGTCGAGGCGCGAGGCGTTGGAGATGTCCGACACCAGCCGGTCGAGCCGGCGCACGTCGTGGTCGATCACGTCGAGCAGCTTGGTGCGGTGCTCCTCCTTCTTGACCATGCGCAGCGACCCCACGGCGGAGCGCAGGGAGGCCAGCGGGTTCTTGATCTCGTGCGCGACGTCGGCTGCGAATTGCTCGTTGCCGTCGATCCGGTCGTAGAGCGCACCGACCATGCCGCGCAGCGCGCCGGACAGGCGCCCGATCTCGTCCGGCCGCGCGGTCAGGTCTGGAATGCGGATGCGCCCGTTCGCGGTGCGCGACCGGTTACGGTCGCGGCCGATTTCCGCCGCCTCGGCGAGATCGGAGATCGGATGCGCGATGGTGGAGGCGAGCACGAGGCTGAGCCCGATCGATACGAGCGTCGCGATCATGAACATCTGCAGCACCCGTTCGCGTTCGAGCCGCACCGCCGTGTCGATCTCGGAGGCGGGCGTGACCGCGCCCAGCACGCCGACGACCCGGTCGCCCTGCAGGATCGGCGTCAGCGCGGTGAAGATCGTGTCGCCGTCGTCCGAGCTCGACTGCACGACGCGGGTCTCGCGCGGATCGCCCTCTTCGATCAGCCGACGCAGGCGATCCTCGAGCGTCAGCGGTGCGTCGCCCGACAGCATGTCGAACATGCCCGAAGCCGATTGCCATATCGCCGACAACAGGTCGGAGATGACGGTGGGCCGGTCGGCGGCTTCGGACGCGGTTTCTCCGGCGGCGGGGGCCATGGCACCGGTCGCCTCCCCAACCAGCACCTTGCGGGCGTCGAAGACCATCAGCTGTGTACCGCCGCGCAGCTCGATTCCATCGAGCGTCGCGGCGACGTCGATGCCGTCGCCGGTGGCGAAGTTCACCGGCGCCGTGCGCGGGATCTGCGCCTCGAACACGTCGGCGACAAGCTCGATCTCTGCCTGAGCGGCGTTGGCGCGCTGGATCGCCAGCGTATCGCGCGAGGTGTTCAGGAACAGGATTCCCGCCACCATCACGTTCAGCGCGATGAGGTTGAAGGTGATGATCTTGCGCGTCAGCGGCGAGCGGTTGAGCGAAAACAGGCCGCGGCGGGCGCGACTTTCCCTCAGCTCGCGTTCGACCGTGGCGTCGGGCGCAACCCAGTCGTCGCCGAGAACGACGTCGTCATCGCGCTTCTCCGGCGGCGGCTCGCCCTGCGCATCGATCCGCTCTGCCAGGGCCATCTCACTCTTCGTTGTAGCGGTAGCCTATGCCGTACAATGTCTCGATCGCCGAGAATTCCTCGTCGACCGAGCGCATCTTCTTGCGCAACCGCTTGATGTGGCTGTCGATCGTGCGATCGTCGACATAAACTTGGTCGTCGTAGGCCACGTCCATCAGCTGGTCGCGCGACTTCACGAAACCGGGGCGCTGCGCCAGCGCCTGCAGCAGCAGGAACTCCGTGACGGTCAGAGACACGTCCTGGCCCTTCCACGTCACCGAATGGCGCAGAGGGTCCATGCTCAGCGACCCTCGTGTCATCAGCTTGGTCTCTTCGGTATCGCCCACTTCGCCGGTCGACACCGCCTCCTGCCGCCGCAGGAGCGCACGGATGCGCTCGACCAGCAGGCGCTGCGAGAACGGTTTCTTGACGTAGTCGTCCGCGCCCATGCGCAGGCCCAGGACCTCGTCGATCTCGTCGTCCTTCGAGGTCAGGAAGATAACCGGCATCTTGGACTTCTGGCGCACGCGCTGCAGCAGGTCCATGCCGTCCATGCGAGGCATCTTGATGTCGAAGACGGCCATGTCCGGCATCTTCTTGTTGAACGCTTCCAGGGCCTGCTGTCCGTCGTTGTAGGTCTCGACCTCGAAACCTTCGGCCTCGAGCGTCATGGACACGGATGTCAGGATGTTCCTGTCATCGTCCACGAGGGCGATCTTGGACATCGGAAGTTCCTTGCTCTGCTCTTAATGTTATCTTTTGCCATATTATGAGTGGTTCGTCGTCCCCCGGCAAATCCAAACTGCGAATCGCGGCGGCGACGCGGCTTCATTGCAATCGAAAATGTCTCACCAATGGCTTAATTGCCGCACTTTTGTCGGAATGTCGCAGAGCGGCAGCACCGATCCTCAAGTCTTGGTTGCGCTAAACCGAATTTGGTTGCGCTAACCGCGCCGTGGCGCACTGTTCAGCCATGAAACCGTCATGCTACAGCGAAACCGATGCCGGCCCCGGCGGTCGGCAAGAGCAGTTTCGAAAGAACCGCCACCGGCGGGCCACGAGGAGCATGAAAGCAATGACCACTGGACGGGTGAACCCGAAATTCCGGCTCGAGGATCAGGGGATCGAGGGCCTGGGAGAGGTGCATTACAACCTCGTCGAGCCGGCACTGATCGAAGCGGCATTGAAGCGCGGCGAAGGTCAACTGGGCCAGGGCGGTGCGCTGCTCGTGACCACCGGTACGTTCACCGGGCGGTCGCCCAAGGACAAGCACGTCGTGCGCACCCCGTCGGTCGAGGATTCCATCTGGTGGGAGAACAACGCCGAGATGACGCCGGAGGCGTTCGACGCGCTCTACACCGATATGACTGAGCACATGAAGGGCCGTGACTACTTTGTCGAGGACCTGATCGGCGGGGCGGATCCCGCGCACGCGATCAACGTGCGCGTCGTGACGGAACTGGCCTGGCACGGGCTCTTCATCCGCCACATGCTGCGCCGGCCGGACCGCGACGATCTTGACGATTTCACGGCCGATTTCACCATCGTCAACTGCCCCAGCTTCAAGGCCGATCCGGCCAAGCACGGCTGCAAGTCCGAGACGGTGATCGCGCTCAACTTCGACCGCAAGCTGATCCTGATCGGCAACACCGAATACGCCGGCGAGAACAAGAAATCCGTGTTTACGTTGCTGAACTATCTGCTGCCCGAAAAAGGCGTTATGCCGATGCACTGCTCGGCCAACCACGCCGTCGGCAACCCGGTGGACTCGGCGGTGTTCTTCGGCCTGTCGGGCACCGGAAAGACGACGCTGTCGGCCGATCCCGGCCGCGTGCTGATCGGCGACGACGAACACGGCTGGTCCGAGCGGGGCATCTTCAACTTCGAAGGCGGCTGCTACGCCAAGACGATCAACCTCAGCCGCGAGGCGGAGCCCGAAATCTACGACACCACCTCGAAATTCGGCACCGTAATCGAGAACATGGTCTACGACGAGGAGACCTTCTCACTCGACTTCGAGGACGACAGCCTGACCGCGAACATGCGCTGCGCCTACCCGCTCGACTACATCTCGAACGCCTCGCAGACCGGGCTCGGCGGGCATCCCAAGAACATCATCATGCTAACCTGCGACGCCTTCGGTGTTCTGCCGCCGATCGCGCGGCTTTCGCCGGCGCAGGCGATGTATCATTTCCTCTCCGGCTTCACCGCCAAGGTCGCCGGAACCGAGCGCGGCGTCACCGAACCGCAGCCGACCTTCTCCACCTGCTTCGGCGCGCCGTTCATGCCCCGCCGGCCCGAGGTCTACGGCAACCTTCTGCGCGACAAGATCGCCAAGCACGGCGCGACCTGCTGGCTGGTCAACACCGGCTGGACCGGCGGCGCCTACGGCCAGGGCTCTCGCATGCCGATCCGGGCGACCCGGGCGCTGCTGACCGCCGCGCTCGATGGCAGCCTCGCCGACGTGCAATTCCGCAAGGACCCCAATTTCGGCTTCGACGTGCCGGTGCAGGTCGAAGGCGTCGCCGAGCTTCTGCTCGACCCGCGCCGCACGTGGGACGACAAGGCCGCCTACGACGCGCAGGCCGAGAAGCTGGTGGGC
Source organism: Roseivivax sediminis (assembly GCF_900112685.1). Classification (GTDB taxonomy): domain Bacteria; phylum Pseudomonadota; class Alphaproteobacteria; order Rhodobacterales; family Rhodobacteraceae; genus Roseivivax; species Roseivivax sediminis. The sequence continues at coordinate 20,945 of NZ_FOMS01000010.1, forward strand.
ATGTTCGCCGACAACTTCGCGCAATACGTCCCCTATATCGACGACGACGTGAAGGCGGCGGCAATCGGCTGAGCCCGGCCGGCGCGCGAGGACGTGTTCGCGCGCCGGCTTGCGCTGCGGCGCCCAGGACGGCATCACTCCGACATGCGTCTCTGCCTCGCCTTTGCCCTCCTGATTGCCGGTTCGGCGGCCGCCGCCGAACCGAGTACCGCTCTCGACTACGATCCAGACCAGTTCGAGATCGTGCAGGGCGTATTCTGCGAAGTGCCCACGACCGGCCGTTCAGAGGCGCCGGGCACCGTGGCCGGGCATGTCGACCTCTTCGCCGAAGTGCCGGAATTCCAGTGGCTGACCAACGTGGTGCCGGCTGTGCCCGGCCTGAGCTTCGGGGTGAAGACCACGGCCCGCGACGGCATGGTCTATGACGGCGTGGTGCTGACGCTCACCCACCCCGCCTTCCGCGACTCCGGCGCGACGGCGCAAAGCTATGTCACAATGCTCGGCGGTGCGTCCACCTCGATCAACGCGTACACCTTCGACACGCAGGAGGAACTGGCGCCCGGCATCTGGTCCTTCACCGCCACGCGCAACGGTCGCGTGCTCTACTCGGCGCTGTTCGAGGTCGTGCCGCCCTCCGCCGCGCCCGAGATCGCCAATGCCTGCGGGGGCATGCCGCTGTCCTGAGCCCCCTGCCCCGACGTGGTCTCAGACCGGCGCGACGAGATCCTTGTCGACGGCCTCCAGCACCAGCGAGCCGAGGCCGGCCCCGCCATTGTCGACATAGTCGAACAGTTGCGCACGCATCCGAGGTTCCCGGAATTCGTTGATATGCGCGGCGACCATGTCCGCCCCGTCATCTCCGAGCTGGGTCTTGAGAAAGGTGGCGATCAGATTGGCCATGTGGGTCATCTTGTCAGGCGACATGGTGGCTCTCCGCTGCCAATGCGAAGCGAATGGGAATAGACGTCGAAGCCGTTGCCGCGGGCAAAGGCGACAAGCGTGATGCCGGAGGCATGCGCCGCAGGCAGCGCCGCCGCCGTTGGGCCGAGACGGCGATCAGCACAGGCGCCCCGACCAGGGTGCATTTCTGCACGAGTTCAACCGATGTCCTCGGACGTCATCTCCAGCTCGCGGCGCAGCCCGGCGAGCTCGCCATGCGCGGCGTAGGCGTCGAGGTCGAGCGGGTCGATCACCCCGTCCAGGTGGTCCTCGCGCTGCTTGATCCCGGATGAATGCGTCGGCTGTCTGATGCCGAGGGGTTCGTCGGCACGCCCGAAATGCGCCTACGTCGCCACGGCAATGCACATTTCGAGCTTATCGAGCATACGTTTCATTCGGCATAATCTGTCATATCCATGCATCCTTCACGAATAACTGTTTAATTTACGTGATTATCGCGCCAAGGCAAAGGCCAAGTGACAAAGCATGATCACTGGGTGCACGATGCCTCGGGGCCAGCACCGCCAACCATACGGAACGCGCGCCCTCGCACCGTCGACGCGTGGCATCAGACCGTGTGCAGTTGAAAGGCACGAATGGCCGCCATGATCCCCCGCCGCGCGGGTGCGATCCGGTGCGGCTGTGCGGCCGGGCAGTTAGGCCAGCAGCGCCCGGCGCACGAGGTTAAGCCCCGCCACGAGCAGCACCACCAGCGTGGCGCGCCGGAATGCCGCCTGGTCGATCCGGTCCTGTACCTTCCCGCCGATCCACATGCCCAGCACCGCCGCCGGCACAAGCGCCAGCGACAGCCGCACGGTTGTCCCGTCGAGCACGCCGGACCCGACATGGGCGCCGGTCAGCAACACCGCGCCGAGGCCGTAAATCACGCCCTGCACCCGGATCTGCTCGGTCTTCTCGGTGCCGATCATGGTCAGGTAGGCCACTGTCGGCGGCCCCCAGACCCCCGACATCCCCCCGGTGAAGCCCGCAAGCGCCGCGAGGCCCACCTCGAGCCGCCGGTTGCCCCCGCCCGGCAGAGCACCGCCCCAGCCCAGAAGCTGCGCCGCCGCGAACAGGATGATCGGCACCCCGATCATCGCGTAAAGCACCGCGGCCGGCAGCGCCGCCACCAGCTGCGCAGAAACCAGCAGCATGGCGCCGCCCACCATCAGGAACACCCGGAACCGGCGCACCGACGCCCAGGCCGCGCCCGCGCCCTGCCGCAACGCCTGCATCCCGTTGGTGACCAGGGTCGGCAGGATCAGCCCGGCGATGGCCAGTTCCGGTGCGACGACCGACCCCATGCCCGAGATCATGATCATCGGCATGGCAAAGCCGACCATGCCCTTGACCACCCCCGCAAGCAGCGCGACGGCAAGGCAGAGAAGCAGCGCGGCGGGGCTCAAGAGGCCGAAAAGCGGGTCCATGCCCGTCTCTTAGCAAGACCCTCCGCCGGCCGCCGCAAGAATCGTGAGCGTAATTTTCGCAACGAAACGTCGCGGCCAAGGTATTTTTGTTGCGCTGCACCTGCGAAGAGCCTATCTCCGGCGGGACACCGGACAAAGGACACCAGACATGGCACATGACGGTCAGGACATGACACGTTCCGGCAGCGCCGTGCTGCCCGACCTCCTCGCGCTGACCGGCGCCGCGATCGCCCCCACCGAGGCGATCCTCGAGACGGCGAAGGCGCGCGTGCGCGCGATGACCGAAGAGGATGGCCGCGTCTCGTCCCGGCTGGTGGAGGCGCACCAGACCGCCGCGCACGGGCTCGCCTGGCTGGCTACCTATGTCGAATCGCTTCGGCAGATGCACGCCTGGGCGCAGGCGCTCGACGCGGAGGGGCAGCTTTCGGAGGTGGAAGCGCTGATCCTGCAGATCGCCTTCGGCGAGTATCTCTGGCAGATCTACGGCGGCATCCAGATGAACCAGGGCGAGGTCGTGCGCCTGCAGGACATGGGCCTTGGCCAGGACGACCAGCGCGCGCTGATGGACGACGCCGTGATGACGCTGACCCAGGGCGGCAACAGCCAGGCCGCGCGGTTGCGTCTGGTGGAGCTGATGCAGGAACGCTCGGCCGAGATCACGGTGGGCCGCAGCGGTCTCGAGGAAGAACTCGAGATGATCCGCGAGCAGTTCCGCCGCTACGCCGTCGACAAGATCGAACCCCATGCCCACGACTGGCACCTCAAGGACGAACTGATCCCGATGGAAGTGATCGAGGAGCTCTCCGGAATGGGGGTCTTCGGCCTGACCATCCCCGAGGAGTACGGCGGGCTGGGCCTGTCCAAGGCGTCGATGTGCGTGGTGTCCGAAGAGCTGTCGCGCGGCTATATCGGCGTCGGCTCGCTCGGCACCCGCTCGGAGATCGCGGCGGAGTTGATCCTCGCCGGCGGCACCGAGGCGCAGAAGGAAAAATGGCTGCCCGCGCTGGCGAGCGGAGAGAAGCTGCCCACCGCGGTCTTCACCGAGCCCAACACCGGCTCCGACCTCGGCGCGCTGCGTACACGCGCCAAGAGGGACGAGGCCGGCGATTACCGCGTGACCGGCAACAAGACCTGGATCACACACGCCGCGCGCACCCATGTGATGACGCTGCTGGCGCGTACCGATCCGGACAGCACCGACTATCGCGGCCTGTCGATGTTCCTTGCAGAGAAGGAGCCCGGCACCGACGAGGCCCCCTTCCCCACCGACGGCATGACCGGCGGCGAGATCGAGGTCCTCGGCTATCGCGGCATGAAGGAATACGAGCTCGGCTTCGACGACTTCCGCGTGAAGGGCGAGAACCTGCTCGGCGGCGAGGAGGGCAAGGGCTTCAAGCAGCTCATGGAGACCTTCGAGAGCGCCCGCATCCAGACCGCCGCCCGCGCCGTCGGCGTGGCGCAATCGGCGCTCGATCAAGGGATGCGCTATGCGCAGGACCGCAAGCAGTTCGGCAAGCCGCTGATGGCCTTCCCGCGCGTCGCCTCCAAGCTGGCGATGATGGCGGTAGAGATCATGGTGGCGCGCCAGCTCACCTACTTCTCTGCGCTCGAGAAGGACCGCGGCCACCGCTGCGACCTCGAGGCGGGGATGGCCAAGCTGCTCGGCGCACGCGTGGCGTGGTCGGCGGCGGACAACGCGCTGCAGATCCACGGCGGCAACGGCTTCGCGCTGGAATACACGATCAGCCGGATTCTCTGCGACGCGCGCATCCTCAACATCTTCGAGGGCGCCGCCGAGATCCAGGCGCAGGTGATCGCGCGGCGTCTTCTGGCCTGAGCCGGCGCAGCCCGGTCCGCGCCTGACGCGCGGACCGGGGCGAGAGGCGCTGCCTCTCGCGCTCTCCGGAGTATTTGAAGCCCAAAGAAGCAGGACGTCGCGGCGGAGCCGGTTCGCCCTCCGGGGCCAGGTCAAGCGGCGCGCTCCTTGACGCGGGTCCGGAGGGCATACGCTGGACAACGCTACTTGAGGGGCAGGACCGCCTCTCAATGGCTTCTCGGCAGACAATCCACGCGCGCGGGACTCTTCCCTAGCGCGAGACAACGCCCCGCCACGCGAGGCGCAGCGGGGTGGGAGGGCGGGAGCTGCGGCTCGCGTGGCGGCTCAGCCCGAGGGGCAGGCCGCGCCGGTGTCGATCCAGGCCTTCACCAGCTCGCCGAAGACCTCCTGCGTGCCGGGCGCGGGGTCGCGGCCCTCGCCCGGATGCCAGCCCCAGCCGACAAGCCCGTCCTCGGCCATGTGTTCGTGGATCGCCGCGAGGTCGCGGTTGCCGTTGCGTTCGGGGTCCTTGAGCTGGGCGCAGATCTCCGCGCCGGACAGGCCGACCCAGCCCATCGACACAGGGGCCAGATGCCAAGGGTCGTGGCCGGGGATCGAGCCCTCGCCGGTGGAGAACGCGACGTTCTCCGCGCCGTGGCACGTCGTGCAATTCATCCCCGGCGCGCCGAAATCGGCGGCGCCGCGCACCACCGGCGGCTGGTGCGGCTGCATGTCGTCGCCCTGAAGCGGCCCGCCCGTCACCGGGTGGCAGTTCATGCAGCGAGGGTGCTCCACCACCTTCAGCACTTCTTCGAAGAGCGCGACGGAGCGCGCCTCCTCGCCCTCGACGCCGTCGAATTCGTCGGCGGTCTTCAGGCCGTTCACGGTGTCGGCCATGGCGGGGCCCGCGGCCACCGCCAGGATCATTGCCAGTCGTCTCATCACTTCAGACACCTGCTTGGGCAAAGGGAAGTTCGCGCGGGCTTTGTCCTGTGAGCGCGCGCCAGGCGTTGGCCACCGCCGGGCCAATGGGCGGCGTGCCCGGCTCCCCGACGCCGGTGGGATCGGCGCCGGAGTCGATGATGGCGACCTCGACCTGCGGCATCTCGTGGATCCGCAGCATGCGGTAGGTGTCGAAGTTCTTCTGCTGCACCTCGCCGCCCTCGCCGAGGACCAGCGCGTTGTGCAGGATCGTGCCGAGCCCGTAGCCGATACCGCCCTCGATCTGCGCGCGGATGACGTTGGGATTGATCGCAACGCCGCAATCGACCGCGGCCCAGACCTTGTGCACCTTGGGATAGCCTCCAGCGTCCGAGACCTCCACGATCTCGGCCACATACGTCTGGAAGCTCTCGTGCAGCGCCACGCCGTAGGCGCGGTCGCCCTTGACCTTCGTGCCGTCCCAGCCGGCCATCTCGGCCACCCGTTCGAGCACGGCGCGGTCGCGGCCCGCCTCGTCCTTCAGAAGGTCGAGACGGCCCTGAACCGGGTCCTTGCCCGCCTTCTCCAGAAGCTCGTCGAGGAAGACCTCGGTAGCGTAAGCGGTGTGGGTATGGCCCACCGAGCGCCACCAGAGCGGCGCCACAGGCAGGTCGGCCTTGACCCAGTCCACGGCGAGGTTGGGAAGATCATAGGGCATTTCGATCGCGCCCTCGACCGATGTGCGGTCGAGCCCGCCCTGATCGAAGGGCGTGCCGGCGACGATGGACTGGTTCACCACCCGGTTCTCCCAGCCGGTGATGTTGCCGTCCGCGTCGATCCCGCCGCGCATCCGGTGCAGAGTGATCGGGCGGTAGTAGGCCCCGGTGAGGTCGTCCTCGCGGGTCCAGACAAGTTTCCACGCGCCGTCGCCGCCGCGTGCCTTGGCGATGGAAGCGACCTCCACCCCGATATGCGCCGTGGGCTGCGCGCGCCGGCCGAAGCTGCCACCGGCAAGCATGACGTTCATCGTCACGTTCTCGGGCTCGAGGCCCAGGACCTGCGTCACCGCGCCCTTGTCGGCGGTGGGGAACTGCGCGCCCATCCAGATCTCGGCCTTGCCGCCCCGGACCTCCAGGACCGCGTCGAGCGGCTCCATCGGCGCGTGGGCGAGGAAGGGGAACAGGAACTCCGCCTCGTGCACAATCTCGGCGCTGTCGATGGCGGAGGCGGCGTCGCCGATCCGTTCCGCTTCCATCGCCTCACCGTTCGCCATTTCGCGGAAATCGGCGAAGATTTCCTGCGACGACCGGGTCTCGGCCTCCGACATGTCCCATTCGACCTCCAGCGCCGCGCGGCCCTTGAGCGCGGCGGCGGTGGAGGTGGCATAGACGGCGACGCCCTGCGGGATCCGGTGCACGGCGACGACGCCGGGCACCTCGCGCGCGGCGCTGTCGTCGAAAGACGCCACGGTCGCGCCGATCACGCTCGGGCGGCGGACGACGACCGTCTCCATCCCGTCGCGGTAGACGTCCATGGTGAACTGGGCAGTGCCGTCGGACTTCGCCCGGCTGTCGACCTTGGGCCGGTCGGTGCCGATCAGGGTGAATTCCGACGGGTTCTTGACCGCCGGCTCCACCGGCACGCTCTGGCCGGCGGCGGCTTCGGCCAGTTCTCCGAACGTGGCGGAGCTGGTGCCGTCGCTGACCACGCCCTTCTCGACCTGGATCGTGGCGCGGTCGACGCCCCATTCCTCTGCCGCGGCCGACACCAGCATCGCGCGGGCGGCGGCGCCGGCCTGGCGCATCTGCATCCAGGAATTGGCCATGGCGGTCGAGCCGCCGGTGCCCTGCAGACCGAAGGCGAGGTTCGCATAAAGCTCGTCATCCGCCGGCGCGGCCTCGGCGCGGATCTGCGACCAGTCGGCGTCGAGTTCCTCGGCCACGAGGGTGGCGAGGCCGGTATAGGGCCCCTGCCCGAACTCGATATGCTTGGACAGCACGGTAACGGTGTTGTCCGGCGCGATGCGGATGAAGGCATTGGGCGCGAAGGCGCCTTCGGCCAGAGTGCCGTCGCCGAGCGCGGCGGCGGCGCCCGATTGCGCGCGGCCTTTCAGCGGCAGCGCAACCCCGATGACGAGGCCGGCGGCAGAGGCGAGGAACTGTCGGCGTGATTGAACAGTCATGGCTCAGCCCTCCAGGGTGTCGGCGGCGTCATGGATCGCCTGCCGGATGCGCACATAGGTGGCGCAGCGGCAGATGTTCCCAGCCATGGCGTTGTCGATGTCCTCGTCCGACGGCGCGCGGTTCATGCGCAGAAGGCCCACCGCGCTCATCACCTGGCCCGACTGGCACCAGCCGCATTGCGGCACGTCGATCTGCACCCAGGCCGATTGCACCGCTTCGGCCTCCGCGCCATCGAGCCCCTCGATGGTCTCCACGCTGGCCCCTTCGAGCGTGCCGACCGGCGTCACGCAGGACCGCCGTGGCATGCCGTCGACCATGACGGTGCAGGCGCCGCACTGGGCGATGCCGCAGCCGAACTTGGTACCGGTCAGGCGCATCTCGTCGCGAAGCGCCCAGAGCAACGGGGTGTCGTCCGGAAGGTCGAGCGCGACCTCTTCTCCGTTCACGGTCAATGTGGTCATGCACGTCTCCCTGTGGATCTGGCGGCCGGAGCGTCGTCCGGACAAGCTGGCGGGATGCGGCCGCGCGGCAATGCACCGGCCGATCGGAACCTAAAACCGAATACTGGTTCGAATTCTAGACGCAGATGCGGTGACGTCAATGCAGGTTAGCGGACAAAGTCACCCCGTCGCCGCCGCAGTCTCCTTGAGACCAAGATAGCAGAACGCGGCGCGCAACGCTTCCTCTATGAATTGATCGTCCGTGAGCCCGTCGCTTTGGCGCGGCCAGATGACGTTGGGACCGCGCCATTTGCTCATCGCCGCCATGTAATCCACCACATAGGCGATGGCGCGATCGGGATCGGGGTGGTCGATCTCGTCAATCCGCGCACGCAGGAGTGCCGCGAGCCCGCGGTTGAACTCTGCCTTGAGCGCGAGGATGCGGTCGCGCAGCTCCGGCACGGTGGCCAGGTCTGGCGAATCGAGGAGCCGCACCATCGGTGTCGGCGCGACGTCACGCAGCACGAAGGTGATGTAGCCGCGCAGGATCTCCGAGATGCCGCGGCCCTCCCACCGGCAGGGGTCGAGCGCCGCGGCGTTGGTGCAGGCCATTTCCTCGCCGATACGCTCGATCACCGCGATGTAGAGCGCGGACTTGTCGCGGAAGTGGTGGTAGAGCGCCCCGACCGACACGTCCGCGGCGGCGGCGATCTCCGTGACGGAGGTTTCGTCGCGCCCGCGTTCGGCGAACAGACGTTCGCCCGCGTCCAGAAGCGCACCCTGGGTGCGGCGGCTGCGCGTCTGCTGCACGCAGCGCATCCACTTCAATTCTGCCGGCGCGGGTTCGGTCATGGACGCTCATCTGCCACGGCGTGTATCGGTATGTCCCCTAACGGTGGTGACATTGCTGTCAAGCAAACGGCCCCGCAACCGGCATGTTCCCGCCTCTTGCGCGCGCCAGTCAGCAATCGACGTCACCTCGGGTCTTGCCCGATCGGCGCACGCTGTGCTCAAAACTCTCCAAATCCCCCGTTTTATCGCGAGAGACATGGCCAACCCGCTTTACGACATGCTCTTTGCGCGCCATTCCGACCGACCGGCGCCACTGATGCGCCTCGCCGGCGGCGGCACGCTGAGCTACGCCGAGTTCCTCGCCCGGACGGCGCAGTTCGCCCGGCTCTTCGCCGATGCCGGGATCGAACCGGGCGACCGGCTGGCGCTGCAGGTCGCCAAGACGCCCGAGGCGCTGATGATCTACGCCGCCTGCCTGCGCGCGGGCATCGTTTTCCTGCCGCTCAACACCGCCTACACCCCGGCCGAGATCGCCTATTTCGTGCAGGATTCAGGCGCGAAGATTCTGATCTGCGACCCCGCCCGACGCGAAGCGCTGGCTCCGGTTGCCGAGCATGAGGGCACACGGATCGAGACCATGGGCGCGGACGGGCTGGGCAGCCTGGCGGCGCGAACTTTCAGTCTGCCGGAACGGTTCGAGACGGTGGACCGATCCGGCAGCGACCTGGCCGCCCTTCTCTACACCTCGGGCACGACGGGACGGGCGAAGGGCGCGATGCTCACGCAGGACAACCTTCTGTCCAACGCCCGCACCCTGACCGATCTCTGGCGCTTCGCCGAAGACGACGTGCTCTTGCACGCGCTGCCGGTCTTCCATGCGCACGGTCTCTTCGTGGCGTGCAACGTCACGCTGATGGCCGGCGGCTCGATGATCTTCCTGCCAAAGTTCGACACCGGCCAGGTGCTGGAACGGATGCCGCAGGCGACGGCGATGATGGGCGTGCCGACGTTCTACACCCGCCTGCTTGCGGAGCCGGGCTTCACCCGGGACGCGGCGAGCCACATGCGCGTGTTCATCTCCGGCTCCGCGCCCATGACCGAAACGGTGCATCGCCGGTTCGAGGACCGCACCGGCCACCGCATCCTCGAACGCTACGGCATGACCGAAACCGGCATGAACACCTCGAACCCCTACGAGGGGGAGCGGCGCGCCGGCACGGTCGGCCTGCCGCTACCGGACGTGGAACTGCGGGTCACCGATCCGGACACCGGCGCCGAACGGCCGCGAGGCGAGACCGGCATGATCGAGGTGCGCGGCCCGAACGTCTTTGCCGGCTACTGGAACATGCCCAAGAAGACCGCCGAGGAAATGCGCGCCGACGGCTTCTTCATCACCGGCGACCTCGGGCATGTCGACGCGGACGGCTACTTGACGATCTCGGGTCGCAAGACCGACTTGATCATCTCGGGCGGCTACAACGTCTACCCGAAGGAGATCGAGGCGCTGCTCGACACGCTGCCGGGGATCGCCGAGAGCGCGGTGATTGGCGTGCCGCACGAGGATTTCGGCGAGACGCCCCTGGCGGTGCTGATTCCCGACGCACCGGACGCGCCCGACCTTGCCGCCGTGCAGGCGGCGATGGCTGAACGCCTGGCCCGGTACAAGCACCCTACCCACTATGAAGTGATCGAAGAATTGCCGCGCAATGCCATGGGAAAGGTGCAGAAAACCGTTCTGAAGGAACGGTTTGGGCGCTCGTCGGCAGCCTAGGCACACCGTGGCCCGAAAGACACGCACCCCTGTCCACAAGGCTGGTCGGAACAAGAGCCGAAAGCTACTATCGCGGTGAGCCGTAAACAGAAGCTCCACGATCAACGAGGGCAGAACACGTGACTGCGACGCGACGGAATCTCGGCGCTGCCGGACTGACTTTCCTGATCGGCACCGGGGGCGCCGTGGCTCTCGACGATGTGTCCTACACCGTGCGCGCCCCGTCCGAGGAACAGCGTGAAGAAATGCGCGACCTCCTGCGCGGTGTGTCGCTGATCAGCCAGGCGGAGAATGACGGGCGCACCGACCCGCAGGATCTCGTCGCCACCGCTCTGGCCGATTACCGCCAGCTTCTCGAAGCCCTCTACGCCCGCGGCTACTATTCCGGCGTCATCAACATCACCATCGACGGGCGTGAGGCGAGTGCGATCCCGCTTCTCGACCTGCCCGACCAGATCGGCGTGATCCGCGTCGATGTGGAGACCGGGCCGCAATTCCGCTTTTCCCGCGCCGACATCGCGCCGCTGCCGTCGTCGAAGACGGAGCTGCCCGATGGGTTCGCCGAAGGCGAGATCGCCGAGAGCGAGGTGATCTCGGACACCGTCGACGCCGCCATCGAGGCCTGGCGCGAGGACGGCAACGCAAAGGCACGCATCAATCGCGAGCGGGTGATCGCCGATCACAACGCGGCGCGGCTCTCGGCCGAGATCGGCATCGCGCCCGGCCCCAACGTGATCTTCGGCGACATGGCGGTCGCCACCGCCTCCGCCGTCCGCGAAAGCGCCATCCGTCGGATCGCCGGCTTCCCGCGCGGCGAGGAATTCCACCCCGACGAGATCGACGGCGTGCTCGAACGGCTGCGCGACACCGGCGCGTTCTCTTCCGTCACACTGACGGAAGCGGAGGCGCTCGGCCCCGGCGACACCCTGGACATGACACTCGAAGTGTCGGACCAGCCGCCCCGCCGCATCGGCTTCGGCGCCGAGATCTCGACGCTGGAGGGCGGCGCGCTCAACGCCTTCTGGCTGCACCGCAACCTCTTCGGCGGGGCGGAGCGGTTCCGGGTCGAGGGGTCGGTTTCGAACATCGGCTCTTCGGAAAGCGGCATGGACTACCGGCTGTCCGGCCGGCTCGACATCCCGGCGATCTACGGGCCCAGGACGGACGGCTACATCCGCGGGCTCGCCGCATTCGAGGACGAGCCGACCTACGAATCGGCACGGCTGGAATTCGGCTTCGGCGCCACGAGGGAGCTGACCGACGACCTCGAAGTCGATCTGGGTCTCGGCCTGCGCTACTCCGACGTGAAGGACGACCTCGGCGAACGCGAATTCTTCCTGCTTACCTTCCCGGCCGGGCTCACGCTCGACAAGCGCTCGAACGAGCTGAACCCGCGCCAGGGTTACTACGTCAACGCGACCGCGACGCCCTATGTCGGACTCAACGACACGCAGTCGGGCGCTCGGCTCTACGCCGATGCGCGCTATTACCTCGGCTTCGGCGACGGCGACCCGAACGTGCTGGCCGGACGACTTCAGGTCGGCTCCATCGTCGGTTCGGAGCTGACGGAGACGACGCCGGACTACCTGTTCTACTCGGGCGGCGGCGGCACCGTGCGCGGCCAGCCCTACCAGTCGCTCAACGTCGACCTTGGCGACGGGGACGAGATCGGCGGCCGCGGCTTCCTCGGCGCCTCGCTCGAATACCGCCGTGACATCACGGAGAACCTCGGCGCCGTGGCGTTCTACGACGCCGGCTTCATCGACGCCGACAGCTTCGTCGACGGCGACAGCGACTACCACGCGGGCGCCGGGCTCGGCCTGCGCTACCAGACCGGGATCGGCCCGATCCGCTTCGACGTGGCTGGCCCGGTGGGCGGCGATACCGGCGGCGGCGCGCAATTCTACATCGGCATCGGACAGGCATTTTGAGACGCGCACTTCCCTTCCTGCTGCTCGGCGCTTTCCTCGCGGTGCCGGCCTCCTCCCAGGATGACGAACGCGGGCGACTGGAACGGCTGATCGAGGACAACCTTTCGGCCGAAGGCATGCAGATCGACATCGAGGGCTTCCGCGGCGCGCTGTCGTCGGAGGCCCAGCTCGAAAGCCTGACCATCGCCGACGAGAACGGCGTCTGGCTGGAACTGCGGGGCGCCGTGCTCGACTGGAATCGCACCGCGCTCCTGCGCGGGCGCGTGTCGGTCAACGCCCTGACGGCCGATGAAATCGTGCTGAGCCGCCTGCCCGGCCAGCCCGCAGACGGCACCGTCGAGGTGCCGGACGCCGAGACGCAGCCGTTCTCCCTGCCCGAGCTTCCGGTGTCGATCCAGATCGGCGAAATCTCGGCGGAGCGCGTCGAACTGGGCGAGCCGGTCATCGGCCAGCCGGTCGAACTGTCGCTCGAAGGCTCCGCGAGCCTGCAGGGCGGCGAGGGCGAGGTCACGCTCGACGTGAACCGCATCGACGACCGGCAGGGCGAGGTCACGCTCGCCGGCTCCTACGCCAACGAGACCGGCGTTCTGTCGGTCAACCTAGAGGTCGATGAGGGCGAAGGCGGCATCGTCGCCTCGCTCGCCGGCATCCCGGGCGAGCCGCCGCTCAACCTCAGTGTCGAAGGTGAAGGCCCGCTGACCGATTTCACCGCCGATCTGGCCTTCGCCACCGATGGCGAGGACCGGCTCTCGGGCCAGATCCGGATCCGCGAGAGCGAGACCGGCGCGCGCGGCTTCAACGTCGCCATCGACGGCGACATCCGCCCGCTCCTGACGCCCGAGAACCGCGAATTCTTCGGCCCCAACCTGTCGCTCGATGTGGCGGGCCGGCGCTTCCCCTCCGGCGCTCTGGAAATCGACACGCTCGAGGTGGCGTCGGACGCCATCAATCTCAGCGGCAACCTGCAATTGTCCGAAAACCAGTGGCCGGTGCGATTCTCGCTTCAGGGCGAGGTGGCCGGAGCCGATGGTGGGCCGGTGGCGCTACCGATCCCCGGACAGGACACGCGGCTCGACCGCACGGTGATCGATGTCGCCTACGATTCGGAGACCGGCAACGAGTGGCGCGCCGACATCGCCGTCGAGGGGCTGCGCCGGCCGGACCTGACCGCCGAGAGCTTCACGCTCGATGGCGGCGGCACGCTGGTCCGCGGCGACGGCGCGGCCGAGGGCGGCGCCTCCGGCACGCTCGACATGTCCGGCGACGGGCTCGCCTTCAGCAATCCGGACCTCGAAACCGCGGTCGGCACCACCCTGTCCGGCCTCGTCAATTTCGACTGGACCGAAGGCCAGCCGCTGCAACTGACCGGCATCGATCTCTCCGGTGCGGGTGTCTCCGCGACCGGCGACGTGGAGGTCAGCGGCCTTGCCAACGACCTCAACATCGTCATCGCCCCCGACCTCGCGGTCGTGGCCGAGGATATCTCGCGTTTCTCCGGCCTCGCGGGGCGCGACCTCGCCGGCTCTGTCGACGTGCAGACCTCCGGCACGTTCGAACCGGTCACCGGCGCCTTCGACATGGCCGTCAATGGCGCCGCCACCGGCATCGAGACCGGCATCCCCGAGGCCGACGGCCTCATCGCCGGCCGGATCGACCTGTCGCTCGACGCCGCGCGCAACGAGGCGGGCATCATCCTGCGCGGCCTCGACGTGCGCTCCGACGCGCTGACCCTGACGGCCGAGGGGCGCGTCGCGAGCAGCGACACCGACGCGCGCTTCGACCTCGACATCGCCGACATCTCGGACGTGCGACCCGAGCTGTCGGGCCCCGTGCGCCTGTCGGGCACCGTGGTGCAGGAGGCCGAGGACTACACGCTCGACGTCACCGGCAACGGGCCAGGCGGCGCGCGCATCGACGCCGCCGTGACCGCCACGCTGGTCGAGAACGTGCTGCAGGCGGTTGCCGGCGACGGCGAGGTCCGGGTCGACACGCTGGACACTTACGCGAGCATCGCCGGCCGCCCGATCGCCGGCGCGGTGCAGATCACCGGCACCGGCCGCTACAACCTCGAAACGCAGGGCGGCGCGGCGGATGTGACCGGCTCGGCCAACGATCTCGCCGTGGGCATTCCGGAGGTCGACGCCCTTCTCGACGGCGCGACGGAGTTCACGCTCGACGCCGGCCGCGACGAGACCGGCATAACCCTGCGCGAGCTCGTCCTCGACGCGCCGCGCGCCGACATCACCGCCGAAGGCAGCTACCAGGACGACGGCAGCAGCGCGCGCTTCGACGTCGCCCTGCGCGAGCTTCAGGCGGTCGTGCCGTCGCTCTCGGGCGCGGCCACCCTGTCGGGCACCGCCTCGCAGGACGGCGACACCTGGAGCTACGACATCACAGGCGACGCGCCGGGGGGTGTCGATCTGGACATCGCGGGCACCGCGGAAGTGGTCGCCGACCGCCTGCGCGAAGTGGCCGCCACCGGCGACATCGCGGCCGAGGATATCTCCGTCTATTCCGGCCTCGCGGACCGCGAGATCGGCGGCGCGCTGACGCTTTCGGGCTCCGGCTCCTACGCGCTGGAGACGCAGTTCTTCACCGCGGACGTCTCGGGCGAGACCACCGACATCGTCACCGGGATCGAGCCGGTGGACGCCATCCTCGAAGGCACCATGACGCTCGACATCGACGCGCTGCGCAACGAGGACGGAATCACCGTGAACAGCCTCGACTTGCAGTCCCCGCGCCTGTCGGTGACCGGCGAAGGCGTATACGCCGAAAGCGGCAGCCGCGCGAATTTCGACGCCACGCTGTCGGACCTCGCCGCCATCGCCGAAGGCATGGACGGCTCCGCCAGCCTGCGCGGAACGGCCGAACAGGACGGAGATGCGCTGAATTTCGACATCACGGGCTCCGGCCCAGGGGGCGCCTCTGCCGACCTTGACGGCACCGCGACACTCGACGGGCTCGACCTGACGGCGGTGGAGGCCGCCGGCACGCTCGGCGTCGACACCCTCGCTCCCTTCTCGGATCTTGCGGGCCGCGACCTCGGCGGGTCGGCGCAATTCGAAGGGTCTGGCCGCTACGAGATGGACAGCCAGTTCTTCTCTGCCGACGTCACCGGCCGGTCCGTCGACGTGGTGACCGGCATCGACCAGGCCGACACGCTTCTTGCCGGCACGGTGACCTACGACATCGACGCCGCGCGCGAGGAAGACGGCATCACCGTGCGCAACCTGCAGATCGTCGCGCCGCGCGCCAGCGTCACGGCCGCGGGGGGCTACCGCGCGGAAGACAGCGCCTTCGACATCCTCGCCGAGATGACCGACGTCGCGGACGTGGTCCCCGGCCTCTCCGGCCCCGCCCGTGTCGACGCGCGGGCCGAGCGGACCGGCCCCGAAACGTGGGACGTGACCGCCGACGCCTCCGGCCCCGGCGGCGCGCAGGCGGATATCGACGCCACCGCGCGAGTCGTGGACAACGCGCTGGAGCGCGTCGAGGGCAACGGCACCGTCTCCGTCGCCTCGCTGTCGCCCTACGGCGCGCTGGCGAACCAGTCGCTTGGCGGCTCGGTCTCCATCGAAGGTTCGGGCGCCTACACGATGGAGACCGGCGCATTCGAGGCGGACGTGGACGGCAGCGCGAACAACCTCTCCACCGGCATCGCGGCGGTCGACCAGCTGATCGGCGGCACGACGACGTTCGGCGCCACTGCAGCGCGCGGCACCGACGGCATCATCCGTATCGACCGGCTGAATGTGGACGCCGCCGAAATCGACGCCCAGGTTCAGGGCACCTACGGCGAGTCCAGCGGCAATCTGGATTACGACGTCCGCCTGCGCGACGTCGGGGTCTTCGTGACCGACCTGAACGGCCCGGCCACCGCGAACGGCACCGCGACGATCACGCCTGCAGGCTACAACATCGACACCGCGCTCACCGGGCCGGGCGGCGCCGACGCCACCGTCGCGGGCACGATCGCGCGGGATTTCGGCAGCGCGAACCTGTCGGCCAACGGCACCGTGCCGCTGGGCCTCGCCAACCCGTTCCTTGAGCCGAACATCCTCGAAGGCACCGCCAGCTTGTCGCTCAACGTCAACGGGCCCCTGGCGCTGGAATCGGTGTCGGGTACGGTGTCCACGTCCAACGCGGCGTTCGTCGTCGCCGGACAGGGGATCGCGCTCGAAGGAATCTCGGCACAGATCGGCCTTTCGGGCGGGCAGGCCAATATCGACCTGACCGGCGGGCTCTCCACTGGCGGCACAGTCACCGTCTCCGGGCCGGTGACGCTCTCGTCGCCGTTCAACGGCGATCTCGCCATCGCGCTCAACAACCTCGTCGTCACCGATCCCGGCCTCTACGAGACCGAGCTCAACGGCACGCTGAGCCTCGCCGGCCCGCTGGCCTCCACCGCGACGCTGTCGGGGCGCATCGACGTCGGCCGTACCGAGGTGCGCGTGCCTGCCGGCGGGGCCAGCGCCAGCCGGCTCAGCTTCGGCATCGAACACGTTGGCACCCCGCCCGCCGTCCGCCAGACCCAGGCTCGGGCGGGCCTGCTGGGCGGTGCCGATGACGCCGGCGACGTCGAAGAAGGCGCCGGCGGTGGTGGTGGCGGCGTGAACTACGGCCTCGACGTGACCATCGCGGCGCCGTCGCAGATCTTCATCCGCGGCCGCGGACTCGATGCCGAACTGGGCGGAGAACTCTATGTCGGCGGCACCATCCAGTCACCGGAACCCGCCGGCCAGTTCGAGCTGATCCGCGGTCGCCTCGACATTCTCGGCCAGCGCCTGACGCTGTCCGAGGCCTCGGTTGTCCTGCAGGGCGATCTCAACCCGTTCATCACCGTCCGCGCCGACACCGAGCGCGACGACAACACCATCACTATCCTGATCGAGGGGCCGGTGTCGGATCCGGAGGTCACATTCTCCTCCTCACCCGACCGGCCGCAGGAAGAGGTGCTGGCGCTGCTGCTCTTCGGGCGCGATCTGTCGGAAATCTCCGGCCTACAGGCGCTGCGCATCGCCACCGCGATCAATACGCTCGCCGGGCGCAGCGGCACCAGCGTCGTCGACCGTCTGCGCCAATCCACCGGTCTCGACGATATCGACATCCAGACCGGAGCGGACGGGCAGACCGAACTGCGTCTCGGCCGATACATCAACGACCGCACCTATACCGACGTGACCGTGAACAGCGAGGGCGAGACCGAGATCAACCTCAATCTCACCATCTCGAAAAGCATCACGGCCCGGGGAACGGCCGGAACAGACGGCAACACCGGCGTCGGAGTCTACTACGAACGGGATTACTGAGCGGCAACGAAAAGGGCGCCGGTCAGCCGGCGCTCTTCTTCTGGCCCACCTCGCGCGGGGTGCTGCCGTTCTGGTGCATCCGCGTGATCTCACCCATCGCGAGGACAGGAGCCGCGTCGAGCTTGCCGGCGTCCAGCATGCCCGCCACCCGCTCCAGCACCGAGACGACCATCGCCTGTTCCCAAGCGGGGAGCGATTCGAACTGCTCCACGTAGCGTTGCTGCAGCGCGTCGGGCGCGGTCGCAACCTTGTCGCGGCCCGCGCTCGTGATCGTCAGGTCGATCTGGCGACGGTCCGAGGCCGATTGGCGCCGTTCGATCAGGCCGTAGGACACCAGCTTCTTGATCAGAACGGAGATCGTCGCCTGGCTCACGCCCATCTGCGCGGCCACCTCGGAGGGATGGCAGCGCCCGCGCTCGCTCACGATTTGCAGAACGCGAAGTTGCACCGCCGTCAGCCCGGCATCCCGCGCCAGGTCGCGACCATAAAGCTCGGTCGCGCGAAGAATTCGGCGCAGTGCGACCAAGCTTTCGTCAGTTCTGTCCATCTCCGGCTCACTCGTCTTGTTGGCCACGCCGCCGCACGACCCCATCGTGCAGGTCGAGGCATGGCTTTGTCTGTCGAACTGGTCAAGCATACAAAGGTATTTAGGCTTGCGATACACCTTTGCAACGGCGCGCCCCGTCATGTACGCTTCGGAAACACAGCGCGCCCATCGAAGAATTCAAGTTTCCTTCCCGAACGGAAACATGATAACCTGCTGTATTTAAAAGATTATACACAAATCGCATTCAATCAGCCGCATGCCGGGGAAGAAAATTACTTTGCATGTTGAAATATGTCTCGCCACACCTATACTTAGTGTCACGAACAAAGAGACGCGACAAAGGTTCAGACCCGTGCAGACACTGCAAAGCGCGAAACCCGAAGGCACAGTGACCTTCCGTAAGCCTGTCCGTGAGGACGGCGCAGCCATCTGGGAACTCATCCGCAGCTGCAAGCCGCTGGACGAGAACTCCATGTACTGCAACTTGCTGCAAAGCGACCATTTCGGCGATACCTGCGTGGTGGCGGAGAAAGACGGTGAAATCGTCGGCTGGATCTCGGCTTACGTCACGCCGAACGATCCCGAGGCGGTTTTCGTCTGGCAGGTCGCCGTGTCGCCGAATGCGCGCGGCATCGGTCTCGGTTCACGTATGCTGCAAGCTCTGATGGCGCGCGAGGAAACCGCCGACGTCAAGCGCATGCAGACCACCATCACTCTCGACAACGAGGCGTCCTGGGCGCTCTTCCGTAAATTCGCGGACAAGTCCAACGGCGATCTCACCTCGGACGCGCACTTCACCCGCGACACGCATTTCGCAGGCGAGCACGCGACCGAGCACATGGTGACCATCACCTTCCGCGAAGCGGTGCAGAGCGCGGCCTGAAACCCGCGCTCCCGCTTACGCGTTACCCCCGATTAACAGTCCAGAGGACTTTCCAATGTCGACAGACAAACAGATCTTTGCGCGCCGCGAATCCGAGGCGCGCAGCTACTGCCGTAGTTTCGATACCGTATTCACCAAGGCCGTCGGCTCCGAGATGACCGACGAGGCCGGCAAGACCTATATCGACTTCCTCGCCGGCTGCTCATCGCTCAACTACGGGCACAACGACCCGGACATGAAACAGGCGCTGATCGACCACGTCTCCGCGGACGGCATCGCCCACGGTCTCGACATGTTCACCGCCGAAAAGGCGAAGTGGCTCCAGGCCTACGAGGACATCATCCTCAAGCCCCGCGGCATGGACGACTACAAGATCATGATGACCGGGCCGACCGGCACGAACGCCGTCGAGGCGGCGATGAAGCTGGCCCGCAAGATCACCGGCCGTCGCAACATCATCTCCTTCACCAACGCGTTCCACGGCATGACCATGGGTGCGCTGTCGCTGACCGGCAATGCCGGCAAGCGGGGCGGGGCCGGCGGCGGCTACCTCGATGGCGTCAGCCACCTGCCATATGACGGCGCCTTCGGCGACGACGTGAACACGCTCGACTACATCAAGGCGATGCTCAACAACTCGTCCTCGGGCATCGACAAGCCTGCGGCGTTCATCTTCGAGCCGATCCAGGGCGAAGGCGGCCTCAACGCCGCCTCCAAGGAATGGATCGAGGGCGTCGCCAAGCTCGCCCGCGACCACGGCGCGATGATCATCGTCGACGACATCCAGTCGGGCTGCGGCCGCTCGGGCACCTACTTCGCCTTCGAGGGCATGGACATCCAGCCCGACTTTGTCACCCAGGCGAAATCGCTCTCGGGCTTCGGCCTGCCCTTCGCGTGCCTGCTGATCAAGGGCGAGCACGACGTCTGGAAACCGGCCGAGCACAACGGCACCTTCCGCGGCAACACCCACGCCTTCGTCACCGGCCGCGTGGCGCTGGAGAAGTTCTGGAAGGACGACAGCTTCCAGACAGAGGTTCAAGAAAAAGCCGTGCAACTGACCACTGGACTTCAGGCAGTGGCTGACCTAGTGCCGGGCGCGAAGCTCAAGGGCCGCGGCATGATGCAGGGCGTCGACGTCGGCTCGGGCGAGCTGGCCGAGGACATCTGCGCCCGCGCCTTCGAGAAGGGCCTCATCATCGAAACCTCGGGCGCCGACGACGAGGTCGTCAAGGTGCTGGTCGCGCTGACCGTGTCGCCTGAGAACCTGCGCCGCGGGCTCGACATCCTGCTCGAAGCGACCCGCGAAGCCACCGAAAAACACAAGATCGCAGCGGAGTAAGACACCATGATCGTTCGTGACGAAAACCAACTGCATGGCACCGAGCGCACGGTGTCGAACGAGCAATGGACCTCCGTACGGATGCTCTTGGCCGACGACAAGATGGGATTCTCGTTCCACATCACGTACATCCAGACCGGATCGGAGCACACGTTCCACTACAAGAACCACTTCGAGAGCGTCTACTGCATCCGCGGCAAGGGCACGATCGAGGACCTCGCCACCGGCGAGGTGCACGAGATCAAGCCCGGCGTGATGTACGCGCTCGACAAGCACGACAAGCATACCGTGCGCTGCGAGGAAGAGCTCGTGCTCGCCTGCTGCTTCAACCCGCCCGTGACGGGCAATGAGGTGCACCGCGAAGACGGCTCCTACGCCGCCGCCGACGAGGTGGCCTGAAGCGACGCTGCGAGGATTGCATGACCGTAGAGTTCAAGAACCACACCGTGGAGAAGATCGGCGGGACGTCCATGTCCCGCCTCTCCGAACTGCTGGAGCCGCTGTTCCGCGTCTCCGCGCCCGACTATAACCGGATCTTCGTCGTCTCCGCCTTCGGGGGCATCACCGACCTGTTGCTGGAGCACAAGAAGAGCGGCGAATCGGGCGTCTACGCCGAGTTCGCCGACGAGACCGAAGAGCATGGCTGGATGTCCGCGCTCAACCGCGTCGACCGCGCCATGCGCGAGGCCCATGACGGCCTGCTGGAGCACAAGGGCGACCGTCAGGAAGCCGACGATTTCGTCCGCGACCGCATCGAGGGCGCGCGCAACTGCCTGATCGACCTGCACCGGCTGTGCTCCTACGGGCACTTCCGCCTGTCGACCCACATGCAGGAAACGCGCGAGCTTCTGTCCGGTCTCGGCGAGGCGCATTCCGCCTTCGTGACCACGCAGCTGCTCAAGCGCCACGGCGTCAACGCGCGCTTCGTGGACCTCTCGGGCTGGCGCGACGACCGCGAGTTGTCGCTCGAAGAGCGCATTCTGGACGGGCTCGACTCGGTCGACCTCGAGACCGAAATGCCGATCGTGACCGGCTACGCGCAATGCGTCGAAGGGCTGATGAACAAGTTCGACCGCGGCTATTCCGAGGTCACGTTCAGCCAGATCGCCGCGCTCACCAAGGCGCGCGAGGCGATCATCCACAAGGAGTTCCACCTCTCCTCCGCCGATCCCAAGCTGGTCGGGGCCGAGAACGTGCGCAAGCTGGGCCACACCAACTACGACGTGGCCGACCAGCTGTCGAACATGGGGATGGAGGCGATCCACCCGACCGCGGCCAAGGCGCTGCGCCAGGCCGAGGTGCCGCTGCGCGTGACCAACGCGTTCGAGCCCGAGGATCCCGGTACGCTGATCGACGAGAAGGACGCCGAGAAGGGCGTGGCCGAGATCGTCTGCGGCGTCGATGTGCAGGCGCTGGAACTGTTCGAACAGGACATGGTCGGCGTGAAGGGTTACGACGCGGCGACGCTCGACATCCTGACGCGCCACAACCTGCGCATCGTGTCGAAGACCTCGAACGCCAACACGATCACGCACTACGTGGATGGCCCGCTGTCCGCCCTGCGCAAGGTCGAGAAGGAGCTGGCGGGGATCTACCCGAACGCGTCGATCAACGTGCGCTCTTCCGCGATCGTCTCGGTGATCGGCCGCGACCTGCGGGGTCTGCACGTGCTCGAACGGGGGCTCGCCGCGCTGCGCGAGGCCGGGGTCGACGTGATTTCCGCGCATCAGACGACGCGCACCGTGGACGCGCAGTTCGTGGTCAAACGCGATGACCGCGACCTGTGTATCAAGTCCCTCCATGACACCTTCATGGGAAAGGGCAACGCCTCAGCCAAGCTGGTGGCGTGACGATCTGAACCCGACTGGGCCCGCCATCACGGCGGGCCTTTTTTGTGCGGGACGCACCGCCCCGGCAAGGATCCGCCGCCTCCGAGCGCACATGGAACATGACGCAAGGGGGAGCGCATTTCGTCTGTGAACGGTCTGCGATCAGGACCGTGCGACAGACGAAAGGAAACCGCAGATGACCAAGCGTATCCTCGCCACCACCACCGCAATCGCGCTCGGCCTGTCCGGCATGGCCGCCGCACAGTCGACCGCACCGACCGACGAGAGCCTCGGCACCGAGGCCGCGCAGGCGGGCGACGCGATCGTCGACACCGGCGAAGCCGCCGTCGAAGGCACCGCGAACGCCGTCGAATCGGGCGTGGACGCGACCGGCGACGCTGCAGCGAGCGCCTATGGCGCCGCCAGCGACACCGCCGCTCAGCTCGAGGGCGCGCTCACCGACGACGCGGTAGTGATGTCCTCGGACGGCAACGTGGTCGGCACGATCTACCGCACCGACCTCGATTCCGGGCGCGTCTACATTGACATCGACACCGCGATGGAAACCTCGCTGGAGCGTCCGGGCGTGGAAAACGCAGCGGTCCGCGTCTCGTCGCTCAGCCTCGGCCAGCAGGGCCTGATGCTCGACATGACGACGCAGCAATTCGCGGCCGCGCTCGAAACCGGCCCGATCGAGACGGTCAACAACTGATCTGCCCGCAGATCCGGCTGCCCCGGTCCTCGGGGCGGCCCCCCTATCCCAGGTCGCGCCGCATCGTGGCCATGCCGCCCCGGCGGGACAATTCCTCGAAGCCCGCCGAGCGATAGGCGTTCAGTGCCGGCTCGTTGTCCGTCTCCACCTTCAGCGTAATGGTCAGTGCATCCAGCGCACGCGCCGCTTCCTCAACCAGCCTTGCCATCTCCGCCCCGGCGCCCCCGCGCGCCTCGGGCACGACATAGGCGTAGGTCAGGTGGCGCACCTCCGGCCCGATCCCGACGCGCAGCGCGAAGAAGCCGACGGGAGTGCCGTCGCCGTCGAGGATGTAGAATGACGCGTCGTCCGGCTCGTTGAGCCACTTCTCGGCCCATTCCTGCGCATCGAACGGGTGTTTGGCGTTCGGATTGACCAACTTGAGGTCGTCCGGATCGGTAAGCATCTCGCCTAGCGTCACCAGTTCGAAGGGCGCGTTCTTGCGGATCGTGAGACCGGTCACGGGCACGTCTCCTCTCTGCAGGGATGCCGGCCGGGTGCCACGGATCGCCCCGCCGCGCAACCGATCAGTCAAGCATCCGCGCCGCCTGCGCCAGATCACGGTGAAACGCCTCCGTTTCCGCCTCCGCGCGCGCCGCATCGGGCAGACGCAGAAGGTAGGCCGGGTGCACCGTCAGCAGGACAGGCGTGCCGTCCTCCGCGCGCTCCACCCGCCCGCGCCGCTTAAGAAGCCCCGCGTCGGAGCCGGTCAGCCCCACCGCGGCCGTCGCCCCCATCGCCACGATAACCTTCGGCTGGACCAGCTCCCGCTCCAGGTCGAGCCACCAGCGGCAGCGCTCGACCTCGCCCGCATCGGGCCGCTGGTGGATGCGCCGCTTGCCCCGCGGCGCATATTTGAACCCCTTGACCGCGTTGGTCACGTACACGGCCTCGCGGTCGAGCCCCGCCACCTCCGCCGCCCGGTCCAGCACCTGCCCCGCCGGTCCGACGAAGGGCCGCGCGGCGAGGTCCTCGCGGTCGCCCGGCTGCTCGCCCACGATCATAAGCTCGGCCGGCGCGGGCCCCTCCCCGGGCACCGGCGCCGTTGCCGCGGCGCAGATCCCGCAGCGCGCGCAGCCCCGAATCTCGCGCGCCAGCCTGTCCAGAGCATCGCGCGGCGCGGTCTCGGCCAGGAGCGCCCGTGTCGTCTCCCGCACCCGCTCCGCCCGCGGCATCGGCCCCTCCGCCGGCGCGGTCTCGGCCATTCCGCGCACCCGCGCCTCGGCGTCCCGCACGAGGCCGGGGATCAGCTCCGCCTCCGGCAGGTTCTTCCAGTATTTCTTCGGCATCTCGGCGCACATCGCCTTCACCATCACCCGCGCCGGGTTGAAGATGGAAGCGTAATAGGTCCGCCACAGATCCTCGGTCGCATCGGCGGGCGGCCGCATCTCTTCCCGCGTCTCCTCGTACCGCAGCCGCCCGTCCACGAAGCGCGCGGTCACATCCGGCGTCGCGATCGCCCAGTCCATGTCCCCGAAACGCCTGGCAAAGAACGGCGCCCCACGCTCAAGGCACGGATGCCAGGGCTCGAACCACGCGGCGAAGGCCCGGCGTGCGCCCGCCCCCTCGACCTCCCGGAACCGCACGAAGGCGTGCATCTTGTGCACATCGCGCGCCACCGCTTTGGCCTGCGCCAGCACAATCCGCACGTCGCCGTCGCTCCGGTCGCCCCAAGCGACGTCACCCGCCGACAGCCGCAGCACCAGCCGATAGGCCCGCGCGAAGCGCTCGGGATCGGAATGACACAGCGCCGCCTCGATGCTCTCCAGCGCCCGTTTCGACACCTGGACCGGGCTTTCATCTGCCTTCAAATATCCCGGGGTCCGGGGCAGCGCCCCGGTCCCGTCCCCACCACCTTGCGCGAACAGGTCCCCCGACGCGGCCCCGACCGACCACAGCACCTCCTCGGGCGGCACGCGCGCCGCCGCCAGCGCACGCGCCTCCTGGCGCCACGCCGCCACCGTTCCGACGAGCGGAAGAACCACCTGCCGCATCGTTCAGAACAGCGCCAGCTGCTCGGGCTTCGGCGCGAACCGCGCGCGCAGATTGTCCTCGTCCAGCATGCCTCGCGGGCTCCAGCCGGGGGCGGTGACGAAGGCGCGGGCGTGCTTCATCACCGCGCCCATCGCCGCGAGGTGCTCGTAGCGCACCGCCCCGCGTCGCCGCGCGGCGAGGATCCGGCCCACCGTCTTCGTGCCGAAGCCCGGCACGCGCAGAAGCGACTCCCGGCTCGCGCCGTTCACGTCGACCGGGAAGCGCTCGCGGTGTTCCAGCGCCCAGGCCGTCTTGGGATCGACATCGAGGTCGAGCATCCCCGACCGGCCGCCGATCTCGCCCACCTCGAAGCCGTAGAACCTGAGCAGCCAGTCCGCCTGGTAGAGCCGGTGCTCGCGCACCAGCGGAGGCGCCTTCAGCGGCAGCGCGCGCGCCGGATCGGGGATCGGCGAGAAGGCCGAGTAATACACCCGGCTCAGCCCGTAGGAGGCATAGAGCCCCGCGCTCTGCGTCAGAATCGTGCGGTCGTCCGAGCCGTCCGCGCCGACGATCACCTGCGTCGACTGACCGGCCGGCGCGAATTTCGCCGGCCGCTTGCCGCGAAAGCTCTGCCCCTCGCGCGACGCCTCGCGCCGGCTGCGCACGTCGGCCATCGCCCGCCGGATGCCCTGCGCAGACTTCTCCGGCGCGAGGTCGGCCAGCGCGCGTTCGGTCGGCATCTCCACGTTGATAGACAGCCGGTCGGCCCAGCGCCCGGCCTCGTCGATCAGCTCCGGGCTCGCCGAGGGAATCGTCTTGAGATGGATGTAGCCGCGGAAGCCTTCGACCTCGCGCAGCCTGCGCGCGATTCGCACCATGTCCGCCATCGTGTCATCGGGCGAGCGGATGATGCCCGAGGAGAGGAATAGGCCCTCGATGTAGTTGCGCCGATAGAACTCCACCGTCAGGTGCACCACCTCCTCGACGGAGAAACGCGCCCGCTCCACCCGGCTGGAGGCGCGGTTGATGCAATAGGCGCAATCGTAGATGCAGAAATTCGTCATCAGGATCTTCAGAAGCGAGATGCACCGCCCATCCGGCGCGTAGGCGTGGCAGATCCCGGACCCGCCCGTGGATCCGAGCCCCTTGCCGTCGCGCGCGTCGCGCCGCTCGCCGCCCGACGACGCGCAGGAGGCGTCGTACTTGGCCGCGTCGGACAGGATCGAGAGCTTTTCCGCCAGCGTGCGCTTCACCATGTGTTCACATTATGTTCCAGAAGCCGTCACGGGCAAGGGGCGGCTGCGGACCGATCGCCCCGGTGCGACTCTTTGCGCAAAGCTACGCTTCGCTTGCATCGGCCGACAGCACCGCTAGTTTGCGCGGCTGCACAGCACGAAGGAGAAAGCAGCAATGCTCCGGATCGCCCGATGCCTCGCGGCCTGTCTAGTCGCACTCGTTGTCGCGGCACTGCTGGCGCTTCCCGGCCCGGCGCTCGCGCAGGAGGCAGGCGCGACTTCCGAAAGTGGCAGCGAGAGCGGCGAGGACGTGCCTTCCGAAACTCTCGCGCTGCAAAGCCTGCTGACCGTGCTGCAGGACGAGGCTGCCCGCGAGGAACTGGTACGCCAGCTCGAAACGGCGCTGGAAGAAACCGGCGCTACCGAGGAGGGCGAGGGACAGTCCGACGCAGGCGCGGCCAGCGCCGCGGAGGCGCCCGCCTCGCTCGGCGCGCAGATCGCGGAGTTCACGCAGTCGGTGGCCGAGACCGCCCTGGCGCAGGTCATGGCCGTCATCGACAGCTTCTCGATGTCCAACAATGTCCTCAGCGGTCTGGGTGGAAACGAACTGAGCGTGCTCTTCGACGCCTTCGGCAACCTTTTCCTGGTGATCGCGATCACCATCGTCGTCTTCGTGGCCCTGCGGCTGATCCTGCTGCCGATCTTCGCGCGCATGGGCCGCCGCGCCGAAGAAGCCAGCCTCGTGCGGACGATCCTGATCTATCTTGGCTCGGCGCTGCTCGATATCCTCATCGTCGCGCTGGCCTGGGCCATCGGCTACGCGGTCACCCTGCTCGTCGTCGGCGAATACGGCCAGATGGGCTTCCGCCAGGCCCTTTATCTTAATGCCTTCCTGCTGGTCGAACTGGTGAAGGTCGCGATCCGCATGATCGTCTCGCCCGCCGCCTGGGGCCTGCGGCTCATGAATCTCGCGGATGCCGGCGCCAAGCGGCTCTACCGCATCCTCAGCGTCGTGGTCAGCGTGCTCGGTTACGGCCAGCTGCTGATCGTGCCGATCGTGAACCGCAACGTCTCCTACGCCGCCGGAACCGGGGTGTCGGCGCTGCTGGCGCTGCTGGTGCTGCTCTACCTCGTGATCACCGTAATCCGCTTCCGCGATCCGGTGGCCGACTGGCTGGCCCGCCGGCTCGCCTCCGGCCGCTTCGTGGACGAAACAGATGACGAAGCGCAAAGCCCGGTACCCGACCGGATGAAGCCGACGGGAATCCTCGGCTCGCTCATCCGCCTCTGGCACTGGTTCATGCTGGCCTATCTCGCGGTTGTCTTCGTCATCGTGATGACCCGGCCCGCCGAAGTGGTCTTCGCCACGCTGACCGCGTCGGGCAAGATCGCCGCGGCGATCCTCCTGGGTTCGGTGATCGTCGGCGCGTTCGGGCGCGCGTCGAAGAACGGCGTGTCGCTGCCCGACTGGGCGACCGAGCGGCTGCCGCTGCTCGAATCGCGCGTCAACAGCGTGGTTCCGAAGATCCTGATGGTGCTGCGCCTGCTCGTCGCCTTCGGCGTGCTGGTCTATACGATCCAGGTGATCGGCCTTCTCGGCATCGCCGAATGGCTGGCGAGCGATCCGGGCCTGCGCCTGTCTGGCGCCGTCGTATCGGTGGCGATCATCCTCATCGTCGCCGCCGGCGTCTGGCTGGCGCTGAATGCCTGGGTCGACTACCGGCTGGACGAGAACCACGGCAAGCGCCCGACCTCGCGCGAGCGGACGCTTTTCTCGCTGTTCCGGAACGCCGCGTCGATCGCGCTGATCATCCTGACGCTGATGTTCGCGCTCTCCGAACTCGGCATCAATATCGGCCCGCTTCTCGCCTCTGCAGGGGTTCTCGGTCTCGCCATCGGGTTCGGCGCCCAGAAGATGGTGCAGGACATCATCACCGGCGTGTTCATCCAGCTCGAGAACGCGATGAACGTCGGCGACGTGGTGACCGTCGGCGGCACCACAGGCACGGTCGAGAAGCTGACGATCCGCTCGGTCTCGCTCCGGGCGCTGGACGGAACCTATCACATCATCCCGTTCTCGTCGCTCGACATGGTGTCGAACTACATGCGCGACTTCGCATATACGGTCACCGACATGGGCATCGCCTACCGCGAGGATATCGACGCCGCGAAAGAGGCGATGCACGACGCTTTCGCCACCCTGCGCGAAGGCGAGAACGGCGATGCGATCATCGGCGACCTGGAATGGTTCGGGGTCAATTCGCTGGGTGACAGCGCGGTGGTGCTGCGCACGCGCATCATGACCCTTCCGGGCAGCCAGTGGGGCGTCGGACGCGCCTACAACGAGCTTCTCAAGAAGCTCTTCGACGAGCGCGGCATCGAGATCCCCTTCCCGCACCAGACCCTGTTCTTCGGCGAGGACAAGTCCGGCGCGACGCAGACCTTGCGCCTGCGCGATGTCGGCCGCGACGAGGACCGTGCCGATGCCCGCCGCTCGCGCGAGGCCAGCAGCGACACGGAGGGCGACACGTCCCGCGGCACCACCCGCCCGACGCGCGACGCGCCGCCAGAGGCCGATCTTGGCCCCGAGGCCGGAGAGGAGTGAGCCGCCCGTCCCGCGCCGGCTCCGGGCGCCGGCGCGGGACGGGCCAGATACCTTGACGCCAAACCGCCTCAGCACGCACTCTGTGCGATGCACGAGAAGAGCGCCGCCCGCAGATGACCACCACCCGCTTTGCCCGGCTGCTGATCGACGCCGCCGACACGCTGGCCGATGCGTCAGACGCCGACGATGCGTGGATGCGTGTGGAGGCGGTGGCGGCCCGCATCGGGGCGAGCGCGGTGAACGCCGGCGCCTTCCTGCGCGGCGCCCCGGGTATCGCCTGGATGCGCAGTACCATGGCGCCCGACTGGCTCGACGAATATGCCGGCGCTGAATATCACGACAGCGATCCGGTGCTGCAGGCCGCCATCGCCGGCACCCCGCCGCCGCTCTACGACGTGGCCGCGCGCGCGAGGGACACCGACGGCACGCCCGGCGCGGCGCTCCATGCGGGCATGCTGCGCCACGGCTATCGTTACATGCTGACCCACAGCTGGATCGAAGGTACGACGGGCAAGACCCTCGCCCTCGCCACGGAGGGCGATCCGACCGATCTCTTCGGCCATGGCACGGCCCGGGCACTGTCCGCCGTCTCTGCGATGCTGAGCCTGTCGCTCGGGCCGCCCGGCAGCGGCGCAGACGCCGCCCGCTTCTTCGGCGCGAACTGGCAGCGCCTGTCCGTGCGCGAGACCGACATACTCAGCCTGCTCGCCCATGGGCTGAACGAGGGCGACATCGCCGACCGGCTGCGGCTGACCGAGCGCGAGGTCTGGCGCGAGATCCGCGATGCAGCGCGCAAGATGGACGCGCACAGCCGCGACCAGACTCTCGCGTTGGCGATGAGCCGGGGTCTGCTGCGACTCTGATCCGGACCGGGGGCCCGAAAGGCAGATAAGAATGACCGGCCTTGTGTCGCCCCTGCCGCGAAACGCGCGTTTGCGGTGGCGCGGGTCCCGCGAAACGCCGTCGGGAAAGAGGCACCCGGGACAAAACGATAGCCCTGCGCCGCGCCGCCGGGCCCGCGCGATGCGACCTTGAAGCTGCGCGCTGCGGCCGCAAGTAAGACGCAAACCGCACAGATCGGAGGTTCCCCAATGAAGCCCCTCGCTTCCGCATCCATCCTCGCGCTGGCCTGCGCCAGCGCCGCCTCGGCCCAGACCCTGCCCGGCCCGCTCGCCACCCCCGAAGAGCTGTCGGAGCTTCTGTCCTCGGGGGCCGGGGTCGACGTGATCGACATCCGGGCCGAGGACGCCTTCGCCGCCGGTCATGTGGACGGTGCCGTGAACGCACCCTACGGCCTCTTCCGCGGCCCGTCCGACAATCCCGGACAGCTCCCCACCGAAGAAGCGCTGACCGACACGCTGCGCGAGCTCGGGCTGGAGGCCGACACGCCGGTCGTCGTCACCTACCAGGGTGAGAGCGTCTCCGATTTCGGCGCCGCCGCGCGCGTCTACTGGACGCTGAAATCCGCCGGGATCGAGGATCTGACCATCCTCAACGGCGGCGTGAACGCCTGGACCGAAGCCGGGCTGGACCTGTCCGAAGACGCCGCCGACCCCGAGCCGTCGCAGATCGACGTGACATGGGACGACACCTGGACCGCGTCGACCGAGGACGTTCAGGCCGCCATCGACGGCGAAAACGACACGCTCCTGCTCGATGCCCGGCCGGAGAGCTTCTGGAACGGCACCGAGTCGCACCCGGCCGCCGCCAAACCCGGCACCCTGCCGCAGTCGGACTACTTCGAGCACGCCGGCTGGTTCTCCAACGGCCCGGCGATCGTCGACGCGGACGCCGCGCGCCAGCTTGCCGAAGAGCAGGGCTTCACCGGCGCCGAGAACCTGATCTCGTTCTGCAATACCGGCCACTGGGCGGCGACGAACTGGTTCGCGCTGTCCGAACTCGCCGGGATCGACAACGTGAAGCTCTACCCCGAATCCATGGTCGGCTGGTCCAACGCGGGCTACGACATGGCCAACGTGCCGGGGCCGCTGCGCACGCTCTGGCACCAGATCCGGGGTGTCTTCTAAGCCATGGCCACCGTCTCACCTGCTGCCGAGCGCCCCGAACCCGGGGCGCTCCCGCGGGCCGCGCTGCTTGTCGGCGCGGCCATCCTCGTTCTGGCCGTCGCTTCGTTCGTGGGCGCGCGCTACGGGCTCCTTCTGGCCATCGGCCTCGGCTTCGGGATCGTGCTCGAAGGCTTCCGCTTCGGCTTTGCGGGCCCCTGGCGCCGCCTGATCCGGGAGCGTGACCCCGCCGCCACCGTGGCGCAACTGGTCTCCATCGGCCTCGTCGCGCTCGCCGCCTTCCCGCTGCTGGCCACCCACGGGCAGGAACTGATCGGCGCCCACGCGCCCGTCGGCTTTGCAATGATCGGCGGCGCCTTCGTCTTCGGCGCCTGCATGCAGATCGTCATGGGCTGCGGCTCGGGCACGCTGGTCAATGCCGGCAGCGGCAATGCCGTGAGCCTTCTGGCCCTGCCGTTCTTCGCAATCGGCAGCTTCTTCGGCGCCGATCACCTGCTCTGGTGGACCTCGCTCGGCACCGCTCCGACGGTCGCGCTCTCGGGGACCACCGGCCTGATCGTCACGCTCGCCGGTCTCGCCGCGGTCTCGGCTTTCCTGTGGTGGCGCGCGGCGCCCGAGCAGCGGGTGATCCCCCGCCGGCTCTGGCTCGCGGCGATCTGCCTTGCCGCGCTGGCCATCGCCAACCTCGTGGTTGCCGGCCAGCCCTGGGGCGTGGTCTACGGCCTCGGGCTCTGGGCGGCGAAGGGGGCGACGGCGCTCGGCGCGGATCTCTCCGCCTCCTCCTTCTGGGGCACGGAGGCGAACATGGAGCGGGTTGGCGCGTCGCTTCTGACCGACGTGACCTCGCTGACCAATCTCGGCATCGTCGCGGGCGCCGCCCTCGTCGCGGCGTGGCGCGCGGGGCTGGGCGCCGGCATCCCGCAGCTTCCGGCGCGCGCCTGGGTCGCGACGGTCATCGCGGGGTTCCTCTTGGGCTATTCCTCGCGCCTCGCCTTCGGCTGCAACGTGGGCGCCTTCTTCTCGGGCATCTCTACCGGCAGCCTGCACGGCTGGGTCTGGTTCGCCGCGGCCTTCGGCGGCGCCTTCTACGGCATCAAGCTGCGCCCGATCCTGGGACTGGAGCCGCGCACATGAAAACCCGCCTGATCGTTGTCAGCATCGCCCTGGTCGGCCTGGCCACCATGACGCTCGCCGACCTCGCGGCGAGCGGCGCACCCGACATCTACGGCCAGCCACCCATCATCGCGCTCGGGTCGGGCCAGGCGTCCGGCGGCGCGCATTGCGCGGCGCTGCCACAATGACCTAGTGGCGCACCGCGTCTGAAAAGACGTTGATCACGATCACCCCGGCGATGATGAGGGCAAGACCCAGCACCGCCGGGGTATCGAGCCGCTCCCCGGCCCAGAGCCACGACACCATCGTGATCAGCACGATGCCGAGTCCCGACCAGATCGCGTAGATCACGCCGGTCGGCAGCACCTTGATCGGAAAGCTCAGGAAGTAGAACGCGAAGGCGTAGCCCACCACGGTCAGGACCGATGGCCAGAGCCGGCGGAAACTGTCGCTCTGCGCCAGCGCGGTGGTGGCGATCACCTCCGCGCAGATCGCGGCGGCAAGCAGGGCATAGATCGACAGGGACGGCATGGGCGGCACTCCGGCGGAAGGGTCCGCCCTGCCCTAGCCCGGCCGGGCCGCGCCGTCCATCCGCCGCCCGGCCGCCACGCGGGAACGGGTACTCAGAGCGTTTCGTCGAGGTACTCCAGCAGCCCGTCCCAAGACTTGCGGTCGGCCTCCAGCACGTAATCGTCCGATCCCCAGACGGTGAAGGAATGCCGCGCGCCGCCGAAGATCCGCGCGTCATGCGCGATCCCGGCCTCCTGCATCGCGCCCAGCGTCATCGCCATGGCGTCCATGCCGGACACCGGATCGGCAGAGCCATGAAACAGCATGACCGGCGCGCTCACGTCGGAGTAATCCTGCCCCTCCGGCAGGTCGAGCCCGGCATGGAACGTCGCGAAAGCATCGAGGTCCGCGCCCGCGCGCGCCGCCTCCAGCACCGCGGCACCGCCAAAGCAATAGCCCATCATCGCGATATTGTCCGTGGCGCCCTCCAGCGACCGCGCCGCCTCGATGGAGCCCATCAGCCGCGCGCGGAATTCCTCGCGATCCTCGTAGAGCGCGCCGGAGAGGCGCCGGTTGTCCTCCACCGATTGCGGCTCTTCATCGGCGCCGTAGACGTCGACGGCAAAGGCCAGGTAGCCCTGCGCGGCGAGCATGTCGGCGCGGCGCATCTCGTACTCGGTCAGCCCGTCCCAGTCGTGCACGATCAGCACCGTGCCCAGCGGCTCTTCAAGCGTCGTCTGTCGCGCGACGTACCCCTCGTATTCGCGCTCGCCGACGGTATACGTTTGTGCCTCGCCCATGATCTGGGCGCTCGCGGCCACCGGCACCACCAGCGCCGCCGCGGCAAGGGTAAGCGTGCGGGTCATTCCAGCTCTCCTCTCCTGAACGTAACGATCACGCCAGCAGGTAGAGCCGCGGCCGCGGACCGCGTTCACGAATTGGTCAGTCCTCGCGCACCGCCCCGGCCGCACAGCGACCCGCCTTCGCCCTCCCGCGCCCCTTCCCCTCTTCATCTGCCCGAAAATATCCCGGGGAGCGCGAGGGGCTGGCCCCTCGCTCCCGTCCGCCCCACCAGAGCCGAACGGTCGAACAGGAAATAGGGTGGGCAATCAGCCCACCCCGCGCCATCAGCCGTCCGCGCGGATCACCTCGTTCTTCGGATCGTAGGGTGAATCCTCCGTCACCTCCGCATCCCAGAGATCGCCCATGATCCGCACCTTCAGCTTCGTGCCCGCCCGCGCCAGTCCGGGGCGCACGTAGCCCATGCCGATCGACTTGCCGAAGGCGACCGAATAGCCGCCGGAGGTCAGGCGCCCGACGCGCTCCCCGTCCTCGGTATACAGCGCCTCGCGACCCCAGGGGTCGGCATCCGCCGGCCCGTCGATCAGCAGCGTGCAGCATTTCGACCGGATGCCCGTCTCGAGCATCGCCGGCTTGCCGGCATAGGGCCGCGTGCAGTCGACGAACCGGTCGAGCCCGGCCTCCAGAGGCGTCGCGTCGCGGCCGAGCTCGTGGCCGAAGGCGCGGTAGGATTTCTCCATCCGCAGCCAGTTCTGCGCCCGCCCGCCGACGAGCTTCAGCCCGTGCGGCGCGCCCGCCTCCATCAGCCTGTCCCACAGATGCGCCGACATCTCGATCGGGTGGTGCAGCTCCCAGCCGAGTTCCCCGGTATAGGCCACGCGCAGCGCCATCACCGGCACCATGCCAAGCTCGATATTGCGCATCGCCAGCCACGGGAACCGCTTGTTCGACAGCGCCGTGGCGGGATTGGCGTCCTTGACGAGCGCGTTCAGCACGTCGCGCGACTTCGGCCCCGCGATGGCGAAGACGCCCCATTGCGTGGTGATGTCCTGCACCACGACGCAGCCGCCGCCGGCGGCCATGTAATCCTCGGCCGCCTTGCGCAGGAAGTCGCCGTCATAGGCCGCCCAGGCGCCGGCCGAGACAAGGTAGAAGTCCCGCTCCCCGCGCCGCACGATGGTGTATTCGGTGCGGACGGTCCCGGCCTCGGTCAGGGCGTAGGTCAGGTTGATTCGTCCCACGTTCGGCAGCTTGTTGCACGAAAAGCCCGACAGGAACTCGGCCGCGCCGGGCCCGGTGACCGCGTGCTTGGCAAAGGCCGTCGCGTCGATCAGGCCGACGCCCTCGCGGATCGCCTTCGCCTCCTCCACGGCGTATTGCCACCACTCGCCGCGGCGGAACGACCGCGCGTCGTGATCGAAGCTCGAGGGCGCGTCCTTCGGCCCGTAATAGTTCGGCCGCTCGAAGCCGTTGACGCAGCCGAACTGCGCGCCTTGCGCCTTCTGTCGGTCGTAGCACGGCCCGGTGCGCAGCGGCCGGCAGGCCTCGCGCTCCTCGTCGGGGTGGTGCAGGACGTAGACGTTCTCGTAGGCTTCCTCGTTCTTGCGCGCGGCGTATTCGGTGGTCATCCAGTCGCCGCCGAACCGCTTGGGGTCGAGCGACGCCATGTCGATCTCCGCCTCGCCGGCGACCATCATCTGCGCGAGGTAGTGCCCCGCCCCGCCCGCGGCGGTGATCCCGAAGGAGAAGCCCTCGGCCAGCCACATGTTGCGCAGCCCCGGCGCCGGCCCGATCAGCGGGTTGCCGTCCGGCGTGTAGCAGATCGGGCCGTTGAAATCGTCCTTGAGGCCCACCGTCTCGGTCGAGGGGATGCGGTTGATCATCGACATGTATTCTTCCTCGATCCGCTCGAGGTCGAGCGGGAAGAGGTCGGCGCGGAAGCTGTCGGGCACCGCGTATTCGAACCGCGCCGGCGCGCCCTTCTCGTAGGGGCCGAGGATCCAGCCGCCACGCTCCTCGCGGACGTACCACTTGGCGTCGGCGTCGCGGATCACCGGGTGCTGCTCGTTGGTCTTGCGCCACTCGACCAGCGCGGGGTCGGGCTCGGTCACGATGAACTGGTGTTCGACCGGGATCGCGGGGATCTTGATCCCCAGCATCTTCGCGGTGCGCTGCGCGTGGTTACCGGTGGCGGTCACGACATGCTCGGCCGAAATCACGGCTGTCTCGTCGGAGGGCACGAGGTTGCCGCCCTTCTCGACCATCTTGGTGACGCTCACGTCCCAATGGTCGCCTTTCCACGCGTAGCCGTCGACCTGCCACTTGCGCTCGATCGTCACGCCGCGCTGGCGCGCGCCCTTGGCCATCGCCATGGTGACGTCGGCGGGGTTAATGTAGCCGTCCGTCGGGTGGTAGATCGCGCCCTTTAGGCCGTCCGTGTTGAGAAGCGGCCAGCGCTCCTTGATCTGGTCCGGCGTCATCCAGTCGAACGGCACGCCGCAGGTCTCCGCGGTGGAGGCGTAGAGGCGATACTCGTCCATCCGCGCCTCGGTCTGGGCCATGCGCAGGTTGCCGACGACGAAGAACCCGGCGTCGAGCCCGGTCTCCTCCTCCAGCGTCTTGTAGAACCTGATGGAGTAGTCGTGGATATGCGTCGTCGCGTAGGACATGTTGAAGTAGGGCAGAAGGCCCGCGGCGTGCCAGGTCGAGCCGCTTGTCAGTTCGTCCCGTTCGAGCAGCATGACGTCGTCCCAGCCGTGCCGGGCGAGGTGGTAGGCGATGGAGGTGCCGACGGCGCCACCGCCGACGACGAGAGCTTTGACGTGTGTCTTCATGGCGCGCGACTCCGTGGGCCGAGGTTTCCCCCGTCGATATCGCAGCCTTGGTTGCGAAGCCGCGAACGCGCGACGCAGCAGCGTCGAAATCCGACATTCGGACCCGGCGGGAGGCCGAGAGAAGCCCTGAGCCGCGCTTGCCTGGACCGCGTGCCGCCTGCATGGCCCGCAGCGCCTTCCGCCGGGCGAGACGGTGCCGGGCCGGCTCCGGCGCGTGGGTTGGCGCTTCGAGACCTGAGAGATCCGCGCTTTATCCACGCCGAGCCCCTCCTCGATCCGATCGTCGCGCAACGGTGAAATGAGCGCCGCCCCCCGGGACGGGCCGGCGCAGGCCCGGCGTCTTCGGCTTGTATCCGGGCCGGTCGGTGCGCGACTCGACCGTCATATCGCGCGAAAGGCGATTGCAGCCGCCTACACCCCGGAGCGTCTTGAAGAGTTACGAAGGGGCAGCGCGCCTGCCCCGACCTACCGGGCGTGGACCGCCGCACCGGCCGCGCTGACCCCAGTGGCCTCCGGCTCTCTGGCAAGAACACGCTGATTTGCGCCCCCGGGGGCCTTTCGCCGCTGCCACCCGAAGCCTATAAGGGCGCCGGCCCGCACCTCTCATGAGAGTCGCGGGCCCAATTCCATTCGGGGGTACGGCACGCGATGTTCGGCTTGGACAGACTCATGGGCGCCTTTTCGGCGGATATGGCCATCGACCTCGGCACGGCCAACACGCTGGTCTACGTCAAGGGGCGCGGCGTTATCCTGTCCGAACCATCCGTTGTCGCCTATCACGTCAAGGACGGCGTGAAGAAGGTGCTGGCCGTGGGCGAGGACGCCAAGCTGATGCTCGGCCGCACGCCCGGCTCGATCGAGGCGATCCGTCCCATGCGCGAGGGCGTCATCGCCGACTTCGACGTGGCCGAGGAGATGATCAAGCACTTCATCCGCAAGGTGCACAAGCGCTCGACCTTCTCGAAGCCGAAGATCATCGTCTGCGTGCCGCACGGCGCGACGCCGGTCGAGAAACGCGCGATCCGCCAGTCGGTCCTGTCCGCCGGCGCCCGCAAGGCCGGCCTCATCGCCGAGCCCATCGCCGCGGCCATCGGCGCCGGCATGCCGATCACCGACCCCACCGGCTCCATGGTGGTCGACATCGGCGGCGGGACCACCGAGGTCGCGGTCCTGTCGCTCGGCGACATCGTCTACGCGCGCTCGGTGCGGGTCGGCGGCGACCGCATGGACGAGGCGATCATCAACTACCTGCGTCGCCAGCAGAACCTGCTGATCGGCGAATCGACCGCCGAGCGGATCAAGACCTCCATCGGCACCGCCCGGATGCCCGACGA
Source organism: Roseivivax sediminis (assembly GCF_900112685.1). GTDB lineage: Bacteria > Pseudomonadota > Alphaproteobacteria > Rhodobacterales > Rhodobacteraceae > Roseivivax > Roseivivax sediminis. The sequence goes on from NZ_FOMS01000010.1 coordinate 58,256, forward strand.
CGGGCGCGGTTCGTCCATGCAGATCCGCGGCCGCGACCTGCTGAACGGCGTGCCCAAGGAGACCGAGATCAGCCAGGCGCAGGTCGCCGAGGCGCTCGCCGAACCGGTGCAGACCATCTGCGAGGCGGTGATGACCGCACTCGAAGCCACCCCGCCCGACCTCGCCGCCGACATCGTGGATCGCGGCGTGATGCTGACCGGCGGCGGCGCGCTTCTCGGAGATCTCGATCTGGCGCTGCGCGAGCAGACCGGCCTCGCCGTGTCCATCGCAGACGAGTCGCTCAACTGCGTCGCGCTCGGCACCGGCAAGGCGCTCGAATACGAAAAGCAGCTGCGCCACGCGATTGACTACGACAGCTGACATCGTGACCCTGCCGCAGAGGACACGGATTGGCACGGGACCGCTCCAGTGACCATTTCACCGGCCCGCTGAAGCGTCTGCTTCTGGCGGTCGTCGTGTTCTGCCTGATCGCCCTGTTCCTCGTCTGGCGCATCGATTCGCCGCGCGTCGAACGCTTCCGCGCACAGGTCGTCGACGCGGTGGTGCCGCGGATGGACTGGGCGATGGCGCCGGTCACCGCGACGGTGCAGCTTTTCCGCGACTTCGAAAGCTACCGCAACATCTACGACCAGAACCGCGAATTGCGGCGCGAGCTGCGCCAGATGACCGCCTGGAAAGAGGCGGCGCTGCAGCTCGAACAGGAAAACGCCCGCCTGCGCGATCTCAACAACGTGCGGCTCGACCCCCAGCTGACCTACATCACCGGGGTCGTGCTGGCCGATTCCGGCTCGCCCTTCCGCCAGTCGGTGCTGATCAACGTCGGGAGCCGCGACGGCATCGTCGACGGCTGGGCGACGATGGACGGGATCGGCCTCGTCGGACGGATCTCCGGCGTCGGCGCCAACACCTCCCGCGTGATCCTGCTGACCGACGCGACCAGCCGCATCCCGGCGCTGATTCAGCCCTCGGGCCAGCGCGCGCTGATCACCGGCGACAATTCCTCCGCGCCGCCCATCGACTTTCTCGAGAATTCCGACCTCGTGCGCCCGGGCGACCGCATCGTCACCTCCGGGGACGGCGACGTCTTTCCGCCGGGCCTGCTGATCGGCCAGGTGGCGCAGGACGCCGGCGGGCGGCTGCGCGTGCGCCTCGCCGCCGATTACGAGCGGCTGGAATTCCTGCGCGTGCTGCGCGATCACGGCGCGCGCCGCGTCTCCACCCCCTCGGGCCTGATCCTGCCGGACGAGCCACCCGCCGCCCCCGAGCCGGAAACATCCGAGGACGCCCCCTCGCCCGAGCCCGTACCCGAGGCCGTCGATGGCTGACACTCGCCCCCGCGCAGCGTCCTTCCACGCCGGGCGTCCCAACCGGCCATGCCGGGCTCCCCGCCGCGTCTTCTTCTCGTCCCAAATACTCCCGCCGGAGGCGTCCCCCCTTTCCACACCGGCACGGCGTCCGGCCCGATGATCGACGCCGCCCTCCTGCGCCTCTGGGCGATGCGCGCGCTCTACGTCGCGCTTTGCCTGATCGTGATGTTCTTCAGCCTGCTGCCGCTCGACATGAGCCCGGCCCGGATCGCCGGGCCCGACCTCATCGTCGCGCTCACCTTCGCCTGGGCCCTCAGGCGGCCGGACATCGTGCCGACGCTTCTCGTCGCGCTGATGGCGCTGCTCGCCGACCTGATCTTCCAGCGCCCGCCCGGGCTCTGGGCCGCGCTCACGGTGACGATGACCGAGAGCCTCAAGGCCCGCGACCGGCACGCCTCCGAAACCGCTTTCGCGCTGGAATGGGTGTCGGTGTCCGTCGGCCTGATCGTGATGGCGCTGATCTATCAAATCGTGCTCCTGCTGCTTATAATTCCCACCGCGAACGGCGCGCTGATGCTGTCGCAGACGATCCTGACGATCCTGTGCTACCCGGTCGTGGTGGCGGTCACGCACGTCGTCTTCGGCCTCAGGCGCGCCCGCCCCGGAGAGGGCGACCGGATAGGACTGGGCTCATGAGACGCACACCCAAGGACAGCGCCGACAGCGCCCGCCGCATCACCCGCCGGGGCATGATCCTCGGCGGCGTGCAGCTCGGCTTCGCCACCGTGCTGGCGATGCGGATGCGCTACATGCAGGTCGACCAGGGCGAGGAATTCCGCCTCCTGGCCGAGGAGAACCGGATCAACCTGCGCCTGATCCCGCCGGCGCGCGGGCAGATCTTCGACCGCAACGGCGTCGTCATCGCCGCGAACGAGCCGGCCTACCGCATCACCGTGGTCAAGGAGGACGCGGGCGATCTGCAGGACACCATCGCCCGCCTCGCCACGCTGGTGGAGCTCGACCCCGGCGAGATCGAGCGCGCGATCGCGGAGATGAACCGCTCCGCCCCGTTCCTGCCGGTCACCGTGGCCGACCGCGTGAGCTGGGATTCGGTCAGCCGCGTCGCCGCCAACGCGCCCGCCCTGCCGGGCGTGAACCCCGAGGTCGGGCTCTCGCGCCACTACCCGCACGACGAGATCTTTGCCCATGTCGTCGGCTACGTGCAGCCGGTGTCGGAACGCGATCTCGCCCGCTACGAGGATCCCGACCCGGTGCTGCGGATCCCGCGCTTCCAGTTCGGCAAGATCGGGGTTGAGACAAAATACGAGGACATGCTGCGCGGCCGCGCAGGCTCCAAGCGGGTGGAGGTCAACGCCGCCGGCCGCGTCATGCGAGAGCTCGACCGCCGCGAGGGCGTGGCCGGCGCCGATCTGCAGCTCACCGTCGACACGCGCCTGCAGGATTACATCCACGCCCGGCTCGGCGACGAGAGCGCCTCGGTCGTGGTGATGGATCTCGAACACGGCGATCTACTGGCGATTGCCTCGGCGCCCGGCTTCGATCCCAACAAGTTCGTGCGCGGCATTTCCTACGACGATTACGGCGCGCTGCAGGCCGACGAACGCGCGCCGCTGGTCTCGAAGACGGTGCAGGGCTTCTACCCGCCGGGCTCGTGCTTCAAGATGGTCACCGCGCTCGCCGCGCTCGAAGCCGGGATCATCGGGCCCAACAACACCGTCTGGTGCCCCGGGCACCTGCGCGTCGGCTCGCGCCGCTTCCATTGCTGGAAACGCGCCGGCCACGGCCACATGGACCTCGAGAACTCGCTGATGCAGTCCTGCGACGTCTACTACTACGAGATGGCGCTGCGCGTCGGTATCGACCGGATCGCCGAGATGGGCCGCCGCCTCGGCCTCGGCGAGGTGCACGACGTGCCGATGTCCGCGGTCGGCTCCGGAATCATGCCCGACAAGGCCTGGAAGCGCGAGCGCTGGAACCAGGAATGGCGCATCGGCGACACCGTGAACTGCTCCATCGGCCAGGGCGACGTGCTGACCTCGCCCCTGCAGCTGGCGGTGATGTCCGCACGTATTGCCACCGGGCGGTCGATCTCGCCGCGGCTGGTGAAGTCCATCGACGGGGTGGAGGAACCCTCGCGCGGCGGCGAGCCCCTCGGGCTGAACGAGAACCATCTGCGCTGGATCCGCACCGCGATGTTCAACGTCTCCAACAGCCGCCGCGGCACCGCCTATCGCAGCCGCATCATCGCCGAGGAGATGCGCATGGCCGGCAAGACCGGCACCTCCCAGGTGCGCAACATCACCGCGGCCGAACGCGCCCGGGGCGTCACCCGCAACGAGGACCTGCCGTGGAACCGCCGCGACCACGGCCTGTTCGTCAACTTCGCGCCCTACGACAATCCGCGCATCGCCGTGGCGACCATCGTCGAACATGGCGGCGGCGGCTCCTCCGCGGCGGCGCCCATCGCGCGCGACGTGACGCTGCAAGCGCTCTACGACGGCGACCCGCCGCTCGACGCCTACCCGACCGCCGACCGCGGCGAGATAGAGGAGCTGCAGGAGCGCCTGCGAGAGCGCCGCCGCATGTCGCCCGACACCCGCACGAGCCGCGCATGACGCCCGCCGCCGCCCCTGCGAGGAGAGTCCGCCAGGGCTCGAGGAGCTCCCGCCGATGAGTTACCTCGAATACACGGTCAAGTCCGTCCCCGGCGGCTGGCGCAAGGTGCTGTACCTCAACTGGCCTCTGATAGTGCTGCTCTCTGCAGTGGCGGGGATCGGCTTCCTGATGCTCTATTCGGTGGCCGGCGGCACGCTGGACCGCTGGGCCGAACCGCAGATGAAGCGCTACGTTCTCGGCCTCGCGCTGATGTTCGCCGTCGCCATGGTGCCGATCTGGTTCTGGCGCAACATGTCGGTGTTGGCTTACCTGATCTCGCTCGGCCTTCTGGTCATGGTCGAATTCTTCGGCTCCGTCGGCATGGGCGCGCAGCGCTGGATCGACCTCGGCTTCATGCGCCTGCAGCCGTCCGAGCTGATGAAGGTCGCGCTCGTGATGGTGCTTGCGGCCTATTACGACTGGCTGCCGATGAAGAAGACGTCGCGCCCGCTCTGGGTGATCGTGCCGATCCTCATCATCCTCGCACCGACCGGGCTGGTGCTGACCCAGCCCGACCTCGGCACCGCGATCCTGCTCGTGGCGGGCGGCGGGCTGATGATGTTCCTCGCCGGCGTTCACTGGGCCTATTTCGGCGCGGTGATCGCCGCCGGCGTCGGCTTCGTCACGACCATCTTCAAGTCGCGGGGCACCGACTGGCAGCTCCTGAAGGACTACCAGTTCCGCCGCATCGACACCTTCCTCGATCCCTCCACCGACCCGCTCGGCGCGGGCTACCACATCACCCAGGCCAAGATCGCCATGGGCTCGGGCGGCTGGACCGGGCGGGGCTTCATGCAGGGGACGCAGTCGCGGCTGAACTTCCTGCCGGAAAAACATACCGACTTCATCTTCAACACCCTGGCCGAGGAGTTCGGCTTCGTCGGCGGGCTGTCACTGCTGATCCTCTACGTGTTGATCCTCTTGTTCTGCATTTTTTCGGCGCTGCAGAACCGCGATCGTTTCTCCTCGCTGCTGACGCTGGGGATCGGCCTGACCTTCTTCCTGTTCTTCGCGGTGAACATGTCCATGGTCATGGGCCTCGCTCCCGTCGTCGGCGTGCCGCTGCCGCTGGTGAGCTACGGCGGCTCGGCGATGCTCGTGCTCATGGTCGCCTTCGGCCTCGTTCAAAGCGCCCATATCCACAGGCCCCGATGACCCGAACAATTCTCTTCGCCGCCGGCCCCGGCCTCTGGGCCGAGTACGAGACCCCGCTGCGCACCGCGCTCGACGGCCAGGACGTGCGCCTGACCACCGAGGCCGCACCCGAGGATGTCGACTACATCGTCTACGCGCCGAAGAGCCATCTTCAGGACTTCAGCCCCTACACGAACCTCAAGGCGGTGCTGAACCTCTGGGCGGGCGTCGAAGGCATCGTCGGCAACCCCACCCTGACCGCGCCGCTGGTGCGCATGGTCGACGAAGAGGGGCTGACCCAGGGCATGGTCGAATGGGTCACCGGCCACGTCCTGCGCCATCATCTCGGCATGGACGCGCATATCGTGAACCCCGATCACGTCTGGGACAATCGCGCGCCCCCGCTCGCCTCCGACCGTATCGTGGCGGTGCTGGGCCTCGGCGCGCTTGGCGCCGCGTGCGCCACGTCTCTGGCCGACCTCGGTTTCCACGTGCGCGGCTGGTCGCGCTCGCAGAAGGGCCTGCCCCGCGTCTCCTGCCGCGCCGGAGACGAGGGCCTCGGCGCCGCGCTCGACGGGGCAGAGATCGTCGTGCTGCTCCTGCCCGACACGTCGCAGACGCGCGAGGTCATCAACGAGACCACGCTCTCGCGCCTCGCCCCCGGCGCGGTGGTCATCAATCCCGGCCGCGGGCCGCTCATCGACGACGATGCGCTTCTTGCGGCGCTGGACGACGGTCGGCTCTCGCACGCCACGCTCGACGTCTTCAGGACCGAGCCCCTGCCCGCGGATCACCCGTTCTGGGCACATCCGCGCGTCACCGTCACGCCCCATATCGCCTCCGAGACGCGCGTGAGCTCCGCCGCGCGTGCCATCGCCGACAACATCGCCCGCGCCGAGGCCGGCCAGCCCCTCAAGGGCCGCGTCGACCGCGCCGCCGGCTACTGACAGGAACGCCCATGGTCACCATCGCCCCCTCCATCCTCGCCGCCGACTTCGCCGCCTTCGGGGCCGAGATCGCGGCCGTCGAAGCCGAAGGCGCGGACTGGATCCATGTCGACGTGATGGACGGCCATTTCGTGCCCAACATCACCTTCGGCCCCCAGACCTGCGCCGCGATCCGCCCCCATATCCGCACGCTCATGGACGTGCACCTGATGATCGCCCCGGTCGATCCCTTCATCGACGCCTTCGCCGCGGCCGGCGCCGACATCCTGACGGCGCATGTGGAGGCCGGCCCGCACATCCACCGCACGCTGCAGGCGATCCGCGCCGCCGGCTGCCGCCCGGGCGTCGCGCTCAACCCCGGCACCCCGGTCGAGGCCGTGCGCCCGGTCCTCGACCTTGTCGATCTCGTCTGCGTGATGACCGTGAACCCCGGTTTCGGCGGCCAGAGTTTCATTGACACCTGCCTGCCCAAGGTCGCCCAGCTGCGCGCCTGGGCGCCGCACCTGCACATCGAGATCGACGGCGGCGTCGGCCCGGGCAACGCCCGCCGCCTCGTCGAGGCCGGCGCCGACGTGCTGGTCGCGGGCTCTTCGGTCTTCAAGGGCGGCTCGGTCGCCGATCCCGCGCCCTACGGCCAGAACATCCGCGCGATCCGCAAAGCCGCTACCTCCGTCGCGGCCTGACCCGGCCGCCGCACCCGGCCCCGCCGCAGGACGCCTCCGGCGGGAGTATTTGGAACGAGAAGAAGGGCAACAGCGCGCGCCCCCTCTTCTTCTCGTCGAAAATACTCCGGGGAGCGCGAGGGGCTGGCCCCTCGCCCTTTCATTGCCGGGCACCGCGCCCCCTTTCCGCCCCCGCTGCAATGGCCTAAACACGCCGGCAACCTGAACACCCGAGCTTGAGGAGCGCGCACAATGGCGTCCTACCAGTACGTCTACCACATGGACGGGGTCTCGAAGACCTATCCCGGCGGCAAGAAGTGCTTCGAGAACGTCCGCCTGTCCTTCCTGCCGGGCGTGAAGATCGGCGTCGTCGGCGTCAACGGCGCGGGCAAGTCGACGCTGCTGAAGATCATGGCGGGGATCGACAAGGACTTCTCCGGCGAGGCCTGGGCGGCGACCGGCGCGCGCGTGGGCTACCTGCCGCAGGAGCCGCAGCTCGACCCCGCGCTCGACGTGCGCGGCAACGTCATGCTGGGCGTCGCCGAGAAGCAGGCCAAGCTCGACCGGTTCAACGAGCTGGCGATGAACTACTCCGACGAGACCGCCGACGAGATGGCCGCGCTGCAGGACGAGATCGACGGCGAGAACCTGTGGGATCTCGATTCGAAGGTCGACGTGGCGATGGAGGCGCTGCGCTGCCCGCCGGACGATGCCGACGTCACCTCCCTGTCGGGCGGCGAGGTGCGGCGCGTCGCGCTCTGCCGGCTGCTGCTGGAAGCGCCGGACATGCTGCTGCTCGACGAGCCGACCAACCACCTCGACGCCGAGACGATCGCCTGGCTGCAGAACCACCTGATCGAGTACAAGGGCACGATCCTGATCGTCACCCACGACCGCTACTTCCTCGATTCGATCACCGGCTGGATTCTCGAGCTCGACCGCGGCCGCGGCATTCCCTACGAGGGCAACTACTCGTCCTGGCTGGAGCAGAAGCAGAAGCGGCTGGAGCAGGAGGCGCGCGAGGACAAGGCCAAGCAGCGCACGCTCCAGCGCGAGCTGGAATGGATGCGGCAGGGTCAGAAGGCGCGGCAGGCCAAGTCCAAGGCGCGGATCTCGGCCTACGAGAAGATGGCCGGCCAGTCCGAGAAGGAGCGTGTCGGCAAGGCGCAGATCATCATCCCCAACGGCCCGCGCCTGGGGTCCAAGGTGATCGAGGTCGAGAACCTCAAGAAGGCCATGGGCGACAAGCTTTTGATCGAGGATCTGTCGTTCTCGCTGCCGCCGGGCGGCATCGTCGGGGTAATCGGCCCCAACGGCGCCGGCAAGTCGACCCTGTTCAAGATGCTGACCGGGCAGGAAGAACCCGACGCCGGCACGCTCGAATATGGCGACACGGTCGAGCTGTCCTATGTCGACCAGACGCGCGACGATCTGAACCCCACCGACACGGTGTGGGAGGCGATCTCGGGCGGGGCGGAGCTGATCCAGCTCGGCGACGCCGAGGTCAATTCGCGCAAGTATTGCGGTGCCTTCAACTTCAAGGGCGGGGACCAGCAGAAGGTCGTCGGCCAGCTTTCGGGCGGGGAGCGCAACCGCGTGCACATGGCGCGGCTTCTGAAGTCGGGCGGCAACGTGCTGCTGCTCGACGAGCCGACCAACGATCTGGACGTGGAGACGCTGCGCGCGCTCGAGGACGCGCTGGAGGATTTCGCCGGCTGCGCGGTGGTGATCAGCCACGACCGCTTCTTCCTCGACCGGATCTGCACGCACATCCTCGCCTTCGAGGGGGACGCGCATGTGGAATGGTTCGAGGGCAACTTCGAGGATTACGAGGAGGACAAGAAGCGCCGCCTCGGCCCCGACGCGGTCGAGCCGAAGCGGGTGAAGTTCAAGAAGTTCGCGCGCTAGGCAGAGCTGCCGGCCGGCACAGCTCTTGGCCGAGGACTGGCACTCCGGCTCGTCGCCGTCTTCGCGGCGCGACGTGCCGCCGCCCGGCCACCGGCTGCCGACCGCAAGATCCGGAGGCGGGCGAGCGGCCTTGTCTCGGCGCGGGCGCGCGCCATTTATGATAGACGGCCCCCGTCATTCCCAATTCGGATCGGACCCCAATGAACTCCATGGAAGAGTCCTTCGCCGCGCTCGAGACACGGATGAAGACGCACAGCGCACGCGCCGCAGAGCGCGCGTTCAAACCCCAGAAAGAAACGCCCACGAGCCGGGCAGAGATCACCGATCGCGCGGCGCGCGAGATCATCGAAGCGGAAACCTCCAAGCGTGCCGAGACCACGGCCCGCCTCCGGGCACAGCGGCTTGCCCGCGAGGGAAAGACCGACTGACGGCGATTTCTCTGGACAAGGTCGCCCGCCTCTGTCATACGCGGCGGGCTGACGATCTTCTCTTTCGACCCTGCTGTTATCCGCTCACACCGGCACTCAGGTCCATCGATACGGATTTGACTTTGCCGGGCTGCCGCACTTTCGCGGGCAGTGGATATCAAGACAAGGACGAAAAAAATGGCCAATGGTACCGTGAAGTGGTTCAACGCCACCAAAGGCTTCGGCTTCATCGCACCCGACGGCGGCGGCAAGGACGTGTTCGTGCACATCTCCGCCGTGGAACGCTCGGGCCTCACCGGCCTCGCAGACGATCAGAAGGTCACCTTCGACCTCGAGAACGGCCGCGACGGGCGCCAGAGCGCGACGAACCTGCAGCTGGCCTGATCCGGCCCACGCCACAGGCAGACAGATTGAAGGCCGCCCCACGGGCGGCCTTTTGCGTTACGACTGCGCCGGTCGTTCGTGCGACCTCAGAATTTCTTCTTCTTGGCGTATTTCATCACACCGTTCACGATACGCGCCTCTGGGCTGCGTTTCTTCACCGGACGGTTGGCGGCGGGACCCGCATGGGCGCCGCTCGACCGGCTGCTGCGCGCGTAGGTGGACACCGCCTTCTTCACCAGACCCTTGATCGACATGGTTTCAACTCCTCTCCAGCTCGGCGAGACCGTCGCCATCTGTGAGGGGAACGCCGATCCCGCCCCGCCGGGTTCCCACCGATCCCGTCCCCGGCCAGCCCTTGCCCATGGACGCCGCGCAGCCCGCGCCGTACCACTCGCCGGATGAAGGACAATCCGCCACTCGGAATCGCCCTGATGATGGCTTTCTGCCTGCTCGCCCCGTTCGGGGACGCGTTGGCGAAGATCGTCGGCGATGCCGTGCCGCTGGGCCAACTCGTCTTCCTGCGATTCGCCGTACAGGTCGCGGTGCTCCTGCCGCTGGTCGTGGCAACCGGGCGCACCCTGCGCCACGGGCCGCGCGTCACCTGGCGGATCGCCCTGCGCACGGTGCTGCACATCGCCGGCATCGGCTTCATGTTTCTCAGCCTGCGTTACCTCCCGCTGGCCGACGCGATCGCCATAGCCTTCGTGATGCCCTTCGTCCTCTTGCTGCTCGGCTGGCTGGTGTTGGAGGAGGAGGTGGGGCCGCGCCGACTCATCGCCTGCGCCGTGGGCTTCGCCGGCACGCTCATGGTCGTGCAACCCGCGTTCGAGGAGGTCGGCGCCCCGGCGCTCCTGCCGCTGGGGGTGGCGTTGACCTTCGCGCTCTTCATGCTGACGACTCGCACCATCGCGCGCGAGGTCGATCCCGTGTCGATGCAGGCGGTGTCGGGCACCATGGCGCTCGCCTTCCTGGCGCCGCTGCTGATCTTCGTGCCGCACCCGGAACTGGCATGGACGGGGCCGCAGCCGATCTGGTCCATCGTGCTGGCCATGGGGCTCCTCGGCACGGTCAGTCACCTTCTGATGACCTGGTCGCTGCGCTACGCGCCGGGCGCCACGCTCGCGCCGATGCAATATTTCGAGATTCCAGTCGCCACGTTCTACGGCTGGGCGATCTTCGGCGATCTGCCGAACGGCATCGCCGCCGCCGGCATCGCCGTGACGGTGGCCGCCGGCCTCTACATCGTCATGCGCGAGCGGGCCACGATGCGGGCGTCGAAAGCAGCGCCGCTTCCAGCGACCCCGCCGCCGCCGCCGGCAGAATGAGCAACAGGCGCGGCACCGCTGTCCACAGCCGCACCGGCCCCGTCGCCGCGTTCGACGTGCCCACCACGCCGTCCGGCGCGAAGTGCAGCCCTTCGATCGGCCAGCGCAGGCCCTCCGACCGCCCCGTCACCGGCCCCAGCGGCCAGAGCGAGACCCGCGTCCCTTCCCCTGGATCGAAGGCGATCTCGGGCGGCAGGAGCGCCACCGCGTCGTCCGCGCCGACCAGCAGGCACGGCCGGTCGGGATAGCGCGCCAGCACCGACAGCACCGCCAGCCCATGGTCGAGCCGCGCGCCAAGAAACCCGTGCGCCACCACCAGCGGCGCCCGGACATGACGCAGGCACTTGTCGAAATCGGTGGAGTCCTGCTCTGCGATCCGATGCACACTGTTCGGTGGTATCGCCGCCAGCCCGGCGGACGAGATCGAATCCATGTCACCGATCACCGCGTCCGGCACGATGCCCTCGGCCAGCAGCCGGTCGGCGCCACTGTCGGCCGCGACCACGCCGGCGGCCCGTGCCGCGGCGGCACGCAGCGCCGGCCCGGAGGTCTCCGCGCCGCCCACCAGAAGGACCGCGCCGTCGCGCGACAGGATGGTCTTGCTCATCCCGAACTTTTCTCCCGCCATCAACCTGAACACAATGAAGTCACGAAATGATACGGTCAGGGGCACAGAGTCGCGCCGGTTTGGTCCCGGTCACGATGGTAAACACTCTGTTGCGATGTGACTGAAAAGTGAGCCGACCATGGTGAGTACGAGCAAGATCCTGACGGTGTCCTACGGCACGTTTTCGTGCACCCTCGAGGGGTTCGACGATTCGTTCGACACCATGAAGGCGATCGCGGAGTATTTCCGGGATCTGGCGCAGGACGACCGTTATTTCGGCGCCGAGCCGCCGACCCCGGACGCCGAGATGCTGGCGCGAATCGCCGAACGCGAGATCGCCCGCCGGGTCGAGGCGCGCGTGCAGGACGGCAGCGTGGTGCTGCGTCCGTCCCTCGGCCAAGGCGCAGAGGGCGCAGGCGTCGCGACGACCGCCCAAACCGAAACCGCGGCCGCCGCCGCACCCGAGGCTGTCACCGCCCCGGCCCCGGCAGCCGCGGAACCGGCTCCTGAAGCCCCCCCCCCGGAGCAGCGCACGCTCGCCAGGGCGGCCGAAACCTCAAGCTCCTTCCCCGCGGAAGCAAAGATCGCCGGCCCCGAGACCGGGGCAGACGCAGCCAATCCGGGCGGGCTTGCCACCCTCGCCGCCGCCTCCGGCGCCTTCCCGCCCGAAGCGGACGAAGCCAGCGCCTCGCCAGAATGGGACACGGTCGCCGAAGATCCGGCCGCCGCGCTCGCCGTCGAAGAAGCCGTTGGCGCAGCCGGTGCAACGCCGGACGCGGACGAGATCGGGGCGCCCGACGCCGCGCCCGCCGATCCCAAGGCGTTCGCCGGGACCGACCTCCACGGGCCGGAACCGGTCACGCCTGCGACCAACCCCGATGACAGCATCTCCGAAAAACTCCGCCGCATCCGCGCCGTCGTCGGCACCTCCGCCGTTGGCGCGCTCGTCGCCTCCGCCGACACGGAGGAGGACGAGGGGCCCCGGGCCCACATCACCCTCGGCGACGACATCGCGGAAGAGGAAGCGGACGCGCAACCCGACACCATCTTCTCCGACTCGATCGCGGCGATCATGGCCGATTCCGTGAGCGAAGAGGACCAGACCGCGGACAAGGAGAGGCCCGAGACGGCCCGCGCGCGCGTTTTGAAGGTCAAGCAGGCGGAATTCGACGCCGCCGTCGCCGCCGGCACGCTCGAAGCCGTGGAGGACGACACCCGCGCCGAAGGGCCGGACCCGGCGGGCTCCTCGCTTTCGGACGAGGACGAGAAAGACCTGGCCCGCGAACTCGCCGCGCTCGAGGCCGAACTCGCCGGTGACGAGGCGCCCGAAGCCGATGACACGCACGCACTCGACGACGAGTCGGATGGCATCGACGACGTGGTGGCCGACGCCGGACCGGCCGAGGACGCCTCGCCAGAGGCGGAAGAAGACCCCGCTGACGCCCTCGCTGACACGGACGATCGCGCCGCCGAAATAGACGAGGACGACGGGACCGCCGACGCCTTCGAGCGCGAGCTCGACGCAGCCTTCTCCGACCTCGGCTTCGACACCGACGAGGAGGCCGAGGCCGACACCCCCGCCGGGGCCGACCAGGCATCCACTCCGGCACCGGAACCCGACGAGGGTCCGGAGGCCGACGACGCGGAACTCGGCCACGCCCGCCGCGCCGTCAAGCTGGCCAATCCCGGGCGCGCGATGCTCACCGAGACCCCCGTCGAGGAAGACGAGGGCGCGGTGTCTCGCCTGATGTCGGACGCCGACCGTGAGTTCGAGGAACCGGAGGGCAACCGCCGCCGCTCGGCCATCGCGCATCTGCGCGCGGCGGTCGCCGCCACCCGCGCCGACCGCCTGCTCGGCCGCCGCCGCGACGATGCCGAGGCCGCCGAACCCTACCGCGAGGACCTGGCCTCGGTGGTGCGGCCGCGCCGCCCCCAGCCGGCCGAGGACGGCGCCGCCGCGTCGCCGCGTCCCGCGCGGCCCGCGGCGACGCGGCCGGCGCCACTCAAACTCGTCGCCGAGCAGCGGGTCGATACCGAGAGCGCCCCGGCCGGCGCCTCCGAAGAGCGGCCCGCCGGGGCGGTCCGCCCGCGCCGCATCCGCCGCAGCGCGATCGAGGAGGCGGCGCCTGCCCCGGCCGCCCCGGGCCAGAGCTTCGCCGATTATGCCGACAGCGTCGGCGCCCGCGCCCTGCCCGACCTGCTGGAGGCTGCCGCCGCCTACATGTCCTACGTGGAGGAGCGTCCCCAATTCTCGCGCCCGCAGCTGATGACCAAGCTGCGCGAGGTCGAACCGGCCGAATCGAGCCGAGAGGACCGACTGCGCAGCTTCGGCCAGCTCTTGCGCGAGGGCAAGATCGCCAAGCTCGAGGGCGGCCGCTTCACCGCCTCGGACCGCATCGGCTTCAAGCCCGAGCGCGCGGCCGGCTGACGCCGCCGCTGCGACCGAGGACCGAAGGCGCGTCCCGGCCAGGGCGCGCCTTTTCGCACCAGCGCGCCTGCGAGGGGCCAGCCCCTCGCGCTCCCCGGAGTATTGGAGGCCCAAAGAAGCAGGGCTGGCGGAGATATGGAGCGGCGGCCGCTCAGTGATCGTCCGGGGGCGCCTCGCGGCCCACGCCCTTGAACACCGCCCTGAGCGGCAGGGCCCAGACGATCCCGAGGACCACGTAGATCAGCAGCTCCAGCAGGATCGGCGGGCGGTCGAACAGGGTCACGATCGTCGTCGCGACAACAATGTAGACCGGGATCCCCACGATCAGGATGAGAAGCGCGAGGCGGCGGCGGGTGCGATATCCGAGCTTGGCCATCAATCCGCAAATGGATCCGTCACCAGGATCGTGTCGTCACGTTCCGGTGAGGTCGACAGCAGCGCCACCGGACATTCGATCAGCTCTTCCACTCGCCGGACATACTTGATCGCCTCGGCCGGCAGATCCGCCCAGGAGCGGGCCCCCTCGGTCGATTGCGACCAGCCGGGCATCTCCTCGTAGATCGGCGTGCAACGGGCCTGGCTGTCGGCGGCGGTGGGCAGATGGTCCATGCGCTCCCCGTCGAGTTCGTAGCCGGTGCAGATCTTCAGCGTCTCGAACCCGTCGAGCACATCGAGCTTGGTCAGTGCGATGCCGGTCACGCCGGAGATCGCGCAGCTCTGCCGCACGAGGCAGGCATCGAACCAGCCGCAGCGGCGCTTGCGCCCGGTCGTGGTGCCGAACTCGTGGCCGCGCTCGCCCAGGCGCTGGCCGTCCGCATCGTCGAGCTCGGTCGGGAACGGGCCCTCGCCCACCCGGGTGGTGTAGGCCTTCACGATTCCCAGCACGAAATCGATCGCGGACGGGCCGATCCCGGTCCCCGTCGCCGCCTGCCCGGCGATCACGTTCGACGAGGTCACATAAGGGTAAGTGCCGAAATCGATGTCGAGGAGCGCACCCTGCGCCCCTTCGAACAGGATCCGCCGCCCGGCGCGGCGCTTTTCGTTCAGCACCTTCCAGACCGGTGCGGCGTATTGCAGGATCTCCGGCGCGATGGCGCGCAGATCGGCGATCAGCGCGTCGCGGTCCACCGGCTCGAGCCCGAGGCCCGCGCGCAGCGCGTTGTGATGCACCAGAGCCCGATCCACCCGCACCTCGAGCGTGCGGTCGTCCGACAAATCGGACACCCGGATCACCCGGCGGCCGACCTTGTCCTCGTAGGCCGGGCCGATGCCGCGGCCCGTGGTGCCGATCTTGGCGACGGAGTTCTGCTCTTCGCGTGCGCGGTCGAGCTCCCCGTGGAACGGCAGGATCAGCGGCGTGTTCTCCGCGATCATCAGCGTCTCGGGCGTGATCTCCACCCCTTGCTCGCGGATCGAGGCGATCTCGCGCGCGAGGTGCCATGGATCGAGCACCACGCCGTTGCCGATCACCGACAGCTTGCCGCGGCGCACCACGCCCGAGGGCAGCGCGTGCAGCTTGTAGACCTCCCCGCCCACGACGAGCGTGTGACCCGCATTATGCCCGCCCTGGAAGCGGGCGATGACGTCGGCCCGTTCCGACAGCCAGTCGACGATCTTGCCCTTGCCCTCGTCGCCCCACTGCGCGCCCACGACCACAACGTTCGCCATCTGCCTGACCTCTTTCGCCTGCGGCTTCCAAACGCGCCCCTCTTATCGGGGTGCGCAGGGTGGTGAAACCGTTTTCGGCGGGAAAGGCGCAAGGGCGGTGGGGCCGGGCCGGTCAGCGCCTTGATCGAGTGTCTCGTGCGCACACGCCGGCCTACCGCACCTCCGACTCCAGCCGACGCAGGTGCGCCGCGGTGTCGCGCGCCTCCACTGCCGCTTCCCGCACCAGCCCGTCGAAATGCTGGGTCAGCAGCCGGATTCGCGCGCTTTCCCGGAACGCCAGGTAGAAATGCCCGACATAGATCACCCCGATCCGCGGCCCGAAGAGCGAGATCGGCGCGCTGAACACCCGCCGCGCGTCGAAAAGGTAAAGCCGCAGCGCCGGGTAGAACTCCTCTGCCGTGGCCGCGAGCCGCGCCAGTTGCTCGCGCCGCGCCGCCGCCGGCAGGCCGCGGTAATACCCCACCCCGGCGGCAAAGGCGTCGAGTTCGTGCAGCGGCATCGCAATCTCGTAATCCGACAGGCCCGCGTACAGCAGGTCGATCCGGTCGCGCATCGCGCGGATCGCCTGATCCGGGGTCTTGCCGAGGAAGGCAGCGTATTCCCAGCGCATCACGTTCTCGGTCTTGAAGATGTCGGGCAGCGTCGCCGGCACGTGCCGTATCTTGTAGCCCGCCGCCTCGCGGTGCCAGCCGAGAAGCTGGTCGTCCGAGGCCGTCCGCGCCGCCGTCGTCATCTGCACCGCCGCATCGATCACGTCGCCCGGCCGCTCGGGCCGCTCCGTCAGACCGAGCAGCCAATCGGTCGACACGCCGAGCGCCCGCGCACATTCCGCCGCCAGATGCGCGTTCGGCATCCGCGCCGCGCCCTCGTCCAGAAGCTGCGACACCGTAGAGCGGTTGACCCCGGCGGCCCGCGCGAGGGCACTGCGGTTGCTGCCGGCGACCTCCAGCGCCTCGGTCAGCCGTTCACGAAAAAGCGCGGCGCGCTGCCGCTTGTCCATTATGGCCATCAGGTAAGCACTTTTATTAACAATCGCCATGTTCTGTCGACAAGAGACGGAATACACGACAGCGCCCGCCTGGGATACCCCGGCTCCACCCCTCACAAATACGCGGAGAAGACACATGGAAACGCGCGCCCGCACCCTGACCAAGGCCATTCTCTGGCAGGCCCTCGGCCTCGTGGTGATGACCGCGCTCGGCTGGCTGCTGACCGGATCGGCGGGCACCGGCGGCTCGCTCGCGCTCGCCTCCACGCTCGTCGGGCTCGTCACCTATGTCGTCTACGAACGGGTCTGGGCGGGCATCCGCTGGGGCCGGCTGCCGCACGATCGCACCGCCTGACGCGGCGCCGGCCCGCTTGCCCTTGCGCCGCAACTTCCCTAAGTAGCGCGCAGCATTCCGAGAGGCCGCCCGACATGCAAAACGTCATCCTGATCGTCCACCTGCTGCTCGCGCTGTCGCTGATCGGCGTCGTGCTGATGCAGCGCTCCGAAGGCGGCGGGCTCGGCATGGGCGGCGGCGGCGGCGGCGGCGCGATGAGCGCGCGCGGCGCCGCGACGGCGCTCGGCAAGCTGACCTGGATCCTGGCGGCGGCCTTCATCTGCACCTCGCTGACGCTGACGATCCTTGCCGCGGCGGACGGCTCTGGCACCTCGATCATGGATCGCTTCACCGGCGACGGCGGCGCGGCCGAAGAGAGCGGCGGCACCGCCGGCGACGGCCTCGATACCGATGCGCTGCTGCCGCCGCCCTCGGCCGGCAGCGAAGACGAGGACGGCGCACCGCTGGTTCCGCGCGCCGACTGACGGCGCGCGAGCTTCCACCACACGTTGCGGATTTGACGCGCTGACACAACAGCATCTTGCGGTCGGCTTGCCTTTCGCGTGCGAATCCGCTATTTGTTAAATCCCGTGATGCTGCGGTCCTTCGGGGCCGTGGGACCAAGACAGGCACATGGGCCCCGCGCTGCCACGCCGGGTCCCTGAACGCACGATCACGGGGGCCTCGGGCACATGGCACGCTTCATCTTCATCACCGGCGGTGTGGTCTCTTCGCTCGGCAAGGGGCTGGCCTCGGCGGCGCTCGGCGCGCTTCTGCAGGCGCGCGGCTTTTCCGTCCGGCTGAGGAAACTCGACCCCTATCTCAACGTCGATCCCGGCACGATGTCGCCCTTCGAACACGGCGAGGTCTTCGTGACCGACGACGGGGCGGAGACCGACCTCGACCTCGGCCATTACGAACGATTCACGGGCGTGCCCGCCCGCAAGACCGATTCCATCTCCTCAGGCCGGATCTACATGAACGTGCTCGAGAAGGAGCGCCGCGGCGACTACCTCGGCAAGACGATCCAGGTCATTCCGCACGTCACGAACGAGATCAAGGACTTCATCTCCATCGGCGAGGACGAGGTCGATTTCATGCTGTGCGAGATCGGCGGCACCGTCGGCGACATCGAGGGCCTGCCCTTCTTCGAGGCGATCCGCCAGTTTTCCCAGGACAAGCCGCGCGGGCAGTGCATCTTCATGCACCTGACGCTCCTGCCCTTCATCAAGGCGTCGGGCGAGCTCAAGACCAAGCCGACGCAGCACTCGGTGAAGGAGCTGCGCTCCATTGGCATCGCGCCCGACATCCTCGTCTGCCGCTCCGAAGGGCCGATCCCGGTGAAGGAGCGCGAGAAGCTCGCGCTCTTCTGCAACGTCCGTCCCGAAAGCGTCATCGCCGCGCAGGACCTGCCGTCGATCTACGACGCGCCGCTGGCCTATCACCGCGAGGGGCTCGACCAGGCCGTGCTCGACGCCTTCCAGATCAGCCCCGCGCCGCGTCCGGACCTGCGCCGGTGGGAGGACGTGTCGGACCGCATCCACAACCCCGAGGGCGACGTGAACGTCGCCATCGTCGGCAAGTACACGCAGCTTGAGGACGCCTACAAGAGTATCGCGGAGGCGCTGACCCATGGCGGGCTCGCCAACCGCGTGAAGGTGAACATCGAATGGGTCGACGCGGAGGTCTTCGACAGCGAGGATCCCGCCCCGCACCTTCAGGGCTACCATGCCATCCTCGTGCCCGGCGGCTTCGGAGAGCGCGGCACCGAGGGCAAGATCAAGGCGGCGCAGTTCGC
This sequence comes from Roseivivax sediminis, assembly GCF_900112685.1. Classification (GTDB taxonomy): domain Bacteria; phylum Pseudomonadota; class Alphaproteobacteria; order Rhodobacterales; family Rhodobacteraceae; genus Roseivivax; species Roseivivax sediminis. Next base: position 76,851 of record NZ_FOMS01000010.1, read on the forward strand.
GCGCGAACACAAGGTGCCTTACCTGGGGATCTGCCTCGGCATGCAGATGGCGGTGATCGAGGCCGCCCGCAACGTCGCCGGCGTGTCGCGCGCCGGATCCGAAGAATTCGACCACGAGGCCGGCCGCAAGCGGTTCGAGCCGGTGGTCTACCACCTCAAGGAATGGGTGCAGGGCAACGCCAAGGTCAACCGCCGCCCCGACGACGACAAGGGCGGCACCATGCGCCTCGGCGCCTACGACGCGGTCCTGACCGAGGGCTCGCGCGTCGCCGGCGTCTACGGCGCGACGGCCATCGACGAACGCCACCGCCACCGCTACGAGGTCGACATCCAGTACAAGACGGCGCTGGAGGAGAGCGGCCTGACCTTCTCGGGCATGTCCCCGGACGGCAAGCTGCCCGAGATCGTCGAATGGACCGATCACCCGTGGTTCATCGGCGTCCAGTTCCACCCCGAGCTGAAGTCGAAACCCTTTGACCCGCATCCTCTTTTTAGGGACTTTGTTCGGGCGGCGAAGGATGTGTCGAGACTTGTCTAGACCACAACACTATGATATGTAATGGGCTGTAACCACTAGAAATGGTGAAAGACATGTCGGGCAAACGCGTATTCATCGGGGACTCAGTCCGTCCCACAGGATCAGGCAGTTCATCGACTCCTTCCGGAAGGTCCGTAACGCCAACCGGCTCTGGATCCACGTCAAGCGGACGAGGTTCCACACAAGGCTCGGTGCAACCGACTGGTTCCGGAGGCACCGGTACGACCAGCGGCGGAGGTAGTACTGGCGGCAGAAAATAATCACTTTCGTCGAGCCTCTCTTCTAAAATCAACCTCTGCGATCTGATCGGCAGGTATGTAAGTTAGGCGGCTTCCTAGGTCGTTCGTTATTTCGGTCGCAGGACGACTTTCATTCTTCTCAAAAATATGAGTAACATACATAGCGACGGAGCCGTCAGACCCAAGAACACAGGGTCCGTTGGGTAGATCATTGTAATCCCCAAGAGGGAAGCTTTCTAGCGAACGCCCATCTTTAAGACTGACGATCAACTGGCAATATGCAACATCTTGAGTTTGGATTACCGTGTCCCAAGCAGTTGGCAAACCGTCTTCTTGCGCCCCGGCCAATAAGTTGATTTTGTCTGACACCCAGTCTTTTAAGAATCGCCTCCATGCAATGGCTATGAGACATGGGAAAACAACGGATACAACGCCGGAGATTTGGTGCTTCCAGTGATTATCACCAAGAGCACTATCAAGAATTGATAAAGAAATTAATGAAAATCCGCCGAAAACCAAAACAATTGCGAATGCATCAAAAGCCCGATGGTTCATGCGGCGACCAGAGTAAGCTATAACGTAAGCTAAATATCCTCCGATCAGGACCGCTTGTGTCTGCCAAGAAAGAGATAGAAGCTCTTGCACCCGATCACCCAAAACTTCTGAATTAATTCTACTTCATATCACTCTAAGCTTCGCGAGTACATTCTGGAGTTCCTGTAAAAATTTGGACTGTGAGCGAGTCGTTCGTGGTCTATGGGGCTCGCAAGACCCAAGCCGCGCCAGCGCCGACCCGCGGGGTGGCGCTCCGACCCTCCGAGCGGGTGCGCTTTATCCCGGCCACATCCGAAAGACCTCCGAGGCTCCACCAGGCCCAACCAAAGCGCCGCCCCGGGGGGCGGGTCGGCGCTGGCGCGGCGGCCTCCGGCCTTGATTCCGCGCCGGGGCACCGCTCCGGACGCAATCCGCAGCCCCTACCCCCGGATCGCCTCGATCATCCGGCTGACATTGTCCGGATCCGCGTCCGGCGTGATCCCGTGGCCGAGGTTGAAGATGTGCGGCCCCCCTCGGAAGGCCTCCACGATGCGCTTGGTCTCGCGCACCAGCGCCTCGCCGCCCTCGACCATGTGGTGCGGCGCGAGGTTGCCCTGCACGCAGCCTGACATCTGCACATGCTCCGCCGCCCACGCGGGATCCACGGAATTGTCGAGCGCCACGCAATCGGCCCCCGTCGCGGCGTGAAAGCCGATGTATTTCTCCCCCGCCTGCCGCGGGAAGGCGATGACCGGCACGCCCGGATGGCGCCGCTTCAGCGTCTCGGTGATGATCCGCGCGGGCTCCGTCGCGTAGCGGTCGAACTCCTCGCCCGTAAGCGATCCGGCCCAGCTGTCGAAGACCTTCACCACCTCGGCGCCGGCCTCGATCTGCTTCGACAGGTACTCGATCGTCCCCTCGGTGATCTTGCCCAGAAGCTGCTCGAACAGCGCCCGGTTCTCCGCCTTGAGCGCATGCGCCGGCCCCTGGTCGGGCGTGCCCTGCCCGGCGATCATATAGGTCGCCACGGTCCACGGCGCCCCGGCGAACCCGATCAGCGTGGTCTCGGCGGGCAGTTCCCGCGACAGGATCTTCACCGTCTCGTAGATCGGAGACAGCGTCTCGTCGATCGCGTGCACCGGCTTCAGCGCGGCGAAATCGTCCTCGGTCGTGATTGTCGACAGCCGCGGCCCCTCGCCCTTCACGAACCACAGATCCGCGCCCAGCGCCTGCGGCAGCAGCAGGATGTCGGCAAAGAGGATCGCGGCGTCGAAATCATAGCGCCGGAGCGGCTGCAGCGTCACCTCGGCGGCAAGCTCGGGGTTGTAGCACAGCGACAGAAAATCGCCCGCTTTCTCGCGCGTGGCGCGGTATTCCGGCAGGTAGCGCCCGGCCTGGCGCATCATCCAGACCGGGGGCACCGATTGCGCCTCTCCGGCCAGTGCGCGCAGGATGGTCTTGGTCATGTCGCCTCCTCGTCCGTGAACCCGCCATGGGTCCGACGCGCGGGGAGCGGTGTCAAGCATGCTTGCCAGTTCCGCGTGCGGCGCCTAAGCCTCGGGGCATGACGATCCAGATGCCCTCCCCCGACGCCCCGCTGAAACTCGGCACCCGCGGCTCGCCGCTCGCCCTCGCTCAGGCGAACGAGACGCGCGACCGGCTGGCGGACGCCTTCGACCTGCCGCACGAGGCGTTCGAGATCGTGGTCATCAAGACCACAGGCGACCGCGTCATCGACCGCCCGCTGAAAGAGATCGGCGGCAAGGGCCTCTTCACCCGCGAGATCGAGGCGGCCATGGTCTCGGGCGAGATCGACCTCGCCGTGCACTCGATGAAGGACATGCCGACGCTGCAGCCCGAGGGGCTGGTGCTCGACACCTACCTTCCGCGCGAAGATCCGCGCGATGCGTTCATCTCTCCTGAATTTTCCGCCGTCTCCGACCTGCCCGAGGGCGCGGTCGTCGGCACCTCGTCGCTGCGTCGCCGCGCGCAGGTGCAGCACCGCCGCCCCGACCTCGAGGTGGTGGAGTTCCGCGGCAACGTCCAGACCCGGCTGAAGAAGCTCGAGGACGGCGTCGCCCGCTGCACCTTCCTCGCCTGCGCCGGCCTCAACCGGCTCGCGATGTCGGACCTGCCGCAGACCCCTGTCGCGCCCGAGGACATGCTGCCCGCCATCGCGCAGGGCGCCATCGGCATCGAGCGGCGCGAGGACGACAGCCGGGCCGCCAACCTGCTCGCGGCGATCCACGATGCGAAAACCGCGCAGCGCCTCGCCGCCGAACGCGCCTTCCTCGCCGCGCTCGACGGCTCCTGCGAAACCCCGATCGCGGGCCTCGCGCTCCTCGACGGCAGCACTCTTTGGCTGCGCGGCGAAGTCCTGCGCCCCGACGGGTCCGAGGCCCATTCCGGCGAGCGAAGCGGCCCGGTAGAGGACGGCCCCGCCATGGGCCGCGACCTCGCCCGCGACCTGCTCGGCCGCGCCGGCCCCGACTTCTTCGACTGGATCGCGCCGGAAAAGGTCCGCGGCGGCGGCCTCTAGAGCCGTCCCTGACCTTCAGCGCGTCTTCCGGGCTTTCATCTGCCCGGAAATATCCCGGGGGAGTCGCCGCAGGCGACGGGGGCAGCGCCCCCTCGACCTCTCCACACGCACCGCCCAAAAAAGGGACGGCGGGCGGGGCGAGGGGCCGGAGGTCGGAGCGCCGGCCTAGCCGGCCCGCTTCACCCGCGCCTCGAGGTCGCGCGCGAAGTCCGCCGACCGTGCCTTGAGACGCTTCTCGATGCTTCCGCGCGCCAGCTTGAGCGACTGCACCAGGAGCCGCGCCGACAGCGTCCGGGGCTTCAGATCCACGTCCATGGCGATCCGCGTGCGGGTCCGCGACAAGGCCACGAAATCGACCGCGGTGTCGATCTCCAGCCCGCCCGACACGCTGTGGCATGCCATCCGGTGCGGCGGCGCATATTCGGTCATCTCGATCCGCGCCTCGCGCTGCCGGCCGCGATAGCGGAACGCGATCTGCCAGGTCATGCCCGGCCCGGTCGTCTCACCCGTATCGATGCGCGACACCTCCACGCCGCGGCGCATCGCCGCCCGCTCGATTGCCTCGATGTCGCTCATCTCCGCGAAGACGCGGTCGAGCGGACCTTCGATGTCTTCCCTGACCGAAAACTGCATGGTCGGTGCTGCCCCTGTCCCGGTGTCGCGGCCGCTCCGGGCCGCCTGTTGTCGCGGCGGCAAGCCTGTCGTCAATCCAGTCGGTCCGCAAGCCAGTTGCGCAGCAGGAACCGCGCGATCGCGCCCTCGCGGGCCGGCGCGATCAGCGGGTGGCGGCCGGCGAAGGCGGCGCTCAGGTCCTCGCGCGTCACCCACATCGCGTCCTCGATCTCAACCGGGTCGCGAATGATGTCCTCGCTCTCGGCGACGCCGTGCATCCCGATCATGAGGGAGGCCGGGAACGGCCAGGGCTGCGAGGCGAGGTAGCGCACCGCGCCGACACGCACCCCGACCTCCTCGAAGACCTCGCGGCGCACCGCCGCCTCCAGCGTCTCGCCCGGCTCCACGAAACCGGCAAGGCAGGAATACATGCCCTCGGGCCAGACCGGCGCGCGGCCCAGCAGCGCGCGGTTGCCGCGCGTGACCAGCATGATGACCACCGGGTCGGTGCGCGGGAAGTGGCGCGCGCCGCAGGAGGGGCAGAGCCGCTGCCAGCCGGCCTGCGCCGGTACGCTCTCGGCTCCGCAGCAGGCGCAGAACCGGTGGCTCGCGTGCCAGCCCATCAGCGCCCGCGCCGTCGCGGCCAGTTCCGCGTCGTGCGGGGTCAGCCGCGTCATCACCTGGCGCAATTCGGCGAAACACGCCTCCGGAATATCGGGATGCACCTGTTCGCTCAGGTCCACGAACCCGCCGATCGCGGCGGGGTCCACGCCCTCGGGCGCCCAGTTCGAGATGTCGACGGCGAAAAGCGGCGCGCCGTCCTCGCGCCCCAGCAGAATCCGCGGCGGCGCGGCACCGGCCACGACCGGATGGCTCAGCCGAAGCCGGGCAAGCCGGTCGCGCGCCGCCCCGGTGACAAGCGGCTTGCCGCGCCAGATCAGGACAGCGCTGGCCGCCGGATCGGCCTCGGCCGCCGCGACGGCCTGCGCATCCGGGCGAATCTCCGCCCCCCGGTCAAATCCGGATCCGCCGAAGGTGACGTCCTCCGCATGTCGCATCCCTGTCCCTCCCGCGTCCGTGCCGGGCAAGCTTTCTCACGCCCCGCGGGCAGAGGCAATTCGCCGCGACGCAGAGACGAATGACCTCGAAGCCCCCACAGCTTTTGATTGAAGCCGGGCCGGCGAGCGCTAAACTAGCTTTGGGGGCCAGGACCTTCTCGAACGTGGCGCGAGAGTATTTTGCAGACCGATCCCCGGACCATCGTCAAAAGGATGAAGCGCAGTCACTTGGACGAGGGCGGCACGGCGAAAGCGGCGCACCTGCACCTGCGGATCCTGGCGACATCCGATCTGCACATGCAGCTCTATCCGCACGATTACTTCACCGATCGCCCGGATGACGCGCGCGGCCTCGCCGCGCTCGCCCCGGCCATCGCCGCGGCACGGGACGAAGCGCCGAACTGCCTGCTTCTCGACAACGGCGATCTGATCCAGGGCAACCCGATGGGGGACCACGCGGCAATGGCCGCGGCGGTGCAGCCGCGGCGCAGACATCCGGCAATCGCTGCGATGAACGTCTTGGGCTACGATGCCGCCACCGTGGGCAACCACGAATTCAACTACGGACTCGGCTTTCTGGCGCGCACCTACGCCCAGGCGGAGTTTCCGGTGGTCTTGGCCAATCTGTATCATGCGCCCTCGCAGGGCGGCGACACCATCTTTCCGCCATTCGCGGTGATCGAGCGCACGGCCACGGACAGCCACGGCGACGAGGTGACGCTGCGCATCGGGATCACCGGCTTCGCCCCCACCGAAACGACGGTCTGGGACCGCGAGCGGCTGCGGGACCGGGTCACGGCCGAGAGCATCCCGCAGAGCGCCGCGCGGGTCCTGACGGCCATGCACCGCGAGGGCTGCGACCTGACCGTGGCGCTCTGCCATGCCGGTCTCGAAGCGGCGGAGCTTGCGAAAGAGAGTCACGGGGCGGCGCGCAGCCTGGCAGCCGCCGGCGGCTTCGACGTCGTCGTTGCCGGCCACACGCACCGCCCGTTCCCGCAGGAGGACAGCGACGAAGGGCGCATCGGCGACACCGTCGTCGTCGCCCCCGGCAGCCACGGCAGAGATCTCGGCCAGGTCGATCTGGTGCTGGCACGCCCCGCCCCGGATGCAGGCTGGCGTCCCGCGCGGGGCGCCAGCACGCGCCGCCCCGCCGGACCGCCGCCGGTCGGCCGCGGCACGCCCGGCCAGGCGGAATACGCGCGGGTGCTGAACTCCATCTTCGGCGACCACCAGGACACGCTGGCGCAGGTGCGCCGGCCGATCGGCCGCATCAGTGCCCCGGTAACCAGTCATTTCGCGCTGGCCGGCGATTACAGCGCGCCGGGCGTCATCGCCTGGGGGCTGCGCCGACACCTCGAAACCGCGCTGGACCCCGGAGCGCTGGCCGCGGCGCCCCTGCTGGTTTCGACCGCCGCCTATGCCGCGGGCGGGCGCGCCGGACCCGACGGCTATGTCGACATCCCGCCCGGCGATCTGCTGATGCGCCACGTGAACGAGATCTACCCGTTCCCGAACCGGGTGCTCGTCTACCGGGTGCGCACGCCGCTTCTGCGCGCGTGGCTGGAGCGCGCGGCCTCGGTGTTCCGGCAGGTGGAACCGGACAGGCGCGGGGCGGCGCTCCTGACGCACGACGTGCCGTCCTACGATTTCGACATGATCGACGGGCTCGAGTGGCAGATCGACCTGTCGCGCCCGGCCGCTTTCGATACCCTCGGACGGCCGGTACCGGGCGGCGGCGGGCGCGTGCGAGGGCTGTCCCATCGCGGCGGCCCGCTCGATCCGGACGCGGAGTTCCACTTCGCGGTGGGCTCCTTCCGCGCCGCCGGCAGCGGCGGCTTTCCCTCCGGCTGGGGAAGGGCACCTGTCCTCGCGCCCGAAGCCACGGTGCCGCAGATCCTGGCCGCCTCGATCGCCGAGGTCGGCGCGCTTAGAGTGGAGCGCCGCGCGCCATGGCATTTCTCTCCGATAGAGGGTGCGAGCGTCCTCTATCCTTCGGGACCAGGCGCGCTGCGCCACACCTGCCGGATGGAAGAACTCGGTCTCTCCCCGACAGCGACCGAGACAATGCGTGGCTTCACGCTCTTTCGCCGCGATCTCTGAATCCGCAGCGAATCCACTTGGGCCGGGTTGCGAATCCGCGTTGCGCCCCCTAATTACGGCCTTGAGAGGTTGGTGCGGGCAAGCGCCTCGCCAACCCGGTCAGGTCCGGAAGGAAGCAGCCGTAACGAGACCCGCTTGGGTCGTTTTCCAGCCTCTCACCTGCCGCGGCGCCATTGGGCGGCCGCGGTCCCTCCGGGACTTGAAGACCGCGGCCTCGCGCTCTGCCGACAGAGCCCAGCGCATCTGCGCCGCATCGGCAAGCGCTGCCGGCCGCAACGCGCGCAGACGGTCCTGCGCCTCGTCAGGCGCCTCGCCCGCTTCGATCATCAACCGCAGCGCCACCATGCCAGGCCGCCCGATTCCGACCCGTCCGTGCATGAGCACCCGGCCGCCGCCCCAGAGCGCGCGCCGCGCGCAGGTGGATATGTCCGGCCAGGCCTGCGCCGCGACGCCGTGCGGAACCTCGCCCTCCGCCACCGGCATGTGCGCCCAACGCGTCGCGCGTTCCTGCAACCTTGCGCCGATCCCCTTGGCGCCGGTCGAGGCCAGCTCCTCATCGGTGGCGACCGACACCACCAGGGCCGGCGTCCAGTTCAGTATGTGTTCGAAATCCTTGGCGTAGCCATCCTCGCTGCCCGGCAGCGGGGCCAGCGCCAGAATGCCGCCGCCCACCGGCAGCGCGTAGATCACGCTCATGGCAGCCTCGTGTCGTTACGGTCGGGGCGATGCCCCGCGGTCCCCATCCAGAACATCCTGCGTCGATCCTTCCCCCAAAGGACGTCAGGGCCGTATGCTAGCGCCCGTGACCGGCCTTCGTAAAATGGAATATGGAAGCAGCCTCGCCGCCGCCCAGCGACGGCCTAGATGCGGCGGATGTCCGCCAGCGATAACGATATCGCCGCCGCGCTCATGACGCTCGCCAAGGCGCGCGGCCCGGGCAAGAGCTTCTGCCCCTCCGAGGCCGCGCGCCGGCTCTCGGACGAGTGGCGCCCGTTGCTGCCTCACATCCGCCGCGTCGCGAAGGACCTGCCGCTGATCGCAACGCGGCGTGGCGCCCAGATCGACCCGGACACGGCGCACGGACCTATCCGCCTGTCGCTCGCCCCTCAGGGGCGGCGCGGATCGCGCGGATAGGTGCCGAGGATCTCCAGCATGTGGGTGAAGTAGTCCAGCTCCTCCAGCGCGCGCTGCACCGCCGGATCGTCCGGGTGCCCGTCGATGTCGGCATAGAACTGCGCCGCCTCGAAGGTGCCGTCGACGATGTAGCTTTCCAGCTTGGTCATGTTCACGCCGTTGGTCGCGAAGCCGCCGAGCGCCTTGTAGAGCGCCGCGGGGATGCTGCGCACCCGGAAGACGAAGCTGGTGAGCATCCCGTGGTCGCCGCGCCGCGTCATGTCGGGCGCCGGCGCCATCACCAGGAAGCGCGTGGTGTTGCTCTCGTGATCCTCGATGTGCCGGGCGAGCACGTCCAGCCCGTAGATGTCGGCCGCCAGCTCCGACGCCAGCGCGGCGTGCGCGGGATCGCCCCTCTCGGCCACCTCGCGGGCGGCGCGCGCGTTGTCGGGGCTGACCCGCCCGGTGATGCCGTGCCGGCGCAGGTAGGCGCCGCATTGCGGCAGCAGCACCAGATGCGAATGCGCCTCGCGTACGTCCGCCACTGTCGCGCCCTTCACTCCCAGAAGGTTGATGTGCACCCGCACGAAGGCCTCACCGACGATGTGCAGCCCCGAATGCGGCAGCAGGCGGTGGATGTCCGCCACCCGGCCGTAGGTCGAATTCTCCACCGGCAGCATCGCCAGCGCCGCCTCGCCCTCGCGCACCGCGGCGATTGCGTCCTCGAAGGTGCGGCAGGCCATCGGTTCGTGGTCCGGCCGTGCGGCGCGGCAGGCCTCATCGGAATAGGCGCCGGGTTCTCCCTGAAAGGCGATGCGGGGTCGGTCTGTCATGGCAGGATCGTCCGTGTCTTGGCGCGCGCTCGGGCCGCGTGCGCGAAAATGCCACCCGTCCGGGCGTTTGGTCGCGGCTACTACACCTTGCCACAACCGAAGGGAACCAATACTACACGGCGCGAACGGGACCTCGAGACGGATACGCAACCCATGTTTGACACGATGACGTTCACCAAGGTGGTAGGCGGCTTTTGCGGCACCTTCCTCGTCTTCCTGCTGGGCAAATGGGCGGCCGAAGGCATCTACCACGTGGGCATCGAGGCGCATGGGGACGAAGAGGTGCATGCCGCCTACGTGATCGACACCGGCTCCGAAGAGGGCGGCGGCGAGGAAGAGCAGACGGTCGACTTCGCCAGCCTCTGGGCCGAGGCCGACGCCGGCGCGGGTGAGCGCGTGTTCAACCAGTGCCGCGCCTGCCACCAGCTCGAAGAGGGCGCCAACGCGGTCGGCCCCTACCTTTACGGCGTCGTCGGCCGTGACATCGGTGCCGCCGAGGGCTTCAGCTATTCCGGCGCGCTCTCCGAGCAGGACGCCGACGTCTGGAACCCCGAGACGCTCTTTGCCTTCCTCGAGAACCCGTCGGGCTGGGCGCCGGGCACATCGATGAGCTATTCCGGCTTGTCGGATGGCGAGGACCGCGTGAACCTGATCGCCTATCTCAACGAACACGGCGGCAATGCCGAGGTCGGCGTGACCGAAGGCGGCTCCGACGAGGCAGCCGCCTCCGAAGAGGGCGGCGACACCGAAGAGGCCGCAGCCTCTGAAGGCAACGCCGAGGGCGGCGACACCGAACAGTCCGCAGAATCCGAAGGCGGCGCCGAGGGGGGCGAAGCAGAGCAAGCCGCGGACTCCGAGGGCAACGCCGAGGGTGGCGAAGCCGAGCAGGCCGCGGGCTCCGAGGGCGGCGAGACCGAACAGGCCGCGGGCTCCGAGGGCGGCGAAGGCTCGGCGATCCTTGCCAACGCCGATGCCGAAGCAGGCGAGCGCGTGTTCAACAAGTGCCGCGCCTGCCACAAGCTCGACGGCAGCGACGGCGTCGGCCCGCACCTCAACGGCGTTGTCGGTCGCGACGTGGGCGCGGCAGAGGGCTTCAACTACTCCGGCGCTCTGAAGGAAGCCGCCGATGTCTGGACGCCCGAAAACCTCGACGCCTTCCTCGAGAACCCGCGCGGCTTCGCTTCGGGCACGAAGATGAGCTTTGCCGGCCTGCGCTCCGAAGAGGAACGCGCAAACGTGATCGCGTACCTCAACAGCGTCGAATAACGCCGCACGCGGCTGAAAAGATCGGGGCCGCTGCCCGTCCGGGCGGCGGCCTTGCTGTATCCGGGGGCCGGGTCGGCGCCCCCACGCCAGATAACACAGACGCAACTTGATCGTGGCCGTGCCGGGCCTTTAGCTTTACGCGGACTACAGTGCACCAGGGCACATCGAAGCCGGAGGGGATCGGATGAACGTGACGCGAGGCCGCAGCATCGACAGGACTGACACCCGGCTATCGCCCCGCAGGGATGCCCCCCGCCGCCGGACCGCCGCTCGCGCCGAGGCATCGGGCGGCTCGAGCCTCCGGATCGCGCGCGCCGGGCTCACCGCGCTGGCCCTGATCTTCGCGCTTGCCGCCACGCAATTGCCCGCCCAGGAGGCGGACGGAACGGGCGCCACCGCGAACGGGGCCTCCGAGGAGGCCGCCCCCGCCGACGACACCTCGCCTGCCCGCGCCGCCGCCCCCGCCTCCGGCGAAGCGGCCGCCACCGAGGTCATCGAAGCCCACGGCTATTCCTATTTCGGCAACCTCAAGTATCCCGCCGATTTCGACGTGCTGAGCTACGTCAACCCCGACGCCCCCAAGGGCGGCGAGCTGGTGATCGCCACCACCGGCACTTTCGATTCGATGAACCCCTATGCCCGCCAGGGCCGCGCCTACATCTATTCGATCTACCCCTACGAAAGCCTCTTCGCGACGGCCTATGGCGGCGGCGAATCCGTGCCCGCCGACGACAACGAGGCGCTCTACGGCCTTCTCGCCGAGCGGGTGGAATACGATGAAGGCAAGACCTACGCGATCTTCCACATGCGCCCCGAGGCGCGGTTCTCCGACGGCACGCCGGTGACGGCCGAGGACGTGGTGTTCACCCACAACCTCTTTCTCGAACAGGGCCTGCCGTCGTTCTCCTCCGCCGTGAAGCAGCGCATCGAAAGCGCCGAGGTCATCGACGAGCACACCGTGCGCTTCGACTTCGTCGAGGGCATCTCGCGCCGCTCGCTCATCGACCAGGTCGGCGGCGGGCCGGTGTTCCAGAAGGCGTGGTTCGAGGAAACCGGAGCCCGGCTCGACGAAAGCCGCATGGAGACGCCGCCGGGCTCGGGCCCCTACATGATCGACGAGGTCGTCGCCAACCGCCGCATCGTTCTCAAGCGCAACCCGGATTACTGGGGCGCCGACCTGCCGATCAATCGCGGCCGGCACAATTACGACACCATCCGTATCGAGTTCTTCGCCGACACCACCGCCGCCTTCGAGGCGTTCAAGGCCGGCGAGGTCCATTATCGCGACGAGGCAAGCTCACGCCTCTGGGCCACCGGCTACGACTTCCCGGCCGTCGACCGCGGCGACGTGATCCGTGAAGAGATCCCCGACGGCACGCCCCCTACGCCTATCGGCTTCGTCTTCAACCTCGGCGTGGAGAAACTGCAGGACAAGCGCGTGCGCCAGGCCATCGCGTTGGCCTACAACTTCGAATGGACCAACGAGTCGCTGCAATACGGTCTCTACGACCAGCGCGCCTCTTTCGCGCAGGACACCGACATCATGGCCACCGGCGTGCCCGAGGGCAGAGAGCTGGAGATCCTGCAATCGCTCGGCGATCTGGTGCCCGAGGAGATGCTCACCGAACCCGCCGTGATGCCACACGAATCCGACGGCTCCCGCCTCACCGACCGCCGCAACCTGCGCCAGGCCGCGCGGCTCCTGGAAGAGGCCGGCTGGACCGTGGGCGACGACGGCGTCCGCCGCAACGAGGCAGGCGAACCGCTCACCCTCGCTATCCCGCTGCCCGGCAACGCCGACCCCACCGTGGAGGCGATGCACGAAACCTTCGCGGAAAACCTGTCGGCCATGGGCATCAGGCCGAGGGTGGAGAAGATGGATCCCTCGCAATACTCGCTGCGCACGCGCGAGCGAGATTACGACATGGTCTATGACAGCTACCGCGCGCTCACCGGCGCGGGCACGGGGCTCAACCAGATGTACGGCTCCGAGGCAGCGGAGTATTCGCTCTTCAATCCCGCCGGGCTGGCCAGTCCGCTGATCGACGCGCTCATCGACGTCGCGCTCGACAGTGAAAGCCAGGAAGAGGAAGATGCCGCGATGACCGCGCTCGACCGCGCCCTGCGCTTCGAGTTCTTCCAGATCCCGATGCATTATTCCGCCGTCCACCGCGTCGCCTACTACCGGCACATGAAGCATCCCGACGACATGCCGCCCTACGCCATCGGCGTCAGCGACTTCTGGTGGATCGACCAGGACGAGGCCCAAGCGATGCGCGAAAACGGCGTGCTGAGGTAACCGCCCCACATGGCTTCCTATATCCTGCGGCGTCTGCTGCTGATCATCCCGACGCTGCTGGGCATTCTCGTGGTCAACTTCGTGCTGACCCAGTTCGTGCCCGGCGGCCCGATCGAACAGACCCTCGCCAACATCCAGGGCCGCGGCGACGTCTTCGGCGGCTTCTCCGGCGGCCAGGGCGCCGACGTCGCAAGCCAGGAGTTGCTCGGCTCCGGCGACAGCCAGTATCCCGGCGCGCAGGGCTTGCCGCCCGAATTCATCGAACAGCTCGAGCGCGAGTTCGGCTTCGACAAGCCTCCGCTCGAACGCTTCCTGAACATGGTTTGGGACTATGCCCGTTTCGATTTCGGAGAGAGCTATTTCCGCTCGATCTCCGTCACCGACCTGGTGCTGGAAAAGATGCCGGTGTCCATCTCTCTCGGCCTGTGGACGACGCTCATTGCCTACCTGGTGTCCGTACCTCTCGGAATTACCAAGGCGGTGCGCGACGGGTCGAGCTTCGACACGTACACATCGGCACTCATCATCGTCGCCTACGCGATCCCCAGCTTCCTCTTCGCGATCGTGCTGCTGGTGGTCTTCGCCGGCGGGTCCTACTTCCAGATCTTCCCGCTCAGGGGGCTGACCTCGGACAATTTCGAATCCCTGTCCTTTGGCGCCAAGATCCTCGACTACGCTTGGCACATCACCCTGCCGGTGGCGGCGATGACGATCTCGGCCTTCGCGACGCTGACTCTGCTGACCAAGAACTCGTTCCTCGACGAGATCAAGAAGCAGTACGTCATCACCGCCCGCGCGAAGGGTCTGGGCGAGCGGCAAGTGCTTTACGGTCATGTCTTCCGCAACGCGATGCTGATCATCATCGCCGGCTTCCCCGGCGTCTTCATCGGCGTGTTCTTCACCGGCTCCATCATCATCGAGACGATCTTCTCGCTCGACGGTCTCGGCCGGCTCGGCTTCGAGGCGACCTTGCAGCGCGACTACCCGGTGATTTTCGGCACGCTCTTCCTCTTCGGACTGATCGGCCTGCTGGTGAACATCCTGTCCGACCTCTGTTACGTCCTCGTCGATCCGCGCATCGACTTCGAGAAGCGGGAGGGCTGAGCCGATGTCCGCCGATCCCCGCCCCACCGAAACCGCCGCGCCGGCCTCCGTTCTCGGGGCACCGCCACCGCAGAAGACGGGCCGCTGCGCCCTCTCGCCGCTCAACAAGCGGCGCTGGCGCAACTTCAAGCGCAACAAGCGCGCCTACTGGTCGCTGTGGATCTTCCTGGTGCTGTTCGTGCTGTCGCTCTTCGCGGAGTTTCTGGCCAACGACCGGCCGATCCTGGTGAACTACCGCGGCGAATACCGCATGCCGATCTTCAGCTTCTACGCGGAGACCGATTTCGGCGGCGACTTCCGCACCGAGGCCGCCTACCGCGACCCCGAGGTGCAGTGCCTGATCGAGACCGGCGGGCTGGTCGACTGCTTCGACGCGCCATCCGAGATGATCGAGGCCGCGCGGGAGGGCAGCATCGACGATCCCGACTTCGAGAAGGGATGGACCCTCTGGCCGCCGATCCCCTACAGCTACGACACCCCCGTCGACCGGCCCGGAGCCGCGCCGCTGCCGCCGAACGAGCAGAACTGGCTGGGCACCGACGGCACCAAGCGCGACGTGCTGGCGCGGGTGATCTACGGCTTCCGCCTGTCGATCCTGTTCACGCTGCTGGTGACGGGCCTGTCGTCGTTTATCGGCATCATCGCCGGGGCGGTGCAGGGCTTCTTCGGGGGCCTCACCGATCTCATCTTCCAGCGCATCATAGAGATCTGGGCGGCGACGCCGCAGATCTACATCATCATCATCCTCTTCGCGATCCTCGGGCGGGGATTCTGGCTTCTGGTGTTCCTCATGGTGCTGTTCGGATGGATCACGCTCGTCGGCGTGGTGCGGGCGGAATTCCTGCGCGCGCGCAACCTCGAATACGTGCGGGCGGCGCGGGCGCTCGGCGTGTCGAACTGGAAGATCATGTTCCGGCACATGCTGCCGAACGCGATGGTGGCAACGCTGACCATGCTGCCGTTCATCGTCACCGGCACGATCGCGACGCTGGCGGGGCTCGACTTCCTCGGCTTCGGACTGCCCTCCTCGGCGCCGTCGCTGGGCGAGTTGACGCGCCAGGCCAAGCAGAACCTGCAGGCGCCCTGGCTCGCCTTCACCGCCTTCGCGGTCTTCGCGCTGATGCTGTCGCTCCTGGTCTTCATCTTCGAAGGCATCCGCGACGCGTTCGATCCGCGGAAGACGTTCACATGACGGGCGGTCTCCTGCGCTTCCACTGGGCCGCCTGCGCCGGGCAGCGCCTGCCTGGGCGGGCGCTCAGACGTGGCCGGGAAGATTTCGATCCGGTCGCCTGCGGCCTGACGGTACCACTTATTGAACGTTTGAAAGCGCCTGCCGGGGCGCAGGCAGGCGCTGCCCGGCGCAGGCGCCGGGCGGGACGGCTTCGGATTTCGCGCCTTGCATCAACCTCACGCCCCTACCCCTCCGACGCACGACCCGCACAGATCAAGGCCCGCGCATGACCCGCATCCTCGACGTCAAGGACCTCTCCGTCACCTTCACCCAGGACGGGATGGAGACGCAGGCGGTGCGCGGCGTGTCGTTCCACATCGAACGCGGCGAAACCGTCGCGCTCGTGGGCGAATCCGGCTCCGGCAAGTCCGTCACCGCGCTTTCGACGGTGCAGCTCCTTGGCCCTGCGGCCCGCGTCGCGGGCTCTGTCACCTATGACGGGCAAGAAATGGTGGGCGCCTCGGACAGGCTCCTCCGGAAGGTCCGCGGCAACGACATCTCGTTCATCTTCCAGGAGCCGATGACGTCGCTCAACCCCCTGCACACGCTGGAAAAGCAGCTCTCCGAAAGCCTTGCGCTGCACCAGGGCCTGCAGGGCGAGGCGGCCCGCGCGCGCATCCTCGATCTGATGACCCGCGTCGGCATCCGGGAACCCGAATCGCGCCTCAACGCCTATCCCCACCAGCTTTCGGGCGGACAGCGGCAGCGCGTGATGATCGCCATGGCGCTCGCCAACGGGCCCGACCTGCTGATCGCGGACGAGCCGACAACCGCGCTCGACGTCACGATCCAGGCGCAGATCCTCGACCTTCTCGGCCGTATCCAGCGCGACGAGGGGATGAGCCTTCTGTTCATCACCCACGACCTCGGTATCGTGCGCCGCATCGCCGACCGCGTCTGCGTGATGAAGGACGGCGAGATCGTCGAGGCCGGCGTGACGAAGGAGATCTTCGCCAACCCGCAGCATCCCTACACACAGATGCTTCTGTCGGCCGAATCCACCGGCACGCCCGAGCCGGTGAAGACCGGCGCGGAAGAAATCGCGCGCACCGACAACCTCAAGATCTGGTTCCCGATCACGCAGGGCCTCCTGCGCCGCACCGTCGGCTACGTGAAGGCCGTCAACGACGCGACCATGTCCGTGCGCGCCGGAGAGACCGTGGGCATCGTCGGCGAATCGGGCTCCGGCAAGACCACGCTGGCGCTCGCCATCATGCGGCTGATTCAGTCAGAGGGCGGCATCACCTATCGGGGCGAGGACGTGAAGGGCTGGAACACCAAGCGTCTGCGCCGCCTGCGCTCCGAGATGCAGATCGTCTTCCAGGACCCCTACGGCTCGCTCAGCCCGCGCATGACCTGTGAGCAGATCATTGCCGAGGGACTGGGCGTCCATGGCTCCCCGGACGGGCGCCCACATCGCGAGCTGGTGACCGAGGTGATGCGCGAGGTCGGGCTCGACCCCGCCACCATGTACCGCTACCCGCACGAGTTTTCCGGCGGCCAGCGCCAGCGCATCGCCATCGCCCGCGCCATGGTCCTGCGCCCGCGGCTCGTCGTCCTCGACGAGCCGACCTCGGCACTCGACATGACGGTGCAGGTGCAGATCGTGAACCTTCTGCGCGAGCTTCAGCGGCGCCACGACCTCGCCTATCTCTTCATCAGCCACGACCTGAAGGTGGTGCGCGCGATGAGCCACAAGGTCATCGTCATGCAGAACGGCGACGTGGTGGAAGCCGGCGCGACCGAGGACATCTTCGACCGCCCGCAGACCGAATACACCCGCACCCTGATCGCGGCCGCCTTCGACCCGGTGGGCTGACACCGCCCAAACGAAAAAACGGCCCCCGCGAAGGGGGCCGCAGTGTCGGCCGGCGGACCGTCAGGGATCGGGCGCCGGCGCGTTCGAAACTCAGCGGGCGGCGCGGTAGCGCGGCGCGGTCGGCGTGCGGCCCGCATCCCACGGCGACAGCCGGAAAAGCCAGCGCATCCGCTCCGCCGCGCGCAGCATCGCTTCGGTCTGTTTCAGGATCGGGTCGATCATAGCCGTCTCTCCTTTCTGCGTGCGAAGGGAATCTTGTCTTCCAGCGTGACCGGCCGGCGCAGTCGCTCCCGGCGCGCTTCCTCGAGAGCGCCGAGCCTGCGACCGAGGCCCAGCCACGTGGCAGTCAGACGATGGCGTGTCATTTTTCACCTCCTGCGCGGCGCGCCGCGCGCGGTTTGGCGGTCCCGAGGCGGCGTTCCCACGTCTTCACCTCGGACTGGCTTCCGGTGGCGGTCAGGAAGCTGTTTGCAAGAATCTGTAACATTGTGGGTTCCTTTCGGGCTGCGCTGATGACCTCAATGTTGTTTACATGGAGGCGGAATGCGAATCAGGAATTCTAGAAGGATGTAAGGCAAGCTTACCGATGCCGTTCTCCCGCCTGCCCCCGCTCTCGGCGCTGCGCGCCTTTTCGGCCTTTGCGGAAACCGGGTCGGTCACGCGCGCCGGCGCGATCCTCAACGTCAGCCACGCGGCTGTGTCGCAGCAATTGCGCAACCTGGAGACCCATCTCGGGGTCAAACTGCTTGACCGTAGCGGCAATCGACTGGCGCTGACGCCCGAGGGCAGCCAGCTTGCCGACACGCTGATCGCCGCCTTCGGCCGCATCGCGCAGACGGTGGACGCGCTGACCGGGGCGGATGCCGACCGGCCGCTGCACGTGTCGACCTCGCCCTCCTTCGCGTCGAACTGGCTGATGCCGCGGCTTGCGGGCTTTCGCACCGCACACCCCGAGATCGACATCATGATCGACCCCACGCCCCGCCTGAACGATCCCGAACCGGGCGGCATCGACGTGGCGATCCGGTACGGGGAAGCCGGCTGGCCGGGGCTCGAGTCCGAGCCGCTGATGTCCTCCCCGATCTGGATCGTCGCGGCGCCGGAACTGATAGGCGACCTGAAACCCGAGCGCCCCGAGGACCTCCTCGGCTTTCCCTGGCTGCAGGAGCTCGGCACCACAGAGGCATCGAACTGGTTCGCCCAGCACGGCATCACCAAGCGCCTCGCGAAGGGGATCATCCACGTGCCCGGCAACCTCATGCTCGACGGCGCGCGCAACGGGCAAGGCATCGTGGTGACATCGCAGGTCGCGGTCGAACGCGACGTGGACGCCGGTCGCCTCCGGCTGCTTTTCGAGGAACGCGCCGGAGGGGGCTACCACATCGTCACGGCGCCGGGCGCGGTGCGCCCGCAACTGCGCGCCTTCGTCACCTGGCTCCGGCGCGAAGCGGCCCGCGACCGGCGCTGAGGCCGGCCTGCCGGGCCTGTTCCTCCGCGCCCCGGCCGGCTAGAAGGACCCGCGATGGAGTTCCGCAGCCATATGGACACCGCGCTGAGCGAAGCCCGCGCGTCCGCTTCGCGTGGCGAAGTGCCGGTCGGCGCCGTCGTCGTCGCGCCGGACGGGCGCGTGGTCGCCGCCGCCGGCAACCGAACGCGCGAGATGGCCGACCCCACCGCCCATGCCGAGATCCTCGCCCTGCGCGCGGCCTGCATCGCCGCGGGCTCGGAACGGCTGCCGGGCCATTCGCTCTATGTCACGCTGGAGCCATGCCCGATGTGCGCGGCGGCGATCTCTTTCGCGCGCATCGCGCGGCTCTACTACGGTGCGGCGGACCCGAAATCCGGCGGTGTGGCGCAGGGCCCACGGATCTTCTCGCACCCGCAATGCCACCACGTGCCCGACATCTACGACGGCCTCTCCGCCGCCCCGGCCGAAGCGCTGCTGCGCGCCTTCTTCGCGAAGCGCCGCCCGTGACTGTTCTGCTGTTCAACAAGCCCTACGGGGTGCTCTCGCAATTCACCGACCGTGGCAACGAAGGATCGCCGCGCCCGACGCTCTCGGCCTTCGTCGATATCCCCGGCGTCTATCCCGCGGGCCGGCTCGACCGCGACAGCGAGGGTCTGTTGATCCTCACCGACGACGGCAAGCTGCAGGCCCGGATTGCCAGCCCGAAATTCAAGCGCGCCAAGCGCTACCTCGCCCAGGTCGAGGGCACGCCCGAGGAGGCCCAGCTCGCGGCGCTCCGCGCCGGCGTGACTCTGAAGGACGGTCCCACCCGGCCCGCCCGCGCGCGCCGCATCGACCCGCCCGGGATTTGGGACCGCAACCCGCCCGTGCGCTACCGCAAGACGGTGCCGGATGCATGGATCGAAATCGAACTGACCGAGGGGCGCAACCGCCAGGTCCGCCGCATGTGCGCGCATGTCGGCCTGCCCTGTCTGCGGCTCGTGCGCTGGTCCGTGGCCGACTGGACACTGGACGGCCTTGCCCCCGGCGCCTGGCGCAAGCTGTGATGACCCGAAAAGGGGGCTGTCCGCCCCCTCTTGGCCTTCGGCCAATTCACCCCCGAGGATATTTATGGGCAGATGAAAGCCCGGGGAGGACACGGCCCGCAGCACATGCCACGGGCCGTAGGATGAACCCGAGCGGGCTTCACCTGCCGCGGTCATCGGCGTCCCCGCCTGTACCGCGCTGTCAGCGTGGCCAATTAACCTTAATAATGGGTTTCATCTGTCCAAAAAATATCCCGGGGTGAATTGGCCGAAGGCCAAGAGGGGCAGCGCCCCTCCCGCTTCAGATCCACTTCGCGAGCGGCGGCAGCGACATCAGCACCGCGTTCGCGTCGTGCCCGGTCTCCAGACCGAACTTGGTGCCGCGGTCGTAGACGAGGTTGTACTCGGCATAGAGCCCGCGATGCACGAGTTGCACGTCGCGGTCAGCAATGGTCCAGTCCTGCAAACGCCGCGCCTCGACCAGCGGCAGGTAGGCCGGAAGGAAAGCCTCACCGATGTCGCGCGTGAGCGCGAAGTCGGCATCCCAGTCGCCGCTGCACAGATCGTCCATGAAGATGCCGCCCACCCCGCGCGCTCGGTTCCGGTGCGGGATATAGAAGTACTCGTCCGCCCAGGCCTTGAGGCGCGGGTAATGCTCCGTCCCGTGCGGGTCCAGATGCGCTTTCTGCGTGGCGTGGAAATGCTCGGTATCCGCCGGATATTCCAGGCAGGGATTGAGGTCAGACCCGCCGCCGAACCACCAGGCATGCGGCGTCCAGAACATCCGGGTGTTCATGTGGACGGCCGGCACGTGCGGGTTCTGCATGTGCGCGACCAGGGAGATCCCCGAGGCCCAGAAGCGCGGATCCTCCGACATGCCGGGAATCCCCTTGCGCGCCGCCATCGCCGTCTGCGCCCGCTCCCCAAGCGTGCCGTAGACCTCGGAGACGTTCACCCCGACCTTCTCGAACACCCGGCCGTCGCGCATCACGCTCATCAGCCCGCCGCCCGCGTCGGAGCCGTCATCCGATCGCCGCTGCGTCTTCGTCACCTCGAAACGCCCGGGCGCCGCCGCCGCGCCCGACCCCTCGGAATGCGCGTCCTCGATCACCTCGAAGGCGGCGACGATCCGGTCGCGCAATTCGTGGAACCAGGCGCTCGCGCGCGCCTTCTCGGCCTGCATCTCGTCGCTCATCCGCGTCCCTCCTGTGCCACCCGTCCTAGCCAGAGGCGAGGAGAGCCCGCAAGGGCTCGAGGAGCTCGACCTAGTGCGCCGGCGCCGCAACCGGATCGAGAAGCGTCCGCCCGCCATCGACGGTCATGATCTGCCCGGTCAGGAACCGCGCCGAATCCGAGCACAGGAATTGCGCCGCCTCCACCAGCTCGTCCGGGGAGGCGATGCGGCCGAGCGGCGTGTGCTCTTCGATGTCGCCGCGATATTCGCTGTGCTCCTTCAACGTGTCCTTCAGGCTCGACGACATCACCGACCCGAAGGCCAGCGCGTTGACCCGGATGCGGTGCGAGGCCAGTGCCACCGCCATCGATCGCGTCATCTGGTCGAGCGCCGCGCAGGACACAGAGTAACCAAGAAGCGACGGATGCGTGCGCCGTGCCGCGATCGACGACAGGTTGACGATGGCACCGGCCTGGACGACGTCGCTATCCTCGCTCTGCTTGATCATGCGTTTGGCCACCACCTGCGTCAGCCGCAGGGCGGTCACCAGGTTCTGGTCCAGAAGCTCGTTCACCGACACGTCGTCGATGTCGAGCGGATCGGACGGCATCATCTGCCGGCTGGCGTTCACGAGGATGTCGACCCGGTCGAAGGCGTCGAGAGTTGCGGAAAGCAAGTTCGCCAGGGTCAGCCGTTCGCGCAGGTCGCCGGCGAAATAGCGGATATTGGCGTCGTCGTCGACGCGGCCGACCTCCTTGGCCAGCCGCCCCTCGTCCATGTCGGCGAACATCACGTTGGCGCCCTTGGAGGCGAAATGCCGGCCGATGGCGAGGCCGACACCGTTCGCGGCGCCGGTCACGATGGCCGTCTTGCCGTCGATGGAGAAGGTCATGGCGATGTCCTGTAAGGGAACCGGGGCCGGGTCAGGCGCGGGCACGTTGTGGCGCGGCATGACGCGGCCGCGCGGCATGGAGAATCTTGAAGCGGCGGTCGCCGCCGGCCTCTGCCACATCGCGGAAGGCCTCTTCAAGCACGGTCTCGTAGGGCAGGTGCCGATTGGCCACGAGCCACAGGCTGCCATGCGCGGCCAGCATCCCGGCCGCCGACACCAGGAAAGCGCGGCCGATGGCCGGATCGGGGGCCCGGCCGACATGGAAGGGCGGATTCGTCACCACCGCGTCGAGCGGCGACTCGGGCCGCCAGCGCCGGGCGTCCGCCCAGTGGAACACCGCGCGCGAATCGGCGACGTTGGCCTCCGCGCAATCGAGCGCGTCGCGATCGGCCTCCACCACGTGCAGCGTCTCGACGCCGCCGCGCGACAGGATCGCGGTCGAGAGGTACCCCCAGCCGGCGCCGAGATCGGCGACCGCGGGGCCGAGCCGGCCGGGCAGCACCTCGGCCAGCGCCTTCGACGCGGGGTCGATGCCATCGGCCGAGAACGCGCCCGGCGACGTAAGGTAACCGTCCTTGTTCGCAGCGGGTGTGCGGCGCCATCCGGCGAAAGCGTTGCCGGCATCGAACCAGAAGAGCTTGCCATGCGCCTTGGCGACCTGCCCTTTTATCTCGGCCCGCTTGCGCGACGCTTTCAGAAGCGCGTCGATCCCGTCGGTCTTCGCGCCCTCGACGATCACCGGGCCGTCGGTCGCCGCTTCGGCGGCGGCGATCCACGCCTCGCCCCGGTCGCGCGCTCGCGGCAACACCACCAGCGAAGCGGCATAGCCGGAGGTCGGCGAGGCGGCACAATCGAAACCGCGCGCGGCGAGCGCGTCATGATCCGGTGCGAAAGGCTGAATGACATGCCAGCGTTCGGTCGGCAGGGCCGACAGATCCGTGTCGCCCGACGGTCCGAACACCGCAACGCGGCCGGAACTCGGAAGCGCCAGCGCGCCGCTCTCGACCGCGAAGGTCAGTCGGGACACCGTCATTCCGGACACGCCGCCCGGCGAGACGCGGTTGGGGACGCCGCGGTCACTCCTTTTCCATCGTGCATTGCAGCGGATGCTGGTGACGGCGGGCGAAGTCCATCACCTGCCCGACCTTGGTTTCCGCAATCTCGTGGCTGAAGACCCCGACGACGGCGACCCCCTTCTTGTGCACTGTCAGCATGATTTCGAAGGCCTGCGCGTGGTTCATGCCGAAGAAACGTTCCAGCACGTGCACCACGAATTCCATCGGCGTATAGTCGTCGTTCAGCAGCAGCACCTTGTAAAGCGGCGGCCGCTTCGTCTTGGGCTTGGTATCGACGACGACGCCGGCATCGCTGTCGTCGCCGCCACCCGGACCCGTATCGGAACCGCTCATGCCCAGGGGCAAGGCGGGGCCGAACGTCTCGGACGCTCTGTGGCAAAGATAGGTCATATGCTCGGAAAGCATCCCTGCTGGCTGGCCGGTTTGGGCTCAGTATATAATCGCACGGCCGGTGTAGAAAAGGGTGGAGCCATTGTCGAATTCATTTCGCGGGGCAATCGAATCCGCCGCGCCGCAGGGCCCCGACGCCGACACGGATGCCGGCAGGGGCGCGACCACATTCTCACCACAATCGCCCAGTTTGTATTAACTTTGCGGCACCTCACCTAGATGTGGTGCACCCACAGCCTCAAAAGCCGAAATACGTAGGGAAATGAGCGCTTTGCGCGGCAGAGTTCTCGTGGTACCTTTACTCTAATCGCGCGAGGCCGCAGGCGAGGCGCAACAACAAGACCGGTTCACCGAAACATCGGGAACCCCGAGGCAGACAAAGGCGGGCAACAGTGACGGGACGGCGCAGGCGGCCGGGCCATACCGGGCTATTCATTCTCACCGCATTCTGGTTCTTCATCGTGATTCCGCTCAGCGCCCTGGCGGCGCCGTATGCGGGCATGGTGATGGATGCGCGGTCGGGCGACGTATACTACAGCGAGAACGCGGACACGCGATTGCACCCCGCCTCGCTCACCAAGATGATGACCCTCTACATCGCCTTCGAGGCGGTGGAGAACGGCGAATTGTCGATGGACACCGAAGTGACCATCACGCGCAACGCCGCGTCGGAGCCGCCGTCGAAGCTCGGCCTGCGCTCGGGCCAGAAAATCAAGCTGCGCTATCTGGTACGGGCTGCGGCGGTGAAATCCGCCAACGATGCCGCGACGGCCATCGGAGAGGCGATCTCGGGTTCCGAGGCCGCGTTCGCCCGGCGCATGAACCGCACCGCGAAGGCGCTGGGGATGACCCGGACCACCTTCAAGAACGCGCACGGGCTGACCGAATCGGGACACCTGTCGACGGCGCGCGACATGACCATCCTCGGGCGCCACGTGCTCTATGATTACCCCGAGTACTACAACCTCTTCAGCCGGATCACCGCCGATGCGGGTATGCGGCAGGTGTCGCACACAAATCGCCGCATGCTGCAGAGCTATTCGGGCGCCGACGGAATCAAGACCGGCTACACCCGAGCCGCGGGATTCAACCTTGTCGCCTCGGCCGAGCGCGGCGGCGAGCGTGTGATCGCCACCGTCTTCGGCGGCAATTCCACCGCCTCGCGCAACGCGCAGGTGGCCAAGCTGCTCGACCTCGGGTTCTCCAAGGCACCGTCGCGCGTCGCCTTCTCGGCGCCGCGCCGCCCGCCCTACCAGGGCAATTCCGGCATCGACATGGAGGTCGCGCGCGATGCCGATCCGGTCGCCGGGCGGCACGGCAAGTCGGTGCGCACGGTGTCGGCCGCGGTGACGCGCAGCCTGCGCCCGATACCGCGCCCGGGATCGGAGCCCGAACCGGCACCGCTCGTCGCTTCGGTCGGCTCCGACATAGAAACCGTGCTGGCCGAAACCCGCGTCGCGGAAGCCGAAGCCGCCGCGGAAGCCGAATCGGACCTCGTGGCCGAAGCCGTCGCCGCCGCGGTGGATGTCGCCGCCGCCGATGCGGCCGGTGCCGCCACGCAGGCCGCCGCAGGCACGGTGACCGCCCCGGGCGCCTCGCTGCGCCCCCGCGGCCGGCCGCAGGACGTGGTCGTCGCCTCCGCCGGCGGCACCACGGAGGCCGAAATTGCAGTCGCCTCGCGCAACACCCCGGACGACGCCGCGACCGAGGTCGTCAGCCGTGTGTCGACCTCGGGCGGACGCCACTGGGGCATCAATGTCGGCCGCTACCCGAGCCACTACGCCGCGCAGAAAATGCTGGTGCAGACCGCGCTGTCGGAGATGTCGTCGCTCGACGGGTCGCTGCGCAAGGTGGTCGAGCGGTCGTCGGGCTACGACGCCAACTTCATGGGCATGACCCGCGAGATGGCAGACCTCGCCTGCCGCCGCCTGCAGGCACGCAAGGTCACCTGCTTCATGGTGGGTCCGCCGGGCTGAGGCGGCTTTCCCTGCAGCACGATCCAAGCTAAGGGCGGGCACCATGAGCCCGCCCTCTTCCATTCCCGGCGACCGAATCGCCAAGGTCATCGCCCGCGCCGGCCTCGCCTCGCGCCGCGACGCCGAGCGGATGATCGAGGCCGGCCGCGTCACCGTGAATGGCCGCAAGATCGACAGTCCCGCGCTCAACGTCACCGACGCCGATCGCATCGTCGTCGACGGTCGCCCCCTCGGCGCCGCCGAGGCGCCGCGACTCTGGCTCTATCACAAGCCATCCGGCCTCGTGACGACGACAAAGGACGAACAGGGCCGACCGACGATCTTCGACGAATTGCCGGCGGAACTTCCACGGGTGATGACGGTCGGGCGGCTCGACCTCAATTCCGAGGGCCTGCTGCTGCTGACCAACGACGGCGGCATCAAGCGGCGGCTGGAGCTGCCATCGACCGGATGGCTGCGCCGGTACCGCGTGCGCGTCAACGGCCAGCCCGACGATGCCACGTTCGAGCCGCTGCGCCGCGGCCTCGAAGTCGACGGCCAGCGCTTCCAGCCGATGGTGGTCACGCTCGACCGCCAGCAGGGCTCCAACGCCTGGGTGACGGTCGGCCTGCGCGAGGGCAAGAACCGCGAGGTGCGCCGCGCCATGAACGACCTCGGCCTCTCAGTGAACCGGCTGATCCGCGTCTCATATGGGCCGTTCCAGCTTGGCCAGCTGAAGCGCGGCGCGGTCGAGGAAGTGCGCCCGCGCGTGGTTCGCGACCAGCTTGGCCTCGAGGGTGGCGCCACCGAACCCGCGCCCAAGAAGCCTCGCAAAATAAGGCGCAGGCGTTAACCAAACCTACACGGTTCCCGGTTTTTACCCGCGACGCGCCGCGATTTCGCCCGGATTGGCGCCGATCACGGGGACATGCTCGTCACTGTGCTCGCCATATGCCTCATGGGCCTCTCCGCCGCGCTCGTCGCCGTAAACCTGCGCGGCCTGGCATCCGATACCGCCGCCTCGCTTCGCAGCGGGGCGCGGCGAATGTCGCGGTCCGGCCGGCTCGCTTCCAACCTCGCCTTCTGCCTGCTGTGGCTGATGATCTTCGTGCTCAGCTACGGGTGACCGGAAAGGGCCGCCGATGAAGACCGTAACAGACCCGCGCCCGGACCGGCCCTCCGCCGCCGTCGATGCGCTGCCACTGCTGATACTGGCGGCCCTGCCGATTCTGCTGTGGCTCTTCGACGGCTCCCTGCCGGCGCTGCTGGGCGCGCTGGTCCACTTCGGGTTGCTGGGCGGCGCTGCGGTGCTGATCGCGCAGGGGCACGAAGCGCAGGTCGCCTATGATGCCGCCTCCGTCGCCCGCCGCCCGGCGGTGCCGAAGAAGCTCCTGGGCGCGGTGCTGCTGGGGCTGATGGTGTTCCTGCTCGCGGGCAGCCGGTTCTCCGAACTGGCCCCGCCGGTGATGATGGGACTCGCCGCGGCCGGCTTCGCGATCGCCGCCTTCGGCCTCGACCCGCTGCGGCACAAGGGGCTCGACGATCCCGACCACATTGCGCGCCTGCGCGCGGATGCGCTGATCGTGCGCGCCGACGCCGCACTGCGCGACGCCGTCGATCGGGTGCATCGCCTTGGCAGCACTCCGCTCAGCATCCGAACGGAGGCGATGCACGGGGCGGTCATGCGGCTCTTGCGCGCCTTTGCATCCGATCCGCACCGTTTGCTCGGACTCGAGAAACCTTTGGAGCGCCTCCTGTCGCTGATCGAGGTGGAGGTCGCACGGCTGGAAGCCGGATCGCACGAGGCCCCCAAACGCGCGGCGCGGATATATGCCACGCGGCTCGACGCGATGGCAACGGCGTTCGAGGCCGGCGCGCGCCAGCGCCGCCAGCGCGAGACGCCGGACGCCTACGCCCTCGACGCGGACCTGCTGATGGAGCGGATGCAGCGCGAACGCGCGGCCTGAACGCGTCGAGATTGTTGACGCCGCAGAGCGGCGCGGCACTGGCAACACCGCGGCACATCCCCTAAGTTTCCGTCAACGACGGATAACCGGGGGTGCCGATGTCGGGCTCGGCCATGCAGAAGCTGGCGTTTGTGCTGCTCTTCCTGTTGCAGGTGGGGGCAGCTCTCGGCTGGCTCGGAGGGCTCTGAGCGATGGCGCAGCGCTTCGGCGGAAAGTTCAGCCCCGGTGGCGACGACACCAAAGGCGGCCCTCCGCCGGCCTATGCCGGTGCGCGCGTGAACCCGGTCGGCGCCCGAGCGAACATGATGTTCGTCCCGTCAGTGCTTCTGGGGTTCTTCTCTCTCGGTGCCGGGGCAGCCGGCCTCGCTTTCGGCCTTGTCGGCGCGGCAAGCTGGATCCTCGGGGCGTGGCTGCTGCGCGAGGGGCTCAAGGCGGAAGCCGAGTACAACGAACGCAAGGTCGCCCATCGCCCCGCCCTGCCGCGCAAGATCCTCGCAGGCGGGCTCGCCGGGATCGGCATGGCCTTCGCCACCCTTTCGGGCGACAGCGGCCTGCCCGCCGCGATCGTCTACGGCGGCATTGCCGGGGCGCTGCACCTCTTCTCCTTCGGCATCGACCCCTTGCGCGGCAAGGGGCTGGCCGGTGCCGACAGCTTCCAGAAGGACCGCGTCGCCCGCGTCGTCGACGAGGCGGAGGACTACCTGCGCGACATGGACTCAGCGGCAACCCGCGCCGGCGATCGGCAGGTGATCTCGCGCGTCGAACGTTTCCGCACCACCGCCCGAGAGCTCATCCGTACGGTAGAGGACGACCCGCGGGACCTCACCGCGGCGCGCAAGTACCTCGGCGTCTACCTCATGGGCGCTCGCGACGCGGCGGTGAAATTTGCCGACATCTACACAAGGTCGCGCGACAGCGCCGCAAGGAGCGACTTTCTGGCCTTGCTGACCGATCTGGAGGAGAGTTTCGGCCAGAAGACGAAGGCGCTTCTGGTCGACACCAACAGCGATCTGGCGGTAGAGATCGACGTGCTGCGCGACCGCCTGCAGCGCGAGGGGGTGCGGATCGACCGCACCACCGGCCCGTAACCTGTATAGGGATCAAGACCGATGTCCGAAGCCGTCCGGGCCAAGGCCCAGGAAACCGAAGCGCTGGTCGAAGACGTGAACCGCGCCGCGCTGCCGGAGCCGTCCGCGGCCGACGCGCTGCCGCATCTCGACCCGGCCAACCAGGCCGAGCACGACGAGATCCGCTCGCGCATGGACGAGGTCGACCTCGACGACACCAATTCCATCGTCTCCTTCGGCGCGGCTGCTCAATCGGAGTTGCAGCAGATCAGCCAGTCGATGCTCGCGGGCGTGAAGAACAAGGATGTCGGCCCGGCGGGCGATTCGCTGCGCGGCATCGTCACCACGATCCGCGGCTTCTCGGTCAGCGAGCTCGACGTGCGGCGCGAACGGTCATGGTGGGAAAAGCTCATCGGGCGCGCCGCGCCGATGGCCAAGTTCACCGCCCGCTACGAGGAAGTCCAGGGGCAGATCGACCGCATCACAGACGAGCTTCTCAAGCACGAACATACGCTGCTGAAGGACATCAAGTCGCTCGACATGCTCTACGAGAAGACGCTGCAGTTCTACGACGAACTGGCGCTCTACATCGCGGCGGGCGAAGCCAAGCTGGCCGAGATCGACGCGACCGCGATCCCCGAGAAGGAGGCCGAGGTCGAGGCGGCGGACGAGGATGACAAGATGATCCGCTCGCAGGAGCTGCGCGACCTGCGCGCCGGACGCGACGATCTCGAACGCCGGGTCCACGATCTGAAGCTCACGCGGCAGGTGACGATGCAGTCGCTGCCCTCGATCCGGCTGGTGCAGGAAAACGACAAGTCGCTAGTCACCAAGATCAACTCCACCCTCGTCAACACCGTCCCGCTATGGGAGACGCAGCTGGCGCAGGCGGTCACCGTCCAGCGCTCGCGCGAGGCGGCCGGCGCGGTGCGCGAGGCGAACGACCTGACCAACGAGCTTCTGACCGCGAACGCCCAGAACCTGCGCGAAAGCAATCGCGAGGTGCGCCAGGAGATCGAGCGCGGCGTCTTCGACATCGAGGCGGTCAAGCAGGCCAACGCGGACCTCATCGGCACGATCGAGGAAAGCCTGAAGATCGCGGACGAGGGCAAGGCCCGCCGCGCCCAGGCCGAACAGGACCTCGGAGAGATGGAGCGCGAGCTGCGCGAGACGCTCGCCTCGGCCAGGTCGCAGCGCGGTGGTGCCGACGCCCCGAAATCGGGCTGACGACATGGTACGGCGCGGGCGCCCACTTGAAATTGCGGCGGCGGCGCTTCTGGCGGTTGCGCTGGCCGGATGCGACGCCTCCGTGGCACCGGCCCCGCCGGCGGTGAAGCCGGAGGCGCGCCCGGCCCGGCCCGCGCCCGCGGCCGAACCCGAGACGCCCCCGGCCCCCTCGCAGCGCAGCGCGGAACTGGCCAGCTATTATGCCCGGCTGGAGCGGGATCTGGTCGGCCAGGGGCTGCTGCGCACCGATGGCGGCGGTCCGGACACGCCGGTGACCGACACCCGGCTTGCCCGGGATTTCGAGCGGATCGCGCTTGCGGAGGAATACGAGCGGGGGGCCGGTCTGCGCCCGTCCTCGGGCGCCCTCGGCCGGGTCAAGCGCTGGCAGATTCCGGTACGTGTCGATGCCGAGTTCGGCGCCTCCGTCGACGCCGAGGCGGTGCGGCGCGAGACCGGCACCTTGCGACGCTATGTCGACCGGCTGGCGCGCGTGACCGGCCATCCGATCACTATGTCGCCGACAAACCCAAACTTCCACGTCCTGTTCATGAGCGAGGACGACCGCAGCAACGTCGCGCCGCGCGTGAAGGAACTTGTCCCCGACATCGACGGCGCATCGCTAGCGGTTCTGCAAACGCTCCCGCGGGAGATCCACTGCCTGGTGATCGCCTTCTCGGACAAGCCGGGCGGCTATTCCTACGGGCGGGCCGTGGCGCTGGTTCGGGCCGAGCATCCGAACCTTCTGATGAAGTCCTGCATTCACGAAGAGGTCGCGCAGGGCCTCGGCCTGGCCAATGACAGCCCGCAGGCCCGCCCGTCGATCTTCAACGACGACGACGAGTTCGCACTTCTCACCACGCATGACGAGATGCTGCTCGAGATCCTCTACGACCCGCGCCTGCGGGCCGGAATGACCGCCGAGGAGGCGCGCCCCATCGTCCGGGAGATCGCGACCGAGCTTGTCGGCGAACGGGTGGCGTCGGTCGCGACGCCCCACTGATCGCGGCGCGGGCCGTAGCGATGCGAGGCGCGAGAGCTTATATGTACCGCCGAATGAAAATGGGGGCCGACGGGTGACGATCGAGACATGCGACGCGTTCCGGGGCACCCTGCCGGACGGCGGACGTGCCGCCGCGCGGACAAAGAGAATTCCTGGGCAACATTAGGCGACAGTCATGGGTATCTTCGATTTCCTCTCCGGTCAGTTCATCGATGTCATCGAATGGACGGCCGACACCCGCGACACGCTGGTCTGGCGCTTCGAGCGTGAGGGCCACGAGATCAAGTACGGCGCCAAGCTGACCGTGCGCGAGGGGCAGGCGGCCGTCTTCGTGCACGAGGGGCAGCTTGCCGACGTCTTCACCCCCGGTCTCTACATGCTCGAGACCAACAACATGCCGATCATGACCTCGCTGCAGCACTGGGACCACGGCTTCCGCTCTCCGTTCAAGTCCGAGGTCTACTTCGTCTCCACCGCGCGGTTCACCGACCTCAAATGGGGCACGAAGAACCCGATCATGCTGCGCGACCCGGAATTCGGGCCGCTGCGGCTGCGCGCCTTCGGCACCTACTCGATCAAGGTGACCGATCCCGGCCTTTTCCTGACCGAGATCGTCGGCACCGACGGCGAGTTCACCCGCGACGAGGTCAGCTTCCAGATCCGCAACATCATCGTGCAGGAGGCGTCGCGCGCACTGGCGTCCTCGGGCATCCCCGCGCTCGACATGGCGGCCAATACCGGAGAGCTGGGCGGGCTGGTGGCCGAGGCGATCCAGCCCACGATCGCCGAATACGGCCTGACCATCCCCGAGCTCTACATCGAGAACATCTCCCTGCCGCCGGCGGTGGAGAAGGCGCTGGACGCGCGCACATCGCGCGGGATCGCCGGCAATCTCGACGATCACATGAAGTGGAAGGCCGCCGAGGCGATGGGAAAGGGCGGCACTGCGGGCGACGCGATGGGCGCCGGCATGGGCGCCGGTCTCGGGATGGCGATGGGCCACGCGATGGGCGCGCAGGGGCCCTGGGGTGCCGCGCCCGCTCAGGCGCAGGCCGCCGCCGCCCAGTCCACGCCGCCGCCCCCGCCGGTGGAGCATGTCTGGCACATCGCCGAGAACGGGCAGAGCCACGGCCCCTACTCCAAGGCACGCCTGGGGCGCATGGCGACCGAGGGCGGGCTGACCCGCGACACGCTGGTCTGGACCGCCGGTCAGGACGGCTGGAAGCCCGCCGGCGAGGTGACGGAACTCGCGCAGCTCTTCACGGTGATGCCGCCGCCCCCACCGCCGCCGCCCCCGGCCTGATCGGCACGGTCAGGCATCGGCGCGCAATCCGGCCATCAGACGGCGCAGCGTTTCGCAGGCTCCTGCGAAACTCCCTGCCTCCAGCGCTTCGAGCGCCGCGCGCCCATTGCCGCGCGACAGGTGCCCGTTGATGCAGGCGACAGCCCGCAGCAGCGCCGCGTAGCTTTCCTCTGCGCCGGCAGCGCGCGCCGCCTTGCCTGACCCATGATCGCTGGCAAGCCAGTCCTCGACCTCCGGCACCGCACCGTCCGGCACCGGGCCGGTCCCGTTCACCGCCGCCGCCCGCAACCGCGCCGCAAGCGCGTCGACGGCGCCTGTCCGGAAATCACTCTGCATCTTCGTCATCGCAGACCCTCGGCCCTCGCGTGATCCCGACCGCCACACTGCCCCGTGGTCTGCCAAGAATCCGTGAAGATCGCGCTTGATGACCGCGACACCGCCGGTACTCTCCGCGCCATGATCGACGCCCCTCCGCCACCGCCCGCCGACGCCCCGACCCCCGTTGCCGAGCATCGCTTCCCCTGCCCCGCCTGCGGCGCGGACATGCGCTTCGACCCCGTACGCTCGGAACTCCACTGCGACCATTGCGGAGAGACCGAGGCGATGGCCGGCGCCGGCCCCTGGGACGGCGGCCTCAAGGAGCTCGACTTCGAGGCGGCGGTCCGCAACCTTCTGCCCTTGCAGGAGATGGAGACAACCCGCGTCTCCTCCTGCCCGAGCTGCGGCGCGCAGGTGGAACTCGACGGCGACAGCCACGCCGGCGAATGCCCCTTCTGCGCCACGCCCGTCGTCACCGATACCGGCGAGCACCGCCACATCAAGCCGCGCGGCGTCCTGCCCTTCGCGCTGACCGAACGGCAGGCACACGACGCGATGACCGAATGGCTCGGCAGCCTTTGGTTCGCGCCCAACGGTCTCAGGCAATACGCGCGCAGCGGCCGGAAACTGCAAGGCATCTACGTGCCCTACTGGACCTTCGATGCCGACACGACCTCGGACTATACCGGCCAGCGCGGCACGATCTACTACGAGACCCGCACGGTGATGCGCGACGGCAAGATGCAGACCCGGCGCGTCCAGAAGATCCGCTGGACGCCGGTGCGGGGGCGGGTCCGCCGCTGGTTCGACGACGTCCTCGTGCTCGCCTCCACCTCTCTGCCCAAGACATACACCGATGCGCTACCGCCCTGGGACCTGTCGCAGCTCGAACCCTACAAGCCCGAATTCCTCGCCGGCTTCCGAGCGGAGGGGTACTCCGTCGACCTCCAGCCCGGCTTCGAGGAAGCGCGGCAGGTGATGGACCGCCAGATCGCCCGCGACGTCCGCTTCGATATCGGCGGCGATCGCCAGCGCATCGGCCATATCGACACCGACGTGAAGGACGTGACATTCAAGCACGTCCTGCTGCCGATCTGGCTGGCCGCCTACAAGTACCGCGGCACCAGCTACCGCTTCGTCGTCAACGGTCAGACGGGGCGCGTGCAGGGCGAGCGCCCCTGGTCGGCCTGGAAGATCGCGCTGGCCGTGATCGCCGGGTTGATCGTCGCGGCGGCGGTCGGCTTCATCGCCGCGCAGGGCTGAGCGGCTTGCGCGCGGGCGGCGCCGCGGCCATGGTGGCGCTAACGGAACTGGGAGGGCCGGGATGATCCTGTGCTGCGGCGAAAGCCTGATCGACATGCTGCCACGCGAAAGCGCGGCCG
Source organism: Roseivivax sediminis (assembly GCF_900112685.1). GTDB lineage: Bacteria > Pseudomonadota > Alphaproteobacteria > Rhodobacterales > Rhodobacteraceae > Roseivivax > Roseivivax sediminis. Next base: position 110,380 of record NZ_FOMS01000010.1, read on the forward strand.
GCGAACCTGCCTTCGCCCCGTATGCCGGCGGGGCGGTGTTCAACACCGCCATCGCACTCGGCCGGCTCGGCGCGCCGGCCGGCTATTTCGGCGGGCTGTCGCAGGACCTCTTCGGACAGATACTCGACCGCGAACTGGGCAAGTCCCGGGTCGGGTCCCGCTATGCGGTGCGCAGCGACCGGCCGACGACGCTCGCCTTCGTCACCCTGACCGACGGGCAGGCACAATACGCCTTCTATGACGAGGCCACCGCCGGCCGGATGCTGACCGAGGCGGACCTGCCCGAGCTTGGCGACGAGGTCGCGGCGCTGTTCTTCGGGGGCATCTCGCTGGTCTCCGAACCCGCGGCGGACAGCTACGCCGCGCTCGCCGCGCGCGAAGCCGGGCGGCGGCTGGTGATGATCGACCCGAACGTGCGCGCGGGCTTCATCCGCGACGAGGCGCGCTACCGCGCGCGGCTGGGCGCGATCCTGGCGCATGCCGACATCGTCAAGGTGTCGGACGAGGACATGGCCTGGCTCGGTGTCACCCCCGAGAGCCTGATCGCCGACGGTGCGGCGCTGGTCCTCGTGACCCGCGGGGCGGAGGGCGTGGACGCCCTCGCCCCGGCCGGATCGCTGCGCGTGCCGGCGGAACCGGCGCAGGTCGTCGACACGGTCGGCGCGGGCGACACGTTCAACGCGGGGCTGCTGGCCGGGCTCTGGCGCGCGGGGCTGCTCGACCGCGCCGCGATGCGCGCCGCACCCCTCGAGGAGCTACGGCCAGCCGTGGCCCTCGGCGCCCGCGCAGCGGCGGTCACCGTCTCGCGCGCCGGTGCCAATCCGCCGTGGGAGAACGAGCTGTGAGGGCCCTGCTGCAACGCGTGAGCGAAGCCTCCGTCACCGTCGACGGCGCCGTCCTCGGCGAGATCGGGCCAGGTCTTCTGGTGCTCGTCTGCGCGATGCAGGGCGACACCGAGGCCGAGGCGGATCGCCTCGCCGCCCGGATCGCCAAGCTGCGGATCTTTCCCGACGAGGCCGGCAAGATGAACCTCTCGGTCCGCGATGCGGGCGGCGCGGCACTGGTGGTCAGCCAGTTCACGCTCGCCGCCGACACCGCGCGCGGCAACCGCCCCGGCTTCTCCCGCGCAGCGCCGCCGGCCGAAGGCGAACGGCTCTACGAGTACGTCGCCGGCCGCCTTCAAGAGGCGGGCCTGCCCGTCGCCATGGGCCGCTTCGGCGCCGACATGAAGGTGCGGCTCTTGAACGACGGGCCGGTGACGATCTGGATGGATACCGCGGAGTAGACCACGGTAGCGCGCGCTGGCAGCGGTGTCGGAGCACGCCCCCCGACTGAACCGCCACCAGTTCAGCGTTGACCACGTGGCCGGTGCTCAGCGTGCCGCCGGTAACGGCCAGCCACACGCGGTGTGACGTTTCGCCAACGCAACAGGCCTTCGCCGGTGGCGTAGGTCAGCCGTGGCGGGACACGTAGGCCGCGACTCGGGTGTCGATCCAGTTGCGGGATATCTCGGCCAGCGCCCCGCTCTTCGCCCAGCCGCGACGAGTCGCAAGCAGCGTGGCAGCGCCCGCCGCGCAGCCGAATGTCGGCGGCGCCCATTCGGGGACGGCGCCCATGGTCAGCCGGTCCTCCACCCGCGAGATCCACAGCCCGAGCCGTTCGCGGTAGAACAGGTAGAGCGACTCCGACAGCTCGGTGGCACCGATATCGGCCGCGTGCGCACCGTCGAGCCAGATCTCCTCCAACACCGCCGGCACACGGTTGAGCGAGCGCAGGCGCCGGATCCGGAAGACATGGGGCGCGGGGCCGAAAGCGGTGGGCGCCTCTGCAGCCGGGCACCGGTCGAGCGCCAGGAGATCCGCCCGCGGCAGGCCCGCGCCGCCCTCGAGCAGTTCCACCCGGAAGAAGGCGTAGACCGACGGCGTCTCGGCCCCGCGGCGCACGTAGTTGCCCGAACCGTGCCGCCGCTCGAGCAGGCCCTTGTCGGTCAAATCGGCGAGTGCCTTGCGCAGCGTGCCGACCGAAGTGCCGAGCGCGGCCGCCATCTCGCGTTCCGGGGGCAGGCGCTCGCCTTCGGCGTAGCGTCCGGCACGGATTTCCCGGATCAGCAATTCACTCAGTTGGACGTAGAGCGGCAGCGCATGACGGTCGGCCATCGGGGCCCCAGGCGGTTGGCGGATGGCCGAAGCATCGCGGCTGCGCCCGCCGGGTTCAACCACACGCAGGCCTCACATGAGCGGCCGGTTGTGCGGCTCGATGGCATCGACCAGGCCCATCTCTTCGAGCGCCTGGATATCGTTGACCTGCAGCCGCCCGTCCGACCAGCTTGCGATCTGCCGACTGCGCAGCTTCGCCAACGTCTTGTTGGTATGCACCAGGGACAGCCCGAGCGAATCCGCGAGGTCCTGCTGGCGGTAGGGCAGCGGTACGGACTTGCGCTCGTCCATGTGCAGTGCCTCCAGCCGCCGGTAGATGCGTGCGAGCGCCCAGCACACGCTCTCCAGCGCCGATTTCTGGCCGATCGCGGTCAGCGCCTCGCCCAGGAACCGTTCTTCGGAGGCCGCGATCCAGGTCAGATCGTAGGCACGCTGCGGCTGGTTGCGAAACAGCGTCCACAACTCGTTGCGATTGAAGACGCAGAGCGTCATCGCCGTCGTGCTCTCCACATTGTGCGTCATCTGGTTCATCACGCCGGCCTGCAGGCCGATCAGGTCGCCTGGAAACACGAAGCTCAACACCTGCCGGCGCCCGTCGCTCAGCAGGCGGTAGCGCAAACCGAATCCCTTCAGCGCCGTGAAGAGCTGCGGCGATGCCGCGCCACTCGACAGAATCGGCGTGTCCGGCTGCACCGTCATCTCGCCGACCTTGAAGTCTTCCATGAAGCCCAGTTCGGCGTCCGTGAGCGGCTGGAACAGTGGCAGGTTCCGGATCGGACAGAATCGGCACTTGATGGACATGTTTCGTTCCCGAACGTCTAAAATTCGCATTATCGTATGTCACAGTTTAATGCGCCTCCGATACACCTTCCTTAGACGGCCTCATACGCGGCGCGCATTAGGGGGCTTCGTCATCACACCGGATCGCACGATACCGCGGCTCATTGTCCTGAGCGAGGACCGCGTCGTTGCTGAGGACGTCGCGTTCATCGTGCGCGACCACGCGCCGGGCGCGGAGGTCGTGCTGGTGACGTCGCTGCCCGATGCGACAGCCCGCATGGCTACGCCCGCGCCGCCGACCGCGATCCTGATGATCGAGCCGCGGCTGGGGCTCGACGATCACCCGCTGACGATCGCCGCCGCGCAACTTGGCGCCTGGCTGGTCGTTATCGCCGAAGACGCGCCGACCCTGCCGATCGGCGCCGCAACACATGTCCTTGGCGTTCAGGTGCCGTTCACCTCACAAAGCCTCGGACCCGTCATTTCGAGGGTCGTTCGCGACCGGCCGCAAGGCTGAGGGGCCACTGGCGGTCGGAAGCGGACACATCTCGGAAGCGCAAGGGCCGCATCCCGCCGGTGCGGCCCTTGTCGTGTCTGCCCCCTAGTCCCCGCCCCTGTGCGACGCCGCACGCCACCCCTGCGGCGATCCCGATTGAGCGGCGGCGCCGCGCGGCTACCTTTGATCCAACGTAATGCGAAAAGGAGGCGCGGATGGGACTTCTCATCGACGGCGAATGGCACGATCAGGGCTACGACACCGAATCTCATGGCGGGAAATTCGTCCGGTCCGAGACCAAGTTCCGCAACTGGATCACCCCCGACGGCAGCGCGGGCCCCGGCGGCGAGGGGGGCTTTCCGGCCGAAAGCGGCCGCTATCACCTCTATGTCAGCTATGCCTGCCCCTGGGCGCACCGCGCGCTGATCTTCCGGGCGCTCAAGGGTCTCGAGGATCACATCGACGTGTCGGTCGTGCATCCTGACATGCTGTCCGAAGGCTGGGAGCTGCGCGACGATTTCCCCGGCGCCACGGGCGACCGGATCTACGGCTTCGACTACCTGCGCGAGGTCTACCTCAAGGCCGATCCGAAGATCTCGGGCCGCGTGACGGTGCCTGTGCTCTGGGACAAGAAGCGCGAGACCATCGTGTCGAACGAATCGGCCGAGATCATCCGCATGTTCAACTCCGCCTTCGACGGGCTGACCGGCAACACCGACGATTACTGGCCCAAGGAGTTGCACGAGACGATCGAGCCGATCAACGCGCGCATCTACGACACCGTGAACAACGGCGTCTACAAGTCCGGCTTCGCGACCTCGCAGGACGCCTACGAAGAGGCGGTGCATCCGCTGTTCGACAGCCTCGACTGGATCGAGGGCATCCTGTCGGAGAACCGCTATCTTGCCGGCGACCGCATCACCGAAGCCGACTGGCGGCTTTTCACCACGCTGATCCGGTTCGACAAGGTCTATCACGGCCACTTCAAGTGCAACCGTAACCGGATCGTCGATTTCCCGAACCTGTGGGCCTACACGCGCGAGCTTTACCAGTGGCCCGGCGTCGCGGGCACGGTGAACTTCGACCACATCGTGCGCCATTACCATTACAGCCACGAGAGCGTGAACCCCTACCGCATCATCCCGATCGGACCCGATCTCGACCTCATGGCGCCGCACGGACGCGAGACGCTCAGGGCCGCTTGACGGTGGCGTGATGCTCCACCAGCGCGGCCAGGTCGTCGGGGGCCGTGCTGGCGGGCACATAAGCGGCAGCGTTGGCGCAGTAGTTGAAGATGGTGCCGTCGGAAAAGAAGGTCGTGTCGGTCACGAAAACGACACGGCAAATGGGCTGGCGATAGCTCGCAAGGTCCGCGACCGCCAGCGCGCTGCCCTCGTCCAGCACGACATCGAGCACGATCACGTCGAACTCGGTCCTGTGGATCAGCCCGGCGGCATCGTTCTGCCCATGGGCGAGCCACACCTCGGCACCGCCCCGGGCGAGCGCATTTCGCCAGAGCGTGCCAAGCTCCTTGCGACTCTCGACGATCAACACGCGCATGCACGGACCTTCTCGGGAGCAATCGGCCGCGGGCCGCCGCCCGGACACCGCCACAGGTTCCGCGCCAGGCGCGGCCGCATTGCGCGCGTTTTATACCATGACCCACCGGAAAAAGCGACAGGGCGATGACCCCAGCGACGATCGCGCCCGCCGCTTGCGGCCCGCTCCCCCGCTGCTAGGGTGCCGCGACACCCCGAAGAGACGAGGCCCCATGTCCCGAACCCCGATCTTCGCCGCCGCGCTCGCCGCGGCGCTCCTGCCCCGCGCGGCCGCTGCGCAGGAGCAAGCCGCCCCGGTTGCCTGTGGCGGCGACTTCGCCACCTTCCTGTCCGAGATGCGCGCGGAGGCGGAGCGCGCCGGCGTCGCGCCGGACGCCGCGGCCCGGTTCTTCGGGGCGCTTTCGCGCGACGCCTCGGTGATCCGCGCCGACCAGCGGCAGGGCGTCTTCCAGATGCCGTTCACGGAATTCGCGCGCCGCCTGATCAGCGCGAGCCGCCTCGACCGCGGCCGCCAGATGGAAGAGCGCCACGCGGAGATCTTCGATCGCGTGGAGGCCGAATACGGCGTCTCGCGTGGCATCCTCCTCGCCTTCTGGGCGTTCGAGACCGATTACGGCGCGATCCAGGGCGACTACAACACCGCCGACGCGCTGGCGACGCTCAGCCACGATTGCCGCCGCCCGGAACTGTTCCAGCCCCAGCTCATCGCGGCCGCGCGCCTGCACGAACGGGGTGAATTCCCGCTCGACACCACCGGCGCCTGGGCCGGAGAGATCGGCATGGTGCAGATGCTGCCCGAAGATATCATCGAGAACGGCGTCGACGGCGACGGCGACGGGCATGTCTCGCTCAAGACGTCCGTCCCCGACGCGCTGATGTCGGGCGGCAAGATGCTCTCTGCACTCGGCTGGCGCGCGGGCGAGCCGTGGCTGCAGGAGATCGACATGCCGTCGGAGTTCGACTGGTACGCCACCGGGCTGGAGACCACGCGCCCCGCCGCCGAGTGGGCCGAGGCCGGCGTCACCGCACGCAGCGGCCGCCTCGACGCCCCGGATCTGCCCGCCTCGATCCTGCTGCCGCAGGGCCGCGGCGGGCCGGCCTTCCTCGCTTATCCGAATTTCCGCGTTCTCTTCGAGTGGAACCAGAGCTTCACCTACGTGCTGACGGCGGCGTATTTCGCCACTCGGCTCGAAGGCGCGCCGATCTTCAATGCCGGAGATCCAGCCCCCGGCCTCGACGCCGATGGCATGGTCGCCCTCCAGGAAAAGCTGCAAGCGCGCGGCTACGACGTGGGCGAGACGGACGGCATCCTCGGGGCCGGCACCCGCGCCGCCGTGCGCGACGTCCAGCAGGAGCTTGGCCTGCCAGCCGACGCCTGGCCTACACGGGACCTGCTGAACCGTCTCTGATAGCACCGCGGCCAACGCCCGAACGGCGCGAGCCCATTCATCTGACCGGATAAAGCCCGGGGAGCGCGAGGGCGTTGCCGTTGTCGCTTGGCCCGATGGCACGGACAATGGCGGCCCTCGCTCCCGCCGGTGGCCGGACGCGCCCCGGCCCGGGGATCGCGCTAGTGCAAACCGGCGCGGGCAACCCGGCTACGCCCCGAGCACCTCCGGCAGCCGCATCCCCAGCAGGAACGTCCCCGCATCCTGCGCGCCCTTACCGGCACGCTGCGCGCGGGTGATCTCCACCGCGCCGCTCCCGCAGGCCACGGTAAAGCCCTCCAGAACCGTTCCGGGCACGCCCGAGCGATCAACCGCCCGCGCACCCAGAAGCTTGATGCGCTGTCCGCCCGCCTCCGTCCATGCGCCGGGAAAGGGGCTGAGGCCGCGAATCTGCCGGGCGACATCCTCGGCCGGACGCGCCCAGTCGATGCGCGCCTCGGCCTTGTCGATCTTCCCAGCATAGGTGATGCCGGCCTCCGGCTGCGGCTCGGGCACCAGCATGTCCAACCGCGACAGCGCGTCGACCACCGCCTCGGCGCCGAGCGCGCTCAGCCGGTCGTGCAACTCACCGGCCGTCTCCTCCGCGCCGATCGGGGTCTCACGACGCAAGAGCACCGGCCCGGTGTCGAGCCCGGCCTCCATCTGCATGATGCACACGCCGGTGCGGTCGTCGCCTTCCATCACCGCCCGCTGAATCGGCGCCGCGCCCCGCCAGCGCGGCAGAAGGGAGGCGTGAATGTTCAGGCACCCGCGCGCGGGCGCGTCCAGCACCGGTTGCGGCAGAATCAGCCCATAGGCCACGACCACCGCAGCCTCGGCCCCCAGCGCGGCAAACGCCTCCTGCTCTTCCGCGCATTTCAGCCGCTCGGGGTGGCGCACCTTCAGGCCCAGCGACTCCGCCCGCGCCTGTACCGGCGAAGGGCGGTCCTTCTTGCCCCGGCCCGCCGGGCGCGGCGGCTGGCAGTAGACGCAGGCGATCTCGTGCCCGGCCTCGACCAAGGCATCGAGCACCGGCACGGAAAAATCCGGCGTTCCCATGAAGACGAGGCGCATGACGTTCCCTTCCCTGCCTGCTCGCGGCCGAGACCTAGCCCGCCGGCCCGCCGGAGGGAAGCCGCGCCGCGGCCCAGCGCGCGGCGTCGCGCACGGTCTCGTCCGCGTCCTCGGCCCGCGCCTGTGCCACGGGGCGCAGCCGCGCCAGCCCCGAATTGCCGATCGCGTAGAGCACGTTGCGCACGAAGCGATCCCGCCCGATACGCTTGATTGGGGAGCCCGAGAACCGCGCCCGAAAGCCCGCATCGTCCAGACCGGCAAGCCCCGCAAGGTCCGGCGCCACAAGATCCTCCCGCGCGTGGTACTTCGCCTCGCGCGCCTCGGCGGCGAACTTGTTCCAGGGGCAGACAGCGAGGCAGTCGTCGCAACCGTAGATCCGGTTGCCCATCTTGCCGCGCAACTCCTCCTCCACCGGGCCGCGATGCTCGATCGTCAGGTACGAGATGCAGCGCCGCGCATCGAGCTGGTAGGGCGCCGGGAACGCGTCGGTCGGGCAGATGTCGAGGCACGCCCGGCACGATCCGCAATGATCGCCCTCGGCCGCGTCCGCCGGCAGATCGAGCGTGGTGAAGATCGACCCGATGAAGAACCACGATCCCATGGAGCGCGAGACCAGGTTGGTGTGCTTGCCCTGCCAGCCGATCCCCGCTGCCTCGCCCAGCGGCTTTTCCGGCACCGGCGCGGTGTCGACAAAGACCTTCACCTCGCCGCCCGCCTCGGCGATCAGCCACCGCGCGAGCCGCTTGAGCTTCTTTTTCAGCACGTCGTGGTAGTCGCGGTTCTGCGCGTAGACCGACACCGCACCGGCCTCTCGCTCCTCCAGCACAGCCAGCGGATCGTGACCGGGGGTGTAGCTCTCCCCCAGCATGATGACCGAGCGCGCCGCGGGCCACAGGACCTGCGGCGCTTCACGCCAATGCGCGCGCTCGGCGAGCCAGCCCATCTGCCCGTGGCGCCCTTGGGCGAGGAACGCGCGCAGCCGCGCCGGTACCTGCGGCACGTCCCAGGGCCGGCAGATCCGCGCCTGGGCGAATCCGATCTCCTGCGCTTCGCGCACCAGTGCCGCCTTCACCGCGTCCATGACTGCGCCGGACCTCGAATACCCACAAGATTCGGGAATGCCGCCTGCACCTCGGGCGATCAGGCCGACATGCCCGGCCCGAACTTAAACCACAGCCGCCCACGCAAAGCCAAGGGCACCGGGACACCGCGCCGCAGGCGCGCGTCAAGGACCACTTTTCGGTTTGACCACACGGCACGATCCTTTAACTGACTATTTATCTCAACAAAGGGAGAGGACCATGACGACCAGACTGATCACAGCCTCCGCGCTCGCGCTGGCCGCCGCGCTTCCGGCCACTGCCCAGGACGGCGGGGAGCTGAACCTCTACTCGTCGCGCCACTACGACACCGACGAGCGGCTCTATTCGGATTTCGAGGACGAGACCGGCATCACCATCAACCGCATCGAGGCCGATGCCGACGAGCTGATCGCACGCATGGAGGCCGAGGCCGAGAACTCCCCGGCCGATGTGTTCCTGACGGTCGACACCTCGCGGCTCGAACGCGCCAAGAACGCCGGCATCCTGCAGTCGGTCGACAGCGACGTTCTGGAAGAACGTATCCCGAGCCAGTACCAGGACAGCGACAACCAGTGGTTCGGCTTCTCGCTGCGCGGTCGGATCATCTTCTACGACAAGAACGATCTGGATAACCCGCCGCAGACCTACATGGACCTGGCGAGCGACGATTACGAGGGTCTGATCTGCATCCGCTCCTCGACCAACACCTATAACCAGACGCTGCTCGCCTCGATCATCGAGAACGAGGGCGAGGAAGCCGCGCGCGAATGGGCGCAGGGCGTCGTCGACAACATGGCGCGCGATCCGCAGGGCGGTGACACCGACCAGCTGCGCGCCGTCGCCTCCGGCGAATGCGACATCGCGGTCGGCAATACCTACTACTTCGCCCGCGCACTGGCGAGTGATGTGGACGGCGTGACCGAGAACCTCGACATGTTCGGTTGGGTCTTCCCGAACCAGGAGACGACCGGCGCGCACGTGAACCTGTCGGGTGGCGGCATCGCCGCGAACGCGCCGAACCGCGAGAACGCGATTGCCTTCCTCGAGTATCTCGCCTCGGACAGCGCGCAGCAATACTTCGCCGCGGGCAACAACGAATATCCGGTCGTCGAGGGCGTGGAGACAACCGAGGCCGTGGACGAGCTCGGCGAGTTCACCGCGGACGACGTGGACCTGTCGGCGGTCGCCAAGCACATCCCGACCGCGCAGCAGATCTTCAACGAGGTCGGCTGGGAGTGATCCCCGCGCGGGGTCCGGGCGGCGACGTCCGGGCCCCGGGCCAACGCGGCCCGGCGCGGGTCATCCGCCCCGGGCATCTCCTGTACCGAGCCGCCGGATCAGTGCCAGTACCGGCAGAAGCCCGACGGCGGCGATGGCAAGGCTCGGCACCGCCGCCCCGTCCAGCCGTTCGTCCGCCGCAAGGCGGTGCGCCTGCACCGCCAGCGTGTCGAAGTTGAACGGCCGCAGGATCAATGTCGCCGGCAGCTCTTTCATCGTGTCGATGAAGACGATCAGAAGCGCAGTCAGCAGGCTCGGCGACATGATCGGCAGGTGCACCCGCGTCAGCACCATGTAGGGCCCCTTGCCCAGCGACCGCGCCGCCGGCCCGACATTGGGATTCACCATCGCCTGCCCGCCCTCGTAGGCACCGATCGCCGCGGCGAGAAAGCGGATCATGTAGGCCGCGATCATCAGCCAGATCGACCCGGTGACGAGAAGCCCGGTGGAGATGCCGAACCGCGCCTCCATGAACGAGTCGAGCGCGTTGTCGAAGGCGGCGAAGGGCACCAGCAGGCCCACAGCGATCACCCCGCCCGGCACCGCGTAGCCGATGCGTCCGATCCGTACCGTGGCCCGCGAGATCGGGCCGGGGTTCAGACGCTCCTGATAGCCGATGACGATGGCCGCGCCGACTGTCGCCAGGGCCGCGACGCTGGCGAGTGTCAACGAATTGCGAGCGAATTCGAGGTAGCGTGCGCTCAGCAGCGACTGGCTCGCCCCGTTCGCCATCGACGCGAGCGTCACCGCCGGGATCACCGCGCCCAGAAGCGCCGGCAACGCGCAGGCCGCACTCGCCCCCCAGGCGGCCGGACCGCGCAGCGCGACCCGTGGCAGCGGCGCCCCGCCGCCGTGATAGCGCGCCGCCCCGCGCGAGCGCTGTTCGAGAAACGCCAGCAGCAGCGCGATCGCCAGAAGCCCGAGCGCGAGCTGTGCCGCCGCCGCCCGGTCGGCGAGGCTGAACCAGCTCTGGTAGATTCCGTTGGCGAGGCTCTGCACGCCGAAATAGGACACCGTGCCGTAATCCGCGATCGTCTCCATCGCCGCGAGCAGCACGCCGGCCGCGATGGAGGGGCGTGCCATCGGCAGCGCCACGCGCAGGAAGGCGCCCCACGGTCCCGCGCCGAGGGTGCGGGCGATGTTGAACGGCCGGGCGCCCTGCCCCTGGAACGCCGCCCGCGCCAAGAGGTAGACGTAAGGGTAGAGCACCAGCATCAGCATCGCCGCTGCACCGCCGGTCGACCGGATCTCGGGGAACCAGTAGTCGCGCGGGCCCCAGCCCATCACCGCCCGCAGCGTCGTCTGCACCAGCCCCGGATGGTCGAGAAGGTTAGTGTAGGCATAGGCGACCACGTAGGCCGGGAAGGCCATCGGCAGGACCAGCGCCACCTCCAGGACTCGCCGTCCGGGGAAGGCGCAGCAGGTCACCAGCCACGCTGTGCCGGTGCCGATGATCGCGGTGCCGACGGACACGCAGGACACCAGCACCGCCGTCGTGCCAAGGTAACGCGGCAACACGGTCTGCCACAGATGCACCAGCGTCTCGGTCGTGCCCAGCATCGCGGCCACCGCAACCGCGACGAGCGGCAGCAGCACCAGCGCCGCGACGGCGCGGCCGAGAAGCCGGAAGGTCAGCGGACCGGATGTGGCGGGGTGCGGCAAGGGATCAGTCGATTTTCTGCTGGGCGAGGCCCGGGTTCCATCGCAACACGCGGCGCAAAAGGCAAGGCGCCGCCGGGCGCCTGCGTCACAGCGCCCGCGCGTAGACATCCCCCGAATTGGCCGCGTTCGGCAGCGAATCGAGCGCCGCCCGCATCTCTTCCGCATCGAGCCAGGCGGGGCGCAGCTCGTGCGCCTCGCCGAGGCTGAGGTTGTATTCGTAGCGTCCCAGCGCGCTCAGCCGGTCTATGCAGCGATGGGCGACGTCGCGCTGGATCGTGGTGACCTCGAAGGACAGCGCGGGCAGCGGACGGCTCAGACCGTGCAGCACCGCCGCCTCGTGCCCCTCCACGTCGATCTTGACGAAATCGGGCTCGCCGTGGCGCGCGATCAGCGCATCGAGCGTGGTCACCGGGACGCGCACCCGCCCGTCCCAGTCCTGCCCCTCCCAGCCCGTCGCGCCGGCGGCGGCGGTCACGAAGTCCGGCGCGGCAGTGGATACTGTCGGGTTGCGCGAATTGACGAGCAGCTCGACCTCTCCAGCCGCGGCGCCGGCCGCCTGCGGCAGCAGCACCGCCCGTGCGTGCCGCCCGTGGATCAGGCGCAAGGCGCGGAAGATGGACGGCTGCGGTTCCAGCGCCACGACGCGGGCGCCGCGCCGCAGGAAGCTGCCCGTGCGGTCGCCCACATGCGCGCCGATGTCGAAGACCAGCGCGCCGGGCGCGACGAGCCGCGCGTGCAGCCGGTCCATCCGCGCGGTCCGGTCCATGTCGCGGTAGTAGACGTCGAGCGACCGGCCGAGCGCCTGCGCCCGTGTCGTGCGGCGCCTCCGGGCACCGCGCGACGTCATCCGCCATGACCCGGCGCGGCCTGCGGCGCATGTGCCGGGAAGGTGCTACGCGACAGGACCGTGCCCTCGGCATCGACAACGAGTCGGAGCGCCTTGCCGCCGGAATAGAAGGTCAGCCGCCAGCGGCCGGCGTCCTCGTCCATGCCGGTCTCGCACCGGCTGGTTATGGCGCCGGTGCGCAACTTTTCAGGCACCTCGGCCGCCGGGACGTCGAAGGCCGCGCCCACGAGGCCCGCATCGACCACGAAACCTTCGGCGGTCATGGAAATCTCGCTCATCTGCCCCTCCTGTTCCGGCGATCTGGTGCGGATATGGGGATGCACCGCGCGCCCTGCACCCACCACCCCGCGACCGTCCGGCCACGGGATCAGAAATCGAGGTCGGCGTAATGCGCCGGCGGCGGGAAGCCCGGCACCTGGTCGGCGAGGATGGCGCGGAAGGCCGGGCGCGACTTGATCTTGGCGTACCAGTCCTTCACCCCTTCCTGGCGGTTCCAGTCCACATCCGAGATGTAGTCGAGCGACGACAGGTGCGCGGCGGCGGCGAAATCGGCCAGCGTCATCGCGTCGCCGGCCAGCCAGCGGCGGTGATCGAGAAGCCAGGCCATGTAGTCGAGGTGATACTTGATCGCCTTCGCGCCAGCCTTCACGTTACCCGAATCCGGGAAGCCCGTCTTCATGATCTTCTTGTTCACCCGCTCGTAGAGCAGCTTGGAGGTCACGTCGCGGTGGAAGCTGTCGTCGAACCATGCGACCAGCCTGCGCACCTCGTAGCGGGCCTCGGGTCCACGCGGCATCAGCGGCGGCTCGGGCACCGTCTCCTCGATGTATTCGCAGATCGCCTGGCTTTCCGGCATCACCCGGTTGTCCATGCGCAGCACCGGAACTTTCGCGGCCGGGTTGCGGCGCAGGAAGTCGGGATCCTTCTCCCAGTAGCGCTCCTCGATCAGCTCAACCTCGATCTTCTTTTCCGCCAGGACGAGGCGCACCTTGCGGCAGAACGGCGAGAGAGGCACGTGATAGAGCTTGGCCATGCAGGGGAACCGGGGCTGTCAGAAAGGATGTCCCCTCTCCTACAGGGCTTCGGGTCGGGTTAGCAACAGGCCCCGCTAGCCCCCCTGGAAGCAGGCGGCGCGGCCGTCACGGTCGATCGTCGCCGCGCCGTCGCGGATCGACGCCGCCCGGCGCTCGACGAAGCCCGAGGGGCGCGAGGCGATGCGTTCCTTGGGGTTGGGCAGCACGGCAGCGAGAAGCGCGGCCTGCCGCGACGTCAGATCCGAGGCGGCGACGCCGAAGTGATGTTCGGCCGCGGCGCCGATGCCGAAGACGCCCTCTCCGAACTCGGCCACGTTGAGGTAGACTTCGAGGATGCGGCGCTTGGGCCAGACCGCTTCCACTGCCGGGGTAAGCGCCGCCTCCAGAGCCTTCCTTGTCCAGTTTCGCCCGTGCCAGAGATAGACGTTCTTGACGACCTGCTGGCTGATCGTGGAGGCGCCGCGGTCCCCGCCGGCCTCGATCGCCTGCCGGATCGCGTCCATGTCGAACCCCCAGTGCCGGCAGAAATCGGCATCTTCCGCCGCCACCGCGGCGCGGTACATCACCGGCGCGATGGCATCGGCGGCCACCCATTCGTGCGCGATGCCGCCCAGCCGCCGGCTTTCCTGCATCATGTAGATCGTCGTCGGCGGGTTCACCGCGCGGTAGAGCCCGACCGCCAGCGCAGCCAGCACCGCACCCACGAGGACCAGCCGCCAGACCCAGCGCAGGACGAAGCGCCTCGGCTCCAGGCGCGGCCCTGTCCCCGCGCGACGCTTCTGCCCGCCCGAAGCGGTCTTCTTGCTCGTGCCCATGTCCGTTCCCTGCCCGCTTGCGCCGCCCGGGTCAAAAAAACCCTCCGGAAGCTGTCGCTTTCCGGAGGGTACCAAGACCAGATGTCACGGAACAGATCCGCCGCAAAACCAACACGCCGCGGATTGCCGTGTGTATCACGCCCAAGTCGGTTGGGCTTAAGGTCACAATACGGTCATTTTCTGACGCTGAAGAGAGTCGCCCGCCGGACCTGACAACCCGGCGGGAGTCCGTGTCATTCCGCCGGCATCGCCTCGCTCTCGATCCCGAGGGGATACGCGATCTTGTCGAGCATCTCCTTCGGACAGACCTGGACGAAATGCGGCAGCGCCTCGTCCCAGTGGCGGAGCAGTTCATCCGCCTTGCGGCTTCCGGTTTCCGCGACGTGCCGCTCCACCAGCTCCTTGAGTTCGCGCTGCCATTCCTGGGTCGTCACCGGACAGGTGACCAGAGAGGTCGTGTTGATGAGTTTCGGCGTCAGCCCGTCCGGATCGTAGAGGTACGCCATGCCGCCGGTCATCCCCGCGCCGAAGTTCGGCCCGATGGACCCGAGGATAACCGCGATGCCGCCGGTCATGTATTCGCAGCCATTCGAGCCGCAGCCCTCCACCACGACATGCGCGCCGGAATTGCGCACCGCGAAGCGTTCGCCGGCACGGCCGGCGGCGAAGAGGTATCCGCCGGTGGCCCCGTAGAGCACGGTGTTGCCGATGATCGTGTTGTCGGCGGCGACGAGCGGCGACAGCATCGGTGGGCGCACGACGATCGTGCCGCCCGACAGCCCCTTGCCGACGTAGTCGTTGGCATCGCCCGACACTTCCAGCTTCAGCCCCGGCGCCGCGAAGGCGCCGAGCGACTGGCCCGCCGACCCGGTCAGCTTCACCGTCAGGTGATCCGGCTGGAGCGCGTTGTTCATGCCGAACTTCTTGACGATATGGCTCGACGTCCTGGTGCCCACCGTACGGTGAGTGTTCTGGATCGCGTAGCTCAGCTGCATCTTCTCGCCGTCCTCGAGGAAGCGCTGCGCATCCTTCACGATTTCCGCGTCGAGCGTATCGTCCACCTCGTTGCGCGGGCCGGTGCGGTCGAGCGTGACGTCATCCGACCCGTCGACACGGATCAAGAGCGGGTTGAGGTCGAGATCGTCGAGATGGTCCGACCCGCGGCTCACCTGGCTGAGCAGATCCGCCCGGCCGATCACCTCGTCGAGCGAGCGCGCACCGATGGAGGCGAGAATTTCGCGCACCTCCTGGGCGTAGAAGGTGATGAGGTTCACCACCTTGTCGGCATTGCCGGTGAACTTGGCACGCAGCGTGTCGTCCTGCGTGCAGACGCCGACGGGGCAGGTGTTCGACTGGCACTGGCGCACCATGATGCAGCCCATGGCGATCAGCGCGGCGGTGCCGATGCCGTATTCCTCGGCGCCCATCATCGCGGCCATGACGATGTCGCGGCCGGTGCGCAGCCCGCCATCCGTGCGCAGCGTGATGCGTTCGCGCAGGTTGTTCATCGACAGGACCTGGTGCGCCTCGGTGAGGCCCATCTCCCACGGCAGGCCGGCGTACTTGATCGACGTCGCCGGCGATGCCCCGGTGCCGCCATTGTGGCCCGAGATCAGGATCACGTCGGCCTTGGCCTTGGCCACGCCCGCCGCGATGGTGCCGACGCCCGAGGAGGACACCAGCTTCACCGTGACCTTGGCGCGCGGGTTGATCTGTTTCAGATCGTAGATCAGCTGCGCGAGGTCCTCGATCGAGTAGATATCGTGGTGCGGCGGCGGCGAGATCAGCGTGACGCCCGGCGTCGAATGACGCAACCGCGCGATCAGCTTGGTCACCTTCATGCCCGGAAGCTGGCCGCCCTCGCCGGGCTTGGCGCCCTGCGCGACCTTGATTTCGAGTTCCTCGCACTGGTTGAGGTATTCGGCGGTCACGCCGAAGCGGCCCGACGCGACCTGCTTGATCTTCGCCGACGGGTTGTCGCCGTTGGGCTCGGGCACGAAATGCGCCGGATCCTCGCCGCCTTCACCGGAATCCGACTTCGCGCCGATGCGGTTCATCGCGACATTGAGCGTCTTGTGCGCCTCGGGCGACAGCGCGCCGAGCGACATGCCGGGCGTCACGAACCGCTTGCGGATCGAGGTGATCGATTCGACCTCTTCGAGCGGCACAGGCTCGCCCATCGGCTTGATCGCCAGAAGGTCGCGCAGGTGGATCGGCGGGTTCGCCTGCATCGCCTTCGAGTAGTTCTTCCACATCTCGAAAGAGGCCTTGTTGCAGGCCATCTGCATCAGGTGCATCGTCTGCGCGCCCCAGGCGTGACTCTCGCCCGACTTGCGCGCCTTGTAGAAGCCGCCGATGGGCAGCACGTCCTGACCGCCGCGGAAGCCGAGCGCGTGGATCTCCTCCGCTTTCTTCTGGATGCCGGACACGCCGATGCCGGAGATGCGGCTGAGCATGCCGGGGAAGAACTCCGCGCACATGGCACGGCTGAGGCCCACAGCCTCGAAGTTTAGGCCGCCGCGATAGGACGACACGACCGAGATGCCCATCTTCGACATGATTTTCAGTAGGCCGAAATCGACCGCCTCGCGATAGCGCGCCATGGCATCGGTGAGGCTGCCGTCGATCAGGCCGCGGCGGATGCGGTCGGCGATGGTGTCCTCGGCGAGGTAGGGGTTCACCACGGTCGCGCCGGCGCCGATCAGCACCGCGAAATAATGCGGATCGATGCATTCGGCCGAACGGACGTTGAGCGAGCAGAAGGTTCGCAGGCCCTGCCGCGTCAGGTGCGAATGCACCGCCGACGTCGCCAGGATCATCGGCATCGCCACCTTGCCCTCGTCCTGGTGGTGGTCGGTCAGCACGATGTGCCCGGCGCCGGAGCGCACGGCATCCTCCGCCTCCGACCGGATCCGGTCCAGCCCGCGGCGCAGCGCGTTGGATCCCTGCCCGGGGGTGAAGGTGCAGTCGATCTCCATCATCTCGGCGTTGAAGTGGCGCGTCAGCTCATCGAACTGCCGGTTGCCGACGAACGGGCTGTCGAGCACCAGGATCTCCGTCTGCGACGAGGATTCGTCGAGCACGTTCTTGAGGTTGCCGAACCGCGTCTTGAGCGACATGACGCGGAATTCGCGCAGGCTGTCGATCGGCGGGTTGGTCACCTGGCTGAAGTTCTGCCGGAAGTAGTGCGACAGCGGCCGGTAGCGCTTGGACAGCACCGCCGACGGCGTGTCGTCGCCCATGGAGGCGATCTGCTCCTTGCCGTCCTCGGCCATGGGCGCGAGGATCTGCTCGATCTCCTCGACCGAGTAGCCGGCGGCGATCTGGCGGCGGCGCAGGTCGCCGGCCTCGAAAATCGGCGCCTCGGTCACCTTGGCGAGCGCCTCGTCAAGCTCCACGATCTTGCCGACCCAGTCGCCGAAGGGCTGCGAGGCGGCCAGCTTGTTCTTGATCTCCACGTCGTGGAAGAGCTTGCCCTCCTTCATGTCGACGGCGATCATCTGGCCGGGGCCGAGGGCGCCCTTCTCGCGCACGGTGCCTTCGTCGATCGGGACCATGCCCGCCTCGGACCCCGCGATCATCAGCCCGTCGCCAGTGACGACGTAGCGCATCGGGCGCAGCCCGTTGCGGTCGAGCCCGCCGCAGACCCAGCGCCCGTCGGTCATCGCCAGCGCGGCCGGGCCGTCCCACGGCTCCATCACCGAGTTGCAGTAGGAATACATGTCGCGCCAGGCCTGCGGCAGCTCCTCGGCCTGCTTGGACCACGATTCCGGCACCAGCATGGTCTTCGCCATGGGGGCGTTACGGCCGGCGCGCACCAGCGCCTCGAACACCGCGTCGAGCGCGGCGCTGTCGGACGCTCCGCTCGCGATGATCGGCTTGATGTCCGCCGCCCAGTCCCCGAACGTGGCGGAGGCCATGCGGATCTCGTGGCTCTTCATCCAGTTGGTGTTGCCCTTCAGGGTGTTGATCTCGCCGTTATGGGCGAGCATGCGGAAGGGCTGCGCCAGCCACCACTGCGGAAAGGTGTTGGTGGAATAGCGCTGGTGGTAGATTGCGAAGGCGCTTTCGAAGCGGTCGTCCTGCAGGTCGGGATAGAACTCGGCCACATCCTGGGCCAGCATCATGCCCTTGTAGATGATCGACCGGCAGGACAGCGACGCGATGTAGAGCTGGCCGACACCGCCCGCGGCAGCGGCCTTCTCGATCCGGCGGCGGATGACGTAAAGCTCGCGCTCGAACGTCTCCTCGTCCACGCCCTTGGCATTGGAGATCAGGATCTGCTCGATCTCCGGGCGGGTGGCGTTGGCCTTCTCGCCCAGGCACTCCACGTTCACCGGCACGTGGCGCCAGCCGTAGATGTAGTAACCCATACGCAGGACCTCGGTCTCCACGATGGTCCGGCACGCCTCCTGCGCGCCGAAATTCGTACGCGGCAGGAAGACCTGGCCGACGGCCAGAAGCTCTTCGCCCCGCGGCGCGTGGCCCGTGCGCTCGATCTGGTCGTGGAAGAAGGCGACGGGGATCTGCACGTGGATGCCGGCACCGTCGCCGGTCTTGCCGTCCGCGTCGACGGCGCCACGGTGCCAGACCGCCTTGAGCGCGGAGATCCCGTGGCTGACCACCTTGCGCGACGGCGTGCCGTCGAGGCTGACCACGAGGCCCACGCCGCAGGACGAATGTTCGTCCTCGTGCGAATACATGCCGTGCTCGGCGAGCCAGGCGCGCTTGTCCTCTTCGGCGCGCATCCATGCGTCGTCGTACTTGGTCATCGCAGACATCCTCCTGCAGGGCCCGGCCGCATGTCTCTGCGGTCGCGGGCCGACGTGGGCGCCGGTTGTCCGGCCTGTCCTGTCAGTCGTCGCGCGCGGGGAAGAGCCTCGCACGCGGATCTCGTAATTCCGGGCCGCGGGGCGGCGGCCTGCCTCAGGCGGTCGAAGCCGCCTGCAATCCGTATTTGCGCAGCACGTCCGCCTCGGTCAGCCGCTCGTGGTCGCCCTTGAGCGCGAAGGCGTCCGATTTCTGGTCGACGAAAAGCTCGTGCTCCAGCACGAAGCCCTCCGTGTCGTCGAAAAGGCCGAGCGGCACCTCGAACGTGCCTTCCGCGTCCTCGGCGGTTTCACGATACCACAGGCTGGAGCCGCATTCGTTGCACCAGGCCCGCTCCGCCCAGGCGGAGCTCTGGACCGTGCGCACATGCTCCCGGCCCGTCACCTCGAACGCGTCCTTCGGCACCGTGACCGCCAGCAGCGCCGCGCCGGACCAGCGCTGGCACATCTTGCAGTGGCAGGCACCGAATCCGCGCTTTATGTCCTTGGCCTTGATCGTGACCGCGCCGCACAGGCAGCGCCCGGTTCTGTCCGTCATCGCATAACCCTCCGCTTGGACCGCCCGCATCGGGCGGCGGGACATTCGCCGCGCGCCGAACGCACGGGATTCCGCGCCAGCCATAACGCGGCTTTGGATAGGAAAGGTTAAGCGCATCGCGATCAAGGTGCCGTCACTCCGCCGCGACCGCCGTCGCGGCAAACCGGTCCAGCACGGCCGAGGCGCAATCGCGTCCGTCGCGGATCGCCCAGACCACGAGGCTCGCACCGCGAACGATGTCGCCGACCGCGTAGACCCCGGGGATCGAGGTCTCGCCGCTGCCGAAGTCGGCCTTCACGGTGCCCCAGCGGGTCACTTCCAGCCCGTCGGCGCCCCAGAGCTTCGGCAGCTCTTCAGGTTCGAAGCCGAGCGCCTTGATCACCAGGTCCGCGGGCTCGTCGTAATCCGCCCCCTCGATGACCTCCGGGCTCTGCCGGCCGGTCGCGTCGGGCTGGCCGAGGCGCATCTTCTGCACCACCACGGCGTTGACCGGATCGCCCTTGAAGCCCTTGGGCGCGGTCAGCCACTCGAACTCGACGCCCTCTTCCTCCGCGTTGGCGACCTCGCGCTGGGAGCCGGGCATGTTGTGCCGGTCGCGGCGATAGAGGCACTTCACGCTGGTCGCGCCCTGCCGGATGGACGTGCGCACGCAGTCCATCGCGGTGTCGCCGCCGCCGATCACCACGACGCGCTTGCCCTCGGCGTTGAGCTCGCCGCTCTCGAATTCCGGCACGCTGTCGCCGAAATTCACCGCACGGTTCGACGCGGTCAGGAAATCGATCGCCCGCACGATGCCCTGCGCACCAGCGCCGGGCCCCTGCAATTCGCGGCTCTTGTAGACACCGGTGGCGATGATGACCGCGTCATGCTCCTCGCGGATCTGCTCGAACGAGATGTCCTCGCCCACGGCACAGTTCAGCCGGAAGGTCACGCCCCCGGCCTCGAGCTGTTCGTTGCGGCGCATGACAACGGGTTTTTCCAGTTTGAAGCCGGGAATGCCGTAGGTCATCAGCCCACCCGCCCGGTCATAGCGGTCGTAGACCGTGACCTGCACGCCGGCCCGCCGCAGCACGTCCGCGGCCGCAAGCCCGCCGGGGCCCGCACCGATGATACCCACCGACTCCGGGCGCTCCTGCGCCGGCGTCAGAGGCTTGACCCAGCCTTCCTCCCACGCGGTGTCGGTGATGTATTTCTCGACCGCACCGATTGTGACGGTGCCATGGCCCGACTGCTCGATCACGCAATTGCCTTCGCAGAGCCGGTCCTGCGGGCAGATCCGACCGCAGATCTCCGGGAAGGTGTTGGTCGCCTGAGAGACTTCGTAGGCCTCTTCGAGCCGACCCTCGGCGGTCAGTTTCAGCCAGTCGGGAATGTTGTTGTGCAGCGGGCAATGCGACTGGCAGTAGGGCACGCCGCATTGCGAACAGCGGCCCGCCTGCTCCTCCGCCTTGCGCTCGGCGAACTCGGCATAGATCTCCTGAAAGTCGTGGGCGCGCGCGTCCGCCGCCCGCTTTTCGGGCATGTCGCGTCCGACGGTCACGAATTTCAGCATCGGCTGCTTCGCCATGGAGCTTCTCCATTCGGGGGGTTGGTCACCAGCGCTATAATAGAGTCACGACCCGAAGAAAAGTAAAATGTACTGACCTATTTGCGGATTTGGCCGGTCGATCCGAACATTTTCCGTTCTCAAGCACGAAAATTAGGTATCATACCGGACCCAAATTCTCTCTTTCGCTTCCTCGGGCCGCAACTATACGAAGTTGCGTCACGCCCAGCCGGAGCCTTTCAATGCCGCTCTTCCAGCTCGTCCTGCTCGCGCTGATCCAGGGGATCACCGAGTTCCTGCCGATCTCGTCCTCGGGGCACCTGATCCTGCTTCCCGGGCTGACCGGGCTCGAGGACCAGGGCCAGGTCATCGACGTCGCAGTGCATGTCGGCACGCTCCTGGCGGTGATTCTCTACTTCTGGTCCGACGTACGGGGCGCGGCGGCGGGCTGCCTGCGGCTGCTGCGCGGACGCGCCGACACGCCCGGCGCAATGCTCGCACTTTGCCTTGCTGTGGCCACGGTGCCGGTTGTGCTGGCCGGACTGGCGCTGAAGCTGACGGGACTCGACGACGCGCTGCGCTCTGTCGCGGTGATCGGCTGGGCGATGCTGGTCTTCGGCGTGGCGCTCTGGTGGTACGACACGCGCAGCCCCGAGACCCGGCCGGCCGAGCGCTGGACGCTGAAACACGCGGCGATCATGGGCCTCTGGCAAGCGGTGGCGCTGATCCCCGGCACGTCGCGGTCCGGCATCACCATCACCGGCGCGCGGGCGCTCGGCTACGACCGGCACGGCGCGGCGAAGCTGGCGATGCTGATGTCGATCCCGACGATCCTCGCCTCGGGCGTGCTGCTGGGGGCAGAGGTCGCGGGCAGCGCCGATGCGCAGGCGGCGCGAGACGGGGCGATCGCCGCAGCACTGTCCTTCGTCGCGGCGCTCGGGGCGCTGGCGCTGATGATGCGGCTGCTACGCTCGATCAGCTTCACTCCCTACGTGATCTACCGCGTGGTGCTGGGGATCGCGCTGCTGATCTACGCCTATGCCTGAGCGCCCCGGGCGGGCAGATCGCCCACCCTGCGCGCCGACCCGCGAGGCGGACATTCCCCGCGCCGTCCGCGCCCGGCTCCGGTAGGACGGGCAATCTGCCGATCGCCCGTCATCCGTCATGCGCCGCGCGGCTGTCCCCGGGCGCCTCGTCCCGGTCGAACATGCCGTAATCGCGCAGCACTTGGCACACCTTCAGCCGGTAATCCGCGAACACCCCGCCGCGGCCCTTCGCCTGCGCCCCGCGATGCGCTGCCAGCCGCCGCCAGCGCTCCACCGCTTCCTCGTCCTCGAAGAAACTGATCGACAGGAGCTTGTCCGGATCGCTCAGGCTTCGGAACCGCTCCACGGAGAGGAACCCCTCCACCTCCTCGATCATCGGACGCATCTGCGCCGCAATGTCGAGATATTCGTCCTGCCGGCCCTCGGCCGGACTCACTTCGAAAATGACCGCAATCATCGCCGCTCCTCCATGGTCACACCCAGTTCCGCCAGCCGGATCGGCAGCCATGCCCCGTGCAGATGCCGCAGCCGCACCGCGTCCCGCACCTTGCCGCGCCGCAGATCGCGCGCCAGCCGCCACAGATGAAAGCGAAAGAGCGGCGTCACCCGGCCCCGCAGATGCGGCCAGCCCCGTTCCACTTCCGCCAGCACCGCGCCGACCAGATCGCGCGCCGCCGGCGCCCGCTCCGCCCCGATCCCGGGGTCCGTTATCGCGCCCCAGACCCCGCCCGGTACCGGCGAAAGCGGCGCCACCGCCGTCAGCCGGTCGCGCACCGCCGCCCCGGGCGCCTTGTCGCGATCGTCGAAGGCCGCCTCGAAGATCTCCGGGGCGAGAGCCGCGATGATGTCGTGGTAGAACTGGTATGCGGGCGCCTCCCGCGGCCGCATCGCCACGACGCGGGCCGCCGCCGCGCTGTGATAGATGGCGATCTGCGTCTTGTAGCTCGCCGCCTGCCCGCCATGGAACCGCGCCCTGTTCACCCGCTGCCAGCGCTCCCACGCCAGGCCGAGATCGCCGCCCCCGAGCCGCGCCAGATGCGCGTCCATCTGCACGCGCCAGCGCGCCCGGTCACCGCGCCCGAAATAGCCATAGGCCCGCCCCATGGCGCGCAGCGCCCGCGCCGCGGCCGCGGCCGAATAGCTGCGCTTGAACCCGGTGCTGGCATGCCCGCTGAAATGCAGATCGCACGGGTGCATCGCGTCGCCGGGTATGCGCAGCGGCGAATAGGCCCCCGCCGACGTGGTTTGCCAGGACGCAAGCGCCTCCTCGGGCGAAAGCGCCCGAGACGGCCGCGGCGGAATGTGGTTGAGCGGCAGTCCCGCCCGCGCCGCCACCGCTTCGGCAATCTCCAGATCGCCGGCATGGCGCGCATCGGTGAGCGAGCGGATCGCGGCGCGGTCCGGCAGGCCGGCATGTCGCAACAGCCAGACGTGAAAGGCCGTCACGGCCCGGCTGTCGATTCCGCCCGACAGGTGAAAGTAAAGCGTGAAGCGCGGATCGCCCTGCAACGTCGCGATCCGCCCGAGCCAGAGCTCAAGAAAACCGTGCAGCGCCTCGGCGTAATCGCCCTCCCCCGGCAGCTCCGGAGGCACCACCCGCAGCCCGCCCGCGTCGATCTCGATCCGCGCGCCGGCGTCGAGGCAGGCGATCTCGCGCACCGCCGTCCGGTCCGTCGTAAGCTGCTGGAAGACCTGCTTGCGCGACAGGAAGGCGCCGGTCTGGGCGATGTCCTCGGTGAGCGCGACACCGCGGGCCCGCAGATGCGCGACGAGGTCGATGAAGCTCTCCGACACCGCCCAGGCCGTGCCCTCGGCCCAATAGAACAGGTGGCGGTACCCGATCACGTCCGCGCCGATCCCGATCCGCGCGCCCTCTCGGCGCGTCAGCACGTGGCGCCCGTCGGCGCACCAGGCAAGCTGCCGCCCGGTGGCCTCGAACGCCGCGAGCCCGGCATCGCCGATCACGAAATCGGTTCCGTCCCAGGCGAACCCGTCAAGATGCGCGCCCTCGGGCGGCGGATTGCGATCGTCGATCAGGAAAGGTGTCACATCCACGCTCCGGCTCCGAGCAATGCAGCTAGCACGCGCCGCGCTTTCGGAAAAGCGTGCCCGGCACGCCCCCCTCTTCTCCGCCCGTGTGTCCCACGCCGCCAGCTTCGCCGTCCCTTCATCTGCCCGCAAATATCCCGGGGAGCGCGAGGGGCTGGCCCCTCGCTCCGCCTCCTCCGCCGCCGCTGCCGGCACCCCTGCGCGCCCCGGCGCCCTCACGCCGACCCCGGCGTCAGGATATGCCGCAGAAGCGCCACCGGATGGCGCCGCAGCGTCAGGCGCATGGCGACGTAATCCTCCACGATCTCCTCGCCCTCGGTCATCTCCGGCAGATGCGCGGCCGGCTCGCGCACGCCCTCGCCCTCCATGTCGCCGGCAAAGAGCGGCAGCGGCCGGTCACCGGCCAGCGCCCGCGCCTCCCACAGCGCCTCGCGGCGCGTCAGGCCCAGGGGCGCGAAGACGTCCGCCTCGGCCAGCCGCGCCAGCACGTGCGGGCCGAGCCCCGCGCGCCGCCAGACGTCGCGGACCGAGCGGTAGCCGTTGCCGCGCGCGGCGGCGAGCCAGGCGGCGTCCTCCTCGCGCACGCCCTTGATCTGCCGCAGCCCGAGCCGGAGCGCGAGCCCGCCGCGCCCGTCCGGCTCCAGCACGTTGTCCCAGTAACTCGCCTCGATCGACACGGGGCGCACCTCCACCCCGTGCTCGCGCGCGTCGCGGACGATCTGCGCCGGCGCGTAGAACCCCATGGGCTGCGCATTGAGAAGCGCGCAGGCGAAGACCGCCGGATGGTGGCACTTGATCCAGGCGCTCGCATAGACCAGCAGCGCGAAGCTCGCCGCGTGGCTTTCGGGAAAGCCGTAGGAGCCGAAGCCCTCGATCTGGCTGAAACACCGCTCCGCGAACTCCGCGTCATAGCCGTTGCGCGCCATGCCGCGCAGGAAGCGCGACCGGAAATCGGTGATGTTGCCGCGCTTCTTGAACGTCGCCAGCGCCCGGCGCAGCCGGTCGGCCTCGTCGGGGGTGAAGCCCGCGCCGATGATGGCGATCTGCATCGCCTGCTCCTGGAACAGCGGCACCCCCAGCGTCTTGCCGAGCACCTGGCCGAGTTCGTCGGAGGGAAACGACACCTCCTCCTCGCCGTTGCGGCGGCGGATATAGGGGTGGACC
The DNA here is from genome assembly GCF_900112685.1 of Roseivivax sediminis. Classification (GTDB taxonomy): domain Bacteria; phylum Pseudomonadota; class Alphaproteobacteria; order Rhodobacterales; family Rhodobacteraceae; genus Roseivivax; species Roseivivax sediminis. The sequence goes on from NZ_FOMS01000010.1 coordinate 135,762, forward strand.
ATGTCGCCCTGGATCGGGCCGGGGCGGATGATCGCCACCTCGATCACGAGGTCGTAGAAGTTGCGCGGTCGCATCCTGGGCAGGAAGTTCATCTGCGCCCGGCTCTCCACCTGGAACACCCCGACGCTGTCGGCCCGACAGAGCATGTCGTAGACTTTCGGATCCTCCTGCGGCAGCGCGGCGAGGTCGTGGTCCTGCCCGTGATGCATCTTCAGAAGGTCGAAGGCCTTGCGGATGCAGGTCAGCATGCCGAGCGACAGCACGTCGACCTTGAGGATGCCCAGCGCCTCAATGTCGTCCTTGTCCCAGCAGATGACGGTGCGGTCCTCCATCGCCGCGTTCTCGATCGGCACCAGCTCGTCGAGCCGCCCCTCGGTCACCACGAAGCCGCCGACATGCTGCGACAGGTGCCGCGGGAAGCCGACGATCTCGTGGATGAGCTCCATGGTCAGCTTCAGCCGCCGATCCTCGGGGTCGAGGCCGATCTCGCGCATCCGCTGATCCTCCAGCCCGTTGGTGGAGAAAAAGCCCCAGAGCTGCGAGGAAAGTGCGCCGATCGTGTCCTTCGACAGGCCCATCGCCGCGCCGACCTCGCGGATCGCGCGCTTGCCGCGGTAGTGGATCACGGTGGCGCAGAGCCCCGCGCGGTGGCGGCCGTAGCGTTCGTAGATGTGCTGGATCACCTCCTCGCGGCGCTCGTGCTCGAAATCGACGTCGATGTCGGGGGGCTCGTCGCGCGCCTCGGACACGAAGCGCTCGAACACCATGGTGCCGATCTCGGGAGAGACGGAGGTGACCCCCATGCAATAGCAGACCACCGAATTCGCCGCCGACCCGCGCCCCTGGCAGAGGATGCCGCGCTCGCGCGCGAAGGCGACGATGTCGCGCACGGTCAGGAAATAGGGCTCGTAGTTCAGTTTCGCGATGAGCTGCAATTCATGCTCGAGCATCGCGCGCACCTTCGCAGGCGCGCCGCCCGGATAGCGCCAGTCGAGGCCTTCGCGCGCGAGCCGCGCGAGGCGCTGGCGCGGGCTTTCGCCGTCCGCGATCTCCGAGGGGTATTCGTAGCGCAGCGAGGCGATGTCGAAGCTGCAGCGCGCGGCGAGCGCGGCGGCGCGGTCCAGCGCACCTTCGTGCCGCCCGAGCAGGCGGCGCATCTCGGACGGCCCGCGCAGACGCTGTTCGCCGTTCGCCAGCGCCGCGCGGCCAAGCTCGTCGACACGCAGGCCGAGCCGGATCGCGGTCAGCACGTCGGCCAGCTTGCGCCGGCGGCCGTGATGCAGGATCGGCCGGGCGGTGGCGATCGTGGGCAGGCCGAGCGCTGCCGCAAGCCGGGCGAGCCGGTCGAAGCGGACGGAATCGGCGCCGTCATAGACCGGCGCGAGCGCGAGATGCATCTGCCCGCCGAAGCGCTGCGCAAGCCGCCGCGCCAGGGGACGCCATACGCCGGCGGAAAGCGGCCCGGCCCCTCCCGGTCCGGGCGGGCCGCCGGACAGCGCCGCACCGGCCTGCCGCGCATCGCCGGGACCGCGATCCTCCGATGCGGTGCGCCCGGCGCCCGCCGGCAGGTCCGGCGGGGCGTGCAGGATCAGCTCCATCCCCTCCATCCCCTCCAGAAGATCCTCGAGACGCAGATCGCACGCCCCCTTCGCCGCACGCCGCCGCCCCACCGTCAGCAGCCGGCAGAGCCGCCCCCAGCCGGCGCGCGTCGCGGCCAGAACGGTGATCTCCAGCCCCTCGGTCAGGACCAGCCGGGCGGCCGGGACGAGCCGCGGCACGGTGCGGATCGACAAGGACGGCGGCGCCGGGATGTGCGCGGGGCGTGGCGGGCCGATTGGCCCATCCTCGGCCTCGGCCGCCGCACGGGCCGCGACGATGCGGGCGATCTCCTTCAGGCGCTGATGGGCGCGCACGATGCCGGCGACGGAGTTCGCGTCCGCAATGGCGATCGCCTCCAGCCCCTCGAACGCGGCGCGCTCGGCGTAGTCCTCGGGATGCGAGGCGCCGGTGAGGAAGGTGAAGTTCGAGGTGATCGAAAGCTCGACGGTCATGCGCTCCCCGAGTCGCCTTGGGATCGCAGTATGTTCCATTTTTGTTCTCATTTTGAGTCCCGATCCGGTACAGACGCCGGGACGCAGCGCCGCAGGCCGCGCGGGTCTTGACCCCGGACGCGCCAGCGGCGATTCACATTCCAAATGCGCCGCGGGCCGGCGGGCGCGGCGCAACAGACAAAAACGGAACGCCACGATGACGGATAACGAACAGCCGCCGGTCCGCCGCGGGGTGGTCTACGTCGCCTGGGGGCGTGAGCATGTCGAGGCGGCGCGGCGCTCCGCAGCGAGCGTGAAACGCTGGAACCCGGGGCTCGCCACGGCGCTCTGGTGCCATGCCGGCGACGACACCACGGGCTTCGACCTCAGCTACACCATCCCCGAGGGGCTGAAGCGGCCCAAGGTGAACCTGCTGGGGCAGACGCCCTTCACGGAGACGCTTTTTCTCGACAACGACACGCTGGTGCGCGGCGACCTTGGATCGCTGTTCGAGCTTTTGCAGAAATACGACATGGCCGGCGCGCATGTGGCTTTGTGGCATCGCGGGCGCCACAAGAAGCCGATCCGCCACGACCTGCCGGACGCCTTTCCCGAGATCAACACGGGCGTTTTGCTCTACCGACGCAGCCAGCCGGCGCTCGATCTCTTCGACGCCTGGGCGCTGCGCTTTGCCGAAGGCAAGTACGGGATCGACCAGCCCTCGTTCCGCGAGGTGCTGTGGGAAAGCGACATCGCCTTCTACGTGCTGCCGCCGCAATTCAACAAGCGGGTCTTCGAGGCGTCCGAGCTGATCTGGTCGGACCAGCCGCGCGCGCGCATCCTGCACCTGGAGCTCCTGCGGCCGCAGAAGAACCCGGTGATGCGCTGGCTGTCGAACCGCGTGCGCTGAGAGCAGCTCCTCCCGCCCTTGCGGGCGCTCCTCGCCCCGCGCCGCGCCCCCGGCTTCTTTGGGCCCCAAATACTCCCGCCGGAGGCGTCCCGCCGCCGCCGCCCGCGTGCCCGCCGGGCCCGGCGCCGCAGCGGCACCGCTTGCCCCGCCCTGCCCAGCGTGAGACGCTTTGCCCGAGATGCCGGAGACCGAGATGCAGCACACCGCCCCCCAGACCCTCGAGACGCGCAATCCGGGGACCGCGCTCAACCTCGACCGGGTGATGCGGGCCGCGGCCAACCGCTCCGCGATCGAGCGGCGGGCGGCGAGCCTGCCGGGGCGGCGGTCGGTGAAGAAGGCGCACCAGGCGGCCTGGCTGGCGCGCGCGGTCTCCTGCATCGACCTGACCACGCTTGCGGGTGACGACACGGCCGGCCGCGTCGCGCGGCTTTGCGGCAAGGCGCGCCAGCCGGTGCGCGCCGATCTCTTGGAGGCGATCGGGCTGCCGGACCTGACCGTGGGCGCGGTCTGCGTCTATCACGACATGGTGGCGCCCGCGGCCTCAGCGCTGAGGGGTTCGGGGATCCCGGTCGCGGCGGTCTCCACCGGCTTTCCGGCCGGGCTCTCGCCCTTCCACCTGCGCGTTGCGGAGATCGGCGAGAGCGTCGCCGCCGGCGCCTCCGAGATCGACATCGTGATCTCGCGCCGGCACGTGCTGACCGGCGACTGGCAGGCGCTCTACGACGAGATGCGCGCCTTTCGCGCCGCCTGCGGCGAGGCGCATGTGAAGGCGATCCTCGCGACCGGCGAGCTTGGCACGCTGCGCAACGTCGCGCGGGCCTCGCTCGTGTGCATGATGGCCGGCGCCGACTTCATCAAGACCTCCACCGGCAAGGAGGGCGTGAACGCCACGCTGCCGGTGAGCCTGGTGATGATGCGGGCGATCCGCGACTACCACGACTGGACCGGCATCCGCGTCGGCTACAAGCCGGCGGGCGGGATTTCCAAGGCCAAGGACGCGCTGACCTATCTGGCGCTGGTCAAGGAGGAGCTGGGCGACCGCTGGCTGCGGCCCGATCTTTTCCGCTTCGGCGCTTCGTCGCTTCTGGGCGATATCGAGCGGCAGATCGAACATCACGTGACCGGGGCCTATTCGGCCTCCTGGCGGCACGCGCTGGCGTGAGCGGGCGGCGGAGCGCCGGTGGAGGCGTCGGGATTTTGAGTATTTGAAGCCCAAAGAAGCCAGGGGCGCGCGCGGCGGAGAGCATGGCACGATGACGGTACGCGAGATCTTCGAGAGCATGGATTACGGAAACGCACCGGAAGCGGCGGGCGATGCGCTCGCCTGGATCGTCGATCAGGGCTCGCGGTTCGGGCATTTCGTCGGCGGGAGCTATCAGGCGCCGGGCGAGACCTTCGAGACGCGCAATCCGGCGACGGGCGAGGTCCTGGCCGAGGTCACGCAAGGCAGCGTGGAGGACGTCGCGGCAGCGGTGAAGGCCGCGCGGAGGGCGCAGGCGGACTGGGAAGGGCTCGGCGGCAAGGGGCGGGCGCGGTACCTTTATGCGCTGGCGCGGCTGGTGCAGAAGCATGCGCGGCTCTTCGCGGTGCTGGAGACGCTCGACAACGGCAAGCCGATCCGCGAGTCGCGCGACATCGACGTGCCGCTGGTGGCGCGGCATTTCTATCACCATGCCGGGCTCGCGCAGCTGCTGGAGGCGGAGCATCCCGGCCGGCGCGCCTGGGGGGTCTGCGGGCAGATCGTGCCGTGGAACTTCCCGCTCCTGATGCTGGCCTGGAAGGTGGCGCCGGCGCTCGCGGCCGGCAACACGGTGGTGCTGAAGCCCGCCGAATGGACGTCGCTGACGGCGCTTCTGTTCGCGGACATCTGCCGGCAGGCCGGGCTGCCGAAGGGCGTGGTGAACATCGTCACCGGGGATGGAGCCACCGGGGCCGCGCTGGTCGAGGCGGAGGTCGACAAGGTGGCCTTCACCGGCTCGACCGAGGTCGGGCGGAAGATCCGCGCGGCGACGGCGGGGCGCGGGCTCGGCCTCACGCTCGAGCTCGGGGGCAAGTCGCCCTACGTGGTGTTCGAGGATGCCGATCTCGACAGCGCGGTCGAGGGGCTCGTGGACGCGATCTGGTTCAACGGCGGGCAGGTCTGCTGCGCCGGATCGCGGCTTCTGGTGCAGGAGGGCGTGGCCGAGGCGTTCCATGCCAAGCTGCGCGCGCGGATGGACAAGCTGCGCGTGGGCGATCCGCTCGACAAGTCGGTCGACGTCGGCGCGATCGTGGATCCCGAGCAGCTCTCGCGCATACGCGCGCTGGTGGACTCGAACGCGGCGGGAGAGACCTACCGCGCCGCCTGCACGATACCGAAGGGATGTTTCTACCCGCCGACGCTGGTGGCCGGCCTCACGCCGTCCGACGCGCTGATGCAGGAGGAGATCTTCGGGCCGGTGCTGGTCTCCACCACCTTCCGCACGCCGGCGGAGGCTGTCGCGCTGGCCAACGACACGCGCTACGGGCTGGCCGCGAGCGTCTGGTCGGAGAACCTGAACACCTGCCTCGACATCGCGCCGAAGCTCGCCGCGGGCGTGGTCTGGATCAACGGGTCGAACATGTTCGACGCGGCCGCGCCGTTCGGCGGCGTGCGCGAAAGCGGCTTCGGGCGCGAGGGCGGGCCGGAGGGGCTGGACGCCTATCTGCGGCCCGAGCATGCGGGCAAGGCGCTGAAGCGCATCGCGCCCTTCCCCGGCAAGGATGCGGAGCCGCAGGCGGTGGACCGCACCGCAAAACTCTATGTCGGGGGCAAGCAGGCGCGGCCCGACGGCGGCTATGCACGCGGCATCCATGACAAGTCCGGCACGCTGATCGGCCAGGCGCCCATCGCCAACCGCAAGGACGTGCGCAACGCGGTGGAGGCGGCGCGCGGCGCGGCGGCGTGGTCCGCGGGGGCGGCGCACAACCGCGCGCAGGTTGTCTACTATATCGGCGAGAACCTCGCGGCGCGGGCCGGTGAGTTCGCGGCGCGGATCGACCGGCTGACCGGCGGCCGCTCGGGCAAGGCGGAGGTCGAGGCGGCGGTGGATCGCTGCTTCACCTGGGCGGCCTGGGCCGACAAGTTCGGCGGGCGGGTGGCGCCGGTGCCGATCCGCGGCACCGCTCTGGCGATACGGGAACCGGTGGGCGTGATCGGCGCGCTCTGTCCCGACGAGGCGCCGCTTCTGGGGCTCGTCTCGGTGATGGCGCCGGCCATCGCCATGGGCAACCGCGTGGTGTTGGTGGCGTCGGAGCCCTACCCGCTCGCCGCGACGGATTTCTACCAGGTGCTCGACACGTCGGACGTACCGGGCGGCGTGGTGAACATCCTGACCGGACCCCATGCGGAACTGGCGCCGGTCCTGGCCGCGCATATGGATGTCGAGGCGGTGTGGTCCTTCTCCTCTTCCGAGCTGTCGGAGCGGATCGAGGCCGCCGCGGCAGGCAATCTCAAGCGAACCTGGGTGAACGATGGTCGCGCGCGCGACTGGAGCGGCGCGGCGGGCGAGGATCGCGCCTTTCTAGGCCACGCCACGGAGGTCAAGACCGTCTGGATCCCTTACGGGGCCTGATCACGCCACACGTAGCGGGCGACCAGGCTCCGTGCGCACCGCTTCGGACACCTTGACGTCTGGGCCGGACGTTGCGCCCCTGCAACGCCCCGACATTGAGAAGTCACGCAGGCGATGCTATGTTGTTCCTGCGGGAGACCCGAAATGTGTCGGGCGAACCGCTGGTGATCGGAAAAGGAGGACGATGTCCTGTCACTCTCTTCTGACGCGGCACCTGCCGCCGAAGGTGGCCACCCGATGAACGGACTGGCCCAAGCGGATGCCACGAGCGAGACGCAGCTCGCATCCATTCTCGCCATCCTCGACGACATGAAGGCGGACGAGGTCGTTGAAATCGACCTGCGCGGCAAATCCGCGATCGGCGATTACATGCTCGTCTGCACCGGCCGGTCGTCGCGCCAGGTGGTGTCGATCGCCGACAAGGTGACCGAAGAGCTGAAGGCGCGCCACGGCATCCTGTCCAAGACCGAGGGCAAGGACGGTGGCGACTGGGTGCTCATCGATACCGGCGACGTGATCGTGCACGTCTTCCGCCCCGAGGTGCGCGAGTTCTACCAGATCGAAAAGATGTGGATGCCCGCCCCGCCGACGCGGAGCAGCGGACACTAGACCCTTGCGTATCCATCTCTGCGCGGTCGGGCGCCTGCGGAAGGGGCCCGAACGCGACCTTGTGGACGATTACCTCGCCCGTTTCGACAAGACCGGGCGCGGCATGGCGCTCGGCCCGGCCCGGGAGATCGAAGTCGAGGATCGCAAGGGCGGCGGCCAGCCGGCCGAGGCCGCGCTCCTGCGCAAGGCGGCCACCGGCACGCTCTGCACGCTCGACGAAAGCGGGCGGGCGATGTCCTCGCCCGATCTCGCGGCGCTCCTGGAAAAGCTGCGCGACACCGGCACGCCCGATCTCAGCTTCGTCATCGGCGGCGCGGACGGCATCGCCCCCGCCCTTCTGGCCGAGGCCGACCTGTCGCTCAGCTTCGGCGCGATGGTCTGGCCGCACGCGCTGGCGCGGGTGATGCTGGCCGAACAGCTCTACCGCGCCGCCTCCATCCTCGCCGGCACCCCCTACCACCGCGCCTGAGCGGCAGGGTTGCGGATGGCAGGCGCCCTATTTCCCGCGCACCAGCATGACCGACGCGTGGCTGTCGCGCGCGACCGCGCCGCCGTTCGAGGCCCAGAAGTGATCGAAGAAATTCGGGTCGTGCGAGGCCATGACGATCAGATCTGCGTCCAGCGTCTTGGCCGCCTCGACCAGCGCGTGGTCGAGATCCGCTCGCTGGTCGTGCATGATGAGCGGGTGCGAGTCCGTCTCGATACCGTGCTTGTCCGCCTGGTCGGAGGCAAACGCGGCAAGTTTCTTTTTGAATTCCTCCGGCGTATGCGCAACCGCGGTCGGCACCGTGTTCGACGCCGACACGTAGGTTACCTTGGCACCGTAATGCTTGGCGGCATCGGCGGTGGCATCGAGCGCGCGCGACAGCTTGTCGACCGCGTTCAGATCGACGGGGGCCATGATATGATTGAACATCGGGTGCTTCCTTCCGGTTGGTGTCGGACCTTCGGGCCGGCGACCGGCAGCGTCATCGCCGCCTCTGGCCATGTCCGGCCGGTGGACAGTGCAGCACATCGCGGCGTGCTGCGCCTTGATGCAGCGCAACCATCTCTAACCGCGGCAACGCAGGCCGGCCACCCTCGGGTTCCTCCGGCACGTCAGCCGAAGGCCACGGCAGCGTCCTCCGCTTCGGGCAGCGCATCCATGCGCGCGAGCCAGTCGGCCATCGCCGCGGTCGGGGCGATATCCGCCTTCGCGACCCAGCGTGTGTAACCCCAGATCGCGCAATCGCCGAGGCCGGGCGCCGCGCCATGAAAGAACGGCCCCTCCCCGAGCAGCACGTCGAACTGCGCCGCATCGGCCGCGTAGCGCCCGCGCAACCAGTCGACCGCGCCCTCTGGGAACGGATCGCCGCCGGGGCGGCGCGCCTCGATCAGTTGCGGCAGGCACATGCCGATCCGGTTCGCCTCCCACATCAGGAGCGCGCGGGCCCGGCGCAGCCCGTCCGGGCTGTCGCCGCCGAGGCAGCCGAAGCGCGTGCCCAGCTCCAGCAGGATCGCCCCGGACTGGCTGAGCGCCAGCCCGTCCATTTCCAGAAGCGGCACCTGCCCCGGCGGGCTTTTCGCCAGGAACGCCGCCGGCCGGCTGTCGCGCGGCGCCCAGATGTCCACGACCTCGCAGCGATGCTCCAGCCCGCAGAGCTTCAGGGCAAGCGCCACCTTGGCAGCGTGCCCTGAATCGCGGTGTCCCCAGAGCGTGAGGCCGCCCATCTCAGATGCCGGCGTCGACGATCGCCTGCGCCAGTTTCGGCACCGTGTCGCGGTTGAGCCCGGCGACGTTTATGCGGCTGTCGCCGACCATGTAGACACCGTGATCGGCGCGCAGCTTCTCCACCATCTCGGGCGACACGCCCAGGCGCGAGAACATGCCGCGATGCTCGGCCAGGAACTCGAACCGGTCGGAATTGGAGCGCTGGCGCAGCTCGTCGGCGAGCACGCGGCGCAGCTCCAGCATGCCGGTGCGCATGTCCTCGAGCTCTGCCTCCCAATCGGCGCGCAGCTCTGCATCCCCCAGCACCGTCAGCACCAGTCGCGCGCCGTGATCCGGCGGGAAGGAAAAGTTCTGTCGGTTGAGATAGGCCAGCGTGCCCTGCACGACCTTCTTCTTCGCCGGATCCTGCGCCACGGCCATCAGGATGCCGGTACGCTCGCGGTAGATGCCGAAATTCTTGGAGCAGGAGGCCGCGATGATCGTCTCGGGGCAGGATTCGGCCACCAGCCGCGTCGCCGCGGCATCCGCCTCCAGCCCGTCGCCGAAGCCCTGGTACGCAAGGTCGATCATCGGGATCGCGCCGACCTCGTTGATCTTCTCGACGACGTGCTTCCATTCGACCAGCGACAGGTTGGCACCGGTCGGGTTGTGGCAGCAGCCGTGCAGCAGCACCACGTCGCCCGGCTTGGCCTGGACGATGTCGGCGATCATGCCGGCGAAGTCGATGCCGCCGCTTTCGCTGTCGAAATAGCGGTAGGGCGCGACGGGCATCCCCATGTGCTTGAGGATCGATAGGTGGTTCGGCCAGGTCGGGTCCGACACGTGGATCACCGCATCGGGGTTGGCCATGCGCACCATGTCGAACCCCTGCCGCACCGCGCCGGTGCCGCCCGGCGTCGCCACCGCGGACACCGTGCCGGCCTCGACCGTATCGCCCAGCACAAGCTCGCGCATGCGCTCGGCAAAAAGCGGATCACCCGCGAGACCGGTATACGCCTTGGTCTCCTGTTCTTCCCACAGCCGCTTCTCGGCCGTCTTCACGGCGCGCATGATCGGCGTGTTGCCGTGCGCGTCCTTGTAGACTCCGACCCCGAGGTCGAGCTTGTCCTCGCGCGGGTCCTCCTTGAAGGACTGCATGAGGGCGAGGATCTTGTCGGCGGGCTGCTCCTTGAGCGCTTCGAACATGCGGGCTGTCTCCGGCTGGGCCGTCTGGGCGGCGAAAAAGGGGGGGCGGTCAGGCGTCTCCGGTCGCGACGGGCACGGTGGGCGAGGCGCCCCATTCGGACCACGACCCGTCGTAAAGCGAATGGTCGGTCTTGCCGATCCGTTCCAGCGCCAGGCTGAGGATCGCCGCGGTCACGCCCGATCCGCAGGTGGTGATCGCGGGCTTCGACAGGTCGAGGCCTGCCGCCTCGAACACGGCGCGCAGCTCCTCGGGGGCCTTCATGGTGCCGTCCTCGGACAGCAGCGTCGCGTAGTGCACGTTGCGCGATCCGGGGATGTGGCCGGCGCGGATGCCGGCGCGCGGCTCGGCCTCGTCGCCGCGCCAGCGGCCGGGGCTGCGCGCATCGACGATCTCGTGATCGCCGAGCTTGGAGGCCGACGAGACCTGCGTGACATCGCGCACCATCTGCGCCTGGCGCCGCACGGTCATGTGCCGGTCGCGCACCAGTGGCGGCAGATCCTCGGTCGCGCGCCCTTCCGCGCGCCATTTCGGGAAACCGCCGTCGAGCACGGCGACATCGACGTGCCCCATCAGCCGGAACAGCCACCACACGCGCGCGGCCGAGAACAGCCCCGCGCCGTCGTAGACCACGACCTGATGGCCGTCGCCCACGCCCATGGCGCGCATCCGGCTCATGAATTTCTCGGGCGGCGGCGCCATGTGCGGCAAGGACGATCGCTGATCGCTGAGATCGTCGATATCGAAGAACCGCGCCCCCGGAACGTGCGCCTCGGCGTACTCGGCCTTTGGGTCGCGGCCGGCATCCGGCAGGTACCAGCTGGCGTCGAGCACGCGCAGGTCGGGATCCTTGAGGTGCCGGTCCAGCCAGTCGGTCGACACCAGCGTCTTGGGATCGTCTTCGGCCATAGCTTTGCCTTTCGTCCTCCGCCTGCCTTCGTGATTAGGACGGGGGCCGTCCCGAGGCAAGGGCACGCGCCCTCCACGGCGCCCCTGTTTCATCTGCCCGCAAATATCCCGGGGAGCGCGAGGGGCTGGCCCCTCGCCGGCCGGACGGCTGCCATGGTGCGCTCGAAATCGACAGGCAGCCCGCAGGACCTCGTCCGACCAAAACGCAAGCGGCACAGCCTCGAGCCGCGGCTCGTCGAGCCCGGCGGCCTTCGCCCCCTATCCAGCGCGAATGCCGTTCCGACGGAAGCACCGGAGCGGGCGCCGCTGGCCGCCCTAGTTGTGTTCCTTGAGAAGCCGCTGCTTCTGGCGGTTCCAGTCGCGCTTGGCCTCGGTCTCGCGCTTGTCGACGGTCTTCTTGCCCTTGGCGATGGCGATCTTGATCTTCGCGATGCCGCGATGATTGAAGTACAGCACCAGCGGCACCAGCGTCATGCCCTTGCGGCTGGTTTCATTCCACATCCGCGCCAGTTCGCGTTTGGACGCCAGAAGCTTCCGCGGCCGCCGGTCCTCGTGCCCGAACATCGCCTGCTCGTAGGGCGCGATGTAGCTGTTGATCAGCCACAGCTCGCCGTCCTTCACCTCGGCATAGCTCTCCACGATCTGCGCGGTGTTGAGCCGCAGCGACTTCACCTCGGAGCCCCAGAGCACGATGCCGCACTCGATATCCTCCTGGATGGCATAGTCGAAGCGCGCCCGCCGGTTCTCGGCGATCACCTTGTAGTTCGGGTTGTCCTTGTCCTTGGCCATGGCAGAGCGGTCTATCCTGTGCGTCGCGGCGAGTCCACGACATAGGGGGCCTGCCCGCCACTCGCCACCGTCTCCGCAGACTTGACTCCGCGCCGTGCCCGGCGTATCCGCCCCTCGACCTCCGGAAGTGAATCTGCTTCCGGTCCCGTAGGCCGTGCCCGGGATCGCCCTCCGTCAGCGCGTTGCGCCCACGGGGGCACTTGTCGTTCGGCCCGAACACCGTTTGTGAGACCGCGCCCGCGCCCCTAAATTCGGGGCACCCGAGACGATCCGAGAAGGAGGCCAGACGGCCCATGTTCGAAAATCTCTCAGACCGCCTAGGCGGCGTCTTCGACCGGCTGACCAAGCAGGGCGCGCTGTCCGAGGATGACGTGCGCACGGCGCTGCGCGAGGTGCGCGTCGCGCTCCTAGAGGCCGACGTGTCGCTGCCGGTGGCGCGCAATTTCATCAAGGCGGTGGAGAAGAAGGCGACCGGCGCCGCGGTGACCAAGTCCGTGACCCCCGGCCAGCAGGTCGTGAAGATCGTCCACGACGAGCTCATCGAAGTCCTGTCCGGCGAAGGCGAGCCGGGCGAGCTGCGCATCGATCAGGCCCCGGCCCCGATCCTGATGGTCGGCCTGCAGGGCGGCGGCAAGACCACGACCACCGCCAAGCTGGCCAAGCGCCTGACGGAGCGCGACAAGAAGAAGGTCCTGATGGCCTCTCTCGACGTCCAGCGCCCCGCCGCGATGGAACAGCTGGAGGTCCTCGGCAAGCAGATCGGCGTCGACACCCTGCCCATCGTCAAGGGCGAGGACCCGGTCGCCATCGCCAAGCGCGCCAAGACGCAGGCATCGCTTGGCGGCTACGACGTCTACATGCTCGACACTGCCGGGCGCCTGTCGATCGACGAAGAGCTGATGGCCCAGGTCGCCGCCGTGCGCGACGTCGCCAACCCGCGCGAGACGCTGCTGGTGGTCGACGGCCTGACCGGTCAGGACGCGGTGCACACGGCCGAGAATTTCGACGAACGCATCGGCATCTCGGGTGTCGTGCTGACCCGGATGGACGGCGACGGCCGCGGCGGCGCGGCGCTGTCGATGCGCGCGATCACCGGCAAGCCGATCAAGTTCGTCGGCCTCGGCGAAAAGATGGACGCGCTCGAAACCTTCGAGCCCGACCGCGTCGCCGGCCGCATCCTCGGCATGGGCGACATCGTCGCGCTGGTCGAAAAGGCGCAACAGACGCTCGAGGCCGAACAGGCCGAGCGCATGATGAAGCGCTTCCAGAAGGGTCAGTTCAACATGAACGACCTGAAGATGCAGCTCGAGCAGATGCAGAAGATGGGCGGCATGGAGGGCATGATGTCGATGATGCCCGGCATGGGAAAGATGGCCAAGCAGATGGACGGCGCGGGCATCGACGATTCCATGCTGCGCCGCCAGATCGCGCTCATCAACTCCATGACAAAGAAGGAGCGTGCCAATCCGCAGCTCCTTCAGGCGTCCCGCAAGAAGCGGATCGCCAAGGGGTCCGGCCTCGAAGTGTCCGAGCTCAACAAGCTTCTGAAGATGCAGCGCCAGATGGGCGACATGATGAAGAAGATGGGCAAGGGCGGCGCGCTCAAGCAGGCCATGTCCGGGATGTTCGGCAAGGGGGGCATGCCCGGCGGGATGGATCCCAGCCAGATGGATCCCAAGCAGCTGGAAGCCGCGGCCAAGGCCATGGGCGGCAAGATGCCCGGCGGCATGGGCGGCCCCGGCGGCGGCATGGGCGGCGGCCAGGGCCTGCCCCCCGGCATGTCCGGCTTCGGGAAGAAGAAGTGACCATGCGGCGCTGCGCAGACGGGTCCGCAAGGGCCGTGGCCGTACCTGCCATCGCTATTCGCGTGGGCATCCCCGCGCCGGAGGGGGTCGGTTGCGCCGCCGTCCCGCATGTTCGCCGGCAACCGGCCACGGTGCGCGCATGACGCTCATCGCCGAAACCCGGGCGCCGCTCACCCCGGCGCCGGTCCTGGAGACCGAGCGGCTGCGCCTGCGCTCCCCCGAGCTGCGCGATTTCGACGCGCTCGCGACCTTCCACGCCGATCCCCGCTGCCTCGGCTTCGGGCCGGTGATGACGCGGGCGGAGGCGTGGCGCTGGTGGGCCTGCAATATCGGACACTGGCACATCCACGGTTACGGCTACTTCACCGTCGAGGACCGGCAAACCGGCGCCCCCGCCGGCATCTGCGGCATCTGGAACCCCGAAGGCTGGCCCGAACCCGAGGTCGGCTGGGTGGTCTATGACCGCTACGAGGGCCGCGGCATCGCCTACGAGGCCGCGCTGGCCGCGCGCGGCTGGGCCTACGACGCGCTCGGCCTGCCCGCGCTGACCTCGAACATCAAGCCGGACAACGTCCGCTCCAAGGCGCTCGCGACGCGGCTCGGCGCGGTCTACGAACGCACCTACGACAACCCCATGATGGGCGAGGACGAGCTCTGGCGACATCCCGGCCCGGCGGAGGCGACGCGATGACCGTCCCGAGGATCGAAACCGAGCGCCTGGTCCTGCGCGAGCTGCGGATCACCGACCTGGGCGATTTCGTCGCCTTCTACGCCGACCCCCGCACGCAGTTCGTCGGCGGGCCCCTCGACCGCGTGCAGACCTGGCAGCGCATGTTGCAGATGGCCGGACACTGGCAGTTGCAGGGCTACGGGCTCTGGGTTGCGGCGCGCGCCACGACCGGGGAGCCGGTAGGCTATGCCGGAATCGTCCATCATGTCGACTGGCCGGAGCCCGAGCTCGGCTACGGCATCTTCGAGGCCTGGGAAGGCCGCGGCTATGCCTACGAGGCGGCCTTCGCGGCGCGGCACGCGGCGGCGGAGCATTTCGGCATCACCGCCCCGATCAGCTTCATCCGCCCGGACAACGCCCGCTCCCTGCGGCTCGCCGAGCGGCTCGGCGCGGTGTTCGAGCGCGAGACGGAATTGCGCGGCCAGCCGGTACACGTCTATCGCCATCCAGAGGCCGAGGGCGCCGCGGCATGAGCGAACGCGTGATCCTGCAGACCGCGCGGCTGACACTGCGCCCGCTCCGCGCGACGGATTTCGACGCCTATGCCGCCTATTGCGGCAGCGAACGGGCGCAGTTCGTCGGCGGGCCGTATGCCCGCCCGGACGCGTTCAACAAGTTCTGCGCGATGATCGGACACTGGCAGATGCGCGGTTTCGGCCGGCTGGCGATCTGCCTGAAAGGATCGGAAGAGGCGTTCGGCCATGCCGGCCTCCTGCAGACCGACGAAGCCCGCGCGCCGGAGATCACCTGGACCCTCTGGGACGGCGCCTTCGAGGGAAGGGGCTATGCCAGCGAGGCCGCCCGGGCGGTGCGCGACCACGCTTTCGGCGCGCTCGGCCTGCCGCTGCTCACCGCCATCTTGCACAAGCAGAACACGGCCAGCGCCCGCGTCGCCGAGGCGCTCGGCGCCGTTCCTGATCCGGCGCTGCCGGTGCGTTACGCGGACGAACGCGCGTTCCGCCTCGATGCCGTAACCGAGGTGCCGGCATGAACCGTATCGTTTGCGCCGGCCCCCAGGACTCGGCAGCCGCCTCGCTCCCCTTCACACCGAAAGGCCGGGCCCTTGACTGAAGACGCCACTACCCGCGCCGCGGCCCTGTTAAGGGAGCACCGCGCCTCGATCGACCGGCTCGACGCGATCCTCGTCTTCACGCTGGCCGAACGCTTCAAGCACACCCAGGCCGTGGGCGTCCTCAAGGCGCAGCACGACCTGCCCGCATCCGACCCCGCGCGAGAGGACGACCAGATCGCGCGGCTCAAGGACCTGGCGGAGCGCGCGGATCTCGATCCCGACTTCGCCGCCAAGTTCCTGAATTTCATCATTCAGGAAGTCATCCAGCACCATCGCAGACACCAATCCTAGGGTGGGCCGTTCGCCCACCCCGATCATCGAAAAGACAGGAGACCTTGTACCATGGCCATGAAGATCCGGCTCGCCCGCGGCGGCTCCAAGAAGCGCCCCCACTATTCCATCGTCGCAGCCGACAGCCGCATGGCGCGCGACGGCCGCTTCATCGAGAAGCTCGGCACCTACAACCCGCTCCTGCCCAAGGGCGACGAGCGCCGCGTGATCATGAACACCGAGCGCGTGCAGTACTGGCTGAGCGAGGGCGCCCAGCCCACCGACCGCATCCAGCGCTTCCTCGAGAACGCCGGCATCGTCGAGAAGAAAGAGCGTTCCAACCCCAAGAAGGGCACGCCGGGCAAGGCCGCGCAGGAACGCGCCGCCGCCCGCGCCGAGAAGGCAGAGGCCGCAAAGGCCGCCGCCGAGGAAACCTCGGCCGAGTGACAGTGCCTGTGGCGCGACGGTGCGCGCCGCACCCGCACGCCGAAAAAGGAACCGCCCCGCAGCCCGGCTGCGGGGCGGTTTCGTTCCAGACTGGCATCTGGCGCCTTTGCGCACCCGGACCGTTGTCGCGCCGGGCTTTCATCTGCCCCGAAATATCCCGGGGGTCCGGGGGCAGCGCCCCCGGACGCGGGGTTTGGGGGCTCGGCCCCCAAGAATAGTGAGCGCGCCCCGCGCGCGCCGCGGGATCAGATCAGGCCCTTCTGCTTGAACAGGTCGGGAAGCGACGTCTCGGGCCGCGGCCCCATATGCGAGATCACCTCGCCCGCCGCGGCATGGCCCATGCGCCCGCAGGTCTCCATGTCCGCGCCGGTGGCAAGGCCGTAGAGGAACCCGGCCGCGAACTGGTCGCCCGCGCCGGTGGCGTCCACCGGGACCGACTTCTCGACCGCGATATCGGTGCGCACGCCGTCCCGGATGATCGACACGCCGTCGCCCGAGCGGGTGCACACGACCAGCGGGCAGATCTCTGCGACCGCCTTGAGGTCGGCGTCGAGATCGTCGTTCTGGTAGAGCGCGCGGATCTCCGCCTCGTTGCCGATGACGTAGTCGAGGTCGTTCTCGATCAGCTTGAGGAAGTCGTCCCGGTGCCGTTCGACGCAGAACGGGTCCGAGATCGCGATCCCGGCCTTGCCGCCGGCGCCGCGGCAGGCCCGCGCGGTGCGGATGAAGGCGTCCTTGCCCTTGTCCTTGTCGAAGAGGTACCCCTCGAGGAACACCACCTCGGACTCCGCTGCGACGCTTTCGTCGACGTCGTCGGGGCCGAGCTCGGAGGAGATGCCGAGATAGGTGTTCATCGACCGCTCGCCGTCGGGCGAGACGAAGATCATGCAGCGCGAGGTCGGAAGCTCGCCTTCCGCCACCGGATCATTGATGAACTTGGTGCCGAACTCCTCCATCGCGCCGGAATAGAACCGGCCGAGCTCGTCGTCCTTCACGCGCCCGATGAAGGCGGTCTTCAGCCCGAGATTGCCGAGCCCGGCGAGCGTGTTGGCGACCGATCCGCCGGGCGCCTGGAGGCGCTCCTGCATCGCGTCGTAGAGCGACTCGGCGCGGTCGCGCTCCACCAGCTGCATGATGCCTTTCTCGATTCCCATCTGGTCGAGGAAGCTGTCCTCGGACCGGGTGATCACATCGACGACGGCATTGCCGATACCGACAACCTGATAGCGTTTCATATGGTCTTGTCCTCGAATTGACACAGATCGTTGATGACGCAGGCGGCACATTTCGGTTTTCGGGCAACGCAGGTGTAGCGCCCGTGCAGGATCATCCAGTGATGCGCGTGCTGCAGGTAGTCCGTGGGCACGTGATCCTCGATCGCGCGCTCCACGGCGACGACATCCCGCCCCGGGGCGATGCCGGTGCGATTGCTGACGCGGAAGATATGGGTGTCGACCGCCTGCGCCGGATAGCGCCACCACATGTTCAGGACCACGTTCGCCGTCTTGCGCCCCACCCCGGGAAGCGACTGCAGAGCCGCGCGGGAATTGGGCACCTCGCCGCCGTACTCTTCTTCGAGGATCCGGCTGAGCTTGATGACGTTCCTGGCCTTGTTGCGATAAAGCCCGATGGTCTTGATATGCGCGATCACGCCCTCTTCGCCCAGATCGAGCATCTTCCGGGGCGTGTCGGCGATTGCGAAAAGGCCGCGTGTCGCCTTGTTGACGCCCGCATCCGTCGCCTGGGCCGACAGCGCGACCGCGACGACGAGGGTGAAGGCGTTTACATGCTCGAGCTCGCCGCGCGGTTCGGGTTCGGCCGCGTGGAAGCGGTCGAAGATCGCGCGGATCGTGTGATAGTCGAGCTGCCTGGCCATCGCGCCCGTCTATGCCGGGTCTGGCCCCGGGTTACAACGCCGTAACCGGCCGCGACCGGAACACGCTGGCCCCGCGGCCCGTTTCCTCGACAGATATCACATGACCTGAGGCAGAGACGGAGATGACAGAAACACCGCATATCGACGCCCACGCCGCCGGCCGCGATCTTGCGGATCGGGCGGCAGCGGGCCCCGACTGGAAATGGACCTTCGCCC
Source organism: Roseivivax sediminis (assembly GCF_900112685.1). Lineage (GTDB taxonomy): Bacteria > Pseudomonadota > Alphaproteobacteria > Rhodobacterales > Rhodobacteraceae > Roseivivax > Roseivivax sediminis. Next base: position 153,912 of record NZ_FOMS01000010.1, read on the forward strand.
TCGGCATCCTGTTGATCGTCGGGGGCTTCTGCGCCTTCCTCAATCCCTTCGTCGCCTCGCTCACCGCGACCGCAATCGCAGGCGGGTTCTTCATAGTCGGCGGCATCGTGCAATCCGTGATGGGCCTGCGCGGCCTCGACGGCACCGGCAGCAAGGTGCTGGCCGTGGTCTTCGGCGCGGTGCTGGCCCTGTTCGGCCTGACGCTGTGGATCAACCCGATCGCGGGGATCTTCTCGCTCACCGTCCTGATCGGGGCGTTTTTCCTGGCCGTGGGCCTTCTGCGCATGTGGATGGCCGCCCGCATCCGGCCCGAAACCGGCTGGGGCTGGATGGCCGGCGCCGGCGCGGTCAGCGCGCTGCTCGGCCTTCTGGTTCTCTTCGCTGTGCCGGCGGGCGCCGTCGGGCTTCTGGGCATCTTCCTGGGGGTGGAGCTACTGTCCTCCGGCGCGGGGGCCGTGGCGCTGGCACTCGCGGTGCGCAAGCGGCAGTGACAGGCCCTGCGGCCTTCAGAACGACACCTCGACGCCCGGCAGCTTGAGCGACTTGATGAGGTCGCGCAGCTCCTGCCGGGCGGCGACGTTGGAGATGTTGAGCTGGCGCACCCCCACGTCGCGCAGGTCCAGAAGGGTCAGCCCGCGGGGGAAAAGCTCGCGGAACACCACCCGTTCGGAAAAGCCGGGACCGACGCGAAAGCCGATGCGCCTGGCCAGCCGGTCCAGCGCCTGCTGCATCTTCTTCTTGTTGACCATGTTCTGCGTGCCCAGCCGGTTGCGCAGCACGATCCAGTCGATCGGGCGCAGCCCTTCCTGGGCGCGCAGCTGGCGCGCGCTCCAGACCATCTCCGAATAGACCGAGGGTCCGAGGATCTTCTCACCGTCCGAAGCGATCCGGGCCAAGAGGTCGAAATCGACGAAACTGTCGTTGAGGGGCGTGATCAGCGTGTCGGCCACCGAATGTGCCGCCTGGCTCAGACGGGTGTGAGAGCCGGGGCAGTCGATCAGGATGAAGCTGCACTCGGGCTCCAGCGTCGCCATCGCCGCCCACAGCCGGTGATCGAGCTCGTTCTCGCCTTCGGCCAGTTTCGCAGCGTCTACCTCCGGCAGATCGAGAACACGGGGGCTGGCGAGATCCAGCCCTTCGGCGGAGAGGTAGGCAAGGCGGTTGTCGATGTAGCGCCCGGTGGTACGTTGGCGCAGATCGAGGTCGATCACCCCGGTCGCGTGCCCCATGCGCGCCAGCGCGGTGGCCACGTGCATGGACACGGTGGACTTGCCGGCGCCGCCCTTTTCGTTGCCGACGACGATAATGTGAGCCAAGGCTAATTTCCCGTGATTGACGCCGGATATGTCGCTTGCGCGCCTCTCCGGCCTCCATATCTTGTATGCCGGTGGCGGAAAAGCGCGCATCGCGGCGGCTCGCGGCAATCGTTGCCGGGCCGCCGCACGTTGCACGGAGCGCGCTACGGCTGGACAAGACGTATTCCATGCGCGATAAGGCATGGAGTGGAGTAATGATTACTCATCACGTTCTCCGCTGTCCGTATTCCTGCCTTCGGCGACAGGTGCGGCAGACCTTCGAAAGGACCTGCGCATGACGGATCGGTGCCGGCGACTGGTAATGACCAGCCACACCTACCTGAAGGACAGCGCGATCGAGAACCTCGACATCCTGCGTGACGGCGATCGCAACAATCGCCGTGACGGGGTGGCGTCGGTGCTGATCAAACGTGGGGATCGGTTCTTCCAGGTCATGGAGGGTCCGGCCGACATGGTCGGCGCCGCGCTGGAGCGGATGCTGGAGGATCGCCGCCACTACGATGTGACGGTGCTCAACGACCGGCCCGACGCGACACCGCGACTCGGCGCGCCGGGTCTGAACTACGTCCAGCGACCGAGCGACGATCCGGGCTCCGACCTCGAGGAAGTCGCCCGCATCGACCCCGAGGCCGCGCTGGAAACGGCAACCATCCACTGACAGATACCCCGAAACGCAAGACGCCGACCCGAAGGGCCGGCGTCGCGTCGTGCCAGGGTGGCAGAGGCGTTCAGAAGCCCAGGCCCTCGTATTTCTTCTTGAACCGCGACACGCGGCCGCCGGTGTCCATCAAGCGCGAGGACCCTCCGGTCCAGGCCGGGTGCACCGTCGGGTCGATGTCGAGCGTGATCGTGTCACCCTCCGCTCCGTAGACCGAGCGGGTCTCGAACGAGGTGCCGTCCGTCATCTTCACGGTGACGGTGTGGTATTCGGGATGAATGTTCTTTTTCATGTCGACGATCCTTGCACCGGCTTCTTGCCGTCGCCCTTGAGCACCTTGTAATTGACGTCTTCGGCGATACGGGCCGCCTTGCCGCGACGCGAACGCAGGTAATAGAGCTTCGCGCGGCGGACCTTGCCGCGGCGGATCACGGTGATCGCCTCGATGTTGGTCGAGTAGAGCGGGAACACGCGCTCCACGCCTTCGCCGAAGGAAATCTTGCGGACGGTGAAAGTGCCGGCGATCCCTTGGCCGTTCTTGCGGCTGATGCAGACGCCTTCGAAGTTCTGCACACGGGTGCGCGTGCCTTCGGTCACCTTGTAGCCGACGCGCACGGTGTCACCGGCCTTGAAATCGGGAATATCCTTCCCTAGCGAGGCGATCTGCTCCGCCTCGAGTGTCGCGATCAGGTCCATCTGACCATCTCCTGAATGTGCTTGCGGTGGTCCCGCAAAGGTGTCTCGCGATCCTCAGAGCTCTTGGTCTTCTTCCGGGTCCCTGCCATGCGCCGCACGCCAAGCCCGCCAGAGGTCAGGTCGTCTTATCTGTGTCAGCCTTTCGGCCTGGGCCCGCTGCCAGTCGGTAATCTTCGCATGATGGCCCGAGAGAAGCACTTCGGGGATCGCGCGACCGTTCCAGACAGCCGGTTTGGTATACTGCGGGTGCTCCAAGAGACCGTGCGAAAAGGACTCGTCCTCCACGGATTCCTGATTCCCGAGCACGCGCGGTATAAGGCGGACGGTCGCATCGATCAAGGCCTGGGCCGCGATCTCTCCGCCGGTGAGCACGAAGTCCCCCAAGGAGACCTCTTCGACACCGTAATGCTCCAGCACGCGCTCGTCGAGACCCTCGAACCGGCCGCAGATCAGCGTCATGCCCGGGCCGGACGCGAGCGCCCGCGCGCGCGCCTGCTCGAAGGGCCGGCCGCGCGGCGACAGGTATAGGATCGGCGCCTCGGGCGCGATGCGGGCGCGGGCGTCGTCGAGCGCGCGGCCCATCACGTCGGGGCGCAAAACCATGCCCGCGCCGCCGCCGGCCGGCGTGTCGTCGACGTTGCGGTGCCGACCCTCGCCGAAATCGCGCAGGACGACCGTTTCTAGCTGCCAGAGGCCCTCGCGCAGCGCCCGCCCGGTCAGCGACAGGCCCAGCGTGCCGGGAAACGCCTCGGGGAAAAGCGTGATCACCTGCGCCTTCCAGACGCCGCGCAATTCGCCCGGCGCGGACAGCTCGCGTGGGCGAAGGGAGGGCGTGATACTCTTTCGACCGTGCGAGCGCGGCGTGTCCGACATGGGGCTTCCCCGTTGGCTGGGCCGCGTTGCTCTAGCCCGCTCCGGCGTCGGGTGCAAAGGTTCAGGCGATGCTCAGCACGCTTCGATCATAATAATCGATCGGATCCGGTACCGCCGTCATGGCGCCCGAGGCGAGATCCCAGTTCGCGCGCGGTCGGGGAACCCGGCCGCGATACTCGACGAAGAGACCGCAAGGCTGCGGCAGGCGCGACGTGCCGAGGGTCTGTGCGACCGCCTCGATCTCTGCGGCGAGGCACGGACCCGCCGCAAGCACGGCATCCGGCGGATCGAGCGCCAGTTCCCCCCGCGTATAGATGCCGTCCCGCCACTGCGCGAGGATCTTCGAGAACCCGTCGAGCCAGTCGCGATCGTCGCTGCGCGCGGCGCGCGCGGGCAGACCGGCCTCCGCGGTCCGCGCCAGGTACAGCGCCACGGTCGCGCGATCGGCGGCGGGGTGCAGCGCGCACCATTGCGCCGCCTCCGCCTGCGCGGGATCATCCGGATCGTGACCGGCCACAACGTGGTGGTAGAGATCGGCATCGGGCCGGTCGACCCGCGCCAGTGCCGCGACGGGATCGGTCGGTCGGTCGCCCGCCTGCTGACGCGCCCACACGCGCTGCGCGGCGCCGAGCGCCTCGCTCTGGCGATCGAAGAGATCGCGCTTGCGGGCAATCTCTTCCACCCTCGCGTGAAGCTCGAGCACCTTCTCGGGATTGCCGAAGAGCGTCGAAAGGCTGCCCGCCTGAGTGGCCGACGCCGACAGCAAACGGTCGAGCAGCACCAGGTCGAGCACCTGCGCATCGCTCAGCGCCTCGGGCTCCGCGGCGCCCCAATTGCCCATGATCCGCGCGAGGATCGTGGCGATTGCCGCATCCGGATGCGGCGGCGCCGCAAAGCCGGTCAGGCCGGGTCCGTCCGTCCCGACATCATACGCCGCGTCCGCAAGTCGCGCCGCCAACTGGGCCCGGCGCGGGGCCGGTTCGGGCAAGTCGTCGGGCAGCCTGCGACGGGCGCGCGGATGCAGCAGGCCGGCCGCCATCAGCGTCGGCACCACCGCTTCGCCGCCCGGTCCTTGCGCGGCGGCAACGGCCATGCCGAGGAGCGCGCCCCCTGCAATCACAGGATGGGTCGCGAACGCGCCGCTTGCCGCTTGCACAGAATCGAACACTGCGCCGGCGGCGACCACAGGCGTCGCGCCAATGAGATAGGCGAGCGCGCGTTTTCGCTTCAGTCGCAAGGCATTATCTCCCGGGATCGGTGCCCGCTGCGAAACTAGTCAGAGAATGCGGCAGAACATCGACGGGCCTGAACAAAACCCGTCACGGTCGTGGCGTTTTCGGGAACGGTTCAGCGGACATGACCGGATTGTTGCAATGGCCGGCGTCAATGTGCCGGCGGATGCACGTCGAATTGTGACCCGTCTCGGGCAGCGGCGACTCAGTCGTCGAAGAGCCCGTGCGGCGGATCGGCGACGATACGGCCGGAGGCGAGGTCGACGGTCGGCACAGCCTCGCGCGTGAAGGGCAGCAGGACCGTGGACGACGTGCCGGGCGCCTGCACCTCCAGAAGGTCGGAGGCGCCGTGGTTCTGCACCGCCCGCACCCGGCCCAGCCGCGCGCCGCCGGTATCCACCACCTCGAGCCCGATCAGGTCGGCATGGTAGAACTCGTCATCCGGCAATTGCGGCAGCCTCTCGCGCGGGACATAGAGCCGCTCGCCCTTCAGCGCGTCGGCATCCTCCTTGGAGCGCACGCCGGAGAGCCGCGCCGCGAAGCCCTGGTTGATCGCCCGGACGATCTGCACCTCGAAGCTGCGCGCGCCGTCCTCGGACGCCAGCGGCGCGTAATCGGCGATGGCCTCGGGGTCGGCGGTGAAGCTCTTCAACCGCACCTCTCCGTGCACGCCGAAGGCGCCGCCGATGGCCCCCACACATATCCGGTTGTCGTCATCCATGCTGATCGGATTAGCGCGGCGCGAACCCGGCGCGCAAGCCCGCGCCGAGACGCCGCCGCCCGGTCAACCGCCGATGGAGAAGGTGCGCGTGATGCCGATGCGCGCGCCCCACTGGTCGTCCGAGCCGCGGCGCACGATCGGGCTGTCCTCGGCGTCGTTGCGGAAGACGTCGTAGGTCACCGCGCCTTCGATGCCCCAATTGTCGGAAAGCTGGTAGCGCATGCCAAACTCCAGCCCGGTGGACAGAAGGCCGCCGTCGGCGTCGTAGGCAGCATAGCGCGAGCCTGCAGCCTCGTCGTTGTCGATGCCGAAATAGGTGGAGGCGTATTCGTCCGAGCCATACAAGGCGCGCGGGCCGAAGGTCACGCGCAGCCGGTCGGTCGGACGCAGGATCGCATCGGCGCCCAGCTCGCCCACGATGCCCTCGTGCCCGCCGAAGCCGCGGCGGATGTCCCCGAAGACCATGTAGTTCTGCCCGGTGTAGCGCAGCCGCACCCCCAGCTCGACGGCCGCGTCGATGTCGTCCAGCCCGTCGAGATCGTCGAGATCGTCGAAGTCGCCCGAGTCACGCTCCCCGATATACCGGAACGACCCGCCGACGCCGAAGCCCCGCGCCTCGGCCCAGGGATCGGGGTTGCCGAAGCTGCGTCCGCCGAGCGAGAGGTGGTTCAGCGCAAAGCCGAGATCCGGCACCGCCGTGTATTCGTCCGAGCCGAAATATTCCGGCGCCGTGCCGACCCCGCCGCGCAGGGTGAAGACCAGACCCGGATCGGCCGACTGGGTGGAGATCACGGGCGCCGAGCCGTCCGTGGACTGTGCGGCGACGGAAGTTGCGCCAAGCGCGAGACACGCGGCGGCGGCGGCGATGCGGAACGTCATGTAGGTTTGTCCTTCGTGCCCTCTGGTCGGGATCGCAGGTAGTCTGACCTGCGATCCCGACCAGAGCAAGCGCGCCACCGTCACTGTTGCGTGGGAATCGCGCAACGGGCACCGACCTCAGTGCGCCGCGGCCCAGCTTCCCCCCTGCCCCGCCTCCACGACCAGCGGCACGTCGAGATGCACCACCGGATCGGCGGCCCCCTCCATCACCTCCTTGGCACGGGCGATGAGGTTCTCTGCGGCGTCTGCCTCGACCTCGAACAGAAGTTCGTCGTGGACCTGCAGCAGCATCTTCGCCTTCGTGCCGAGGGGCGCGATGGCGTCCGGCATCCGCACCATGGCGCGGCGGATGATGTCGGCGGCGGTGCCCTGGATCGGCGCGTTGATCGCGGCGCGGCGGGCGAACCCGGCACGCGGCCCCTTGGCGTTGATCTCGGGCGTATGGATCACCCGGCCGAACAGCGTCTCCACCCGGCCTTCCTTCTTCGCGAAGGCCACGGTGTCGTCCATGTAGGCCTTGATGCCGGGGAAGCGCTCGAAATAGCGGTCGATGAAGCCCTGCGCGTCGCCGCGCGGGATCCGCAGGTTGCGCGCGAGGCCGAAGCCCGAAATGCCGTAGATTACCCCGAAATTGATCGCCTTGGCCTGGCGGCGGATCTCGGGCGTCATGTCCTCCATCGGCACGTTGAACATCTCGGACGCGGTCATGGCGTGGATGTCCTGACCCTCCTGGAACGCCTGCTTCAGCGCCTCGATCCCTGCGACATGGGCGAGGATGCGCAGCTCGATCTGCGAATAGTCGAGGCTGACCAGCACGCGGCCGTCCTCGGGCACGAACGCCTCCCGGATGCGCCGCCCCTCTTCGGAGCGCACGGGGATATTCTGCAGGTTCGGCTCGGTCGAGGCGAGCCGGCCGGTATTGGCCCCGGCGATGGAGTACGACGTATGCACCCGCCCCGTGACCGGGTTGATATGCTCCTGCAGCGCATCGGTGTAGGTCGATTTCAGCTTGGACAGCTGCCGCCAGTCGAGGATGCGGCGCGGCAATTCGTGCTCCGTCGCTAGATCCTCCAGGATGTCGGCGCCGGTGGCGTAGGCACCGGTCTTGCCCTTCTTGCCGCCCTCGAGGCCCATCTTGTCGAACAGGATCTCGCCAAGCTGCTTGGGGCTGCCGACATTGAAGGTCTCGCCCGCAAGCTCGTGGATCTCGGCCTCGAGTCCCGCCATCTTCTGGCTGAACGCGGCGGACATGCGGGACAGCGTGTCGCGGTCGACCTTGATGCCGTGCATCTCCATCGTCGCGAGGACGGGGACGAGCGGCCGCTCCATCGTCTCGTAGACGCGGGTGACGCGGGCACGGTGAAGCTGCGGCTTGAAGAGCTGCCAGAGTCGCAGGGTGATGTCGGCATCTTCGGCGGCATAGCGGGTGGCGTCTTCGATGGGCACGAGATCGAAGGTCTTCTGCGCCTTGCCGGTGCCGATCACCTCCTTGATCGGGATCGGCTGGTGCGACAGGTAGCGTTCGGACAGAACGTCCATGCCGTGCCCGTGCGCGCCGCCGTTCATCGCGTAGGACATCAGCATCGTGTCGTCGATCGGCGCGATCTCGATCCCGCACCGGGCGAGGATCTTGGCGTCGTACTTCATGTTCTGGCCGATCTTCATGACCGCCGGATCTTCCAGCAGGTCCTTCAGCACGGCGAGCGCCGCGCCCTTCTCGACCTGGTCGGGCAGAATGTCCCCCGGCCCGAAAAGATCGCCGTCCCCTTCGGCCCGGTGGGCGAGCGGCACGTATGCCGCCTCCCCCGCCTCGATGCAGAGCGAGACGCCCACAAGCTCCGCCGTCATCTCGTTGAGGCCGGTGGTCTCGGTGTCGATGGCGACCCAGCCGCGTTCACGCGCCTTGCCGATCCAGGTGCCGAGCGTCTCCATGTCGCGGATGCAGATATAAGAGCCCACCTCGAAGGGCGGCTGCTCAGCCGGTGCGGTGTCCGCCGTCTCCGCCGCCTTCTCCGCGATGGTGGGGGCCTCGGTGCCCAGCGTCTCGGCGATACGGCGCGACAGCGACCGGAACTCCATCTCCGACAGGAAGCCGAGCAGCGCATCGGGATCCGGCGCACGCACCTCCAGATCCTCCAGCGCGAAGTCGAGCGGCGTGCGCTCGTCCAGCGTCACCAGCTTCTTGGACAGACGCACATCCTCGGCCGCCGCCGCGACCTTCGGCGCGACATTGCGGATCACCTTCTGCAGGTTGCGCATCCGCATCAGCTGCGCCGCGGCGTCGTTGCCCTTATCGGCCAGCGCCTCCAGCTCCTTGGGCGACAACTCGCCCACCTCCTCGCCCGAAAGGACGCGCACGATCTCGCCCGCATCGGCCTTGGAGCCGAGCTTGACCTTGCGCTCCAGCCTGCCCTCGACCTCGGCTGTCCACTCGTCGATTTCTGCCGCGAGGTCCCCGAGAATGCGCTCGCGCTCAGCCTCGTCGAAAAGCCCCTCCACCGGGCCGACCGCCTGCAAGAGCATCGACGCGGTCGGCACGCCCACGCCGCGCACGCCCGGTACGTTGTCGATGGTGTCCCCGGCGATGGCCTGAAGGTCGATCATCAGCTCAGGCCCGACGCCGAAGCGGGCGCGCACGCCGTCCGAATCGACGCGCTCGTCGGGCTTGCCCTGGATGCCGGGACGCTCGACCACGACCCCGTCGCGGACAAGCTGCATGAGGTCCTTGTCCGAGGACACGATGGTCACCGATCCGCCGGCCTCGCGCGCCTGCCGCGCCAGCGTGGCGATGATGTCGTCGGCCTCGAAGCCTTCGACCTCCTTACAGGCGATGTTGAACGCCTCGGTCGCGCGGCGGGTCAACGGGATCTGCGGGCGCAGGTCCTCCGGCATTTCCTCGCGGTTGGCCTTGTAGAGATCGTAAAGATCGTTGCGGAACGTGTGCGAGCCCTTGTCGAAGATCACCGCGATATGGGTGGGCGCATGCTCCCCGTGGTCGCGGCCGACATAGCGGCGCAGCATGTCGCAGAATCCCTGTACCGCGCCGACGGGCATCCCGTCCGACTTGCGCGTCAGCGGCGGCAGCGCGTGGAAGGCGCGGAAGATGAAGGCCGACCCGTCGATCAGGTGCAGGTGGCTGCCCTTGCCGAAACTCTCTGGCATTCCTCGTCTCCTGCCCGGTTGCCGCTGTGCCGGGTTCTGACACGATCCATCGCAAGCCGCCAGCGCTGCACCGACCGCAACGGGCCAACGTTTGGCGCCGGCGCGCTCCCGCGGATCAGCCGATCACCGCTTCGGCCACACCATCGGGCGCGAGCGCCGCGCACAGAAAGATCGCCACATAGAAGACGATGGAGGCGGCGACCACGAAGCCGTGCCAGATCGTGTTGTGATAGGGCAGGCGCGGGGCCATCAGGAACAGCGTGCCCGCCGAATAGAGCACCCCGCCCACCAGCATCAGCACGATCACCGAAAGGGGCAGCACCGCCAGCAGGTCGCGCCCGCCGATCACCACCGCCCAGCCCATGCCGAGGCAAATGCCGATCCCGACAAGCGCCGAGCGTTCACGCAGCACGAAGGACAAGGCCGTCGCGCCGGCCGCGGCCGTCCAGATCACCGTCAGAAGCGTGCCGCCCGCCCCCGACAGAAGCGCGAAGGGCGTGTACGTGCCGGCGATCTTGAAATGGATCGCCGAATGGTCGAGCCGGCGGAACAGCCCGGTCCAGCGCGGCCGGCCGACATGGTTGTAGAGCAGCGAGCAGAGAAGCATGAGAATCAGCGTCACGCCGTAGACCGACACGCCGGCGATCCCGGCCGCATCCCCGCGCCACACCGCGGTGAGCGTGATCAGCACCGGCACCGCCGCCAGCGCGAGCACGAGGGCGGCGACGTGCACGACCATGTCGCTCGCCTCCTCCGCCGGGGAGTAGGCACGCGTTTCGGTCGGTCGGGTCAGCTCGGCTCGGGCAGTGTCGTCCATACGTCGAAGATAACCGCTAAGCGCGCGGCGACAAAGTATGGCGGATCACACTTTGCCCTCGAAGTCGCGATGAATGAACTTGGCGTCGCAATAGCCGCATTCGACCCAGCCGACATCCTCCGCGATCTGCAACCAGACCCGCGGGTGGCCCAGCGCCCCCTCGCCGCCGTCGCAGGCCACGCGGTATGTGTCGACGATCTTGGTTTCTGGCGCGTCTTGGGCCATCACACTTCCCCTTTGGCGTCCCGGGCACTAGCTGCGCTTATGACCGACGGGCAGACAAGGGGCAAGACATGCACGGGAACGGCGGCGGCGACAGCGTCGACAACGGCACGGCCGGGGACGCGATCCGCATCGAGGGACTGACCAAGACCTATGCCGGACGCGGCGGCCAGCCCGCGAAGGAGGCGCTGCGCGGCGTCGATCTGACGGTGCCGCGCGGGTCGGTCTTCGGGCTTCTGGGTCCCAACGGTGCGGGCAAGTCGACGCTCATCAACATTCTCGCAGGGCTGGTGGTGAAGTCCTCTGGCAGCGTGCGGATCTGGGGCTGGGACCAGGACGTGAACCCGCGCCAGTCGCGCGCCTCGATCGGGGTGATGCCGCAGGAGCTCAATCTCGATCCGTTCTTCACCCCGCGCGGCGCGCTGGAGGTGCAGGCCGGGCTCTACGGTGTGCCGAAGGCGCGGCGCCGTTCGGACGAGATCCTCCGGATGGTCGGCCTCGAGGACAAGGCGGACGCCTATGCCCGCACGCTCTCGGGCGGCATGCGGCGGCGGCTGCTGCTGGCCAAGGCACTGGTGCACGCGCCGCACGTCCTGGTCCTCGACGAGCCGACGGCGGGCGTCGACATCGAACTTCGCCAGATGCTCTGGGAGAACGTGCGGCGCCTGAACGAGGAGCGCGGCATGACCGTGATCCTGACCACCCACTACCTCGAGGAAGCCGAGGAGATGTGCGGCGAGATCGCCATCATCGACGACGGCGCGGTGGTGGCACGCGACCGCACGTCCAGCCTGCTCGGCCAGATCGACGCCCGAACCATGGTGATCCAGCCCGAGGAGCACACCGATGCCCTGCCGAGCGGCCCGGGCCTCGAGGCCGAGCGGCGCGAGGACGGCTCCATCGCGGTGACCTACCACGCCGGTCAGACCGGTGCCGAGCGCGTTCTCGACGCGGTTCGCAGCGCCGGCATCCGCATCGCGGACGTGCGCACCGAACAGGCCGACCTCGAGGACGTGTTCCTGTCGCTCACCCGCGGCGCGCACCACCGTCGCTCCGCCTGACGGCCCCGCCGCGCCGGGCGGGGGCTCCGCCCCCTGCACCCCCCGGAGTATTTGAGGCCCAAAGAAGCCGGAAGACGCGTCTCTGGCTTCTTTGGGCGCCGAAATACTCCCGCCGGAGGCATCCGACCGTCCAACCGGGACCAAGCCCCAGGGGCCGCGCGTCACGCTGTCATGGGCGCGGTGCCGCCTGCCGAAGGCGGGCGGCGACAGATCCTGTGCCGCGGCACGCGGCGCCGCCGGATCAGTCGGCTGCGAGCATGCGGCCAAGCGGGCGGCCGGCGACGATGTGGACGTGCAGGTGCGGCACTTCCTGCACGCCGTGGCGGCCGGCATTGGAAATCAGGCGAAAGCCGTCGTCCTCCACGCCGGCCTGGCGGCAGACCTCGCCCACGGCGCGGATGTAATCGACGATCTCCGCCTCGGGCGCCGTCTGCGCGAAGTGGTCGAAGTTCACATAGGCACCCTTGGGGATCACCAGGATGTGGGTCGGCGCCTTCGGAGCGATGTCCCGGAACGCGAGGCTGTGCTCGGTCTCCAGCACGGTGTCGTTCGGGATCTCGCCCCGGAGGATCTTCGCGAAAATGTTCTCGGAGTCGTACGAATAGGCCATGGGATCCTCAATCGGCGAACAGGTGGTGGGTTTCCGCGATCTCGCGCGCCTTGTCATGGGGCACGCCCAGGAAACGCGCAAGCGGATCGGCGTTCACGTCGGGCGTGTCCCCCTCGCGGATGCGCAGCAGGTTGTCGAACGCGCCGTCGCGGATGCGATCGCTTTCGTGCATCATGTCGTTGCGGATCGTCGGCAGGAGCCGGCGCAGCGTCTCCGGCGGCGTTCGGTCGCCGGCCAGCCCCATCCGCATCGCCTGGCCGACGAGATAGCTGTCCGCGAACTCGCACTCGACCTCCAGCACCCTGGTCTGCGCCCGGTCGCGGCAGAAATCCTCCAGCAGGTCGAGGTTCGCGGGATCGAGGCAGACGATCAGCCGGTCGGTCTCGTAATAGTCGAAGAGCATCCGCACCAGCGCCCGCCGGTGGCGGTGCCGCTTGCCCAGCGTCGATTGCAGCCCACCGAGATCGGGCAGCGGCGTGGCCTCCTCGTTGAAGAGGTAGTCGATGCAGGGCAGGTTCGTCACCTGCCGGATCCGCTCCACCAGCCGCTTGGCGACGTGCCATTTCCTGCACACCACGATCATCAGCGCGCGCTCGCGGCCAAGCGAGCTTTCCGTTTCCCAGAAGCGGGGGGCGAAGCGGTGGCCGATGCGGCCCTTGGCGGTGAGGAACTCGAACAGCGTCCGTCCCTCGCCGGAGTCCCGGAAGCGCGCGCCCTCGGAGGAATAGAGCACGCCGAGCCGGCGGCGCAGCTCCGTCGCGTGCGGGCTGATCTTGCGCGCGAACAGAAAATCCTGGCCCAGAAGCAGGTCGTAGTGGTCGTTGTGGAACACCACCGGCATGCCGTAATCGGTGAACAGCAGGAAGGTGAGCGCGCGACCCTCGATCTCGGGCTCTGGCACGAGATGGCGCACCAGCGTCTGGAAGAACGTCTCGTCCGGGATCCAGGTCGACGCGAAGAAGCGCACCACGTCGCGCCGGCGCCGCACGAAGCCCAGCACCCGTTCGACGGTGCACCGGCGCAGGCACCACCATTGCGAGCCGATCATGATATCGAGATCGTCCGGGATCTTGCGCGTCAGGCCCAGCCGTTTCTGCGCCTCGAACATGGCATAGAACGCCGCCTTCGCGGTGCGTTCGTTGAACCAGTGGCGGTAGATCAGCCGCTCTTCCTTCCAGCCGGTCTTGATCCAGTCGGATTTGAAGTAATCGAAGCTCTCGATGTAATCGACATCGCGCCGGTCGAGGAATTCGTGCGCGTATTCGGCCGACTTGATCGCCATGCAATCGCCCGAGAGCATGTAGAAATGCGTTGCGCGCGGGAACGCCTCCACCGCCGCCTCGACGGCGCTCAGCGTCGCCTGCACGAGAGACCATTCCCCCCAGCCGCACCTGACGCGCTTTTTCGGGAAGACGACGTTCGGGTTATCGGCAAGCGCGCTGCGGATCTGCCGGTAGGCGGCGGCCGGCGCGCGGGCGTCGAAATGGATCGCCAAGCAATCGCCGACCGCCGTCAGGCTCTGCGCCTGTTTGACGATGGCCTCCGGGTCCTTGTGACACAGAAGGATGAAGGCGATCTTTGCCATGGCCTGCTAGAACTTTTGCCCTCTTTTCGGCGGATTGTTCATGTTGATAGTGATAAAGAGGCGTTGAATGAATACGCTTCGGTTTCTTTTTTGCGGCATCCGCAAGACGGCGCGAGACAGACGCCGACGTGGAGCGGATCGCACGAGGCGGGACGGGCAGGCATGGGGTTTCCGGGCACCTGGATGACCGAAAGCGAGAGCATGGTGTATCGGGTCGTGCCGAAATGCGCCTGCTCCACCATCGGGCAGATCATGTACTTCTCGGACCATGGGGCGTTCTTCGACGGCGACATCCACGACGCCACCGCCGGTCTGCACAAATGGGCGCGCGAGGACAGCCAACCGGCGATCCGCGCAAACGTCAAGACGCGCTCCGCCTACGCCTTCACCTGCGTGCGCAATCCCTACAGCCGCATCCTGTCGTCGTTCTTCGACAAGATCTGCGGCATCCAGCGCAACGGCAAGCGCTACCGCGGCAACCTCGTGCCGCTGCTGATCCAGAAATACGGGATCGAGGTCGGCGGCCCCGACGGGCAGGAGGCGTTCGACCAGATTCGCAGCTTCCGGCGATTCCTGCTGTTCGCGCGCGACACCATCCGCTGGCGCCGGCCGATGGAGCCCGACATCCACTGGTCGGCGATGTCGGGACATATCAGCACCTTCATCGTGAATGGCGGGCGCTACGACAAGATCTTCTGGACCGAAAGCTTCAACGACGGCATGGCCGAGGTGCTCGGGGCAACAGACACGCCGCAGCCCGTCGATCTGGCCACGATTCCCCGCTTCAACGAAAGCGAAGGGCATGGCCCCAAGCGCCTGCACCCGGTGGAGGACTATTTCGACGATCTCTCGATGCACCTGATGAAAGAGATCTACTGGCGCGATTTCCAGCTCTTCAAATACGATTTCGGCAATCCGGCCAACAAGATGCCGATCGGAGAGATCGACCTCGACGAGGTGCATGCCAAGCTGGGCGACTGACCCTGCGACACCGCCGCGCGTGACCCGCGGCGGATCGGTGCTAATGTTACCGGTGTAGATTTCGGGAACCCCGCCATGCGCTCTCTTCCGCCGCTCGTCGCTCTTTTCGTTCGCAACTGGATCGTCGGCTTCGCGCTGTCGGGGATCTTCGTCGGCCTGCTGATTGCCGGGGATGTGGCGGGCCTGCGCCACCTGATCCTTGGCTCCGCCGACGGCATGCTCGCGCTGTTCCTGCTGTGGTTCTTCAACGGCATCGTCTTTGCCGGCGCGCAGACCGGCGCGCGCATCTTCCTGATGGCCGAGGACGAAGGCGGCCACGGCGGCGGGCACCGTCCGCTCATTCCCGTGCGGGTGGCGGCCGAGGCCCGGCGCCCCGAGCGGGGCGCCCGGGCGGCATCACTCCGGCAGATCGGCGGACGGAATCATCGGGAAGAACCGCCCCTCTGACCAGAGGCCGAACCAGTTTTCGCCCTCCACCTCGTGATGGGCGCCGATCTCTGCCAGCCGATAGAAGCTCTTGCGGTCGATGAGCGCCTCCAGGTCGTCGCGGATCAGGATGTAGGGCGACGGCTCGCCCGTCTCGGGGTCGCGCTCCACCCGGATCGGGTGGTCGGGGCCGGCGACGGCGCTGTCGCCGACATGGGTGGTGAAGGTCAGCGCCTGCGCCTCGCCCGATCCTTCGGCGGTGAAATCGGTGGCCACGAAGGGCGCGTCGTCCACGGTGATGCCGACCTTTTCGGCGGGCGTGACAAGGAAGTATTTATCGTCCTCGCGTTTGAGTATCGACGAGAACAGCTTCACCAGTTCGAACCGGCCGATCGGCGTGCCGAGGTAGAACCACGTGCCGTCCCGTGCGATACGCATGTCCAGGTCGCCGCAGAACGGCGGATTCCACTTGTGCACTGGGGGCAGGCCCTTGCCCTTGGCAGCGCGCGCCGAGGCGGCGATCCCGTCGGCCGAGGGCGCCTCTGCGGGCGTCACGGAATTTTGTGATGTCATAGCTTTTGCCATTCCTTCCCGTCACGATACCATTCCCACTGATCTAATCGCCAAAGGAGCGTTGTCATGGCCGAGACCGAGGACCTGGTCACCGAGATCGAGGCGCTGGAGGCGAAGCTCGCCGAAGCGAGGACGGCGATCACCCGCCGCTTCATCGGCCAGGAACGGGTCGTGGACCTCACACTCTCGGCGCTTCTGTGCGGCGGGCATGGCCTTCTGATCGGTCTGCCGGGCCTCGGCAAGACTCGGCTGGTGGAGACGCTGTCGACGGTGATGGGCCTCAACGGCAACCGGGTGCAGTTCACGCCGGACCTGATGCCGGCGGACATCCTCGGCTCCGAGGTACTGGAGACCGGCACAGACGGCAGCCGCGCCTTCAAGTTCATCGAGGGGCCGATCTTCTGCCAGCTCCTGATGGCGGACGAGATCAACCGCGCGAGCCCACGCACGCAGTCCGCACTCCTTCAGGCGATGCAGGAAAAGGCGGTGACGGTCGCCGGCGAGACCCGCAAGCTCGACCAGCCGTTCCACGTCCTCGCCACGCAGAACCCGATCGAGCAGGAGGGTACCTATCCCCTGCCCGAGGCGCAGCTCGACCGGTTCCTGGTGCAGATCGACGTCGCCTACCCCGAGCGGGACACAGAACGCGACATCCTTCTCGCCACCACCGGGACGGAGGACGCCGAGGCGCACCAGGTCTTCGACGGGCCTTCGCTGATGGCCGCGCAGCACCTTCTGCGACGGATGCCGGTCGGCGAATCGGTCGTGGAGATGATCCTCGACCTCGTGCGCGCCTTCCGGCCCTCCGACCCCTCCGCACCCGAGCGTGTGCGCGACCTCGTCGCCTGGGGCCCCGGCCCGCGCGCTGCGCAGGCGCTGATGCTCACCGTGCGCGCCCGCGCGCTCTTGCAGGGCCGGCTCGCGCCGTCGCCCGAGGACGTCATCGACATGGCGCGCCCGGTTCTCGTCCACCGCATGGCGCTGACCTTCTCGGCCCGCGCGCGGGGCGAGGATCTCGGCCAGCTCATCAGTTCCGTCAGCGAAGGGCTTATGCGGACCGAGGCGGCTGCGTGACGCAGCCGCTCACCCTCCGCCAGCACAGCGAGGAGGAGGCGAGCGACCTTCCCGCCCTTCTCGCCCGCGCCGAAAAGCTCGCCGGCACCGTGCTCCTGGGAGAGCATGGCCGGCGCCGCGCCGGGCTTGGCGACGATTTCTGGCAATACCGTCCGATGGTCGCCGGCGACAGCTACCGCAACATCGACTGGCGCCGCTCCGCGCGCGGCGATTCGCAATTCGTGCGTGATCGCGAATGGCAGATCGCGCAATCGGTGCTGATGTGGGTCGACCAGGCGGCGTCGATGCGCTTCGCCTCCTCGGACAAGGTTCCCAGCAAGGCGGACCGCGCACGGCTGATCGCGCTCGCCACCACGATCCTGCTCATCCGAGGCGGCGAACGGGTGGGCCTGACCGGCTGGAGCCTGCCGCCGCGCGGTGGGCGCCCGCAGATCATGCGCCTCGCCGAAGCGTTCGCCACCGATACCGAAGACGATTATTCGGCGCCCGAGGCGCGGGGGATGTTGCCCCATGCCCGCGCCATGTTCGTGTCCGACTTCCTCGGCGATCTCGACCCGATCGAGGCGGCGCTGACCAAGGCCGCCGACCGCGGCGTGCGCGGAGTTCTGCTGCAGATCCTCGATCCCTCGGAAGAGGCGTTTCCCTTCGAGGGCCGCACCGTGTTCCAGTCGGTCGGCGGCGGCACGCGTCACGAGACGCTGAAGGCGAGCGACCTGCGCGGCCGCTACCTTGAGCGGTTGGCCGAGCGGAAGGATCGCCTTGACGAGCTGTGCCGCATCACCGGCTGGCAGTACGAGTGCCACCACACCGACACACCCGCGCAATCGGCCCTCCTGTGGGTCTGGCGCGCGATGGACGGAGGCAAGGGATGACCCTGTTCGGCGCACTCGGCTTCACCACGCCTTGGCTGCTGCTGGGGCTGCTGGCGCTGCCGATCCTGTGGGTCGTGCTGCGCGCGGTGCCGCCTGCGCCGGTGCGCCGGCTGTTTCCCGGCGTGGTCCTTCTGCTCGGCCTCAAAGACGAGGAACAGGTGAGTGACCGCACGCCGTGGTGGCTGCTGCTCTTGCGGATGCTGGCGGTCGCGGCGGTGATCGTCGGGCTCGCGGGGCCGATCCTCAACCCCGACCGGGATGCTGCGCCAGTGGGCGACCGGCCGCTCCTGATCGTGATGGATGCAAGCTGGGCCAGCGCCGGCGACTGGCGCGCCCGGTCCGAGGCGCTGGACGGCCTGCTCTCGCGCGCCGCACGCGACGATAGGGCTGTGGCGCTGCTGCGCCTGACCGCGCCCGAAGCGCCGATGTTCCAGAGCGCGAATGCCCTGCGGCAGCGCCTGTCGGGCATCCAGCCCGAGCCGTGGGAAACTGACACGGCGCGCATGGAAAGCGCCGCCGCGCGCCTGCCCGACGGCCCCTTCGACACCTACTGGTTCTCCGACGGGCTAGCCCGCGAAGGCCGCGAGGACATGCTTGCCGCGCTCGAAGCCGCGGGCAGCGTCACCGTCTACGAAAGCCCGCAGAGCCTTTATGCCCTCGCCCCCGCCCGCTTCGTCGACGGAAATGTTGCGCTCACCCTGAAGCGGCTGCGCCCGTCCGGCGAGCGGGAGGTGGTGGTGAACGCCGAAGGGCGCGACCCGGCCGGCAACCCGGCGACGCTGGCCACCCTGCCGATGACCTTCGCCGACGGCGCGGTGATCGCCGAAGGCGAGCTGTCCCTGCCGGCCGAACTTCGAGCCCGCGTCGACCGGTTCGAGGTCGCCACCACGCAGAGCGCCGGCGCCACCACCCTGTCGGACGACAGCCTGCGCCGCCGCGAGGTCGCGCTGATCGCCGGGACCGAGAACCGCGAGGGTCTAGAACTGCTCTCCCCCCTGCACTACCTGCAAGGCGCGCTGGAGCCGACCGCCGACCTGATCGACGGCGCATTGAGCGATGTCTTGCCCGCCAACCCCGACGTGATCGCCCTGGCGGACGTCGCCACGCTTGGAGGTGAGGCAGAGGCCGTGCGGGACTGGGTCGAGAACGGCGGCATGCTACTGCGCTTTGCCGGGCCGCGCCTGGCCGGCTCGGACGTCAGCCGAGGCGAGGAGGATCCGCTGATGCCGGTGCGCCTGCGCGCCGGCGGGCGCAGCGTCGGCGGCGCGATGAGCTGGGGGGAGCCGAAGTCGCTCGCCCCGTTCGACGCCGAAAGCCCATTCTTCGGGCTCGATATTCCCGAGGACGTCACAGTGAACGCGCAGGTCATGGCCCAGCCCGACCCGACGCTCGCCTCGCGCGTGATCGCGCAATTGTCGGACGGAACGCCGCTGGTCACCCGCAAGCGCGTCGGCCAGGGGCAGATCGTGCTCTTCCACGTCACCGCCAACGCCGAATGGTCGACGCTGCCGCTGTCGGGCCTGTTCGTGAGCATGCTGGAGCGGCTCGCGGTGTCCTCCATGCCCGCCCAGCCCGAGATCGAGGAACTTGAAGGCACCACATGGCAGCCGCAGATGGTGCTCGACGCCTTCGGCGACCTGCGCGACGCCGGCACCCTGCCCGGCGTGTCCGGGGAGGCGCTGGTCTCCGACCCGCTCGGCCCCGATCTGCGACCCGGCCTTTATGCCGGCGAGGATCGCAACCTCGCCCGCAACGTCGTCACAGCGGACACCGAACTGCGCCCGGTGACATGGCCCGACAGCGTCCCGGTCGAGGGGCTCGCCGGCCCAGAGGAGACGCCGCTCGCCGGGTGGCTTCTGGCGCTCGCCATCGCCATGCTGTTCGCCGATATCCTCGCCTCGCTGGCGCTGACGGGGCGTCTGCGGGGCTCTCGTGGCGCCCCGGCGGCGGCCGCAATCCTCGCCGCCGTGCTGATCCTGCCCGGCGGCGCCGAGGCCCAGGAGAGCCAGCCCACCGGCGACGACTTCGCGATCGAGGCGACGGCGGAGGTCACGCTCGCCCATGTCCTGACCGGCAACGAAAACGTCGACGAGGTCGCCGCTGCCGGCCTTCAGGGCCTGTCGGACACGCTGTTCTACCGCACGTCGGTCGAACCCGGAGAACCGCTCGGCGTCGATCTCGAAAACGACGAGCTGGCGTTCTTCCCGCTGCTCTACTGGCCGGTGACGCCCGACCAGCCGACCCCCTCGGGCGACGCCTACGCCAAGCTCAACGAATACCTGCGTTCGGGGGGCATGATCCTGTTCGACACGCGCGACGCCGACATCGCCGGGTTCGGCGCGGCCTCGCCCAACGGGCGCAAGCTGCAGGAACTGGCCGAACCGCTCGACATTCCGCCGCTGGAGCCGGTGCCGCAGGACCATGTCCTCACGCGGACCTTCTATCTCCTGCAGGACTTCCCCGGTCGCTACGTGGGCCGCGACGTCTGGGTGGAGGCCGCGCCGCCCGATGCCGAACTGGTGGACGGGATGCCCTTCCGCAACCTCAACGACAACGTCACGCCCGTGGTCATCGGCGGCAACGACTGGGCCTCGGCCTGGGCGGTGTCCGACAACGGCCAGCCGATGCTGCCGCTGGGCCGCGGCTTTTCCGGTGAGCGGCAGCGCGAGATCGCCTACCGCTTCGGCGTGAACCTCGTGATGCACGTGCTGACCGGCAACTACAAATCCGACCAGGTGCACGTCCCCGCCCTTCTCGACAGGCTTGGCCAATGACCGGAACGCTCGTCTACGACCCGCTGCTGCCCTGGATCGCGATCGGCGCGCTCGGGGGACTCGCCGCGCTCGGCGTGGTGCTCGCGCTCTGGCGCGGTCTGTCGGGCTGGGCGCTGCGCGCGCTGGCCGGGCTGGTGCTGGTCGCGGCGCTGGCGCAACCCTCCTGGCAGGTGGAGGATCGCGCGCCGCTCAACGACATCGTGCTGATGGTTGTGGACAAGAGCGCCTCCCAGACGCTCGCGGAGCGCGCCGGCGTGACCGAGGAGGCCGCGACCACGCTGGAGGCGGAGCTTGCCGGCCGCCCCAACACCGAGGTCCGCCGCGTCGAGGTGGGCGACGGCGAGGACGACGCCGGCACGCTGTTGATGACTGCCGTGTCCGAGGCGCTGGCCGAGGAACCGCCGGCGCAGGTCGCCGGAATCCTGCTCCTGTCCGACGGGCGGCTGCACGACCTCGACCGCGCGCCCGATCTGCCGGCGCCGATGCACCTTCTGATGACCGGACAGGAGGACGACTGGGACCGCCGCCTGATCGTGGAGAACGCGCCCGCCTTCGCCATCCTCGACGAGCCGGTCACCCTGACCGTCCGGGTGGAGGACGAGGGCGCCGCGCCGGAGGCCGCGCAGACGACCATCGACATCTCCGTCGACGGGGCGGAGCCGCAGACCTTCGACATCCCCATCGGCCAGAGCTTCGAATTGCCGATCACCCTGCCGCATGGCGGGCTGAACGTGATCCAGTTCACCGTGCCCGAGGCCAAGGGAGAGATCACCGACCGCAACAACACCGCGCTGGTGCAGATCAACGGCGTGCGCGACCGTCTGCGCGTTCTGCTGGTCTCGGGCGAGCCGCATGCCGGCGGCCGCACCTGGCGCAACCTGCTGAAATCCGACAGCTCCGTCGATCTTGTCCACTTCACCATCCTGCGCCCCCCGGAAAAGCAGGACGGCGTGCCGGTGAGCGAGCTGTCCCTCATCGCCTTCCCCACGCGGGAGCTGTTCCTCGAGAAGATCGACGATTTCGACCTGATCATCTTCGACCGCTACAAGCGGCGGGGCATCCTGCCGTCGATCTACCTCGACAACGTGCGGCAATACGTGGAGGAGGGCGGCGCGGTGCTGATCTCGGCCGGCCCCGACTTCGCCTCCGCCGACAGTCTGGCTCGCTCGCCCCTGGGCGAGGTGCTGCCGGCCGAACCGACTGCCCGCGTGATCAAGGAAGGCTTCCGGCCCGAGATCACCGAGTTGGGCGAGCGGCACCCCGTGACCGCCGGCCTGTCAAACGCCGAGGGCTGGGGCCGCTGGCTGCGCCAGATCGACGTGGAGCCCACCGACGCCGCCGAGGTGGTGATGTCGGGAGTGGAGGGCCGCCCCCTCCTCGTTCTGGACCGGATCGGAGAGGGGCGCGTGTCGCTCGTCGCCTCGGACCAGGCGTGGCTCTGGTCGCGCGGCTACGAGGGGGGCGGCCCGCAGCTCGAGCTTCTGCGCCGACTCGCCCACTGGATGATGAAGGAACCGGAGCTGGAGGAGGAGACGCTCCTCGCCCAGCCGACGGGCCAGACCATGCGGATCATCCGCCGCACGCTCGGCGACGAGGTCGGGCCGGTGACGATCACGCGCCCCGACGGCGAGACCGAGGAGATCACGCTCGAAGAGGTCGCGCCGGGCCGGTTCGAAGCGCTTTACGAAGGCCCGCAGATCGGCCTCTATCGCCTCGAGGAAGGCGAGCAGGAGGCGGTGGTCGGCCTCGGCCCCGCCGCCCCGCGCGAGTTCGAGCAGACCATCGCCACGGGCGACCTGCTTGAGCCGGTACTGGACCCGGTCGAAGGCGGCGTCGTGCGATTGGAAGAGGGCGTGCCGGACATCCGCGAGGTCAGTGCCGGGCGCCCGGCGGCGGGCCGCGGCTGGGTCGGCATCACCCCGCGCGACGCGTTCGAGACGCGCGATATTACCCAGGTGCCGGCCCTGCCCGCATGGGCGGTGCTGCTTCTGGCCGCGGGCCTCATCGTTGGCGCCTGGCTGCGGGAAGGGCGCCGCTAGAAACGAAAAAACCCCGGCGCACGGGGGCGCGGCCGGGGCGAGGTGAGCCTTTGGCAAGGCCGGGGGAACTACCAGCCGGCGGGGCCTTTCTCGCCGAATTCGTGCACGAGAAAGTCGATAAAGGCACGCACCTTGGGCTGCGTGAAGCGCCCCGGCGGATAGACCGCGTAGATGCCCTGCGTCTCCACCGGCAGATCGGGGATGGCGTCCTCCACCAGCCCCTTCTCCATCGCGTCGGCGTACAGGAACGACGGCAGGTAGGCGATTCCCAGCCCCGCGATGCAGGCGTTCAGCAGCGACTGCCCGTCATTGACCGACAGCCAGCCGGCGGTGCGGATCTGTCGCTTTTCGCCCGACGGCGCGGTCACCTTCCAGACATTGCCCGACGCCTGGTTGGAATAATGCAGCAGCTTGTGTTCGTTCAGATCGTCGATCCGGCTCGGACGGCCGAACTTCTGGAAATAGCTCGGGGACGCGATCATGCGCTTCGTCGTCTCGGTCAGCTTGCGCGCCCGCAGCGTCGAATCCTCAAGCTCGCCGATCCGCACGGCCATGTCGAAGCCTTCGGAGATCAGTTCCACGTAGCGGTTGTTCAACACCATGTTGACGGTGATGTCCGGGAACTCCGCCAGGAAATCGCCCAGCACGGGCGAGAGATGATTGACCCCGAAATCCGTCGCGACGGAGATCCGCAGAAGCCCCGACGGCGCCGACTGCATGGAGGTGACCAGCGCGTCGGCCTCCCCCGCGTCGTTCAGCACGCGCCGCGCGCGGTCGTAATAGGCCAGCCCGATCTCGGTCGGCGACACCCGCCGCGTGGTGCGGTTGAGAAGGCGCGCTCCCAGCCGCGCCTCGAGCGATGAGACATGCTTGGAGACGGCGGACTTGGAGATCCCCATCTTCTTGGCCGCATCGGTGAACCCGCCCTGGTCCACAACGGTGGCGAAGGCCTCCATCTCGGTGAGGCGGTCCATGCGCATCTCCTTCACTCGTTCGATTGTTCCAAGCTCGGGTATCGCGTCGAAACAAGGCAGAAAGACGGCTCGCCGCCGACAATAGGGGGGTGATAGGTGGCAATGTTTGAGGCGTCGAAACAACCCATATGCGCAATCGAATGTGGGAAGGCACACGTGACCGGTGCGTCTCCTGGGTGACGTGGCCGGCTCTGACGTCACGTTGACGTCGACAGAACGCGGGTGTCGTGAAAGCTGGACCCGCAAGGCAAGGGAGGCCCGCATGTCCGATCTCTACCCGCATCTGCTCTCGCCCCTCGATCTCGGCTTCACCACGCTGAAGAACCGGGTGCTCATGGGCTCCATGCACACCAACCTCGAAGAGGTCGGCGACTGGAACCGGGTGGCGGAGTTCTATGCCGCGCGCGCCCGCGGCGGCGCGGCGCTGATGGTCACCGGCGGCATGGCGCCGAACCGCGAAGGCGGCGTCTTTCCCGGGGCCGCAGGCCTCTTCACCGCCAAGGACATGGCCAACAACCGCTTCGTGACGGACCGCGTGCACGCCGAAGGCGGCAAGATCGCGATGCAGATTCTCCATGCCGGGCGTTACGCCTACGGGCCGGAATGCGTCGCACCCTCCCCTATCAAGTCGCCGATCTCTCCCTTCCCGCCGAAAGAGCTCGACGAGGACGGCATCGAGAAGCAGATCGCCGACATCGTCACCGCCGCCGCCCGCGCGCGCGAGGCCGGCTACGACGGGGTGGAGATCATGGGATCGGAGGGGTATTTCCTCAACCAGTTCCTGGTGACCCACACCAACAAGCGCACCGATCGCTGGGGCGGGTGTTACGAGAACCGCATGCGCCTGCCGGTGGAGGTCGTCCGCCGGGTGCGCGACGCGGTCGGCCCGGATTTCATCCTGATCTACCGCATCTCGATGATCGACCTCGTGCCGGACGGGTCCACCCATGACGAGGTCGTTGAGCTTGCCCAGGCCGTGGAAGCGGCGGGCGCGACGATCCTCAACACCGGCATCGGCTGGCACGAGGCGCGGGTGCCGACGATCGTCACATCGGTGCCGCGCCGCGCCTTCGCCTGGGTCACGCAGAAGATGATGGGCAAGGTCGGCATCCCCGTGATCACCTCGAACCGCATCAACACCCCCGAGGTGGCGGAGGACGTACTCGCCGAGGGCTGCGCCGACATGGTGTCGATGGCGCGCCCCTGGCTCGCCGACGAGGCCTTCGTGACGAAGGCGGCAGAGGGGCGCGCGCAGGAAATTGCGCCCTGCATCGCCTGCAACCAGGCCTGCCTAGATCACACCTTCCAGGGCAAGGTGTCGACCTGCCTCGTCAATCCGCGCGCCTGCCACGAGACCGAGATCCGCATCGAGAAGACCACGGCGCCGCGCGCCATCGCGGTGGTCGGGGCCGGCCCGGCGGGCCTGTCGGCGGCGATCACCGCGGCCGAGCGCGGGCACAGCGTGACGCTCTTCGACCGTGCCGAAGAGATCGGCGGGCAGCTCAACCTCGCCAAGCAGATCCCCGGCAAAGAGGAGTTCTGGGGCCTCGTCGACTGGTTCCGCACGATGACCGAGCGAAACGGGGTCGCGCTGCGCCTCGGCACGGAGGCGACGGCGGAGACGCTCGCGGGCTTTGACGCGGTGGTCGTCGCGACCGGCGTCAGCCCGCGCGATCCGGGGATCGAGGGGCAGGACGCGCCGAATGTCCTGAGCTATGTCGACGTGCTGACGCGGAAGGCCGCGCCCGGCAAGCGCGTCGCCGTGGTCGGTGCCGGCGGGATCGGCTTCGACGTGTCGGAATTTCTCGTCATGGAGGGCACGAGCCCCACGGTCAGCCTGCCTGACTGGATGCGCGAATGGGGCGTGGTCGACCCCGAAGAGGCACGGTCGGGCCTCGCCCCGGAAGGCCCGCAGCCCCATGCCCCGGCGCGGGCGGTCACGATGCTGCAACGCAAGGCGGAAAAGCCGGGCAAGCGTCTGGGCAAGACCACCGGCTGGATCCACCGGGCGGGGTTGCAGATGAAAGCGGTGCAGATGAAGACCGGCGTGAATTACGAACGCATCGACGCCGAGGGGCTGCACATCTCCTACGGCGACGCGCGCGAGCGGCCCGAGGTGATCGAATGCGACACAATCGTCCTGTGTGCCGGTCAGGTGAGCGAGCGCAGCCTCGCCGATGCGCTGGCGTCAGCGGGCACAGAGGTCCACGTGATCGGCGGCGCCGACGTGGCGGCAGAACTCGACGCCAAGCGCGCCATCGACCAGGGCACACGCCTTGCCGCAACCCTGTGATCGCGGGAACGGGGCGGTTCGCCACGCGTTGTACAGTCAAGCAGGGCCGAAAAGGCTAGCTCTCTGGAAACAAACGCGAAAAGGAGGCATTTCATGCCCCGTATCAGCGACTCCAAAATACTCATCGTGGCCACCCACGGATTCGAGCAATCCGAACTCGAAGTTCCGCGCGACCAGCTCCGCGACCGCGGCGCGTCTGTCCATGTCGTTTCGCTCGACGGCGAGACGATCAAGGGCTGGGACGGCGACGACTGGGGCCATACCGTGCCCGTCGACGGCGGTATCTCGGACGTCAATCCGGGCGATTACGACGCGCTCGTTCTGCCGGGCGGCCAGATCAACCCCGACATCCTGCGCGTGAACGACAAGGTGATGACGGCGGTCAACGCCTTCTTCGATCAGGGCAAGACCATCGCCGCGATCTGCCACGCGCCGTGGATCCTCGTCGAGGCCGGCATTCTCAAGGGCCGTCAGGCGACGTCCTACAAGTCCATCGCGACGGACGTGAAGAACGCGGGCGCGCACTGGGTCGACCAGACGGTGGTGGCCGACAACGGAATCGTCACCAGCCGGAACCCTGGCGACCTTGATGCGTTTGTAAGCAAGATCGTCGAGGAGATTGAGGAAGGCAAGCACGAGCGCAAGGCCGCCTGAGTCTCCGAGACATCCCTCATGTGTTCCCTTCGGCCCGGATGCGTTTCCCCCGCATCCGGGCCATTTCTTTGTCGGGGCGCGCGGGCACGGCCAATAGCTGAAACGAAAAAGAGCCCCGGCCGGTGGCCGAGGCTCTTTCCTTGTGGCTCGGGGCTCCGCCCGTTCGCGCCTGAAACGCTCCCCCGGAGCGTTTCCGAGACGGCGCTCACCCTTTCATCGCATCCCAGAAGCTCTTCACGCTCTTGAAGAAGCTCTTGGACTCCGGGTTGTTGTCCTCGGACAGCGAGTCGAACTCCTTCAGAAGCTCCTTCTGGCGCGAGGTCAGGTTGACCGGCGTCTCGACCGCGAGTTCGATGAACATGTCGCCGTGCCCGCCGCCGCGCAGCGCCGGCATACCCTTGCTGCGCAGGCGCATCTGGCGGCCCGATTGCGACCCGGCCGGGATCGACACGCGGCTGCGGCCGCCCGCGATGGTCGGCACCTCGATGTCGCCGCCAAGCGCCGCCGTGGCCATCGACACCGGCACGCGGCATTGCAGGTTCACGCCCTCGCGATCGAAGATGTCGTGCCGCTCGACCTCCACGAAGATGTAGAGATCGCCCGGCGGGCCGCCGCGCATCCCCGCCTCGCCTTCACCGGCGAGCCGGATGCGGGTGCCGGTTTCCACGCCCGGGGGCACGTTGATCGACAGCGCACGCTCTTTCTGCACGCGGCCATTTCCGCCGCAGGTGGTGCAGGGGTTCTTGATGATCTGGCCGAGGCCGGAACAGGTCGGACAGGTCCGTTCGACCGTGAAGAACCCTTGCGTCGCGCGCACCTTGCCCATGCCCGAACAGGTCGGGCAGGTCGTCGGCTCCGCCCCGCCTTCGGCGCCGGAGCCCGAGCAGGCGCCGCACTGGACCGAGGTCGGCACTGTGATCGTCTTGGACAGGCCGTTATAAGCCTCCTCCAGCGTCACGCGCAGATTGTAGCGCAGGTCCGACCCGCGCGCCGCGCGGCTGCGGCCGCCGCGGCCACCGCCCATGAAGTCGCCGAAGAGGTCGTCGAAGACGTCCGAGAAGGCCGATGCGAAATCGCCCTGTCCGGCTCCGCCGCCCATACCGCCGGGCCGGCCGCCACCGCCGCCGCCCATGCCGCCTTCAAACGCGGAATGGCCGAAGCGGTCATAGGCCGCCTTTCTGTCGCCGTCCTTGAGGACGTCATAAGCCTCGTTGACTTCCTTGAACTGCGTCTCGGCATCGGGATTGTCGGCGTTGCGGTCGGGGTGCAGCTCCTTCGCCTTCTTGCGATAGGCCTTCTTGATCTCGTCCGCGGAGGCGCCCTTGTTCAGGCCGAGAACGTCGTAGTAATCACGCTTGGACATTCATGCCCTCCTTCTGGGGCAAGCGGGCCCGCGGAACGTGCGCGGGGCCGGCCCGGTGTCCGGACCGGCCCCAAAGGGATCCGCGGGCGGTAACCCTCAGGCCCGCTTGCTGTCGTCGAGGTCCTCGAAATCGGCATCGACGATATCGTCGTCGCCGGAGGCGTTGCCGCCGCCTTCGCCGCCGTCCGAGCCGTCACCGCCGTCCGAACCTTCGGACTGCTGCGCCTTGTAGATCGCCTCGCCCAGTTTCATCGACGCTTCGGTGACGTTCTGGATACCGGAGCGGATCTTCTCCGCGTCTTCCTTCTCCAGTTCGTCCTTGAGCGCAGCGATGGCCAGCTCGATCGCCTCGACAGTCGAGGGGTCGACCTTGTCGCCATGCTCTTCGACCGACTTCTCGGTCGAATGGATGAGGCTTTCGGCCTGGTTGCGGGCGTCGACGAGATCGCGGCGCTTCTTGTCTGCCTCGGCGTTCTCCTCGGCATCCTTGACCATCTGCTCGATGTCGGATTCCGACAGACCGCCGGAGGCCTGGATGGTGATCTTCTGTTCCTTGTTGGTGCCCTTGTCCTTGGCCCCAACGTGGACGATGCCGTTCGCGTCGATGTCGAACGTCACCTCGATCTGCGGCATGCCGCGCGGGGCCGGCGGAATGTCCTCGAGGTTGAACTGGCCGAGCATCTTGTTGTCGGACGCCATCTCGCGCTCACCCTGGAAGACCCGGATGGTCACGGCGTTCTGGTTGTCCTCGGCGGTCGAGAAGATCTGCGACTTCTTGGTCGGGATCGTCGTGTTGCGGTCGATCAGGCGGGTGAACACGCCGCCCAGCGTCTCGATGCCCAGCGACAGCGGGGTCACGTCGAGAAGGACAACGTCCTTCACGTCACCCTGCAGCACGCCGGCCTGGATCGCCGCGCCCATGGCCACGACCTCGTCGGGGTTCACGCCCTTGTGCGGCTCTTTCCCGAAGAACTTGGTGACCTCTTCGATCACCTTCGGCATCCGGGTCTGACCGCCCACGAGCACGACCTCGTCGATATCGTCCGTCGACAGACCCGCATCCTTCAGCGCCGCCTGGCACGGCTTGATGGAGCCCTTGATAAGGTCGCCCACGAGGCTTTCCAGCTTCGCGCGGGTCAGCTTCATCACCATGTGCAGCGGTTGACCGTTGGAGCCCATCGAGATGAACGGCTGGTTGATCTCGGTCTGGGAGGCGGAGGACAGCTCGATCTTCGCCTTCTCGGCCGCTTCCTTGAGACGCTGCAGGGCCATCTTGTCCTGCGTCAGGTCGACCTGGTTCTCTTTCTTGAACTCGTCGGCGAGGTAATTGACGATCCGCATGTCGAAGTCTTCGCCGCCGAGGAACGTGTCCCCGTTCGTCGACTTCACCTCGAACAGGCCGTCGTCGATCTCGAGGATGGTCACGTCGAACGTGCCGCCGCCGAGGTCGTAGACTGCGATGGTCTTGGATTCTTTCTTGTCGAGCCCGTAGGCCAGTGCCGCCGCGGTCGGCTCGTTGATGATGCGCAGGACTTCGAGGCCCGCGATCTTGCCCGCGTCCTTGGTGGCCTGGCGCTGCTGGTCGTTGAAATAGGCCGGGACGGTGATGACCGCCTGCGTGACCTCTTCGCCGAGGTAGCTCTCGGCGGTTTCCTTCATCTTCTGCAGGATGAAGGCGGAAATCTGCGACGGGCTGTACTTCTCGCCCTTGGCTTCGACCCACGCATCGCCGTTGCCGCCGTCGACGATCTCGTACGGCATGTTCTTCTTGTCCTTGGCCAGATCCGGATCGTCCTGACGACGACCGACCAGGCGCTTGACGCCGAAGATGGTGTTGGTGGGGTTGGTGACCGCCTGACGCTTGGCCGGCTGGCCGACGAGCCGTTCGTCGTCGGTGAAGGCGACGATCGACGGCGTGGTGCGTGCGCCTTCGGCGTTCTCGATCACCTTGGACTGGCTGCCGTCCATGATTGCGACGCAGCTGTTCGTGGTGCCGAGGTCAATCCCGATGACTTTGCCCATATCGTTTCGATCCCTTTTTTGACTTCAAGGCGATTCTCCGAGGCTTCGGACCCGTTCCGGCATCCCGCCCCGACTCTGAGGCGGCTGCGGGGCCGATGGCCCGCCTCCGCGTTCGGACGGTATATAAGGAGCGGGTTTTTGGCCTGCAAGCACGCCACCGGCGCAGGTTCCGTCTTTTGTCGGGCAATTTTCGCGTGGCGTTCCGTTTGCGTCCCGCGACGGGGCGGGCGAAATTGCTCGCCATGAGCGTGGCACACGACATTCGCGGTTTCCGGATTCATCCGGAATTCATGGATCGTCCGGCGCAGGTGGCGCTGGTCGAGGCGTTGCGCGACGTGCTGCGCACGGCGCCGCTGGTGCAGCCGGTGACGCCGCGCGGCCGGCCGATGTCGGTGCGCATGTCGGCGGCGGGGCGCTTCGGCTGGATCACCGACCGGCGCGGCTACCGCTACGAGGAGGCGCACCCGAACGGGGCGCCCTGGCCCCCGATCCCGCCCGAAGTGCTGTCGATCTGGCGCGCCGTCGCGCCCGAGGCGCGCGATCCCGAGTGCTGCCTGATCAACTGGTACGGCGAAGGCGCGCGGATGGGCCTGCACCAGGACCGCGACGAGGCAGATTTCCACCAGCCGGTGGTGTCGGTGTCGCTTGGCGACGACGGACTTTTCCGCATGGGCAACGTGGAGCGTGGCGGCAAGACGGCCTCGCTCTGGCTGCGCTCGGGCGACGTGGTGGTGATGGGCGGGGAGGCGCGATTGCGCCATCACGGGGTGGACCGGATCCGCTTCGGCTCTTCCACGCTGCTGCCGGAGGGCGGGCGGATCAACCTGACGCTGCGGGTGGTGACCTGAGCTACTGCGCCACGCCCTGAAGCGCACAGCAGCCCGACAGCGTCCGGTTCACGCTGCCGCTGACGATCATCGTGGCCGACAGCCCGTAGAGCCGGTCCGACATCCCGTCACTGCATTCCTCGACCGAAATCGACAGCGCCAGGTCGCTGCCCGCCGCGCCGCCGACCACCGCGAACCGGTCCGGCCGCCCTTCGCCCGGCCGCACCGGTCCGGTGAGAAACAGCGCCTCCGACTCGGGTTCGGAAAAGTTCGACAGGCCACCGGCGTCGAGGTCGATGTTCCAGAACGGTTCGGTCCCGAAACACATCATGCGCGCGACGTCCGGCAGCGCCGCGCCCGTTTCCTGCCGGGTGAGGAAATCGAGCGAGGCCCAGCCGGCGCGCTCCTCGGTGTTCACGCGGCCCCAGCCGGCCTCGGCGTCGATGGCGGTGACCTCCACGGCGATGGCGTCGGGAGCCAGTTCGCCGATCTTCTCGGCCGCCGCATCGGGCGCGGTGCGGATGTTGAGCACGTCACCCGGCGTGACACCCGTCACATCGTAGAGCGCCGGAAGCGGCGGCGGGCTTACGGGGGCGGCGGGCGCCGCGTCGTCCTGCGCGGCAAGCGGCGCGGCGCACAGGACGGCAAGGCCGGCGAAAAGGGCGAAAAACGGTCTCATGCAGGGATCTTACCCAGCGTCGCCCCAATTCGGCAACGGCTTATTGCGCCGTTCTCAGCGCCTCGCATTCCAGGAGGCGGAGGCATGGCGACGGGTATAGAACTCGATCATCAGCCCGACCATCAGCAGCACGATGGCGACCCAGATGGCGTATTCCCAGCTGGAATTGCGCGGGAAGTAGTTGACGAAGGTGTAGCCGCGCGCCTGGTCGATGGCGTGGAACAGCGGGTTCCAGTCGAAGAGTTGCAGCATCGCCGGCGGCAGCGAATTGGCCACGAACATCTTGCCCGAGGCGATCATGTTGGCGCGCTGGTAGATGGTGGTGACGATGCCCACCGGCACCGGCGCCCAGGGCTTGATGGCCATGAACACCATGCCGATCGCCGCGCCCGAAAACCACGCGATCAGCAGCATCCCGAAGGCCGGCAGCGGCTGGTTGATCTCCGCGATCGCGCCGGGATGAAGAACGGCGTCGTAGACGAACAGGATGACGATCAGACTCAGCACCTGGATATAGAGTGTCGACAGCATCGCCGAGAGGATCGACACAGCCGTGTTCATCGGCGCGTGCTGCATCATCGGCGACGTCGGGCCCTCGGCCCCCGCCACCGCGCCGAGCGTCTTTGTATGCGTGAGGAAAAGGAACACGCCGGTCATGATATAGAGCAGGAAGTCGCCGCGCAGAGACACGCCCCGCAGACCGAGGATCAAGAACATGAAGTAGAAGACGGCGACGAAGATCACCGCCTGCAGGATATTTATGGCGATGGCGATGATCGCGTTGCCGTGCGTTTTGCGCACCGACCGCACGGAAGCGTGGTAGACCACTTCGGCCAGCGTTAACGCCGATCCGGCCCGACTGCGCCGCTCCTTGATGTGAAACATTTGCCCGCCCTGTTCCGCAGTCGCCCGTCTTTCGGTGTCTCTTGGTCGCCACCCTTTACCGGCGCGGCCCGCGCCCTTCCCCGGCGGGCGCTTGCCGCGACGCGGCGTCACCATCATAAGGAGTGCGACGTTTCCGTTCAATGAACCCGCGGAATGCGCCATGGAGAGGGCAAGACTTTGAATTATTCCGATCTGACGCCGGTGCTGCGGCGGCTCGCGCTCGAAGCGGGCGATGCGATCATGGCCATCTACGAGGCCGACGATTTCGATGTGAAGACCAAGTCCGACGAAAGCCCGGTGACAGAGGCCGACGAGGCCGCGGATGCGCTGATCTCTGCCGGGCTGCGCGAGGCCTTCCCGGACATCGCGCTGGTGACAGAGGAACAGGCCGACAGCCACGACCAGGAGGACGCCGACACCTTCCTGATCGTCGATCCGCTCGACGGAACGAAGGAATTCATCAACCGCCGCGGCGATTTCACCGTCAACATCGCGCTCGTCGAGGACGGCGTGCCGACGCGCGGGGTGGTCTACGCGCCCGCCAAGGGGCGGCTTTTCTACACCGACAGCACCGGCCGCACGGTCGAGGAAACCGGCCCCTTCGACAAGAACACGGCCGGCGAGACGACCCCGCTTCACGTGGGCGAACCGGACAACGGGTCCCTGATGGTCGTCGCGTCCAAATCGCACCGCGACGAGGCCACGGACGCCTATATCAACAAGTACAACGTGAAGGACATGACTTCGGCCGGCTCGTCGCTGAAGTTCTGCCTCGTCGCGACCGGAGAGGCGGACATCTATCCGCGCCTGGGCCGCACGATGGAATGGGACACCGCCGCCGGCCACGCGGTGCTGAAAGGCGCGGGCGGCCGCATCGTTCGGTTCGACGACCACACGCCGCTGGTCTACGGCAAGGCCGGTTTCGCCAACCCGTTCTTCATCGCCTACGCCCCGGGCGTGGACCTCAAGGCGCCCTGAGTGCGGTGGACGCGCCCCGCGTCTCCGTCGTCGTCGTCTCCCACGGGCGGCCTCGGGCGCTGTCGCGCTGCCTGATCGGCCTGTCGCAGCTCGACTGGCCGGCAGTCGAAGTCGTGGTCGTCGCATGCGCCGCTGGCTGCGCTGCGGTGCGCGCCCATGCCGCCGGGGCCGAGGTGAAGCTGGTCGAATACAACGCGACCAACATCTCCTCCGCCCGCAATCGCGGTATCGCCGCCGCGGCCGGCGATATCGTCGCCTTCATCGATGACGACGCGGTGCCGGAACCGACATGGCTGCTGCACCTGATCTCCCCGTTCTCCGATACCGAGGTCGCCGGCGCCGGGGGTTTCGTCATCGGGCGCAACGGCATCTCGCTGCAATGGGGCGCACGCAGCGTCGACCGGCGCGGCGCGGCACATCCGCTCCAGTTGAGCGATGACAGGCCGATCCTGCTGCGGGGCAGCGCGGACCGCGCGGTCAAGACAGAGGGCACCAACATGGCCTTCCGCCGCGAGGTGCTGGCCGGGCTTGGCGGGTTCGACCCCGCCTTCCGCTTCTACCTCGACGAAACCGACCTCAACTGGCGTCTGGCGGAGGCCGGACACGCCACCGCGCTGGTGCCGCTGGCACGGGTTCATCACGGCTTTTACGAAAGCGCGCGACGCGCCCGCGACCGCACCCCGCGCGACCTGGCCGAGATCGGCGCCTCCACCGCGGTCTTCCTGCGCAAGCACGCCGATCCGGGCAGCCACGACCGCCACCTTGCCCGGCTCGGGGCCGAGCAGCGCGCACGCCTGATCGCCTTCATGCAGCGCGGCCCGCTCGACGCCGCGGATGTGGCGCGGCTGATGCGCGGGCTGAAGCGCGGCATCGCGGAGGGACGCGACCGAGACATTGCGGCGCTGTCGAACCTGCCGCGCGCCGCGGCCGGGTTCCGCCCCTTTCCGGCGCGTCCAGGGGCCCCGCGCACCGCGCTTTCGGGCCGCCGCATCAGGCCGTTGCGAGAGCGCGCAGCGCAATTGGCGCAAGCCGGCGACGTCGTCACGATCTTCTGCTTCTCACCAACCGCGCTCTACCACAGGATGTATTTCACCGATGCCGGGATATGGGAGCAGCGCGGCGGTCTCTTCGGACGATCGGACCGGGACCAGCCGCTCTTTCGCCCGATGCGACATGCACGCCGCACTCGGCAAGAGGTGGCCCGGCTCGCGCCGGTGCGGCTCTGGTCGCCCGGACAGTCACGCGCATGACGGGAGCGCAGAATTTACAGTAGCCCTTCCCGGGGCTGATATGCGAAACGACACTCACGAAAGCGTGCTGGGGCGCACACTAGGAGTTTGAAATGAAGAATAAGGTAACCAAGGCGATCTTTCCGGTCGCTGGTCTCGGAACACGATTCCTGCCGGCGACCAAGTCCGTTCCCAAGGAGATCATGACCCTCGTCGACCGACCGCTGGTTCAATACGCCATCGACGAGGCGCGGGCCGCCGGCATCAAGGAATTCATCTTCGTGACCTCGCGCGGCAAGGGCGCGCTGGAGGACTATTTCGACCATGCCCCACAACTTGAGCAAGAACTCGTCAAGAAGGGCAAGGACGATCTTCTGGAAATCCTGAAGTCGACCAACATGGAGTCGGGTGAGATCGCCTACACCCGCCAGCACAAGGCGCTCGGCCTCGGCCACGCGGTCTGGTGCGCGCGGCGCCTGATCGGTGACGAGCCCTTCGCGGTGATGCTGCCAGACGACGTGATTTCCGCCGACACGCCCTGCCTTCAGCAGATGACCGAAGCGTACCGGGAATCCGGCGGCAACATGGTCGCCGCGATGGAGGTCCCGCGCGAGAAGACGTCGTCCTACGGCATTCTCGACGTGTCGGAGGACATGGGATCGCTCGTTCAGGTCAAGGGCATGGTCGAGAAGCCCAAGGTGGAGGAGGCGCCCTCCAACCTCGCCGTCATCGGCCGATACATCCTGTCGCCCAAGGTCCTGAAAAACCTCAACGACATGAAGGAAGGCGCCGGTGGAGAGATCCAGCTCACCGACGCCATCGCGCAAGAGATCAACGGCGACGAGGGCGTCTTCGGCCTGCGCTTCAAGGGCCAGCGCTTCGACTGCGGGTCCAAGGCAGGCTTTCTGCAGGCCACCGTCGCCTTCGGCCTGGAGCGCGAGGACCTGCGCGACGACCTGCGGCGCTACCTCTTCGAGGTCGTGTCGGCCGAGAAAGCCGCGGAGTAGAGACCGACATGCGACATGTTCTGGTCACCGGCGGCGCCGGCTATATCGGCGCGCATGCCTGCAAGGCGCTGAAGGCGGCGGGCTACGTGCCCGTCACCTATGACAACCTGTCGACCGGGTGGCGCGCGGCGGTGAAGTACGGCCCGCTGATCGAGGGGGACCTGAGCGACCGCGCCACGCTCGACCGCGCCTTCGCGGAATACGCGCCGGTCGCGGTGATGCACTTCGCCGCGTTCAGCCTCGTCGGGGAGGCGATGGCGCAGCCCGGCCTTTACTGGCGCAACAACGTGATGGGCGCGCTGACGCTGCTGGAGGCGGCGGTGGCGGCGGGCTGCCAGCGCTTCGTGTTCTCGTCGACCTGCGCCACCTACGGCGAGCATGACAACGTCGTTCTGGACGAGGACACACCGCAGCAGCCGCTCAACGCCTACGGCAAGTCCAAGCGCGCGATCGAGGACATGCTGGCCGATTTCGAGGCCGCGCACGGCCTCAAATCGGTGATCTTCCGCTATTTCAACGTCGCCGGCGCCGACCCCGACGCCGAGGTCGGCGAAGCACACCAGCCCGAGACGCATCTTATTCCGGTGATGCTGGAGGCGATCCAGGGCAAGCGCGACGCGCTGACTATCCACGGCACCGATTACGATACGCCCGACGGCACCTGTATCCGCGACTACGTGCATGTCTGCGATCTGGTCGACGCGCATGTCCTCGGCCTGAGCTGGCTGGAAGATGGGCGCGGCAGCCGGGTCTTCAACCTCGGGACCGGGCGCGGTTTCTCGGTGCGCGAGGTGATCGACGCCTCCCGCTCCGTCACCAACCGCGAAGTGCCCTTTAGCGAAGGCCCGCGGCGGGCGGGGGACGCGACGAAGCTCGTCTCCGGCTCCAGCCGCGCGATCGAGGAGCTGGGCTGGACGCCGAAGCGCTCCACCATGGAGCAGATGATCGAGGATGCCTGGCGCTGGCACGGCTCGGGCGGGTTCTCTGGCTGAGCGTCAGCGCCTTCTCGACCTCACCCGCCTCGTGTCGCGCGCGGGGCGGCGTCCGACCGGCGTCGACCGCGTGGAATTGGCCTACCTGCAGCACCTGCCCGCGCCCTGGGCGCTGGTGCGCACCGCGCTCGGCTTCCTGCTGCTCGATCCCGAAGGCGCCGCCGCCGCGCGCACTCTGATCGAAATCGGCACCTGGCCACCGCCCGGGCCTCTCGCCCGGCTCGCCCGGCGCGGCGATCCGGCCCGCGCGGGGCTGGAAGGCGCGCTGCGGCGCCTCGCCATAGGCCGCGCACGCCACTCGGGGCTCGGAGCGTTGCTGCGCCGCCACGTCCCCGGCGGCACCTATGTCAACGTCGGGCACACGGCGCTGGCCGATACGCTGCTTTCGGGGCTGGCCGCGGCGGACATGCGCGTCGCGGTAATGGTCCACGACACGATCCCGCTCGACTGGCCGGACCATCAGCGGCCCGGCGCGTCGGAGCGGTTCGCCGCCTTCCTTGCCCGGGCGGGGCAGAACGCCGACCTCGTCATCGCCAATTCCGCCGCGACGGCGGCCGATATCGCACGGCACCTCGATCACCCGCCCCCCGAGACCGTGGTCGCGCATCTGGGCGTACCGCGCCCAGTTCCCGGCGAGGCTCCGCACGGCCCGTGGACCGGCACCCCTTACGTCGCGACGATCGGCACGATCGAGCCGCGCAAGAATCACGCCTTCCTGCTGGACCTTTGGGAGCGGATGGGCACGACCGCGCCGCCGCTTCTGGTCCTCGGGGCGCGGGGCTGGGAGAACCACGCCACCTTCGCCCGCCTCGACGCGCAGCCGCACCGGGTGCACGAACTGAACGACCTCGGCGACGCGGAGATGTTCGGGCTGCTGCAAGAGAGCGCCGGGCTGCTCTTTCCCAGCCTTGCGGAGGGGTACGGCCTTCCCCTGCTGGAGGCGGCACATCTGAATGTGCCGGTCATCTGCAACGATCTCCGGGTTTTCCGCGAAATTGCCCCGAGTTTCCCAATTTACGCCTCGATTTGCGACGACTATCTCTGGGAACACTCGATAAAAGGGCTCGTCGAGCGGGCCGCAACACGGAACACCGGGACATCGGAGGCGCCGGCGGGCATCGCCCCGCCCGGCTGGAATGACCATTTCCGAACCGTTCTGCCCCGGCTCTGAGGCGCCCGCTGCCGCGCGGGCAGGAAGGGAACGGGCGGACAGGTGGGGCTCTGGCAGTCATACCGGCTACGGTTGCAGCGCAGGCGCTGGCGCGTCCGCGCCTTTCGCAAGCGCCGCGACCTGCACACTGTCGCCAACCGCACCGGGCAGATTCGCCCCTCTGACATCCTGCTGTTCTCCACCGCCCGCAACGAAGGCGTGCGCCTGCCCTATTTCCTGAACTACTACAGGGACATGGGGGTCAATCACTTCCTGATGGTCGACAACGACTCGACCGACGGATCGCGCGACTACCTCGCCGCCCAGCCCGACGTGTCGCTCTGGCACACCGCGAAAAGCTACAAGCGCGCGCGCTTCGGGGTCGACTGGCTGAACTGGCTCCAGATGAAGTACGGCCACGGGCACTGGTGCCTCGTGGTCGACCCCGATGAACTCTTTCTCTACCCGTTCTGCGACACGCGCCCCCTGCGCGCGCTGACCGACTGGCTCGACGCCTCCTCGATCAAGTCGTTCTCGGCGATGCTGCTGGACATGTATCCCAAGGGCCGCATCGACGCGGAGCCCTACCGCCCCGGCCAGGACCCGCTGGAGATCGCGCCCTGGTTCGATGCCGGCAACTATTCGATCAGCCGCAATCCGCGTTTCGGCAACCTGTGGATCCAGGGCGGCCCCCGCGCCCGCGTGTTTTTCCCGAACACGCCCGAACGGGCACCGGCGCTCAACAAGATCCCGCTGGTGAAGTGGGACCGGCGCTATGCCTACGTATCGTCCACGCACATGCTGCTGCCGCGCGGGCTCAACCTCGTCTACGACGAATGGGGGGGCGAGAAGGCGTCGGGTGTGCTCTTGCACACCAAGTTCCTCGACACCTTCACCGCCAAGGCGGAGGAAGAGCTGGAGCGCCGGCAGCATTACGGCGCGTCGAAGGAATACATCGCCTATGCCGAAGGCGTGCGCGAGAACCCCGAGCTGTGGTGCAAGTGGTCCGAAAGATACATCAACTGGCGCCAGCTCGAGATCCTCGGCCTCATGTCCAAGGGCAACTGGGCGTGAGCGTCGGGATCGTCATGCTGATCCACACCGCGTTCGGCCGCGCCGAACAGGTGGCGCGGCACTGGACGCGCGCCAGTTGCCCGGTGGTGATCCACGCCGACAGCGCGGTGCCGCAAAAGGTCTACGACGACTTCGCGGCAGCCCTGTCGGACGATCCGCTGATCCGCTTTTCTCGCCGGCACCGCTGCGACTGGGGCACCTGGGGGCTGGTCGCGGCGACACAGGACGCCGCCGAACTCATGCTCGCCGATTTTCCGAGCGTCCGGCACGTCTACCTTACCTCCGGCTCCTGCCTGCCGCTGCGCCCGGTGGAGGAACTGGTCGCCTACCTGGCGGAGCGTCCGCGCACCGATTTCATCGAAAGCGCGACGACGGCGGAGGTGCCCTGGACGGTCGGCGGGCTCGACGAGGAACGCTTCACCATGCGCTTCCCGTTCTCCTGGCGGAACAGCCGTTCCCTCTTCGACATGTCGGTGGCGATCCAGCGCAGGCTGAACATCCGCCGCCGCATCCCCGAGGGCATCGTGCCGCATATGGGCTCGCAATGGTGGTGCCTGACGCGGCAGACCCTTTCGGCCATCCTGCAGGACCCGAAGCGCCCGATCCACGACCGCTACTTCCGGTCCGTCTGGATCCCGGACGAAAGCTATTTCCAGACGCTCGCGCGACTCTATTCCACGAACATAGAAAGCCGGTCGCTGACGCTGTCGAAATTCGATTTCCAGGGCAAGCCGCACATCTTCTACGACGATCACCTGCAGCTCCTGCGCCGGTCGGACTGTTTCGTCGCGCGCAAGATCTGGCCCCATGCCGAACGGCTTTACGCCGCCTTCCTCGGAGAGGCCGCAGCCAAAAACCGGGCGGAGCCGACCCCCGGCAAGATCGACCGCATCTTCGCCAGGGCGGTGGAGCGGCGCACGCGCGGGCGGCCCGGGCTCTACATGCAGTCGCGGTTCCCGAACCGGGGGTGGGAGAACGGCGTGACCGCCGGCAAGTATTCCGTCTTCCAGGGCTTTGCCGAACTCTTCGAGGATTTCGAGACCTGGCTCGCCCGCACCACCGGCGCGCAGGTGCACGGGCACCTTTTCGCACCGGAGCGGGCAGAGTTCGCCGGCGGGCAGACGCTGATCTCCGGAGCGCTTTCGGACAACGCCAGGCTGCGCGACGCGAACCCGCGGGCCTTCCTGACGAACCTTATCTGGAACACGCGCGGCGAGCGGCAGTGCTTCCAGTTCGGGCCTGCCGACAATGTCCGGATCAACTGGCTCATCGCGCGCGATCCCAATGCGCAAATCTCGGTCATCTCGGGGGCGTGGGCGGTGCCGCTCTTCCGATCCAACGCAGATTTCGCCCTCCTGCGGCGCGAGGCGGCGGCGCTGCAGAAGATCGAGGCGAAGATGCTGGACGAGCTGCGCAGCCCCGACGTGAAGGCGCGCATCCGAACCTGGTCCATGGCGGAGTTCATAGAGGCACCGATGGAGCCCTTGCAGGTCATCCTCGACGAGATCGGCCAGAAGAGCCAGCGCCGGCTGGCCGAACCCCCGCGCATGACCGACCTTACCGGCTTCGGCCAGTTCCTGCAGAACCTCAAGAACGAGGGCATGCACCCCTATCTCATGGGCGACTTTCCGGTCGATCCCGCGCCGCGCCACGGCACGCCGCAGCCGAAGAAACCCTACCTCGTCAAGAAATCCGCCGGCTGACGGCGCGCTGAAGGCCATCCATGACCGACCGCTTCGACTACTTCGTCGTCTTCGCCGAGATGCGCACCGGCTCGAACTTCCTCGAGGCCAACCTCAACGCCTTTCCGTCGCTGACTTGCCACGGCGAGGCGTTCAATCCGCATTTCATCGGCTATCCGAAAAGCGAGGAGATCCTCGGCATTTCGATCGCCGAGCGCGACGCGGCGCCCCAGCGCCTGCTGGCGCAGATCGCGAAGGCGAGCGGGGGCATGGGCGGCTTTCGCTATTTCCACGACCACGACCCGCGGGTGCTGACCCCGATCCTCGATGACCCGCGCGCGGCCAAGATCATTCTGACGCGCAACCCGGTCGACAGCTATGTCAGCTGGAAGATCGCCCAGGCGACCGGCCAGTGGAAGCTGACCAACGTGGCGCGGCGCGAGGCGGCGCAGGCGCGTTTCGATCCGGCCGAGTTCGAACGGCACATGGCCGATCTCCAGGACTTCCAGGTCACGCTTATGCGGGCGCTCCAGCGCAGCGGGCAGACGGCGTTCCATGTCGCCTACGAGGATCTGCAGGACCTCGAGGTGATGAACGGCCTTGCCGCCTGGCTCGGCATTGCCGAGCGGCTGGAGGGGCTGGAGACCTCGCTCAAGCGCCAGAACCCCGAACCGGTCGAGAGCAAGGTGGCCAACTTCCCGCAGATGGAGGCCGCGCTGGCCCGGCTCGACCGGTTCAACCTGTCGCGCACACCGAATTTCGAACCGAGGCGCGGGCCGGTGGTGCCTTCCTACCTCGCCGGTGTGCGCACGCCGCTTCTTTACATGCCGATCCGATCGGGACCCGAGGACGCGGTGGCGCACTGGCTGGCCGCGCTTGATGGCGCGCAGCCGGACGCGCTGGAGAACGGGTTCAGCCAGAAGACTCTGCGCCAGTGGAAATCGGCGCGGCCGGGACACCGCAGCTTCACCGTGCTACGCCACCCGCTTGCGCGGGCGCATGCGGCATTCTGTGGCAAGATCCTTGCCACCGGACCGGGCACCTTCGCGGCGATCCGGCGGATGCTGGGCCGGAAGTACGGGATGGATCTGCCGGACGACCCGGCCGATCCGGGCTATGACGCCGACGCCCACCGCGCGGCGTTCGAGGGCTACCTGCGCTTCGTGAAGGACAATCTGAACGGCCAGACGGCGGTCCGCGTCGATGCGCACTGGGCCAGTCAGACGCAAATTCTGCAGGGCATGGCCGAATTCACCCTCCCCGACATGCTGATCCGCGAGGACGAAATGGCCGCCTACCTGCCAGCGCTGGCGATGCAGGTCGGCCATGCCGACGCGCCGGAGCCCGAACACCGGCCGACCGCCGCGCCGCACGGGCTCGCGCGGATCTACGACGACACGCTCGAGGCGCTCGCGCGCGAGGCTTACGCGCGCGACTACATCATGTTCGGCTTCGACGACTGGGGCTGAGGACTCAGGCCGCCTGCACCGGCGCCAGTTCGGTCAGGATCGTGTAGAGCTTCGCCGGATCGGGGTTGGCGCGCAACTTGGCGCAGAACGCGCCGTCCCGCAGCGTGCGCGAGATCAGCGCCAGCGCCTTGAGGTGATCGACCCCGGCCTCTTCCGGCGCGAAAAGCGCGAAGACCAGGTCGACCGGCTGGCGGTCCACCGCCTCGAACGCGATGGGCCGCTCCAAGAGGATGAAGGCGCCGTGAACCCGGTCGATCCCCGACAGCCGCGCATGCGGCAACGCGACCCCGTGGCCCACACCCGTGGGCCCCAGGCTCTCGCGTTCCATCAGCGCCTCGACCGTGCGGTCGGCCGAGACACCGTGCGCCGCCGCCGCCGTCTCGGCGATGTCGTGCATCAGCCGCTTCTTGCTGGACACGCCTGAGATCACGCGGACAGCCGCGGGGGACAAAAGATCGATCACGTTCATCAGCGCCTGCTCTGTTTCGGGCTTGGTCGTCCCGCTCTGGTCTGACCGGCGGATCTTACGGGTCGATCCAGCCGATATTGCCGTCGTCGCGGCGGTAGACGACGTTCACGCCGTCCTTCTTTTCGTTCCGGAACACCAGCACGGGGGCGCCGGCCAGCTCCATCTGCATCACCGCTTCCCCAACGGACAACGACGGGATCTTCGTCTCCATCTCTGCCACGATGATGGGCTGGAGCGTGTCCGGCTCTGCCGTGTCATCCGCTCCGTCCTCGGTGCCGGCGAGGATATACGAGGATGCGCCCATCAGTTCAACAGGAGTCGTCCGCTCCTTGTGATGATCCTTCAGGCGCCGCTTGTAGCGGCGGAGCTGCTTGTCCATTTTCTCGGCGCAGGCCTCGAACGCGGCATAGATTTCGGTCGCTTTTGCCTTCGCGGTGCAGTTCAGACCGGTGGACAGGTGCACGACCGCCTCGCAGACATGTTCATGCCCGGACTTGGAGAAGATCACGTTGGCGTCGGTCGGGCGCCCGGCATACTTCTCCAGCATCGCCGAAAGCTCGGTCTCGACATGTGTCTGCAGCGCAGCGCCGATGTCGATCTGTTTGCCCGTGATCTGGTAGTGCATGAGGACTCCCCTTTCATTTGTAAGCCCGAGGCGACGCCGCACGTGCCATGGCGGCAACCTGCCGGGTCGCTCGGGTCGGGAAACACGATGCCGCGCCGCAGTCCGCGCCGTTCATTGCCGCGGCCCCGATCGCTCGGGGATGGGAACGGAAGCCTGTGCGAATACGCGACGTCATGGCAGATATTTGAGGCAAGAACCGCGCCCGGTGTCAAACGAATCCCGTGGCCGATTTGTGGAAAAGCGCATACCTCACAGGGGCCCGAAGGCGCCCGTGGCGACGACGCGCCGGCCGCCACCGGCACTGTCGGCAGGCGCGCGCGCAAGGGTCCGAGGGACCGGCGCTTCCGCGCTTTCAAGACCTTGAAAGATCGCCCCCGCGACCGGTCAGCCGAAGCGGAAGCTGTCGCCGAGATAGACGCGGCGCACGTTCTCGTTCCGAACCACCTCTTCCGGCGTGCCGGACATGAGCACCTGGCCGTCATGCAGGATGTAGGCGCGATCGACGATCTCCAGCGTCTCGCGGACGTTGTGGTCGGTGATCAGCACCCCGATGCCGCGCTTCTTGAGGTCGGCCACCAACCCGCGGATGTCGCCGACGCTGATCGGATCGACCCCGGCGAAGGGTTCGTCCAGCAGCAGGTACTTGGGATCGGCGGCAAGGCAGCGCGCGATCTCCACCCGCCGCCGCTCACCACCCGACAGCGCCAGCGCCGGAGCGCGGCGCAGATGCTCTATGGAGAACTCGCTCAGAAGCTCTTCAAGCCGGCGCCGGCGCTTGTGCGCTGTGTCGGTGCTGATCTCCAGGATGGAGGCGATGTTGTCCTGCACCGACAGGCCGCGGAAGATCGACATCTCCTGCGGCAGGTAGCCGATCCCCATCCGCGCGCGGCGGTACATCGGCAGATAGGTCGCATCCTGCCCGTCGATGAGCACCTGCCCGCCCTCGGGGTTCAAGAGACCGGCGATGGCGTAGAAGCTTGTGGTCTTGCCCGACCCGTTGGGTCCGAGCAGCGCCACGACCTCCCCACGGTCGAGCGTGATCGACACGTCGCGGATCACCACCTTCTTGCGGTAGCTCTTG
This sequence comes from Roseivivax sediminis, assembly GCF_900112685.1. Classification (GTDB taxonomy): domain Bacteria; phylum Pseudomonadota; class Alphaproteobacteria; order Rhodobacterales; family Rhodobacteraceae; genus Roseivivax; species Roseivivax sediminis. The sequence continues at coordinate 197,936 of NZ_FOMS01000010.1, forward strand.
CGCAGGTGCCGTACCTGAAGCCCGGGCGGGCCTTCGGCGACGCTCAGCCGCCCCGGTTCGCCTGCCGGCCGCGCGTCCATGTCACTGCGGCCCGCCGCCTTCGGCGTCCTGCGGCTGCAGTACCGTGCGTACCCGGCCCGCCATCTGCGCGCGCCCGCTGTCGAGATCGACCACCATACGTTCGGAGGTGAGGGCGTTCTCACCCTGGGTCAAGAGCACGCTGCCCGTCATCTCCACCGTTCCGGCGTCGATGTCGTAATCGGCGCGCTCGGCTTCGGCCGCTTCGTCACCCGACACAAGCGTTACGCCGCCCGTCGCCTCCAGCCGCTGGATGCGGCCGGCGCCCTCTCCATAGACGACAAGCACGCGCGGGGCCGACAGGCGCATCTCGCCCTGCCCGATCACCACGCTGCCGGTATAGAGCGCGGTGCCCTCGGACTGGTCGACTTCGAGGTTGTCGGCGCTGATCTCCACCGGAAGGGAACTGTCCTGCCGCATTCCGCCGAAGGCGACGCTGGTGCCCTGGCCCGCGGCCGGCACGGCCGCAAGCAGCGCAGCGGCGAAAGTCAGCACGCGGAACATGGCGAACCCCCTGATGATCTCACGGCTCGTATACCACGTCGACGCCGCCCGTGAAGAGCAGCCTGACATCGCCGGGCCGCGCACCTTCGGACCCGGTTTCCTCGATGCGCAGCCGTCCGGCCTCGATGGTGCCGGCCGGTCCTTCGCCGCGAACCGCGCCGCCGCTTTGCGCCTCGATCCGGGTCATCGCCGCGGTCAGGCTGTCGGTGGTCAGGCGGTAGCCCTGGCTGCTCGTGATCGTGACACCGCCCGACAACTGAACCTCGTCATCGGAATCGCGCAGGCGCGCGTCGGGCGCGGCCAGATCGATGCGACTGCCGTCCTCGAACGCCATGGCAGCTTCCAGCGTCTCGGCACGGATCTGGCCCTCGGCCTCTGGATCGGGGCGTGCGCGTGCCGCAGTCAGCGTCACGCTCGCGCCGGAGTCCGTCGTTCCGGAATAGCGCGGGTCCGTCACCATCTGGGACGCGCGCCCGGCGAGGTCGCGCGCGGTGGCGACCGGGATGTTCGCCGTCGGGTCTGCGTTGCGGGCGAACAGGAAGATGGTCGACAGAAGGCCCAGCGCGACCAGCGGCAGCAGAAGCTTCAGCCAAGACACGATCCGCGAATACGAGCCGGGAGAACGTGCCGCCATCGCTACCTCAGGAATGCGCAAATATGTCAGTGCCCGGCCAACCGGCCAGGTCGAGCCTCGCGCGCATGGGCAGGAAATCGAAACACGCCTGCGCCATCTCCATCCGGCCCTCGCGCTTCAGCATCTCGAAGAGCGCATCACGCAGCCGGTGCAGGTACAGCACATCGGACGCGGCGTAATCGAGTTGCGCCTCGCTCAGTACCGGCGCGCCCCAGTCGGAGCTTTGCTGTTGCTTGGAGATGTCGACACCGATGAGTTCCTGAAGCAGCGCCTTCAGCCCGTGGCGGTCGGTATAGGTGCGCACGAGGCGGCTGGCGATCTTGGTGCAGGCCACCGGCGCGGTCAGCGCCCCGAAGGTGTGATAGAGCACCGCGATATCGAACCGTCCGAAATGGAAGAGCTTCAGCACCGCCGGATCGGTCAGCAGCCGCTCGAGGTTGGGCGCCGCGGTCTGGCCCCTGGCGATCTGCACCATGTGCGCATCGCCGTCGCCGCCCGAGAGCTGCACCACGCACAGCCGGTCGCGGTGCGGGTCGAGCCCCATCGTTTCGCAATCGATCGCCACCTCTGGCCCGAGATCGAGATCGTCGGGCAGATCGCCCTTGTGCAGATGGTTCGCCATGTCGCCCCCGAGGCCGTGTTCCGGTGCTGCGTCCGGGGCACATAGACAGGCCGGTGGTTTGTGGCAAGGCAGGCGCTTGCGGGGCCGGTGCGGAAATGCGGCGCAACGCGCCACGATTCACCCCCCGAAAGCGTCCCGATTCGGTAGAAATGTGGCGCCCTGCGCTCGGCCCTCGCCCGTTCAAGTCCCAAAAAATGCCCCTTTGAAACATTTGCGGCAGATCGCGCACAGCCCTGGCGTGTCCTTGCCGGGCTCGACGGCCCGGGCACAGGGACGCTGCTGTCATCACCAGAGACAGCGCAGACCGCCGCCGCGGGCCGGGGAAACTGTTTCCGCCATACGCACAAATCGGCACGCACCACACCCCGCGCCACCCAGGACCATCGACCTGATCGGGACAATACATGCATTTTCGTCGCATATTCCCGTGTGCGCCGTCAGCCCGCTCCGGCACCGCAGCTCATTGTTTCCATCCAAGCGAAACCTGCGGGGATCACGGCGCCTGCGCTTCGCTGCGCTCCACCGCCTCGCGAGCCGCGAATGCCGCCGCACCTCAACGCCGAGACCGTGGGCACAAATGCAAGCAGAAGGTGTAACTTCGTGAGCCAAGTTGACTAAATTACGCCATATTTGCACAAAGCCATCATCGAGCGGTGAACCACAAAAAAGACGCAATGGACTTCACGGCACTCAGGGGGCTGGTGCCTTTCTTGTTTGGAGTGGGTGCGGACAGGACCTGACGCAAAGGCACATCAGAGCCTGAGGGCTTCATGACTTCGCGACGCCGAACGGCCTCCGGCCGCCCGCCGCATGACCTGCGGCGAACGGAGAGCTGCGGCCTCGGCCAGCCTGCGACACGGGACCACGGCGCGCCTGCCCCTGCTGCCTCTGGAGGGCGGATCCGTGACGTTACAATTCAGACCGCAGAACGCGGTCACCGCAGATTTCGACCCGCTGATCGCCGACGTTCTGGCCCCAGCGCCGTCGACATTCTTCTATCGCGACGCGCTGAAACGCGCGCTGGACATCGCGCTGGTGCTGCTCGCCGCGCTGCCGGTGCTCCTGGTTCTTCTGCCGATCTGCGCGATCATCATGCTGGACGGTGCATCGCCGTTCTACCGGCAGAAGCGTCTCGGCCAGAACGGCCGGGTCTTCCGCATGTGGAAGCTGCGCAGCATGGTCGTCGATGCCGACAGCAAGCTCGAGAGCTATCTCGATGCCAACCCGGCTGCGCGGCTTGAATGGACCGTGGCGCAGAAGCTGCGGCACGACCCCCGGATCACGCGGATCGGCCGGGTCATCCGAAAGACCTCTCTCGACGAGCTGCCGCAACTGTGGAACGTGTTGCGGGGGGACATGTCGCTGGTGGGGCCGCGACCGATGATGGAAAACCAGCGGGAGATCTATCCCGGCACCGCCTACTACGCCCTTCGCCCCGGTATCACCGGGTACTGGCAGACCTCCTCGCGCAACGAGTCGAGCTTTGCCGAGCGTGCCGGCTTCGATCACGCCTATCTGCGCGACGTGTCCTTCGGCACCGACCTGTCGGTGCTGCTGCGGACGGTGCGCGTCGTCATCGTCGGCACCGGCTGCTGAGTCCCGGCCCCGCGCGCGCCGGTCAGGTCCGGCGCGCCTCCGCCTCGCGGCGCAGGTCGCTCATCAGCGTATCGATCAGCCGGGCGCCGGTCTCGTCGTTGAGCCGGCCGTCCTCCGTCCATTTCTGCGCGGTCTGACGCACGAAGACCTCGGGCCCCGGTAGCAGCCGCGGCCGGAACGGGTTGAGGCAGAGCCGCGCCATGTTCTGCGCCCGCTCGCCACCGGCCATGCCGGCCGCCGCCGACATCAGTGCCACCGGCGTGTCGCGCCACGGATTGCCCTCCGTCCGACTGATCCACTCCAGCGCATTCTTCAGCACCGCCGACATCCCCTTGTTGTATTCCGGCGTGCAGACGATCACCGCGTCCGCCTGCCCCACCAGGTCCGCCAACGCCTGCACCTTCGGCGGGATGCCCTCCGCCTCCACGTCTCCGTCATAGAGCGGCAGGTCGAGGTCCGCGACCTCGAACCGCGCGGGGCCGAAGCGGCGCGCGGCCTCATGCATCAGCATCCGGTTCGTAGAGGCCGCGCGCAGTGCGCCGCAGAGGCCCACAAGGGTCAGATCGGTCATGCGAAGTCGTCTCCCGCCGTGATGTCGTTCGGTGCGGGACATGGCCCGGAGGCACGCCGCTTCAAGGTGCGGCGACGCAGACGAAAAACGCCGCGGCCCCGGGCCGCGGCGTTCGTTTCCGTATCGGTGGCGGACGCGATCAGGCGTTCGGCAGGACCACGATCTCCACACGGCGGTTCTGCTGCCGGCCCTCGGGCGTGAGGTTGGAGGCGACGGGCTGATCCTCGCCGCGGCCGATGGCGCGCACGCGGCTCGAGGACACACCGTTGGCGATCAGAATTCCCGACACGGCCTGCGCGCGACGCTGCGACAGTTCGTAGTTGTACGACGCATCGCCGGTATTGTCGGTGTGGCCGATGACCTGCACGGTCTGGTTCGGGTACTGCGACAGGTTGCCGGCCACGGCGCGCAGGTCGCCCTGGATCGACGGCGAAACCTGGGCGCTGTCGGTGGCGAACAGGATGTTCTGCGGCAGCGTCACGACCAGCCGGTCGCCGGTGTTGCGCACGTCGATCTGGCTGTTGCCGACCGAGTTGCGCAGTTCCGCCGCCTGCTTGTCGAGTTCGTTGCCGACTAGCGCGCCGGCACCGCCGCCGATGACAGCGCCTGCGGCCGCGTTGCGGCGGCGTTCCTCGGGATCGTTGCCCATCAGGGCGCCCGCGGCGGCACCGACGCCGGCGCCGATCAGCGCGCCCGACTGGGTGTTGCGGCGCGGGTTGTTCGGGTCGTTCAGCCCGCCCGTTTCGGTACAGGCCGCCACGGCGAGCAGCGCTGCCGATGCGAAGAGAATGGGTCTGGCTCGGAACATGGGATGTGCCTCGTTCTGTTATCGCGTCACCCGCGAACCGGCGGGATCGCCCATCTTTATAGAGACCGGGCGTTTGTCATGCGATGACAACCGCCAAAACGTCGGCAAAGTTCCGCTGACAGGGTTGAAATCACGCCGGCGGCCCTCAGGCGTCGTGGCGCGCGGCCTCCCAGGCGAGGATCGCGCGCTTGACCGGCAGCCCCCAATGGTAGCCGCCGAGCCCGCCGGACTTGCGCAGCGCCCGGTGGCAGGGAATCAGGAAGCTGACCGGATTGCGTCCGACGGCAGTGCCCACCGCGCGCACCGCCCCGGGATGGCCGATGGCGGCGGCGATCTCCGAATAGGTGGTCACCTGGCCCGATGGGATCTGCATCAGCGCCTCCCACACCTTGATCTGGAACGGTGCTCCGATCAGGAAGAGCGGCGTCGGCTCCGTCCCGGCGCCGAAGGCCGACATCACCCAGGGGCGCAGCCGGGCGGGGTCTTCGGTTAAGGCGGCAAGCGGCCAGCGGCCCGAGAGATCGGCGAAGACCGCGTCCTCCCCGGATTCGGAGGCGAAGGCGATACCGCAGATCCCGCGATCCGTTCCGGTCACGAGCGCCGGGCCGAACGGGCTGTCGAACCAGCCCCAGCTTATCGTCAGCCCCTCGCCCGCCCTGGCCCATTCGCCGGGGCTCATCGCCTCCCATCGCAGGAACAGATCGTGCAGGCGCGAGGAACCCGACAGACCGGTCGCGTGCGCCGTCTCCAGCGTGGTGAATCGCTCCCGCAGCAGCGCCTTGGCATGGCCGAGCGTGAGGTATTGCTGGTAGCGCTTCGGGCTGACCCCCGCCCATTCGGAAAAGACGCGCTGGAAATGTGCCGGGCTCATCTGCATCGCGGCGGCAAGATCGTCGAGCCGGGCCTGCGGGCCCATGCCGTCGATCAGGTCGATGGCCCGGCGCATGACCTCGAAATGATAGCTGCGGCGGTCTGCGATCGGGGTCTGGTCGGTCATCTCTGTGGCCTGCTGGCTGTTCTGAGACCCAAGGTAGAAGACGCGCCGCCCTCGCGCGACCCGGATCTTGCGCCTTCGTGGCGGCTCCGCGCACGTCGCGGCGTTAACTTCGCGTTTACCGCTCTCGTTCCACCAATGTTCCCATGCCGTATCATGTCATTGTGTTGGTGTTCGTGTTGACCGGTTCGGCCGCCTGCACCCTGCCGGGGCCGGGCATGTACGGCGCCCCTCCGACCCGCGTGTCGGAGGGGCAATCGACGTTTCTCCTGCGCCGCCAGGGAAACGAGGTGGAGGCGATCCGCACCAGCGTGGAGATCCTGCCGTCCCGCGCCGCCGTATCAGGCCGCGCCGGTCTCGCGGTGCGGCGCGTCACCGGGTGCGACATCGCGTGGATGCGCGGGGACGCGGCGCTCCTGCGGATGGGGCTCGATTGCGGCGAAGGCGCGCTGCTGCCGCCGGGCCGCCCCGAACTGGATTGCGACGTGATCGACGAGATCACGGCCACCGGCGCGGTCTACACAGAATTGGCGATTCGGTGCGGCGCCCTCTCCGGCAGCGCCTGGCGCCCGGCCGAGCGATGATGCAATCAGCGCGGCACTGCGCCTTCCGCCGGCAGCGGTTTTTCGAAGAACACGCTCGACCCGTTGGCGACATAGGCGCCGAAAGGCCCGCGCTGCCGATAGCCGCACCTGTCGTACAGCGCCGAGGCCGCGAAGAGCTTGTTGCCCGTTTCAAGCCGGATCAGCAGCAGCCCGTCAGCTTCCGCGCGCGCCTCGGCATGAGCCAGAAGCTTCTGGCCCAGTCCGAGGCCGCGCGCTTCCGGCGCGACGAAGAGCGATTTCAATTCCCCGTACCCGTCATGCCGCTTGAGCGCGACGCAACCTAGGAGCGCGCCTTCTGCCTCCGCCCCGAAGAACGTCACGTCCGGGACCGCCAGCGCCTCCGCGTCGAGATAGTGATTCTCGTCAGCCGGGAAGAGTGTCCGCATCAGCGCCTGGCTGGCCTGCAGCAGCAACCGGGCCTCCGGCGCGAGCGGGGAAATCTCCCGAATGGTCACAGACATGACGAATCTCCTGACCGACGCTGATATTTCAGAGATTTAACACCACGTCGCATCCGTCAAGGCAGCAATAAGTAGCGAATGATCCAATATCTTGTGGATAGATGCCTTGCTCGCTCCATATCCTGACGAAAGCCTTTGACATGACCCAAGATCGGTCGGCAGATTGCCGGTAAGGCAGGTCGAGGCACACGCGATGCGGTTTTCCAAACTCCGGCTGACCGGGTTCAAGAGCTTTGTCGACCCCACGGATCTGTTGATCCAGGAGGGGCTGACCGGCGTCGTCGGTCCGAACGGCTGCGGCAAGTCGAACCTGCTCGAGGCGCTGCGCTGGGTTATGGGCGAGAACCGCCCGACGGCGATGCGCGGCGGGGGCATGGAAGACGTGATCTTCGCCGGCGCCTCGTCGCGGCCCGCGCGCAACTTTGCCGAGGTGGCGCTGTCGCTGGACAATTCCGAACGGCTCGCCCCCGCCGGCTTCAACGACACCGACGCGCTTGAGATCACCCGCCGGATCACCCGCGACGTCGGTTCCGCCTATCGGCTCAACGGCAAGGAGGTGCGCGCGCGGGATGTGCAGATGCTGTTTGCCGACGCCGCCACCGGCTCGCATTCGCCGGCGCTCGTCCGGCAGGGCCAAATCTCCGAGTTGATCAACGCCAAGCCGAAGTCGCGCCGCCGGGTGCTGGAGGATGCCGCCGGGATCGGCGGGCTCTACCAGCGCCGGCACGAGGCGGAACTGAAGCTCAAGAACACGGAGGCCAACCTCACCCGCGTCGACGACGTGGTCGAGGGCCTGGCCAGCCAGCTCGCCAGCCTCGCGCGACAGGCCAGACAGGCGGCGCGCTACCGCGCCATCGGCGCCGATCTGCGCGCGGCCGAGGGGCAGCTCCTCTATCGCCGCTGGAAGGACGCCGACGCCGCCCGCGCGGTCGCCCGCAGCGCCCTGCGCGACGCGCTGACGGAGGCCGCGCGGGCCGAGACCGCCGCGAGCACGGCCGGCACCACCCGCAGCGAACGCGAGGCCGCCCTGCCGGACTTGCGGGAAGAGGATGCCATCGCCGCGGCCGTGCTCCAACGTCTCGGCGTCGAACGCGACACGCTCTCGACCGAAGAGGCCCGCGCGGCGGAGGCGATCGAGACGCTGACCGGCCGGATCGACCAGCTTACCCGCGACATCGAGCGCGAGGGCGGGTTGAACGCCGACGCCGACGACACCATCGCCCAGCTTGAACGGGAAGCCGAAGAGCTGGCGAAAGCCGGCGAGGGCCACGAGGACCGCCTTGCCGACGCGTCCGAGGCCGCGCGCGAGGCCGCCTCCATCCTCGAATCGCGCGAGGCTGCGCTGTCGGAGGCGACGGAGGACATGGCCCGCCTGTCCGCCCGCCACCAGTCGGCGCAGCGCAGCCTCGCGGACGCGCGCAAGACCCGCGAGCGCAGCGAGGCGGAAGCGGAAAAGGCCGTGGCCGCCGCCACGGAGGCCGAGGCGCGCCGCGAAGCGGCCGCCGAGACTCAGGAGGCCGCCGAGGCGGACGCCGAGGCCGCCCGCGAAAGCGCCGCGCAGGCGGAGGACACCCTCGCCGAAGCGGAGGCCGCCCGCGCCGAGACCAGCGCCCGCGAGGCGGAAGCCCGCGCCGCGCGCAGCAGCGCCGAGGGCGAAGCAACCGCGCTGCGGGCAGAGCATACGGCCCTCGCCCGCCTGCTCGATCGCGACACGGCGGAGGGCGGGCAGATCCTCGACCGGCTGCAGGTGGAACAGGGCTTCGAGAAGGCGCTCGGCGCCGCGCTCGCCGACGATCTGCGCGCGCCCGAGGTGGAGGACGCCCAAGCCTCTGGCTGGACCGTGCTGCCCGCCTACGACAGCGATCAGCCTCTGCCCGCGGGTATCACGCCGCTCGACCGTCATGTCTCCGTCCCGGACGTGCTGGTCCGCCGGATGTCGCAGATCGGGCTGGTGGAGGCAGAGGAAGGCGCCCGCCTTCAGCCGCAGCTCGCACCCGGCCAGCGGCTGGTAAGCCGCGACGGCGATCTCTGGCGCTGGGACGGCTATCGTGCCGCGGCGGCCGACATGCCCTCCGCCGCGGCGCTGCGGCTCGAACAGATCAACCGGCTCGAGGCGCTGAAACAGGAGACCGCGCGCGCCGAAGCGACGCTCGACGGGGCGCGCGACGCGCATGAGGCCCTGTCGACCCGGCTGGCCGATCTCACCGCCGCAGACAAGGCCGCGCGCGAGGCCCGCCGCGAGGCCGACCGCCGTGTGGCCGAAACCGCGCGCGCCGTCTCCCGCGCCGAGGCGGACCACGACATGGCCGACGGCAAGGTCGAAAGCGCCCGGCTTGCCGTCACCCGCCACCAGGAGGAGGCCACCGCCGCCCGCGCCCAGGAGGTCGAGGCCACACGCGTCGCCGAGGGGCTGCCCGACCTCGACGCCACCCGGGCGGAGGTCGAGGACATCCGCATGACGGTGGAAGCCGCGCGGATGACGATGATGGCCCGCCGCTCCGCCCATGACGAGCTGCGCCGCGAGGGCGAGGCGCGCACGGCGCGGGCGCAGAAGGTCACGCAGGAGATTGCCGGCTGGCGTCACCGGCTCGAAACCGCCCGCACCCGGACCGCGGAGCTGGAGACGCGGCGCGAAAAGACCGAGGCGGAGCTTGCCGAAGCCAGCGCCCGCCCCGCCGAACTGGCCGCACGGCGCGAGGACCTCTCCGCGCAGATCGAACAGGCCGAGGAACGCCGGACGGCCGCCGCCGACGCCCTCGCCGCCGCCGAGATGGCGCTGCGCGAAGCGGTCGCCGCCGAACGCGACGCGGAGCGCACGGCGTCAGAAGCGCGCGAGGCCCGCGCCCGCGCCGAGGCCCGCGCCGAAGCCGCCGAGGAGGCCGCCACCGTCGCCGCCGAACGCATCGCGGACGAGCAGGAGACGACACCCGAGAAGCTCCTCGAACAGCTCGACATCGACCCCGAGACGCTCGCCACCGCCGAGGAGATCGAGGCCCGCGTCGCCCAGTTCAAGCGCCAGCGCGATGCGCTCGGCGCGGTCAACCTGCGCGCCGAGGAAGACGCCCGCGAGGTCCAGACCGAGCATGACGAGCTCGTGAGCGAAAAGGCCGACCTGGAGGAGGCGGTCAGCACGCTGCGCTCGGGCATCGCCAGCCTCAACCGCGAGGGGCGCGAACGGTTGCTGACCGCCTTCGAGCAGGTGAACGAGAATTTCGGGATGCTGTTCAAGCATCTCTTCAACGGCGGCGAGGCCAACCTCGTCCTCGTCGAAAGCGACGACCCCCTCGACGCCGGGCTCGAGATCATGTGCCAGCCGCCGGGCAAGAAGCTGCAGGTCCTGTCGCTGCTGTCGGGCGGCGAACAGACGCTGACGGCGATGGCGCTGATCTTCGCGGTGTTCCTCGCGAATCCTGCGCCGATCTGCGTGCTCGACGAGGTGGACGCGCCGCTCGACGACGCGAATGTCACCCGGTTCTGCGACATGCTCGACGAGATGTGCCGCCGCACCGACACGCGCTTTCTGATCATCACCCACCATGCGGTGACGATGGCGCGGATGGACCGTCTCTTCGGGGTGACGATGCAGGAACAGGGCGTCAGCCAGCTCGTGTCCGTGGACCTCAAGCGGGCGGAGAAGATGGTCGCCTGAGCGCCAGCCGTATCAGGCCGCCTTGCGCAGCCGGCGCAGCGCGTCGCGTGTCCCCCCGTCCGATTCGAGCCGCCGCAGGAGCGCGGCAAGCTCCGGCTCCTGCACCCGGCGGGCGGCGGACCGGGGAGAGAACCAGCGCCGCGTGCGCTGCTCGCGCTCTTTCCAGCGGCGCTTGAGCTTGTCGACGATCATCGGGTAGAGCCGAACGCGGCAGGGCTGCACGGTGCCGTCGTCCAGCACCTTGCCGTAGCTGTAGACGCCGATCGGGCTTTTCGAGATGAACCCGCGCGCGCCGGCCTCTTCCAGCGCCTCGATCTCCGCGGCGGCCCAGGGCTTCGTGCCGTTCATTTCCCATCCCTTGGGCATGACCCAGCGGCCGGTGTCCCGCGAGGTGACCATCAGGACCTGGATACGCTCCTTGCGGTCCCATCGCACCGGCAAGGCGGCGATCTGCTCTCCCCACGCAGGCATGAACTATACAACCTCGAAAATTGTCTTTGCCTCAAGGCAGCTTAGCATGGCGCCCCCGACAGCCGAAGCAAGTTCCGGAGAATTGTCCGCAAGTTCCCGTCCCGCTTCCACGGAGACAGGAACGCGATCTGCGGACCCGGACCTGTTGCCCCGTGTCCGGTTCGAGATTTACCAGATCTTGACGACAGAGATCCGACATGACCCGATGTACCACACTCTTCCTCATCCTCCCCGCCGCGGCGCTCGGCCCGCCGCAGACGGAAACGGCCGAGCTTTTGGTGCTTGTCGGCTTCGTCGCCCTGATCGCGGTCCCGGCGGTGGTGAGCCGAGTATGATGCAGGGCCTGTCCGGCATCTGGGCCTCCACGCGTCACTTCGCGCGGCTCATCGCCGAGGCCGATCGCAGATGACCGGATGGATCGAATACGCCACCGCGCTGAGCCTCTTCGCCGCCAGCCACTTCGTGCCACGGCTCTGGGGCCTTCGCGAAAGGCTGATCGGCGCGATGGGGCGGCAGACCTATTTCAGCGTCTACGGACTTGTCTCGGTCGCGCTGCTGGCCTGGTTGATCGCGGCGGCCGGGCGCGCGCCGTATGTCGAACTCTGGCCGCAGCCGGCCTGGGCGCGCTGGGTGCCGAACATCGCGATGCCGGTGTCGGTCATGCTGATCGCGGCCGGCATCGGCCTGTCGCAACCCTACACGCTGGGCGCGCGCAAGGGCGCGGCCTTCGATCCGGCGCGGCCGGGTGTCGCCGCGATCTCGCGCCATCCCCTGTTCCTGGCGCTCGCACTCTGGGCCGGTTCGCACCTGCCGCCGAACGGCGATCTGGCGCACGTGCTCCTCTTCGGCAGCTTCCTCGCGATGGCGCTGGCCGCGATCCCCGCCTTCGACGCCCGGGCGCGCCGCGCGCTGGAGCCCGAGACGGCCCGCGCCTTTTTTGCGGCGACGTCAATGTTTTCGCTCCGTCCACTGGGCGACCGGGACTGGCGCCGCCGCCATGCCCGGCCGCTCGCGACCCGGGCGGTGCTGGGGCTGGCGCTCTGGCTCGGTCTCCTGCACCTTCACACGGCCGTGATCGGCGCCTCGCCCTTCCCGTTCTGAACCTTGATCCAGCGCAACGAGCGCGGCCCTGATCCGCGGCAAAGAGGCGGCATGACACAGATCGACCGCCTCAGATCCCTCGGCCTCTTCGACGCCCGGGTGCCCCGCTACACTTCCTACCCTACCGCGCCGGTGTTCTCCGCCGATATCGGCGCGGCGCACCAGGCCGCGGCGCTTGCCGGGCTGGACCCGGCCGAACCCGTCTCGGTCTACATCCACATCCCGTTCTGCGAACGGCTCTGCTGGTTCTGCGCCTGCCGGACGCAAGGGACGCAGACGCTCACCCCGGTCGAGAACTATATCGGGACGCTGGAACAGGAACTTGCGCTGCTGAAAGAGACGCTGCCGGCGGGGCTGCGGATGGGGCGGATGCACTGGGGCGGCGGCACGCCGACGATCCTCCCGCCGGCGCTCATCCACCGGCTTGCGCAGGCGGTGAAGGCGGTGCTGCCGCCGACGGAGGATTGCGAATTCTCGGTCGAGATCGACCCGACGATGGTCGACACGCCCAAGATCGCGGCGCTCGCAGCCGAAGGCATGACCCGCGCCAGCATCGGCATCCAGGATTTCGACCCGCTGGTACAGCAGGCCATCGGGCGGATGCAGCCCTTCGACGTCACGCGCGCCTGCGTGGACGATCTGCGCGACGCCGGCATCGGATCGTTGAACGCCGATCTGGTCTACGGCCTGCCGCACCAGAACGCGGCCCGGCTCGACGACACGCTCGACAAGGTGCTGGACCTCGGCCCGGATCGCATCGCGCTGTTCGGTTACGCCCACGTGCCGTGGATGTCCAAGCGCCAGAAGCTGATCGACGCGGCGAGCCTGCCACAGGAGGTCGCGCGCTACCGGCTGGCGGAGCGCGCCGCGGACCGGTTCCGCGGCGCCGGCTTCACCCCCATCGGGATCGACCATTTCGCGCGCCCCGGCGACGGGCTGGAACTGGCGGCGCGCACGGGCCGCCTGCGCCGCAACTTTCAGGGCTACGTGGACGACAGCTGCGCCACTCTGATCGGTCTCGGGGCGTCGTCGATCTCGCGCCTGCCGGCGGGCTACGTCCAGAACGCCCCGGCGACGCCGGCCTATGTCCAGCGGATCGAAGCCGGAGAACTCGCGGCGGTGCGCGGTCACGTGATGACCGACGAGGACCTGATGCGCGCGCGGGCCATCGAAATGATCATGTGCGACTTCCGGCTGGACCTGGAGGCGCTGCACGAGCGCTTCGGCGCCATGGCTGCTCGGCTTCGCCCGGAGATCGCAGCCGTCGCCGCACGGTTCGGCGACCTTGTGGAAGTCACGAGCACGGGCCTTACCGTGCCCCCCGACGGGCGCGTACTTGCCCGCCTCGTGGCGCATGTGTTCGACGCCCACGCACCTGAGGGCGCTCGCTACAGTCAGGCCTCCTGACCCGACCCCACGCCTCGGGCCGAGTGCGCACGGCCGCCGCCATCGCAGGCACGGCGGCGGGCCCCGCGGGGCATGCGCACCAGCCGAAAGCCGAGGTGACCGGGCGGCACGTGGCGCGTGCGACATCTCGATGGCCGAGTCCGCATCCACCCGGCGCTCCGCCTCGGGAAGCGCGAGCCGCCCGGTCAGGAACCGCGCGCGGCAGAACACGAAAGCGCCGAAACAGGGTGCGACGCGCAAGACGACCTCCCTCGCGGCCGGCTCCCGAGGGGGCGACGGCCAACCTGCAAGGGCGGTCCACCGAACGGAGCGGGGCGCCGAGCCGACCTCCTGAGGCCGGCCGATACGGAGTCAGATGGAATCGATGACATAGTTCGGCACGATGCCGGACGCTGCGATCGCCTCCCCCACGTCGAGACCGCACAGCGCGCCATGCCCGGACACCAGCGCCGTGGCAAAGCCCATATGAGCGCCCCCCAGGACGTCGGTGTGCAGCGTGTCGCCCACCATCAAAACCCGCGATGGGTCGATGCCGTGACGCGAGAGGGCAAGCTCGAAGATCTCCCGGAAGGGCTTGCCGACGAAGTCCGGCGAGACGCCGGCCTCCTCGACCAGCCGGTGCGCGAAATGGCCCGGCTCCTGCGTCAACCCATCCTCGCGCGGCGCCACGAGATCCGGATTTCCGACACAAACCGGACGCGGATGCGCACGCAAGGAGGCCGCGAGATGCGCCTGTTGCGCCTCCGTCCAGCCGTCCGAGCCGACCAGCAGGAAGCCGTCGACCCGGTCGTAGTCCGTGCGGTGGTCGCCGAGATGGACGATATCGAAGGGGTCGAATTCGTCATCGCCGGCTTCGGGCGTGAGCATCACGCCCCATCGGCGCGGCGGCGCCGCGGCCAGATGTGCGAGCAGCGCCTCGCGGCTGGTCACCACCTCCTCGGGGGTGACGTCGAAGCCGAGCCGGGCGTAGCGCTGCATCATGCGCCGCTTGGGATAGCCGGCCGAGTTCGACACGACCATCACGCTTTTGCCCTGCGCGCGCAGGGAGGCGATGCGCGCCGCCGCGCCTGGGATCGGCGACTCGCCCACGTTCAGCACGCCGTAGGCGTCGAGCAGGATCAGTTCGAACTCGCCCGCGATCTCGCCGAGATCGCGGGCCGCCTGCCAGGTCTGCGGGAACCGCGCCTGCGGCAGACGCGGCCGCACCCTCAGATAGGCCTCGAACGCGAGGGCCGGGTCCGTTGCGGTGATGACGCTCACAGGATGCGGCGGCGCAGGAAGGCCGAAATCACCTCGCCCAGGATCACCAGCACGAGGATCGCCAGGAGGACGGTCGCCGCTTCGGGCCAGTTGAACGTGTCAATGGCGCCCTGAAGGATGATGCCGATGCCCCCTGCCCCGACGAGGCCGAGCACGGTCGATTCGCGCAGGTTGATGTCCCAGCGCAGGATCGCGACCGCCCAGAAGGTCGGCATGACCTGCGGCACGATGGCATAGGCGATGACCTTGAACCGCGACGCGCCGGTCGCCTCCAGCGCCTCCACGGGACGCTTGTCGATCTCCTCGATCGCCTCACCCAGGAGCTTGCCGATGAACCCGATGGAGCGGAACATGATCGCGATGATGCCGGCGACCACGCCGGGACCGAAGATCGCGACGAAGAGCAGCGCCCAGATGATCGTGTTGACCGACCGCGAGGTGACGAGGATCAGCCGCCCGAGCCAGAGCGTCGCGCGGTTCGGCGTGGTGTTCTGCGCGGCGAGGTAGGCCACCGGCAGCGACATCAGCACCGCGAAGGCGGTGGCGAAGGTCGCGATGTTCACCGTCTCCCACAGCACCCGCAGGATGGTGGCGAGGTTCGTGGTGTCGGGCGGATACATCCGCTGGAAGAGATCGCCCATCTGCCCCGGCGCGTCCCAGACCCAGGCCCAGACCACCTCGATGGACGAGATCGACCAGGCGATGGCCAGCGCGCAAACCGCGAAGATCGCGAAGCGCTGCCATTTCTGCCGCGACGAGAAGCGGCTCCAGTCCTCCCGCCCGAACTGTTCGGAAATGCTGGTCATCCGATCCGCTTCCTGATCATGCCGCTGACCCCTTCCGAGATCAGGATCGCGCCCACGATCACGATGGTGATGGCGAGGGCGAAGTCGTAGTCGTAGCGCCCGAAGGCATTGGCGAGCGTCGCGCCGATGCCCCCTGCCCCGACGATGCCGACCACGGCCGAGGCGCGCAGGTTGCTGTCGAGCTGATAGATCGTCAGGCCGATCTGGCGCGGCATTATCTGCGGGAAGATGGCGTAGAACATCGTGGAGAAGAACGGCGCCCCGGCGGCCCGCATCGCCTCGACCTGGCCGAAGTCGATCTCCTCGATCCGCTCGGCCAGCATCTTGGCGACGAAGCCGATGGAGTAGACCACCAGCGTCAGCACGCCCGCGAATGGCCCGAAGCCGACGGCCTTCACGAAGATGATGGCGACGATGACAGGGTGGAAGCTGCGCGCGACGATGATGACGAAGCGCCCGAGATAATAAATCGGCAGCGGCGCCACGTTGCGCGCGGCCATGAAGGCGATCGGGATCGACAGAAGCACGCCGCCGGTGGTGGCGAGGATGGCGATCTTGAGGCTCTCGAGGAATCCGTCGATCAGGAGGCCGCTGCGCTCGAAGCTCGGCGGGAAAGCGCCGCCGAAGATGCGGCCAGCGCGGCCGAACCCGTCCGCGACGCGGCCCCAGTCGATGGGCATGGTCGCGCCGACCCAGAGGAAATAGGCGATGGCACCGAGATAGACCGCCCAGCGGACCACCGGGTTGGCGATGAAGGGCGGCTTGCGCCAGGTATCGCGGGCCTCGCTCATGACGCCTGCCTCAGGTCTTCGCTGCGGTCGGCGTGCGGGCTGCCGGAATAGATCCGGTCCATCGCCTCCTGATCGAGTTGCGCCGGCTTGTCGTCGAAGATGATCCGCCCGTAGCGCATGCCGACGATCCGGTCGGTGTATTCCTTGGCCTCGGTCACGTTGTGGATGTTGATCAACACCGGCAGCTTCAGCTCTCCGGCAAGATCGCGCAAGAGCCCCATGATCTGCTCGGACGTCTTGGGATCGAGCGAGGCCGTCGGCTCGTCCGCCAGCAGGATCTCGGGGTCCTGCATCAGCGCGCGCACCACGCCGACACGCTGGCGCTCACCGCCCGAGAGCTGGTCGGCGCGGGTGTTGGCGTAATGAGCGATGCCCACCCGCTCCATCAGCTCGTAGGCGCGGCGGATGTCCTGTTTGGGATAACGCCGCATGATCGCCGCCCAGGTCGAGATGTAGCCCAGCCGCCCGGACTGGACGTTCTCCATCACCGTCAGGCGGTCTACGAGGTTGAAGCCCTGGAAGACCATGCCGATCTTGCGCCGCGCCGCGCGCAGGTTCCTGCCGCGCAGCTTCGTCAGCTCCGTGCCGTTGAGCTCGATCGAGCCCGAGCTCGGCTCCACCAGCCGGTTGATGCAGCGCAGGAGTGTCGATTTGCCCGCCCCGGAGGAGCCGATGATGGACACGACGCTCTCGCCCTCGATGGTCAGGTCGAGGTTCTTCAGGACCGGGTCGCCGCTGCCGTAGCGTTTGACGAGGTCGGTGATCTTCAGCATGGGATGCTCCGTTGCCGGACCGGCGCACGACGGCGCCGGCCCGAAAGTGCCATTATTCCGCGGCGAGACCCTCGGGCGTGTACTCCACGCCGTTCGCGCTCTGGATTTGGCGGATCACCGCCCACTGCTCCTCGTAGGTGATGGGGATAAACTTCGACACGCCGGTGAACTCTTCGCCAAGCGCGGTGCCCTCGAAGTCGAAGCTGAAGAACGCTTCCTCGATGCTCTCCTTCAGCTCGGGCGCGAGGTCGTGCGCATAGGCGTAGGAGGTCGTCGGGAACGGATCGCTCTCCCACACGATGCGCACCTCCTCGGGGTCGTAGAGACCGCGTTCGGCCATCCGCTCCACCACCTCGGAGGCGACCGGCGCGGCGTCGTAATCGCCGGCGACGACGCCCAGCATCGACTGGTCGTGGCTGCCCGAGTAGTTCACCTCGTAATCCTCGTCCGGCACGACGCCCAGATCGGGGAACAGCGCGCGCGGCGCCTGGTTGCCGGAATTCGAGGTGGGCGAGGTGTGCGCGATGCGCTTGCCGGCGAGGTCCGGCATCTCCTGGATGTCGCTGTCCGCCTGGGTGTAGACCTGCAGCGTGTAGCCGAAACGGCCGTCATCGGCGCCCATGATCGCGAAGGGTACCGCGCCGGCGAGGTTCACCGCGAAGG
Organism: Roseivivax sediminis; assembly: GCF_900112685.1. Taxonomy (GTDB): domain Bacteria; phylum Pseudomonadota; class Alphaproteobacteria; order Rhodobacterales; family Rhodobacteraceae; genus Roseivivax; species Roseivivax sediminis. The sequence continues at coordinate 215,730 of NZ_FOMS01000010.1, forward strand.
GCGTCGGGCCGGTCGAGAAACCGGCGATATGCAGGCGGCCCGAGCGCATCGCCTCGACTTCCGCCGAGTTGGACTGAACGGCGAAGAACTGCACGTCCTTGCCGGTCACTTCCTCCAGATGGTCGATGAACGGCGTCCAGATGTCCTCGTAGATCGCCGGGTCCTCGACCGGCGTATAGGCGAATACGAGCGTGTCGGGGTTGCGCAGCGCGCTTTCGTCCTCCGGCGCGTCGGCCACGAGGTCGCCGTCGGCGTCGCAATATTGCGCATCGAGCGCGCCGCGATTCTCGCACTCCTCCTGCGCGAAGGCCGCCGAGGCAGTGAACGCCAGTGCGACAAGCGCGGTCGTCCCGAAGATCGTGTCCCTGGGCATGTCTGATTCCCTCCCGTTTCAGTTGGCACGCCGCCTCCACGGCGCATTGCGACGATGACAGCACCGAAATTTGGGATATGCAACATATGTCGTTACAAATTCTGCGTTCTTGCGCTATTCGCAGACATGAAACCCGGAGCGGAGCGAAGGTCCATGGCCGAACGCTTGGAGCCAAAGCGCCTGAAAAAGGCGGATCGACGGCGGCAGATCCTGCTTGAGCTCAGGCTCAAGCCGCATGTCCGTGTCAGCGAACTCGCGATCCAGTTCGGTGTCACGACCGAGACGGTGCGCCGCGACATGAAGGAGCTGAACGATGCGGGCTTGCTCAACCGTGCGCATGGCGGGGCCTCCACGGCCGCGCCGGCCCTTCATCGCGACATGGACGAGCGCCGCCTCGAGCGCGTCGCGGAGCGGGAGAGGCTGGGCCGTTTCGCCGCGCGCCTGGTCTCGGACGGCGACACGATCATGGTCGACGCCGGCACCACGACGATGGAATTCGCCCGCGCCCTCGCCTTCGAGCAGCGGCGCATCACGGCGATCACCAACTCGCTGCCGGTCGCGATGATGCTTGGACAGAATCCGGCGGCAAGCGTCCGTCTCTCGCCCGGCACCTACATGCGCGAGGAAGCCGCCGTGGTCGGACCGGAAACCTGTGAATACCTTGGCCGATACAATGTCGATGCCTGTTTCCTCGGTGCGGCCGGCCTGAGCGAGGCCGGCGTGACCGAGGCCGTCGAGGGCTTCGATGCGATAAAGCGCGCGATGATGTGCCAGAGTTCTGCGCGGCGCTTCCTGATCGACAGCGGCAAGTTCGGGCGCAGCCATCTGTGCCGGGTGGCGCAGTGCGATGAGATCGGGACGCTGATTACCGACGCGCGGCCTGCGGGTCCGCTGGCCGACGCGCTGCGCCAGACCGGGACCGAGGTTCTGGTGACCCCGACAAACGCCGCCGACGTCGACGTGAAGGACCACAGTTTCGCGGGAACGCGTTGAAGTGACGAAAGCCGAAGTGGTAAGCGCGGCCGAAATGTCGAGAATACCCATGCTCAATACGATCTGGTCCGAGTTCATTCAACCGATCCTGAGGCGCCCGTCGCGCTATCAGGTTGCGGCGCTGTGCTTCCGCCGCGACAGCGGCCGGCTGGAGATCCTCCTCATCACCTCGCTCGAGACGCGACGCTGGATCCTCCCGAAAGGTTGGCCGAAAACCGGGTTCGACGCCGGCGGTGTCGCGCTCGAGGAAGCGTGGGAGGAGGCCGGGGTGAAGCCGCGGGGCGCCAGGCCCCGGCGCATCGGGCGCTACCGCTACGACAAGCGCCTGCGAGGCGGGATTCCCGTGCCGACGGACGTGGATGTCTACGCGATCGACACCGAGAAGCTCTACGACGACTACCCCGAGGCGGGCCGTCGCGAGCGGCAATGGATGAGCCCGCAGGATGCGGCGGCGTCGGTGGACGAACCCGGACTGAAAGACCTACTCGCCGATGTGGACGGTCTTCTCGCCGCCTCCGCGCGATAATCTCGCCCAAACAAGAGTGGCCCCATGAGCGAGCAGGACGGCTCCTACAACTGGCAGACCCTCGACCGCGACCTCAACCGACTGTCCCGGCTCGAGGCGGCGACAATGTATGCGGCGCGACCGCTCATCGGTGTCGGCCTGTCGCTGCTGTTCGTGACCGTGGCCGCGATTTCCGCCGGCCTCATCGTCGGTCAGACACCCGGGGCGCTCTTCGTCGTCGTGGCGGCGGCGTTCGGCGCCTACATGGCCCTGAATATCGGCGCGAACGACGTGGCCAACAACATGGGCCCCGCGGTCGGGGCCCGGGCGCTGTCCATGGCCGGGGCGATCGCCATCGCGGCGGTCTGCGAGAGCGCCGGCGCGCTCCTGGCGGGCGGCGATGTGGTGAACACCATCTCCAAGGGCATCGTCGCACCGGAAAGCCTGGCCGACGGCCGGGTGTTCGTGACCGCGATGATGGCAGCGCTGCTGTCCGCCGCGCTCTGGGTGAATCTCGCGACCTTCGTCGGCGCGCCGGTCTCGACCACGCATTCCGTCGTCGGCGGCGTCATGGGCGCCGGAATTGCCGCGGCCGGGCTTGGCGCGGTGAGTTGGCCGACCATGGGCGCCATCGCCGCAAGCTGGGTGATCTCGCCCGCGCTCGGCGGCGTCATCGCGGCCGCCGTCCTCGCCTTCATCAAGTGGAAGGTGATCTACGTCGACGACAAGATCGCCGCGGCCCGCACCTGGGTGCCCGTGCTGATCGGCCTGATGGCCGCGGCATTCGCAAGCTATCTCGCGCTCAAGGGCCTCAAGCGGGTAATGGCGATCGACCTCGGCACCGCGCTCCTGATCGGGGTCGTGATCGGCGTTCTCTGCGCGGCCGCCGCCACACCGCTGATCCGCCGGCAGGCACGCGGGCTCGAGAACCGCAACCGGTCGCTCAAGATCCTTTTCCGGGTTCCCCTCGTCATTTCCGCCGCCCTGCTGTCCTTCGCCCACGGCGCGAACGACGTCGCCAATGCCGTGGGCCCGCTGGCCGCGATCGTCTATGCGCAGGAAACCGGCGGGGCCGCGGCAGAGGTCGCGATCCCGGTCTGGGTCATGCTCATCGGGGCGATGGGGATCTCCGTCGGGCTGATGCTGTTCGGCCCGAAACTGATCGATATGGTCGGCGGCCAGATCACCAAGCTCAATCCCATGCGCGCCTATTGCGTCGCCCTCTCTGCCGCGGTCACGGTCATTGCGGCCTCGTGGCTCGGCCTGCCGGTCAGTTCCACACACATCGCCGTCGGCGGGGTCTTCGGAGTCGGTTTTTTCCGGGAATGGCACGCCGAGCGTCGCGCCCGCAGGATCCAGGAGGCCCGCCCCCCCGCGCAGCGCGTTCCGAGCGAGGAGCGCCGCCGCCGCAAGCTTGTCCGCCGGTCGCATTTTCTCACGATCGCGGCGGCGTGGATCGTCACCGTCCCTGCCGCCGCGGTCCTGTCGGCGTTGTGCTACCTGGCGCTATCGCTCGTGTCTGTCTGAAACGGCTTTCCGTCGACGCGTGAAATCCGCGCCGAGCGCAAGGCTCGAATCGCCCCGGCACAAGGCCGTGTCGGCGCACCGGGCGCGGCCTCCCGGGTGTCGTCGTCTGTCATGGAACTTGTCCTGACACAGGACCCCTGCCCGGACAGGCAAACGCCGAGCGACCACACATGCCTGTGGGAGAAACGACGAGCGATGAATCCCGGCCACACCGAACCTGAGATCGATTTTCGGCGCCTTGAGGGAGGGTGGTGGCGGACCGAGGAGGATTCGAACCCCCGACCCCCTGATTCGTAGTCAGGTACTCTATCCAGCTGAGCTATCGGTCCGTGGATCGCTGATCTATCCGGCCTCACCGGACGATGCAAGGGGAGGTCCGGAAAAATCCTTTTCCCCTTCGCGGCGTCAGTTCAGCCCGCCCATCGGCAGCCGGATGAGGAAGGTGGTCCCATCGGCATCCGAGTGCAGCAGCTCCAGCGTGCCGCCGTGTCCGCGGACCAGTTCCAGCACGATGGCAAGGCCGAGCCCGGAACCGCCCTTGCGCGCCCCGCCCTGGAACGGCTTGAACAGGTTGTCGCGCGCCTTCGCCGGCAGACCGGGCCCGGTATCCGACACTTCGATCCGCCAGAACGAGTCGCCCGCCGAGGCGGTGATGTTGATCTCTCCCGGTTGACCCGACCCGATGATCGCCTGCCGCGCGTTGCGCACCAGATTGGACAGGATGCGATGCAGCTGTTCGGGATCGGCCCGCAGCATGAGGTTGGGCGGAATGTCGGCGGCGAGAGACACTTCCGCGTCGCCGATCGCGAGATGCTCGGCTTCCAGCACCTCGTCGACGATCTGCGCGAGGTTCACGTGCGACAGCACCGGCGATGGCTCTTCCGCGCGGCCGAAGGCCAAAGTCGATTCGCAGAGCGACACCGCCCGCGCGATGGAATTCACCAGCTTCGGCGCGAGCCGGCGCACCACCGGGTCCTCGGAGGTCTCGATCCGGTCGACAAAAAGCTGCGCGGAGGTGAGGATGTTGCGCAGATCGTGGCTGACCCGCGCCACCGCCCCGCCGAGCTGCGCCAGCCGCTCCTTCTGGCGCAGCGCCTGGGTCAGCTCGGTCTGCATCTTGGCCAGCGCCTCCTCGGCCTCGCGCAGTTCCCGCACGCCGGCGCCAGGGCGGATGATGCGGTGCGAGTCCTCGGGCGCGGCGGCATAGCTCTGCATGTGCGCGACGACGCCCTTGATCGGCTTCACCAGCACCCGCCGCACCGCGAGGAACAACAGGAACGCCGTCAGCACCGAGATCACCGCCGACAGAACAAGGATGCGCAGGCCATAATCGATCATCGCCGCGCGCAGCTCGTCGCTGTGCATGGTCACCTCGATCTGCAGACCGGCATCGCGCGACGGGCTGCCGATGACGCGGATGAGCTCGCTTTCCGGCGTCACGAGGCGGCGGAGGGCATCCAAGACAAGCGTCAGCGCAGAGGCGTCGCGCAAATCGTAGGTGGTGGTGATCTGCCCCGGCATCGGCGAGGACAGCACCAGCTGCCGCGCCTCGTCGCGGCGCAGAACCACGTTGTAGACCCCGGCATTGAGCAAGAGTTCCTCTTCCAGCGCCGGGTCGATCATGTCGGTGGCCAGAAGCGACAGGGACGCGATCTGCGCCCGTTCGAGCCGCGCCAGGAGGAAGCTTTCACGGAACCGCGCGACCGAGGGCACGAAGATCAGCACTTCGGCCAGCATCACGAAGATCGTCGTGAGGATCAGAAAGCGGCCGGAAAGCGAATTCACCATAAAGCCTTAGTTAAGACGCGTGCTCACGGCAGCCAGCGCTGGACCGTGCGCACCACGCGCTTGACGGCCCCGCTGTCAAACAGCCTGGGGGAGAAATAGGCCCCCGCGGCGCGTTTGTTAAGTTCGCTGTAGGTGGGATAGGGCGCGACCATGCCGGCGACATTCTGCATCTTTGCCTTCGACGAAATCGCGAAGGCCCAGAGGCCGATATGCTCGCCCGCCTGGTGCCCGACGATGGCGGCGCCGACGGGACGGCCGCGGTGCACGACGACCTTGACCCGGCCGGTCGTGAGGCGGTCTGCCTGCGCGCGGTCGTTGCCGTCGTAGTCGAACCGCGCGACCTCCACCTTGTCACCGAACCGCTCCTTCGCTTGCGCCTCGGTGAGGCCGACATTCGCGAGTTCCGGGTCGGTATAGGTGGCCCAGGGCAGGTGATCGGTCGACGCCTTGGCCGGCAAGCCCAAAACGGCCGACCGCACGACGAGGCCGGCGTGATAGGATGCGACATGCGTGAACTGCAGCCCGCCGGCGACGTCGCCGATGGCATAGACGCGGCGGTTGGTGGTCTTGAGGCGCGCATCCACCTTCACGCCTGTCTTCGTCGTTTCGATCCCCGCGCGGGTGAGGTTAAGATCGTCCACGTTGGCACGCCGCCCCACCGCCAGCAGCAGGTGCGAGCCGGCAAAGACGCGCCCGTCCCCGGTCTCCACCTCGATGGCACCGGCGGTTCCGCGCACCTCGGCGGCCTGCGCGCCTTCGACGATCTCCACGCCCTCGCCGCGGATCGCATCGAGCGCGACCTCCGCAAGCTCGGGATCGTCCTTACCGAGGGCCTTCGCACCTTCGATCACCGTGACGCGGGATCCCAGCCGCCGATGCGTCTGCGCCATCTCCATGCCGATCGGGCCGCCGCCGATGATCAGAAGGTGCTCGGGCAGCTCGCGCAGGTCCCAGAGCGTTTCGTTCGTCAGGTACGGCACGGCGTCGAGACCCGGGATCGGCGGCACCATAGGCGACGATCCGGTGGCGAGCACGATGCGGCGCGCGCGGATCAGGTGGGCCCCGGCCTCCACCTCCGTTTCCGACACGAAGCGGCCCGTCTCGCGGATCACCCGGACGCCGAGCCCCTCGAACCGCCCCTGGCTGTCATGCGGCGCGATGCTGGCGATGACCTCCTGCACGTGATCCTTTGCGGCGGCATAGTCGACGGAGGGCTCCACGGAACCGATACCGTAGCGCGCGGCGTGGCGCATCGCATGCGCGGTCTTCGCGCTCCGGATCAGTGCCTTGGAGGGCACGCAGCCGTAGTTGAGGCAGTCGCCGCCCATCTCCCCGCGTTCCAGCAGCACCACGTTGGCGCCCATCTGCGACGCGCCTGCGGCCACCGACAGACCGCCCGAGCCGGCGCCGATGACCAGGAGATCGGTGCTGATCCGTTCCATCGCTCAAGGCTCCTTCCGGCCGCGCACGGCCTTGACGACCATGGGCAGCGCCGCCAGCGCGGCGAGCCCCAGAAGAGGCAGGATCACCTGCGGCGCCCAGAGAAGCGACAGGTCCGGCGTGCCGCCACGGTCGAAGACCTCGCCGACGCCGACCCCGATGGAAGTGAAGACCACCGCCCCCGGAACGATGCCGAACGCCGTCGTCAGGGCGAAGTTCCGCCAGCCCACGCCAACGAGCGCCGGCACGAGGTTGGCTACGAAGAACGGCACCACCGGCACCAGCCGCATCAGCAAGAGCACCTCGATCTCGTTCTCGTGGAGCCGCGCCTTCAGCCGCTTCACGGTCCCCTCGGAGGCGTTCATCCGCTCCGACAACGTCCGCCCGAGGCCCGTACGCGCGGCGCCGAAGATGATCAGCGCGCCCGCCGTCGCCGCCAGCACGTTGAGCGCACTGCCGCCCCAGAGCCCGAACAGGAATCCGCCGGTCACCGACGCGACCGCCGCGCCGGGCAGGGAAAAGGCGACGATGGCCACGTAGACCCCGACGAAGGCGGCGGCGAGGCCGAAGAGGTTGTCGTTGCGAAAGGCCAGAAGCGCGTCGCGGTGCTCGCGCAGCGTCTCGAAGCTCAGCGTGTCACGCAGCGTGAAAGCGCCGACGAGAGCGACGGCGAGGATGACGACAAGCGGCAGATGTCGCATGAGCGCGGGCCTCCGGCGCGGCTGGGGGGCGGAGGCGGACTCGGCAGCGGTGCGGGACACGGCGGAACCTCGGGTTGGAGCATGGCGTGCCCACAACATGCGCCCCCGGCCGCCTGCACAACACCTCTTTCACGCGCGCTTGATGCCCGGTGACACCATCCGCCAAGATCGGGCAGCCAAGGTCGGCATTTGTAACATTACCGCCGCGCCCGTCGCCGATTGTTGCACTCCGCGGTCGCCCGCGCGCCACACCGGCCGGGTTGGTCAGACGCGGCGCCCCACCTTCATCTGACCGGATGAACCCCGGGGAACGCGAGGGGCGCCATCATTGTCGCTCTGACCAATGGCGCACCAATGGCGATCCTCGATCCCGTGATGTGGCCGATTTCGATCCGGCTCAGATCATCTCGTCCACCGCCGCTCTCTCGGCCATCATCCGCGAGAGCGTCTCGCGAATGACGCCCGTCTCCTCCCCCCGCGTGGTCGCATCGAGCAGACGTGCCGCGGTTTCGGCGAGCGCGGTGTCGCCGGCGCTGCGTGCGAGCCCGGCCAGGAAGCGGGCGACGTAATCCGCGTCTTCCGCCTGGCGCAGAACCTCGGCGGCGTGCAGGATGTCGTCGCGGTAGGCCAGCGGGTCGGGGCGCACGCGGGTCGGATCCGCCGGGCGCGGTCCGGCCGGCCGCCAGTCCGGCGGCAGGTTCGACAGTACAGCGGTCTGGAAGGCCAGCACACTCTCCAACGGCTTGGCAAGGAACCCGTCGGCCCCAGCGGCCAAAGCGATCCCCTCGGCGAAGGGATCGCCACTGATCCCCAGAAGGACCGGCACGCGCGGCTGCGCCGCTGCCATCTCGGCGATGAGTTCCGCGCCCGACCCGTCCGGCAACCCCATGTCGATGACGGCAACCGAGGGCTGATAGACCTCCAGGTGCCGGCGCGCGGAGCGCAGGCAATCGGCCCGCCTGATGCGCGCCCCCGACCGCACTGCCATCAGCCGCAGCGCGTCGCAGGCATAGCGGCTGTCCTCGACCATGAGCACGGTAAGCCCCAGAAGCGGCCGGGCCGGCGTGGGCCGCAGCATTCCGTATCCGGCGGTGCGATCGTCCATTCTGTCCTCCATCCGCTATCGTTCTGAGCCATCACGTTTCCCAGCATGGAGATCCATCATGAATGCGCGGTTAATGGCCGCGGGGCCGTGCGCTTGCGCCGGCCCGCCGCGCGGGTGCATATGCAGCGCAGTCCGGCGAAGGAGAATGCGATGATCGGCCGACTCAACCATGTTGCCATTGCGGTCCCGGACCTCGAGGCCGCGGCGGCGCAATACCGCGACACGCTGGGCGCCGAGGTGGGCGTGCCGCAGGACGAACCCGATCACGGCGTCACCGTCGTCTTCATCACGCTGCCGAACACCAAGATCGAGCTGCTCTATCCCCTCGGTGAGGACAGCCCGATTCGCGGCTTCCTCGACAAGAATCCTTCGGGCGGCATCCACCATATCTGCTACGAGGTGGACGACATCCACGCCGCGCGCGACCGTCTGGCGGCCCAGGGCGCGCGGGTACTCGGCTCGGGCGAGCCGAAGATCGGCGCGCATGGCAAGCCGGTGCTTTTCCTGCACCCCAAGGATTTCAATGGCTGCCTCGTGGAACTGGAGCAGGTCTGATGTCCATCGCCTCCGCCATCGTTCTCTACGCCGTGTTCTGGTTCCTGACCTTCCTGATCGTCATCCCGATCCGGCTGACCACGCAGGGCGACGCCGGCAATGTCGTGCCCGGCACGCATTCGGCCTCGCCCGAGGTGCACAACCTCGGGCGAAAGGCGTTGATCACCACCGGGGTCGCCGCCATTGCCTGGGCCATCGTCGCCGGCATCATCGTGACCGGCACGATCACCGTGCGCGACATCGACATCATGGATTTCATGACGCCCGCGCCTGCAGCTGGTGAAACAGATGGGTGAAGGTCGCCGCCCCGACGATCGGCACCAGCAGGTTCAGTAGCGGCACCGACAGCGGCATCGCCATCAGCACGCCGGCGAGCCAGATGCGCCCGGCATGGCGGCGCCGCAAGATCATCGCCTTCTCGCGCCCCACGCGCCGAATCGCGGCGAGCGTGTAATATTCCCGGCCGAGCAGGTAGCCGTTCATCGCCCAGAAGATCAGCGGCGAGAGCGGCGGAAGCATGATGTAGAGGATCAGCGCCAGCAGGTTCGCGACGATCAGGATGCCGAGGAAGCCCAGAGTGTCGCGCACCTGGTCGCCGAAGGGCACGCGCCCCGCCGGCGGCAGCGCCGGGTAGTGCCGGTCCTCCACCGCCTTGGCGACCTCGTCGAGGAACATCGACGTGATCGCGGAGGCCACGGGCACCATCAGGAACACCGACATCACCAGCATGAGCAGGATCGACCCCACGCTCAGCAGATCGTCGATCCAGCGCACTTCCCCCACGAGGGGCAGGGTCAACGCCTCCGGCGAGATCCAGCCGATGAACCACAGAAACAGCGCGTAGAACACGACGAGCAGCGCGATCGTCAGCGCCAGGCCGAGATAGAGCACGCGGCGAAAGCGCGCATCGTCGCCGAGCTGGCCGACCGACCGCAGGAAGGCCGTCAGGATCATTCGTCGATCCAGGCCGTGATCGCATCGAGATCCGGACGCGGCCGGTCCGGCGGCGCGGACCGTTCGGTCCCGATGTGGATATAGCCGGCGATGCGTTCGTCGGCCTCAAGCCCCAGGTGCCCTGCGACGAAACCGCGGTCGTGCGCGACCCAGCCCGACAGCCAGTTCGCCCCCCAGCCCGCGGCCAGCGCGGCGTTGAGAAGCGCAAGGCACACCGCGCCGGCGGAATAGGTCTGTTCGATCGGGGGTATCTTCGCCGATTCGCGCTGGATCTCCACCACCGCGACGCAGAGCGGGCTGTCGGCGAATTGCTGTCGCCCCTTGGCCGCCTGTTCGGGATCGAGCTTCAGCGTCTCCGCCCGGACGAGCGCCGCCTCCGCGAGCCGGTCGAGCGCGGCGCGGCGCAGGACGAGAAAACGCCACGGCTCCAGCTTGCCGTGATCGGGGGAACGGGCGGCGGCCGTCAGGATGGTCCGCAGATCGTCATCCCCCGGTACCGGCGCGTCCAGCGTCTTGGCGGGGCGCGAGCGCCGGGTCAGCAGGAAGTCGAGCGCGGCATCGTTCCGGGGCGGCATCAGGGCATCCTTACAAATATGCGAGCTATGTCAGCCCTCACCGCCCCGGATTCAAGCGCGAATCGCGGGCCCGCCCTACGGCGTGCGCTTGCGGGTGTAGACGCCTTCCGGCAGCTCGATCGCGGCGGCGAGATCGCGCATCTGGCTGATCGAGAGGGTGATCTTCTGCACGCTGTCGGTGCGGGGATCGTATTGCTCGACCGTGATGCATTCCTCGAAGGAGTTGACGATCACGTCCTCCTGCAGGGGCGCCGGTCCCTCGTCGACGAGCGTGACCACGGTGGCGTCGAATTCGTGCTCGATGCTGAACATGGCATGAGCCTAACCGCGCGGTATCGCCTTGCCTAGCCTCACCCGCCGGCGATGCAGCGCGAAAAGCGCCGGTGCGGCGACGTGATCGTAAAGGCCGCGCGCCAGCGCCCCGATCACCGGCAGCCGCACCGCGCGGGCGAGCCAGGCAAGCTTCGGGATCCTCGCCCAGACCAGCGCGAAGGCGGGGATGCCATCGTGCAGTTCGCCGTCCTTGAGCACATGAAAACGCCGGGCGGCCTGCCGGCGGCTGAGGCCGAAGCGCTCCATCTCGCCCTCGGACAGGCCGCGATAGGCGATGGAGGGGTCGCTGCGCGTCATCCGCCTGTAGGCGGCCACCTCCCGCGCGCAGATCGGGCAGGTGTCGTTGTAGAGGACGGTCATCTCGGAACTCATGCGGGGCAGCTAGTCGCGCGTGACACAACGCCAAGGCCCCGCGGAAAAATGAGTGGCCCGGCCCCGGCGCAAGCAATAGGTGTTGGGCAACTGCGATCCCGACCCGGAGCCGCCATGCGCTGGATCCCCGCCTTCCTTCTCGCCGCGCTGACCGCCTGCGCGCCCATCGACGTCAGCGGCCCGGCGCCGTCTTCGGGCAACGTGCCCACGACCGAACCGGGCGGCCCGCTGATCACCGAACAGGGCGAACTCAAGACCCGGGCGGAGCGCGCGGCGCGCACCTTCATCGAGGTGACGTCCACCGTGGAGCCGATCGCGGAGCGGGAATGCCGGCGGGTCGCGCCGAACCTGAACTGCAACTTCATCATCGTCGTGGACGATCGCCCCGGTCAGCCGCCGAACGCCTTCCAGACCGTCGACCGCGCCGGCCGGCCGGTGCTGGCCTTCAACCTCGCGCTGATCGCGTCGGTCGAGAACGCGGACGAGCTGGCCTTCGTGATGGGGCACGAAGCGTCGCATCACATCCTCGGTCACCTGCGGCGCACGCAGCAGAACGCCGCCGTGGGCGCGGTCGTGTTCTCCGGCCTCGCCGCAATGACCGGCGCGGGCGCCGACGCGATCCGCTCGGCCGAGGAATTCGGCGCCAGCGTCGGCGCGCGCACCTATTCCAAGGAATTCGAACTGGAGGCCGACCAGCTCGGCACGGTGATCACCGCGCGCTCGGGCTACGATCCGCTGAACGGCGCGCGCTTCTTCACCCGCATCCCCGACCCCGGCAACCGGTTCCTCGGCTCCCACCCGCCAAATGCGGCGCGAATCGACGTGGTCCGGCGTACCGTGGCCCAGCTCTGAACTTGATCCAGGTCAACGCGCCCCGCCGTGCGATCCGGCACGATCCTCCGGTCTGAACGCGCACCGGAGGGAGACCGCGATGCTGAGCCGAGATGTACTGAAACGCCACGCCAGCCTCGTGGACCGCATGTCGGACGCGATGGGCGTCGATCTGCAGGAAGCCGCCCTGCGCGGCGATGTGAGCGTGCCGGAAATCGACGATGCGGTGCTGACCTGCACGGCGTGTTCGCAGCCCTTCGCGTGCGAAAGCTGGTTGGCGCGCAGGGTCGGGTCGGTCGCGGATGCGCCCCCCGCCTATTGCCGGAACACCGAACTCTTCGCGCGCCTCGCCCCGAAGGACTGACGCGCCCCTCTGCGGCGGCTCAACCCTGCCGCAGATCCTGGGCCGACTCCTTGATCTCGGTGTATTGCCCCGATGGGCGGAAACGCCACAAATAGTCGGGCAGCACCGCCTCGAGCGACACCGGCTCGATCCCCAGGTCGTCGAAGGTCATCGTCTCGCCCGATACCACGTTGTCGCGGCGCAGGTTCGCCACCTGGTCCCTGGTGAGCACCGGGTCGATCATGTCGAAACTGACCTTCTGCAACAGGTCGAACGCCCGGCCCATCACTCCGGCGACCGCGAACGGGACGTTCAGGATCAGCCGCCGCCGGCGGATGATCTTCAGCATCTGCTTCATCAGATCCCGGAACGTGCTCGAATCCGGACCGCCCAGTTCATAGATGCCCGGTTTCGCCTGCCCGAGGACCCCCTTGACCGCGGCCCGCGCGACATCGTCGGCATAGACCGGCTGAAACCGCGTTTCCGCGCCCACAACCGGCAGGATCGGAGCCATCTTGGACATGCCCGCAAAGCGGTTGAAGAAGTCGTCCTCGGGGCCGAACACCACCGAGGGGCGCAGGATGATGGCGCGCGGATAGACGTCCAGCACCGCGTTCTCTCCGGCGGCCTTGGTGCGGGCGTATTCGCTGGGTGAATCGGCGTCGGCACCGATGGCTGAGATCTGCACCAGCTGCGGGACCTCCAGCTCGGAGGCGATGCGGGCGACGCGCGCGGCACCGTCCTTCTGCACCGACTCAAAGGTGTTCTTGCCGATCTCGGCGAGCAGGCCCACGCAGTTGACCACCGCGTCGGCCCCGCGCATCACGTCGCGCACGCTGCCGTCGTCGCGGATGTTGCAGAACACCGGCTCCACCTGACCGACGACGCCGTAGGGGCGCACCCAGATCGCATCGTTGGGGCGGCGCACCGCGACGCGCACCCGCCATCCCTCCTGCGCCATGCGGCGGGCGATGTAACGCCCGATGAACCCGGATCCGCCGTAGATGGTGACGAGCTTCGCATGGGGCATGATCGGTCTCTCTTGGCTGGAGCGGTCCTTGCGCGTCCCTGTCTACCGGCGCTGGCACGGCCCGGCAAGGCGGTCGCATGCCGCGCCCCGCATCGCGTCGAAGGGATTGGAAAAAACGCCGTTGACACCTGTCGTGACGGGGTCTAAACGCCCCGGCACGCAGCCTGTGCCCAGGTGGCGGAATGGTAGACGCGCCAGCTTCAGGTGCTGGTGTCCGTATGGACGTGGAGGTTCGAGTCCTCTCCTGGGCACCACATCTCGCAGGTAAGCCTCTGTTTTCCCTCAGCTTCAACACGAGCTGAGCCGAGGCGTAGACCATGCTGGAGACCAAGACTGCCGCTTTCACTTTCGCGAAGCAGGGCATCTACTACTTCTCACGACGCGTTCCGAGCGATCTGAGACACCACTACACGACAACGCGGATCATGTTTTCGCTGCGCACCAAGTCGGTAGCCGTTGCGGCATCGCGGGCGACACGCGCTGCGCAGAAGCTGGATGAGCATTGGTATCACTTGCGCATCCAAGAGGTCGATCTGCCGGGCAAGCACTTGCTGCGCTTGGCACAGGGTCAATCGCCCGCGCCGAACACGGGCAGCAGCCAACCAGCCGACGAAGCTGTGACCCTGAGCGAGGCCGTGGCGATCTACCTCAGGCTTAAGGGCAAGAACCCGCCTGTCACCTTCCACCGGGCCGCTGAGCGATCTTGTGGCTACGTCATCGACGCCTGCGGCGACAAGGACATCACCGCCTACACCCGAGCTGATGCGAACGCCCTACGCGATGCTCTGATCGCCAAGGAACTGGCTGGGAGCAGTATCACGCGGATCATCGGCACCGTGCGCTCGGTGATCAACTTCGCCGCATCGGAAATCGGCGTTTCGCTGCAGAACCCCTTCGCCGGGGTCTACTACGACAGGAAAGCAGGCGTCGCCGACCGGCAACCGCTCCCACTCGACGCTGTCCGCACACTCCAGGCCAAGTGCCGGTCGCTCGATGACGAAGCTCGCTGGCTGATTGCACTGGTCTCGGACACGGGTCTGCGCCTCGCAGAAGCCGCCGGTCTGTTGGTCGAGGACATCAAGCTCGATGACCCAATTCCCCATGTGGTCGTTCAGCAGCACCCCTGGCGTCGCCTCAAGACCGATGGCAGCCGCCGTCTTGTCCCTCTCGTGGGCAGCTCGCTCTGGGCCGCTCAGAGGATCGTTGCCGAGCGCCAGGGCAGTAACTTCGCCTTCCCGCGATACAACAAGGGCGAGACGACCAACGCCAACTCAGCAAGCGCCGCGCTCAACAAATGCATAAAAATGGACGTGCCAGATGGCTGCACCATGCACAGCTTCCGCCATTCCATGCGGGACCGGTTGAGAGCCGTCGAGTGCCCTTCTGACATCGTGGATCAGATCGGCGGCTGGCAGACAGAGGGCGTCGGCCACGGTTACGGTAACGGCTACCCGCTGAAAGTCCTAGCGAAATGGATGGAAGCGGCAGCGTAGCTGGAGGTCATGGTCTACGCCTCGGCTCAGCTCGTGTTGAAGCTGAGGGAAAACAGAGGCTTACCTGCGAGAAATGGTGCCCAGGAGATCATTCGTCAACCCCCAAATCCAAGTATGCTTGATTTTCAGGGGTTTTCGACGGGCGCGGGCCGAAAACTGCCCCACAATCCGCCCCACACAGAGATCGCGGGTCAGCCAGCCTGGTCACATCCTTCGCGCTGCGCGTGCGAGATCATGCAGCCGCGCCGCATACCACCGAAGTCCCGCATCGACCTGGAGTCGCCGGCCGGCGTCCACCGGTAGCAGGTGGCAGTTCTCGCCTTGCAGTGACAGCAGCGTGTCGACAGCCTCGTCGAGCGCCATGGCGAGTTCGTAGGCCGTTTCCGACGGAGCGAAGCAGGCCTCGATGGCCTGCCGGAACGCCGGACCGTGCAGGCCCGGAAATCGCCTGAGAAGATCATCGAGGCCGCTCCCATGGCGACGGGCTTTGTTGCGCAAAGAACGTGAAGTGCGGACCTCCCCTTTCCCCAGACGCACTTATCCCATGGGCTCTGTGACAGGTATGCCGAGCGCGGTGTAGCCGTTGAGTACGGCGACGCGGACCTGGAGTTCTGCAACCTGACGATCGAAATCGCGTGCCATCAGGCTCTGACCCAGCAGCTTTACGCAATGCATCCATTGACCGGCAGTGCATTGCGCAGCAATGTCACGAGAGGTTTCGTCTCGGCGCGGCTTCGGCGGTGGTACCCGCTCCACTT